>JAZQIZ010000001.1:0-429632 GCA_045541395.1 Eubacteriales bacterium
TTTTGGGTACCGCAAACTGGCGCCTGCGCTGAACAATATCCAATCACCGCACATACGCAGTCTGATCCCTTTATTATTTATTGCCCGTAGCTGTTAACCGCAGGGTCGTAGGTTCGAGTCCTACTTGAGGCGCCAAACAAAGAAGCACACCAAAAGGTGTGCTTTTTTGTTTAGTTCCAATATTACACAATCTATATCCTTGTAGTTAATACCTGCTTGCCTACAGACTGAGCGTGCGAAGTCGGTGGCCTGCGGCCGACCGCTGCCTGTGGCAGAAGCAGGGAGGGATGCAGGTGTGCAGCGGTCAAAAGTTGCACGTGCTTACAGTACGTAAGCAACTTTTGGGTACCGCAAACTGGCGCCTGCGCTGAACAATATCCAATCACCGCACATACGCAGTCTGATCCCTTTATTATTTATTGCCCGTAGCTGTTAACCGCAGGGTCGTAGGGTTGCGCACTAACGGAGCGGTAGTGTCTTAGAATTAGTTAGACTAAAAAGTTAGTTATTTAACCCCAATTTACTTATTTTTGACATATGACTATTGATATCCTTGAACATTGATGATATAATAAATACCATATACAGATAAAACCTTGTTTTGTGTTTATTGTCGTTTTTATTGAATTGAAAGTATAAGCCATTGTGATGTTTTTACCTGTACTTATGGGAAGGGGATTATATATGAATAATATTGTTGAGGCTGTTGAGTCCGGAAACAAAAGAAGCAAAATTTGGAAGATTGCATCGATTCTGATTTGTGTTATTTTTGCGTTGCTTGCAATTGCCATTGCTTCTTTTACCTTTATTATTCCTACCATTAAATATAACAGAGCATTAGAGTTTAAGGAAGAAGGTAATTACTCACAGGCTATTGCCGCATTTAAGGAGCTCGGCAGTTTTAAGGATAGTGAGGAAATGATAATTGACTGCAAGTATGATATCGCGGTTATGTTAATGAATGAAGGCAAATATATTAATGCAGCACATTATTTCTCGTTATTAGGTGAATATAGAGATAGTGAAACTAAGCTTTCGGAGTGCACTGATAGCTTCACTGAAGAAAGATATGGATATGCAGTAAAGATGATGGACGAAGGAGAATACGAAGATGCCTCGACTGCATTTAAGGAGCTTAACGGCTACAAGGACTCTGAGGAGAAAAGAGCAGTAATAAGAAAATCTTTTTTGAAAAATATAAAAGTGGGGGACTGTATTAAGTTTGGAGTATATGAACAAGATAATATCATAGAAAATGGCAAAGAAGATATTGAATGGCTTGTTCTTGATTATAAGAGCGAAAAAGTATTGATTATAAGCAAATATGCTATTGAATGTATGGAATACAGTACGGATTACGAGGATGGCACATGGGAATCCTGCTTTTTGCGGGAATGGCTGAATGATGTTTTTGTAAGTGCTGCATTTCCCGGTACTGAAAATGAAATGATCCCTACGGTAACGGTAGAAGCCGATTGGAATCCCAGCTCCAGTATAAACCCCGGTAACACAACAAAGGATAAAGTATTTTTATTAAGTATGATTGAAGCAGATGAATATTTTTATTCTGATACTGTGAGAAAGTGTGCACCTACTGAGTATTCGCTTGCAAAGGGTGCTAACATTAATAGAGTCAGCGGTAATTGTAGGTGGTGGTTGCGTTCACCCGGACTTGAAAGTGATTGTATAGCATTTGTTTATAGTCACGGCGAAGTCGATTTTTATGGATGCAACAATATCACCAATACATACTGTGTCCGGCCTGCCATGTGGATAGATCTTTCTGATTTGGACTGAATTACAGCTGTTGGCAGTTCATTTAATGATACAGGATTGTTGGAAAACATAATGAATATAATTGAGGCACCTTCCTTACGGAGGGTGCCTCAAAGGTGTGTTTTTTACGTCTTTTTTGTGCGTTATTCAGCTTTTTTGTAACTGGTATTGACGATTACTTTTTGTTGCATTATAATTATATATATTTAAAAATTGTTTTTATAACAGTTCTTAAAAGGAGTACTTAAATGGAAATTAAAGCTAATAGTATCTTTAATTATGAAACTATAAAGGCTATGGTTCGTTTTTCTGTATTCAGGCGCAGAGCACCATTGGCATCATTAATTTCTTATACTGCAGTTATGGTAATTTGTGTTTTGATTATATTCTTTTTGAATCCCGAATATAGCAGTAGGCTTTTAATTATTTACGCTTGCGCTGCAATTGGCCTTATAGGTATTTACTTTATGTATTTTATTTTGCCTATACAAAGATACAATGCACTTAAAGAAATGAAGGAAACGGTTAACAGTTTCGTATTTATGGATGACGTTATTTTGGCAACGTCAGATAACCCCAACTTTAGTGGCACATCCAGGCTGAAATATTCTTTATTTTATAAGGTTTATGAAACTAATTCCTTTTACTTTATGTTTCAGGACAAGTTGCAACTGTTTATTGTTGATAAAGCTACGATAGAAGGTGACAGCTTACTGATAACCAATAAATTTAAAGAATCTTTAGGTAAGAAATATATTCGTTGCAAGTATTAATTATTTGTTGACTTTTATTGCTAATTTTTATATTATATAATCTAGTGGTTTTATTTACTATTATGTTTATAGAATTTACGTTATCTATTAAATATGCTGAGGAATAATAATGCAAATAAATTTTTATGAATCAAACGAAGGTATTCAGTTTGATCGTGTTTTTATACTTTCAAAATACAATGGGAAATGGGCTTTTGCAAAATACAAGGGAATTGATACTATTAGTGTTCCATCGGGTCCTGTGATGAAAAATGAAGCTTTGAATGATGCTGTTGTTAGGCTAATGGAGAAGGAATGCGGTGCAGTTGAATATGTTTATGAACCTGTTTTACCTTTTTCTTTTGATGAAGGCGGCGAATTAATTTATGGGATGTTATATTATGCTGATATTACTCACGCAAAAAGAAAGCTTTATAACAGTATAGAGAAAATGCAATATTATAAACTGCTGCCTGATAATTGGACTGATCCGGTATTGGATCCTCGTTTAGTAGAGGAGTATTTAAGGCAACAGCTTAAAAAAGCCAATATTATTCTTTAAATTTAGCGCACACTAAAAAAGTGTGCGCTTTTTGTCAGGTTATGGCCCTGCATTACGAATTAAATAAATGAAAGGCCTTTTATTTGAGAGAAAGGAGCTATTATATGCAGGATAATGTTTTAATAGAACTATTGCAGAAGAATCCTCATAAGGGTATTGAACGTATAATGAGAGAATATACGGGATTTGTATATGCTATTGCAAAAACAAAACTAATAGGCATATGTACACTTGAAGACATAGAAGAAATAGTGAGCGACGTTTTCTTTCAGCTCTATGAACAGCGTGAAAGCTTGGATATTTCAAAGGGTAGCTTAAAAGCCTGGCTTGCTGTAACAGTTACACGCAGAGCAATAGATATATACCGTAAAAAAGCCCCGGAAAACAGTATTTCGTTACGAGAAGATATTCCGGAAAAAGAAGATCAGTTTGAAAAGAGTACAGAACGAACTGCAATAGTAACTGCTATAAAGTCATTGGGTGAGCCAAATAGTGAGATTCTGCTTCGAAAACTGTATTTTGGGCAAACAGCAAGAGAAATAGCAAATATTAAAGGAATGACAACTTCTGCAGTGGAAAAAAGGATCTCTCGCAGCTATGTAATACTTCGTGAGCTTTTAGGAGGGGAAATATGAATATTAATATATTTGAAAATATGAGTATTGAGGAGATGAACGAAATGCTTAAGGATATGCCAAATGACTTCGATACTGAAAAGAAGATTCAAAAACGTATTATAAATAAAACTATGAACAGAATTAAAGGCCCTGAACATAAAGTGCGTGCTCGTTATGCCCTTCATTCTGTGGCCGCAGTTGCCGCCGTATGCGTTCTTGTTTTATGCGCTATGTGGGCTATAGGTTTTGATACTGTTTCCGGCTATGTAAAAAAAGTTTTCTTTACCCCGGGTGTGAACAGCTCTATAATTGACGACGGTAGTGATATCTGGGTAGAAACTACCCCCGATGAGGTTATAGTTCATAAAAAAGATGAGTATACCCCTTTGATTCTTGCCGAGCCTGCTACAGGCTTTAATGAAAACGGAAAGCTTTCTATTGTTAATATTACATCTACAAATATGGCGGTTATTGAAAAATCCCCCCAAGAGTATGAGAATATAGAACAGTACTATATTGATCAGAACGGAAAATATTATAGCGGCCTTATGCTGGAGCTTCAGTTGGAGCTTGAAGATAAGGTAATAGCAGAACTTAAGAAATTATACGCAGATGATTTACATATAAGCGGCAACACCTTTATTCATGACTCGAATGGTGCCAAAGACACTGCAACGTTTGAAGGCTATAATTTCTCTATTACGGCAAATGGTAACGAATATTCTGAGGTAGGGAGAAATACTGAAGTAAAGCATGCATACGGTGGTAGCTGCAGGGTGCTGGAAACAGATGATTATCATATCGGTTTTGACGGTTGGACTTTTATTATAGATGCGAATGATATTAATACAAATACTGTGTATACTTTAAATATGGATCATAAGATTTTTGGCAAGATATCTGTAGATTTCACGTTAAAGGAAGCTACTGAACTTGGAAATGATGCCGGTCATGAAGTTATGAGTGTAATGCATAATGGAATTACAATAACCGCTGTAAAATATAAAACTGAAATAGACGGCAAAAAGCTTATTGCAGTAGATACTGCTATAGATGACAGCGCATTTCCTGTGGAAACTACCGGCGGTGGGGTACATATAGCCTCCTATTACGATAAAGATAGTAACGATGAGCTGTGGGTATGCTTTAAGAAGGGCGACGGTACAATAGTGGCTCCTTACGATTGGAACAATAATACCTTTTATTTTGATGCTGATCTTATTGATGAGGGCGATGATTTCATAATTCCCGGTGTAGGAATCAGTGATAATAATGCTTTTGCAGAAAAACCTGCAGCATTACCTATCCCTGATGACGGTAAAACCATTAAAAAAGACATTGTTTATAGGTTTGGACTTGGAGATCTTATAATTGACAAAGTTGAAATATCTGAAGACTTTTCCTCTGCAGATAACGTTATTGAAGGTAAGGGACTGCTTATGAAGATGAAGTTCAAATTTGCAGAAGAGTTAGAAGATATGGTTTTGGTTAATATTCGGGCGCATCGTCCATACGGCGAATTGCCCGAAGGACAGAATTCGTACCATGCTATTTCCGGTGTAGACAGTTGGGTTTCAACAAGTTATTTATATGATGAGAACGAGCCTTATTTTATAAAGATACAGGATAACGATAAAGAAAGCATTCCTTTGGATATTATATCAGTTTCATCGTATATGCTTAAAGAATTCAGATTTGATTTTTAAATACTAACGCGGAACGGTCACTCTTATTGAGTGACCGTTTTTTTATAATATAATACATACAAGCCCGTCGGTTCCTTCGTTTATGACCCGTTGCAGGGTCTCTTGCATTTTTTCTCTTGCCTGATCGGGCATTTTTGTAAGCTTTGTTTGCAGTCCGTCATTTACAAGATCGTATAAGGATTTACCGAAAATATCCGATTCCCATATCAAAGAAGGGTCTGTTTTTGCTTTTTCCATAAGATGTTCAATGAGGTCCTTAGACTGATCTTCTGTGCCTACAATCGGCGCTACCTCTGTTTCAATATCTGCGCGGATTATATGTATTGAAGGCGCTTTTGCCTTTAATCTGACTCCGAATCTGCCGCCTTGCTTTATTATTTCGGGCTGCTCCCAGCTGTATTCGTTTTTGCAGGGATCAACTATTCCGTAACCTGTTGTCTGTGCCTGTTTTACGGCATTGGAAAAGCGGTCAAACTCGGCCTCCTTGGCAGATAAGCACATTAAATTATTTAAAATATCTGCGTCACTTTGTATGTTTAACCCTGAATGTTTGGTTAATATTTCATAGAAGAACTTTTGCGGTATATCAAGCTTTATAAGAACGGTTCCCTTGCCGAGGCAGGTCTCCTGAACGGTAGCTTTTGTGATGATGTTGCCTTCAGGGAGAGCCTCGCAGCAAGCTCCGAAGTCTTTTATCTTACTAAGTCCGGAGCATTTTTCTCTTATTCCGCTGTAAATATTCATTTTTAGTTCTTCTTCATCGGGCAGAGCCTCTATCCATTGGGGTATATCAAAGCCAATGCATTTAATGGGAAACTCATATATGATCAGTGAAAGTATTTCTTTAATATCGCTTTCGCTCAGCTCAACACAGTTAATTGGTTTTACAGGCACCTTGTATTCTTCAGCAAGTATTGCAGCTCTTTCTGCGGCGCTGTGTGATTCAGGCTCGGCAGTATTCATAAGCACAATAAAAGGCTTGTTAATTTCCTTCAGTTCGTTAATTATCCGTTTTTCTGCATCAATATATTCCGCTCTTTCCAGTTCTCCGAAGGTACCGTCGGCAGTTATTACTATGCCGATGGTTGAATGATCGGAAATAACCTTTTTTGTGCCTATTTCTGCAGCCATATTAAAGGGAACAGGCTTTTCAAACCAAGGTGTCATTACCATTCTCGGCATATCGTTTTCAATATAGCCTAGCGCACTTGGTACAATATAGCCAACACAGTCAATAAGTTTTACTGTGAATTTCGTGTTGTCATTTAATGTAACACAGGCACCTTCTTCGGGGATAAACTTCGGCTCGGCAGTCATAATAGTTTTACCGGCAGCACTTTGAGGAAGTTCGTCTAATGCTCTTTGCTTGGAAAATTCATCTGTCATATTAGGTAAAACCAATTGCTCCATAAACCTCTTTATAAAGGTTGATTTTCCCGTTCTTACAGGGCCTACTACCCCTATATAAATATCACCGCCGGTCCTTAATGATATATCCTCGTATATGTTCATTCTTATCAGCTCCTCTAAATTTCCTTTGGTAATATGTATGTTAAATAGCTATTTATTATGCAACTAATTACTTGAATGTGATAAAAAAAGGGTGTACAATATAAGAAAAAAAATAAAGGTGTAATTATGCAAAAGCTCAGCGAACAAAGATTGGGAACAGAAAAAATAGGCAGGCTTATTCTCGCAATGGGAATTCCTTCGGTTGTAGCTCAGATAGTAAATCTGCTTTATAATATTGTTGACCGTATTTATATAGGCCATATTGAATCAGTTGGTACCGAAGCGTTAACAGGTGTTGGCCTATCAATGCCTATTATTATAATTATAACTGCCTTCAGCTCCTTCGTGGCAGGAGGCGGCGCTCCTTTGGCGGCAATAGCATTGGGGGAAGGGGATAAAAAAAGAGCAGAGAAGTTTCTGGCAAACGGAACCTCTCTACTGCTGTTTTTTTCGGTAATACTGATCGTTATTATAATGCTGATAAAAAAGCCGTTGCTTTATTCTATTGGTGCAAGTGTTGATACTTTTCCTTATGCTAACGACTATCTTACAATTTATCTCTTCGGTACCCCCTTTGTTCTTTTAACAGTTGGGTTGAATGCCTTTATTTCCGCTCAGGGCCGTTCAAAAACTGCAATGCTTTCGGTTATTATAGGTGCAGTTATAAATATTATTTTGGATCCCGTTCTTATTTATAGTGCAAATCTCGGCGTGAAAGGCGCTGCTCTTGCTACAATTATCTCGCAGTTTTGCAGTATGCTATGGGTGCTTTGGGTGCTCTTTAGTAAGAAAACTTTTTTAAGAATAAAGCCGTCAGCTATGGCTCCGGATATAAAAATCATAGGCAAAATAGCCGCTCTTGGTATTTCCCCGTTTATAATGCAGGCAACCGAAAGTCTTATTTCTTTTGTTATGAACCGCGGCCTTTCGGTTTATGGCGGGGATCTTTACGTGGGTTCACTTACGGTACTCCAAAGCGTTATGCAGTTTATTACGGTTCCGGCAGGAGGCTTTGCTCAAGGTATTCAGCCTATTATAAGCTATAATTACGGGGCAGGGAATAAGGAAAGGGTTAAGAAAACCTTTAAGCTTACCGTTATGATCGTAATGATTTATAACGTTATTGTTACAGGCTTTGCAATTATCTGTCCTCAGGTATTTGCAAGAATTTTCACAGAAGATACTGCTCTTATAGAACTTGTATCAAGGGTGTTGCCTGTGTTCCTCAGCGGTATGCTTGTGTTTGGCCTGCAAATTACCTGCCAAAACACATTTATGGCTTTGGGGCAGGCAAAGGTATCTCTGTTTATTGCATTGCTGAGAAAAGTATTCTTATTGGTGCCTTTAGCCATAATTCTTCCTGAGGTATTTAATAACGTTATGGGTATATATTATGCTGAACCGATTTCCGATATTATCTCAGCGTTGACCTGTACTTTGCTCTTCTTTACAATGTTCGATAAAATTTTAAATAAAGAAAACTCCGCGAATTAGTTCGCGGAGTTTTTGTTAGTTCTGTGTCAGGGTTTTGTCGATGCAGTTGTAGGTAAACTCTGTAACAATGTCCGGCAGTCCTTCAGAAGAGGTTTGTGTTACCGTAATGGTAATATTATCGTTTTCAGTGGATGTCAGAGTAGTTTTTTTGCTGTCATAGCCTTCAATTAGCTTTCTGAAGAAGTTGTTGTTGATGGTTGCTGCTTTTGCATCGTCCTTAATGCTGAGAGAAAGCTCTTCGTTAACGGTATTATCGTCAAGCCGTATAGCGAGTATCATATCGTCAGTTACCATCCAGCCGTAACCCATAATAGCGGTAGAAGGGGCATCAAAAAGGGCAATATTACTGTTTCTCTTAGCCGCAAGGCTGTAACACTTTCCGGTTTCAAGGTTTATAAAGTAAACCTTATTTGATCCCTTGTCATTAGTTACGTTAAAGTAAATATTTTTACCTGTGCTTTGTTCGTAACTGCCCATAACGTAGGATATGGTCTGGGCGCTTTCACCTTTATAGAATATGGTGGTGCTCCCTTCAGCGTTTTCTCCTGCAAGAATATTGCAGTTTTCATCAAGTACGTCGGCATTAGCAGTAAAGTAACGAACACCGTTAACGGTAGCAATATCAGTGCTTTCGTTTATTGTGATTATCTCTTCGGAAAATTCAAAAGGTTCAATTTCCTTAACTGTAACCGTTGCAACTTCCGGTGATTCTTCTTCAGGCGCTTGAATGACCTCTTCCACTGTAGTATTGGCTTGATTTATCATTCTTTCAAAAATACTCAGATTTAATACGTTCTGAGAAGAAAAATCCACAGAATAGTAGGTTGAATCAACACAAGCGGAGCCATCAGCATTAATAAAGAGCTCGGTGGTTTTTTTGTCTGTTTCCAATGTAATAGAATATACGTGCTCGGAAATATGCTTTGAGCAATTGCCGCTTTTAATAAACAATACCTGCTTAAGCTCGTTTATAACCTTAATAATATTATTATTTCCGCTTTCATAGGAAGCAAACAAACCGTCTGAAATTCTTTCGATTTTAAGGCTTTTAATATCCTCAACCTTATCTTTTACAATATAGTTTGGGAATATTGCACAGGCTGTGCATGATAATACCGTTATAATAACCAGCACAACCGTAATAAGCTTTTTCATTAAGCATCCTCCAAAGGGAAATTATTTCTTAATTATCTTTATGTTTTTAATAACAGGGAATTCTACAGCTTGACCTTTTGCAGTATGTACAATGCCTAAAACTGTGAGGATAAGGGTGCCAACGGAAATTGCGAAACCTACAAGGCCAAAAAGAATGGTAAATACAATGCCTACGTAGGGGATAAGACCGAATATAAATGTTAAAATTGAAATTGCAACAGCTGCTGCGGCACTTACTATATAAAGATTAAGCGCCTGAATAACGTGAAATCTAACCCAGTTGTTTTTCTTTTCAACAAAATAAGGAATAAGTATAAGCAGATTAATAAGATAAGATAAAATACCTAATGCCTTGCCGTCCTGAGCCTCCTGCGGATTAAACTGAGCGGTAATATCGTTCATAGAGAATAAATCGTTCATAAAAAAACTCCTTTTAAAATGGTATGGTTTTAGTATGCCATAAATTTTTGTTTTTGTAAAGTAAAACTGTTAAAATAAAGACTGAATAAGATCTGCCAAAGGGTTGATCGCTATGGGAAGAATAATTGCCGGAACGTAATTCATTACCTTTAGTTTGGTAAGGCCCAACATATTAAGTGAAAGGGCAATTATAAGGATCGAGCCAATGTTTGTCATCTGAGCAATAATAACGTCTGTAAGCAATGGCGCTATCCATTGAGCCATAAGAGTAATACCGCCCTGAATAATAAATACTGTGGCTGCGGATAGAAGTACCCCTGCTCCTAATGATGAAGCAAATATAATAGCGCCTATTCCGTCAAGTATTGCCTTGGTGAACTGGGTAGAATGATTGCCGTCTATACCGCTTTGCAGTGCACCTACTATTGTCATTGCCCCAACACAAAAAACCAGACTTGCCGTAACAAAGCCTTTGGAAAGAGAAGTGCCGTTATCCTTTTTTTGAAATTTAGCCTGAAGCTTATCACCTAATGCAGTTACCCTGTCCTCAAGCCTTAAGGCTTCACCGATAATGGCTCCTAACACAACGCAAATAATGCTTATTATTACGTTGCTTCCTGTAAGACTGCCGCTTATGCCTATGTACATAACGCAAAGAGCTATGCCCTTCATAATAATGTTACTGAATCTTTCCGAAATGCCTTTTTTTAATAATAGCCCCAAAAGTCCGCCAATGAGTACTGTGGCAGTATTAACGATTGCACCTAACATAATAAACTTCGCTTTCTTTTTTCTTATTATTTTATTCCTTTTTTACTTATTTTTCAATATTTTTTTCGTGAAGTTTTTACTTTAAATTAATATTAATATGTGTTATAATAATATAATATGCATAAAGGAGGGTTTTTATGGATTATATAACTGTTTCAAAAGAGGCAGAAGAAATGTTCGAAGAGAAGCGTTCAAAATTCATAGGCAGTATTTGCCCTGTTGAAAATGAGCGGCAGGCTTTGGAATTTATAAGCAGCATAAAAGCAAAAAACCCTCAGGCTCGTCACGTTGTTTATGCTTATATTCTTAGGGCAAATAACACCGTGCGGTACTCCGATGCCGGAGAACCTTCCGGTACGGGCGGCCAGCCGGTTCTCAACGTTTTGCAAAAAGAGGGAATAACCGATGTGTGCGTTACTGTAACAAGATACTTCGGCGGGATCCTTCTCGGAGCAGGAGGCCTCACAAGGGCTTATGCTAAAGGTGCTAAAATTGCTGTTGACGCCGCAGGCAAGGCTCAAATGCGTTTTTGTAAGGTTTTCAGTGTTACCTGCTCTTATCAGCTTCATCCTAAGCTTGTTTCCTCCCTTGAACGAGAGGATTGCTTTTTAGGTGAAACCGAATACGGCGAATTTGTAACATTAACTTTCGCGGCTATAGAAGAGAATTGCCCTCATTTACTTGATATTATCAGAGAAGTAAGTGCAGATAAGGCCAAATGTACGCAAATTGATGAAAAGTATATTAAATTTGAAATAAAATAAAGGTTTTTTAGTTTTTTTTTCGTATTATATATTTAGAAAGATATCTGGAGGCTTTTTATGACCGTCCGAGAAACATTAGAACAAAGAGAAAGAAGCTACCTTTCTCCTTATGCGGCTTTTTCTGAAAATGCCGTCCGTAACAGAGAGGATGAAAAATGCCCGTTAAGAACTGAGTTTCAGCGGGACAGGGACAGAATAACTCACTGCAAATCCTTCCGCAGGTTGAAAAGGAAAACACAGGTGTTCCTTTCTCCCGAGGGGGATCATTACCGTACAAGGCTTACTCATACTCTTGAGGTGGCGCAGATCGGTCGTACTATAGCAAGAGCACTGGGGCTCAATGAGGATCTGGTTGAAGCCGCCGCTTTAGGGCATGATCTTGGCCATACTCCCTTTGGTCATGCAGGTGAACGGGCGTTGGATGCCGTAAGCTCTTTTGGTTTTGTTCATTCTCAGCAAAGCCTTAGAGTTGCAGAAATAATAGAAAAGTCGGGTAGCGGTCTGAATCTGACCAAACAAACGCTGGATGCTATAGCCTGCCATTCCGGTGGGACGGAAGCAAAAACTTTGGAGGGAAGAATACTTCGCTTTGCAGATAAGCTTGCTTATATTAATCATGATGTGGATGATGCTATCCGCGGCGGAATAATCTGTAATGAGGATATCCCCTTTGAAATAAGGGCAACTTTAGGACCCAACAGTTCCATTCGTATCAATACGATGGTCAATGCAGTTGTAAGCGCCAGTGTCGGGAAAAATGATATTATTATGCAAGAGGAAATAAAACAAGCCTGCGAAGAACTGAAAAGGTTTATGTTCTCAAACGTTTACATAGAATCAGCGGCTAAAACCCAGGAAGGTAAAGCCGAAAACCTTGTGAAAGAGCTTTATAATTACTATATGGAAAATCCCGAGCTTATGCCGGATGAATATAAGCTGATCTCCCAAAGAGAGTCAGTAGAACGGGCTGTGGTGGATTTTGTTGCAGGAATGACCGACAATTACGCAATGCATATATACACTCAGCTCAAACTCCCCTCTAACTGGGAGTACTGATAAAACATTAAAGAAAGGGGAATAATCAATGGATGATTCTTTTATAGAGCGCCTGCTTAGTAAAACCTATATAGAAGATATTATCGGCGAATACGTTGCATTAAGGCCAAACAGCGGAAGATTCGTAGGACTGTGCCCCTTTCATTCCGAAAAAACCGCTTCCTTTACCGTTTATCCCGATACCCAGTCCTTTTTCTGCTTCGGTTGCAGTAAAGGCGGCAGCGCCATAACCTTTCTTCAGTTGAAAGAGAATGTAGACAGGTTTGACGCCATAAGAATTCTTGCCGATAAAGCGGGAATGGAGATACCTCAGGATAATAACGGCGAAAAGTATAGAAAAACAAGAGAACTTACAATTAAAATGAACACAGACCTTGCTAGGCATTTTTACGATAACCTTATGGGGGAGCACGGCTCAAAGGCAAGAGAATACTTTCGTAACCGCGGTCTTAAGGCTTCAACAGTTAAAAGGTTCGGCCTGGGCTTTGCGCTGGATGCATGGGATGATGGGATACAATTCCTTTTATCCAAAGGTTATTCCAAAACCGATATTTTGGATGCGGGGCTTGCAAGCACAGGTAAAACAGGCGGTCTTTATGATAAATTCAGAAACCGCGTTATGTTTCCGATTATTGATACAAGAGGGAACATTATTGCCTTTGGCGGCAGGGTACTTGATGACAGCAAGCCTAAATATTTAAACTCGCCGGATACCCCCGCTTTTAAGAAAAGCTCGGTGCTTTTTGCCCTTAACTTTGCAAAAAACAAAAATGACGGCAGACTTATTCTCTGTGAAGGGTATATGGACGTAATAAGTCTTCATCAGGCAGGGTTCACTCAGGCTGTCGCAACAAACGGAACTGCCATTACCCCCGAACACGCCAGGCTGATCTCCCGTTATGCAAAGGAGGTCGTTATTGCCTACGATTCTGATGACGCAGGGCAGACGGCCACGGAAAAGGCCGTAAAACTCCTTAATGAGACCGGCATATCCGTAAGGGTACTTTCACTTGATTCAGGCAAGGACCCTGACGAATACATCAAAACTTTCGGCCCTGAGAAATTTGCAAGTCTTCTTGACGGAAGCGGAAGTCATATTACATTTGAACTGAATAAAGCAAGATCCAAATATGATATAAATCTCCCGGAAGACAAAGCTGAATACTTAAAAGAGGCTGTAAGAATACTTTCCAAAATAACAAATTCAGTTGAGCAGGAAGTATATATCGGCAGGGTTGTCAGAGAAACGGAAATTCCCGATACGTCGCTTAGAGCGGCAATAGAGCAGGTTATTAAGCAACGAAGAACCTACAGGCAAAAAAACGAGCTGAAAAATGCCCATACGAAGGTAATAAGAGATAAGCTCAATCCCGATAAAGAGGCTAATTTAAAGGCAGCAATGGCAGAAGAAGGGCTACTTGCAGTTTTGCTTAAGCATCCCGATTATTACTATAAGCTTGCCCCCCAAATAACTTCGGGTGATTTTATTACCGATTTTAACAAAGATATTTTCTCCGTAATGGAGGAGTATATAAAAGAACAAAAAAACATAAATCTCGGCATTCTATCCGAGCGTCTTTCGCCGGATAAAATATCAAAGCTTATGCAGTACAGTGTAAATACTGTACCCGGTGCCAACGAGTTAAAACAGGCCTCTGATTATGCTAAGGTCATTTTAAACTCCTCAAAGCCGGATATGCAAAGCCTGTCTCCTGAGGAGATACAAAAGTACATAAAAGAAAAAAGGAAGTAAAATAAGAGAAAGGAATAGGTAAAATGTCATTACAGGACAAAAAAGCTATCATTAAAGGATTGATAGAAAAGGGCCAAAGAAACGGTATGGTTTCCAGAAAGGAAATTGCCGATGCTTTTGAGGACATGGAACTGACCCCCGATCAGCTTGAAAAGGTGGTTGAGAATCTGGAGGCTATGAGCATCGAAGTTGTTGACAAGCTTATTGACGAGCTTGCTGATGATGAACTTGCCGGTCAGCTTGAAAATATTAATAATGAGCTTATGGAGGAAGAGACCATTACCATCCTTAAGTCTGAAAACCTTGAACAGGTTCTCACTCAGGACGGTATCACAATGGATGACCCTGTTAAGCTGTATCTTAAGGAGATCGGCCGCGTGCCTCTGCTTTCCAACGAAGAGGAACAGGAACTTGCAAGAAAGATGGCCGACGGTGACGAGGATGCTAAAATGAAGCTTTCCGAAGCAAACCTGCGTCTCGTTGTAAGTATTGCTAAAAGGTACGTTGGTAGGGGAATGCAGTTTTTGGATCTTATCCAGGAAGGTAATATGGGCCTTATTAAGGCGGTTGATAAGTTCGACTTTTCAAAGGGCTACAAATTCTCTACCTATGCAACCTGGTGGATCCGTCAGGCTATTACCAGAGCAATTGCCGATCAGGCAAGAACTATTCGAATCCCCGTTCATATGGTTGAGACCATCAATAAGGTAATGCGCGTTGAGCGTCAGCTTTTGCAGGAACTCGGTAGGCAGCCCCTTCCGGAAGAAACAGCACGAGAAATGGGTATTTCCGTTGAAAAGGTAAAAGAAGTTCTCAAAATAGCGCAGGAGCCCATTCCTCTTGAAACTCCTATCGGCGAAGAGGATGATAGCCATTTGGGTGACTTTATTCCTGATGAAGAAATTACCGCCCCTGCAGATGCAGCATCTCAGGTTATGCTCAAAGAAGAGCTTGAAGAGGTTCTTAAAACCCTTACCGACAGGGAAGCCAGAGTATTAAAAATGCGTTTCGGTCTTGATGACGGCCGTATGAGGACCCTTGAAGAGGTTGGCAGGGATTTTAACGTTACCAGAGAAAGAATACGTCAGATCGAAGCCAAGGCTTTAAGAAAGCTTCGTCACCCTTCTCGCAGTAAGCGCCTTAAGGACTTTCTTGAAGAGTAAAAAATGGTTGAAATACAGGAAAAATAATGTTATAATAAGTAGTTGTAAATAATAGATCATAATTATATCGGAGGAACATAAAAATGAAACTCAACAGTGTAGAAAAAAAGGAACACAGCATCGTAGAGCTTGACATTACGGTAGAAAAGGAAGTGTTCACAAAAGCGGTAGATGAAGCTTTTGCAAAGAACGTTGCCGATATTACCGTTCCCGGCTTCAGAAAGGGTAAAGCTCCCCGTAAAATAATTGAACAGAGATTCGGCAAGGGCGTATTCTATGAAGATGCTATCAATGCTACATACCCCGAGGCTTATGATGCAGCAGTTAAGGAAGCTGGCATTGAAGCAGTTGCTCAGGGTGAAGTTGAACTTGTAGACGTTAATGATGACGGCTATACTTTCAAAGCAAAGGTTCCCGTTCGTCCCGAAGTTACTTTAGGTGAATACAAGGGTATTGAAGTAACCAAGAAGGCTGCTAAGGTTACTGCTGCTATGGTTAATCAGGAACTTGAAAGAAAGAGACAGAATCAGTCCAGATTCGTAACCGTTGAAGACAGAGCTGCCAAGAAGGGCGATACTGCCGTTATAGACTTCGAAGGCTTTGCAGACGGCGTTGCATTCCCCGGCGGTAAGGGTGAAGGCTATGATTTAGAGCTTGGTTCCGGCTCCTTTATTCCCGGCTTTGAGGAACAGCTTATCGGCAAGAACGCAGGCGAAGAAGTTGAAGTAAACGTTACTTTCCCCGAAGAATACCATGAGGCTTCTTTAGCAGGCAAGCCCGCTATGTTTAAGGTTAAAATCCATGAACTTAAGGTTAAGGAAGTTCCTGAGCTTAATGATGATTTTGCTAAGGACGTAAGTGAATTTGATACCCTTAAGGAATTAAAGGCAGATATTAAAAAGAGTCTTACCGAACAGGCTAAGGAACAGGTTCAGCATGCACTGGAAAACAGCGTTATTGATAAGCTTGTTGAAATGACTGAAGCGGATATTCCCGAAGCTATGATCAATCAGCAGATCGATAACCAGGTAAATGAAATGGAAGGTACTCTCAGACAGCAGGGTCTTGATTTCGATACCTATCTTAAGTACGTTGGTTCTACCAGAGAACAGTACCGCGAAACCTTAAAGGAAGGCGCAGAAAAGAGCGTTAAGGCGCGTCTTGCCCTTGAAGAAGTTGCAAAGCTTGAAAAGGTTGTTGTTTCTGAAGAAGAACTTGAAGATGAATACAAGAGATATGCTGATATGTATCAGATCGAGCTTGATCAGGTTAAGGCATTTATTCCTGCAGAATCCCTTTCTCAGGATCTTGCTATTTCCAAGGCAGTTCAGTTCGTAGTTTCCAAGGCTAACGTTAAGGAAGAAGAAAAGAAAACAACCAAGAAAACTGCTGAAAACGAAACTGAAGAAACTAAATAAGAATATTTAGTTTAAATAAAGGTTATAATTTAATTTGACTGTGATTTTTAGGAGAGAGTTGAGTATTTCAACTCTCTCTACCAAAAGAAAGAGGTGTATATTATGAGTTTAGTACCAATGGTAGTAGAACAGACAAACAGAGGCGAGCGTTCTTACGATATTTATTCCCGCCTTCTTAATGACAGGATCATCTTCCTTTCCGAAGAGGTCAACGATACGACCGCTTCCTTGGTAGTTGCGCAGATGCTCTATCTGGATGCACAGGATTCTGAAAAAGATATACATTTTTATATAAACAGTCCCGGTGGCTCTGTAACTGCAGGTATGGCTATTTTTGATACAATGCAGTATGTTAAATGTGACGTTTCTACTATTTGTATAGGTATGGCTGCAAGTATGGGCGCATTTTTACTTGCTGCAGGTGCTAAGGGTAAGCGTTATGCTCTGCCTAACAGCGAAATTATGATTCATCAGCCATTAGGCGGTACACAAGGGCAGGCAACCGATATTCTTATCCATGCCGAAAGAATCGGTAAAATGAAGGATAAGCTTAATGGTATTCTTGCAGAAAGAACCGGTCAGCCGCTTGAAAAGATTAAGCAGGATACCGAGAGAGATAACTTTATGTCTGCTCAGGAAGCCGCAGAATACGGCCTTGTAGATAAGGTTATGGAAAAAATGTAAAAAGGAAAATTTTAATGGGCAAAGAAAATTTTAACGAACCCGTATGCTCATTTTGCGGTAAACGTCAGCACGAAGTTCTGCGTATGATTGCAGGCGTAGATGCCTTTATCTGCGATGAGTGTATTATGATGTGTAATGATATCATAGAAATGGAACCCGTCAGGGTGCACGGAGCAAAGAAGGATATTACCCTTTATAAGCCTATGCAGCTTAAAAAGATTCTTGACGAGTTCGTTATAGGGCAGGATGAAGCTAAAATAGCTTTGTCCGTTGCTGTATATAACCATTATAAAAGAATAGCCTATGATGGCAACGAAGAAGTTGAAATAAAGAAGAGCAATGTGCTTATGCTTGGTCCTACAGGATGCGGTAAAACCTTGCTTGCTGAGACACTTGCAAAAACCCTGAACGTCCCCTTTGCTATTGCCGATGCTACCACCCTTACCGAAGCAGGCTACGTAGGTGAGGACGTGGAAAATATTCTTCTCCGTCTTATTCAGGCGGCAGACTTTGATATAGAGCTTGCTCAAAATGGCATTATTTATATTGATGAAATTGATAAAATAGCAAGAAAGTCAGAAAATCCTTCTATTACCCGTGACGTAAGCGGCGAAGGCGTTCAACAAGCTCTTCTTAAAATTCTTGAAGGTACCGTTGCCTCGGTTCCCCCACAGGGAGGAAGAAAGCATCCTCAGCAGGAAATGCTTCATATTGACACAAGCAATATTCTGTTTATCTGTGGTGGCGCTTTTGATGGCTTGGAAAAAATAATTGAAAAGCGCTCCGAAAAGGTTTCTATCGGCTTCGGTGCAGATGTTCGTACAAGAAAAGAAAAATTGGCCGAAGGCTATTTAAGAGAGGCCGAGCCCCACGATCTTGTTAAATTCGGTCTTATTCCTGAACTGGTAGGCCGTATGCCCGTTATTGTTGCATTGGATCAGCTTAACGAAGAAGCCTTTGTAAGAATCCTTTGCGAGCCCAAAAACTCTATAACCAAGCAGTATGAGCATTTGTTTTTAATGGACGGTATTGAGGTTGAATTTACAAAAGAAGCTTTAAACGCTGTTGCTAAAAAGGCGGCTGAACGCAATACCGGCGCAAGAGGCTTAAGAGGCATTATGGAAAATATAATGCAAAAGCTTATGTATGAATTGCCCTCCAGTGAAGATGTTTATAAGGTTATAATTAATGAGGACTGTGTAACAAAAGGCAGTGATCACGCCCAACTTTTGAAAGACAGTTCAAAAAGACAAAAGCCACTTATTGGCGAAACTGTTGCGCTATAAAAATTAACCTGCCCGCAAGGGCAGGTTTTAACGGAGATAAAAAATGAAACATATATTTATTATAAATCCCAAGGCAGGTAAAAGTGACCGCTCTTCGGAATTTATCGCGAAAATACATGTTGCTTTTGAAAATAAGAATATCCCCTATGAAATCTTTCTAACCGAATATAAAGGCCACGCGATCGATATTGCAAGGCGTTTTGCACAAACAGAAGAAGCTGTCAGGCTTTATGCCTTTGGCGGTGACGGTACTTTAAACGAAGTGCTTTCAGGCGCTTACGGTCATAGCAACGTTGAAATTGCGGTTTTCCCTTGCGGGACCGGTAATGATTTTGTAAAAGTAAGCAACGTTACCGATTGGACCGTGGAAGGGATTATTGAAGGTCAGGCAAAAGATATAGATATTATCAAGGTTAATGACCGCTATTGTGCCAATATTACAAACGTTGGATTTGATGCTAAAGTTGCTTACAATGTAACTAAGTTTAAAAAACTGTTCGGCGGCCATCTGGCTTATTATATTTCGGTATTTTTCACCTTGCTCAGTCGTATAAATATGAGGGTAAAGGTTTTCGTTGAAGACAAAATGGTATTTAACGATAAAAGCCTCCTTTGTGTTGCTGCAAACGGTAGGGTTTACGGAGGCGGGTTTAATGTTGCGCCCGGTGCCGATATATGTGATGGAATATTAAATTTTGTTGTAGTAAAAAAGCTTTCAAGGCTGCAAATAACAGGGTTCATAAACCCCTATAAAAAAGGTGACCATTTTGATCTTATAAATTCAGGTCTTATGAGTACATATACCGGCGGGAAAATGACTATCGAGTCTGACTCCGATATTGTTATTTGTGCTGACGGTGAGATATTTAAATCTAAAAAGTGTGAGATCTCCATTATTCCTGCCGCAATTAAATGTGTGTTCCCTCAAAATCAGGAAACAGCTCAGGAATCTTTAGTTTGAAAATTAGCACTCAGGAATAGCAAAGGTTAAAAAATTTTAAATTTTACGCCTTTGCTATTGACTTTTTTTGACCAATTTGCTATAACATATAGTGTAAATTAGCACTTTGACCATATGAGTGCTAAAATATAAAATAAATAATTAATATATACCTATGGAGGAAATAAAAATGAAATTGAAACCATTGGCAGACAGAGTTGTTATTAAAATGGTAGAAGCAGAAGAAACAACCCAGAGCGGTATAATTCTTGCTCCTGCATCAAAAGAAAAGCCTCAGGTAGCTGAAGTTATTGAAGTAGGCCCCGGCGGTCTTGTAGACGGTAAGCAGGTTGAAATGACCGTAAAGGTTGGTCAAAAGGTTATTGTCAGCAAATACGCAGGCACCGAAGTTAAAATAGAAAATGTAGAATACATTATCGTTAAGCAGGGCGACATTCTTGCTATTGTTGAATAAGGAGAGATAATTATGGCTAAACAGATCGTTTTCGGCGAAGACGCCAGAAAATCCCTGCAGGCTGGTGTAGATAAGCTTGCCAATGCAGTTAAAATTACTATGGGCCCTAAAGGCAGAAACGTTGTACTTGATAAAAAATACGGTGCTCCTCTTATTACCAATGACGGTGTTACTATCGCTAAGGAAATAGAGCTTGAGGATGCTTTTGAGAATATGGGCGCTCAGCTTGTAAAGGAAGTTGCCACCAAAACCAACGACGTAGCAGGTGACGGTACTACTACTGCAACCTTACTTGCTCAGATAATGATTAAGGATGGCTTAAGAAACGTTTCCAGCGGAGCTAACCCAATGGTAGTAAAGAAGGGCATTCAGAAGGCAGTTGATTCCGCTGTAGCTGAAATTAAGGAAAATTCCGTTGCTGTTAAGAGCAGTAAGGATATCGGTCAGGTTGCCGCAATTTCTGCCGGCGATGAAAAAATAGGTAATCTTATCGCTGAAGCAATGGAGAAGGTAAGCTCAAACGGTGTTATTACTGTTGAAGATTCCAAGACGGCCGAAACCTACAGCGAGGTTGTTGAAGGTATGCAGTTTGACAGAGGATATATTACCCCTTATATGGCTACCGACTCCGAAAAAATGGAAGCTGTTATTGATAATCCTGCTATTCTTATTACAGATAAGAAGATTTCTAATATTCAGGAGATACTGCCTCTTCTTGAGCAGGTCGTTCAGTCCGGCAGAAAGCTCCTTATAATTGCTGAAGATATTGAAGGCGAAGCTCTTGCTACCCTTATTCTTAATAAGCTTCAGGGCCGTTTTGTTTGCGTTGGTGTAAAGGCTCCCGGCTTTGGTGACAGACGTAAAGAAATGCTTCAGGATATTGCTATCCTTACCGGCGGCACTGTTATTACAGAGGAATTAGGCTATGATCTTAAATCTGCTACATTAGAAACCTGCGGTACTGCCCGTCAGATCAAGGTTTCCAAGGAAAACACCATTATTGTAGACGGTGCAGGTGCTCCCGAAGCAATTCAGGGCAGAATCGCTCAGATTAAAGCTGCTATTGAAGTAACCACCAGTGAGTTCGATAAGGAAAAGCTTCAGGAACGTCTTGCTAAGCTTTCCGGCGGTGTTGCCGTAATTAAGGTTGGCGCTGCTACCGAAATTGAAATGAAGGAAAAGAAATTAAGAATAGAAGATGCTCTTGCTGCAACCAAGGCTGCAGTAGAAGAGGGCATTGTTGCTGGTGGCGGTGTTGCTCTCTTACAGGCTATCCCTGCAGTAAGTGCAACCGTTGATAGCCTTAACGGCGATGAAAAAACCGGCGCAAATATTGTTCTTAAAGCTCTTCGTGCTCCTCTTTATCAGATAGCTGCAAACGCTGGTCTTGAAGGTTCTGTAATAGTAGATAAAATTATTACCTCCAAAAAGAAAAACTACGGTTTTGATGCTTATAAGGAACAGTTCTGCGATATGTTCAAGGCCGGTATTATAGACCCTGCTAAGGTAACCCGAAGCGCTCTTCAGAACGCTGCATCTGTTGCCGCTATGGTTCTTACTACCGAAACCTTAGTTGCCGATATCAAAGAACCTGTTGCTCCTGCAGCACCTGCTGATATGGGCGGTATGTATTAATAAGCAAAAATTTAAAAGGAATGGCCCTTGTGCCATTCCTTTTTGTGTGGTATAATCTCAAAAAAGGAGTGATATTATGCTTAATTTCCTTGGTACCGGCGGTGCCTTTGCCTTTGACTTGGGCAATAACAGCGCCTATTATAAAAAGGACGGGATGTTCCTTCTTATAGACTGTGGCGAAACCACAATGCAGAAGCTCTATTTTAGTGATGTTTTAGATGACGTTCATACTGTCAATATTCTGATTACTCATACACATTCCGATCACGTTGGTTCTTTGGGTAGTTTTATATTCCATTGTTCCGGCAAAAAGATCCCTAATATAAACATTATCTATCCTAATGTTCCTGTAATGAAGACTCTTTGTGAATTTTTCGGTACCGCAAGTCGTGTAACAAATTTTCTTACTCCCGAACAGGTTACCGATTTTCCGTTAAAGGCCTATAAGAATCTTCATGAAAAAATGGAGGCTTACGGCTACTTAATGGAGCTGGAAGGCAAGAAGATTTACTATTCGGGCGACAGTAAGTCTATCCATCAAGAACTTATAGACATGCTTGTAAATAATGAAATAGATTATTTCTATCAGGACCTTCGTGAAAAAGAAAACCTTTTCCATCTTTCCTTTGCCGAAATAGAAAAGCTTATCCCCAAGGAGTACAGAAGCAAAATAACCTGTATGCACTTTGATAAATCTTCCGATATCCCTGTAATTGAAGCTATGGGCTACAAAACCGTAAAAATAATTCCCGACTGATGTCGGGAATTTTCTTTACCAGGAAAATCTCCTGTTCCATTCTATTTGCTCGGGGGTAAGCTCTTTAACTGTTTTGTTTACAATAAGCTCAGGGCAACTTTTTGTTTTAATTTGCTGTTCATTAACCTGCGCCCAGAAACTGCCGTCAATATCCCCGTTGTAAACAGTTTGGGGCAGGGAAACGGTGTTGAATAAGGAGCGTCTGCAAACAAGACCGTTATAGCCGTTTTTGCCCGTAGATTGTCCGTTAATTCTTACGTCCGGAAGCAATATCTGTTTTTTATCTGTAATATCATCAAGCTTTTCAAAAAAGTTAATGTCAACAGTATTTCCGTCCTCAATTATAAAAATGATCGGATCATTTTCAGATTTGGTATCAATGTATTCAATAGCTTTTGTTATGGCAATTCGTTTACCTGTATCGTAACCCATAGGCAAAAATTTAAAATTCTTAAATTGCTCAACAAAATTATTCAGGTAATTATTTGTGCTGTTATCGCAAACAACAACGTTTATCCCCTCAATATCTTTTAAACAGGCAAACGTGTGTGATTGAGCGTAATTAATATCTTTAATTAAGTGAATAACAAAAATCTCATTTTGCATATTATCATCTCCCGAATTTATTATATCACTTTTAAATAAAATTCACAATTACCTATAGAAAATTTAAAAAATATATAGTATAATTATCTTGCAATAAAAAAATTCGGAGGATTATACTATGGCTAAATTTGTATGCAGTGTATGCGGTTACGTTCATGAAGGCGATTCTGCTCCTGAATTCTGCCCTCAGTGCAAGGTTCCCGCTTCTAAGTTTATTGAACAGAAGGAAGAAATGTCTTGGGCAGCTGAACACGTTGTAGGCGTTGCACAGGGCGTTAGCGAAGATATTATGGAAGATCTTCGCGCTAACTTTATGGGCGAATGCACCGAAGTTGGTATGTATCTTGCTATGGCAAGAGTTGCTCATAGAGAAGGCTATCCCGAAATAGGCCTTTATTGGGAAAAGGCAGCTTGGGAAGAAGCTGAACATGCTGCAAAGTTCGCTGAACTCTTAGGCGAAGTTGTAACTGACTCCACCAAGAAGAACCTTGAAATGCGTGTTGAAGCTGAAAACGGCGCTACCGCCGGCAAAACTGATCTTGCTAAGCGCGCAAAGGCTGCAAACCTCGATGCTATCCATGATACCGTTCATGAAATGGCTCGTGACGAAGCTCGTCACGGCAAGGCTTTAGCAGGTCTTTTAAAGAGATACTTCGGCTAATAATACTAAAATAAAAAGGGAATGGATTTTTCCATTCCCTTTTTTTATTATTTAGATTCATATGAGTAGTTTTTCTTGTCTTTATAAACAGTATTTCCTATTTTATATAGCTTAGTTCCTTGGATTTTTGCCATTGCGCGGGAAACTAATTCGGTTTCCTCGTCGGTATTAGGCTTGGCAAGTAAATCTGCTGCCGCAACCCAGCAAAAAGAATCATCTTGCGCAAGTAATATATTTGCAGCCTCACATTTTTGTTCGGAAGTAAGAAATTCACCGTGAATAACTTTGGTTAGGAAATGCCCTGCCTTTGAGCAGGTTATGGCGGAAACATAGTTACTCAGTCCGGAATTAAGAATATTTGCTTGCGCGATTGCGTTGCCTGAGGAAATGGCGCTTACGTAATCGCTCCCTGTTTGTGGTAGTATTTTTGGAATTGCATGCAAATAACAGAAATCAAACTGCTGTAATTATCATACAATGATCATAAGGTAAACTATTCCGTTTGTCAAATGGTAGACAAAAACTTTGGGATGTGATATATTATTATAGGTGATGCTATGAAAAAATATCTTTTGTTTTATTTGATTGCCGCTTTGGGCGTAGTGATCTACTTCCTTGTTTCTATGAATGCTTCGCCATTTTTAAGGGCGGGAATCCTTGCTGCGGTAGGCATATTTGCATATATTGGCTGTATTACAAGTAAGAATAAACAACATACTAAAATTGCTTTGGCAGTTTCCTTTGTGCTGTATCTACATCTTCTTGTTTCAATGTTGTTTTTAGATAGTTATTTTGGCAGAACAACCGTTTCTCCTTCAGTAAACCTTATACCTTTTAAAACAATTAGTTCTTTCTTTTATGCAGATACTTATTCGTTTTTGGTAAACATAATCGGAAATCTTGTGGTGTTTATGCCTTTTGCGTTCTTTATGCCTCAGCTTTATAAACTTCAAAGAAAACCGTGGATCTTTATTTTAACAGTATTTGCAGTCGTTGCTGTTGCTGAAGTTATGCAGTATTTTATCGGTTGTGGTGCCTGCGATATAGATGATCTTATTTTAAACGTATTGGGCGCAATTATTGCCTTTTTTGTTTTTAAACCTATAATAAAAACGGGTGCATGATCGCACCCGTTTTTTTTATGTTGCGTTTCCGCCACCGTCAAGGAATATAACGTTACCGGTCATAAACTTTGAGTTGTCACTTGCCAGATAAACAGTAATACCTACTATCTCCTCAGGGAAGCCAAATCTGCCTATAGGATGTCTTTCAAGCCACTTATCTGCATAATCGGGCTCCTTGTCGATACAGGCCTGTAAAAGGGGAGTATAGAAGGTACCGGGCATAATAATGTTAGAACGAACGCCTTTCTTGCACCAGTCAATAGCCGTAGCTTTTGTGAGCTGAACCATGCCTCCCTTACTTGCGCAGTATGCTGCAGAATTGGGAATTGCAACTGCGCCCGCGCCAGAGCCAATGTTAATAATACTGCCGTTGCCTTGCTTAAGCATTACTCTGCCTGCATATTTTGTACAAAGGAAGCAGGATTTCATATTTATATCTATAATTCTGTCAAATTCTTCGTCAGGGAAATCTTCCAGTGCGCAACGGTAAGTGGTACCTGCGTTGTTTACAAGCACGTCAATACGGCCAAAACGCTCAACAGTTGCGTTAACCATCGCCTGAACCTGCTCGCTAACGCTAACGTCGGCGCAGAAGTATTCAACGTCAAAATCCTTCAATTCTTCCTTGGTTTCCTGTAAAGGGCCTTCTTTTCTTGCTACCAGCATTACAGAAGCGCCTGCCATAGCAAGCCCTTTTGCCATTTCATGGCCAAGACCGGAGCTTGCGCCTGTAACAATAGCAACCTTACCTGTAAGATCAAAAAGTTTCAGGGCAGGAGGTAAAGTTTCCTGCTGTGTGGTAATATCCAAATACTTAATTCTGCTGTCTGCCATTATGCGAAAATCTCCTTAACCTTTTCTATAACTGCTTGGGCAAGCTTTGCGTGGTTCTCTTCATCCATATGCACGGCATCTGCCTTACCGGGAGCAGCTACCTGCTGTGCATCAATAAAGTAACATCCGTACTGCATTGCAATGGAATTAAAGAAGAACGGGAACATTCTGCTTTCCTCATAGCAGCTTTCGTCAAGTACCCAAAGCGGGCCCATATCCTTTCTCTCGTAACCAATAACTATAGGTGAGATAACAAGAATGGGAACGTTATTCCCTAGTATCTCTCTTGTTTTGGCTATCAGCATACCAACACCCTGTGCAGACCCCCCTGCGCGGCCGCAAACGTTGACCTTAAGATCGTTTGTGCCAATGCTTATAATAACAAGGTCAAGAGGTGACTGGCTCTTTAAACAGGGCTCCAGATATTTAAGACCGTTTGCGCCGGGAGTTAAAACGTCGTCAAACGCGGAAGTCCTGCCGTTTAATCCTTCTTCAATTACTGTATATTCGGGGAAGGCTGCCTGTAAGCGCCCTGTCCACCTGATATCCTCAGAATATCTTTCGCCCTTGCCGCCAATAAAACCCCATGTATTAGAGTCGCCGAAACATAAAATTCTTTTTTTCATATTTGCCGTCCCTTCCGTAAATTATTGTTTTAAGTATATCACCTATTTTGAATATTGACAATATCAAATTTTGTGCTATAATAAAAATATACCCTACGGGGGTATAGTATATGGAGGTAATTATGTGTAACGAATACTCTAAAAACATAGAAACCCGCTTATCCCGTATAGAGGGTCAAATTAAGGGCATAAAGCAAATGGCTGGTGAGGGCAGGGAGTGTGAGGATATTATAGTTCAGCTTTCCGCTGTAAACTCTGCTATTACAAATGTTGCCCGTCTTATTCTTGAACACCATATTGAACACTGTGTTGTAGACGGCATTAAGAATTCTGACGAGGCTAAAACTATCGAGAATTTAAAAACCGCTGTTTCTGCTTTTTCTAAAATGAAGTGAGGTAAATATGTCTGAACATAAAGAAGTCCAAAGCTGCTGCTGTGGTCATGATCATGACCATTGCGGCTGTGAGCACCAGCATCATGAACATCACGACCATTGCGGCTGTGAGCACGAGCATCATGAACATCACGACCACTGCGGCTGCGAGCACGAGCATCATGAACATCACGACCATTGCGGCTGTCATCACGAGCATCACGAACATACCTGCACTTGCGGCTGTCATCACGAGCATCATGACTATAAAACAATGTGTTTGCGCATAGGACTCAGTGTTCTCCTTTCTGTTTTAGGTCTGTTTTTAAACGGTTGGGTTTCAGTCGTTTCCTTTGCTGCCGCATATATTATTATAGGTTGCGATATATTAGCCGGCTCGGTAAAAGATATATTTAAATATCACGTGCTTGGCGAGAACCTGCTTATGACAGTAGCATCCTTAGGTGCTTTTGCTCTCGGGGAATACATAGAGGCCGTTGCAGTTATGCTTCTTTACCAGATTGGAGAGTTACTGCAAGACAGGGCGGTTGAAAAAAGCCGTAACGCCATAAGTGCTCTCAGTTCCATAAGAAGCGAGACCGTTAACCTCGAATGTGACGGTATCTTGAAGGTAGTAGACGTTCATTCTGTCAGAACAGGCGATATTTTTATTGTAAAAGCAGGCGAGCTTATTGCTCTTGACGGCAAAATAATTTCCGGATCATGCGAGGTAGATACAAAAGCCTTAACAGGTGAAAGCCTTCCCGTATTTAAAGAGGCTGGTGATACGGTTTTAGGCGGATCCACCAACCTGAACGGTCTTATCAGGGTTGAAGCTTCAAGTGAATACTTTGGTTCTACTGTTGCAAAAATATTGCGTCTTGTGGAGGAATCTGAATCTCGCAAATCTAATGCTGAAAGCTTTATAAGAAAATTTGCCAAGATTTATACACCTGTTGTGTTTTTCGTTGCGGTATTTGTTGCGTTTGTTCTTCCTTTGATTTTTGGTAGACCCTTTAGTGAGTATATTTACAGTGCTCTCGTATTTCTAACGGTTTCTTGCCCGTGCGCCCTTGTAATAAGCGTTCCTCTTACTTATTTTGCAGGTATAGGTGGTGCATCCAAGAAAGGCATTCTTGTAAAGGGCGCAAACTTTATAGATATGCTTGCTAAGGCTGATTCCTTTGTTTTTGATAAAACAGGCACCCTTACCGAAGGAGAATTTTCCGTAACCGGCCTTTATCCCGAAGGTGTATCAGAAGAAGAACTTCTAAATATAATCTGCTCCGCTGAATCGGGCTCAAATCATCCTGTTGCTCTTGCTGTTTGTAAATACAACGGAAATAAAGAGAATGATATAATTGATATTAAGGAAATAGCGGGCAGGGGAGTAATTGCAAAAACTCAATATGGTACCGTTATTGTAGGTAATTCAAAACTACTGGAAGATGAAGGAATTGGCTTGAAAACTTGCATTTTTGAGGGTAGTGTGCTTTATGTTGCGCTTGAAGGAAAATATATAGGCGCTGTTACTGTAAACGTTAAGGTCAAAGATGAGGCCAAGGAAACAATAAATAGGCTTAAGGTCTTGAATATTCAGAATATTTCAATGCTTACAGGTGATAATGAATTGGCTGCCGCTTCGGTAGCAAAAGAACTTGGTATAATTAATTATAAAGCGGGCCTGCTTCCTCAGGATAAGGTCAGTGCTTATGAGCACTCCAAGGGAAAAATAACTGTATTTGTAGGTGACGGTATTAACGATGCACCTGTTCTTAACGTCGCAGACGTAGGTATTGCAATGGGTGGTATCGGCAGTGACAGCGCAATTGAAGCCGCCGACGTGATAATTATGGACGATAATTTAAACCGAATAGCCGACGGTATTTCTGTTTGCCGCAAAACAAGGCGGATAGCCTTGCAGAATGTTATACTGGCTCTTGCTGTCAAAACAGCCGTTATGGTCCTCGGCCTCTTTGGCCTTATGTGGCTCTGGCTTTCAATTATTGCCGATGTTGGCGTTTGTATGGTTGCTGTTCTTAATTCGTTAAGAGCCTTGAAAACTAAATAGTCACATCCTTTGGGAGGGTATTCGCTTTTAATTGCGTTTATCCTCCTATTTTTTTTGCTATATTAATGAAATTTTTTATCTAAAAACTTGCTTTTTTCAAAAAAAATTGTTATTATATAGTGTAAGTTATTAATTTAGTAAGGAGGCTTACTTATGGCTATTACAAATGAGTATTTGAAAAAGGTTTATGCAGACGTTGTTAAGAGAGATCCTGATCAGGCTGAGTTTCATCAGACTGTAAAGGAAGTGTTCGAATCTATCGAACCTGTTATTGAAAAACGCCCTGATATCGTTAAGGCCGGCATCGTTGAACGTATGGTTGAGCCCGAACGTACTATCGTTTTCCGTGTTCCTTGGGTTGATGATAACGGCGTTGTTCAGGTAAACAGAGGCTTCAGAGTTCAGTTTAACTCTGCTATCGGTCCTTATAAGGGCGGTCTTCGTTTCCATCCCTCCGTTAACCTCTCTATTATGAAGTTCTTAGGCTTTGAACAGACTTTCAAGAACTCTCTTACAACCCTTCCTATGGGCGGTGCTAAGGGCGGTTCCGACTTTGATCCCAAAGGCAAGTCCGATAACGAAGTTACGCGCTTCTGCCAGAGCTTTATGACTGAGTTACATAAGCACATCGGCGCTAATACCGACGTTCCTGCCGGTGATATCGGCGTAGGTGCCCGTGAGATCGGCTATCTCTTCGGCCAGTATAAGCGTCTTCAGAATTCCTTCGAAGGTATTCTTACCGGTAAGGGCCTTTCTTACGGCGGCTCTCTTATCCGTCCTGAAGCTACAGGCTATGGCGCTGTTTATTACACCGTAGAAATGTTAAAGACTCTCGGCGAAGAGATCAAGGGTAAGACTTTTGCTATCTCCGGCTTCGGTAACGTTGCTTGGGGTACTGTTAAGAAGCTTACCGAGCTCGGCGGCAAGGTTGTAACCATCTCCGGTCCCGACGGCTATATTTATGATGAAGACGGTGTTTGCACCGAAGAAAAGATCAACTTTATGCTCGAAATGCGTGCTTCCTGCCGCGATAAGGTTCAGGATTATGCTGATAAGTTCGGCGTTCCCTTCTTCCCCGGTCAGAAGCCCTGGGGCGTTAAGGCTGACGTTATTATGCCTTGCGCTACTCAGAACGAAGTTGGTATGGCTGAAGCTGAAAAGATCGTTGCTAACGGCGTTAAGTATTACGTTGAAGTTTCCAATATGCCTACCACCAACGAAGCTATTGCTTACTTAAAGGAAAACGGCGTTGTTGTTGCTCCTTCCAAGGCTGTTAACGCAGGCGGCGTTGCTACCTCCGGCCTCGAAATGTCACAGAACTCTATGAGATATTCCTGGACTGCCGAAGAAGTTGATGCTAAGCTCCATCAGATCATGAAGAACATCTATGAAGCTTCTTACAATGCAGCAAAGACTTATGGTCAGGAAGGCGATCTTGTTGCAGGCGCTAACATCGCAGGCTTTATAAAGGTTGCAGATGCTATGCTGGCTCACGGTATTGCATATTAATTATTAGTTTTATACATTTTGGTAATTAGTGTCGCTTATATTTATATAGGAAGATAATATGAGCGACACTTTTTTTATTCATAAATACTGTATATTTATTCATCAATATAGCGATAATGCAAATTTTACTGCAACTTTGCCTATAAAATGGCAGAATTGCACTTTAATGCTTGTGGTCAGTGTTTACTAAATAATCAAGGCTTACGGTATACCAAACAGACGTTTTGGTTATATTTTCGCAAGAATAAGCAGAAAATAGCAAAAATTAAATAAATAATTTTATTATTTAGGTTAAATTGAACAAATTATATCAATAAAGGCGATTATTTTCTATGTATTTTTGTATAAAAATCATAAAAATTGATTTTGTATGTTGACATTTTGCGCCGTAAGGATTATAATTAACACGTAATTCACAGGGTAACCGTTCTTTCACAAGAGAATATGTATGTGTTTTAATTTTCGGGCTTCCTACTTACCTCGAATTTTAAAACTGCTTTCTCGAAATCTCGGTTACTAAATAGAACTGATATTAACAGGAGGAAATTACAATGAAAAAGGCATTAGCTATTTTACTTGCTCTCCTTATGGTTCTCGCAGTTGTTGCTGGTTGCGGCGCTAAGGAAGAACCCAAGGATGAACCCGCTACTGATGAACCCGCTGGCGAAGATGAACCCGCTGGTGAAGATGATGCAGCTGCTGGCAAGCAGATCGCTGTTTGCATGGGCTCTATCAACCATCCCGTACACAGAATCGTTCAGATGGGCTTCGTTCTGAAGGCTGAAGAACTCGGTATGGAAGGCGTTATTTCCGGTCTTGATGAAGGTTCCATCCAGGAACTTATCGCTAAGTGGGAATCCGCAGTTACCAACGGCGCTGAAGGCGTTCTCGTTTGGACTGGCGACGACTCTTGCTACGATATGATGAAGGGCATGAAGGAAATGGGCGTTTATACTACCGTTCCTCACTTCGTTCATAACTATGAAGACACCAAGGACTTCATCGACAAGAACATCTCCTGCCTCGCAGCTACTTATGGTGCTGAAGCAGCTCAGTTCGTAGTTGATAAGCTTACTGAAAAGGGCATCACTGAAGGTACTATCGGTATCACCCAGAATGGTCCTAACGTAACTGAAAACGCAGCTAACGACGGCTTCCGTTCCAAGATGGCTGAAATCGCTCCTAACTTCAAGCTCGCTGACACCGTTATGGAAGGTCCCGAAATTACTGAAGCTACCAACAAGGTTACTTCCGTTATCCAGGCTAACGAAGCTGATATCGTAGCTGGTTTTGGTACTACCGGTGGTTCTCCCCAGTCTTGGGCAGCTGCTATGGAAAACACCAAGAAGACCGACCTCGTAGTTGTAGGTATGGACTATACTGAACTTAACGTTAACCTCGTTAAGGACGGCAAGATCTCTGCAGTAGTTTGCCAGCCCCTGTTCCCCGAAGCTCAGGATTGCGCTCAGGCTCTCTATGATCTGTTCAATGGCGAAGTATTCAACGGTTCCGCTGATACTTGGTTCACCGAACTCCCCGCTCCTCTCGCTTATGTTGGCGGCGAAGGCGTTAACGACATCAATTCTTATCAGGCTATCATCGATCAGGTTGCTGAATACTTCGCATAATCGTAGTATTTAACTACTTGTTTGGTTGATTGTCACAATTAAATATTCGAAGTAATTCGAATTATTGAGTAAGTAGAAACAACAGGGTCTTATGTTGTAGGCGCTTAGCCTCAAATGAGGCCCTGTTCGTTTATAAAAAACGGTTTTTTATTATTTAGGGTCTATTACATTTAATTCTATTATTAATTTGCAAACTATGTCCATATTAAGGAATTAGAATATATATTAAAAATACTTAAAAGGATGTGATTAAGCATTATGGGAGAGTATGCACTGGAAGTCAACAATATCACTAAGGTGTTCCCCGGCGTTATAGCTAACGATAACGTTAGCCTCAACGTTAAAAAGGGCGAGATCATGGGCCTTATCGGCGAAAACGGTGCCGGTAAATCCACGATATTGAAGATTATCAATGGTATCTATCCCGCAGGCAGCTATGAGGGTGAAATTAAGGTTAACGGCGAAGTTGTTCAGCCCAAATCCCCCCAGGATGCCGCTAAGTTAGGTATCGGTTTCGTTGCCCAGGAAGTAAGCGTTTTCAAGTTTCAGTCTGTTGCTGAAAACATTTACATGGGTGACCTCACTCTTGGCAAGAAGAGCATTTGGGTAAGCCAGGCAGCCCTCAGAAAGAGAGCAAAAGAGCTTATCGATGATCTTCAGCTTGACATTGATATTAACATGGATACCAGAAGAATGTCTATCGGTCAGCAGCAGATGCTGATGATCTGTAAGGCTCTTTCCTGCAATCCTAAGGTTCTTATCCTTGACGAGCCTACCACTTCTCTTTCCGAACGTGACGTTCAGAATCTTTTCCGCGTTGTTCGTCGTCTTAGAGACAACGGTACTGCTATTATCTTCGTAACTCATAAGATGGCAGAAATTATGGAACTTACCGACAGAGTTACCGTTCTTCGTGACGGTAAGAGAATCACTGAATTCTCCAGAGAAGATTATGATCAGGACAAGATCATTGCTGCTATGATCGGTCGTGAAGTTACCAACCTCTATCCTAAGCGTGAAGGTATTGTATTCGGTGAAGAAGTTCTTTCTGTTCAGAACCTTACCGTTGACCATCCCTACCTCTTAGGCAGAAACCTCGTTGAAGATATTTCCTTCAGCGTAAGAGCAGGCGAAGTTTTAGGTTTCGCAGGCCTCGTAGGTGCCGGCAGAACCGAAACTCTTTCTGCTATTTACGGTATGTATAAGATTAAGTCCGGTAAGATCTTTATTAACGGTAAAGAAACCAAGATCAAGAATCCTACCGACGCTAATAAAAAGGGTATCTCCATGGTTACTGAAGACAGAAAGAAATATGGTCTTCTTTTCTCCTGGAATATTCTCAGAAATATCACCATTACCAACCTTAATGCGCTCCGCATAGGTAAAACTCCCTTTATCAATGAAAAGAAGGAAGCAGAACGTGCTGAATACTATTTCAAGACAATGAGAGTTAAGGCTCCTAAGATGCGCGTACTCGTTGGTACTTTGTCCGGTGGTAACCAGCAGAAGGTTGTTATTGCTCGTTCCTTCAATACCGAACCTAAGATCCTTATCCTTGACGAACCTACCAAGGGTATCGACGTTGGTTCCAAGAACGAAATTTATCAGCTTATTAATGAGTTTGCTGCTCAGGGTATTGCTGTAGTTATGATTTCTTCCGAACTCCCCGAACTTCTGAACATGTGCGATAGATTCGTAGTTATGGCAGAAGGCAGAATCGTTGGTGAGCTTTCCAAGGAAGAAGCTAATGAAGTCAGCGTAATGAAGCTTGCTACTACTACCACCAAAAAAGTAGCAGCAGCTGAATAAGGAGGTAAATTAAATGGAAAATCAAGATATGAAATTAATGAAGCAGAAACGCTTCAAAATAGGTCTTATCAGAACATTGTTATCTCCTGAAATCGGTTCTCTTATGGTTGCTTTAGCTATTATTATTATAGTTGGCAGCGTAAATAAGAACTTCTTAACCGTCAGAAACCTTGTAACCCTCCTTAACAACGCTTCCTTCATCGGTATCGTTGCTATAGGCCAGGCTCTTATCATTATGTCCGGTGAAATGGACTTGTCTGTTGGTAACAACGGCGCTTTCGCAGGCGTTATCTTCGGTATGATGGCTGTTTGGTACAATGTTCCTTGGGGTATTGCTCTTGTTGTATCCATCCTCTTTGCTTGCGCAATTGGTTGGCTCAACGGTTTCCTTATGCTTAAAGTCGGCATTATGAAGTGGGTTGCAACCCTTGCAACTTCCAACCTCTGTGCTGGTCTTGCTCTGTATTTTGCATTAGGCGTACCTATCGGTTATCTGCCTAAGGCAATCCTTCGTTTCGGCAAAATCGGTATTCCTATCGAAGGTGCTCCCGATCTTACCATCATGGTATTCATCTTTGTAGCTCTTGTTATTATTGCCGAACTTATTATTCGTTATTCTAAGTATGGTAGAATGATCCAGGCTTGCGGTATCAACTCCGAAGCTGCTTCTATGGCTGGTGTTAACGTTGTAAGAACCAAGTGGATAACCCTTATCTTCGTTGCTCTTCTTTCTTATACTGGTACTCAGCTTTCCAACTTTAAGCACGGCGTTATCAATCCCGGTGGTCTTGCCGGCGTTGACTTTAAGACTGTTGCTTCCTGCTATATCGGCGGTATCGGTTTCGTTGGTTCCTCCGGCTCTCTGCTTGGCCTTTTCTTAGGCGTACTTCTTATTCAGCTTATAGAAAATGCTACTTCCGCACTTGCGTGGGACGCAAACGTTCAGCTGTTCACAGTTGGTCTGCTTGTTATGTTCGTTCTTCTGCTTGACGTATTCAAGAGACGCTTTATGGCTTCTCGTATAGACTTAGTATAAGGAGGAGAATGAAAATGCAAAACACTGAAATTAAAAAACAGTCTAATTTTATGGGCGCTTTCAAGAGAGTTCTTGCTTCCGATGAAGTATTTGCTCTTGTTCCCCTTATTATTCTTCTTATTGCAGTTGCACTTATTAACGAAAGCTTCCTTTCTGCTACCAACCTTATAGCTATTGCTAACCTGGCTCCCTTCGTAGCTATCTGCTGCTTAGGTAACGCTCTGGTTATTATGACCGGTTCTTCCGACGTTTCTGTTGGTAAAACCTCCGGTCTTGCATGCGTTATGTTTGCTTGGGCTATTAAGATCTGTGGTCTGCCTTCCTGGGCTGCTGTAATCATTGGTATACTTACCGGTACTTTAGTAGGCTTTGTTAACGGCTCCCTTATCTTCAACTTCAACCTGCCTCACTTCATCGTAACCTTAGGTATGTCCTATGTTATCGGTGCTCTGAGATTCCTTGTTGTTAACGCTTATCCCTTTACCGATCTTGGTAAAGACCTTGAGGCTTTTGCTTACTTCACGATCGGCGGCTTCAATATGTGGTTCTACATATGCGTGATCCTATACATTGTTGTTGCTATCCTGCTAGCAAAGACTACTATCGGTAGAAGAATCAAGGCTGTTGGCGATAACCCTGAAGTTGCTGCTCTTTCCGGTATCAACGTAAACAAGGTTAAGAAGACTGCATACGTACTTTGCGGTACCATCGTTGCTGTAGCCGGTATTCTTACCGCTATCCGTTACGACTATGGTAACCCCTATACCGGCAACGGTTGGGAATTCAAGTGCATGGCAGCTTGCGCTATCGGCGGTGTTTCTCTTAACGGTGGTAGAGGTTCCGGTATCTGCATTCTTATCGGCGTTTTAACCATGGTATTCTTGGATAACGCTATCGTAATGGCAGGTATCTCCTCTCATCTGCAGACAACCGCTATCGGTGCATTCCTTATGATCGCTGCTTCTCTTGACATGTTCCGTCAGAGAAAGAAGATCAAAGCTGAAGCTTAATCACTTAATGCACATATTAAAAGGGCATCTTTTGATGCCCTTTTTTGTTTTATATTTTATTAAATAAAATACCGCTCAAAATTGAGCGGTATTTTTAATTTACATATATTCCGGGGCAGATATCTTAAGAAGCTCACAGCCGTTGTAAATGGCCTGTTTTGTGGCTCGAACAAGGGCTATTCTGCTCTTCATAATTTTTTCTTCGGCATCTTTGATCCTGCAGTCTGTATAGAACTTATGGAACGCTGTTGCCAGATCCACAAGATATCTTGTAATAACAGAAGGATCATAGCTCTGCGCTGCGGTGATTATCTGTGAGGGCATACTTGCCAGCTTAGAAATAAGCGCCTTTTCAGAAGGCTCTGCAAGCAGAGTAAGATCAGCATTTTCTTCGTTAACGTCGGTAAGCACTTTTAAAATACTGCAAATCCTTGCGTGAGCATACTGAATGTAATATACAGGGTTCTGTGAGTTTTCAGAAATAGCAAGGTCAAGGTCAAACTCAAGATGACTGTTAGGCTCTCTTAAATTAAAGAACAGCCTTGCTGCATCAATGGGTACTTCATCAAGTAAAGTCTCAAGAGTAATTGCTTTGCCGGAACGCTTTGAAAGCTTGTATGTCTCGCCGTTCTTAACAAGACGAACCATCTGCATGATAATTATATCAAGTCTGTTTTCGTCAATACCTAAAGCCTTCAGCGCTGCCTTCATTCTCGCAATGTATCCGTGGTGGTCAGCACCAAGAATATCAATAGCCGTATCATAGTTTCTTATCATCAGCTTATTGTAATGGTAAGCAATATCGGGAACAAAGTAGGTGGGAATACCGTTATCTCTTACAAGAACACGGTCCTTTTCATCGCCAAGCTCTGTGGCTTTAAACCATAACGCACCATCTTTCTCGTAAGTATAGCCGCTGGCGATCATTTTATCAATTATCTCTTTAACTGCGCCGTTGTTATGAAGTGTGCTTTCGTTAAACCAATTATCATAGTTAATGCGGTACTTCTCAAGGTCAGTCTTAAGCTTTGTAATATTAATGGGAAGCGCAAAATCACAAAGAGCCTGTCTGCGTTCTTCCCTGGGGGCATTAACGTATTTATCGCCGTGTATAGCCTCAAAATTCTTTGCATGATCAATTATGTCCTGGCCTAAATATGCATCTTCGGGAATCTCAACAGAAGGATCAAATATCTGAAGATATCTGACTTCAAGTGAAGTTTTGAACTTTTCGATCTGATTACCTGCGTCGTTAATGTAAAATTCTCTGTCAACCTCATAGCCCGCCCAGTCAAGACAGCTTGCCAGACAGTCACCTAAAGCGCCGCCTCGGGCGTTGCCTATATGCATAGGACCTGTAGGATTAGCAGAAACAAATTCTACAAGCACACGCTTGTTTTTGCCGTAATCGGTCCTGCCGTAATCTTTACCGCTTTCTAAGATCGATGCAACTGTAAAAGCGTAATATTCTTTGCCTAAAAAGAAGTTTATAAAACCTGGACCGGCAATTTCCGCTTTTTCAAAGTAAGACCCCTCAAAACACATATTTTCAACAACTGTTTGAGCGATCTTTACGGGAGCCATACGGAATGCTCTTGCGCCAACCATGGCAAAGTTAACCGAAAGGTCGCCAAACTCAGTGTTTTTAGGAGTTTCAACTACGAATTCGGGCAGGGGAGCGTCGCAAAGTTCTCCCTTTTCTATTGCGGCTTTTGCCGCGTTTATAACAATATTACGTACCTGCTGTTCAATTACATATAGAGGATTTGATGCCATTATTTTTTACCTCCTTGATTTTTAAGTAAAATGAGTTTCTGCTTGCCAATGTATGGTTCATTTCTATTGTATATGAAACCTTAAGCTCACCGTTAAGAGAAATCGTATTATCTATTTTTGATGTGTTTATTCCCATTACTACTTGGCCGTAACCCGTATCGTAATGATTAAGATGTCTTTTACCTTTTTCCAGTAAAAGCTGTGAGCTTCTGCTACCGCTTCGGGTGATTATAACTCTGTCATTGTCTGCGCTGATGCGGGTATGCGTATCTTCCATCCCGGTTTCAATGGTTTCGTCATAATCAATAATGTATTCGTTGTTTATTCTTTGCAAGGTCCCGTTTGTAATAAGCTCTATTTTATCCTTATCGTCACCAATCTCTTGCGTACCGATTATGGAAAGCATTATATCCTTAGCACCGTTCATAAAAGATCCACCCTTTCTACGTTTCCGTCTATGGCCTTATTAAGAAAAACAGAGCCAACCTGTGCAAAGTTTTCAACCGAGTCGGTAACGTAATATTTTGTTATACCGGGTGTGTCATCCGAAAGCATATTCCGTTTTTCAAGCTTGGCTTTTGCTAGGAGAGCCGCTTCCTTTCCGGAATCTATAAGCTGCGCTTTAGGTAAAAGCTTCTGAATGCAACCGCGTATAAGGGGATAGTGAGTGCAACCTAAAATAACCGTATCTACTTCCTCTTTGATTTTTGAAATATACTGCTTGGCAATAAGTGTAGTCACCGTATTGTCGGCATCAATATAACCGTTTTCAACCAAAGGCACAAACATAGGACAGGCGATGCCCGTTACCGAAAGATCCGGGTCTATGTCGTGCAAGCGGTTAACATAAGAACGACTCTTAATAGTGGACGGAGTTCCAAGTACTGCAATTTTTTTATTTTTGGTGGTCATTGCCGCCGCATATGCCGTACAGTCGACAACCCCTATAATAGGAGGATCGTCTTTTACATCAATATGAGGCAGTGCAACGGAAGAAACCGTTCCACAGGCAATTACAATAAGCTTTACGTCCTTCGACTTTAAAAAAGCAATATCCTGTTCTGCATATTTAATTATGGTTTGTGGAGATCTTGTTCCGTAGGGAACTCTTCCTGTATCGCCTAAATAAATTATATCCTCATTGGGCATTATGGCCTGCAATTGTTTAACGCAGGTTAGTCCGCCAAGCCCCGAATCAAAAACGCCTATGGGCCTTTTGTCCATATACATTCCTCACTTAATATTATGATATGTTTCACATTATATTAGTATATAATATTTGTTCTTTTTTTGCAATTAAAATTTGAATTATTCCGCAATAAAAAGGGAAAAATAACTAAAATACTTTTTGAAGGGAGCATTTTAATGATAAAAGGTTTAAGCCGACAAGCAATAGTTCTTATTCCCGATAAAACCGACGTGTTCGATAAGGTAATTTTCCTTGTAAATCCTCAGTCTTCCGGAAAAAGAATCTCGCAAGAGGAGATGTTGGAAGAGGCTTTGAGAATTATTGAGCGTAACACAAGCTATAATTTATCAAAAAAAAGAAGAACCAGTCAGTTTAAACGCGATTGATATTTGATTTGTTCACAATTTTATGATATTATATATACATTATGTTTAATATGGTGGTTTAATGGAAAATATTACGCCCTTGCCGCTTATTATGGCACCACTTGCCGGCATTACCGACAGTGTGTTCAGGCGAATTGTAAAAAGCTTCGGCGCTGATGTGACTTATTCCGAAATGATCAGCTCCCGTGGTTTGTATTACAAAGATAAAAAAACTAAAGAACTGTTGTATTTTGAAAAAGAGGAAACGCCCATTATCATTCAGCTTTTCGGTAATCAGCCGGATATAATGGCTTATGCTGCTGAGGAAATAGCTCAGTATAGGCCGCAGGGGCTGAATATCAATATGGGATGTCCAATGCCTAAAATTGTTAATAACGGCGACGGTTGCGCTCTTATGAAGAATATTTCCCTCGCTTCTAAGGTATGTTATGCTGTTGCAAAGGCTACGAACTTGCCTGTAAGTGTTAAATTCCGAAGCGGATGGGGAAGTGACAGTATAAATGCTGTTGAATTTGCCCGGGCGATGGAGCAAAGCGGTGCTTCATCATTGACCGTCCACGGAAGAACAAGAGAACAACAATATTCCGGTAAGGCAGATATCAGTATTACTGAAGCAGTTAAAAACGCCGTAAAAATTCCGGTTTACCACAGTGGCGATATTACTGATGTGGAAAGCGCAGCAAATATTGCAAGGTTGACCGGTTGTGACGGACTGATGATAGGGCGCGGTGCCTTGGGAAATCCTTGGCTGTTTTCGCAGATCAAATCTGCTTACGAAGGCAAGGAGATTATTTTTCCTTCTCCCGACGAGAAAATAAAAATGGCTCTGCTGCATGCCAAAATGCTTTGTGACTACAAGGGTGAGCAGGGCGGTATAAGAGAAAGCCGCAAGTTTTCGGCCTGGTATGCAAAGGGGCTTAAAGGTTCTGCCCGGCTTAGAAATGACGTAACTAAAGCAGTAAGCTACGAACAGTTGGAAAGGCTGTTTTGTGAATATTTAAATAACGTAAAGGACGGTGAATAACAGTGACCGATATGGAAATTATAAGAAGGGTCAGATCGGGCAAAACAAATGCCTATGAAGATCTTGTCCTGAAATACGAAAAACGTATTTTCAACGCCGTAATGTCAATAGTAAAGAATGAACAGGATAGTCTTGATATTACCCAGAACGTGTTCATCAAGGCGTATATGCATATAGGTAACTTCAATGAAAACAGCCAATACTATACATATCTTTTCAAAATAGCGATCAATGAATGTAAGGATCATTTAAAAAAAGCTTTCAGGAATGACCTTTCACTTATAGATGAAGAGGGCAATCCTTTGGAGGTGGCAGACACTAAGGAAGACCCCGGCTCTTTAGCTGAGTTTCAGGAGCTTAAAATAGCTGTGAATCAGTGTATTCTTGAGCTTCCGGAGGATTTAAGGGATGCCCTTGTGCTCAGAAGTATTTACGGTTTTACATATAATGAAATTGCCGTAAGCTTGAATATTGAGCCGGGTACGGTAAAATCCCGCATTAGCCGAGGAAGAGAAAAAGTAAGAAATTCTCTTGCGGAGCGGAACCTTTTATGAAACCAATCGTCTAAGAAGTAGGGAGTGTTATAATGAAGACCTGTGATGAAATCAGAGAGCTTTTGGATGCTTATTGGGATTTTGAGCTGACCCGCCTTGAGCGTATGGAGGTGGAGGCTCATATTGAACAGTGCCCCGATTGCGCAAAGCTCTTAAAGGATTATGAAAAACTTTTTGAAAAAACCGAATATATTATGCCTCAGTCTGTTGCCGCAGGAGTGATGGAGCAAGTAAATAACGCAGAGGCTGGTGACCTGTTTAACGAGCCTGTGGATAAAGAAGCGGATTATGCTATGCGTAAAAGAATAAATAAGCGTGAAGGTATAAAAGCCTGGGGGCTTATTGCCGTTGTACTGCTTTTTGCCGTAGGCTATTATTTCCTTGAGGACTATATGACTTCGAAAACCGGAGTTGTTAAAGATGAGGCTGTAACAGAAGAGTCTGTTCAGGATAATGCGGAGGACGTTAATCAGAATCTGGGCGCTGCACCGGGTGAATCCACATTAGATAAGAACTCTTCAGTTTTGAACGTATTAAGAGAAAGCCTCAAGACTTCCGATTCGCTTACGGTTAAGTTTGGTAGCTCTAAGGTTGTTCTTTATGAACAATTTGATTTAGACTACGTATCCGATTACATTGCCTCCAATCCCTGTGAGAAGGTTGAGGGAAGGGTAGATTATAAATCTATAGGAAACATAAAAACCAAGCCTGACAATAAAATGAATATTCAGATTACCGACACCCATAGTATAGTCTTTACCTATAATGAGGAAATATATGAAATACAGTGTGAAAGAGAAGAACTTTTACACGTATTCCAAGGTGTTGGTATAAACGGTTAATAATTAAGGGCGCGTGAAGTAATTCACGCGCCTTTTAAAAAAATATTTGAATTTACACACGTATTATGATATAATATTAAAATCAATTTTTATACCTATTTGAAAGGAGGATATTGTCGTGGAAGTACAAGAACTTAATAAGTTTGATCCGTTGCTGCTGTCATTAATTAAGTCCCGTGGCCCTCAGACTGAGCAAGATATATACGAATTCATAAACGGCAATCCGAATGTTTTTCATTCGCCCTCTTGTCTTTTAGGTATGGAAAAGGCCGTTCAAAGAACCCGTAAAGCAATTGAAAACCATGAAAATATTCTTATTATAGGTGATTCCGACAGTGATGGTATAACCGCAACTGCCGTTCTTTACGATTATTTATTAAAAAAAGGCGCCAAGGTCAGTTTTCTTATACCTGATAACGGCACTAACAGCGATGCATTAAGCAATTCAAAGCTTAATGAGTATGCAAATAATGGTTTCAACCTTGTTATTACCGTGGATATGGGTATTTCTGTCGGTGATTTTATTGGTGATTTTGATAAATATAATCTTGATATTATTATTACTGATCACCATGAAACCAAGGATTCACTGCCCTCAGTATATTCGGTAATTGATCCGAAAAGAAAGGATTCGTCCTACCCTTTCTCTGGGCTTTCGGGCGCAGGCGTTGCTCTTAAACTTTGTTGCGGTATAGAAGGCGACAGTTTCGGTGTACTCAATGAGTATTGTGACCTTGTTGCTATAGGGACTATAGCAGATGCAATGCCACTTTTAGATGAAAACCGTAATATTGTTCGTATTGGTCTTAACAAAATAAATACAAAAATGAGGCCGGCAATAGGTGCGCTTCTAAAAACTGCAGGTTTTAATTCTGAACGACAGGTCACGGCCTCGGTTTTAGGCTTTGTTGTTGCGCCACGTTTAAATGCAGCAGGAAGGATCAATAAGTCGGACCTTGCTATTGAGCTTTTGCTTAGTAATGATAATGAAAGAATTAAAGAATTATCAGCAATGTTCGCCGAAGCAAACCGTGAACGGCAACAAATAGAACTGGTAGCATTAAATGAAGCGGCTCAACTCATTGAAAACGAAATAGATCTTGATAAAGATAGAATCATAATACTCAAGGTTAATGAGTGGCAACAGGGAATTGCGGGCATTGTTGCTTCCCGTATTGTTGACAGATACTCCTTGCCCTGTATAATAGTTTCCTTTGCAAACGGTGTGGGCCGCGGCTCTGCAAGAAGCGTTAAGGGATTTAATTTATTCAGTATTCTAGGCGAAAATAAACACCTTTTGATGGAATACGGCGGCCATGAATTGGCGGCGGGTATAACAGTAACACTGGATAAGTTTGATGAACTGAAACAAAACCTTCTTTTAAGGGCTGAGGAAATTTATGATATTAACGGTTATTCCATGGCAATCAAAGAAGAAGCTATTGTTGAGCAAGATAAATTAACAATGGAATTTGCCGGCTCCCTTACTGTTTTGGAACCGTTCGGTAATGAAAATCCTCAACCTATATTCCTCACAAAAGGCGTTTTGGTGGAGGACGTTATATCTCTTGCAAACGACAGGCATCTTAAATTCACACTCCAAAAAAATGGCGTTCGTTATACCGCCCTTTATTTTGGAAGAACAATTAGAGAGATCAAGTGCACTGCAGGGGATACTATAGATATCTATTTTGCAATGGATATTAATACTTTCAAGAAAAAGAAACAGCTTCAGTTGATTATTAAGAAGGCTGAGCTTTCGCCCGAATGTATAGTTCCGGGCTATAGTGAAGAATACGAACAGTATATCAGCGGCAACGTAAGCGTTCTGCCTGAAGCTGCAGTTCCCGATAAAGAGGATGTTATTTCGGTTTATAGGTATTTGACCCGTATAAACAATGAAAATTGGAGATCCTGCCTGTTGAACCCTTATATGATGTCCCGTCATATATCTCGAAATTTTAATACCGCTATGAATTATGCCAAGCTTATGCTTTCTATTGAGATTCTTGTTCAGCTTAGGCTTGCCGAATTCGAAAAGCATGGAAGTTATATTTGCACTGCAGTCAAACGAACTCAGGGGAAAATAAATCTTTCAGAATCTGCTTTATATAAAAAGCTCCGAGGATAATTTTTATGGATTATAAGCAAGACCTTATCAATGCGCTCAATGAGCGCACGGCACAATTTGATATAGATAAGATCATAAAGGCGTACGACCTGGCAAACAAATGCCATGAAGGTCAGATGCGCCTTTCGGGTGAGCCTTATATTTCTCACCCCGTTGAGGTTGCAAAAATACTTATCGGGATGGACTGTGATACAGATACGGTTGTTTCTGCTCTTTTACACGATACGCTGGAGGATACCGACCTGGCGCCGACAGTGATAAAAAAAGAATTCGGCGATAATACTCTTCTTATTGTTGAAGGCCTTTCAAAGCTGTCTAAACTCAATTTCACAACAAAAGAAGACGAGCAGGTAGAAAATCTTCGCAAAATGCTCCTTGCAATGGTTAAGGATATCCGCGTTATTCTTATTAAACTGGCAGACAGACTTCATAATATGAGAACCCTTTCAGCGAAATCCGAAAAACGTCAAAGAGAGATATCCTTTGAAACAATGCAGATATATGCTCCCTTGGCTGATCGCCTTGGTGTTCAGCGAGTAAAAGCAGAGCTTGAAGATATAAGCCTTTCTTATCTGGATCCGATCGGATATAAGGAAATAGAAAATAATATAGCAAGCCTTAAGGAAAAAGGTGAAACCCTCCTTGAGTCTATTAAGCAGAATATAAGCGAACGCCTCGGTGAGGATAAGATAAAATTTAATATAGATTACCGTGTAAAACAAATTTACAGTATCTATAATAAAATGTATACCCATAATCATGCTTTTGAGGAGATTTACGATCTTTACGCTTTGAGGGTAATTGTTGATACAATGCCCGAATGCTATTACGTTCTCGGCATTATCCACGATATGTTTTCTCCCTTGCCCGGCAGATTTAAGGATTATATTTCAACTCCTAAACCGAATATGTACCAATCTCTGCATACTGTTGTTTTAAGTCGCAGCGGTATTCCTTTTGAGGTGCAAATACGTACATGGGATATGCATAAGGTTGCTGAATTCGGTATTGCGGCTCATTGGAAATATAAAGGTGGCGTAACCGGCGCCAGCGCAATAGACAGTAAACTTGAATGGATAAGAAACTTCCTTGAGGATCCCGGTGAAAGAGTAGATAATGAAGATCTTATGCAAGAATTAAAGGTAAATCTTTTTGCAGATCAGGTTTTTGTTTTCACACCGCAGGGTGACGTTGTGAATCTTCCCGTGGGTTCAAATCCTATTGACTTTGCTTACAATATTCATACAGCCGTTGGTAACCGTATGATCGGAGCCAAGGTAAACGGCAAAATTGTTGAACTGTCGTATCCTTTAAATAACGGCGACGTTGTTGAAGTGCTTACATCCAAAGAAGAGCGCGGCCCTTCACGTGACTGGATAAACATTGTTAAGAGTAACTCTGCCCGTTCAAAAATACGTCAGTATCTTAAACGTGAGCGCAGAGATGAGAATATTGTTAAGGGCAGGGCGGACCTTGAAAAAGAACTGCGCCGTAATAATATTCCCATAAGCGGCGAAATTTTTGAAAAGCTTATGCAAAAAGCAATAGAGCGCTATATGGTAAAGGATCTTGATGATCTGTATGCTACTATCGGTTATGGCGGTTTGCTGCTTGTAAAAGTTATGCCTAAAATCAGAGAATGGTACAAGGCATTTTCAGTCCCCGTTGTTAAGAAGATCGAAAATCTTGACGGCACTGTTCCTGCAAATCGCGCTTCAGGTGGCGTTATTGTTGAAGGTATTGATAACTGTCTCGTTAAACTATCCCATTGCTGTAACCCGTTGCCGGGTGATGATATAATGGGATTTATTACCCGTGGTTACGGAGTTTCAGTTCATAAGTGTGATTGTCCCAACGTTAAAGGCCTGATGGCTTCCAAGGATGCCAAGGAGCGTATAATAAACGTAAGCTGGGATTATTACGAATCTCATGTGTTTGCGGCAACCTTGTCTATTGTTGCAAAGGACAGGCTTGGTCTTGCTGCGGAAATCACTACCGCTCTTGCTAATCTTCACGTTATGATCCACCGTCTTTCCGCCAGGGAAACTAAGGAACATACAAGTACAATTTGCGTAACAATAGATGTTAAGGATGTTGAACATCTTTCTGCAGTGACCGCAAGGTTAAAGCGTATAGAAGGTGTTTTAACTATTATCAGAGGTGAAATTTAAATGATAGTATCACGTATTGTTGTTGGACCTTTAGGTACCAACTGCTATATAGTTAAAAATGAAAAAACAGGTAAAGGCTTTGTGGTAGACCCGGGTAGTGGTGCCGAAAGAATTCTTGAGGAGATCAAGAATCTTGATGTTAAAGTGGAATATATTTTTCTGACCCATGGCCATTTTGACCATTGCCTTTGTGTTAAGGATATCAGCGATGCTACAGGTGCAAAGCTTGTATTTAATAAGGCTGATTTGGAACTGTTTAAAAGCGGTGCAGGTTTAGTTCGCCATTTTTACCCGGACAGAGTAAAAAGTATGCTTGAGCATTATTATATGTCTCCTTATCGCCTTGTTACCGAAGGTGATACTGTAGATGCAGGCGGTCTGGAAGTTACATTTATGAATACCCCCGGCCATACCGGTGGAAGTATGTTTATTTTCTGTGAAGATATTGCCTTTACCGGTGATACTTTACTGTTAGGCACTGTCGGCAGAACCGATTTTGAAGAAAGTATGCCATTTGAAATGGACGACACTCTTCTGAAAATTAAAAATCTTAATAGGTCTTGTAAAGTTTATCCCGGTCACGGTGACCTTACAACCTTAGAAAAAGAAAAAGCAACTAATATGTTTTTATACAGGATCTGAAAATGAAGCTTATAATAGAAGGCCATAATAAAAAATACGATCTTCAAAGTATAGCAAGCGCTTTCTTTCCCGGGCAGTCCTTCTCTGATGGGCTGCCCATTATTGAAAGCAAAGTTTTGGGAGAAAACGGTGCGGCTGTCTGTATAACCTCAATAAAGGGAGAAAACCGCACCGTAACAAAAACTGTTCCTTTAAATAAGTCTAAGGATGATGGTGTGCGTATTGCAGTTAAAAGCGCCTTTTTTGAGGCTGCGGTGGAATATACCGGTATTGTTCCGCCTTGGGGTGAGTTTTCAGGTATTCGTCCTGTTAAGTATATGTCTTCCCTGGATAGCAATACAGAAAAAGCAAAGGAAGAATTTATAAGTTCGCTTTTGGTGTCCGAAGAAAAAGCCGGGCTTTGCGCTAAGGTTATTGGCTTAAGAGAAAATATGCTGTTTGAACAGGGGAGAAATGACTTTTCTCTTTATATTTCAATTCCGTTTTGCCCGTCCCGTTGCTCTTATTGCTCGTTTATTTCCCAGGCAGGGGAGAAAATGCTCTCATTAAAGCCTCGCTATATTGAAATGCTCTGCGAGGAACTTAGCCTTGTTGGTGCACTGGCTAAGGAAGAGAGGCTTAGGCTTCATTCAATTTATGTGGGCGGCGGAACTCCTGCCGTGCTTACTCCAAAGGAACTGGCTACGGTGTTCGAGGCGGTAAATAATAATTTTAATCTTTCTCTTCTCAAGGAATATACAGTAGAAGCTGGGCGCCCCGATGTAATTACTAAGGAAAAATTACAGGTAATGAAGTCCTTTGGGGGAGACCGTATAAGTATTAACCCCCAAACCTTAAATAACAAAGTCCTTGAAGCTATAGGCCGAAAGCATACTGCAGAGCAATTTTACAATGCATATAATATAGCAGAGCAGGTAGGCTTTAAGTCGGTAAATACCGACCTTATTGTGGGGCTTCCGGAAGATGACCTTACAAGTTTTAAAAATACTCTTGACTCAATAATATCCCTGACTCCCGAAAACATTACCGTTCATTCCTTGTGCCTTAAAAAATCCTCTTGGCTCAGGGTGGATGATAATACGGGCTTTCTTAAAAATAAGGAGGCAATAGAAATGTCTGAATACGCCAACAGAATACTGCTTGAGAAGGATTATCTGCCTTATTATATGTATAAGCAGAAAAATGCTGTTGGTAGCCTGGAAAATACAGGCTTTTGCAAAGAGGGCTTTGAAAGCTACTATAATATAATTATGATGGACGATATTCAGAACGTTATCGGTGCCGGCGCAGGAAGTACAAGTAAACTTTTTGACGGCGGCGATCCGCTAAGGGTATATAACTGCAAATATCCTTTTGAGTATATTTCTCATGTTGAAAAATTTAATGAAAATATAAGACTTATAAAAGATTTTTACAAAAATCATTGATTATAGGTTTAATTTGCTATAAAATATAGTCATTCGAACGGAGGTATTTACTATGGAATTCAATGAAATAGAAAGAAAAGTTAAGGAAGCTGCTGAGGTTGTTGTTGAAAAAGCAGAATCAGTTGCCAAAACCGTTGGCGAAAAGGCTACCAAATTAGTGGAAGAGGGAAGGCTTAAGGCAAAGGTAAATGAAATCTCTTCCGCTGTCAATAAAAAACTGCTCAGCTTAGGCAAGCTTGCTTATGAAAACAGGGAAGAGCTTGGCTCTTCAGAAGAAGCTGCACTGTTAGTCGAAGAGATTGATATGTGCTACCGCGATATAGAGAAGCTTAAAAATGAAATTGCCAAGGTTAAAGGTCAGGTCTACTGTCATAACTGCGGAAAGTACAATTCTCCCGATAGCAAGTATTGTAATTACTGCGGCGAGATACTTGAAGAAGATCCCTTAATGTTGATAGACTAAAATTTAAAGCCGAGGTCTTCGGCTTTAAATTTTTTTGCAAAAAACTGAAATTTGGTATTGACAAATCAGACCTTATGTTGTAGAATATAAAAGCTGTTGGGAAATGGTAGCGAGTTTATAAAAAAACTTAAAAAATTATAAAATAGGGGTTGACAAAAGTTGATCCTCGTAGTATAATGAATAAGCTGTCGGACCGATAGTAACGGTGAATTGGAAAACTTGGAAGCTTAGCTCAGCTGGGAGAGCATCTGCCTTACAAGCAGAGGGTCACAGGTTCGAGCCCTGTAGTTTCCACCAAGTATGGCTCCGTAGTTCAGTTGGTTAGAACGCCGCCCTGTCACGGCGGAGGTCGAGGGTTCGAGTCCCTTCGGAGTCGCCAATTCATCCTCAAAGCGGGGATGCAATGCCCACGCCTCTGTAGCTCAGTTGGTAGAGCAGAGGACTGAAAATCCTCGTGTCGTTGGTTCGATTCCGACCGGAGGCACCAATCTGCGGAATTACCTCATCTGGTAGAGCGCCACCTTGCCAAGGTGGAGGTAGCGAGTTCGAGCCTCGTATTCCGCCCCAGCGCCCACGGTAAAACGTGAGCGCGTTTTATTCGGCGCCATAGCCAAGTGGTAAGGCAAAGGTCTGCAAAACCTCTATGCCCCGGTTCAAATCCGGGTGGCGCCTCCAGAAAAAAGTCCTGTTCGAAAGAACAGGACTTTTTTCAACTAAATCCACCCTAACGGGTGGGTGAAATATTGCTTCGCAATGTGAAATTCTCGCTTCGCTCGAGTGAAATCGCTGCGGCGGTGGGTGGATTTAATTTCACATTTTGCGAAAGCAAAATATTTCATAATCCGAAGGATTATTTCATATCGCATAGCGATATTTCATTACATACAACGCTCCGCATTGATTTACTGCCTCTTTTATACTATAATACGTGCAAGGTGGTGATGTAATGTCCTTGCAAACTGTAGAAATCAATTCTGTTAAAATAACTTTCAATAACGTTTTTAGGTAGTTATAATTGGAGAATAAAAATTATTTCTTTTCATAAACTGTACCGAGAGGTGTTTTTTATGAAAATTCAATGGAAAAAACTAATAATCTGTATTCTGATTCCTTTAGCTGTTGGTGGTCTTTCTGCGTTTATTACCAAAGATAATATGAAATTCTTTGATCAAATATCAAAACCGCCCCTAGCACCGCCGGGCTGGTTGTTTCCTGTAGCATGGAGCATTTTGTATATCCTTATGGGTATAGCCTCATATATGGTTGTGATTTCAAATAATCCGTACCGTATTCGTACCGCTCTTACGGTTTACGGGCTGCAGCTCTTGTTTAATTTTATCTGGTCGCCCGTATTTTTTAATGCTAAGCTGTATCTTGGCGCATTCGCTATTCTATTATTGCTGCTTATTCTTATAATTTTTAACACTATACTCTTTTATAGAATAAATAAGCTGTCAGGTTACCTCCTCATTCCTTATATTGTGTGGGTTACCTTTGCTGCTTACCTTAACTATGGCATTTATATATTAAATTAAAATTAACAACCGATTATTCGGTTGTTAATTTTGTAAATAAAAGTTTGCAATATTTAAGATTTTATGTTATAATGCGAATATAAAATTATCAAACTGTTTTCATTGGGCAACTTTAAGTTGCATTAATATTCAATGTAAAGTTGATAGATAATGATTTTTCATTCAGATATAATAATACTATAATTGTTGAATCGGAGGTATTTATATGACTATCGGTGAAAAAATACTTAAACTGCGTACATTAGCTAATATCTCTCAAGAGCAACTGGCGGAAAAAATATCAGTTTCCAGGCAGTCGGTTTCAAAATGGGAAATGGATCAGGCTCTTCCTCAGATAGATAAGGTTCTGCTTTTATGTGAGCTTTTTAACCTTACTGCAGATGAACTGCTGCAGGATAAAATACCTCTTAAATCTGTTACAGAAGGAAGAAAGCCTAATAAGTACTTTGGTACTGACGGTTTTCGTGGTGAAGCCAACGTTAACCTTACCTCCGAACAGGCTTACAGAATAGGGCGTTTTTTAGGTTGGTTCTATTCTTCCGAGCTTTCCGGCAGTAAAAAGGCAGGTTATAAGCCCCGCATTGTTGTCGGTAAAGACACAAGACGTTCCAGCTATAACCTTGAATATTCCATTGTTGCAGGAATAACTGCCTCAGGCGCTGATGCCTATATGCTCCACGTAACAACAACCCCCAGTGTTTCTTACGTTACAAGGCAGGATGAGTTTGACTGCGGAATTATGATAACCGCATCGCATAATCCTTTTTATGATAACGGTATTAAGGTAATAAACCGTTACGGTGAAAAGCTTGACGATAATACAACTGCGCTTATTGAGGCTTATATAGATAAAGATTATGCTACGCTTGGATTAAAAGGAGATATTCCTTTGGCAACAGGTGAGCGCATTGGTTGTATTGTTGACTATGTTGCCGGCAGAAACCGCTACGTTGCATATTTGATCTCCCTTGCTTCTCATTCATATAAAAAGCTCCGTATTGGCCTCGACTGTGCAAACGGTGCTTCCTGGACTATCGCCGGTGCAGTATTTGGCGCTTTAGGTGCCCAAACAGTTATTTTAGGTGCCGCCCCTGATGGTATTAATATTAATAACGGTTGTGGCTCTACCCATATGGAAAACCTTTGCCGCGCAGTTAAAGAACAGCATCTTGATATAGGTTTTGCCTTTGACGGGGATGCCGACCGTTGCATTGCTGTTGACGAAAACGGCAATGTGGTTGATGGAGATGCGATTCTTTATATTTTAGGCAAACGCCTGAAGGATAGGGGAATGCTTAACGGCAATACTGTTGTTGCTACCGTAATGTCCAACAGTGGCCTTATTGCAAGCCTTGAAAAAATAGGCGTAAAATGTGAACAGACTACGGTCGGTGACCGTTTTGTATATGAATGTATGCAGCAAAACGATTACTCCTTAGGCGGCGAACAGTCCGGCCATATTATCCTCAAAAAGTACGCTACAACAGGCGACGGCATATTAACAGCTATTATGCTTGCGGAAGAACTGTGTGCTTCCAAACAGTCACTTTCAAAGCTTTGTGAACCTATTACGTTTTATCCTCAGCTTATGCTGAACGTAAGAGTAAAGGATAAGGCCGCGGTACTTAATGACAGTGAAGTAAAAAAGGCCTGCAATGAAGCAGAAAAGCTTATTAACGGTAAGGGCCGTGTTCTTTTGAGAAAAAGCGGTACCGAGCCTGTTATAAGGGTAATGGTTGAAAGCGAAACCGAAGAAAAATGCAAAGAGTATGCTCAGAGTATAGTAAATACAATTGTAGAAAGAGGGTATGGCGTTGACTAAACTAGTTAAGGTAAAAGATCTGTTTTGCTGTAATACACCTTGTCTGGAGCCCCTTTTTAATTCTTGTGAATATCCGTGGGAAATGCTCCCCAAAATAAAAGAATATATTAAAGAGCTGATTGCGAACGGACTTGAGGGATTTAAAGAAATCTCGGAAGGAGTATGGGTGGGGGAAAATGTTAAAATTTATCCTACTGCAGTTATAGAAGCTCCCGCTATTATTGGCGCAGGTACGGAAATACGCCCCGGCGCTTTTATAAGAGGTAACGTTATTACCGGTGAAAACTGTGTTTTAGGTAATTCCTCTGAATTTAAAAACTGTGTACTTTTAAACAAGGTTCAGGTGCCCCATTATAATTACGTAGGCGATTCCATACTGGGCAATCATACTCATCTTGGCGCCGCGTCTGTTTGCTCAAACTTAAAAACCGACGGAAAGCCTGTTGTTATTCACGGTCAAACCGATTATCATACAGGACTCAGAAAGGTCGGCGCTATTCTGGGAGACGGTGCGGATGTGGGCTGTGCCTGTGTCTTAAATCCCGGAACTGTACTTGGAAAAAACACTTCCGTTTATCCCAATAATGCTCTTCGCGGTGTTTTCGGAAGCGATTGTATTGTGAAATCACAGACCAATATTGTTAAAAGAATATAAGGAGGCTTAATATGAGATTTATAACCGTTAAAACCTATGAAGAATTAAGTGAAAAAACTGCAAATCTTATTGCCGAACAGGTAGTTTCCAAGCCGGATTCTGTGCTTGGACTTGCAACCGGCTCTTCTCCCATAGGCGCTTATGATTATCTTGGGGTGCTTTGCTCTAAAGGTGACGTTGATTTTTCCGAAGTCACTACCGTTAATCTGGATGAATACGTTGGCCTTGACGGTAATAATGATCAAAGCTACCGTTATTTTATGAATACTAATCTATTTTCCAGGATCAATATAGATATAAATAAAACAAACGTACCTAACGGCTGCGCTGAGGATCTTGAAAAAGAAGGTAAGCGTTACGATGAGCTTATTGAATCCTTGGGCGGTATTGATATGCAGCTTCTCGGTATAGGTCTTGATGGTCATATTGGTTTTAACGAGCCCGATGAGTTTTTTACAAAGGAAACACATCCCGTTGAGCTGGACCCTTCAACAATAGAAGCCAACGCCCGTTTCTTTGAAAGGGAAGAGGACGTGCCCCGCAAGGCAATAACAATGGGCATGGGTGCAATTATGAGTGCAAAAAAGGTGGTTCTTATAGCAAACGGTCCTAAAAAGAAGGATATTCTTAATAAAGCTTTTTACGGCCCTATAACCCCTAAAATACCCGCCTCCATACTTCAGCTACATCCTGATGTAACTGTGATCTACAGCGAAAACTAAAAAAAAGCCCCGAATATTCGGGGCTTATATTTTTATCTAACGGGAACAAGCTTTTCCTTGCCGCCCATATAGGGGCGAAGAGCAACAGGAATATTAACAGAGCCGTCATCATTAAGGTTGTTTTCCAAAAATGCAATAAGCATTCTGGGAGGAGCAACAACGGTGTTGTTAAGAGTGTGAGCAAGATACTTGCCGTCCTTACCGTTAACTCTTATTTTAAGTCTTCTTGCCTGTGCATCACCAAGGTTGGAGCAGCTGCCTATCTCAAAATATTTCTGCTGTCTGGGAGACCAAGCCTCAACGTCAACCGATTTAACCTTAAGGTCGGCCAGGTCACCGGAGCAGCATTCTAATGTTCTTACGGGAATATCCATAGAACGGAACAGATCAACAGTGTTCTGCCAAAGCTTATCATACCACATCATGCTGTCTTCAGGCTTGCATACAACTATCATTTCCTGCTTTTCAAACTGATGTATCCTGTATACGCCGCGTTCTTCAATACCGTGAGCACCTTTTTCCTTTCTGAAGCAGGGAGAATAGCTGGTAAGAGTGTGGGGAAGCTGTTCTTCAGGAATAATAGTATCTATAAATTTGCCGATCATAGAATGTTCGCTGGTGCCTATAAGATAAAGGTCTTCTCCCTCTATTTTATACATCATAGCTTCCATTTCTGCAAAGCTCATAACACCGGTAACAACCTCGCTTCTGATCATAAAGGGAGGAATGCAGTAGGTAAAACCTCTATCGATCATAAAGTCACGGGCATAGGAAATAACTGCAGAATGAAGTCTTGCAATATCACCCATAAGGTAGTAGAAGCCGTTGCCTGCAACCTTTCTTGCACTGTCAAGGTCAATGCCGTTAAAGCGCTCCATGATTTCGGTATGATATGGAATTTCAAATTCGGGGATAACAGGTTCGCCGTAACGCTGAACTTCAACGTTTTCGCTGTCATCTTTACCGATAGGTACGCTGGGATCGATTATCTGAGGAATAATAAGCATTATTCTTTTAATTTTTTCTTCCAACTCAGCTTCCAGTACTTCAGCTTCCGCCAGCTCTTGGGATTGAGCAGTAACCTGCGCCTTAACAGCCTCAGCTTCTTCTTTTTGGCCCTTAGCCATCAGGCCGCCTATCTGCTTGGAAAGCTTATTGCGGGATGCGCGCAGTCCGTCTGCCTTCTGCTGAATTTCTCTGCGCTGTTTATCAAGCTCAATTACTTCATCTACAAGAGGAAGCTTCTGATCCTGAAATTTGTTTTTAATGTTCTGTTTTACAATGTCGGGATTTTCTCTTAAAAATCTTATGTCTAACATTGCCCTTCTCCTTTATGTGTTTAATAATATTTAAATAAAAAAGGACCATTTCACCCCTGTGTTTGGGACGAAATGCTCCGCGTTGCCACCCAATTTGACAGTAAAACTGCCCGCTCTTAGTAATTTCAGGCTTACAAAACCTACGGCTCCGAAAGCGGAACGCCTGTTCTTTGTTATCGGCTTTCACCAACCGCCGACTCTCTGCAAACTTAAAACAAACTTATTTTTCTTCAACGCCGTATTATATTGTTAATATTATACCCTTAAATCTTATTTATTGCAACAATTTTTTTAAAATTAATGCTCCCTATTATTAGGGAGCATTATAATTAACCATTTACAACTCTTACTTTAATTACGCCGTCAATGGCATTAATATCGTCAACAACCTTTTCAGTAACAGAAGTAAGGGTATCTATCATAGTATACGCGTAAGCACCCTTGCTTTTATTAATAAGGTTTTCAATGTTAACGTTATCCTTACCCATAAGAGATGAGAACTGACCTAACATATTGGGTATGTTCTTGTGAATAATGCAGATTCTGTTGCCGCCGTTAAAGGGCATTTCAACGTTAGGTAGGTTCACTGAATTAAGAATGTTACCGGTTCTTATGTAATTGGTAAGCTCGTGTACAGCCATAACAGCGCAGTTGTCTTCGCTTTCGGGGGTAGATGCACCAAGATGTGGAATTGCAATGCAGTTTTCCATATCAATAGTGTCATCATCAGGGAAGTCTACAACATACTTTGCTACAGTGCCGTTGGCAATAGCATCTTTTAATGCGGCTGTATCTACAAGTCCGCCTCTTGCAAAGTTAAGAATACGAACGCCCTTCTTCATAGCCTCAAATGCTTCTGCATTCAAAAGTCCCTTTGTTGCGTCCATAAGGGGCAGGTGAAGGGTAATATAGTCGCAGTTAGCGTAAATATCACTTAATGACGTAGCCTTTTTTATGTGGCGGGAAAGTCTCCACGCTGCATCAACGGAAATATAAGGGTCATAACCGTATACTTCCATACCTAAATGTCTTGCAGCGTCAGCTACCATTGCGCCAATAGCACCAAGACCTATAATACCAATAGACTTACCGGAAATTTCAGGGCCAACAAATGAGCTCTTACCTTTTTCAACAGCTTTTGCAACGCCTTCTGTACCCTTAAGGCTCTTTGCCCATTCAATACCGCCAATAACGTCTCTGGAGGAAAGCAGAAGGCCAAGCACAACAAGCTCCTTAACAGCGTTTGCGTTGGCGCCGGGAGTATTAAATACAACAATGCCTTCTTCAGAGCATCTGTCAACAGGGATATTATTAACACCGGCCCCTGCTCTTGCTATAGCTAAAAGGGAAGAGGGAAACTGTTCTTCGTGTAATGCTGCGCTACGAACCAAAACGCCATCATAATTTGTGGCAGTGTCGGAATAAGCAACGCCCTGTTTGTTCAGTTCGTCAAGACCTATTTTGGAGATCTTATTAAAAAGTTTAATATTCATTGTTATTTACCTGTTTTCTTTTTCAAATTTAGCCATAAAGTCAATAAGAGTATTAACACCCTTAAGATCCATAGCATTGTAAATGCTTGCTCTCATACCGCCAACGCTTCTGTGGCCCTTAAGGTTAACAAGTCCTGCGTCAGTTGCCTGCTTAACAAAAGCAGCGTCAAGGTCAGCATTTCCTGTAATAAAGGGAACGTTCATTATAGAACGGTCCTCTCCCTGTACGGTGGGTTTGAAGAGCTTGGAATTGTCAAGGTAGCCGTAAAGAGCATCTGCCTTTTCGTAATTGCGCTTAGCCATAGCCTCTAAGCCACCCATTCTTTCTACCCACTCAAGCATAAGCTTGCAAACGTAAATTGCAAAAGTGGGCGGAGTATTGTACATAGAGCCGTTTTCGGCGTGAATGTCATATTTGAACATAGTGGGAGTAAAGTCCATATTGTAACCTAAAAGATCTTCTCTAATAATTACAACAGTAAGACCTGCAGGTCCCATATTTTTCTGAGCACCGGCAAAAATAAGGCCGTACTTGGAAACGTCAACGGGTTCGGAAAGGATGCAGGAAGAAAGATCTGCAACCAAAGGCACATTGCCTGTTTCGGGCAATGTTGCAAAGCGTGTGCCGTAAATAGTGTTGTTCTGGCAAATATAGAAATAGTCAGCATCCTTTGTAAAAGTTGCACTGTCAAGCTTGGGTATGTAGGAATAGGTTTTGTCTTCACTGGAGCCTACTACATTAACAGAACCGTATTTCTTAGCTTCAGCAATAGCCTTCTTGGCCCATGCGCCGGTCTGTACTGCGTCTATCTTTTTGCTGTTTCTCATAAGGTTGAGGGGAATCATAGCAAACTGAGAGGAGGCTCCGCCCTGCAAAAATAATACTTTATAATTTTCGGGAATCTGCATAAGCTTTCTGAGCAGATTTTCAGCATCAGCAATAATTTCGCCGTAAGCTTTAGATCGATGGCTCATCTCCATAACTGACATGCCTGATGTGCCGTGGCAAAGCATTTCATCTGCACAGCGCTGAAGAACTTCTTCGGGCATAGCTGAGGGACCTGCACTAAAATTGTAAACTCTGTTCATCGTGTTACCTCCTGTAAATTTAAAAAAATATAGATTAAAAATAATTATATGATTTTTTTATAAATTAGTCAAGTGAAAGTTGACTAATTTAGGATAATATCGTATATTATTATATAGACTTAAATGTTAGTGAGGCTTTTTTATGAAAAAACAGTCAAAATGGAAGGATTATTTAAGCTTGTTTTTAACCTTTATGAAAATAGGCGCCTTTACATTCGGCGGTGGCTATGCTATGATCTCCGTTATTCAGCGGGAAACTGTTGAAAACCATGGTTGGATAACCGATGACGATATTTTAGATATTATTGCTATAGCTGAATCCACTCCCGGTCCTATAGCCATAAACTCGGCAACATTCGTTGGATTTCAGGTAGCGGGTTTTTGGGGATCCTTTTTTGCTACCTTAGGAATGGTAATTCCGTCATTCGTAATAATTTCTGTGATTGCTTTATTTCTTAATCAATTCCAGGATTCTAAAATAGTTAAATATGCATTCAATGGTATTCGCGCCGGGGTACTTGCTTTAATATTAAAGGCCTTTCTGAACCTGTTAAAAAAGCAGACGAAGGAAGCCTTCGGGTATATAATAATGGCTTTGGCTTTTATAAGTGTTGTTGTATTTAAGGTCAATACAATTATTGTACTTATTTGTGCGGCTGTTGTAGGTATTGCCTGCTATTACATAGCCTTAAGGAGGAAAGAAAAATGAATCTTTTCGAGCTTTTTTATACCTTCTTTAAAATAGGCCTTTTTACCTTTGGCGGCGGTTATGCTATGATACCGCTTATTACCGAACAGGTCACAGCTCACGGTTGGATGGATATGGAGCAGCTGATAAATTTCATAGCTGTTTCTGAATCTACTCCCGGCCCTTTCGCACTCAATATCGCGACCTTTATCGGTACAGAGACCCAGGGTGTTTTAGGCGCATTATGTGCAACCCTTGGTGTTGCTTTGCCTTCCTTTATCATTATTCTTATAGTTGCAAAGTTTTACCTTGCATTTAAAAAATCAAAACCTATACAGGGAGCTATGTCGGGCCTTCGACCTGCGGCACTTGGAATGATAGCTTCTGCAGTCATCTCGGTTGGTGCTACTGTCTTTTTTCCTGAAGGTATAAGCTTAGGCGTGATAACAAGCTATTCATTTATTGTAAGTGCAGTTATTTTTGCACTAATGGCTTTCCTTGGATTGAAGAAAAAGATACATCCTATTTTGCTCATTGGAATTTCCGCAGTTTTAGGCATCGTCAGCGGTTATTTAAGTGAAGTAATTTAAAAAAAGCACTCCCTGCGGAGTGCTTTTTTATGCGCTTTTCTTTAAATTGATCTTGGCTATAGCCACCGTCATATCATCATCGGCTTTCCCGTCAACCGTAGCATTTTCCATGATCCTCTCACATAAAGTAATTGGGTTTTCGTTTGCATTTTCCTTGCAAAGATCAAGTATCTTTTTGGTTACGTCTACACCGTCACTAAGCATTATTATAATATCTCCGTCTCTCAGTTTGCAGTTTCTGTGTTCAGCTTTGCTGTCGCCAATAATTCCGGCAGGAAGGGATGCACAGAAAATTTCATAAGCCCTTCCTTTTCTTAGAATTAACGTGGGGGCTGCACCGAATTTATAAAAATCAGCCCGTCCGTTAAATAAATTAATACTTGCCATATCCAGCGTGGAAAAGGATTGGCCGTCGCCGCCCAAAAGCAAAGTAGAATTAACCAACGCACATGCCTTTTCTTCGCCAAATCCGTTTTGCAGTAAATTTTTTAGTATATTTAGTGTAAGGCTACTTAGCTTGTCAGCTTCATTTCCGCTTCCCATACCGTCTGATAAGGCTAATATCTGATGATAGCTTTTTGATTTGAAGGTCGCAAAGCTGTCTCCGCATACCTTTTCACCATCCTTGTTTCTATTGGTCTGAGCAACCGTAAGGCTGTATTTCTCTTGCTGAATAAATTTCATTGAATAGAGGTTATCCTGATTAATGCATCCGTCACAAATAATGCTTCGGTCAAGTAACTTTGAAATATCCGTTGCGATACGGTGTTCAAAAATCTTTTTCTCAGACATAAAACTTATTTCAATATGCAGGGCATTTCTTTTATCATAATAAACCGTAATATTTCTGTTGGGTATACCTAATGTGTCAAAGTATTCTCCAATGATCCTTTCGGAATTTTCATCAAATTTAGAAATTGCTGCGATTTCTTTACATATTTCATCTATAAACGATCCGATACTTTCATATTGAGCAGCCAATATTTTTCTGTTGTTTTCAACTGTGCCCATTTTTATAAGTTCATTTTTTCGTTCAATGCTTAGGGATTTAAAAGCCATTATAAGCTTATCTTTTTTTATGCAGTTAAAATAGTCCGGCATATCGGAATCCTTGTAATCAGCCGTTTTTTTAATTATATTTGCCGCTTTGTTAAAAACGTCTCTGGTAAAGGAGAAATTCTCCCCCCAACAGGAGGGACTGTTTTTGCAGGTTTTACAAAAATTGTCTTCAGTTTCCCGTACTTTAGCGTAAATATTCATAGCAGTTACCTCTTTAGGAAGCAGAGCATTTGAAATATCTTTGATCGATGCGGCAGAGTCGGTCAATTTATCGATAATCATTTGCCGTATTTTACTTTCTTTGTTTTCTTGAGAAATAAATTTTTTCTGCAAAAGATCGGTCAATCTATTGGGGAGCAGAACGTATATTCCGCTTCCTACAGAAACTTCGGTTATTGCCCTTAAAGTGCCGATTTCATTGCTGAAATATAATGCAACCAAAGAGAAAATTCCCAAATATAAAATTCCTCTCAGATATTTTTTATCTTTGGGTATTAAGCTCAGCAGGATCGCACTCAAGCCGTAGCACGGAATAAGATAAGCGCTTTCCGGTGATCCGACAGTACAAGCTGCAGAAAAAGTCAAAGATGCTCCCAGTGCAAGAAATCCGTTTCGGTGTAGGGAAAACAGCAAAATCAAAGCAACCGAGATCACTTTACCTATGCTTAGACCAACAATTGTAATGTTAGTAAAAGCAGTAAGCAGTGTTGCAAAAAACAAAAGCAGGTTTACAGTATCCTTCTCATCAGCGCCGTATAATCTTGACGGACTGAATATTATTTTTAAGGATCTGTCTGCAACCGCAGCAAATAGAAAACCTGCAATTACTCCGAATATACCGGTAATAAGGTCAAAATTCAGCATACCGTATTGAATATAAAGGGTAGCATATAAAAATAGCAGCGAAATAAGTGCAGATATTGAGGGCGCAAGTACGAGTCTTTTCGAGGGCAGAAAATAATTAACGATCATTTTCAGAGGTACAGTAAAAATCACTGCTCCTATATAAACGGGACTTGCGTTGGAAAATATATAAGCGCATATAACCCCTAAGTATACTGAAACAGTGACCCACTTTGATTTTCTGTTGTTACAGCATATCCCTATTCCAAAGGGAGCGACCGAATAAGGTAGGGTAGCAAAAACACAAAGTATAGCCCCGGTCAGGGCAAATATAGCCTGTCCGATATTCTTTGCAAAGTCTTTTTTTAAAATTTGTTTGTTCAGCTCTTCCATTTTTACACCTCTTTGTGTATAATTATATCAAGAAAACACGTGCTATTTTGTCAAACCGTGTACGCGAAAATGTTTAAAAAAATAAATTTTTTATTGACAATAGCCTTGTTAACTGTTATAATATTAGAGCACAAAGAAGCAGAGCGTTTGATTCCCGTTCTCACCGTGCGGCAAAAGGTCGGTACGGTCAATAGTCTACAGTGTAAAGCTGTGTTGTAATGCGGGGATTTTTGTGTCTTCGCCTTTTTTGTTGCAAAAATTTTTGGAGGTGTGTCCCAATAAAAGCAAAAGAGCTGCTTATTAACGAAGAAATCCATGATAAAGAGGTACGAGTTATTGATGCGGACGGCAGTCAGTTAGGTATTCTTTCTCCTAAAGATGCCCTTGCAAAGGCAAGCGCACAGGGGCTCGATCTTGTACGTATTGCTCCTCAGGCGGTTCCTCCCGTTTGCCGTATAATGGATTACGGCAAGTACTGCTTCGAACAGCAGAAGAAGGAAAAGGAACAGCGTAAGAACCAGAAAACTTTTGATGTAAAAGAGGTTCAGCTGTCCTGCAAAATTGAGGAAAATGATATTAAAACTAAAGCAAATAATGCAAAACGTTTCCTGAAAAACGGAGACAAGGTAAAAGTAGTAGTTCGTTTCCGCGGCAGAGAAATGGCTCATACCGAGATCGGTTATCAGTTGCTTGAAAGATTTGCAAGCCTCATTACCGAAGAAGGTATTGTTGAAAAGCCTGCAAAACTTGAAGGCAGAAACATGGTTATGTTTATGGCAGCAAAACCCGCAAAATAAGGGAACACTAAAAATAAAAAATAAAATTTTTTCCATAGAGAGGAGATTAACAAAATGCCTAAGCTTAAAACACATAGCGGTGCAAAGAAGAGATTCAATCTTACCAAAAACGGAAAGATCAAAAGAGCACATGCTTACAAATCTCACATCCTGAACAAGAAGACCACCAAGCGTAAGAGAGGTCTGCGTAAGGCAGCTTATGCAGATAAGACCAATTGCTTTGCAATCAAGCAGCTGATTCCTTATAAATAATCAGTAAGAAAATAGAAATTAACGGAGGATTATATATATGGCAAGAGTAAAAGGCGCTATGGCTACCCGTAAGCGCAGAAAGAAGATAATGAAAGCCGCTAAGGGCTTTTACGGTGCTAAGAGCAAACAGTTCAGAACTGCCAATATGGCTGTTATGAGAGCAAATGCAAATGCATACATCGGCAGAAAGCATAAGAAGAGAGATTTCAGAAGACTCTGGATCACCCGTATCAGTGCTGCTGCAAAAATGTGCGGCATGAACTATTCTCAGTTAATGCACGGTCTTAAGTTAGCTAACGTTGACCTTAACCGTAAGATGCTTTCTGAAATTGCTATTGCAGATATGGAAAGCTTCAAGGCTTTAGCTGAAACCGCTAAGAAGGCAATTGCTGAAGCTAAGTAATTTAGTTTAAAATAAAAGTGCTTAACTTAAGTTGACCACTTTTTGTTATATAAAAGAAAGCAGACAAGAAATTTTTCCTGTCTGCTTTTAAGTTATTTTTCGGTTATCCAAAGAATATCGCTGCCCATATCACCCTTAATTGTCATATCAAAGCCTTCTTCCATAAGGACTTTGCCATTAACGGTTACGGGTTCAAATCTGCTGTCTTCAGAGGTAAGAATATAATCTCTATCCTCATAAAGACCTCTCAGCTTAATATTTTTGGTTTCGCCTTCGTTGTTAGTTGGTTTATACACAAACAGGCAGCCCTTAATTTCATTTTCGCTGTCCTTGTCTGCATACTGAATTCCGTCCCAGTTAATTCCGTCGGGGCGGGGAAGTACGTGATAAAGATCGGCCTCTCTTACAAGGGGCTTAATTTTTTCGTTATACATAGTGCAGTATCTTGCGTATACGTCTCTGTCAATATCAACGGTCCAGCTGCTCAGCATAACAGCACCCATCATAATACTTCTCATACCGAAATCAGTGTCGCCTGTGCCGGTTCTGTAAATTGAGCCGTCTTTAAAAGTATCAATATTGCAGGGGCTCTGAAGCTGTGCGGCCGGAATACAGTAGGAGGAATCATAGAAAGTCATTCTAAGGCTGGTATAGTCAGCAGAGTCATCATTGTTTATAACAGATGCTCTTGTAAGAGTTGCAAAGTCCTTCATTGCACCACCGGAACAGCAGCTTTCATAACGGAAACCGGGTACTGTTTCAATTAAGTGGTCTACAAGATCGTAAAATCCTGTAGCACACCAATATGTAACGTCATAACCGTTTGCATAGTGTCGGTTTGCTCTGTCGGAATAAATTGAAATAGGCTCAAAGTCACTTCTCCAGGTGGTTGCGCCACTGGATACAAAGAATTCCTTAAGCTCACTCTTTAAAAATTCAACACACTCTTCATTGCCAAGGTCGGCAGATTTGCCGGTGGTTATCTGGGTAGGTCCAAACCATTCCTTTTTGCCGTGCCCTTCGTGACTTGTCAGGCCAAAGTCAATATCCTCGTAACTGTCGTGCAAAAGTACGTAAATTGCAAGAGTAAGGCCTTTTTCCTTGGCAAGGTCGGTAAAGTCTTTTATGGTTTCGCATCTGTAACTGCGTAAAACGTTCAGATATGCAGGCTCTCTTACTTCCCATGCCCCCTCTAAGGTCTTCCATGTCCAGGTAATTGTTGGATCGGTAGGATCCTTTGCTTTTTCTGAGGACCACCAACCGTAATCCCACTTAATGGATTGCAACCCAAGTTCGGCAGCGTCAAGGCCTATTTGCATATCCATCTGAGTAAGGGGCTCCATTTCATTCTCTCTCATACTTTCGGGAGACTTGTAATTAAAGAACCATCTTTTAAATACATTACCGCCTTCGTCAACGTCTCCATCGTAAACGCCAAAATATGCAGTTGGGATAACAAAAGTGTCACCTTCGGGAATTTTAGTAGCAAAGGAGCCGTGTTCAGTAATATTTATGGCAAGCTCAACCTCGTTGTTGCCCTTGCCGTATGCTTCAATTTTAGCATCGGGCCATTCAAGGGCTGCGTAAACACCGCAGTTGGAGTTACTGTCAAGATACATCATAGGAATGTAGCCGTTGGTGTTCCATCCGTTTCCGGGGTTAGTATTTATTCTTACGTTGGTTTTCTCTTTAAGAACAGTTTTGTATATACCGGTGCCTTCGTAGTGTGTTCCGTTATATAATGTTGCGCCTTCAGCACATCCGCTTTCCTTTTTGAATGTCCAGGCGGTTGTTTCTTCCGGCATAGAAAGGTACGTGTTAAATAAATTAAGGCTTGTATAGCTTATGTCTTTACCGCTCAAATTCAAAAGTTTACCGGAAATCTGAAAAGGCCCGTCACTTTCAGGTGTGTATTCGCATAAAAGATTATATTCAAAGCCCGCATCATCGTTAAAGATTAAAGTAAGCAGATTATCCTCTTCTATTGCTTCTTTATATACCCAGTTAAATGACTGCGAAGCTTCTTCTATCTTGTAGCTGTACGGTAAAAACATCTGAGATGCCTCGGCAAACATATTCTTTTCGCCGGTAATCGTGCCAAGGTAGGTGAGGTAAGGAATATTATCCTTTAATGAAATTTCAAGAATGCTTCCACCGTTTACAAGGGCCCACTTCTCATCAGCGCGGAATTTTACTTTCTCGCTTTTTTTAATGGGACTCTCTGCGCAGGACACTAATGAAAATAATGTAATTAAAACGAGTAAAATACAAACAAACCTTTTCATTTTATTCTCCTTCTATGTTTTTGTAATGAATTTACTGTTGCAGTTGGGGCAGGTAAACTGTATTTTTCCTTTCCCCCTGGGAAGTCTGATATAGGTTTTGCAACCTTTGCACTTAACATATTTAACCGTCTTTCGGTTTAACCACATATTCTTATAAAGTCTGATCCGCTTTAAAAGCCTATCTTTGATCTTTGCGTAAATACATAGCTCCTTGTAACGGGCGTTTGTGTTTTTGGAAAAACATCTGAAAAGATTCCAGGTAAGAAGCGCTATTACAAAAGGGTACAAATACCATAAAAAATAAGCCCCGATCATCAGTACAAATGCAAGGATCAAAATGAATCTTGAAAGGGCGTCAGACCCGTATCGACCATACATAAATTTTTGAAATTTACGAAGTAAAAGGTTAAAGAAATTTTTCATATAATTACCTGCAAAAAAAGGCAGTGAAATCTGCCTTTATTTTTTCTTGATTGTTTGAATGTACTGTTTAGGGGATTTACCTACTTCTTTAGAAAAAACTCTGGAGAAATACAGGGGGTCGTTATAGCCGATAAACGTTGCTATATTGCTTACTGTAGTAAGACCTTCATCCATAAGCTCGCAGGCTTTCTGGATTCTGACGAAAGTAAGATATTCTGAGAAGGATCTTCCGAATTTCTCTTTAAAGCAACGGGAAACGTAATGGAAATTGTAATCAAATCTCTTGCTTACGCTTTGTAATGACAGATTAGTGTCATTGTAATGAGTATCTACGTAATTTCTTATTGCATCCATGCTTGTTGCAACGTATTTTTGCGATTCATTTTTAGGCTGGCCCAGATTTGCCATAGTAAGGAGGATAAGAGATTCAGCCAGTAATTCGGCATTGTTGCCGTCCTGCATCTGATGGCACTGATTCCAAATACCAATAAGCTCATCCTTCCCGGATATAACAGGGAAGTCCGGATCAATACCCGCCTTACCTAAAAGCTTAGTCCCTCTTCCTCCAAAGAAGGTTATGTAAATATACTGGAAATCTTCCATATTTGAAAGATAAAAAGATTTTGTTGGGAATGTAAAAAAGACGTCACCTTTCTTAATATGAAAACTGTTCTGAATCATATTAAGAGTTGCGCTGCCTGAAGTAACAACATAAAGACCAAAAGCCGAAAGTATTTTATATTCTGTACTTTCGGTAGGGCTGACTTCATTTATGAAGTTAATAATATTTAGTTTGTCGCCGGATTCGGACATCAAAGGCAATCCGCCTGTGAGTCCTAATCTGAATTCAGCCATTGGGCAACATCCTTTCTTGTAATTTATTATATAACAAACCAATACGGTTTTTCAACAGAAAAAGTAATTTATTTTATAAAATATTGCAAAAATTTTTACATTGTCTTATAATATTGCTTGTAATCGCCAAAAAGTGAGGATTGAAATGCAGAAAATATCTCTTACAATACCCTCTGACCTTTCGGGGAAAGACGTTAAAACCGTACTTATTAAAAATATGGGAGTATCTTCAAGTCTTGTTTCAAAAGTAAAACTCAGAGATAATGGCATTCTTTTAAACGGGAAAAGAGTTTTTACAAACGCGATTGTTTGCAAAGGAGATTTTCTTGAGTTTGATATTTCAGATTCCGAGCCGGAATTTACAATTAAACAAATTGAATATCCCTTAGATATTGTTTTTGAGGATGATAACCTTATTGTAATAAATAAACCTGCGCCAATGGCTGTTTATGCTTCCGATAAGGTAGAAGGGCCCTGTACCCTTGCAAATGCACTTGCAGCTTATTATAAAACGGGAGAATTTATTCTTCACGTTGTAAACAGGCTTGACAGAGGTACAACAGGCCTTATGATAGTTGCAAAAAACTCCTTCGCTCATGAGAAACTTATAAAAGATCTTCATACCGAGAAATTCGTCAGGGAATACCTTGCCGTGGCAGTAGGGACACCCAACCCCACCGAAGGGAAAATAGAACTGCCTATAAGCCGTGAGCCTGATTCACTAATTAAAAGAAGAATTGATGAAGAAGGTGCATATGCTTTAACTGAATATAAAACAGTAAGCCAAAACAAAAAATTCTCTCTTATTCGCCTTCGTCTTAAAACCGGACGTACCCATCAGATACGTCTCCACCTCTCAGCTATAGGGTGTCCTCTTGCAGGTGATTTCCTGTATGGCGCTGAAGATAAAGATCTTATTAGCCGACCGGCGTTACATTCTCACGAAATATGGTTTACTCATCCCGTAACCAAAGAAGAACTTCATTTCACTGCCCCATTACCTAAAGATATGAAATCTCTCATAAAATAAAGGAACGACATTAGTCGTTCCTTTATTTGTATATAGCGCTCTTAAAATTGATATTAGTTGCAAAAACTTGTTCAATAGAATCCAGAACTTCTTTAATTGTAACAGTGTTGGGTTTGTTATTATGAAATAGTTTAATGATATTATCCATCAGTCAAATGATGCAACCTCAGGTTCGGGCCTGTCTGCAGGTTCTATACTAATAGCTGTTAAAACAGGGCCTTTTGTTGCATAAACGGGGGTGTATTTCATTTCAACGGATGCGGTTATTTCCACCCAATCTCTTGTGTTTAACTGATTTGCGTTTTCGCACATCAAAAGCAGGCCTGCATATGTAATATCGTCAACACAGCATGTCATAACGTGTCTTCCCACTACCACAGAATCAGGCGGTAATTTGGGGTTCTTGGCAACAATGCCTGTAAAACGAACCTTTTTCCCGTCGTAGGTATCGGGGCTTTCTGCAAGATCCCTGTAAAAATATGCGTAATCCCTGTCTGCAATTTCAATTATATCTGCATTAACATCAAAGGGTAGAGGGTCTTCTATAGTATCGTAGTCAACAGTGCCGTCAATATGCTCGTAAGCTATATCACAGCCGCGGTTTGCGCCTCTTACTATTTTGTGTATGGGCATCATATCAAATTCAAATGGGGTGCGGTTAATAACAAGAAGTTCACAGCTTTTAAGCTTGTCATACATCAGGCTACGCATATTTGCGTTATAGTTTATAAAGGTAGTAAAATCTGCAAACATAAATTCCTGATATATTATCCAGTTTTTCGGCATTGCACTATAAAGAATTTCTGAAAGCCACATTCCGTTGTATTCAATAATAGTGCGCTTTACGTTATGCTTCTTTTCAAAGTATGAAAGGGTTTTGGCTGTAAGCTTTTCAGGTTCATCAATAACTTCTACGAAAACGTTGGAGGCCGAAAATGTGCTTGGTTCATATTCCTCAATTCCTTCTTCGCAAAGAATAAGCAGGGTCCTCTGACCGTCATTAAAACGTTCGTCTTCTAAGGTCTCCTGAATAAACTTTGTTTTGCCTGCCTCTAAAAAGCCTGTAAATAAATAAACCGGTATTTCCATTGTTAAACTCCGAATAATTCCTTTATTGTTTCTTCTTTAATGTTGGCGCCGATAACGCAAATTCTGCCTGTAATATCTGCGCCGCCGTTTCTTACTTCCCATTCCCCGGGAACGTAGTCAAAATGAAGCCAACCGTCATTTCCTTCAATAATGCCCTTTGCTCTTAATACAGAGCCGTATTCATCTTTATCAAGCTGTGACAGAATTGCTTCAAGACCATCTTTAGTAAATTTCTTGGCAGTTTCAAATCCTACGCTTTGGAATATCTCATCAGCGTGGTGATGATGGTGATGCTCGTGGCCGCATTCGCATTCCTCATCATGGTGATGATGGTGCTCGTGGCCGCATTCACACTCCTCATCGTGGTGATGGTGATGATGTCCTCCGCAGCAAGGGCAAATTTCTTCCTCTTCGTGCTCCTTCTGTAGCTTTTCAAGCTGGAAGGATAAGGTGTTCTGTCTTTCCATAGCCGCCTTTATAATCGTACCGTCAAGGGAATCCCAATCTGTTGTAACAATTACTGCCTGAGGGTTATGCGCCTTGATCAGATCAACAGCTTCTTTTATCTTTTCGGGCTTTGCATCTGAGGTGCGGCTTAAAATAATTGCATTGGCGTGTTCTATTTGGTTATTAAAGAATTCGCCGAAATTCTTCATGTATATTTTGCATTTTTTAACGTCAACAATAGTAGTAAAGCTGTTAAGCTCAATATTATCGTCAACACCCTTTACTGCCGCAATAACGTCACTAAGCTTTCCAACGCCCGAAGGCTCTATAAGTATTCTGTCGGGGTTAAACTGTGTAAGCACCTGCTTCAATGCCTTTGAAAAATCACCAACAAGGCTACAGCAAATACAGCCCTGGCTCATTTCGGTTATCTCAATTCCGGCATCCTTCAAAAAGCCGCCGTCAATACCTATTTCTCCGAATTCATTTTCAATAAGCACAAGCTTTTCGCCTTTGTATGCTTCTTTAATAAGCTTTTTAATAAGGGTGGTTTTGCCTGCTCCTAAAAAACCTGAGAATATATCAATTTTAGTCATAAATACACTTCCTTTATTTTTTCTTATACTATTTTAATACTTAATTAGTTTTTTTTCAAGTGTAAGGGGAAAATGTTTAAATTCTATTGATTTTTTTGTTTTGCGGTAATATAATTCAACTGAAAAAATACAAAGGAGGCTATTATGAATAAAAAGGTTTTACTTGTTTTGTGTGACGGTATGCGCCCCGATGCTTTGGAACAGCTCAAACATCCATTTTATCTTAAAATGAAGGAAGAGGGAAGCTTTTCCCTGGATGCTCAAACTGTATTTCCGTCGGTTACCCTCCCATGCCATATGTCGTTATTCCATAGCGTTACCCCACAAAGACACGGCACAACCACAAATACATATATGCCGCAGGTTCGCCCTATTGACGGCCTATGCGAACAACTTAAAAAGTATGATAAAACCAGCGCTATGTTTTATAACTGGGAGGAGCTTAAGGACCTTACCCGCCCGGATTCTATGATACATACCTATTATGCCTCCGGCCATTTTTTAGGTTATGATAAGGCACAGCCTCTTTGCGTAAACAACTGCATTAGCTTCCTTAAAGAATTCACACCCGATTTTGCATTTTTGTATTTAGGTGAACCCGATGAAAAAGGCCATAATTTCGGCTGGATGGGCAAGGAGTATATGGATTCGCTTAATGCCTGTTGGGATCACATTAAAAAGGTTGCTGACGACTTAGGTGAGGATTATACAATAATCGTTACTGCAGACCACGGCGGACATGATCGCACACACGGATACGATATTCCTGAGGATATGGTAATACCTGTGCTTGTAAGTATCCCCGGGCTTAATATGAAAGACCTTAATATAATGGATATTGCCCCTTCCGTATGCAATCTTTTAAATATTCCCGCAAATAAGGAATGGGAAGGCAAGGCCTTTGTATGATAAACTATAAAAAATTAGGCTTTCTTTGTTGTCTTGTGTATTTCGTAAGTTATATAACCCGTATTAATTACGGCGCTGCAATAGCTGAAATAGTTGCTGATATGCAAATAACCAAGGAAATGGCAAGCTATGCTGTAACCGGAAGCTTTATAACCTACGGTGTAGGGCAGATATTCAGCGGCATCTTAGGCGACAAATTTAAGCCAAGGCATTTAATTGTAGTTGGACTTTTGGGTACCGCTATTGTAAATTTGTCGGTTGTATTCTTGCAAAGTATTGCTGCAATAACCGTAGTATGGTGTTTTAACGGCTTTTTCCAGGCCCTTATGTGGCCGCCCCTTGTTCGAATTCAATCTGAAAATATGACTGAGGAACAGTATGCTGTTTCCATAAGAAATGTTTCTGCTGCATCCTCAGTTGCAACCATTGCTATCTATGTTATTGTTCCTCTTGCAATTTCAATTTCCGGCTGGCGCATAGCGTTTTTATTTGCCGCAGCCGCCGCTTTGGTCACAATCCTTATTTGGTATAAGGGCACTGCCAATATAAAAGAGGGAAGTGTTGCTTTGCAAAAGGATAACAGCCAAACTTCATCATTAAAGGGAAGCGGCATAATTTTATTCCTTTTGCCTATAATGATAGCCATTGTTTTGCAAGGCACTTTAAGAGACGGTATTACCACCTGGATGCCTTCTTATATTTCCGAGGTGTTCAATATGGGAACATCCGCTTCCATTCTTACAGGGGCAGTGTTACCGATATTCAGTATTTTCAGCGTAAGTATTGCAACCTCCCTTGAAAGGAAAATAGGCAATCCTGTAAAAACAGGTGCACTGCTTTTCGGTATAGGACTATTTGGCTGTGCGGTTATGATCCCTCTTTATAAGGTAAGCGTTTTCATTTGTATTTTTCTTATGGCTCTTATTACCGCCTGTATGCACGGTGTGAATATAATGCTTATAGGCCGTATTCCTGCCTATTTCCAAAAATACGGCAAGGTTTCAACAATTTCGGGGATACTTAACTCCTGTACTTATATAGGTTCTGCCGCCTCAACTTATGGCTTTGCAGTGCTTTCCGATAATTTCGGTTGGAGTATCACTATATGCTGTTGGGCGGTTTTAGGGCTTTTGGGTACTTTACTTTGTATTATTTGCATTAAGCACTGGAAAAAAATTTTTCAATAGATAAAACGGCGCAACAGCGCCGTTTTTTATTGATTTTTCTCTTTGAATATTATATTATATCTGTAATAAAATAAAGGATACTCTTATGAAAACAGTTTATATTATTTTTTCGCATACTGCCTCTAATATGGGTCGGTTTATACGGTTTATTACTAAAAATGAATATAACCACGTTTCTCTTTCGTTGAATAAAGCCTCCTATATGCTTTATTCCTTTGCCCGTCATTATGCTAAAGCACCTTTTTACGGCGGTTTTATAGAGGAATCGCCTTTGCGGTACAAAGGCGCCAAAATAAAAGTTTGTGAAATAGAAGTAACAGAAGAAAGCTATAATATTCTGAATAATGAAATAAACAGTGCCCTTAAACAAAAGGATAAATATATTTATAATTTAATTTCAGCCATATTCTTTCCCTTTAGAAAAAGAATTTATTTAAATTATTCGTATACCTGCCTTGAATTTGCAGTGGATACTTTATCTAAGGCTCAAATAAATTCAGTTGAAAATAAGTTTTATTCCGTTGCGGATTTTGAGGATATGTTTAAGGATTATGTAATTTATGAGGGCGAATATACTCCTGATGATTCAATAGGCTGGGGAAACGATACATATAATATTAAGGCTTCGTTCGGTTTTCTTTTCAAATCAACTGCTATAAATATTTTAAAGCTTTTAGGTCGTTGCTTTCAAAAAAAGCAATAAGCTTTTAGCTTATTGCTTATAATATGTTTTTCAGTTCGTAAAGGTTTTTTATTTCATAATCAATGGTAATATCCCTGTCACAAACATTTGCTTCAGGATTGAACCAGCATTTTTTAATACCTGCGTTTTGCGCACCTTGCATATCGGAAGAAAGCGAATCGCCCACAAGAAGTATCTCGTCGGTATTTGTAATATTTGCAGTTTTGATGCAGTGATCAAAAAAACGTTTATCCGGCTTGTTTACTCCGATTTCCTGGGAAATAAATAAATAATCAAAATACTTATCCAGTCCTGAAACGGAAAGTCTGCTATGTTGAGTGGAGGATATGCCGTTAGTAACAACACAAAGGCAGTATTTATCCTTTAAATATTCAAGAATATCTATACAGCCTTCCACCATAACGTGCTGTAGGCTAAGGTTATCGTTATACATAGTATTAAAAAGGGGAATATCTACCTCCTTTTTTAAAATGCTGAAAAAATCCTCGAACCTTTTAATTCTCAATTGCGGCAGAGTAACCTCTTTTTTTTCGAGCTTTTTCCAGTAACACATATTAATTTTTGAGTATAACGGATATACGTTTTCTTCGCGTTTAACACCAAAATGGTCCAACGTTTTATTAAGCGCGGCCTCTGCGCATTTTTCAAAATCCAAAAGTGTGCCGTCTATATCAAGAAAAATATATTTATACATTGTATTTTCCTCCCGTAAACAGTATAATATATTTAATTAATTATGTCAAAAACTAATTAAAAATAGAAAGGGAAAATTTATGAAAGAAAGATTCTGTATTGATTTTAATCTTCATCGCTCTGCCGATAATTACAAGGAAAAGTTCGTCTTCTATAAAGAGGCGGGCTTTAACCGTATCTCTCTTGCAGGAAGCGGTTTTAAGGGTTTTATGGAGCCTGAACGTATAGTATGTTTTGCAAAAGATGCAAATGAAGCAGGCTTAAAGGTAGATAACTATCATCCTTATTTTGCAGATAACAAGTATCTGTGGTATAACTGTCCCGAAAGACAGGAAGTAATTAATAATAATCTTAAAGCCATTAAGGCTTGCGGTGAAGCCGGGATAGATTCTATTGTAATCCATCCAACCAGCGGCCCTAACAATCTGTTGGTTTCCGGTTTGGGTCTGGATGCTTTTGAGCAGTTTGTTGCTGCAGGTGAAAAATATAACGTGATTATTTGTATTGAAAATTTAAGAACCCACGTCCATATTGAATTTCTGTTCAATAATATTTCTTCTCCTTATCTTGCTTTGGTGCATGATACCGGTCATGAATTTGCTTTCAATAAGGGCATGGAATTCCCTAAAAAGTACGGCAGGCTTGCATTTACCCATATTCATGATAATGACGGTTTTGATGATCTTCATCATCTTCCGGGGGATAATGACCTGAATTTTGCAAGAGTTGCCGCTATGTATAAAGAAATAGGTTATGAAGGCCCTCTGCATCTTGAATCCGGTGTTAAAGATGAAAACTATAACGGTATGGATATGCCTTCTTTCTTAAAAGAAGCATATCAGCGCCTTGTTAATGTGTTCGGTGAATAATGATAAATACAACACTTTGCTATATAGAACAAGAAAATAAATACCTTATGCTTCACCGTATAAAAAAAGAAAACGATCTTAATAAAGATAAATGGATCGGCATCGGCGGTAAGTTCGAAGATAAAGAAAGCCCTGAGGATTGCCTTCTGCGAGAAGTTAAAGAGGAAACAGGTCTTACTTTAAATTCTTTTGCTTACAAAGGGATAGTTACCTTTGTTTCCGATAAGTATCCAACAGAATATATGCATCTTTTTAAGTCTGATTCTTTTGTCGGCACATTAAAGGAATGTGATGAAGGAGTGTTGGAATGGGTTGAAAAAGAATTTATTCTCAGCCTTCCTCTTTGGGAAGGAGACAAAATCTTTTTAAAGCTTTTAGATGAAAACGTTCCTTTCTTTTCCTTAAAGCTTGAATATTGCGGTGATAGGCTGCAAAGTGCCGTTCTAAACGGAGAAAGGATTAAATAATATGAAAATTATGATTGCATCAGATATTCACGGATCAGCTTTTTACTGCCGGCAGCTGTTGGATGCTATGGAAAAGGAAAATCCCGATAAACTTCTGCTTTTGGGTGATATTCTTTATCACGGTCCACGAAATGACCTTCCGGAAGAATACGGCCCTAAAACCGTAATTCAAATGCTCAATAGTATAAAAGAGAAAATAATCTGTGTTCGCGGCAATTGTGATACCGAAGTGGATCAGATGGTCCTTGAGTTTCCCATTATGGCAGATTACAGTATTCTGTTCTTTGATTCTCATATGGTTTACGCTACTCACGGACATCATTACAATGAAGCAAATCCTCCTCATCTCAATAAGGGCGACGTTCTTTTGAACGGACATACCCACGTTTCAAATTGTACCGTTCATCCGAATTTTGTGTATATGAATCCCGGGTCTGTTTCCATTCCTAAAATGGGTACGAAGCACAGTTATATGATCTATGAAGACAGTACTTTTACCTGGAAAGATTTGCAGGGCGAACCCTATAATAAATATTCATTTAAATAAAAAAAGCGGCAGTCATTTGACTGCCGCATATATTTTTATTTAGGCCTTTTTCTTGGATATCTTACCAATAATAAAGAGAACCAGAACCATAACAACTATCATAATAGGAAGGGCAATAAGCCAGTTCTGTACGAAAGCCGCTAAAATGTAACCAACAGCGGAAACGCCTGCAACTAACAGTGCGTAAGGAAGCTGAGTGGAAACGTGGTTCAAGTGGTTGCACTGAGCACCGGTAGACGCCATAATCGTGGTGTCGGAAATAGGTGAGCAGTGGTCGCCGCAAACTGCGCCTGCAAGGCAAGCGGATACTGCAATAACAAGAAGTTCGCCTTCAAAGCCTGCATTAACAACAATAGGAATAAGAATACCGAAGGTACCCCAAGATGTGCCGGTTGCAAAGGAAAGGCCAATAGCAATGAGGAATATAACTGCAGGTAAGAACAGCTTAAGTGTTTCTGCATTTGCAAGTAAGCTTTCAACAAATACGTCAGCACCGAGCAAGCCGGTCATTGTGCAAAGAGTCCATGCGAAGGTAAGAATAAGAATGGCGGGAACCATAGACTTAAAGCCTTCGGGAATAGCTTCCATACACTGCTTAAAGGTAAGTATTCTGCGGCACATATAGTAAATTATCACAAATATGAGGGCAAGAATAGAACCTAAAGGCAAACCTAAAGTAGCATCGCAATCACCAAACGCGGTAATAAGATCAACACCGCCAAAGAATCCGCCGGTGTAAAGCATACCAACAACGCAAAGAACAATAAGAACAACTATGGGGAGAATAAGGTCAATAACTTTACCCTTGGGGTTGCTTTCTTCAACTTCTGCATTAGCATAAGGTCTGTCGGGAGTAGTGTAAATATCGCCGTTTTCAGCATTGTCTTCGTGCTTCTTCATGGGGCCGAAGTCAACCTTCATAACAGCAATAGCTATCATCATTACAATAGTAAGTAAAGAGTAGAAGTTATAAGGAATAGCCTTAATGAAAAGCTCAATACCGTTGTAGCCTTCAACAACACCTGCTACAGCAGCAGCCCAGGAAGAAACGGGGGCTATCATACAAACAGGAGCAGCGGTAGCGTCAATTATGTAAGCAAGCTTTGCGCGGGAAACCTTCTGCTTATCGGTTACAGGACGCATAACAGAACCTACTGTAAGGCAGTTAAAATAGTCGTCAACAAAGATAAGGCAGCCTAAAGCGGTGGTAGCGAGCATAGCGCCGGTACGGGAGTTGATCTTCTTAGCAGCCCAGTTACCGTATGCAGCGGAACCGCCTGCACGGTTAATAAGAATAACAATAGCGCCTAAGGTTACAAGGAAAACAAGAATACCAACGTTACCTGCATCGGCAAGAGAACCTATAAAGCCGGTGTTTACAAGGCCGTAATAGGTGTTTTCCAGATTAAAGTTGCCGTAGAAAAGAGCGCCTGCCAAAATACCAACGAACAGGGAAGAATAAACTTCCTTGGTGATAAGAGCAAGAGCAATGGCGATTACAGGGGGTAAAAGAGCCCAACCTGTTGCATACAGATCGCTCTGGTAATCTTCGCTGCCGAAATCAGCTGCGCTTGCAGCTACAACACACAGAGAAGCAACAACCAATACAACCATAAGTATGCGGAAAAACTTCTGCTTTGTCATATTAATCCTCCTAAAATAAAATTCGTGAGATGTTATGGATACACCTCACGAATATATATCATGATAGCTCTCCACATAAATGTGACAGTATACTGCATATTCTGCAATATCCCAGCGGTAAAAATAACAGGCTTTAAATTACCGCTTCGGCAAATACTCCTTTCATATGCCACAATGCCCGTATATAAGACATATTACTTATAGTATCCGCGCCTCTACCCATAGTTCATCTCAGAACTTATAATATTTAGTTTATAATAACTTAATTTAAGTGAAAAAGCAATAGATTTATTAATTTTTTTTGAATTTATTCGCCTTTTTTCGCAAAAAAAGAGGCTGTATTATTTGATACAGCCTCCGCAAAGTAAAGGTTATATAATATTAATTTTTATAGGCTCTCCGGTGCTGTCGGGAATTATTCTCAGCCCGTCGTCTTCCAATGCTGCTGCGCCGCCGCTTATTCCGTCTATTTTACTTATGCCGTAAATCGTTGCTGTCCAGTTTTTGTTTTCGGAGTCTATGTTAATAGTAAGTACATTTTCATTCATATTGACAGCTAAATTAGCCACAAGGTTTTGTTCCTTGTTGTATACTTGAATTTCCTTACTCATTCCGTTTTCAAATCCGAAAAGCTCGTAGGTTATACCGTCAACATAATTATATTCGGTGGTTGAATCTATGGCGCCTTTAGCTATAACAGATCCGGGTTTTATCAGCATCGGTAAATTTATATAATCGTAGGTTCTTTCATACCAATGCCCGCCTGCAAAGCTTTCTTTATCTATATAATTTATCCAGTTACCGCCTTCGGGAACGTAGAAATCTACACTGCCATCCTCGCTGAATACGGGGGCAACAAGAATGCTGTCCCCCAGCATATATTGTCTGTCAAGGCACAAGCAGTTTCGGTCGTTTGGAAATTCCAACATCATCGCTCTCATTACTGGGTGTCCAAACTTTGCTGCTTCTACGGATTGGGAATATAAATAAGGCATTAGTGTGTTTTTCTGCTTTGTGAAATATTTAAGTACGTCACAGCTTTCCTCGTCAAATTCCCAGGGAACACGCCTGCTGCAGCTGGCGTGCAGTCGCCCGTGGGTGCAAAGGTGCCCGAATGCAACCCAGCGTTTGTATAGATCCGCTGTAGGTCTGGAAGCAAATCCGCTTATATCCTGCGCCCAAAAGCTAAACCCCGATTGGCAAAGTGATAATCCGCCTCTGAGCATCTGCGCCATGGATGTGTATGCGCCGTGGTCATCGCCGCCCCAGGGCAGGGGGAATTTCTGCGATCCTACGGTACCGCTACGTTCAAGTAAGCAAGCTTCGCCCTTTTCTTTCTTAAGCATATTGTAAAGACATTCAATATATAAATAAGGATAAACGTTATGCATTGCTTCTGGGTCCGAGCCGTCATAGTAGGTAACGTCGGTGGGAATATGCTCTGCAAAATCCGCTACTATGGCGTCAACCCCTAAACGTATAACCGTTGCAACTTGCTCAGCGTACCATTTTGAAGCTTCTGGGTTTGTGAAATCCACAACTGCCATACCCGGCATCCAGTGGTCGGTCTGCCAAACACTTTTTCCGTCCTTGGTCTTTAAGAAATATCCCTTTTCCTTTCCTTCCTCAAACAAATCGGAAAGTTGGCTTACATAAGGGTTAAGCCAAACACAGGTGCGGATACCCTGCTTATGAATCCAATCCATGAGCTCTTTGGGATCGTAAAACGGCTCTGACCATTTATCAAACTGCACTGCGGTAAAAGGCTCCATCCAGTCCGCATCAAAATGGAAAACCGAAAAGGGAATATCGTGCTCTTTCATACGGGTAATGGTCGCCTTTGCAAGGTCGTTGCCTACGTCTACGTTCCAGCAAGATGATAACCATAATCCGAAGGACCAGGAGGGCGGAACCTGTGAGCGACCGGTCATTGCCGTATATTTTGTCAGTACATCAAGGGGCTTTGGTCCGCCTATTACCATATATTCAAAGGTTTCCGCTTCTATACAGAAGGTTACATGCTCCACATCCATATGGCCTATGTCAAATTCAAGATATCTGCTGTCATTAACAAAAATGCCGTAGCCCTTACTGGAAAGGTAGAAAGGAATATTAGTATATGTTTCATCGGTAACCGTAATGTTATCGCGGTTCCACATTTCAACTGTCTGTCCGTTTCTTACCAAAGGACCGAATCTTTCTCCAAGGCCGTATATGTACTCGCCAATTCCCAAATCAAGCATTTCCCGCAAATATCTGCCGTAAAAATGTGTATTTGGCTCGCGGTGGCGGGTGGTGGTCATACGGTCGGAATCTAAATTAATATCGGTTATATATGATCCGCCGCCGTGACTTCCCGTAAGCAGTTTTCCGTCAAAGTAAAAATCAAACCCGAATTCATTCTTCTTTTGAATAACCACCCGCATTTTTCCGTTTATTATTGTAAGGGCGTTTTCGTTATCCTCAACATCCAGTGGCAGATCTTCGCGCTCGGTTTTATATGGCGCGCCCTTTATATCACCACCCAAAAAATGAGAAAGCTTAACCGCAATAACATCCTTTGAAGGCGCGCTGAAAGTATATGTTAAGGTTACGGGAAAAAGATGCTCACTGTTCTTTTTAAGGTTAAAGGTAATAGCCTGTACTTCTACCGACTCAGGCTTTATCTTATAGCGGAGCATCTCTTTAGCTTCGTATATCTTTGCTCCGGTGGCATAGCCCCATTGCTGTTCGGAAAAACGCTTCATTTTTGTCAACTCCTAAAATTAATACTTTTTCATAAATACAATTATAGCATACTTATTTTTTAATTCTATAAACATTTTCAGTTACAATAACTTAATTTAAGTGAAAAAGCAATAGATTTATTAATTTTTTTTGAATTTTAGCCTTGGATTTTGCCCTTTTTTGGCGGTTTTTGTGCCTTGTATCAGGCAACCCTTGCCGTTACCGATCAAATCGGTTCTGCCTGCCTTTATAAGCGCCTCTTTTACGGTCTCATAATTCTCAGGCTTATAGTACTGCAAAAGTGCCCTTTGCATATTCTTTTCTTTTGGGGTCTTTGGTACGTACACCGACTTCATTGTTCTCGGGTCAACCTCCGTATAGTACATAACCGTAGAAAGGGTAGAAGGAGTTGGGTAAAAATCCTGAACCTGCTCTGGCTTATGCCCTGTGTTTTTAAGGTAAACCGCCAGATCAACGGCGTCTTGTAACGTACTGCCGGGGTGTGAGGACATAAGATACGGAACCACAAACTGCTTAAGTCCAAGCTCATCATTTACCTGCTTATATTTTCTTAAAAATTCAAGGTAGACCTTATGCGGCGGCTTTCCCATCACCTTCAGCACGTTATCGGAAATATGCTCAGGAGCAAGCTTTAGTTGACCGCTTATATGGTGTTTTGCAAGCTCCCTTATGAATCTGTTGTTTTTGTCACATAACAGATAATCAAATCTTATGCCTGAACGAACAAATACCTTTTTTACCTTCGGTAGCTCTCTCAGTTTCTTTAACAGAGCAGTGTAATCCGAATGGTCAGCAATTAAGTTTTTGCAGGGGGTGGGGAACAAACACTGTCGGTTTAAGCAAACGCCATCTTTAAGCTGCTTTTTACAGGCAGGCTGCCTGAAATTAGCGGTTGGACCGCCAACGTCGTTAATATAACCCTTAAAATCTTTATCTTTAGTAAGTTCAATTGCTTCATTTATAATTGATTCATGGCTTCGCGCCTGGATTATTCTGCCTTGATGAAAATTTAGTGAACAGAATGAGCAACCGCCAAAACAGCCACGGGCGCTTTGAATGGAGAATTTAATTTCCTTAATAGCATCTACTCCCCCGAGTTTTTTGTAAGAAGAATGGATATCGCGCATATAAGGCAAGGAATAAACTCTGTCCATCTCCTCGGAGGAAAGAGGCTTTGCAGGCGGGTTTTGCACCACGTAAAAATCCTCATAAGGTTCAACAAGCCTTTTTGCTGTAAACGGATCGGTATTTTTATTCTGTACCATAAAGCTTTCGGCATATTTAAGTTTATTGTCTAATAATTCATTGTAAGAGGGAAGCAGTTGATAATCATAAATACTTTCTTTTTCCTTTGTTTTGTATACCGTTCCGTCTATAAATGTTATATCTTTGATCTCAAGTCCGCTGTCAAGAGCTTGGGCTACCTCCACAATGCTCTTTTCGCCCATTCCGTATAAAAGCAGATCAGCCTGAGAATCAAGAAGCACAGAACGCTTCAGTTTATCTGACCAATAATCATAATGGGCAAGTCTTCTTAGGCTGGCCTCAATTCCGCCTATTATAATAGGGCTGTCCTTATAAACCTGCTTTATAAGGTTGCAATAAACAATAGTTGCCCTGTCCGGACGTTTGCCGATTTTTCCGCCGGGAGTGTATGCATCAAGGCTTCTTTTCTTTTTTGCGGCAGTGTAATGGTTGACCATAGAATCCATATTCCCTGCGCTAACCAGGAAACCGAGCCTTGGTTTGCCAAATAGGGTAATGCTGTTTTTGTCTTTCCAGTCAGGCTGAGAAATAATTCCCACCTTGTAGCCGAAAGATTCAAGGACTCTGCTTATAATTGCAGTGCCGAAAGAAGGATGATCCACATAAGCATCACCTGTAATATAGGCAAAATCAACCTCTTCCCAGCCTAAGCTTTTCATTTCATTGTAGGATATAGGCAGAAACCTCTTTGACATGATAGCAACTCCTATGTTTTTTCTTAATTATATATGTTTTACACAAAAAAAGCAATTCGTAAATCATTATTCCTTGCATTTATACTCTATAAAGAGTATAATACTTTCTAAAGGAGTTGAGTTTCTTGAATGATTTTGTAAAAGATTTTAACAGTAATATTCGCAATGAATATACAATAAAGGATCCCTATTATGCCGAAAACGTTAAAAGCGGCCTTCGTAATTCTGACGGTACAGGTGTTCTTGCCGGCGTTACCCGCATAGGCTCTGTTCAGGGTTATTATATGGAAGACGGCGTTCGTCTTCCTATGAAGGGTAAGCTTTACTATCGCGGCATTAACTTAGAGGATATTGTTGAACAGCATATGGAAAGCGATACGTATGGCTTTGAGGAAGTCGCATATCTTCTGCTGTTCGGTAAACTGCCTACACAGGAGCAGTTTGATGCTTTTTGTGAGATGCTTTCCAAGACAAGAAATTTCCCCTCTAATTTCACTGAGGACGTTATTTTGAAATCCCCCAGCAATAACATTATGAACAAGGTCGCTCGCGGAGTTATGGCTTTGTATTCTTACGATGAATCTCCGGAGGACGATTCTGTTGAAAACCTTATTCGTCAGTCTATTGAGCTTATTGGAAAGTTCCCTGTAATCGTTGCAAACTCTTACAGAGCAAAGCGCCATTATTTTGATGGGAAATCACTTTATTTGCATAACCCCAAAGAAAATATCTCTATTTCCGAAAATCTTCTCCGTATGCTCAGAACCAATAAGACCTATACAAAAGAAGAAGCCAAATTGCTGGATCTTTTGCTTATGGTATGTGCTGAGCACGGCGGTGGTGATCCCACTGCCTTTACCTGCCGCGCAATAACCTCAGCAGGCGCCGATACTTACAGTGCCATTGCCGGTGCTATCGGTTCCCTTAAAGGCGAGAAGCAGGGGGGCATAATGATAAAAGTAATTGAAATGCTTGAAGATATAAAGGCTAACGTTGAAAACCCCAAGAATGATGAGCTTATGTCTGAATATATTGGAAAGCTTTTAAGAGGCGAAGCTTTTGACGGCAGCGGTATTATTTACGGTATAGGACATACTGTTTATACACTTTCCGATCCCCGTTCTGAACTGCTTAAAAAGTACGCCCGCAAAATGGCGGAGGAGAAGGGACTTTTAGATGATTTTCGTATTTTAGAGAAAGTCGAGGTAGTTGGTATTCCCAGTATTATGGCTTACAACAAGAGTCTTATTCCTCTTTGTGCAACCGTAGATATGTATGCAGGTTTTATTTGCAAAATGCTTGAGATCCCTTCTGAACTTTACGCACCGTTGTTTGCCGTTTCCAGAATTGCGGGCTGGTGTGCTCACAGGATCGAAGAGGTTGTTTCCGGCGGCAAAGTTATGCGCCCTGCATACCGTGCGGCCGTGGCTAAAATGCCCTACACCTTAATGGAGGACAGATAAAGAATAACAGCCTGTGCTTAACAGGCTGTTAATTATGAGGTTATTTTATAATGAAAAAAATATTATTGGTATTTTGTGTTGTAGTTTTAATTCTTGGTCTTTCTGTGAACGCCCTTGCCGGTAATGATACAGACGGTGTTGCTTTTGTTACTATTACGAACTGTGATACAGGAAAAAGCATTTCTGAAGACGAGCTTTCTCAGTTTTTGTATCATGATCAGGGGGACGGCAGATTCACCTTAACCAGTATCCGCGGCGGTTATTACGTGGATTTTACCCAGGGCGGGCTTAAAGAAAGCTGGTATGAAATTGTTTACACTGTAAAGGAACTTGAAAATAACAGAGTTCAGATCGTAATGGAGGACGGTTCATTGCTTGCGGACAGCGGGAAGAAAAAATCCTGCGCAGAATCACTTGAATTGTATGCGGCAGATTCTACGGCGCTTGAAACCGGTTGGTATATAACAGAGGATATTGGGCCTGTAAAAATTCTTCCTTTAGGTGATTCGCTTACGTTTGGTACCAATCCTGATGATACCGAAAACGATCCTGTAGGCTATAGGGAAAAGCTTTCCGGGTACCTTCTGGATTATTTCAATATGCTTTGCTTTGTGGGACCGCAGAACACTCCAACTCTGCTTACGGATAAATTTTTACTCCGTCATGCAGGTTATCCCGGTTACGTTATAGAAGATGTTTACGGTGATGATCTTCATCCGGGTATAAATACCTTGGTTCCTGAAATTATGGAGGAATACACCCCCGATATCGTTGTTCTTATGATAGGAACCAACGATTGCACAATGCTTGCCGGAAGTCTTGATATGGATTCCGATATGGCCGCCTTGGCAGATCGTTGGAAGGCTCTCATAAAACAGATAGACGAAAAACTTCCCGACGACGGTATGGTAATTTGTTGTTCAATCCCCCCTCTTTTAGGCGGCAGGGATGAGCTTCTGAACGAAAAGATAAAATCAGGCGTTGAAGCGCTTAAAGAGGAAGAAATAAAAGTTTCTTTTGCCGACGTTTATTCTTTATTTGAAAACAATGATGATTATTTAAGCTCTGACGGCGCTCATTTAAGCAATAAAGGTTACAGTGCAGTTGCGGAGTATTTGTGCAAATTTATTGCTTTGGAATACGGCCGAAACGGTGTTAAGGGTGAGGGTATGGAGGTGACCTTTGAAGAGGTTGAGCCTCCCGAGGAAAGTAAGGTTGAAGAATCTAAAGTTGAGGAAAAACCCAGTGAGCCGGAATCTACCGTAGAGCCTGAGACTCAGCCTGTGCCTGAAGGCAAAGAACAGATATTCTTTATTTTAGTCGGCGTAATTGCCTTAATGGTTATAGCAATAATAATTTTACTTATTCTTAAAAGAAAAAGCAAATAAAAAAATCCTGCTTATACAGCAGGATTTTTTATTACTTATACAGTTCTTCTTTGCATGCAGGGCAAATGAATTTTTCCTTGAATCTTGTGAGACCTTCACGTTCATCGCAGAATACGCAACCAACCTGATATTTTCTTAAAACAATGCCTTCATCAGAAACGAAAACTTCTAAAGAATCCTTTACTCTGATATCCATGACTCTTCTGAGTTCCATAGGAAGAACTATTCTGCCGAGTTCGTCAATCTGTCTAACTATACCTGTTGCTTTCATGATTTTTTCCCCCTTAATTTTTTCTTTAGTGTATCATTTTTCTAATAATTTTGTCAATATTTTTTGTCATTTTTTTGTCATAATTTTGTGAATTTTTTGCAACTTTTTTAGGCTATACTGTATTGTTTGGCTAATAATGTAAAACATTGCTGAATTATGGGTTTCAATGGCGTTTAGCCGGTAACTCAAACCAAAAAACACTGCCGACTCCCAATGCGCTGTCTACACCGTATCTTGCGTTATGTCCATCTAAAATGCTTTTTACGATAGATAACCCAAGGCCGGTACCAACCTGTGAACGTTTATGGGTTTTATCGATTTTATAGTATCTGTTCCAGATAGATGCAAGTTTATCGCCGGGAATACCTTGGCCATTATCGCTTACTTTAAATCTGCATACACCGTCTGATTCCGTAAGGTATACTTTTATAAGCTTAATATCTCCGGTGTAATTAATTGCATTGTTGATAAGGTTATAAATCACCTGTGATAGTTTCACCTTATCGCCATTAACAAAAATATCGGGCTGTATGTTAACTTCTATCGTAATACCTTCCTGTTCTCTAAGCTTGTTGTAACGCTCCATTATCTCATTGAGTAGAATTGAGATATTTATATCTTCTTTTAGCAGTACCATTTCTCCCGAAGTGTATTTGGAAAGATCAAGCATGTCGTTAACAAGATCGGTAAGTCGTTTGGATTCATCAATTATTATCTGAAGATTTTCATCATTTACTTCATCCGGCATATCCTGCATCATCTGTCCGTAGCCTGTAATAAGGGTGAGGGGAGTGCGCAGGTCATGAGAAAGATTGGCAAGAAGCTCCCTTCTGTAATCGTCAACCTTAGAAAGCTCGTTGGCTGCATAACGCAGATTTTGAGAAAGCTCATTTATCTCACGGTATCCGTCGGCAGTAAAATCCGCATCGTAATTTCCCGTAGCCAAAAGCTTTGCACTGACATTAAGCTTGGCTATAGGCTTTGAAAGCTTTTTTGAAAGCCCAAAGGCTAGTATAAGGGAAAGAAATATCAAAAGAATGGTAACAAGAACCAGAATCTCGCTGACAGTCTCAACCGTTGCGCTTACCGGTGTTATGGCTGCATTAAGCATAACTACGTAATCGTTGCCCTCATTTGAAAAGGTTTTAACGTAAACAAGGCTGTCAAACATCCCTGGGTCTGCTTTAGGTACTTCACCCTTAAAGAAACTGTCGCTGTAATGGCTTTTAAAAGCATCAAGTGTAAAGGTGTTCAGGTATTCTCCGCCGTTATTCTTTGCGTTTTCATAAAATGTTGCTCTTTGGTCGGGTGGAATGTTATGTAGGATGCAACCCATAAGCAAGTCCTCATCGGCAACAAGCGTACCGTCTGCCTTGTAAAGCAGAATACACATTTCACCGTCCTGAGCTAAGCGTCCGGCTAGGGTATCAAGCTCTGCATTATCTATATTTTGTTCAATACTCTGTGCGGCATCTTTTATTTTATTTGTTTTAATAGCCTTATAAAAATCATCAAGGAATACTGTTTGAAATATCCAGATGATAGACAGAGAGATTACCGTAAATATTATAAAGCAAAAAAACAGTTTCCATTTAAGGCTTAAATTTTTTATTTTATCCTTCAAATCTGTATCCCATTCCTCGCAACGTTACAATAAAGGTGCTGTATTCACCAAGGCTCTTTCTCAGAAGCTTAATATGAGTGTCTAAGGTACGGTCGTCTCCAAAGAAATCGTACCCCCATACGTCGTTAATAAGCTTTTCTCTTGAAAGGGCAATATTTCTGTTTCTTATCATATAAAATAAAAGATCGTATTCTTTAGGGGTAAGATCGGTTCTGTTTCCGTTAATATAAACAAGTCTCCCTGAAAAATCAACCTTCAGTCCCTCTTTTTCAAAAATCTCAGTTTCCTGCTTTTTTGAGACCCTGCCGAGTATCGCGTTAACACGCATCATAAGTTCTCGCGGTGAAAATGGCTTTACAACGTAATCGTCAACTCCGAGCTCAAAGCCGTGAATACGGTCATATTCTTCTCCGCGTGCAGAAAGCATAATAATAGGCACAGTGCTCTTTTTTCTGATCTGGCGGCATGTTGAAAAACCGTCAAGCTCAGGCATCATTATGTCCAATATAATAATATCAAAGTCTTCCTTGTCAGCAAGTTCAATAGCTCTTATTCCGTTATCTGCCTCGCTTACGATATGATTTTCAAATACAGCATATTTTTTTATCAGGTTTCTTATATTCTCTTCGTCGTCAACAACAAGTATTCTGGCCATAATGCACCTCCTTATAACAGTATATATAATTTTTTGTTCTAAATCAATATTTTTAGCCTGCATTATAAAAATGCAGGCTGTATTATTGCTTATTTGCTTTTTAACAAGGTCTGTACAGTATATTCTTCACCGGCTCTTACATAGGTTATAGTAATAGTATCACCGGCCTGATGGGTTGCAAGTACTTCGGAAATATCTTCAGATCTTTCAATGTCTTTGTTGTCTATGGTTATAATACAGTCACCGGGCTGCAGGCCTGCAATAAATGCATTGGAATTGTGTTCAACGTTAACAATATAAACACCCATACGGTCAACTCTGTACATAGATGCGGTTTGTTTATCGGTTATTTCAATAACGGTTATTCCAAGCTTTATATCGGATGAGTTTCCGCTGTAGTAGCCGTTTTCGATCAGTTCATCTGTTATTTCCTTAACAGTATTGGAGGGAATGGCGAAGCCAAGACCTTCTATTTCAGAACCGGAAGACTTTGCATTTACAATACCGACAAGCCTTGCGTTTTCATCAAAAAGGCCGCCGCCGGAATTTCCGGGATTTATTGCCGCACTTGTCTGTAAGAGATTCATAGTCTGGCCGTTTATAGTGATCTCTCTGTCAAGAGCGCTGATAATTCCTTCGGTAACTGTGCCGCCAAGACTGCCCAGGGGATTACCTATCGCTATTGCCTTTTGGCCAACAACAATGCTGTCGGAATCGCCAAAGGATACGGCCTTCAAGCCTGTTGCTTCTATTTTAATTACAGCAAGGTCGTTTTCCTGGTCGGAGCCAACGTATGTTGCTTCATAGCTTTCACCGTCGTGGGTTTTTACAGTAACCTTCGAAACGTCTTCAATAACATGATAATTTGTTACAATGTAACCGTCTTCGGATAAAATAACGCCGCTTCCGGCACCGTCAGTAACATACTGTTGCATAAATATTGACGTTGCAATGGATTCGGTTGATATTTCAACAACACAGGGAGATGCTTCATTGGCCACCTGAACGGTATTCTTGGATTCTTCGGAAACAATAATTTCAGTGCTTGGCTGAGGAGCGGTATCCTTTTCGGGGGCAGGCTCATTTGAGTTTAAAAGTTTATTTGTAATGTAAGCACCGCCAATGCCAAATACAGCAGAGGCGAATATGCATATTACAGTCATAATAACAACAAATGATTTATAGCTGTTCTTTTCGTTTTTTCCTTCCCTTGGCGTATACTCCTCTGTAACAATACTGTCTTCCTGATTGCAGTAATGTGAAACTGATGTATGTTCAGTGAATTCGTTTTGTTCATTATTTTCAAACATTTTTTTACCTCCGTTTATGTTTATAGCTATATAATAATATCATAATGTGACAGTTTTTTGAAGAAGTAATGAAACTTAATGTTTGCATTTTTTGTTATTCGTGTATATAATGTAAAAAGAAAATCAATCGAGGGGATCTTATGGCAGAATATATTACAAGCTTAAATAACGCCACCGTAAAAAAAGCAGCTTCACTTTTTAAGAAGAGCGCAAGGGATAAAGAGGGCCTTTTTCTTGTAGAGGGAGATTCTTTAGTTTTTGAAGCTTTGAGCAGAGGATTTGTTTTCGAATTTGTTTTTGTTTGTGAGAATTCGAATCTCGGCTCAAGTATGATCGAAATGCTTGAGAAAAAGGTTAAGAAGGTTTATATTGCAAATGAGCAGGTGATGAAAAAGATTTCCGAGCTCAATACTCCACCTTCTTTAATAGGCTGTGCAAATTTTATGGAAATATCTCAAAACGAAATAAAAAAAGGTAAATACGTTTTGCTTGAGGATATGCAGGATCCCGGTAATTTAGGCGCTGTTATAAGAAGCGCTGCAGCATTTGAAATTGACGGTGTTATTATCTGCGGTGGCTGTGACGTGTACTCCGGCAAGGTTTTAAGGGGGAGTATGGGTGCCAGTCTTTCATTGCCTGTCTTTTTGTTTGCCAGTGCAGAAGAGGCTATAAACAAGCTTCATTCCAAGGGCAATAAAATATATGCTGCGGTACTAAATGATAAAGCAAAGCCAATAGAAGAATACTCATTGGGTAAAGGAACCGTTGTTGCAATAGGCAATGAGGGGAACGGATTAAAACAACAAACCGTTTCTCTGTGTGACGGCTCACTTTATATCCCTATAGCAAACGTTGAATCCTTAAATGCCGCTGTTGCTGCATCTATATGTATTTGGGAGATGAGTAAAAATGCTTGAGGAAAGCTCTTTGATTTATTTATTATGGCTTATTGAGGCCCTTAAGCCTACCAATAATAAAATAAACCGTCTTATAGATGCTTATGCACTGCCGGAGAATATTTACTTTGCACCTATTGATGATCTTGGCAGAGCTGCCGGTCTTTCTGCCGACGATATTACTGCATTGGAAAACGGCAGAAATCTTTCAAAGGCACAAAGCATTCTTGAAAAATGCAAAAAAGAAGATATTTCTATTTGCACCTTATATGATAATAATTATCCGGAACGTTTTCAGAATATTCCCAATCCGCCTGTATTATTCTTTTATAAAGGTGAGCCTGTTTGGGATGATGCATCTTTAAATATTGCGATCGTTGGTACCCGTAAAATGACTAAGTACGGATACACCGTAACCAAAGACATGGCATCTCAGCTTTCAGGCTGCGGCTGTACAATAATAAGCGGTATGGCTTACGGTATTGATGCAGCGGCTCAAGCAGCGGCAGTTGCCACCGGAGGAAAAACAATAGGCTTCCTCGCCGGCGGTGTAGACGTTATTTATCCACAGGAGAATATGGTGCTTTATTACGATATTATTTCCTGTGGCTGTGTTATCTCCGAATATTTGCCGGGTGAAAAGAATCTGCCGCATCATTTTCAGGCAAGAAACCGACTTATTGCTGCAATGAGCGATGGCGTTCTGGTTGTTCAGGCGCCAAAGAAAAGCGGTGCACTTATAACTGCAAAATGGGCAGGGGAATATAACAGAGAGGTTTTTGCAGTTCCTGGTGATATTACTGAGGAACAGAGCGAAGGGACTAATAGTCTAATTGCCGACGGAGCAAAGCTTGTTCAGCATCCAATGGATATAATTTCGGAATACGGAAATATATTCTCAGAAGTAATAAAAGAACAAAAGAAAAATATTGCAAAAAAAGAAATAATTAAACCTCAGGAAGAAAATGATGAAAAAATTTCAAAAATAATTTTCTTGCTCAAAGATGCTGAGTATGACTGCTCTTCCCTGGCAGAGAAGAGTGAAATTTCTTTGGGGCAATTAATTTTGTTATTGACAGATTTGCAAATTAAGGGCATAATAACTGAAAAGCCCGGTGGAATTTATGCTTTGAGCAAGGGTGTTATTATATAGGAGGTATAATTTTGCCTAAACTTTTAATAGTAGAGTCTCCTGCAAAGGCAGGAACAATTAAAAAATATCTCGGAAAAGATTATGATATAGTTGCCTCTATGGGTCACGTCAGAGATCTGCCTAAAAGCACCTTAGGTGTTGATACTGAAAATAATTTTGAGCCTAAGTATATTCCTATTCAGGGCAAACAGGCTCTTATTAAAGATCTGAAAAACAGCGCTAAGAAATATGAAGCTGTTTTTCTTGCAACCGACCCTGACCGTGAAGGTGAGGCCATTTCATGGCATCTTGCGGCCATTTTGGGACTTGATGAAAATGAAAAGAACAGGGTTACTTTTAATGAGATAAGCAAAAAAGCAGTATTGAGCGGTGTGGAAAACCCCCGTTGTATTGATAAGAACCTTGTTGACGCGCAGCAGGCAAGGAGAGTGCTCGATCGTCTCGTTGGCTATAAAATCAGTCCGTTCCTGTGGAAAAAGGTAAAAAAAGGCCTTTCTGCGGGTAGAGTACAATCTGTTGTTGTAAGGCTTTTGTGTGACCGCGAAAACGAAATTGATAAGTTTACGGCAGAGGAGTACTGGAACCTTGATGCCTCTTTCAAAGGGCTGGGAGGCAGTACTTTTACAGCTCATTTCTTTGGAAATGAAAATGGGAAGATTGAGCTTGGATCTCAGGCTGAAACAAATTCCGTAATTTGCGATCTTGAGGGCGCGGAATATATCGTTAAATCAATAGCTAAAAAGAAAAAGAACGTTAAAGCTGCCCCGCCTTATATTACTTCCACTCTTCAGAGAGAAGCATCCCGCAGGTTAGGCTATAAGCCGGAAGTCACAATGCGTATAGCTCAGCAGCTTTATGAAGGTGTTGAGATTCAAGGGCAGGGAAGTACCGGTCTTATTACCTATATGCGAACCGACTCATTAAGAATCTCCGATGATGCGATAAACTCTGCAAGAGAATATATAACAGGATTATACGGTTCTGATTATCTTCCTTCCAAGCCTAATTATTTCAATAAGTCCAAATCTTCTCAGGATGCGCATGAAGCAATACGTCCTACAGACGTAGCACTTACTCCTGAGATCGTCAAAACCAGTCTTACTGCTCAGCAGTATAAGTTATATAAACTGATATGGTCTAGATTTGTTGCAAGTCAGATGATAGCGGCTGCTTATGATGTTACAGCCATTGAGATCGGTGCGGCCGGTTATATTTTCAAACTTCAGTATCAGAAAATGACGTTCAAAGGTTATACTGTTCTTTACAGCGAAGATAAGGATGAAGATGAAACCGTTTCACAGGGCAAAAAGATCCCTGCTTTAAAGGAGGGCGCAAAGCTTGACTTTATAGAACTTCTGCCGGAACAGAAATTCACTCAGCCCCCTGCAAGATATACCGACGATACTCTCATTAAGGCAATGGAGGAAAAGGGAATAGGCCGTCCCAGTACCTATGCGCCTACTATTGCTACAGTAATAAGCAGAACTTACGTTGAAAGAGAAAAGAAAACACTTATTCCCACGGAGCTGGGTAAGGTAGTTAACAAGCTTATGCTTGATCATTTTAAGGATATTGTAAACGTTAAGTTTACAGCCGGCCTGGAGAATCAGTTAGAGGAAATTGCCGAGGGAAATATCGATTGGGTCAAGGTTATGTCTCAATTCTACGGTGATTTTGAAAAAACTCTTTCTAAAGCTTCTGAAAAAATGGACGGTGTAAAAATCAAAGTGCCCGAGGAAGAAACAGACGTTGTTTGTGAAAAATGTGGCAGAAAAATGGTTATAAGAAACGGTCGTAACGGCAAGTTCCTTGCATGTCCCGGTTTCCCGGAGTGTAAGAATACTAAGTCCATACGTATTGAGACCCCTGCTCTTTGCCCTATTTGCGGCAGCGCTGTTTTGGAGAAGCATTCTAAGAAAGGCAAACTGTATTTCGGATGCGAAAATAATCCTAAATGCTCTTTTATGACTTGGGATAAGCCTCTTAAAGAGAATTGCCCAAAATGCGGAAAATCACTCTTTAAAGAAAATCGCAGAGGCGGAAAAACCCATTGCTTAAATGAAGGCTGCGACTACGAAAAAGGAGCACAAAAAGAATAATGAACATGAAGCCGATAAAGGTAATTGGTGCAGGACTGGCAGGTTGTGAGGCCGCGTGGCAGATTACAAAATTCGGTATCCCCGTAGAGCTGATAGATATAAAGCCAAACAGCTTTACACCGGCGCATCACAGTAAAGAGTTCGCTGAACTTGTGTGCTCGAACTCCTTAAGAGCTGCCGGTATGCATAATGCTGTTGGAGTATTAAAGGAAGAGCTTAGAAAACTTGGTTCTCTTATTATGGAGGCTGCCGACAAAACGGCTGTTCCTGCAGGTGGCGCTTTGGCGGTAGACCGTGCTGAGTTCTCTAAATATATTACCGAAAAAATAAATTCCTGTGAGCTTATTAAATTTAAAAGCTACGAGGTGACCGAAATTCCGGATGATGATTTCTGCATTATTGCAACGGGTCCTCTTACTTTAGATAAGCTCGCAGAGGATATAAAAAATAAGTACGGTGACAACATAAGCTTTTTTGATGCGGCGGCACCTATTGTTGAATTTGACAGTATTGATATGTCTAAGGCGTTCTTTGCTTCACGTTACGGCAAAGGTACAGCCGATTACATAAACTGCCCCATGAATAAAGAGGAATACCTTGCATTCAGACACGAGCTTATAAATGCCCAATGCGCAGAGCTGAAAGGTTTTGAAAATTCAAAGGTTTTCGAAGGCTGTATGCCTATAGAGGTTATGGCCGCCAGAGGCGAGGATACTATGCGTTACGGACCGTTAAAGCCTGTTGGACTTGATAATATTGAAACAGGCGAAAAGTATTATGCTGTAATTCAGCTTCGTCAGGATGACAGTGCGGGCACGTTGTATAATATTGTTGGTTTTCAGACACATCTGAAATTCCCCGAACAAAAAAGAATTTTTTCAATGATACCCGGTCTTGAAAACGCTGTATTTGCAAGATACGGTGTTATGCATAGAAACAGTTTTATCAATTCTCCCAAGCTTCTTAACAGTGCTTATGAAATGCGTGGGCGCAAAGGGCTTTATTTTGCGGGCCAGATAACCGGTGTTGAAGGTTACCTGGAAAGCACTTCATCCGGTTTTGTTGCAGGGATAAACGCGGCAAGAAGCTATTTGGGGCTTGAACATTTTGATTTTACAGCAAAAACTGCAATTGGATCCTTAAGTCATTATGTTTCAAATGAGAGCATTGAGGATTTTCAGCCCATGAACGTAAACTTTGGGTTATTTGAAGAAATTAATGTTAAGGTCAGAAAACGCGCTGAAAAAAGACTCGCACTTGCACAGCGTGCTGTAGATTATATTGACGAAGTCAAAGACAAAATCAGAGGTGAGATAAAATGAAAATTATAGTAGACGCCATGGGTGGCGACAATGCGCCTTTAGAGGTAGTTAAAGGTTGCGCTCTTGCCTGTCAGGAATACGGAGTGGAAGTTGTTTTGTGCGGCAATGAACCTGAACTCAGAAAAATAATTTCAGAAAATCAGCTTTACAGCGAAAAATTCTCTTTTGTTGATACCGGGGAAAACGTTATTACAATGGAGGACCATGCCGAATCCGTTGTAAGGGATAAAAAAGCCAGTTCAATGTCCGTAGGGATGCAGTTATTGAAAAACAAAGAAGGCGATGCTTTTATTACTGCAGGTAATTCGGGCGCGGCTCTTGTTGGTGCAACTCTTATTGTAAAAAGAATAAAGGGCGTTAAGCGTGCCGCTATAGGTAGTACGCTTCCTACGTCTTCCGGATGTTCAATGCTTGTGGATTGCGGTGCAAATTCTGAGTGTAAAGCAGAATACCTTGAACAATTTGCAATTATGGGCAGTGCATATATGGAAAAAATAATGGGTGTTAAAAATCCTACAGTCGGTTTGCTTAACAACGGAGCAGAAGAAACAAAGGGTACCGATATGCATATTCAGGCCCATCAAATACTGAAAGAATCCAATAAAGTTAACTTTATAGGTAATGTTGAAGGTAGAAACGCTCCTTTGGGAGATGCGGACGTTATTGTGGCAGACGGTTTTTCCGGCAACATATTTTTAAAAACCTTTGAAGGTGTTGGACTAGTGTTGCTTAAAGGCCTCAAAAGCGTGTTATATGCCTCAACTGCAACTAAGCTTGCCGGTGCAGTTATTAAGAAGCCCCTTAAGGAATTTATGAAAAAATATGATTATGCTGAGCAGGGCGGGGCTCCTCTGTTAGGTGTCAACGGTGTTATTATAAAAGCCCACGGCTCTTCAAATGCACTTGCAATTAAAAATGCAGTAAGACAGGCAACTGAGATGGTAAATGCAAAACTTATTGATGCAATAACCGAAGCTTTTGAAAAAAAATAAATTTTTTTTACTTTATGTCTTGACATAAGTCAATATTAAATTTATTATGAATACGAACCGTTTATTTAAATTTTTAGGAGGTTAAATTATGGTTTTCGAAAAAATTAAGGAACTCGTATTGGAACAATTCCCCGAATTTCCTGAAGATGAAGTTACAATGAACACTTCATTCCGTGAGGATCTTGAAGCAGATTCTCTTGATCTTGTTGAATTCATTATGGCTGTTGAAGATGAATTCAGCATTGATATGGAAGGCGAAGATGCCGACGAAGAAATTGCTAATATTAAAACTATTGGTGATGTTGTTAATTACATCTCCGATCATCAGTAATATAATCAATATCCCCGTTTACCGGGGATATTGTTTTGAGAAAAGGTAACGGTTATGACAGTTTTGGAACAAACAATCAATTATACTTTTAAAGACAGTTCTTTGCTTACAAAAGCTCTTACGCATTCTTCATATTTGAATGAAACAAAAGAGCACGGCTGTGAATGCAACGAACGTCTTGAATTTCTGGGAGACTCTGTTTTAGGTTTCATCTGTGCTCAAAAGCTTTACAGTGAATATGAACGTTATAATGAAGGTGATTTCAGCAAGATAAGAGCGGCTCTTGTTTGTGAGGCGTCATTGGCAAAGTATGCCCGCCAGATAAAGCTGGGAGAATATATGCGCTTCAGTAAAAGTGAAATACTCAACGGCGGGATGAACAGAGATTCTGCCATCGGAGATGCCTTTGAAGCTCTTATTGCTGCTATTTTTCTGGATGGTGGCTTAGAACATGCCCGTAGCTTTGTTACTCCATTCTTAGAAAGTAATATGAACGATGCTATTTCCGGCAGACTTTTCAAGGATTCAAAAACAATGCTTCAGGAGATCGTTCAGCAGAATAAAGGTGAACATCTTGAATATAAACTTCTTAAAACCGAAGGCCCCGATCACAGACGAATCTTCACGGTAGCTGTTATGCTTAACAGTAACTGTATTGGAACAGGCAAAGGTGCAAGTAAAAAGGAAGCTGAACAAAAAGCAGCAGGTGAAGCTCTTAAGCTTATGGGCTTATGAAAAAACATATAAATATTCCAATATTTATTCCTCATTTGGCTTGTCCCAATGATTGTGTCTTTTGCAACCAAAAAAGAATCGCAGCTACAGAGCAGGCGCCAACCCCTGAAGAAGTTTCTCAGGTAATTGAAAATGCACTTAAAACGGTTTCTGTTTCCGGTGATAAGTGCGAGGTCGCTTTTTTTGGCGGAAGTTTTACGGGTATAGAAAAAGAGCAAATGTGTGCATATCTTGAGGCCGCTTCAAAGTTTGAAGGAAGAATATCAGGTATCAGATTTTCAACAAGACCTGATTATATTTCCGAGGAAATAATGGAGATACTAAAGAAATATCCCGTAAAAACCGTGGAACTTGGAATGCAGAGTATGGATAATAAGGTTCTTTCACTTTGCAACAGAGGACACAAGAGCAATGCTTGTAATAATGCGGCTTCTCTTATACGTAAAAACGGCTATAACCTTGTTTTGCAAATGATGACAGGCCTTCCGGGGGATACGCCGGAAGGGGCAATGAATACAGCAAAGGCTGCCGCAGATATGAAGCCTGACGGAGTTCGAATTTACCCTTGCGTTGTTGTTAAGGATACCGAGCTTGAGAGCATGTATAATAAAGGCACTTATAAACCGCAGACGTTGGAGGAAGCGGTTGGATTATGTTCAGAACTATTATTATTCTTTGAAGAAAAAAACATTCCGGTAATTCGTATGGGGCTATTTTCCGAGCAAAGCTTTGTGGAAAATTCAATAGTGGCAGGTCCCTTTCATCCTGCCTTTAGAGAACTTTGTGAAAATAGTATATACAAAAAGCTTATAGAAGAAAAAATTACGCCTTTTTCAAATTGTAAAAGCCTTGTAATAGAGGTTGCTAAGGGTAAAATATCAGCCGCAGCGGGCCAAAAGAATAAAAATAAAAAGTGTTTTGAAAAAGACTACGGCATAAATAAACTCTTAATCAGAGAAAATAATAATTTAATAGGCCGCGAATTCATAATAAATCCCGATTTTACTTGAAAATATCGGGATTTTTTGTTATTATATAAGGTGAAGTAAAATAAGTATGGATGGGCATTATGCGTTTAAAATCATTGCAGATTCAGGGATTCAAGTCTTTCCCTGATAAAACTACAATTAGTTTTGATAACGGAATAACAGCAATTGTTGGACCTAACGGTAGCGGTAAAAGTAATATTACCGATGCTATCCGTTGGGTTTTAGGCGAAATGAGCAGTAAGACCTTGCGCGGCAACAAAATGGAGGACGTTATTTTTGACGGTGCCCATTCCCGTTCCGCTATGGGTTATGCTGAGGTTTCCTTAACCCTTGATAACAGTGACGGCAGTTTGCCTATTGACTATTCGGAGGTCACTGTATCCAGACGATATTACCGTTCGGGTGAAAGTGAATATCTCATTAATAAAAATCTTGTAAGGTTGAAGGACATAAACGAATTGTTTATGGATACCGGTCTTGGACGTGACGGCTATTCTATTATTGGCCAGGGTAAAATAGCCGATATTATTTCGGTTAAAAGTGACGAACGCCGTCAGGTGTTTGAGGAAGCCGCCGGTATTTCTAAGTTCAGATATAAAAAGGCTGAATCGGAAAGAAGATTGGAACAGACACAGGAAAATCTTATCCGTTTAATGGACATTCTTTCTGAACTTGAGGGCAGAGTAGGCCCTTTGGCGGAGCAGGCTGAAAAAGCAAGGCAGTATCTGGAACTTAGAGACGAAAAGAAGCAGCTTGAAATAAGCCTTTGGATGAACGAGATCGATGATATTCGTGCTAACCGTCAGAAACTTGAAGAGGATTGTAAAGTTGCCCATGCTCAACTTGATGAAAATGATATAAGCGCAAACAGCTATGAGCAGGAAATAGAAAAGAAATATGCAGAAAATCAGCAGTTGGCAGTTAAAATAGATCAACTTCGTGCTGCTATTGTTGGAGTCAATGAGCAGATACAGAATAAGCAAAGCGAAATTTCTCTTATAAAAAATGATATACTTCATAACGAAGAAACAATAGAACGATTTAACAGCGATATTGCCGATGAGACCGACCGTGCTGCTGAACTGGATAATGCAATTACACAGAAAGAAGAAGAAGCCGGAGAGCTTAACGATGCGGTTGAGCTTTTAAAAAGGATGTTAAACACTGTTAATGCGGAAAGCGCTGCTATTGCCGCTTCTTTGGCAGGTAACGATACAAGGCTTAACGAAATTAACGGTCTTATTGTAGAAAAAACTGCACTTCTAACCGATTCTAAGATTAAAATCGGTTACATTGAAAGTAAGTCGGAAGTATTAAAACAGGATATTTCACGTTTGCAGGAGCAGAAAGAAACCGCTCAGTTTATAATTAATAAAATCAAAGATGAAAAAGCAGGTCTTCTTGAACAAAAGGAAAATAATGAAGACGAGATATTAAGCTGTGAAAATATTATAAGCGGATATAAACTCCGTATGGAGGTTGCTAAGAGCAAAATTGATAAGCAGACTGTCTTAAGAGATGAACTGCAAAAGGAAATAGACCGCAAGAATATCAGTATTAACACCTTAACAGATATGCAGAAGCATTTTAGCGGTTATTACGATAGTGTTAAAGCTGTTATGCAGGCAAGCGACAGGGGAATGCTGAAAGGAGTTCACGGCCCCATTTCTGCTCTTATTAATGTTAGCGAAAAATACGCTCTTGCTATAGAAACCGCACTTGGTAATCAGGTACAGAATATTGTTGTTGACAGCGACGATAACGCCAAAGGTGCAATTAATTATTTGAAAAATAACAAGGCAGGTCGAGCAACATTTCTTCCTGTTGGCACAATTAAAGGGAATGCTTTGTCTGACAGTGAATTCAAAGGGCAAGGTTTTATTGCCGTTGCTTCAAAAACTGTTGAATGTAATCCCAAATACCGTAATATTGTAGATTCAATGTTGGGAAGAGTATGTATTGCGGATAATATTGATAATGCGGTTTCAATAGCTAAAAAAGCAGGTCATAAATACAGAGTAGTTACTCTGGACGGTCAGGTTGTAAATCCCGGAGGTTCACTAACCGGCGGCTCTGCCGCAGTTAAGGGTTCGGGATTGCTAAATCGCCAGAACGAAATTGACAAGCAGAAAAAAGAACTTGAAAACGCGTTGCAAAAGTTCATGGACATTGATCTGGTTTTGAGCGAGCTTTCTGAAAAATATAACGTTGACGTTGCTTACATTGAAGGTGTACAGGCACAGATAAAACAGCTTGGTGACGTTTCTGCTCTGCTTAAAATGCGTCTTGATGATGCGGAGTACCGTTTAAATAATGAAAAAGAGGCATTGGAGCGTATTGAACAACAGATCAACGAAAATACTCTTCAGGGTAATCTGGACACCGCTGAAAAGACTCAGCTTGAAGAACTTATTGTTAATACCGAAGCCGAAATTGAGGAGCTTACTCTTAAAGCGGGGGAAATTACCAGCGGTCAGGAAAATATTGAAAAGCTTCGTATAGAGACAGCCGAGAAAATCAGTTCAATCAAGCTTGATATTATTTCAAAAGAAAAGGATATTGAAGCTATCTCGCAGAATATAGCTCAAATGCGCTCTTATAAACAAGAAAGAGACCTGGCGGCTACTTCAAGGCTTTCTGAGATCGAATCTCTTCAGAATGCAAACGAGGAACTTCTTGAAAAGATATCTCTTTGTGAAAAAGAAATTCAGCAGCTTAATCTTTCCTGCGGTACCACTAATGAGGTTATAGATCAAACAATTAAAGGCAGAGATGGGCTGGAAAAAGAAATCAATGCTTTACGAGCGGAGCTTAAGAACGTTCAGGCGCTTCGTGACGGCCTTATTCGCGAAGCCGAAAGGCTTGATGGGAAAAGGGAAGCTTGCGAAACAAAATATAATGCCATAGTTATGAAGCTCTTTGATGAGTATGAGCTTACTTTAACTGATGCACAGCCCTTAAGAACAACTGTAGAGAATGTGCAGCAGGCAAATCAGCGTCTTACAGAACTTAAAAACCGGCTGAAGCGTTTGGGTAACGTAAACGTTGGTGCTATAGATGAGTATAAGGACGTTAAGAACAGATACGAATTCCTTTCAAATCAGGTAAATGATCTACAGAAGGCCAAGGCTGATATTGAAAATGTTATTTCCGATCTTACGCAGAGAATGAAAACTATCTTCTCGGAGAGATTTAAAATTATCAATCAACGCTTCAAAGAAACCTTTGTTGAACTGTTTGAAGGAGGAAATGCAGAGCTTACTCTTTCCGATCCTTCAGACGTTCTCGGCTCGGGAATTGAGATCAAGGTTTCTCCGCCCGGTAAGGTAATTAAAAATCTTTCTGCTCTTTCAGGCGGCGAACAGGCCTTTGTTGCAATAGCTCTCTATTTTGCTATTTTGAAGGTTCGCCCCACACCCTTCTGTGTAATGGACGAGATCGAGGCTGCACTAGATGAAGTAAATACTGTTAAGTTTGCTGATTATATGCGCCGGATCACGGGTAAAACTCAATTTGTAGTAGTAACTCACCGTCGTGGAACTATGGAGGGCGCCGACGTTCTTTACGGTGTTACCATGCAGGAGGAAGGCGTTTCTAAAATACTTACAATAAACGTTAATGAGGTATCCGATAAACTGAATATCGGTTAATGGTGAAAAAAATGGGACTGTTTGATAAATTCAAGAATTCACTTACAAAATCCCGCGAGTCATTTGGGGATAAACTTAATTCGGTTCTTGCGGCATTCAGAAGTGTTGATGAGGATTTTCTTGATGAGCTTCTGGAAGTGCTTATTATGTCGGATATAAGCATGGACGTAGCAGAGAATATAATCGATGAGCTTCGCAAGGAAGCAAAAGTCAGAAATATTTCTACAGGTAAGGAACTTAAAGATCTTCTTGTTGAGCTTATTACCAAGGAAATGGAAGGCGAGGCTACGCTGAATATTTCCAATACTCCTGCCGTTATTTTAATGATTGGAGTAAACGGTACAGGCAAGACTACCACCAGCGCAAAGCTTGCATATTACTTAAAAAATCAGGGCAAGAAGGTTATTCTTGCTGCTGCCGATACCTTCCGTGCAGCCGCATCTGCTCAGCTAAATATCTGGGCGGAAAGGATCGATGTTGATATAGTTAAGCACGGAGAAGGCGGAGATCCTGCCGCTGTAGTATACGACGCTATCTGTGCAGCAAAGGCTAGAAAGGCCGACGTTATTATTTGCGACACTGCCGGCAGACTTCATAATAAAAAGCACCTTATGGATGAACTAACTAAAATACGTAAGGTTATAGACAGGGAATTACCCGATTCCGATAAGGAAGTGCTTCTTGTTTTAGATGCAACTACCGGTCAGAACGCTCTTGTTCAAGCTAAGGAGTTTAAAGATGCAGCAAATCTTACGGGACTTGTATTAACCAAGCTTGACGGTACTGCCAAGGGCGGTATGGCTATAGGTGTTCTGCGTATGCTTGGTATTCCCATCAAGTTTGTTGGCTTAGGAGAAAAGGTTGACGATTTTGAAATATTCTCTCCCGAGGATTTCGCAAAAGGATTGGTTGAATAATGAAATTTTTAATTGCATCAAATAATGCGCATAAGATCAAAGAATTAAACGATATTCTCAACGCCCTTGGGGTTGAGACCGTAAAGCCCAAAGATCTTGGGATATGTTGCGAAATAGAGGAAACAGGCACAACATTTGAGGAAAACTCAATGTTAAAAGCCCGGAACGGTTATAAGCTTTCAGGACTTCCTACTATTGCCGACGACTCAGGCCTTGCGGTTGATGCGCTTGACGGCCGCCCCGGGATTTATTCCGCAAGATATGCAGGTGAAGGGGCAACTGATGAAGAAAAGATTGAAAAGCTGCTTTTGGAAATGAAGGACAAAGAAAACAGAAAAGCTAAGTTTGTATCGGCTGTTGCTTTTTACAGCGGGGAAGAAGGTTTTACTGTTGTTGGTGAATGTCCTGGCTTTATTTCTCACAGCCCAAAGGGTGAAAACGGCTTTGGATATGACCCTGTGTTTGTTCCTGAAGGTTATAATGAAAGCTACGCTCAGATCAGTAGCCTTGAGAAAAACACTATTAGCCACAGAGCACGGGCTTTGGTTAAGTTTAAAGAAAAAATTACTCAGTATTTAGAGGTTGAATAAAATGATTAACAGTAAGCAAAGGGCTTATTTAAGAAGCCTTGCAAATACAATTAAGCCAACAGAGCAAATAGGTAAAAGCGGTATAACCGATTCTCTCATTGCTCAGCTTGATGAATCTCTTGAGGCTCACGAGCTTATAAAAATAAACGTGCTTGAGACCGCATTTATTTCCGGGAAAGAATGTGCCGGGATTTTGGCCGAGGCGCTTGGCGCAGAGGTGGTTCAGGTGATAGGTTTTAAAGTTGTGCTATACCGTCAGGCCTCCAAAGAAGAAAAGAGAAAAATTGAAATTCCTTTTTAACAGCAGGGATATTTTATGAGATTAGGTATTTTTGGCGGAACTTTTAATCCGCCTCATTTAGGGCACAAACTGCTTTTGGAAAAAATACGAAAAAGCTTAAAGCTGCAGAACATTCTTATTATTCCCTCTAATCTGCCTCCCCATAAATCTGTGGCAGATAATGCACCTCATATCAGAATGAATATGACAAAGCTTGCTTTCCCTGAATATGAGGTTTCCGATATGGAAATTACCCGCGGCGGTAAAAGCTATACTTATCTTACGTTGGAAGAACTGAAAAGCAGAGGAGATGAGCTTTACTTTATCTGCGGAAGTGATATGTTTCTTAGCCTGGAAACCTGGATGAAGCCTCAGAGGGTGTTTGATCTTGCTGTTATTGTTACTGCTGCAAGAGACAAGAATGAATATTTTAAGCTTTTTAAAGCAAAACGTCTTTTTAAGAAAAAATATAATGCCAGATGCAAAATAGTAATATTCAAGCCGTTTTCCGTAAGTTCCAGCCAGATTCGCGAAATGGTGGCTAAAGGTGAAAACGTCGAAGATTATCTTGATAAGAATGTGTCTGAATATATAAGAGATAACAGGTTGTATAAATGAAAGATTTTAAAGAGTACAGTAATATAGTTAAAGAACGTCTATCGGAAAAAAGGTTTAAGCACACTTTAGGTGTTGTTGCTGCAGCAGAAAAGCTTGCATTAACCTACGGAGCGGATGTTGAAAAGGCCCGTATAGCTGCAATACTGCACGATATCACCAAAGAAGACGATCATAATATGCAGTTGAAATATTGTAAAGATTTTGATATAATACTGCTTAACGGTGAAACTGAGATTCCCGCGCTTTTGCATGCATACACAGGCGCTTACTATGCAAAAAATATACTTCAGGTGGAAGATGCGGAAATTTTAAACGCAATCTATTTCCATACAACAGGCCATGGCGATATGACCTTGCTTGAAAAGGTTATTTACCTTGCGGATTATATAGAAGATAATCGCACCTTTGAAGGTGTTGAGGAAGTAAGATCCATTGCTTTTAACGGAATAGACAAAGCAATGGTAGTAGCCTTAAAGCAGGGGATGCAGGAAGTAATGGAAAAGGGCGGTTCTTTGCATTTTGATACAGTCAGCTGCTATAGCCAGCTGGTTAATAAAATTAAAGGTGAATAATATGGAAGAAAAAATAGTTAAAATTACAGTTAATGCACTTGATTCCAAAAAGGCATTAAACATAAAAGTGCTAAAAATAGAGGAGCTTTCATCAATAGCAGATTATTTCGTTATTGCAAACGGTACCTCCTCTACTCAGATAAAGGCTCTGGCTGATGAGGTTGAATTTAAGCTCGAACAGGAAGGTATTCAGATAGGTCATAGAGAAGGCTACGCAGACGGACGTTGGGTACTTCTTGATTACGGCCCTGTTATAGTTCATATATTCCACCCCGAAGCAAGAGAATTTTATAATCTTGAAAAATTATGGGCAGATGCTAATGAAGTTGATGCTCAGCAGTATATAGAAATAAAATAAAGCTGATATAGAGGATTGATTAAAATGAAGTACGATTTTTCAGCCATTGAAAAGAAGTGGCAAAAATATTGGGAAGAGAATGATACTTTCCATACCGATGTCTGGGATTTTTCCAAGCCTAAATATTACGTGTTGGATATGTTTCCTTATCCTTCCGGTGTTGGCCTGCATGCCGGCCATCCCGAAGGTTATACTGCAACGGATATTATGTCCCGTATGAAGCGTATGCAGGGCTATAACGTACTGCATCCTATGGGTTATGACTCTTTCGGTCTGCCTGCAGAGCAGTATGCTGTTGATACCGGAAATCATCCTAACGGTTTTACTCAGAAGAATATAGATACCTTCTCCGGCCAGCTTAAGGAGCTTGGCTTTGACTATGACTGGTCTAAATGTCTTGCAACCTCCGATCCCGAGTTTTATAAATGGACTCAGTGGATATTTAAAAAGTTATGGGAAGCAGGCTATGCCAAGAGAATAGAAATGCCTGTTAACTGGTGTGAAGCACTCGGCACCGTTCTGGCTAACGATGAGGTTATTGACGGTAAATCCGAGCGCGGCGGCTATCCTGTTGTTAAAAAGAATATGATGCAGTGGGTTATCGACCAGCCTGCTTTTGCTGAAAAGCTTCTTGATGGCTTAAATGAACTTGATTGGCCCGAATCTACAAAAGAAATTCAGCGCAACTGGATCGGTAAGTCTTCCGGCGTTGAGGTTGATTTCAAATTAGTAGGCGGCGGTGAGTTTTCTATATACACCACCTGTATTGAAACTATTTACGGTATTACCTTTATGGTTCTTGCCCCTGACGGAAAAATAGTTCAGTCTTTAATGGATCGCATTCAGAATAAAGATGCGGTTCAGGCTTATATTGACGAAGCAATGCGCAAGAGCGATATTGACCGTACCGATGCCACCAAAACAAAGACCGGTTGCCGTCTTGAGGGTGTTTATGCTATTAACCCTGTAAACGGCAGAGAAGTTCCCGTATTTATCGGCGACTTTGTTCTTGGTAATTACGGCACAGGCGCTGTTATGGCTGTTCCCAGCCATGACCAGCGTGACTTTGAATACGCTGTTGCACATAACATCCCTATGGTTCAGGTTATTGAAGGCAGAGACGTTTCCGATTGTGCCTTTGAGAAACAGGATTACTTAGGCAAGGGCTGTAAGCTGTGTAATTCCGAAGAGTTTACCGGCCTTACAGTTGAAGAAGCCAAAGAAGCAATTACCGCTAAGCTTGAAAGAGCGGGTGTGGCCAGAAGAAAGAATAATTATCATTTCCGCGAATGGATATTTGCCCGCCAGCGTTATTGGGGCGAGCCGGTTCCTTGTGTTTATACTGAAGACGGCAAAACCGTTTTCCTTTCCGATGATGAACTTCCTTTGGTTCTTCCTGAGCTTGAAGATTATAAAGGCAAGGGCGGCAAGGCTCCTTTGGAAAACGCAACTGAATGGAAACAGTATGATAATAACGGCATTAAGGGCGTAAGAGAAACCTCTACAATGCCCGGAAGTGCAGGTTCCTCCTGGTACTATTTGCGTTATATCGATCCTAAGAATGACAAGGCTTTATGTGATCCGCAGCTTATGAAACATTGGATGCCGGTTGACCTTTATATCGGGGGGCCTGAACACGCAGTTGGCCATCTTATGTATTCCCGTATTTGGAATCGTTTCTTATATGATCAGGGTATTTCTCCCGTTAAGGAACCTTTTAAGAAGCTTGTACATCAGGGTATGATCTTAGGTGAAAACGGCATTAAAATGGGTAAACGCTTCCCGGAATTCGTTGTTAACCCCAGCGATATAGTGCGCGATTTTGGTGCTGATACTCTGCGTCTTTATGAAATGTTTATGGGTCCCCTTGAGGTTTCCAAACCCTGGAGCACTACCGGCGTTATTGGTGCTAAGAAATTTATTAACCGTGTTTGGAGTTTCTTTACCGAGGCCGAAAATTTAACCGATACCGATGACGGTAAGCTTACTAAGATATATCATCAGACCGTTAAAAAGGTTACTTCCGATTTTGAACAGTTAGGTTTTAATACCGCTATTGCGCAGATGATGATCTTTGTAAACGAAGTTTACAAAAACGGCAGCTGCCCCAGAGTATATGCTGAAGGTTTTGTTAAAATGCTTTCCTGCATTACTCCCCATGTTGGCGAGGAAATGTGGCAGATAATGGGCCATGATAATACTATTGCCTATGAGAGCTGGCCTCAGTATGATGAAGCAAATTGTAAGGATTCTGAAATAACTATTCCTGTTCAGGTTAATGGTAAGCTTAAAGGCAGAATTACTCTTGCAGTTGATTCCGATCAGGAAGAAGCTGAGAAACTTGCATACGATGATGAGAAGATAAAGGAAGCAATGGAAGGTAAATCTGTGTTTAAAGTGATTTATGTAAAGAACAAAATGTTAAATTTCGTTGTAAAATAAATTTCACTTGACAAGCTCATATAAAATAAGTATAATATAAAGGTAATTTTTTCGTTTTATTCGGAGGGAGGGTAGCAAAATGGCAGTTGTAAAAGTTAAAGATAATGAGTCTCTTGACAGCGCACTCAGAAGATTTAAGAGATCTTGCTCTAAAGATGGTACATTATCTGAACTCCGTAAAAGAGAACATTATGAAAAACCTAGCGTTAAGAGAAAGAAGAAGTCTGAAGCGGCTCGTAAGCGCAAGTTTAAGTAAGCGTTTCTTATTCCCGTCATTATAATGACGGGAATTTTTTTGTGTAATTGTATTGCTTATTTTTGCACTATGTTGTAAAATATATTATTATAATATCTTCATAGGTGAATAATTTGGATAATAATAAAATCAGGCTACAGAAATACCTTGCAGATGCAGGAGTTTGCTCACGCAGAGCGGGTGAGGAACTAATTAATTCGGGAAGGGTTGCTGTTAACGGAAAAGAAGCTTATATAGGTCAAACCGTAAACCCTTTAAAAGACAAGATAACAGTAGACAAGAAGCCTGTCAGATATCAGGTCAAGAAAAATACCTATATTATGATGTATAAACCCCGTGGCTATATTACCACTATGAGTGATGATATGGGCAGAAAATGCGTTTCCGATCTTTTAAAGGGCATTAATAAACGTGTTTTTCCCGTTGGGAGACTCGATAAGGATTCCGAGGGCATGTTGCTTTTTACTGATGACGGTGAGCTTGCAAACACAATTACAGGGCCTCAGTGGCATATTCCCAAAACCTATCGCGTAACTGTAAACGGTAAACTTGCAAAACAGATGATAGATAATATGCGCAGCGGTATGACTTTGTCTGACGGACAGCAGTTGCTTCCGGCTGACGTTTCTGTTAAGTCCGAAGAGGATAACCGTACTGTTCTTTCCATTACGATCTATGAGGGCAAGAATCGGCAGATACGCCGTATGTGTGAGGAGTTCGGTTTAGAGGTCAAACTCTTGAAAAGAGAAAAAATAGGTGAACTTAGGCTAAAAAATCTTCGTGCGGGGCAAATACGCTTCCTTGAAGATGAGGAAATTGAGTATTTAAAGAAAACATGTAATATACAGTAAGGAGAATGAAAAATGAAACCCTATGCTCAGATGACAAAGGATGAACTGTTAGCCCTTAAAGCAGAGCTTACTGCTCAATATGAAGCCATCAAAGCAAAAAACTTATCTTTGGATATGTCCAGAGGTAAGCCCGGCAAAGAACAGATCGACATGTGCAACGATATGCTTCATATAATTGAAAAAGGCGAAGATTGCATTTATGAAGGGACCGATTGCCGAAACTACGGCGGTATTGACGGTCTTCCTAAAATGAAACAAATATTTGCCGATATTCTTGAACTTTCACCGGAAAACATTATAGTTGGCGGCAATTCTTCACTTACTCTTATGTATGACAGTGTTGCCCGCGCATTCACACATGGTGTATTAGGTGGCGAAAAGCCCTGGTCTCAGGAAGAAGGCCTTAAGTGGCTTTGCGTTGTTCCCGGTTATGACAGACACTTTGCAATAACCGAATTTTTCGGTTTTGAACTTATAAATATCCCAATGCTTGCAACTGGTCCCGATATGGATCTTGTTGAAAAGCTGGTGTCTGAAGATGAAAAGATCAAGGGTATCTGGTGCGTACCTAAGTATTCCAACCCTGACGGTATAGTTTATTCTGATGAAACTATTAAGAGACTTGCCGGACTTAAACCTAAGGCGAAGGATTTCAGGATATTCTATGATAACGCGTATGTTGTTCATCATCTTACCGATGAAGAAGTTTCTATACCCAACATTTTTGATTATGCTAAAGAGTATGGCAATGAAGATATGATCTTCGAATTTGCCTCTACCTCCAAGTATTGCTTCCCCGGTGCGGGCGTTTCCTGTATTGCTGCAAGTAAGTCTAATATTGATTTTATAAAAAAACAGATGTTCTTCCAGACCATCGGTCCTGATAAAATGAATCAGCTTAGACATATCCTGTATTTCAACAACGTTGAAGGAATTAAGGAACATATGAAAAAACAGGCAGCTATTCTTAAACCAAGATTTGACATTGTTATTAATACCCTCAATAATGAACTTGCAGGTCTTGGCGTTGGTGATTGGATAGAGCCTAAGGGCGGTTATTTCGTTTCATTTAACACACTTGAAGGTTGCGCTAAGAAAACTGTAGCTCTTGCTAAGGAAGCAGGCATTACTCTTACTGGTGCAGGCGCTACCTATCCGTACAAGAAGGATCCTGAAGATAAGAATATTCGTATTTCTCCTTCCTTCCCTTCATGCGAGAACCTTCAGGCAGCAATGGATGTTTTCTGTGTTTGTGTAAAACTTGCATCTGTTGAAAAGCTTATTAATGCTTAAATTTTATAATAAATCAAAAAACAGCCGTATTACGGCTGTTTTTCTTTAATTATAAAAATTGTGTATAATTTTGTCGTACGGATATGTCTACCAAAACAAATAAATATAGGATATAATATAGCCAAGGAGGGGTGAATATATGTTTACTGAAGAATTTAATTATGAAAGCCCATTTGTAGTAAAATATTCGTATGAGGAGGAAAACGATAGGTTCTTTATTGTGCTTAGTAAAATTGAAAAGGGGAGAGTTGTGGAAACAGAAAGAAGTTACTTTGGAAATAATAGAAATGACTGTATTTCTTTTTTACATATTCTTTATGAAAATAAGGTTACTCCCGTTCATCTTAACAGTGTTATTGAAGATAGTTTGATTAAAAATTAAAGTGTATTTTTTTATAAATACACTTTAATTTTTTTTATTTATATGTTAAAATAATAAAAAAAGGGAGAAAGTAGTATGAAATGTCCTTATTGTGGTCATACCGAAAGCAGTGTGTTAACCACCCGCCAATCGGAAGACTTTACAAGAATAAAAAGAAGACGTGTTTGTGAAAACTGCAAGGGCAAATTCACAACCAATGAAATAATAGAAACAATTCCGGTATTCGTTGTTAAGAAAGACGGTTCAAGGCAGGCGTTTGACCGTGAAAAGCTTCTTCGCGGTTTGCTGAGAGCTTGCGAGAAGCGTCCCGTAGAAAGGGAGACTCTTGATAAGCTTATTGATGAAATGGAATATGGAATTTCCAGTTCATTTGCTAAGGAAGTCAGTTCTGTTGAGTTAGGTGAGATGGCTCTTGAAAAGCTTAAAACTGTGGATCAGGTAGCTTACGTAAGATTCGCTTCGGTTTATCATGAATTCCAAGATATTAATTCGTTTATGGACGAGTTGAAAAAAATACAAAAAGAAGATAATTAAAATAAGGAGATGAAATTTATGAAAAAGTTTTTAAAGGTTCTCGGCATTATTGTTGGTGTAGCAGGTCTTGCTGTTAGTGTTCTGGCTTTAATTGGCAAACTTTCCGTTGTTGCAGATTTTCTTAAAGATATTGCGGAAAAACTGAAATCCTTTGGTAAGCCCGCAGTTATTGATGATCTTGAATCTCCTGTGGTTATAGACGAAGAATTCTGATTATTTAAGAGAGAAGTGCTTCTTCTCTCTTTGATTTTATAAAAAAACTGGAGTTATTGAAAAATGAGCAATACAATTAAAGCGAAAATTGCCTATATGTTTTATATTCCTCACGTAAATACCGGTACTGATGGGGCAGATAACGTAGTTTTTAGGATGCAAAACGTTGAATACTCTGCAAAGAAGGAAGGTATTCTTAAGGACATCAATACAGCCGAGAATTTTCTTTTCGGCGGTTATTTTAAGTTTCCTCACAAACGGTACATTCTACCTATTGAAGATCTTTCTCATAAGGATTACAAATTCAGCGATACTCATATTATGATAACCGATTTTTATGATGCGAGTGTTATGGGGGTTTCACTTAATACCAGTGTTGAGGTAACTTCGGTTGATGATCTGATCTATATGCGCCAGATATTCCTTTCGGGTATGAGTGTATCGGCTGACGGTAAATCCATTACTCAGCTTGTTGACAGTGCAATTGAGCCTATTGGGCAAACTGTACATAGGGCGCAAAACGCTTATCTTGTGGAGATCAACGATTATTTTGGCAAAGACTCTATCGACGATATATTTGAAAAGGACAAATGCGCAATTTACGGTATGCTTACGGGCGATGAAGGCTATGAGTATGTTGCAAAGGATATTGTAGATGCGCGAATGCAGAAGCATTGGTCGACAAGGGAGTTTGTTAAAGCAATTATTTTCCGAAATAACTTTATGTTGTTCAATTTAAATCAGGCCGGTGCGATTGAAGCTTATAAAAAGCACCAGGAGAGATTCGGTACTGAATTTTACGGAGCTCCTAACCCATACTTTTTTACTGACTCTGCAACAGCAGGTGTTAACCACGGTCTTATGTTCTCGGTTGAAGTAGGTATGGTTGCCAAAACAATTACCTCTTCCGTGTTGGACCGTCAGGCCTTATCATCAAAGTCTCATTCTAAAAATATCAGCGCGGAAATAAGGAAAGGCAAGGAACTCAGAAGAGACCTTATTCTTACCCTTAACCGTTTAGAAGATATCGGTATGGCTGAAATGGGTGAGCTTGACAGCCTTATTATAGACGATCTTGATGTTGAACCCTTAGTTGAAAAGATTAAATATTTGCTTGAACTTCTGGAATCTGATTTGGATCTGTTATATCAGACCAGCACTAATAAATTAGTTAATATTTTAACCGTTGCAGGGCTTTTACTTTCTTTAATTGAGATCGCGATCGCTTTTATATTATAATTAAAAAAATCCCCCTTATGGGGGATTTTTTTATTTTAATAGAATATCTGCAATTTTGTATACGTCTCCTGCGCCCATTGTTAAAATGAGGGTTTTGCAGTCAGCGCATTCTTTAGCATATTCAGCTGCCTTTTCAAAGCTTTCAGCATAAACAGCGCCTTTTATATCATTTGCCAGGATTTCAGAACTTATACCCAAAGTATCCTTTTCTCTTGCAGCATAAATATCGCAGAGTATAACCTTGTCTGCAAGGGCTAGTGCCTTTTCAAAATTTGATAATAGTGCTTTAGTTCTGGAATAGGTATGGGGTTGGAATATTAAAACTATTTTTTCGTATTCCATTTTTTTTGCCGCATTAATAGTTGCCTCTATTTCAGAAGGATGATGCGCGTAATCGTCTATTACTGTAAAGTTATTCTTGCAGCCTTTGAACTGAAACCTTCTTTGCGCACCGATAAAGGATTCAAGTCCTGCTTTAATATGTTCAGGTTTTACGCCTAGATAATCACAGCATGCAGCTGCTGCAAGAGCATTGAGAATATTGTGCTTGCCTGGTACTTTTAAGGAGACATTTGTGATTTTATTGAGTCCGTTATAGATTTCAAATGAAGGACAGCCGTTCGCGTTATACACAACGTTGTGGGCTTTGTAGTCGCCATCATTTACACCGAAGGTAATAATATTACCCTTATAATCTTCCATAACCTTAGTGCAGTTTTCGTCCTCAGCATTTGTTATAATCAAACCATCATTGACTGTATTGAGGGTATATTTTTTAAAGGTATCAATAATATCGTCAATATCCTTATAAAAATCAAGATGATCCTCGTCAACATTAAGAATAAGAGAAATTTTAGGGAAAAACTTTAAAAAAGAAGCAGCATATTCACAGGATTCAAAGATAAAGTATTCTTCAGAGCCAATATGATAATTGCTGTTAATTTGGGGTAGCACTGCGCCAACAGAAATTGTAGGATCAAGCATAGCCTCAAGCATGATGCAGGAAAGCATAGAGGTGGTTGTTGATTTGCCGTGGGTCCCTGCAACACCAATGGGAACTTTATATTGATTTATAATTGCGCCTAAAAGATCTGCCCTTTCAAAGCAGGGTAGCTGAAGCTCTTTTGCCTTTTTAAGTTCGGGATTATCCTGTTTAATAGCGGCGGTATATACAATAAGCTGCGCATTTTCAATGTTTTCTTCAGCCTGACCGTCATATACTTTAATTCCTTTTTCTATAAGGTGCCTGCAATTAGCAATGTTCATATCAGAGCCTTTTACAGAGAATCCGTTAGTGCTGAGAATAAGCGCAAGGGCGCTCATGCTTACACCGCCGATGCCTATAAAATGTACAATAGGTTTATTTTTTAAATATGTTTCAATATTGGTTTGCAAAACATTCAGATCCTTTTATAATATTCTTATATATAATATCACATTTTACCCCTATTGTGCAACAAATATAAACAAACTGCTCAGGAAATTTTCCTGAGCAGTATAATTTTTGCTTACTTAAGGTTATTCACAATTTCAAGAGTGTCTCTTGCAATAAGAAGCTCTTCGTTTGTAGGAAGAACCCAAGCTTCAACTTTGGAATCCTCAGCAGAGAATTTAGCTTCTTTTCTGGAAGCCTTAGCGTTGGCTTCTTTATCAACCTTCAGGCCAAGGTATTCCATCTCGCTGCAAACAGCTTCACGGATTTCAGCATCGTTTTCACCAATACCGCCGGTGAAGAGGATAGCATCAACGCCGCCCATACCTGCAGCATAGCCACCAACGAACTTCTTGATCTGATAAACAAGCATTTCAATGGTAAGCTTAGCTCTTTCGTTGCCTTCAGCTGCAGCAGCCTTAACGTCGCGGCAGTCGCTGGAAACACCGGAAATACCGAGGAAGCCGGATTTCTTGTTCATAATGTTTGCCATTTCATCGGCAGAAAGGCCTTCTTTGTTCATAACGAATGTAACAACAGAAGGATCAATACCGCCGGAACGAGTACCCATAATAAAGCCGTCAAGGGGGGTGAGACCCATAGAGGTATCATAACACTTACCGTCTTTAATAGCAGAAATGGAACTACCGTTACCTAAATGGCAGGTAATAACCTTTTTGCCTTCAAGACCTCCGATGATTTGACCGTATCTCTGGCTAACAAATCTATGACTGGTGCCATGGAAGCCGTATCTTCTGATAGAATACTTTTCATAGTATTCATAAGGAAGACCAAAGATATAAGCCTTGGGAGGCATTGTCTGATGGAAGGAAGTATCGAAAATAGCAACCATGGGAGTTTCCTTACCGAAAACTTCCTGGCAAGCCTTCATAGCGATAGCCTGGGGAGGATTATGAAGAGGGCCAAGTTCTCTGAGTGCCAGCATATCTTCAATAACCTTATCGGTAACTAAAGTAGCTTCCTTATAGATTTCGCCGCCGTGCAGTGCTCTGTGGCCTACAGCGGTGATTTCCTTAACGTCGTCAATAACCTTGCCTTCGCCATTTGTTAAAACGTCAACAACAGCAAGGAATGCTTCCTTGTGGCTGGGGAAGCTAAGTTCTTTCTTAACTTCTACGCCTGCGGCAGTTTTATGGCCGATAAGACCGTCAATGCCGATTCTTTCGCAATTGCCTTTTGCTAATACTGCTTCAGTCTCCATATCAATAAGCTGATACTTTAAGGAGGAGCTGCCTGCATTAATAACTAAGATTTTCATTGGTTTACCCCCATGTATTTTATTAATTACTTGATTAAAATATAAAAACCACTTATAATTATAATATTAAAGTTAAAAATAATCAACCTTTTTTTGCATTAATGGGAGGTTTTATGGTAAATACAGCTATAATATCTGAATATAATCCATTTCATAAAGGCCATAAGTATCTTATAGAAGAAGCAAGAAGGATAACCGGAGCTGATTATATTACGGTTATTATGTCAGGATCCTTTGTTCAAAGAGCAGAGCCTGCTGTTTTTTCCAAGGAAGCCAGAGCAAAAATGGCCCTTGAAAGCGGTGCTGATATTGTAATTGAATTGCCCTGTGTAAATGTACTGCAAAGCGCGGAACGATATGCTATGGGTGCTGTTTTCGTTGCGAACAGCATAAAAGCTGATTATCTGGCCTTTGGAAGCGAATGCGGCGATATTGATAAAATTATAAAAACAGCAGAAGCTGTAACTACAGATAGAGTCAATAGCAGATTGCAGGATTTTTTGCAATCCGGTAGTTCTTTTCCGGCGGCAAGGGCAAAAGCCATTGAACTGATATGCCCTGAAATAGGCGATATTCTCAGTAAACCCAATAATATTCTGGGTGTAGAATATGTAAAAGCATTAAGAACTTTAAATTCAGATACAATACCGGTTACAGTTAAACGTATTGGTGCAAATCACGATGACTCTCAGATAAATAACGGTTTTGCATCTGCTACGCATATAAGGAAAATGTTATTGGAGCAGAAAAGTACTTCGGAATTTGTGCCGGAAGCTGTTGCGAAAATAATAAATGAAGAAATTGCCGGCGGTCGCTGTGTTCTTAATAAAGAATTCTTTAACAGAGCAATGCTTGCTTCTCTCAGAACAAAGGATATCCAAAGCATTTCTTTGGCTACGGATTGTGCCGAAGGACTGGAGTATAAAATTATTTCCGGAATTCAAAACCATAATTCCATTGATGCGATCACCGATGAAGTAAAATCTAAAAGATACACCCATTCCCGTATTAGAAGAATCCTCTTGTCTGTTTTTTTGGGAATAAATAAATGCGATCATACTATGCCATCTTATGTTAGGCTGTTAGGGCTGAGAAAGAGTGCTTCTAAAGCCTGGAACGAAATAAAAGAGTTCTGTTTTCTTCCTGTAATTGAGCGACCGGCAAAGCAGATTTCTTATTTGGATGAAAACGTCCGACAGGCATTGGAAAGGGAAATGATTTTTGATGAAATATGGGGGAGTTTTTGCGAAAAAGTAATGGATTTTGGTGAAAATTACAGAAAATATCCTGTTGTTCTGTAGTTTTGGTTGAAATTATTTGCAAATTATGATAAATTATTATCAAATCCAAGAAAAGAGGTTTTTCATATGAAGAAAGGAAATGCAATTGCACTTTTACCTATAGCCGTATTTATTATTTTATATCTTGGCTTAGGTATACTTTTTGAGTACGTACTCAAAATTGAAATGGGTTTCTATAATATCCCTATTGTTGTTATCTTTTTGATCGCATTACTTGTTGCCTGTTTGCAGAATAAAGGAATCAACTTTGATAAAAAGCTTGAAATAATGGGCAAGGGTGTTGGTGATAAGAATATTATTACCATGATTTTAATTTTCCTTTGTGCCGGCGCTTTTGTTGGCGTTGTTGGCAGAAGCAGTGCAGAAAGTGTTGCCTATTTTATGCTTTCTATTATTCCTGCTGAATTTGCAGTTGCTGTTCTGTTTGTGGTTAGCTGCTTTGTTTCTACTGCAATGGGCACCTCTGTGGGGACAATTACACTTATAACCCCTATAGCTGTTGCAGTTTCCGCTGCTTCCGGTTTCAGTATGCCTTTATGTGTAGGTACTGTTGTTGGCGGTGCTATGTTCGGTGATAACCTTTCCTTTATTTCCGATACTACTATTGCCGCCTGTAACGGTCAGGGATGCGCCATGAAGGATAAGTTTAAAGCTAACTTCTGGATCGCGCTTCCTGCTGCTATAGCAACTTTAATTATAATTATAATATTCTCATTAACTGCCGAAAATCCTGTAGCTGTAGAAAATACATATAATCTTGTTCAGATCATTCCTTATATTCTCGTTCTTATTGGCGGTATTGCCGGTATTAACGTATTTGCGGTTCTGCTTATCGGCATAGTGTCAGGTTCTGTTATTATGCTTGCTACCGGCGCTATTGAACCCACTGCTCTTCTGGCTAATATGGGCACCGGCGCTGCAGGTATGTTTGAAACAACAATGGTTGCTATTTTAGTATCTGCCATCTGCGCACTTATTCGTGAATACGGCGGCTTTGATGCTCTTCTTAGCGGCATTAAGCGTGTATTCAAGGGCAAAAAGGGCGGTCAGTTAGGTATGGGCCTTTTAGTTGGTGCAATGGATATTGCTACTGCAAATAATACTGTTGCTATTGTAATGGCTAACCCCATTGCAAAAGAAATGTCTGAAACCTATGGTATATCTCCCAAGAAATCTGCTTCTCTGCTTGATACTTTCTCTTGCATATTCCAGGGCATTATTCCTTACGGCGCACAGATACTTGTTGCAATAGCCGCTGTATCTACTGCGGGTTATTCTATTTCCGCTTTTGAAATAATACCCTACCTGTTCTATCCGTTCTTATTGCTTGTAAGCTCACTTATTTTCATTTTCCTTGTTCCTGAAAAGAAAAATAAATAAATAAATAATCGGCAATCAAAAGATTGCCGATTTTCTTTATTTATTTGCCAGTCTGCCTAAGCACTGCTCTGCCATAACAAGCATTCTCGGAATATGGAATGGGCCTTTAAACAGATTACCTTTACATGCCGGAGTTGTAGGTGTGCCGTCTTTTCTTAAATACCCAAACCATTCTCCTCCGCCTTCCTTATCGGAAAAATGTTCAAAGGCATATTTGTCTGCCATAATAAAATCGTTCCAATATTTTTCTTTGCCGGTTGCTTCAAATAAGAGCAGGGAAGAAATAATTGTTTCGCAGGTGGGCCACCAAAGCTTCATATCGTGTTCAAGGGCTTCCGGTGGATAGCCTAGTACGTCCGTAAATGCAATAAGACCTCCGTTTTCATAGTCCCAACCTTTTTCCATGGCCCATTCATACATATTCTCCGCTTTTTCAAGAACGGTCATATCGCCGGTGTTTTGAGCTTGATTAATAAGAAACCAAACTCCTTCAATAGTATGCCCCGGATTCATTGTTCTTCCGCCGTAGGCATCCTTTAAAAATTCACCGTCAGGTCCGGTCATCTCAAGTAAGGCTTTAAGCTCTGGCTTATAGAAATATCTGAATATTTCATCTGTGAGGGACTTTGCGATCGCATTATATTTATCGGCGTTTTCTTTATCGTTACGAAGCATAATATGGGTAATGTTAAGAAGGATCATAGGCTCGGAATAAGCTCGGGTAGGGCGGCTGCCGGGAATAGTTTTAGGAGTAATTTTAAAAGGATCATTATTGCGGTCACAGTAAATATCCATTATAAAATCATAATACTTTCTTGCTTTTTCAAGGTATTCAGGAGCGTCAAATGCAGTAGCATATTCAGCGCATGCAATAATGTAAAATGTTTCTGAGAAGAAATAACGGCGTTTCCTTAAGGGAATACCTTCCTTGGTAACAGAAAAGTACATTCTTCCGTCTTTTTTGTCGATACAATGGTCCTCAGCAAAGCTTATACAGCTTTTTGCAAAGTTTTTATATTCTTCGTTATATCCGTATACGTTACACAGATTAGAGAAAACCCAGGCGCATCTGCCCTGAAACCAAACTGATTTATCGGTACAATATTCTATACCCCTCTGATCTACGCAGGTTATTACACCGCCGTGTTCCTTATCCTGTCCGTGCTTCAGCCAGAATTCAATTACGTTTTCATTCAGTTCCTTAAGGTATTTTGCCTGATACTCACTGTAATGGTTCATAATCATACTCACTTTCATTTGTGTCAGTAGGTTGATACGGAATCAAGATTAACCCTGTATCCTATTATGACACTTTTAGGGCCGTATGTCAATATAATTTGAAAATACAGCCTGCAAATCATAAAAAAACCTTGACAAACAGCAGGTATCGCACTATACTGAACGTAGTTAGTTTGAATTCCGAACAAATTAAGTGAGGCATATATGAAAACTCCTGGGTCAGTCGATATATCGATAGTAAGAAATATAAACAGCCGCGCGTTGCTTGATGCGATCTTTAGTCTTGAGGTTACCTCCCGTTCTGCATTAGCTAAAAAACTTGGTATGAGTAAGTCCTCCGTTTCGACAAATCTTATTCCCCTTATAGAAAGTGGAATTGTATCCGAATTGGGGGAAGGTGAAGTTTCCGTTGCAGGCGGAAGAAAACCTCAGCTTATCTCTTTTAATAAGAATAATAAATACGTTATTGCTGTTGACCTTAATATGTCAAGTCCTTTGTTTGTTTTGGGCAATCTCAAGGGGGAACAGCTCAGTGAGTTTACCTGTAAGCTGAACAGCAGTGTTTCTCAGGAAGATTATCTCAATATGCTCTATAATGCAGTTGAACTGCTTATTTCAGCAAGAGGCATATGCAAGGAAGATATTTGCTATATTGCCATTGCTTCTCCGGGTGTATTTGACGAGCACAGCCGTTTGTGTTCAAGCAACCGTAACTACGGAGGTGTACGGTTTAAAACTCTTGATCTTAGAAATGTTATAGAGGAAAAGTACGGGATCCCCGTTTTTATTAAAAATGATGTTAAGACCGCTGCACTGGGAGAATGGGCAAATAACAGCAGAAATACTGATAATATGTTATATCTCAGCTGTGGTCTCGGCATAGGTACAGGCCTTATTTTAGAAGGAAGACTTTTTGACGGCTTCAGCAACGCAGCAGGCGAAATATATAATTATCTTGATTACTCCTCAATAAATAGTGAGGTAACTATTGAAGATACTGTTTGTATGAAATGGCTTATTAATAAGGTTAACGGCGATGTTTCAAAAGGAGTTGATACCTGTCTTTCGAAACAGTCTCAGATCGACTTTGAAGGTATCGTAAATGCCTATAAATCAGAAGATAAGTATATTATTTCGGTTGCTGAGGAAATTGCACACAAACTTAATACCGTAATAGTAAACCTTGTTAATCTTCTTGATATAGATAGCGTTGTATTGGGCGGCGAATATTTAAAATTTGCTCCAACCGTTATAACGGATTTTGAAGATAATTTTATAAAATACTGCAGAAGGGCGCCTAAAATTGTACCCGGTATTTTAAAGCAGTATGCAGGTGTCCAGGGGTTGTTTTTAACAGCAAGAGAAAAATATTTTAAGTTTTTATGTAAATAAATTTTCAAAGGAGATATTAATATGACCAGAGAAGAATTTGCAAAAACCATTGATCACGCAATGTTATGGCAGGATACTCCCAGAGAATTACTTATTAAGAGATGCCATGATGTTGTAAAGTATGGCTTTGCCTGCATCTGCTGTTTTCCCAGTGATGTTCCCATTGCCAAGGAAATAATAGGCGATAAGGGCAATATTTGTGCTGTTGTTGGCTATCCTATGGGTATGAATACCACCGAAACAAAGGTATTTGAAGCTTTGGATGCTATCGAAAAAGGAGCCAATGAAATTGACGTTGTAATGAATGTATCCCGTTTTCTTAACAAGGAATACGATTATGTTCTTAATGAATTAAAGGCAGTTGTTAATGCTTGTAAAGAAAAGCTTCCTGAATGTATTGTTAAGGTTATTATAGAAGTTTATCATCTTGCTCCTGCAGAAGCTATGAAGGGGGCTAAGACCATGCTTCCTCCTGAAGAGTTTATTAATAAGCTCCATAATAACGAAAACCTTGCTAAGGCGTGCGAACTTGTTATTGAATCTGGTGCAGATTACGTTAAGCAGGCAACCGGCTATGCTCCCGATCCTGATTTCAATAATGGCACTCAGAATCTTATAGATATCCACAATATTGTTGGTGATCGTATTAAGGTTAAAAATGCAGGTATTCCCAAGGATCTTGAAGAAGCTGTTTATTACGTTAAGGAGCTTGGTGTTTATAGAATAGGACACAATAATATGCCTGAATGGCTTGATGAAGCAGGGGAAGAATTCTGGAAAGATAAATAATAAGCCATTTGTTTATTTGTGTTGAAATGTCTTTTTGTGTACATTTCTTACCTTAAAAAATATAGTAAATAAAAGATCTCTTTGCTATAATTATGGCAAAGAGATTTTTTAGAGGTGATAATATGCGAGTATATATTCCCGATAATGTTTCTGAAAAAACTGCTTTTGAGCGAACAACCGATCTTTGCATTTGCGCCCATCAAGATGATGCTGAAATAATGGCATTTTGTGCTATTAACAACTGCTTTAATCGGCCGGATAAATGGTATACAGGGATTACGGTAAGTGACGGTGCAGGTTCTCCGCGTATCGGAAAATTTGAAAATTTTACTGATGAACAAATGAAAGCAGTAAGAGTTATAGAACAGGAGCGTGCCGCAGATTTAGGCAAATATTCGGCGCAGGTTCAATTAGGCTTTAGCAGTAAGGAAATCAAGTACGATGCCTGTACAAAGCTGGAAGAGGAGCTTTCGGAGCTTTTGGCGGCAATTAAACCTCAAAGAGTTTTTATTCATAATCCTGCCGATAAGCACCCAACCCACGTTGCTTGTTGTCTGAGGGCGATAAATGCCCTTAGGACTTTGCCTAAAGATATCCGTCCGGAGAAAATTTACGGTATGGAGGTATGGCGTTCTCTTGATTGGTTAAATGAAGAGTATAAGATTTTATTTGATTGCAGCGCAGGGAAAGACCTTGCATTAAAAATACTCAGCGTGTTTGAATCTCAGATAGCAGGTGGTAAAAATTATGACGAGGCAGCCTGTGGACGTATGATAGCAAATGCAACCTTTCTGGAAAGCCATAATACCGATAATTTCTCTCTTGTTTCTTATGGCCTTGATTTAACCGATGCAGTTTATTCCAATACGGATATATGTGAGTATATTTTAAGTCTTTACAATAGAACAGGTGAAGACATCAAATCTCTTATAGGGAGCTTAAGAAAATGAAATTCGTTCCTCCTTTGGAAGAAAACTTTGATCCGTTAGCGTTACATTTAACCGAAGAAAAAAACCGCTTTGCCATTCTTTACGGGATAAACGGTAAGGCCGATGTAGTTCGTTTCGGTATAAACGATAAGTACCTTGAACGAATAATAAAATTTCTGTTATGGCAAAGAGGTCCTGTTAAAATTGAAGTAAGTAATGTAAGTGATGAGTGCTGTAAAGCATACTCTGAAAACGGAGCAAGATACTTTGATTATAACTTTTTTTCAGATTCATATAAGAAAGAACTTATTGTTGGGAAAGCAGACATTCTTCCTTTTGTAACTGAGAAGATAAGTATTCCCGTACGGGCATCCTTTGAAGGTAGCCGTATCGGTATTGATCTTGGCGCTTCTTCAATTAAAATATGGGCCGGAATAAACGGTGAAGAACGGTTGAATACATCGTTACCTTGGCGGCCAAAGGATAAAAAGGATATTGGTTATCATATTTCAGCAATAAAAAAAGCCATTGAAATGGCAGAGGATACTTTGCCCCGGATAGATGCAATTGGAATAAGTACTGCAGGAATTGTAAATAATAACTGTATATTAATTTCTTCTTTGTTTAATAATACTGAAAACTATAACATCAATGCAGTATATAATACAGCACTTTCTTTTAAGCCCAAAAGAATTACCATTTGTAATGACGGTGATGCAGCTGCGGCCGCAGCATACGTTCTTTGTAATAAAAGTAATGTTTTAGGGCTTTCAATGGGATCTTCGCTGGCAGGTGGGTACATTAATTCTGACGGTTGCTTTGCTGATTATATCAGTGAACTTGCATTTTGTCCTGTTGACGTAAGTGAAAACGCCCCTTGTGATCCTTGGTCGGGTGACATAGGCACAGGTGTAGATTATTTTTCAGCCCAGGCCGTTGCAAGGTATGCTAAGAAAGCGGGCATTGAATTTGAAGAAGGATTGCCGGATTCAAAAATCACCGCTTTGGTATATAAACTATTTTGTGCAGGGGACAAAAGGGCTGAGGATATTTATAAAACCATTGGCATAATCTTGGGTTATACCGTACCGCTGTATTATTATTTTTATAAAATGGATACAGTAATGCTTTTAGGCGGAGTAGCTAAAGGTAAAGCAGGGCAATTTATTGCTGAGAATGCAAGTAAAGTGCTCCGTGAAGAGTTTTGCAATATTAACTCAAGCTTGCTTATTCCTGATGAAATAATAAGACTTACCGGCCAGGCTAAAATAGCAGCTGCATTGCCATGAGCGGCCAAAAATTAAAAAATATAATTGTTTTTTTTAATAAATACTTGAAAATATCGCGTAAATGTACTATAATTCCTATGTTGTGCTAAACAAAGAATCCAAAACAAAATGAGGGGATTTAAATGGAAGAAAATACAAGAAGAGTTGGCACTGTATCACGCGGTATTCGTTGTCCTATAATCCGCGAGGGTGATGATCTTGCTGAAATTGTTGCCCGGAGTGTTCTTGAGGCAGCAGAAATTGAAGGTTTTGCCCTGCGCGATAAAGACGTTATTTCTGTAACCGAATCAATAGTAGCCCGTTCTCAGGGTAATTATGCTAAGGTTGAAGATATAGCGCAGGATGTTAAAACAAAGCTTGGTGGGGGAACCATAGGTGTTATATTTCCCATACTTTCCCGTAACCGTTTTGCTATTTGCCTCAGAGGTATTGCTTCAGGTGCAAGGAAAATTGTTTTACAGTTAAGCTATCCTTCTGATGAAGTTGGTAATGCTCTTTTAAGCTATGATCAGATAGATAATGCAGGTATTAATCCTTATTCTGATATTTTAACCTTAGAACGTTATCGTGAGCTTTTCGGTGAAAACAAGCATGAATTTACCGGTATAGATTACGTTGATTATTACTGTAATATTATTAAAGAAAGCGGAGCTGAGGTTGAAGTAATCTTTGCCAATAATCCTAAGGCTATTCTTGACTATACTAAAAATATATTAACTTGCGATATTCATACAAGAAAACGCACTAAACGTATTCTCAGAGAGGCCGGCGCTCAGGTCGTTTGCGGTCTTGATGATATACTTAATGCTCCTGTTAACGGCTCAGGCTTTAATGAAAAATACGGTCTTTTAGGCTCCAATAAATCAACTGAAGATTCCGTTAAACTTTTCCCTAAGGAATGTAAGGACTTTGTGCTTGACGTGCAGAAGCGTATTTTAGATGCATGCGGTGTTAATGTTGAGGTTATGGTTTACGGTGACGGTGCGTTTAAAGATCCTCAGGGTAAGATTTGGGAACTGGCAGATCCTGTTGTTTCTCCCGCATTTACCGATGGTCTTATCGGCACTCCCAATGAGCTTAAATTAAAGTATCTTGCTGATAATGATTTCAAAGATCTTTCCGGTGAAGAACTTAAAAAGGCTATTTCCGATAGTATCAAGGCTAAGGACGGCTCAAGTCTTGTTGGTAATATGGCTGCTCAGGGTACAACTCCAAGACAACTGACTGACCTTATCGGTTCTCTTTGTGACTTAACAAGCGGCTCCGGCGATAAGGGGACTCCCGTTGTTCTTGTACAGGGCTATTTTGATAATTATACTAACTAATAAAAAACATGTTCGGTTAACCGAACAGGTTTTCTTTTATTTTAGCATATTGCTATTATTAAGAACCGACGTATTGTAAATAAACAATACGTCCTGACCGCTAAATTCAACGTAGTCACCTAAAAGGTCACTTTGAATATATCTTGTGTCAAGAAGTGTAATTTTAGAGTAATACTCGGTAAAGTAGGGCGCAAGTGAAGAACCGAATGAATCTCTGAATATAATAAGTTCCTTATCTGTTTTTGCTTTTGGGGAGATTATTTCAATTATTGAAACGGCGCCGTCAAGGAAAATATCGTAGGGATCCTTTGCTGTAAATTTATCAGTATTATATACGGGAAGATATTTACCGGTTTCATAATTAATAACTGTTGCGCTTTCGGTGTATTCATTTGTAAGGTAGGTTATCTTATCTGCTTTTAAGGGAAGGGCAGACTGTCCGTAATATACACCGAAAAAGGGTTCCAATACGTTTTCTTTGTAATCTGCGTTGAGCTGTATTTCCATACCGTTTGCAAGAGCATTAACAGTATCCTTGATATTAGCTTGATCCCAATGGGTATCGGTAGGGTAGTAATCGTCAATATCAAGGGTATTGAAAATATCAATATAAGTTACACCTTCAAGATTGTTGTTGAATACAGACATCATTTTATCGTAGTCAACACCGGGATAACCGTTTTCTGCTGCCAGAAAGTAGTTTTTATCCGGTATAACAGAACAGTAAACCTTTGAACCATTCAAATATTTGTTGCAGAGATACTCTATTTTTTCAGTTGCTTCAATTACAGAGTTTTCTCTTAAGGGAAATTCCATCTTTGAAGCTTGGTCTCCTATAACGTAAATGTCATTATTGTCCTTTTGCATAAATACGTTGTACGTGAAAAAAGCCTTTATTTTTCTAAACTGTTCGCGCAAAGGGAATTGATCAACAGCGTAATCGGAAAATTTAGAGAAGAAATCTCCTTTAAAAACGTTTTCAAATGAGACTTCAGGGAATTGGTTAAGTTTTCTGCGCTCACTTTCGGAATATTCGGTTGCGGGTTTTATAATGCAGCAGATAAATGCGCCTATAAATATAAGTGAGAATACGGCAACTATAATTTTGTGTTTTATATTACTGTTCATCAGTATTCCCCCTTAAAATCTAAAGTATAAAAACGGGTTAAAAGAGCCGTCTACCAAATATGCGGTAATGGGTACTATAAGCCCAATTAAAACAATAGGCTCAAGTATATTTGAAACTTTTTCCGGTATTTTATTTGCTAAATTCTTAACTAAAGGCGTTGCTCCAATAATTGCGGCAATAATAACCAGAGCATAGCTTCTTAAATAGTATAGGGTAACCGTATTGCTTATCGGAATATTGCCTGCGCCGAAAAGACCGCCTATATCGGACAAAACTGTTTTCATATCGGGTGCATTGAATATTACAAAGCTTATTATAACTGCGAACAAAACATAAATATGGGATATAATATCGGGAATATTCTTCATAAACAGCTTTTCAAGTAAAAGCAGTGCGCCAAAATATAGACCCCATATAATAAAGTTCCAGCCTGCTCCGTGCCAAAGCCCGGTAAACAGCCAAACGATCAAAATGTTTCTAAGCCATTTGATCTTGGTTGTTCTGCTTCCGCCAAGGGGAATATAAATATAATCCCTGAACCAGGTACCTAAAGAAATGTGCCATCTGCGCCAGAATTCAGTTACACTCTTTGAAATATAAGGGTAATTAAAGTTTTCCATAAATTCAAAGCCAAATATTCTGCCAAGGCCTATTGCCATATCACTGTAACCGGAAAAATCAAAGTAAATGTGCAAGGAAAAGCTTATGGCATAAATCCAGAAAAACAAAACGCTTTTTTCCGGTGTATTTCTAAAAATATCACAAAGCTGTCCTAATGCGTTGGCTATAAGAACTTTTTTTGATAGGCCTATAATAAATCTTCTTATACCGTCGGAAACCTTCTTAACAGTAATCGTGCGGTGCTGCAGTTGGTTATCGATATCAGAATAACGAACAATGGGGCCGGCAATAAGCTGAGGGAATAATGCAACGTAAGCCGCAAGGTCAATGATATTTCTCTGAGCCTTCACATCTCCCCGGTATACGTCAACTGTGTAACTCAAAGTCTGAAAAGTGTAAAAACTGATGCCTATAGGTAATGCAATATTTGCAAGTGTAATGTTTACACCTAATAAAGAATTAAGGTTATCTACGGTAAAGTTTGCATATTTAAAGAATACCAGCATTCCTGCATTTATTGCTATGGATAAAATAAGAAATAACTTTGAAAGCTTGGTTCCTCTAAATTTTTCTATAAGCAAACCGTTTACGTATGCAGAAACAATTGCGGCTAACATTAATATTATATAAACTTTTTCGCCGTAAAAATAGAAGAACAGGCTTGTTATTAACAGTATGAAATTTTTTAATTTCATGGGAACTGCAAAATAAAGTATGATTACAATGGGCAAGAAATAGAAAAGGAATTCTATTGATGAAAAAACCATTTCTTTATGTCCTTTCAGTAAAAAAGGCCTGTGAAACAGGCCTTTAAGTATTTTAATTATTCGCCGGCTCTTTCTATAACTGTACCAACTTTGCCGCCTGCAACTTCTTCAAATGCACCGTATACGGTGTCTGCAGTAGCTGCATCAGCCATAACTAAAATAATAACGTCTCCGCAGTTATTAACAATAACCTTTTCTGCAGTAACGCAGATCCACTTTCTTGCATCTACATTGTCGGAAATGCTCTTTTTAATTGTTTCAACATCAGCGCCGTCTTCGGTTTTAACAAGGCATACGGAGTATGCAATAGAACCGATCATAGGCTCAGAGAAAACTGCTTCGGTAATACCGTCTGCGCTATCAAGACCAAGATAGTACTTAACTGCGTCTGCATCAGCGGTGTCTATGGGAAGAGCTTCGCCGATAGCAATTTCAAGTGTTACCTTTTCGTAAATGCTTGCCATAATCTCGGAAAGAGTTCCTTCAAGGCTACCTTCGTCTTCTGCAGGTGCCTTTGCACCGCAGGCACAAAGAGCTAATAACATTGTAAGTACAAGGATGAGAGCTAATACTTTTTTCATTTTTTATTCTCCTTTAATATATTATTTTAATTTATAACGCATTATATTGTTGTCAAACACTACTTCAACTGTACCTTCATCATAAAGATAGGTCATATAGGAACGGAAAGTTGCTGAGCAGAGCATATTTTGAGATAAACTCATTTTCATTTCATACTTATCAAAGAAAGCTTTTAGTAGTTCGTCAACTGATTTGGGTGTTTTGCATTCTTTCTTTAAGAACTCTAGTACGCCTTGTATATGCTTAACGTTAATATCAATAACCTCTGCAAGGTCAGTAAGTACCTCACCGTGCGAAGGAATATAGAGCTTTCCTTCTATACTCTTAAGCTTCTCTAAAGAAGCGAGCGTCTCTTTAATATTATAAAAATAACAGATATTGTATTTTTCAATTGTAGATGCGGGTGTTAAGGCATCTCCTATAAACCAAATATTATCCTTTGTTTTATAGGCTGTCTGAGCAGGCGAGTGGCCTGAAAATAAACTAAATGTAATTCCCTTTGGCAGCAACTCTTCTTTTAATTCCTGGGTTTGAGTAGGTTGAGCGTAAAAGAATTTTCCCAGCATATCCTTATTGGGATATCCGCCGTAAAGGGTCGTTGGCTGAATAAGCGTGTTGCAGATCAGAGCCGCATCAGGATTTGAGCACATAATTTTTAAGTTATATTTTTGCTGTAAATAAGCATTTCCGCCAACGTGGTCCGCATGGGAATGAGTGTTTAAAAGCAAAACGGGATTCCAACCCATTTTGTCAATATGGGTTGAAAGCTTTTTGGCCGCCCCTTTATCGCTTCCTCCGTCAATTATACAAACATCATTATCATCTATTACGTATATACCGCAACGGGAAGGGCAGTCCATATAATAAGTTGAGAAACCTGCCTGAATTAATTCGTACATATTACATTTCCTTGTTGATAGTATTGATTATTGCTTCAATATTTATATTATCACCGTTATAAGTGCGGAAATAATAGTTGTTGGCTTGTTTTTTTTCTTCTGCACGTTTAATTTTAATATTTGCGCCCAAGGGAGCTTCGTTTATATAATTAATACAGATCGATCTGATTATTTCATTATCAATACCATCAATATAGTTGCAAAGCATATCGGGATAATTAGTGTTATTCATATGCATATTACAATCGGTATCGGAGTATAAAACCTTTTTATGTCCAACCTCTTTATATTCAAGCTCCTTAGGTAGATGAAATTTCTTGGGAAGGGGAAGCTCAAGTCCTTTATCGTTGGTATAATGTAGGTCGGCTTGTTTAACGGTACAAAGCTTTTTGGTTTCTATGTCAATAAGCGCCCAAATAGCATAAGCTTCAACAAGAACTTCTTCTTTGTTGTTTAATAACTGATAGCTTCGGCAAAATGACGCTCCTCTTTCATCACATGCCCAGGTCCTGCATGTTATTTTTTCAAAAGGAACTATAGGTTTGTGAAAAAGAACGTTAATTCTGCTTAAAACAAAAGCAAAGCCTTTATTCCATAATTGTTCGTATGATGGGCCCTCAGCAGACATCTGCCTGCTGGCGCTTTCCTGAAGGTATCTCCAAACAGTAGTCGGACGGATATTCCCATTTGGCCAAAATTCCTGTGAAGATACGTCATACTCTTCTTTGTGGTACATAGAAACCTCCTGTTCAGGCAACTTTTATTATGATAGCATTTAAATTTTTCCTTGTCAATAAGGCATTTATGCTGTAAAATATATTAGATATATGTTAACCATGCTAATGTGCAGCTATTTTGAATTTTTATGCATAAATATCTTGACTTTTATCGCATAATGATGTATATTTATACATAATATTAGTATGAGACAGTTTTGGCTTTGGAAAGGAAAGAAGTATGAAAAAAGTATTTATTGACGGAAGCGCCGGAACTACCGGACTTCGTATATATGACAGGCTAACAGGGCGAAAAGATATTACCCTTATCACTCTTAAAGAAAGCGAAAGAAAAGATGATAATTTTAGAAAAGCTGCCCTTAATGAAAGTGATATAGCTTTTTTATGTTTGCCGGATGAAGAGGCACGAAGAGCGGTCGTGATGACTGAAAATAATAATACTGTGCTTATAGATACTTCTACTGCTCACAGAACTTTTGAAGATTGGGCTTACGGTTTTCCTGAACTTTCAAAAGAGTTATATGCTAAAATAGAAAATTCAAAAAGAATTGCAGTTCCCGGATGCCATGCAAGCGGGTTTATTGCCCTTGTATACCCTCTTATAGAAAAAGGGATTATAAATAAGGACATTTTACTAACCTGCCACTCTGTTACCGGTTACAGCGGAGGCGGTAAAAAAATGATAACGGAATATGAGGGCGAGGGAAGGGATTTTCTTTTAGGTGCTCCTCGTCAGTACGGCATCACGCAGAATCATAAACATCTTAAAGAGATGGTTAAGATCTCAGGCATTGAGAATACACCTATATTTTGCCCAATAGTATCGGATTTTTACAGCGGTATGGCGGTAACCGTCCCTCTGTTTAAAAAGGATATTCAGGGCAGCTTTGATGATATTAAAAAAGTTTATTCCGAAAAATATAACACAAATACTGTTTACTATAAAGAAGATATATCAAAAGGCGGCTTTATAAGCGCTCTTGGTATGAGCAAAAAAGACAGTATGGAAATAAGTGTTTGCGGTAATGAGGATAGGATCCTTTTAACTGCATTGTACGACAATTTAGGTAAAGGCTCTTCAGGTGCTGCAATTCAGTGTCTCAATATTGTTATGGGAGCAGAAATGACCGAAGGTCTTGAACTTTAAAGGAGAATTAATATGAAATTAACAGAAGGCGGCGTTTGCGCTGCACAGGGCTTTAGTGCTAACGGTATTCATTGCGGCATACGCGCAGGCAAAACTAAGCGTGATCTTGCTCTTATATTCAGTGAGGTTCCTGCGTCTGCTGCTTCGGTTTATACAACAAACCTTGTGAAGGGCGCTCCTATTACCGTAACCAAAGAAAATATATCCAACGGTATTGCTCAGGCAATTATCTGCAATAGCGGTAACGCAAATACTTGCAATGCAAACGGTGTTGAAATTGCTAAAAAGACCTGTAAGCTCATTGCAAATGAGCTTAAAATAAACGAAAATGACGTTGTTGTTGCTTCTACAGGCGTTATAGGTCAGCCTTTAAGCATTACTCCTATAGAAAAAGGTATTCCTGAGTTGGTTAAAGGTTTAAATAAAAACAACAGTGAAATTGCCGCAGAAGGTATTATGACTACCGATACAAGGCTTAAGCAGATAGCGATATCATTTGATATTGACGGTGTTGAATGTAAAATAGGCGGTATTGCAGAGGGCTCCGGTATGATCCACCCCGATATGGCCACTATGCTGGTGTTCATTACTACCGACTGTGCAATTTCTCCCGAACTTTTGCAGAAAGCATTAAGTACCGATATTAAAAATACCTTCAATATGGTTAGTGTCGACGGGGATACATCTACTAATGATATGGTTACTGTTCTGGCAAACGGTATGGCCCAAAACGAACCTATTTGTATTGAAGATGAAAACTTTGAGATATTCATGAAGGCCCTGAATACGGTTACTGTATATTTATGCAGATGCATAGCAGGTGACGGTGAAGGTGCTACCAAGCTACTTGAATGCAAAGTTGAAGGCGGCAAAACAGAAGATATTGCAAAAACGGTTGCCAAATCCGTTATCTGTTCCTCCCTTACAAAAGCAGCAATGTTTGGCGCAGATGCGAATTGGGGCAGAGTACTATGCGCTATCGGATACAGTAAAGCGCCTGTTGACGTAAATAAGATCGACGTTTCATTTAGATCCGAAAAGGGTCAGATCAACGTTTGCAGGAACGGTGCAGGTATTGAATTTTCGGAAGAAAAGGCAAAAGAAGTACTTCTTTGTAATGAAATAGAAATACTCATTAATTTAAACTCAGGTGAAAATAAGGCTACTGCCTGGGGCTGTGATCTTACTTATGATTACGTTAAGATCAACGGCGATTACAGGACTTAATAAGGAGATAAAAATGGAACTTACTAATGCACAAAGGGCGGACGTTCTTACACAGGCACTGCCATATATACAAAAATACACCAATAAGATCATTGTTATTAAATACGGCGGTAACGCAATGATCAACGAAGAATTAAAGCAGGCTGTTATGAGGGATATTGTTCTTATGTCACTTATAGGAATCAAGGTAGTTCTGGTTCACGGTGGCGGTCCTGAAATAACGGATATGCTTGGTAGAATAGGCAAGAAGAGTGAGTTTGTTAACGGTCTCCGTGTTACCGACAGAGAAACGGCAGAGGTAGTTCAAATGGTTCTTGCCGGCAAAATAAATAAGAATCTTGTTAATCTGTTGCAGAATAACGGAGGCAAGTCTATTGGTCTTTGCGGTATGGACGGTCATCTGATTGAAGCAAAGATTAAAGATGAACAGCTTGGTTTTGTAGGAGAAATAACTAATATTAACGTTGAACCCATTCTTGATGTTCTTGAAAAGGGTTATATTCCTGTTGTATCTACTGTTGGTTGTGATGCAGAGGGAAATACATATAACATTAATGCAGATACTGCCGCTTCTAAAATTGCAGGAATGCTTAAGGCTGAGAGCCTTATTTCTATGACAGATATTGCAGGGTTATTAAGAGATAAGGATGATCCTGAATCCCTTATTAAAGTGGTGAACGTAAGTGAAGCTCCTTTGCTTGTTAAGGAAGGAATCATATCCGGAGGTATGATACCTAAAGTTGAATGTTGTATAGAAGCTATTCGCATGGGCGTTCACAAGGTATTTATTCTTGACGGTCGAGTTCCTCATTCAATTATTATAGAAATGCTTACCGACGAAGGTATTGGAACAATGTTTGTTGGAGGTAATATATGAATACCAAAGAGAGGGATAGTTTGTACGTAGCTCATACCTACGGAAGATTTCCTTTGGAGATCGTTAGTGGTAAAGGCTCTGTTGTTAAAGATGAAAACGGTAAGGAATATATTGATCTTGGTACAGGTATTGCTGTAAACGCATTTGGTATTTGTGATGATATCTGGGTAAAGGCTGTAACAGAACAGCTTGCCAGGTGTCAGCATACCTCAAATCTGTATTATTCTGAGCCATGTACTAAGCTAGCGCAGCTGCTTTGCGAAAAAACCGGAATGAAGAAAGTGTTCTTTTCCAATTCAGGTGCAGAGGCTAATGAGTGTGCAATAAAGGGCGCAAGAAAATATGCACAGGACAAAAAGGGCAAGGATTATTACACAATAATTACTCTTGTTAACAGCTTTCACGGAAGAACCATAACAACTCTTGCTGCAACCGGCCAAGAAACCTTCCATAAGGAATTTACACCTTTAACAGAAGGCTTTGTATATGCGCAGTCTAATAATATTGAGGACCTTAAAGAAAAGGTTAACAATAACAAGGTTGCTGCTATTATGTTTGAGGTTGTACAGGGTGAAGGCGGTGTTTTGCCTTTAGAAAGAGACTTTGTTGAGGCAATGGTTCAGATTGCAATGGAGCAGGATATTCTTCTTATTGCGGATGAAGTTCAAACCGGTAACGGCAGAACTGGTATGCTTTACGGATATATGAATTTTGGATTTACTCCCGATATTGTTTCAACAGCTAAGGGCCTTGGCGCAGGGCTGCCTATCGGTGCAACAATGTTTAACGAAAAAACCGAAAACGTTTATTCTCCCGGCCTTCACGGATCTACTTTTGGCGGAAACCCTGTATGTTGTGCAGGCGCAATTTCGGTTGTTGAGAGAATGGATAAAGAGTTTCTTGAAAGTGTTAGAGAAAAATCAGATTATATATTTACTGCTCTTAACGGTGCAAAGGGTGTAAAGAGCGTATCCGGTATGGGCCTTATGATAGGTATCGAAACCGAAAAGGATGCAAAACAGGTTATTTCAGAATGTATGGAAAAAGGTGTTTTAGTTATTAGCGCAAAAACAAAAGTAAGGCTTTTGCCTGCATTGAATATTCCAATGAGACAGCTGGAGAAGGCTATTGAAATTATTAAAGAGGTGTGTGCAAAATGAAGCATTTATTGAAACTTATGGATCTCTCTTCCGAAGAAATTCGTGAAATACTTGATCTTGCCGATCAGTTAAAATATGAAAAGAAAAACGGTATCGAGCATCATTTACTTAAAGGGAAAACACTTGGTATGATATTCTCCAAATCTTCTACACGTACAAGAGTTTCTTTTGAGGTAGGTATGTACGATTTAGGTGGCAGTGCTTTATTTTTAAGCGCACGTGATCTGCAAATAGGTCGTGGCGAGCCTGTTGAAGATACTGCAAGGGTACTGTCAAGATACCTTGACGGTATTATGATACGAACCTTCGATCAGAGTGAGGTCGAAGACCTTGCAAAATACGGTTCTATACCCATTATTAACGGGCTTACAGACTACTGCCATCCATGCCAGGTTCTTGCTGATTTACTTACAATTCGTGAGTATAAGGGTATTCTTAGCGGTAAAAAGCTTTGCTATATAGGTGACGGAAATAATATGACCAACTCCCTTATTGTTGGCGGTATTAAAATGGGAATGAAGGTAAGCGTAGGTTGCCCCGATAACTACAGACCTGATGCTGAGCTCATGAAATGGGCAAATGAAAACGGTGAATTTGAATGTACTTCCGATATATACAAAGCAGCAAAAGACGCAGACGTTTTATATACCGACGTTTGGGCGTCTATGGGGCAGGAACAGGAAGCGCAGCTTAGAAAAGAAGTGTTTAAGGGCTATCAGATCAATAACAGCGTAATGGCTGTAGCAAAGCCCGATGCAATGGTTCTTCACTGTCTGCCTGCTCACAGAGAAGAAGAAATTACTGCAGAGGTATTTGAAGCCCATGCAAATGAAATTTTTGATGAAGCTGAAAACAGACTTCATGCACAGAAGGCTGTTCTTGTTAAGTGTATGTCGGAGAAATAATTTTTTATGAAAAAAGCATATTTGGTATTGGAAGACGGTACCGTATTTGAAGGTTACCGTTTCGGTGCACAGGCCAACGCATTAGGTGAGCTTGTGTTTACAACAGGGGTTTGCGGTTATATTGAGACCCTTACAGATCCTTCATATTGTGGTCAGATAGTAGTACAGACCTTTCCTATGATAGGTAACTACGGTTTTATTTCTGAGGATATGGATGGAAAATGCGCTCTGACAGGCTACGTTGTAAGGGAATGGTGCGATTCGCCCTCAAACTTTCGCTCTGAAGGTACAATAGATGAATTTCTGAAGAGAGCAGGTATTCCCGGTATTTGTGGAGTAGATACAAGGCATCTGACTGCCATACTGAGAGAAAAGGGAAGTATGAACGCTTACATTTGTGATAGTGTTCCCGATGATCTAAGTATTGTTAAATTTCACAAATCGGAAGAGCCAGTTAAGAAGGTTACCTGCGAGGAAGTTAAAAAATACGCGGCTGATAAAGCAAAACATAATATTGCATTAATTGATTTCGGAACAAAGATATCTCTTATACAGGCTTTGAACAATAAAGGCTGTAACGTTTCTGTTTATCCTGCTAATTCACCCCTGATCAGTGTTTTACCGGATCTTTATGACGGTATTGTGCTTTCCGGAGGTCCGGGCGAGCCTAAGCCGGGAGAGTATACCGAGACCATTAAGGCGCTGTTTGGCAAAAAGCCCGTATTGGCAATTGGCCTTGGGCATCAGCTTCTTGCTTTGGCATGCGGTGCAAAAATATTTAAAATGAACCACGGCCACCGTGGTGCTAACCAGCCGTGCCGATATTTAGCAGGTAATCGAACCTATATAACCGAGCAAAACCATGGTTATGCTGTTGATAAAGACAGTGTTATTACAGGCGTAATTAGTTTTGTTAATGCTAATGACGGCACCTGTGAGGGTATTGAATATAAAGAACAAAGGGCTGTTTCGGTTCAGTTTTATCCTGATGATTGTAATGGTACGGAGTTTGTGTATCATCAGTTCATTGATATGATGGGAGGTGCAAACTAATGCCATTAGACAGCACTATAAAGAAAGTAATGGTAATTGGTTCCGGCCCTATTATTATCGGTCAGGCCGCAGAATTTGACTATGCGGGTGCTCAGGCTTGCCGTGTGCTTAAACAAGCAGGCGTTAACGTTGTGCTTGTAAATTCCAATCCCGCCACAATTATGACGGATAAGGCATTGGCCGATGAAATATATCTTGAACCTTTAACAACAGAAACTTTAAAAAGGATAATAGAAAAAGAAAAACCTGACAGTTTACTGGCGGGTCTTGGCGGACAAACAGGTCTTACTTTATCTATGCAGTTGTCTAAGGACGGATTTTTGAAAAATCACGGAGTAAGGCTCATTGGTACTAATGAAGAGGCTATTGACAAAGCCGAGGACCGTCAGCTTTTTAAGGACGCAATGGAGGCTATAGGTCAGCCTGTTATTCCTTCAGAGATCTCAAACACAGTAGAAGATTCTCTTATGATCGCCGATAGAATTGGTTATCCCGTTATTGTAAGACCTGCCTTTACTTTGGGTGGTTCCGGCGGCGGTGTTGCTTATAATGAAGATGAGTTGAAGGAAATTGCTAGATCCGGTCTTGATGCTTCTCCTATAACACAGATACTTGTTGAGAAATATATTTGGGGTTGGAAGGAAATTGAGTTTGAAACCATGCGAGATTACGCAGGCAATGCTATTGCGGTTTGCAGTATGGAAAACTTCGACCCTGTAGGTGTGCACACAGGCGACAGTATTGTTTGTGCGCCGGCCCTTACTTTATCTTCTAAAGAATACAAAATGCTGCATGACGCATCTATGGCGATAGTTAACGAACTCGAGATCGTTGGTGGCTGCAACTGCCAGTTTGCTCTTAATCCTGATAGTATGGAGTACGCTGTAATTGAAGTAAATCCTAGGGTCTCTCGTTCTTCGGCGCTTGCTTCAAAGGCAACCGGTTATCCTATTGCAAAAATAACAACAAAGGTTGCTCTTGGGTACACTTTAGATGAAATTGAAAATGAAATAACAGGGAAGACCTGCGCTTGCTTTGAGCCTACTGTTGACTACGTTGTTGTGAAATTTCCAAAGTGGCCTTTTGATAAATTTGTGGGAGCAAGCAGAAAGCTTGGAACACAAATGAAGGCAACGGGAGAGGTAATGTCTATAGGTACCTCTTTTGAAATGGCTATTATGAAGGCCGTTCGTGGCGCTGAAATCTCATTGGATACCCTTAATGCGGCACCAATAAACGATCTTTCTTTGGAAGAAAGGCTTGCTGCCTGCGATGACCGCAGGATATTCACTGTTTTTGAAGCAATTAAAAGCGGTTTTGATATTGAAAAGATTTATGAAATAACTAGAATAGACAGGTTCTTTCTTTATAAACTTAAAAAACTTGCAGATTATGAAAAAGATATTGAACGAAATGGTTTAAATGAAGAAACATATTATTTGGGTAAAGATTTAGGGTATCCCGATGCAGCACTTATGCGCATTGCAAACCTTAAAGCCCTTCCTGTGAACAAGAATGCAGTATATAAGATGGTAGATACTTGCGCAGCGGAATTTGATGCAAAAACACCGTATTTTTATTCTACGTACGATAATTACTGCGAATCAAAGAATTTTGTCAGAAGCGGCAATCCTGTTGTTATGGTTTTAGGTTCAGGTCCAATCAGGATTGGTCAGGGTATAGAGTTTGACTATTCTTCGGTTCACTGCGTTTGGACTTTGAAAGAGCAGGGATACGACGTAGTAATTGTAAATAATAACCCTGAGACTGTTTCAACCGACTACGACACTGCCGACAGGCTTTATTTTGAACCTTTAACTCCTGAAGATGTTATGAATATAATAAGGGTCGAAAATCCAATTGGTGTTGTTGTTGCATTTGGCGGACAAACTGCCATCAAGCTTACTAAGTTTTTGGATGATAACGGTATTCCTATTTTAGGAACTTCGGCTGAAGGTATTGATATTGCCGAAGACAGAGAACGTTTTGATGAGCTTCTTGAAAGTTTCTCAATTAAGCGTCCTAAGGGTTTTGGTGTCATGACAGAAAAAGAGGCCCTTGAGGCGGCTGAAAGTTTGGGATATCCTGTGCTTTTGCGTCCTTCTTACGTTATTGGTGGGCAGAATATGTCTATCGTTCATAATGAAAAGGAAGTAAAAGTTTATATGGAACGAATACTTTCTACAGGTATTGAGAATCCTGTGCTTGTGGATAAGTATATGATGGGAACAGAGCTCGAGGTAGACGTTATTTCTGATGGAGACGATGTTCTTATTCCCGGAATTATGGAGCATATTGAACGTGCAGGCGTTCATAGCGGTGACTCCATTGCAGTATACCCTCCATACAATATTAACGATAAAATGATAAGCACTGTTGTTGAGTGTTCATCTAAACTTGCTCTTTCAATGGGGACTAAAGGCCTTGTAAATATTCAATATCTTATTTACAATAATGAGCTTTACGTTATTGAGGTAAATCCCAGAGCATCCCGTACAGTTCCCTATATAAGTAAGGTGACCGGGGTTCCGATGGTTGATCTTGCTTCAAAGGTTATGCTTGGTGCTTCCCTTGAGTCATTGGGTTATGGCACCGGTCTTTATAAGCTTCCGCCTTATTATGCTGTAAAAGTGCCCGTATTTTCTTTTGAAAAGTTAACAGATGTTAATTCCTATCTTGGACCTGAAATGAAGTCTACAGGTGAGGTTCTTGGTATTGGTAAGACCCTGAATGAAGCATTGTTTAAGGGAATGACATCCGCTGGCTTTGAATTGAAAACTCCTCATAAAGGTGAAGATGCCGGTGTACTGATAAGCGTTAGCGAGCATGATCTATTAGAGGTTGTTGCCTTAGCTAAAAAACTGGACGACCTTAATATGAAAATATATGCTACAAAGGACACCGCAGAATCTATTTCTCAACTTGGAATAGATGTAACCGTAATAAGCGGTATTAGAGAAAGTGATGATGCTTTCAAACTTCTCGAAAGCGGGAAAATAAGCTATATTGTTTATACCGGTGCAGTTTATGATAGTACAGAAGAGGATTATATTGCTCTTCACAGAAAAGCGCTTTCGTTGTCTATTGCTTGCCTTACTTCTTTAGATACTGCGAATGCTTTGGCTGACGTTATTGCCGCAAGATATAATGAATGTAATACGGAACTTGTTGATATCAATAATATGCGCTCCTCCCGCAGGAAGATTAATTTCTCCAAAATGCAGGGTTGCGGGGATGACTATATTTTCATTGAGAATTTTGACGGAGCAATAACCTGTCCGGAATCTCTGTGTATACAGCTATGTGACCGTCATTACGGTATTGGTGCAGACGGTATTGTTCTTATAGAGAATTCTCAGGTCGCAGATGCGAAAATGCGTATTTTTAATATTGATGGCAGTGAAGGCAAGATGGCAGGTAACAGTATCCGCTCTGTAGGTAAATACCTTTACGATAACGGTATTGTGAATTCCCTTAATATTACTGTTGAAACTGCAAGCGGTATTAAGAGTATGTCAATGTTTTTGCGTAACGGCAAGGTGAATTTCGCAAGTGTGGATATGGGCAGAGCAAGTCTTGATCCAAAATCTTTACCTTGCACCCTTGAAGGAGAAAAGATCATTAATAAGCCTGTAAAGATCGGCGGGCAGACCTACAGCATTAACTGTGTTTCTATGGGAAATCCTCATTGTGTAGTATTCTGCGACAGAGTAGACAGAATTGATATCAACAATATAGGGCCCTTATTTGAAACTGCAGAAATTTTCCCTGAAAGGGTAAATACTGAATTTGTACGTGTTGTTAATGAAAATACCCTTAAAATGCGTGTATATGAGCGGGGTAACGGCGAAACAATGGCCTGTGGTACAGGTGCTTGTGCAGCGGTTGTTGCTGCTTGCGAAAACGGGCTTTGCAAAATGGGAGTAGATATTACCGTGAAAGTTAAGGGCGGCGACCTTATTGTTAACTACACAAACGAAAGAATTATTCTTTCCGGTGATACAAGGCTTGTATATACCGGTGTGTATGACGGTATGTGATAGTATATTATTAAATATTAAGGTTAAAAATAGAGTAATTATGATTGACTTTTTTTTGAAAATAGTTTATAATTTACTCATAATTTAATCTTCCTGTAACTGACGGAAAAGTGGAGCACCACAAGGGAGCAGGAAGAGCTGTTTTAGCCGACCGTCTGGGCAGTCTTATCCTTGTGGAGGGTAGGACTGCCTTGCTGTTTTTTTGGATAGAAGGAGAAATTACTATGAAAAAAATTGGTATTATTATGGGAAGTGACAGCGATCTGCCGGTAGTAGAAAAGGCTGTTAATATTCTCAATGAGTTTGAAGTGCCCTATGAGGTTCACATTTATTCTGCTCATCGCACACCTGTTGAAGCAAAAGAATTTGCTGCAGGTGCAAGAGCAAACGGTTACGGTGCTTTAATTGCTGCTGCAGGAATGGCTGCTCATCTTGCAGGTGCTATTGCTGCTAACACTACTCTGCCTGTTGTAGGTATTCCTGTTAAGTCCTCTACCTTTGATGGCTTGGATGCTCTTTTATCCACCGTTCAGATGCCAACAGGTATCCCGGTTGCAACTGTTGCGGTTAACGGCGCTGCAAATGCTGCTCTTTTGTGTGTGCAAATACTTGCAGTTGAGGATAAAGATCTTGCCGCAAAACTTGATAAGAAGCGCGCTGATGATGCCGCAAAAGTTCTTCAAAAAGATGCTGCTGTTGCAGCTCAGTTTAATAAATAATTATTCAATATAAAGGAGATTACTATCATGGAAAAGAAACTTGTTTACACCGGAAAAACTAAAGACGTATTTGCACTTGACAATGGCAACTATATGCTCAAATTCAAAGATGATTGTACCGGAAAAGACGGTGTTTTTGATCCCGGTGAAAATGCAGTAGGTTTAACTATTGATGGTGTAGGTGACGTTAACCTTCGCATGTCTATTTATTTCTTTGAGAAGATCAATGCTGCAGGTATTAAAACTCATTACATCAGTGCTAATCTTGAAGACACTACTATGGAAGTTCTCCCTGCTAAGGCATTCGGTAAGGGTCTTGAAATCATTTGCCGCTATAAGGCAGTTGGCAGCTTTTATCGTCGCTACAGTGATTATATTGAAGAAGGCGCTGATCTTCCTGCTTACGTTGAAGCAACCTTCAAGAACGATGCAAAGGGTGATCCCCTTGTTACTAAGGATGGTCTTGTAGATCTTGGCGTTATGACAAGCGAACAGTATGATGATATTAAGCATATGACTCAGCAGATTACCAAGATTGTTGCTGATGATCTTAAGGAAAAAGGTCTTGATATGTATGATATCAAGTTCGAATTTGGTTACGATGCTGAAGGCAACGTAATGCTTATCGATGAAATTGCTTCCGGCAATATGCGTGTTTATAAAGATGGAGAATATATTGATCCTATGACTCTTTCCAAGCTTTTCTTTGCTTAATAAAGGAGATAACCCATGGGTGGATTTTTTGGTGCAGTCGGCAGGGGTGACGTTCTTTCGGATGTGTTCTTTGGAACAGATTATCATTCTCATTTAGGAACAAAACGCGCCGGTATAGCTGCATTTGATAAAGAGATCGGTTTGCAAAGAGAAATTAAAAATATTCAGAATTCTCCCTTCAGAACAAAATTTGAGCATGTGTTTGAAACCATGAGGGGTACTTCTGCCTTAGGATGCATAAGTGACTTGTATCCTCAGCCTTTGCTTATAAGATCACATTTGGGCACATACGCTTTATGTATGATAGGCGCAATTAACAATGCGGACGAGCTTATTGAACAGTATTTTACTGTAGGTGGTGGGCATTTCGATGCAATGACAGGCGGTGCGGTAAATAACATTGAGCTTGTTGCTGCAATGATAAGCCAGCAGAAAAACTTTGTTGACGGTATTAAGTACGTTCAAAATAGTATAGATGGTTCTGTTACAATAGTAATTCTTAAAGATGACGGTAATATAATTGCTGCCAGAGATAAAGTGGGAAGATTGCCTATCCTTATTGGTAAGGGTGAGAGCGGTTATTGTGTTGCAATGGAATCATTTGCGTATCAGAAGTTGGAATATGAAGATTATATGGAGCTTGGCCCCGGCGAAATTGTTGAACTTTCGATTGATAAGGTAACGCAGCTGAGCGCACCCGGTGATGAAATGAAAATTTGCTCCTTCCTTTGGAGTTATTACGGCTATCCTACCTCAACTTACGAAGGTGTTAACGTTGAAATGATGCGTTACCGTAATGGTGCTATTATGGCGGAGTATGATGTAAAAGAAGGCCTCAATGAGGGCGTTGATTATGTTGGAGGAGTTCCTGATTCCGGCACTCCTCATGCAATAGGATATGCAAATAAAAGCAGAATTCCGTTTGCCAGAGCTTTTATAAAATACTCTCCAACATGGGCAAGAAGCTTTACGCCTGCAAAACAAGCCGAAAGAGCTAAGGTTGCCAAAATGAAGCAGGTTCCCGTGTATGACCTTATTAAAGATAAGAGCTTGTTGTTTGTTGATGATTCTATTGTTCGAGGAACGCAGCTCAAGGAAACAGTTGAGTTTTTATATAATAACGGAGCTAAGGCGGTTCATATCCGATCTGCATGTCCGCCTATTATGTACTCCTGTAAATATCTTAACTTCTCAAGAACCAAAGACGATATGGAGCTTTTGTCCCGTCGTATAATTATGGAGCTTGAAGGGGAAGAAGGATTTAATCATATTGAAGAATACAGCGATGCATCCACAGAGAGAGGCAAGAAGTTCCGTAAAACAATTTGTAAGCAGATGAATTTCTCATCTTTGGAATTTCAGTCCTTAAAGGGTGTTATAGAATCTATTGGTTTACCGCCCTGTAAACTTTGTACTTATTGCTGGAACGGAAAGGAATAAATTGTTATGACACAGTCTAAATCTGACAGCTATGCAGCAGCCGGTGTGGATATAACCGCAGGCTACAAGTCTGTTGAACTTATGAAAAAGCACATAGCACGTACTAAAAACGAAGGCTGCCTTGATGACGTCGGTGGATTCGGCGGTTGTTTCGGCCTTAATCTTGCAGGTATTGAAGAACCTGTACTTGTTTCCGGTACTGATGGTGTTGGTACCAAACTCAGATTTGCAATGCTTATGGATAAACACGATACCATTGGTATCGACTGTGTTGCAATGTGCGTTAATGACGTAATTTGTTGTGGCGCAAAGCCTTTGTTCTTCCTTGATTATATTGCTTGCGGCAAGAATTATCCCGAAAAAATTGCGCAGATAGTTGCCGGTGTAGCAGAAGGATGTGTTCAATCAGGTAGTGCTCTTATTGGCGGTGAAACCGCTGAGCATCCCGGTATGATGCCTGAAGACGATTATGATCTTGCAGGTTTCAGCGTAGGTATTGTTGATAAAAAGAAAATAATTGACAATACAAAAATGAAAGCCGGAGATGTTGTTATTGCAATGGCATCTACTGGCGTTCATTCCAACGGCTTCAGCCTTGTTCGTAAGGTTTTTGACGTTGAAAATAATAAGAATCTTTTGGATCCCTGTGAGGCACTAGGTGGTAAGTCTATTGCGGAAACTCTTCTTACTCCTACCAAAATCTATGTTAAGAGCATACTTGCCCTTCTTGATAAGGTTGAAGTTAAGGGTATTTCCCATATTACCGGTGGCGGGTTTTATGAAAATATTCCCAGAAGCATACCTAATGGTCTGGGCGCTAAGATTAAAAAGGATGATATTAAAGTTCTTCCTATATTTGATCTTATTGCAAAAACAGGAAATATTCCTGAACGTGATATGTACAATACCTATAACATGGGTGTTGGTATGAGCGTAATAGTGGATAAGAATGATGTTGATAATGCTCTTGAAATTTTAAATGCTAACGGTGAAGATGCTTACGTTATCGGTGAAATTATTGAATCCGAAGAAGGCGTTGTATTATGGTAAAAAAAAGAATAGCAGTTCTTGTATCGGGTGGGGGCACTAATTTACAGGCCCTCATCGATGCGCAGAATAGGGGAGAAATTGATAAGGGCGAAATTGCTTTGGTAATAGCCTCAAAGCCCGGTGTATATGCACTTGAAAGGGCCGCTAATCACGGCATAGAGAGCAAGGTTCTTTGCCGTAAGGAGTACAGTAGCATTGCCGAATATTCCAAAGCATTGGTAGAAGAAATGCAGGAAAAGAATATAGATCTTGTTGTGCTTGCAGGTTTTCTTACTATTTTTGACGAGCAGGTTTATAATGCATTTCCTAATAAAATCCTGAATGTTCACCCTGCGCTTATTCCCTCTTTTTGCGGTAAAGGATTTTATGGGTTACATGTTCATGAGGCTGCTCTTAAAAAGGGTGTAAAGGTTTCCGGTGCTACAGTGCATATTGTTACACCCGAATGCGATGCCGGCCCTATTGTGTTGCAAAAAGCAGTAGAAGTAAAGTCTTTTGATACTCCTGAAATACTGCAGAAAAGAATTATGGAAGAGGCTGAATGGCGTATTTTGCCGGAGGCTGTTAAGCTATTTTGTGAGGACCGTATTTCTGTTAAAGATAATATTGTATACATAAAGGAGAACTGAAATGAAAGTATCTTCAATTAAAGACGAACTTAATTCACTTGCATATCACGGCAGAGGTATAATGATAGGAAAAAGTGCTGATAGTAAAAAGGCTGTAACTGCATATTTCATTATGGGCAGAAGCGAAAACAGCCGTAACAGAGTATTCGTTGCTGAAGGCGAAGCTATGCGCACAAAGGCTTTCGATGAATCAAAGATGACAGATCCTCATCTTATTATATATTATCCTGTTCGTGTTCTTGGCAACAAAACAATAGTTACTAACGGTGACCAAACCGATACTATATATGAGTTAATGGATAAACAGATGACCTTCGAACAGGCTCTTCGAACCAGAGAATTTGAAGATGATAAGCCTAATTTTACCCCCAGGATTTCAGGTATTATTCACCGTGAAAACGGCGATATAAATTATGCTATGTCTATTCTTAAAAGTGCTGAGGGGGATGACAGTTCCTGTGAGCGTTTCACATATGCTTATTCTTCTCCCAAAGCCGGTTATGTGAAGTTTATTCATACCTATAACGGTGACGGTAATCCGCTTCCTTCATTTGAAGGTGAACCTAAAACTTTAGAACTTCCCAATACTGATATTGATTCTTTGACAGAATTACTTTGGGAAAATCTGAATGAAGATAACAAAGTGTCTCTGTTTGTAAGATATATTGATATTGCGACAGGTGAAACTGAAACAAGAATTGTTAATAAAAACAAATAAAGGGGAATTACAATGAAAGAATTTGAACTTAAATATGGCTGTAACCCCAATCAGAAGCCTTCTAAAATTTATATGCACGACGGAAGCGATCTTCCTATTGAGATCCTTAACGGTCGTCCCGGCTATATTAATTTTTTAGATGCTTTTAATAGTTGGCAGCTTGTGAAAGAACTTAAGGCTGCTTTAGGAATGCCTTGTGCTACTTCATTTAAGCATGTTAGCCCTACTTCAGCAGCTGTTGGCACCAAGCTATCAGATGAACTGAAAAAGGCATGCTTTGTTGATGACGTTGAAGGTCTTGACGATTCTCCGTTGGCTTGTGCCTATGCCAGAGCAAGAGGCACTGACAGAATGTCTTCTTTTGGTGATTTCATTGCTCTTAGTGATGTTTGTGATGTTACAACTGCAATGCTTATTAAAAGGGAAGTTTCTGATGGTGTAATTGCTCCGGGATATACTGAAGAAGCTCTTGAAATTTTAAAGGCAAAGAAAAAGGGCAATTACAATGTTATTAAAATTGATCCTGCTTATATACCCGATCCTCAGGAACACAAGCAGGTTTTCGGAATAACATTTGAGCAGGGAAGAAACAATTTTGAAATAAATAAAGAACTTTTAAATAATCTTGTTACAAAAAATAAAGAGCTTCCGGAAAGTGCAGTTCGTGACCTTATAATTGCACTTATTACTTTAAAGTATACACAGTCTAATTCTGTTTGCTATGCTGTTGATGGCCAGGCAATAGGTGTTGGTGCCGGCCAGCAGTCCAGAATTCATTGTACAAGACTTGCCGGTTCCAAAGCAGATAACTGGCATCTTCGTCAGAGCGAAAAGGTGCTTAATCTTCCTTTCTTGCCTAAGTTGGGCAGACCTGATAGAGACAATGTAATTGACGTTTATATTTCAGATGACTATGAGGATGTTATTGGTGAAGGTAATTGGCAACAGTATTTTACTGTAAAGCCTGAAGCCTTTACTAAGGAAGAGAAGAGAGCTTATCTTGATAAGATTAGCGGTGTTTCAGTTGGAAGCGATGCATTCTTCCCGTTTTCTGATAATATTGAAAGAGCTAAAAAGAGTGGAGTCAGCTACATCGCTCAGCCCGGTGGTTCAATCAGAGATGATGCTGTTATTGATTGTTGTGATAAATACGGTATTGCTATGGCGTTCACCGGCATGCGACTTTTCCATCATTAATAAAGGAGAACACAAATTATGAATATAATGGTTGTTGGCGGCGGCGGAAGAGAGCATGCTATTATTAAGAAACTTAAGGAAAACAAAAGCATTTCTAAAATATATGCTTTACCTGGTAACGGCGGTATTGCTAAAGATGCTGAATGTGTTAATATTGGCGCTAAGGATATTTCGTCTATAGTTAATTTTGCCAAAGAGAACAATATTGAATTTGCGGTTGTTGCACCTGATGATCCTTTGGTATTAGGATGTGTTGATGCTCTTAATGAAATCGGTGTTCCTTGCTTCGGCCCCAATAAAAATGCAGCAATAATTGAAGGCAGTAAGGTATTTTCTAAAAATCTTATGAAGAAATATGGTATTCCTACTGCTCAATACGAGGTTTTTGATAACCTTGAAAAGGCTCTTGAATACCTTGATACTGCGCCGATACCTACTGTAGTCAAGGCAGATGGTCTTGCTCTTGGTAAGGGTGTTATAATTGCTATGACCAGAGAGGATGCAAAAGAAGCTGTTATCTCTATGATGCAGGATAAGGTATTTGGTGAAAGCGGCAGTAACGTTGTTATTGAAGAATTTTTAGAAGGTCCTGAAGTTTCGGTGCTTTCTTTTACTGACGGCAAAACATTGGTTCCTATGATCTCTTCAATGGACCATAAACGTGCTCACGATAATGATGAAGGCTTAAATACCGGCGGTATGGGAACTATTGCTCCAAACCCTTATTACAACGATGAAATAGCCAATGAATGTATGAAAAAGATCTTCTTGCCTACAATGGAGGCTATGAATAAGGAAGGCAGAACCTTTAAAGGTTGCTTGTATTTTGGACTGATGCTTACTAAAAACGGACCTAAGGTTATTGAATACAATTGTCGCTTTGGTGATCCGGAAACACAGGTAGTGTTACCTTTGCTTAACAGTGATCTTTTTGAAATTATGAAGGCCGTCAGCAATCAGACTCTTTCTGAGAGTATGGTAAAATTCTCTGATAATAGCGCTTGTTGTGTTATTCTTGCTTCGAAGGGATACCCGCTAAAGTATCAGAGTGGTTTTGAACTGACTCTTCCTGCAGATAGCGAAGATCAGTTTATTTACGTTGCCGGCGCTAAGAATGAAGGGGAAAAGCTTCTTAGTGCAGGCGGCAGAGTACTTGGTGTAACTGCAGTTGCAGAGGATCTGCCTGGTGCAATAGAAAAAGCGTATGCTCATACTAAGAAGGTTGGCTTTGAAAATGGTTTTTGCCGTTCGGATATAGGTCAGCGTGCTTTAAAAGCACTGAATAAGTGAGGATAGATCAATGGTATATAGAGTTTATGTTGAAAAGAAAAAGGAACTTGCTCATGAGGCTTCCGCTCTTAAGAATGATATAGTTTCTTTGTTGCAAATCAAATCCTTAGAAGATATTCGCGTTATAAATAGATATGACGTTGAAAACATTGAAGAAGAACTGTTTGATTACTGTGTTAAAACTGTATTTTCCGAACCCCAGCTTGATATAGTTTCCAAGGAGATTACCGGTACGGAAAATGCAAAGATTTTTGCGGTTGAGCCATTACCGGGTCAGTATGACCAGAGAGCAGACTCTGCTGCACAGTGTATTCAGATCATCTCACAGGGTGAGAGACCTTTAGTTGGTACAGCAAAGGTTTATGTTCTTTCAGGAAATATTTCCGATTCTGAATTTGAGGAAATTAAGAGATATGTTATTAACCCTGTTGAATGCAGAGAAGCTGATCTTGCTGCAAAGGAAACCTTAGCTGTAGATTATGAAATTCCTACTGAGGTTGCAACTGTAGAAGGCTTTATAGAGCTTGACAAGGAAGGTCTTGTACAGTTTATCAATGATAACGGTCTTGCAATGGATGCTGATGATATTAAGTTCTGTCAGGATTATTTCAAGGCTGAAAAGAGAAACCCGACAATTACTGAAATTAAAATGATTGATACCTATTGGTCCGATCATTGCCGTCATACTACATTCTCTACTATTATTGATAACATTACATTTGAAGACGATCTTTTGCAGAAAACTTATAACGAGTATATTGCAATAAGAGAAAGCTTAAACAGAACAAAACCTGTTACTCTTATGGATATTGCAACTATTTCGGTTAAATATTTAAGAGCAAATGGTTTGCTTGATAAACTTGATGAATCCGAAGAGATCAATGCTTGTACAGTTAAGATGGACGTGGATGTTGACGGTAAAACCGAAAAATGGTTGTTGCTCTTCAAGAATGAAACCCATAACCATCCCACTGAAATTGAACCCTTTGGCGGCGCTGCAACCTGTGTTGGCGGTGCAATTCGTGACCCTCTTTCCGGACGTTCTTACGTTTATGCTGCAATGCGTGTAACAGGTGCCGGGAACCCTCTTAAGCCTGTTAATGAGACTATACCCGGTAAACTTCCGCAAAGAAAAATAGTTACAACTGCCGCTGCCGGGTATTCTTCTTACGGTAACCAGATAGGCCTTGCAACAGGTCAGGTAGATGAGCTTTATCATGACGGTTATGTTGCTAAAAGAATGGAAATTGGTGCTGTAATTGCTGCAGCACCTGCTGAAAATGTTCGCAGAGAGCGTCCTGAGGACGGAGATATTGTTATTCTTTTAGGCGGCAGAACCGGTAGGGACGGTTGCGGTGGCGCAACCGGTTCTTCCAAGTCTCATAATCTTCATTCTCTTGAAAGCTGTGGTGCTGAGGTTCAGAAGGGTAATGCTCCTGAGGAACGTAAGCTTCAGCGTCTGTTTAGAAATAAAGAGGCTTCTCAGCTTATTAAGCGTTGTAATGACTTTGGCGCAGGCGGTGTTTCTGTTGCTATCGGCGAATTAGCTGATGGACTTGAAATTAACCTTAACGCTGTTCCCAAAAAATATGATGGTCTTGACGGTACAGAACTTGCTATCAGTGAATCTCAGGAAAGAATGGCTGTTGTTGTTGAAAGCAAGGATGTTGCCCGTTTCTGTGAGCTTGCCAAGGAAGAAAACCTTGAAGCTACAGTTGTTGCCACTGTTAAAGCAGAGCCGCGTCTCGTTATGCATTGGAATGGCAAAAATATTGTTGATATTTCTCGTGAGTTCCTTAATTCCAACGGTGCTCCCAAGCATATGGATATTACCATTTCTGCTCCTGAGAAATTCGATAAGGAAGTTAAGGGCACATTTACAGATAACTACAAAGAACTTGCACAGGATCTTAACGTTTGCTCCAAGCGCGGTCTTTCTGAAAGGTTTGACTCAACAATTGGTGCAGGCACAGTTCTTATGCCTTTTGGTGGTAAGAATCAGCTTACTCCTATACAGGCAATGGCTAATAAGGTTTCTGTTGAAAAGGGTATAACCAATACCTGTTCAGTAATGTCTTGGGGCTATAATCCTTTTATTGCTGAAAAGAGCCCCTTCCACAGTGCTTATCTTGCTGTTGTTGAATCTGTTTCAAAACTTATTGCTACCGGTGCCAAATTTGAAGACGTTTATTTAACCTTCCAGGAATACTTTGAAAAGCCCATGAAGGACGGACGTCGTTGGGGTAAACCCCTCTCTGCTCTTTTAGGCGCATTTAAGGCGCAGCAGGCTCTTAAGATCGGTGCTATCGGCGGTAAGGACTCTATGAGCGGCACCTTTGAAGATATTGACGTTCCTCCTACACTTGTTTCATTTGCTGTTACTACAGATAAGGTAGATAATATTGTTTCTCCTGAATTTAAGAAGCAGGGAAGTAAGGTTGTATTAATTAAGCCTGTATACGGTGAAGATAAACTTCCTGAAACCGAATCCTTGCTTAAAGCATACTACACAGTTAATGGTCTTGTTGAAAATAAAAAGGCACTCAGCATTTATACTCCTGTATACGGTGGTATTGCTGAAGGTGTTATGAAAATGTGCTTCGGTAACGGCATAGGCTTCAATTATGCTGATAATATTTCTTTAGAAGAAATGTTCGGCTATAATTACGGTTCATTTATTGTTGAGCTTACAGAAGATATGGAAGTTGGCACAACTTTGGGTTACACTACAGAAGAACAGACTATAGTATATAAGGAAGAAGCTATTGAACTTGCAGAACTTTTGCAACTTTACGAAGATAAGCTTGAACCTATTTTCTCTTGTAACATTAAGAGCGTTAAGAAAGATATACCTGCATTTAATTATGAAGCTAATGAATATCCTGTTATTCAAACCAAGGTTGCTTCTCCTAAGGTTCTTATTCCCGTATTCCCCGGAACTAACTGTGAATATGATACCGCTAAGGCTTTAAGAAATGCCGGTGCGGATCCGGAGATCTTTGTTATAAACAATCTGTCATCTGCAGGAATAACTGAATCTGTTGAAAGCTTTGCTAAGAAGGTTAAGGATTCTCAGATAATCTTTATTCCCGGTGGTTTTTCCGGCGGTGACGAGCCTGACGGTTCCGGTAAGTTTATAACTGCATTTTTCCGTAATGGTGCGGTAAAAGAAGCTGTTTCCGATCTTTTGGAAAACAGAGACGGTTTAATGGCAGGTATTTGTAACGGATTCCAGGCCCTTATTAAGCTTGGTTTAGTTCCTTATGGTAAGATTATTGATACAGACGAGAACTGTCCCACTCTTACCTTTAACACTATTTCCCGTCATCAGTCACGTCTTGTTCGTACAAGAATTGCTTCTAATAAATCTCCTTGGCTTATGTATACTAAGCCCGGTGACGTTTATACTGTACCTATTTCTCACGGCGAAGGTAGATTCTTAGCAGATGAAAAGTTAATTCTTGAACTTGCGAATAATGGTCAGATAGCTACACAGTATGTTGACCTTAACGGTGTTCCCACAAATGACGTTCGTTTTAATCCCAATGATTCTGCTTTTGCTATTGAAGGTATTACTTCTCCTGATGGCAGAGTATTCGGTAAAATGGGCCATTCTGAAAGAATCGGTAACGGTCTTTACAAGAACGTTGACGGTGATTATAACATTGGCATGTTTGATGCCGCTGTAAAGTACTTTAAATAAGAGGTAGTTATAAATGATGACTGATATAGAAATTGCTCAGAGCGCCATAATGCAGCCCATAACCGAAATTGCTAAAACAGCGGGCGTGGACGATAAGTATTTAGAACAGTATGGCAAATATAAAGCAAAAGTTGATATTTCTTTGCTTAATGAAAGCAGTAAAGAGAATGGCAAGTTAGTTCTTGTTACTGCAATTACCCCTACGCCTGCAGGTGAGGGTAAAACAACTACTACCATTGGCCTTGCTGATGGTATGAAAAAGCTCGGTAAGAATGTAATAGTTGCTCTTCGCGAACCTTCTTTAGGTCCTGTATTCGGTGTCAAGGGTGGTGCAGCAGGTGGCGGTTATGCACAGGTTGTTCCTATGGAGGACATTAACCTTCATTTTACCGGTGACTTTCATGCTATAGGTGCAGCCAATAATCTGCTTGCAGCAATGCTTGATAATCATATCTATCAGGGGAATAAGCTTAATATCGATGTTCGCAGAATTACATGGAAGCGTTGCGTTGATATGAATGACCGTCAGCTCAGAGCTATTGTTAACGGCCTTGGTGCAAGAGTAAATGGCATTCCCAGAGAGGACGGTTATGATATTACTGTTGCTTCTGAAATTATGGCTGTTTTATGTTTGGCTTCAGATATAACCGATCTGAAGAATCGTCTTGCACGTATTATTGTAGGCTATACCTATGCGGATGAACCTATAACAGCAGGTGATCTTAATGCACAGGGTGCTATGGCTGCACTTTTAAAGGATGCTATTAAGCCGAATCTCGTGCAGACATTGGAAGGAACTCCCGCATTTGTTCACGGAGGACCGTTTGCAAATATTGCTCATGGCTGTAACTCTGTTACTGCGACCAAAATGGCGTTAAAGCTTGGTGATTATGCAATTACCGAAGCAGGATTTGGTGCTGATCTTGGCGCTGAAAAGTTCTTGGATATTAAGTGCCGTTACGCAGGGCTTACTCCTTCTGCAGTTGTTATTGTAGCAACCGTTCGTGCCCTTAAAATGCACGGTGGCCTACCTAAAACTGAACTTGGAGAAGAAAATCTTGAAGCTTTAAAGGCTGGTATGCCTAACCTTCTCCGCCATGTTTCAAATATTAAGGAAGTATATAAACTGCCTTCTGTTGTTGCTGTTAATAAATTCCCAACAGATACTGATGCTGAGGTTCAGCTTATTATTGATGAATGTAAAAAGCTTGGTGTAAATGTAGTTCTGTCTGACGTTTGGGCCAAGGGCGGCGAAGGCGGTATAGAGCTTGCGCATGAGGTTATTTCACTTTGCGAACAGACTAATGAATTTTCATATGCATATGAGCTTGACCTTCCTATTGAAGAAAAAATACGTGCTATTGTTCAGAGAGTTTATAGAGGTGCTGACGTTGCATTTGCTCCTTCGGCAAAGAAGCAGATTGCTAAGTTTGCTGCAATGGGATTTGATAATATTCCTGTATGTATGGCAAAAACTCAGTATAGTTTCTCTGATGATGCAACTAAGCTTGGTGCACCGGATGGCTTTATTGTAACTGTTAAAACAGTTAAAATCAGTGCAGGCGCTGGATTTATAGTTGCTTTAACTGGTGATATAATGACTATGCCCGGATTACCTAAGGTTCCCGCAGCAGAACGTATTGACGTTGATGAAAACGGTGTTATAACCGGTTTATTCTGATAAAAAAAACGGAGCAGATATTTCTGCTCCGTTTTAATATAGCCGCCACAGTTTGTGGCGGCATTTATTTAATAGTTAATTAATTCTTCCTGCTTCATAAGAGGAATATTTGCTTCCTTTAAAAGAGCGGTAGCCTTTTCGTTATCATTAACTCTGATAATAACACAGGCTTCGTGGCCGGACTTAAGAACAAAGGCGTAAAGATATTCTACTTCAATACCATTGTTAGCAAGTAATTCAAGTAACATTGCAAGACCGCCGGGTTGATCGCTCATTTTTGCGGCAATAACTTCATTTAAAGAATAGATGCAACCGTCTTCCTTTAAAGCTTCTGATGCGACTTCATTATCGGTAGCAATAAATCTTAAAATACCGAAATCACTTGTATCGGCAATAGATAGAGCGCGAATACCAACGTTTTTTGCTGATAATAATTTAAGAACCTCTGCTAATGTACCTTTCTTGTTTTCGAGGAATACGGAAAACTGCTTAACTGTCATTTTGTTTCATTCCTTTCTTAATCGTGAAGTTTACGTTTATCAATAACACGCTTTGCTTTGCCTTCACTTCTTGTTATTGTTTTAGGAGCAACAAGGTGAATCTTAGGTGAAATACCAAGCATAGTTCTCATAGCATCAGCAAGCTTATGCTCCGCAGAGGAGATTTCCTTAACGGTATCGGAGAATGCTTCGGGGGTTAGTTCAACGTTAATATCAAGAGTATCTGTGTTGTTAACGCGGTCAACAATAATAAGATAGTTGGGAGTATATCCTTCTTTAAGCAGAACGGTTTCGATCTGAGAGGGGAATACGTTAACGCCACGGATGATCATCATATCGTCACTTCTGCCCATAGGCTTAGACATCTTTACAAGAGTTCTGCCGCAGGAGCATTTCTTTCTGCTGAGAACGCAAATATCTCTTGTGCGATAACGGAGCAAGGGGAAAGCTTCTTTTGTAATTGCGGTAAATACGAGTTCACCTTTTTCGCCGTCTGGAAGAACTTCTCCGGTTTCGGGATCAATAATTTCAGGAATAAAATGGTCTTCATTAACGTGCATGCCGGTTTGTTCGGTACATTCAAATGAAACGCCCGGACCGGAAGTTTCAGTAAGACCGTATATATCATAAGCCTTAATGCCAAGACTTTTTTCAATATCTCTGCGCATTTCTTCGGTCCAGGGTTCTGCACCAAAAATGCCTGCCTTGAGGCTGTTATCTTCAGGTTTGTAGCCTGCTTCCTTAAGGGATTCGCCGATATAAGCGGCATAAGAAGGAGTGCAACAAAGAATAGTGGCTTTCAGATCCATCATAAATTGAATTTGTCTCTCTGTATTGCCTGAAGACATAGGGAGGGTAAGACAACCAACTTTGTGAGAGCCGCCGTTAAGACCGGGGCCGCCGGTAAACAAGCCGTAGCCGTAGCAAACCTGACAAACGTCTTCATTTGTACCGCCAACAGCAACAACTGCTCTGGCACAACAGTCTTCCCAAAGGTCAACGTCTTCCTGTGTGTAGAATGCAACTACTCTTCTGCCGGTAGTACCGGAAGTAGACTGGATCCTAACGCAGTTTTTTATGTCGGTAGCCAGTAAGCCGTAAGGATACTGATCGCGAAGATCGTCTTTTGTAATAAAGGGCAACTTGTGAAGATCTTCAACGCCTTTGATATCGTCAGGGGTCAGGCCCTTTTCTTCCATCTTGGCGCGATAAAAGGGAACGTTATCCCATACGTGCTTTACCTGTTTGACAAGACGTTCGCTTTGTAATTTACGCATGTCTTCATAGGCCATTGTTTCAATTTCTTTCTGATAGTAGTTCTGTGCCATTTTAAAATTTTTTCTCCTTTCGTAAGTAATTATGTTAAGAATTATATCCTAGCATAAATGCTTTTGAATTTATTTCTACAAACTTTGTTGCAACAGTTTTAGCCAGAACGTCAAGCCATTTCTGAGGTTCTAAACCAAAGTGTTTAGCGAGTTTGCCCATAAGTACAATATTAACGGCTTTACTTGTTCCTGCTTCATTAGCAAGAGCAAGTGCATCAAAGTCTTCAATATTACAACCTTTATTTTTAAGCTCGTCCAAAATTTCAGTAGGATATTCCTTTGCACCGGTAATAACGGGCATCGGATCGATTTGCTGTGTGTTGGTAATAATTATACCGCCTTTTTTTAGATATGAAATATATCTTGCTGCTTCTAGTTTTTCAAAGGAAATAATATAGTCTGCTTCGCCTAAATCAATAATAGGGGAGTAAACCTTTTCACCAAAGCGGACGTAAGTAACAACCGAGCCGCCTCGCTGGCTCATACCGTGTACCTCAGACACCTTAACGTCATAACCTTCGTTGGTTAGCAGATTTCCTAAAAGTTTACTTGCAAGAAGAGAGCCCTGTCCACCAACGCCAACTATCATAATATTTTTTGTTTCCATTATTAGGCTCCTTTCTTAATGAATTGCATCAAATGAGCACATTTGCTTGCAAACACCGCAACCGATGCATTGAGTATTATCAATTATTGCTTTTTTGTTTCTGAAACTTATTGCCGGACATCCTATCTTCATGCATTTTTTGCAACCGCGGCATTTATCAATATCAACAACAGAGGCAGGGTTCTTTTTAACGGTTTTAAGCAGAGCACAAGGTCTTCTGGAGATAATAACAGAAGGTTCTTCTGCTTCAAGTTCTTCTAAAAGTGCATTTTCGCATTGTGCAATATTATAAGGATCAACTACCTGAACACGCTTAATGCCTATTGCTTTGCATAAAGCTTCAAGATCTATCTTGCCTGCAGGATTGCCTTTAATATCAAGACCTGTTGTTGGATTCTGCTGATGTCCGGTCATCCCGGTAATAGAATTATCAAGAATTATTACGGTTGATGCTGACTGATTGTATGCTATATCAACAAGACCGGTAATGCCTGAATGCATAAAGGTAGAGTCGCCGATAACTGCAACAGATTTTGTTTCTCCATCCCTGCCACGAGCTTTGTTAAAGCCGTGAAGCCCTGAAACGGAAGCGCCCATACATAAAGTAGTATCAATTGCATTCAAGGGCTGCTGTGCACCTAAGGTGTAACAACCTATATCGCCCATAACAGTAATCTTGTGTTTAGAAAGTACATAATACATACCTCTGTGAGGGCAGCCGGCACACATTACGGGAGGTCTTACAGGTATTTCAGTTTCAGAAACAGTAGTTTTGGGGAGTGAAATTCCAAAAGCCTTTGCAATCGTAGACTGTGAAAGTTCACCTATATTTGAAAATATATTTTTACCTTCAACCTGTAGGTCAAGGGTTTTACAGAAGGTCTCTATAATTCCGTCCAACTCTTCAACAACATACAGCTTCTTTACTTTACCGGCAAAGTATTTAATCATCTTAGGGGGAAGTGGGTGTACCATACCGAGTTTTAATACGGGAACAGAATTTTTGAAAACCTCTTTAACATACTGGTAAGCTGTACCTGAGGTAATAATACCAAATTCGTTGCTTTCTCCCTCATCGATCCTGTTGTATTCACAGTTTTCAGCAAATTCAGAAAGCTTTAGCATACGTTCTTCTACAAAAGGATGACGGAATTTGGCATAGCCGGGCATCATTATGTATTTGGATGGAGTCTTCTCATAGGGTTTGTCTTTAATATCAATTCTGCCTGAAGTTTCAACTATACTTTGTGAGTGAGCTATTCTTGTACATGTTCTCATAAATACTGGAGTATCAAACTTTTCCGAAAGTTCAAAAGAAGATTTTGCAAATCTTAGGGCTTCATCGGAATCTGCAGGTTCAAGCATAGGAATTTTTGCTGCAATTGCATAGTGTCTTGAATCCTGCTCGTTTTGAGAAGAATGCATAGCAGGGTCATCAGCAACACAAATAACAAGACCGGCATTTACTCCTGTATAAGAAAGAGTGAATATAGGGTCAGCAGCAACGTTAAGACCAACGTGCTTCATACAGCAAACAGAACGTTTTCCGCCAAGCGCTGCACCAAATGCAACTTCTGCAGCAACTTTTTCATTGGGAGCCCATTCACTGTATATATCATCATATTTTGCAAGGAATTCTGTTATTTCAGTGGAAGGAGTGCCGGGGTAACTGGATACTACTCCTATTCCGCCTTCATAAAAGCCTCTGGCAAGTGCTTCGTTGCCAATCATAAGTTTTTTCATATCTCAATCTTCCTTTTTTAACTTTCAGTTGCTTTTTCTACAAGACGAACACCGCAATATATTTCTCTCAACTTAGGCTTTTCAATTTTGCCTGTTGCATTACGGGGAACCTTTGCAAAAATTATTTTTTTAGGTCGTTTATAGCGGGGTAACTCTGCACAGAATTCATAAATCTCTTCTTCTGAGCAGGTATACTCAGGCTTTATTTCTATTATTGCAGTTGCGATTTCTCCTAAGCGTGAATCAGGAAGACCAATAACAGCAACATCCTTGATTTTATCGTTTGCTCTGAGATAATCTTCAATCTGAACAGGATACAGGTTTTCACCGCCGCTGATAATAACATCTTTTTTACGGTCAACAAGATATATAAATCCGTCTTCATCTATCTTGGCCATATCGCCTGTAAGCAACCACTCACCCTTAATAACTTCATTTGTAGCGTCTGGATTCTTATAGTAACAACGCATAACACCGGGGCCCTTAACTGCAAGTTCGCCAACCTGCCCCTGAGGTACCTCATTAAGGTTCTCGTCAACAACCTTTGTTTCCCATCCGTAACCAGCAACACCAATTGCGCCAACCTTATGTATATTTTCCATTCCAAGATGTACACAGCCGGGGCCAATAGATTCGGAGAGACCATAGTTGGTATCATACTGATGCTCAGGGAAGACAGATTTCCATCTTCTGATAAGGCTTGGAGGAACAGGCTGTGCGCCAATATGCATAAGTCGCCATTGACCTAAACGGTAATCAGATAATTTAACCTCTCCGCTTTCTATAGCATCGAGAATATCCTGTGCCCAGGGAACAAGAAGCCAAACTATAGTGGCTTTTTCTTCTGAAACGCACTGTAAAATCCATTCTGGCTTTACGCCTCTGAGGATAACTGCCTTAGACGCAGATAATAAACTGCCGAACCAATGCATTTTAGCACCGGTATGATATAGGGGAGGGATGCATAAAAATACATCGTCTTTAGTTTGCTGATGATGCGCCTGTTCGGTTAAACAGGAAGAAACCAGGGCCTTGTGACTATGTAAGATCGCTTTGGGAAAGCCTGTGGTGCCTGATGAAAAATAAATAGCGGCATCATCTTCATCTTGAATGTCTGTAGGTGGAACAATAGAAGAACAGCAATATACCATGTCAGCATAATTATCTGCAAATGTAGGGGTATCATTTCTTTCTCCTACAAAAAAGAAATGCTTTATGTTAGAAAGCTTGTCCATTATCTGTTCAATTCGTTCTGTAAATTCAGGTCCAAAAATAAGGATTGAACAATCTGCCAAATCGGCACAGTATGCTATTTCATCGGAAGTGTATCTGTAGTTCATAGGTACAGCAAGTGCACCTGTTTTAAGGATGCCAAAATATATAGGAAGCCATTCAATACAGTTCATTAGCAGGATAGCAACCTTATCACCTTTTTTTACTCTCCTTGTTATAAGAAGATTTGCAAAACGATTTGAGTTTGTATCGAATTCACGCCAGGTTATTTCCCTGCGATATTTTTCACTTTCGGTTGCTTCGATAAGATTATACTCTCTCCAGGTAATATTTCGTTCCGGTTGATTTTGCGGAGTAATTTCAGCAAGAGCAACCTCGTTAGGGTATAATCGAGCATTCTTTTCAAGAAAATCAGTAATGGGCATAATGCTTACCTCGCTTTTTTGCAAAAAAATGAATAAATACTCATTTTTCACTTGATTAAATATAAAAAATATTTTATCATTATTTTCGGCATATTACAAGTAATTTTTATTATATTATTTTAAAAATAGGGGTTGCATAATACTTAGGGATATGCTATAATCACTTTATTGGTTCATCACTTTAATTCGATAAAGCAAATAAGGAGTCTGAAATGATAAATTCCATACTTAATAAAGAGGAAAGTTTAATACTTGAGCTTCGTAGTATTTTTGAGGCATATGGTTATAAGAAATACAGAATGAATAGATTTGAAGAGTATTCTTTGTATATGAATAATAAGGATTTTCTTGTTAGTGAGTCTGTTATTTCCTTTACTAATCTTGATGGTAAACTACTTGCTCTTAAGCCTGACGTTACATTGTCTATAGTAAAATATGCAGCAATGGACCGAGAACAGAGATTGTATTATATTGAAAACGTTTATCGCCCTGATAAGGCCAAACGCAATTATTGTGAAATTGAGCAAATGGGCTTAGAAAGAATCGGTGTAATTGACGATTACGCTATTGCTGAAACATTATATTTAGCTGGTCGCAGCTTGAATACTGTTTCTAAAGATAGTCTTTTGGAAATAAGTCATATGGGTTATGTTTTTGGCTTATTTAATTATTATAATATTTCTTCTGAATATATTCCTGAATTGCTAAAGCTAATTGCCGGTAAAAACTCTGCCGGTATTAGAAAGTATGTTTTATCTATTGGCATCGAAGAGCAAGGAGCTGAAGCTATTTCTCAGATACCGTTTTTGTTTGGTGATTGGAATACTGTAATTGATAAGGCTAAAGCTTTGTGCTCTACAGATGAGTGTGCTGCTGCTCTTAAGCAGCTTGTGACACTTGGTAAATTATTATCCGATAACAAGGGTATTTGTCCTGTCCGACTTGATCTTTCTGTTGTTGGTGATTCGGATTATTATAACGGTATAATATTTAATGGTTATATAAATGGGTTACCTGCTAAAGTACTATCCGGTGGCCAGTATGACAGAATACTAAAAAAACTAAGAAAAAGCGGTGGGGCAATTGGTTTTGCTATCTATTTAAATGAATTAAGTTATATTTTAGCCTCGAAATATGATTATGATTGTGATATAATAATTAAATATGATTCCGAAGATGATATTTCTGACCTCAATAAATTTATTAACACACTTATAAAAGAGGGTAAAACTGTTTATGCGTGTCTCAAAGGTTTGAAAACAGATATTAGAGCTAAAGAAGAGATTATTTTTAATGGTGAGCTTGTGGAGGAAATGTAAATGCTGACAATCGCATTACCAAAAGGCAGACTTGGTAATTCTGTTTATAAAATATTGGAACAATCCGGGTATGGCTGTCCGGAAATGAACGAAAGCAGCCGTAAACTTGTATTTGAAAATAAAGAGGCCGGTGTAAGATATCTTACAGTTAAGCCATCTGACGTTACAGTATATGTTGAAAGAGGCGCTGCTGATGTAGGTATAGCAGGTAAGGATATTTTGTCTGAAACAGAAGCTAACGTTTATGAACTTCTGGATTTAGGTTTTGGTAAGTGCCGAATGGCGGTTGCGGCAAAACGTAATTTTCAGGATGATACCGATAGGGCACTTCGTGTTGCAACCAAGTTTGTCAATATAGCTAACAAGCATTATGCAAATAAGGGAAGAGTTATTGACATTATTCCTTTGCATGGCAGCATTGAACTTGCACCTATACTTGGAATGTCCGATGTTATTGTAGATATTGTTGAAAGCGGAAGTACACTAAAGGAAAATGACCTTGTTGTTATAGAAGAGTTTATGCAGATATCAGCAAGGTTTATAGTTAATCAGTCTAGCTATAAGTTTAAACAGAATGAGATAGACTGTATGGTAGAAAAGCTTAAGGAGGCTATTGGTAATGATTAAAATTTTTGATTCAAATAAATGCTCAAAAAAAGAATTGCTGGACAGAGTTTTGCCTGAAACTCCACAGGTTGATACCATAGTTAAGGATATTATAGAAAATGTTATACAGAATGGCGATGAGGCGCTTTATGAATATGCATTAAAATTCGACGGTGCATTACTAGAAGAACTTGAAGTCTCTCAACAGGAAATAGATACTGCACTTAATGAAATAAACAGAGATTTTATTGTAACCTTAGAAATGGCAAAAGAGAACATTTCGGATTTTCACAAACGTCAGGTGAGACAAAGTTTTGTTGCGGATGCAAAAGAGGGTATTGTACTCGGACAAAGAGTGATTCCTCTTGAAAGAGTCGGAATTTACGTTCCAGGCGGAACTGCAAGTTATCCCAGTACGGTATTAATGAATGCTGTACCTGCAAAGATCGCCGGAGTCAAGGAAATAATTATGGTTACTCCGCCCGATAAAAACGGCAGAATAGCCAATGAAATCCTGGTTGCAGCCCACCTTGCAGGTGTTGACAGAATATTTAAAATCGGCGGTGCGGGCTCTATTGCGGCTTTAGCTTATGGTACTGAATCTGTTCCTGTTGTAGATAAAATCGTTGGCCCCGGAAATGTATTTGTTGCTACGGCTAAGCGTATGGTTTTTGGAAAAGTTGCAATAGATATGGTTGCGGGCCCCAGCGAAATACTTGTTGTTGCTGATGGCAGTTGTAATCCTGCTTATGTTGCTGCAGATCTGCTTTCTCAGGCAGAACATGATAAACTTGCATCTTCCGTTCTTGTTACAGATAGCTTGGAGTTGGCAGAGGCAGTGAGAGATGAGCTTGAAGTTCAGCTTCCTTTACTGGAGAGATATGAAATAGCACGCGAAAGTATAGATAATAACGGTAAGATCATAGTTGTTAATAATATTTTGGATGCAGTTGATATTGCAAACGAATACGCTCCTGAGCATCTTGAACTTAGCGTTGATAATCCTATGGGGCTACTGCCATATATAAAGAACGCAGGTAGTGTATTCCTTGGTAAGAATGTTCCCGAAGCTTTGGGGGATTACTTTGCAGGGCCTAATCATACCTTACCCACTAGCGGTACTGCAAGATTTGCCAGTCCTTTGGGCGTTGATGATTTTGTTAAAAGAAGCAGTTTTATTTATTACAGCAAAGAAGCTCTTGGTAAGGTTCAGGAGCGTATAGTAGATTTTGCTACCCGTGAAGGTCTTACCGCTCATGGGAGAAGTATTGCAATTAGATTTGAGGATTGAAAAGAGGATACATAATGAGCAGGTTTCTTTCAGAAAAGCTTAACGTTTTGAAACCGTATATTCCGGGTGAACAGCCGCAGGATATGAAATATATTAAATTAAATACTAATGAATCCCCATATCCACCTGCACCTGCAATTGCAAAGGCTTTAAATGAAAATGAGGTAAATAATCTTCGGCTGTATTCTGACCCCGAATTAAAAGACCTTATTGATGCAATTGCGCAGTATCATGGACTTAACCCTAAAAACGTGTTTTGTTCTAACGGCAGTGATGAAGTTTTAAGCTTTGCATTTTTAGCATGGGGTTCAAGGGGTGTTGCTTATGCAGATATTACATATGGTTTTTATCCTGTATTTACCGAGCTTTACGGTCTGGAAGAAACTATAATTCCATTGAAAGATGATTTTTCTATTGATTATAAGGATTATCTGGGACTCAGTAAGATGTGCGTTATTGCTAATCCTAATGCACCTACAGGTAAGGCGATCTCTGTTGATGAGATAAAAGAAATTGCAATAAGCAATCCGGATAACGTAGTTATTGTAGATGAAGCCTATGTGGATTTCGGGGCAGAAAGCGCGCTGCGACTTATAAATAATTATAATAACGTTTTAGTTGTAAGAACCTTTTCAAAGTCACGTCAGCTTGCAGGCGCCCGTCTTGGATATGCTATGGGCAGTGAAGAGTTGATAGGTGACTTAAACAGAATTAAATTCAGTTTTAATCCTTATAACGTAAACCGTCTTACGGCTCTTGCAGGAAGGTTATCAATACTTGATAATGATTGGTTTGAAAACTGTAGAGCAAATATTATAGACACCCGAGAGTTCACTGTTAATGAACTCAGAAGCAAAGGCTTTAAGGTTATAGATAGTTTAGCAAACTTTATATTTGTAAAGCCATGTAATATTTCCGGTGAAGAGTATTATTTAATGCTTAAGAAAAATGGTGTTCTTGTAAGATATTTTAATAAAGCCAGAATTTCTGATTACGTAAGAATAACAATTGGCACAAAAGAAGATATGGAGATCCTTTTAAATAAAACAGATTTGATAATTAAGGAGAGTAAAAATGAGAGTTGCTGAGATCAACAGAAAAACTACCGAAACTGATATTTTTTTAAAACTTAATATTGACGGTTCCGGTATGTATGAGATCAATACCGGCTGCGGTTTTTTGAATCATATGCTTGAGTTATTTACAAGATACTCCCGTATGGACCTTACCGTTAATTGTATTGGGGATACTTATGTTGATTATCACCATACAACCGAGGATATAGGTATAGCATTGGGCATGGCATTAAAAGAGGCCCTAGGTGATGCAAGAGGAATTTCGCGATACGGCAATTTTTATCTTCCTATGGATGAAGCTTTGGTTCTTTGCGCTATTGATATTTCCGGCAGATCATTCTGTGCCTGTAATTTAGAGTTGGAGAATCCTAAGGTTGGTGATTTTGACACTGAACTTGTAGAGGAGTTCTTTATGGCGTTTTGCCGTACTGCAGGTGTTACTTTGCATATAAAGAAAATGTCAGGCAGTAATACACATCACATTATAGAGGCGTCATTTAAGGGATTTGGTAAGGCTATGCGACAGGCAGTTGGAATTGACAGTGCTTTTTCAAATGAAATTCCCAGTACAAAAGGTATATTATAATGGCTAAGAATGTTACTGCTATAATAGATTACGGAGTTGGTAATCTGTTTAGCTTAAAATCAAGTTTTTCTGCTTGCGGCGCAGATTGTGTTGTTACAAATGATCCGCAAGTGCTTAAGAGTGCATCCAGAATTGTGCTGCCTGGTGTAGGAGCTTTTGAAGATGCTGCCAAAAAGCTTTTTGATTCCAATCTGGTACCGATTATTAAGGAGCAGGTGAATAATGGTAAGCCGATGCTTGGTATTTGTCTTGGAATGCAGTTATTGTTTGAAAAGAGTTATGAATACGGTGAACACAGTGGTCTTGGCTTTATTCCCGGTAAAGTAATTCCTTTAAAAGATGAAAAAGAATGTGAAGGTTTAAAGATTCCTCATATAGGTTGGAACAAGCTAGAATTCGTTACAGACGAACCGTTATTTAAGTATTTAAACAAAGATTCCTATGTATATTACGTACACAGTTTTTATGCAAAAACTTCAAAGGAGTATATTACATCGGTTAGTGAATACGGTATTTCTGTTACAGGCTCAGTTCGAAACGGCAACGTTATGGGAACTCAGTTCCATCCGGAAAAGAGTGGTAACTGCGGAATTAATATACTTAAAGCTTTTTGTGAAATGTAAGGAGCTAATAATGAAAATATATCCTGCAATAGATTTAAGAAACGGAAAAGCTGTCAGGCTTACTCAGGGAGATTACGACCGTATGACAGTATACAGTAATAACCCCGTAGAGGTTGCTAAAAGCTTTTTTGAGGCAGGTGCAAGATATCTGCATATTGTAGACCTTGACGGTGCGAAAGATGGTACTATGTCCAATTTTGGCGTTATTAAGGATATTGTAGCTGCAACCGGAATGTTTTGTGAGGTTGGAGGCGGAATAAGAAACCTTGAAAGAATAGAAGAATATCTGAAAGTTGGTGCCGGTAGGGTAATTTTAGGTACTGCTGCTGTGAACGATCCTGAATTTTTAAAGGAAGCGATTAAAAAATACGGTAACAAAATTGCTGTAGGCGTAGATGCAAAAGACGGATACGTTGCAGTTGACGGTTGGTTAAACGTTACTGAAGTCAATGGTATTGAGTTTTGCTATAAATTAAGGGATATGGGTGTAGATACAGTAATTTATACTGATATTGCAAAGGATGGCAATATGTGCGGCACTAATATTCCATTATACAAAGAGCTTTCAATAATCGACGGTCTTAATATAACTGCAAGCGGCGGAATTTCATCTCTTGAGGAAATTGCTGAACTTAGTAATATGAATATTGCAAATGCAATTTTAGGTAAGGCTTTATATACAGGGACATTGGACCTCTCTAAAGCCATTGATTGTGGAGGCAGACAGTGATAACAAAAAGAATAATACCTTGTCTTGATGTTAGAAACGGCAGGGTAGTTAAAGGCGTTAATTTTGAAGGAATTAAGGATATTGCCGATCCTGTAGATATGGCAAAATTTTATAACGACTCAGGTGCCGATGAACTTGTGTTTTATGATATTACCGCTACCTTTGATGGTCGTAAGCTTTTTACCGATATTTTAACTTCAGTTGCTAATCAGGTTTTCATACCCCTTACTGTAGGTGGTGGCATTAATACCCTTGATGATTTTGATAGGGTACTAAAGTGTGGAGCCGATAAAGTAAGCGTAAACAGTGGCGCAATAAGAAATCCTGATCTTATAGAACAGGCAGCAAAAAAATACGGTGATCAGTGTGTTGTGCTTTCAATGGACGTTAAGCGTACAGAAAAAGGTTTTTCTGTGTTTGCCAGAGGCGGACGAGATAATACAGGTATTGATGCTATTGAATGGGCAAAGCTGGGAGTGCAAAAAGGCGCGGGAGAGCTGGTTATTAACAGTATAGATACTGATGGTGTAAGAAACGGCTTTGATATTGAACTGTTGAATGCTATTTCCGAGGTGGTTGATGTTCCTATTATTGCTTCCGGTGGAGCCGGATGTATGGAGGATTTTAAGCTTTTATTTGAAAGTAATTCTAAAATTGATGCAGGCTTAGCGGCAGGCATTTTTCATACTAAAAAAGTATCTATTACAGAACTCAAACAGTATTTAAGAACAAACGGAATTGAAATGAGGGTATAATAATGAGTTTAAAATTTGATGAAAAAGGTTTAATTCCTGTAATTGTTCAGGATCATTATACAAAGCAGGTTTTAACTTTAGCATACATGAATGAAGAAAGTCTTGCTATTACCATTGCAGAAAAAAAGACTTGTTTTTTCAGTAGAAGCAGACAGTGTCTGTGGCGCAAGGGTGAAACCAGCGGTAATTTCCAACATGTAGTTTCTATTACTGCAGATTGTGATGGCGATGCCCTTGTAGTAGAGGTTAAGAAGGATGGTCCTGCGTGCCATACGGGCAGTGAAAGTTGTTTTTATGATCCTATATTTGTCAGCGATGAAATCAAGCCCTTTTGCTATGAAGGCCTGTATAATTTAATTAAGGGCAGAAAAGACGACCCCAAAGAAGGTAGCTATACTACTTATTTATTTAGTAAGGGCCTTGATAAAATACTGAAAAAAATAGGTGAGGAGTGTACTGAAGTAATAATTGCAGGTGCAAAAGAAGATAAAGAAGAAACAATTTATGAGCTTGCAGATCTAATTTATCACTGTATGGTTCTTATGGTTAATGCAGATATCACTCTTGAGGACGTTACGGAAGAATTATCTAAGAGACACGTAATTGACCATAAAGTTAAGCAGGAGAGAATGCAATGATTTCTTGCGTACACACACATTCCGATTTTTGCGATGGCAAAAATACAATGGCTCAAATGGCAAAATCAGCATATGAACTTGGAATTAAGGTATATGGGTTTTCAAGCCACTCTTACTTTCCCGATTATGATTTCGGCATGAAAGAATCAGTGTTACAGGATTATTATAATACTGCTATGACCTTAAAGGAAGAATATACCGGCAAAATGGATATCCTTTGCGGAATTGAAATCGATGAAACTATCCCTGATGATTATCCATATAAAATCTTTGATTATATTATAGGTTCTTCTCATGCAGTGAAGGCGGAAAACGATACATATTATATGGTTGATCATTCTCCCGAATGTTTCTTGCAATCAATATCTGAAGGTTTTAATGGTAAAGTATCAGAGTTTATTTATGAGTATTATAAACAGTTTTCCAGGTTTATAAATACAGTTAAGCCGGATATTATAGGCCATTTTGATCTCATCTGTAAGTTCAATAAAAATAACAGATTCTTTGATGAAGATTCAAAAGAATACAAAGAAATTGCCTTAAATGCCTTAGATGAGGCTATAAAATCAAATAGTGTTTTTGAAATCAATAGCGGTGCCATTAGTCGAGGATATATGGAAAGACCTTATCCTGACAGATTTTTACTTGAAAGAATTTTTGAAAAGCATGGTAGAGTTATAATTACTACTGATACTCATTCTATCAATACCATAGATTTCTTTGAAAAGGAGTCTAAAGAAATACTTAAGTCTGTTGGTTTTAAAGAGGTGTATCACCTTGGAGTTAACGGATTTTTTGCCGAAAAAATATAAATAGTCCATATAAACTATAAATAATTTGAGGTGTATTATGGCGGAATATATTGATTTATACACAAAGGAAGGCAAGGAACTTAATGGAATTCCATGGAATAGCTATCCCCGTCCTCAATTAAAGAGAGATTCGTTTTATAACCTTAACGGTTATTGGGGATTCGCTGTTACAAATGGAGATGAACCTATAGAATATTCAGATAAAATACTTGTTCCTTTTTCTCCGGAAACGTTGCTTTCAGGTATTCATAAGTGTTTCAAAGAAGAAGATGTATTGTGGTATAGTAGGTCATTTTCTTTGCCGAAAGATTTTCTTAGGGAAAAGGTAATACTGCACTTTGGCGCCTGTGACCAGTTTGCGGATGTGTATGTTAATGGAAAATTGGTTGGAAGTCATAAAGGAGGTTATCATCCTTTCAGCTTTGATATAACCGATTATTTAATGGCAGATAATATCATTACAGTAAGAGTTGAAGATCATTTAAGTAATTGCAAATTGCCTTACGGAAAACAAAAGCATAACCGAGGCGGTATGTGGTATACTCCGGTTTCGGGCATTTGGCAAACAGTTTGGCTGGAAAGTGTTCCTGATGAATATATCAGGAGCGTCAGGATCAATACAGGATCGGACTATGCCGAAATAATTGTAACTGGCGTGTCGGAGGGAAGGATTATAGTTGATACGCCTGATGGGAAAAGGGAAGTTGCATTAGTGGACGGCAGAGCTGTAATTGCTTTTGCTGAGCCAAGGCTTTGGTGCCCGGATGATCCTTATCTATATGAATTTACTATTATTACTCAATATGATAGCGTAAGTTCTTATTTTGCTTTACGTACACTTGAAATCAAAGAAATTAAAGGGTACAAACGTTTGTGTTTAAATGGTAAGCCATATTTCTTCCATGGTCTACTAGATCAAGGCTATTGGAGTGACGGGTTATTTACACCCGCTACGGAGAAAGGTTACGAAAAAGATATTCTTGCAATGAAATCTTTAGGGTTTAATACCTTAAGAAAGCATATTAAAATTGAACCTGAACTGTTTTACTATGAATGCGATAGATTAGGTATGGTTGTTTTTCAGGATATGGTTAATAACGGAGATTATAAATATTTTCGCGACACCGCTTTTCCTGCCGTTTCATTTAAATATGCTCTGGATAACTTTTTGCATATGGATAAAGAAACAAGAGAAAATTTTATTGACAGTATGGATCAAACTGTTATCGGGTTGTATAATCACCCCTGTATTTGCTACTGGACAATATTCAATGAAGGTTGGGGGCAATTTTCAAGCACCAAAATGTATAATCATTTAAAAGAAATGGATAATACTCGTTTTATTGATTCAGCTTCCGGTTGGTTTTTTGGAGGCAAAACCGATGTTGATAGTTGGCATATATACTTCCAGAAAAAGAAGCTTAAGGCAAGGAAGAAACCTCTATGTCTCACTGAATGCGGAGGCTATTCCTGGAAACCGGAAGGTCATGTTTATAATAATGATAAAACCTATGGTTATGGCAGTTATTATGACAGAGGCAGCTTAGTTGAAGGGATTAGAAAGTTATATCTTGATAAAATTATTCCTCTTGCAAAAAAGGGATTATGCTGTGCTATATATACGCAGGTATCCGATATTGAAGATGAAACAAACGGATTATTTACTTATGATCGCGAAGTATTAAAAATTCGACCTGAAGAATTCACTGATATTGCGTTAATGCTTCAGGAAAATGTAAAATAAGAAAAGACGTTGCTGTATAGCAACGTCTTATTTTATAACTGTTCAAAGGCCTGTATCTGATATTCTGTGCTCATAGGATCTTCAGGCTGCCAACCCATTAAATCAAAATCAAAGATTTCAGGAATAAAACCGCCTTTTTCATCGCCTAACAGGCTGTGAATGTATTTTGCTTCTGCAAAAATATCTTCTTTTGTGCCGGAAATGCAGGTTTTTTGATAATCGAGAGGTTGACAGAAGCAAACTTTTCCTTTAAAGTCCTTAGCAAGATTTTCGGGATCGTTTAGGTTTATTTGCCCTAAGTTAAGTATATCTACACCTGCATCTATTAGATCTTTAATAATTGGATATACAACTCCGCAGGTATGGAAGAATACGTCCATGCCAAGGCTATGCGCAAGATCAAACTGTTTTTTATAATGTGGAAGAAAGTGCTCTCTCCACATTTCAGGTGAAATAAACAGTGAACGTTGTGTGCCCCAGTCATCAAACAGAGCAACACCGTCAAACCCCAGCTTATGCATATTTTCTATTATACGATTTTCAACACCGAAAACAGCATCAGCAAGTTTTTTAACGTTTTCAGGTTCCATATATAGGTCGCACATAAGATTTTCAAAACCTCTGAGCATCATCATTACAGTAAAACCACTTAAGAATGTACTGCCCATAAGGTATCTGTCGCCAACCTCATAGTCATTAAGCCTGCGAAATCGGTCAGCTCTGTTAGGGTCAGGAAGCTTTGTTGCAATATAGTTATCAAGGTCTTCAATATTGGCTATTGGATTAAAATGCGGTACCCCCATAGGAGCAGATTCGCCCGGTTCTATGTCCCAGGTGAATCCCCATTCAACACCGTCCTGCTTTTCTCCCATGGCCCAATCTTCACATACAACCATTACTATGTCTGAACGTGAAAGATCTCCGTTAAAAAAGAATTTTGGAACTCTTCCGGGAGTATTGAATTTTATTGCTTTTTTAACTACTTCTTTTCTCGTCATATTATAATCCTCATTTGTTGTAGAAATCATTCACTGCCTTAAAGAAAGAGTTAATATTATCCCATGGAGTCATGGGGGGAATATCGCATCCACTTGAAATAATAAAGTTGTTTTTATAACAACAATTGTTCATAATTTTTATTGTGGTTTCATAAACAGAATTTACGGTGCCGTTTAATAACTGTTCGGAAGGACTAAGGTTACCCATTACAAGTACGTCGTCCGGTGAATCCGGAAGCATATCCTCCATTTTAACAGCATCACCGAAGTGATATCCCATTGCTCCGATCTCATAAATATCCTTTGCCATAGGAACAACATTATTGCCACAGTTATGATAAATTACCGCAAAGTTGTCATCCTGAACAGCATCAATTATTTTTTTAACGTAAGGATGAGAAAATTCTTTTGCAAGATTAGGAGATAAAAGCCCCGCCAAAGGTTCTGCCATAAGCACACCGTTAGCGCCTGCTTCTTTGTAAGCTTTACAATATTCAATTGTGAAATCGCTTACCTTTTCAAGAACTTTATGAACCATGTCAGGCTCAGCATAGCAATAGATCATTGCTTCGTTTACGTCCATAAGACGACCTGCCAATGAAAAAGGTCCAATTACACCTGCGAATACAGGCCTGTCAGTAATTTCTTTAGTTGCAATTTTAATGGCATCAATATAAAGACCTGTTCTTGCATCTCCAACCTTAGGAACTTTAAGAGAATCAGCCTCTTCTTCTTCGGATACAATAGCACCAATAACTGTAGGAACTTCTGTATCGCTGACACTGATTGTTGCGCCAAATGCTTCAGCTTCAACCGAAAGATCCATAAGAGATACAGAAGCAGCACTATCAATGTTTTTAGATGTTAAAATCATGCCTTGAGCCTGATATTCACTGGAGTTTATCAGTTCTTTAACGGATATACCCATTAAGCTTACACAAGGAAAGGAAAGTATAGGCATTGCTTTTTTTTGGGGTGCGTTGATTTGGTCAGCTACCCAATTTTTCATATTCATAATCATTTATTATTGCCTTTCAAACATCATTTGTTCAATATAGTTATTATTAAACAGCTCGTCTCCGCCAATATTTATATGTTCAGAATTTGAAGCTAAAACTTCTAGTTCCGAAATCAGATTTCTATTAAATATCAGCTCGGTTGCTCCGGCAAGGGAGGCATTGCCTAAGATAAGCTCTTTATTTTTAAATTCTTTAGGAATAAGACCTGTATTTATTGCACTGTTAATATTAATATGCGCACCAAAACCGCCTGCAATATATAAGTTTTTTATATCCTCAGGTTTTATATTGGATTTACTGATGACAGTTAGAATACCTGCGCATATGGCTGCTTTGGCAAGTTGGAATTGCCTAATATCTCTTCCTGTAACTGTAACGTTTTTACAAAGAGAAATATCATTATCGACAGCCCCGGTTTCATCTATTATTTCAAAGTCCAAATAGGTAGAAACAGCATCAATAAGGCCAGAACCGCATATTCCAACAGGTGTGCAATCATTAATTGTATGTATTTCCACTTTGCCGTTATTTATTGCTACTTTATCAATTGCACCTTCAATGCTCTGGCAACCGCAGGAAATTCCAACTCCTTCAAATGCAGGACCGGCAGCAGTTGAAGTTACGTATAATTTTTTATTTTTCCATAGTGCGACCTCACCGTTTGTGCCAAGGTCACATAATAAATTAATATTTTCATTGCACATGCCGCTCGAAAGAACGGCACAGGTAACATCCGCCCCAACAAACGCATTCATACAAGGGGGTATATATGCTTTTTTACCAAGTACAGTGGTTTCATAACCAAAAAGCTCATCAGCATCAAAAGGAGCGGTTGCAATACTTTTAGGATTTTTTTCTGTTAGAAGATACATCATTGTAGTATTGCCGGTAATAACAAGACCTTTTACGTCACAGATCGAAATGTTGCACTTATTGCAAGCATTTTCTAATAATTCATTAATGTCAGAAATAACTTGTTCTTTTAATATATGTGCTTTTCCTGTAAGGGCAGCATCTATTCTACCCATTACGTCAGATGCAACAGCGCTTTGAGAATTTAGCTTTGCACAAGTATAAATAACTTTACCGTTTTCAATATCGCAAAGATTTAATACGACCGTTGTGGTTCCAATATCTATAGCTGCACCGTAACCTTCGCAATAGGGTGCGATAGGTGTAAAAAATTGCTTATTTCCTTTTGCAATTTGCTGTATTGGTTTATTGTCCTTTAAAATGACTGTTGTGTCATTGGTAATAACAGTATTACAGGTAAGGCCTTCAAAGGTGCCGTCAGAGTTTATAAAAAATGCATTGCATTTTTTACATATACCTTTTTTACCGCAAGGGTGCGGAGCAAATATGCCCGCACCCTCTAAAACTTCACATACTAAAGGAGCGCCTTCAAAGGGGGCTTTCAATTCTTTTCCGTTTTGTAAAACAGTAAGTACTGCCATCCTTATATTTACTCCTTTATTAGCAACAATCCAAAATAAGTTACAGTGTTTTCACCGTTTATATATTTCAGTGATGTATCTTTACATGTATTATATACGTCAATCCCATGGCCTTCCATTGGAGGAAGGGCTAAATCCGGATGACGGCAAGGCTCATTTGAATGAATTGCGCATTCATCGCAAATCTTACATCCTCCGCCGCTTAAGTGTAGGAATTCATCATTCATATACGATTTAACTGCTTTTTGGATTTCAATTGTTAATTCTTCGTGCTTTTTGCCTGCTTCCATCATGCCTTCAAAATCATAACTGTCTTCAATTTCATATACAGTTTGATATAAAACGCCTTTGGAGAAGGAACGCACTTTTTCAATCAATTCATTTATCTCACCAATACAGGGAGGGCACATCCAATTCTTACCGTACAAACCGCATTGATTCGATGCACAGACCTCTCTGAAATAAGGGGATAAAACAATTTTGTCTTTGGCTATGATTTCGGCTTTATATGCGCCTGAATCTATAGCGATATCTAATAGTTTATTGATCATTATTCAAAATAAGAAACTGCTTTTTCTGCGCAGGAAGTAGCGTCGCAAGTATAAGCATCTGCACCTATCTGCTGGCAGAAGGATTCTGTTACAGGAGCGCCGCCCACCATGATCTTAACTTCTTCTCTGATGCCTGCTTCCTCTGCTGCTTTAACAACGTCAGCCATAACGCCCATAGTTGTTGTTAAAAGAGCGGAGCAGCAAATAACTTTACAGCCTTGATCCTTAGCTGCTTCAATAAATTTTGCAGGGGATACGTTTGTGCCAAGATCAACAACGTCAAGACCTTTGCCTTCAAGCATCATCTTAACAAGGTTCTTGCCTATATCGTGAAGGTCACCTTCAACGGTACCAATGCAAACCTTGCCCTTAGCCTTTGCGCCTTCTTCAGCAAGAAGGGGTTTAAGAATAGCAGTACCCTGCTGCATAGCGCGAGCCGCAACAAGAACCTCAGGTACGTAAATTTCATTGTTTTTAAACTTTTCGCCAACAACGTTCATACCGTCAAGTAAGCCTTCTTCTAAGATTGTTTTAGCAGGGATGCCTTCATCAACCGCCTGCTGTACAAGCTCTTTTACCATTTTGAATTTGCCTTCCTGCAATTTTAAAGAAATTTCTTTTACGTCCATTATTATTTCCTCCCATTTTAATAGTAAATAAAATAATTATTGTCTTTTTATCTTGATTGTAGTATAATCTTATTCGTAATGATAGTATTGTTAAAATAAACTTTTTTTTGTTTTTTTATTAGGTGATAATCTATGAATTCCGAATTATTTGCCATCTTACCCCAAAGCAGAATTAGTGAAGTATTGGATAATCTTCAGCAATTTACATCATTATCAATACAGCTTATTGATAATCGCGGTGAAATGCTTATGTCCTTTGGTAAAACAACTAATTACTGTTCTTTAGTTAAAAAGAAAGTTTTTGAAAAAGGCGAATGCTTTAATATGCATATGAAAGCAGGGGAGATAGCTCAGCAATTAGGTGAAAGCTATATTTTTCCGTGTCATGCGAATTTGAATCATATTGCCTTCCCTTTGACTGATCGTGGTAAGCTTTTGGGAAGTGTTATAATCGGGCCCTTTGTTATAGAGGCTCCGGATAGCAGCATTGTAAGTGAGCTTGTTGATAAATATAAAATTGATCCCGTCTTCTGCCTAGAACTTTACGAAGAATTAGGCAATATTATTGTTATGAGTCCCAAGAAGGTTAGTCAGCTAAAAAAACTTATAGACCATTTACTGACACCTTTAATGCCGGGTGAACGGGCATTATTGTTGCAAACACAGCAAAAAATGTATCAGCAGGCTAAAATTAATGAAACTATTCAAGTATATAAGGAAGAAGAAGGTAAAAACGATGTTGTGAGTCTTTATGAAAGGGAAAGAGAACTTCTTGCGCGCGTAAGAACAGGTAATATAAAAGAAGTTAAAGCAATGCTTAATGAACTTCTGGGAGATGTTCTTTTCAGTGAAGGCGGCAAAATGGAAAGTATAAGGATACGCGCCGTAGAACTTACAACCTTACTTTCCCGTGTAGCTATTGACGGCGGTGCAAAGGTTGACAGTATATATAACCTTAACAGCAAGTTTTTAAATCTATTATACAATGAGCAGGAATTTGATGAGCTTTGCATGATATTACAGGACGTTGTTGAAGGGTTTATGAGCGCAATGTTTACCGGTAAAGTTGGCAGTAACCCTTATATTCGGAAAGCTTTAAGATTTATGAATGATAATTATTCTTCTCATCTTACAGTTAATCAGATATCTGAATACGTTGGGCTTAGTACCAGCTATTTTTCATCTTTGTTTTCACAAGTAGTAGGATTAAGCTTCAGGGAGTATCTCAATAATATAAGGGTAGAGGAAAGTAAGAGACTATTGCTTTCCACTAAGTATGACCTTGCAGATATTGCCGTTGCAATGGGATTCCCGGATCAAAGCTATTACTGTAAGGTATTTAAAAAAATAACCGGTATCACACCGGGAAAATTCAGATCATAAATTTAAAAGCAGACTTCTTCGGAAGTCTGCTTTTTTTCTGGGGTGAATGAAGGGACTCGAACCCTCGGTCTCCAGAGCCACAATCTGGCGCTTTAACCAACTAAGCTACAATCACCATCTATTGGTACGCCTGAAGGGATTCGAACCCCTGACCCACTGCTTAGAAGGCAGTTGCTCTATCCTACTGAGCTACAGGCGCATATCTATATATTAAATTGGAGCGGGTGATGGGAATCGAACCCACGTAACCAGCTTGGAAGGCTGGAATTCTACCATTGAACTACACCCGCGAATTAATGCCATGATTAATCGCCAAATAATAATAGCACAACTGCTTTAATTTGTCAACATAATTTTCAAAATCTTTTTAAAAATAAAAACTTTTATTGGGTTCCTATTATGACATTTTTCACTTTTTCGTAGAGATATAATCCTATTTGTGAAGGTTAGGTGAGAACTATGCAGGTAATTTATATTGATTCATTATTTGTTATTAATTTTATCTTAGATTTGTTGATTTTAATGTCTGCCGCAGTTCTTCTTAAAGAAAAGCCGGGTTTTATTAAATGCGTTATAGGTGCGTTGCTTGGGGCTTTATATTCATGTGCAGCCTTTTTGTTTGAAATCAAACCAATTCTCAGTAATTTTCTATCCATAATATTATTCATTATTGTAAGCAGATTTATTTTTAAATATAAAAACGTTAAATATTTTATTAAATGTGCCGTTGTAACAGTATTAACATTAACGACATATGGCGGTATGATACTTTTATTGTATCAATTTACAGGGTTTGGAGCTGTTGCTACCTTTAACAATGGTGCGTTATATATTGATATTCCTGTATTTGTCCTTTTTTCATTTTCAGCAATTGCATACGGTGTCATATGGGGGGTATCTCGACTGCTTGAAAACAGAATTCCGGTCAACAATATTGTAAAAGTTAAAATTTTACTTAATGGTCAGGAGTATTATTTTAAGGGATTAGTTGATACGGGTTGTAATTTAAAGGATCCAATATCAGATATGCCTGTAATTATCACAAACGTAAAAACATTTAAAAGTATGATACCAATTAATGTTTTTGAAAGTATAATAGGTGAAAACTATGATAACATAACATATAGCTGGAAGAAGCGAATAAGAACCTTGCCATGCAATACTATCAATGGTTCTAATATGATAGTGGCATTAAAATGTGAAGGTGTATACGTCGATTTCTACAATATAGGGGAGTGTCTTTTGGCATTCAGTGAGAATGTATTACGTGATACAAATGAATTTGAATTAATATTGCCATATACAATCCTTAAGAGGAAGGAAGATAGTAATGATAAATACGGTAAAGAAAATATATTATCTCTTATGCAGGCTAATAACCAGTAATTACGTTCATTATATTAACGGATCTGACGTTTTGCCATCACCGCTAACAAAGGAAGAAGAGGATGAATTAACCGAAAAACTGGAATTTAATGATGAAGAGGCTAAGGGAAAATTAGTCGAGCATAATCTGAGGCTTGTTGTGTATATCGCAAAACGCTTTGAAAGTACGGGGATTAATTTAGAAGATCTAATCTCTATCGGAACCATAGGATTAATAAAGGGAGTAAATACCTTTAGAAAAAGCAAAAATATAAAATTGGCAACCTATGCATCACGGTGTATCGAAAATGAAATATTAATGTTCCTACGAAAAAATTCAAATATAAAAAATGAATTATCAATTGAGGAACCTTTAAACGTTGATTGGGATGGAAACGAACTGTTGTTGTCGGATATTTTGGGAACGGATGCTGATACAGTTAATAAGAATATTGAAAACGAAGTTGAAAAGAGCCTTCTTATAGAGGCAATGAAAAAACTTAGTAACAGAGAACAAAAGATAATAATAATGCGTTTTGGACTTAATAACAATAAGGAAATGACTCAAAAACAAGTTGCGGATAAACTTAACATATCCCAGTCTTATATATCAAGGTTAGAAAAGAAAATACTTGAAAGACTAAAATATGAAATAGAAAGAATTTCATAAAATTCATAGGCATAGTATTACATATTTATTCGGAGGTATGATTACTATGCGTTATAATAAGGTCGAAATTTGTGGCATCAATACGTCAAAATTAAAGGTGCTTTCCGGCAATGAAAAGAAAGAACTGTTGATTAAAACGTCACAAGGTGACCTTGCGGCAAGAGAAAAATTAATTAATGGAAATTTAAAGCTTGTATTAAGTGTGATCCAAAGGTTTTCAAACAGGAAAGAAGAGCTTGATGATTTGTTTCAAATTGGTTGTATAGGTCTAATTAAGGCAATTGATAATTTTGACGTATCGTTAAACGTTCAGTTTTCAACATATGCTGTTCCCATGATCATAGGCGAGATACGCAGATATTTAAGGGATAATAACAGTGTAAGAGTAAGTAGGTCTCTTCGTGATATTGCATATAAAGCATTACAGGTAAGAGAAGGTCTGTCTAAACGCGGAATACATGAACCTACCGTAGATCAAATATCAAAGGAATTGGATATACCCGTTGAAGATGTGGTATGTGCGCTGGATGCAATAGTTGACCCAATCAGTCTATACGAACCGGTTTATAACGAAGGTTCTGATGCTATATACGTTATGGATCAAATTGGTGATAATCGTAATACAGATGATAACTGGCTTGATGAAATTGCATTAAAAGAAGCCTTAAGCTGTCTCAGTGATAGAGAAAAGAAAATCCTTTCGCTAAGATTTTTTATAGGAAAAACTCAGGTTGAGGTCGCAAAAGAAATCGGAATTTCACAGGCTCAGGTATCCAGGATAGAAAAAAGCGCCTTGGAAAGAATTAAAAGTGAAATATAATTATAAGCGGCTCCGCAATTTGTGGAGTCGCTTATTTTATAAAAGTAAACAATTCTTTCATTCGATTGACAGATTGTTTTATTAAGGTTATAATATATAATAATATATTATAATTGCTTATCACTGTTGAGAGGTTATATAAATGGCGTTAACTTTCAGAGGAGGTATTTTCCCTCCTGCAAATAAGAAATTAACAAAAGACCGTCCGATTGAACATATTGGTGACCCACCGTATGTTGTTTTGCCCATGCTTCAGCATATAGGTGTTGCCTGTGAGCCTGTTGTAAAATGTGGAGACAAAGTATTGGTAGGTCAGGTTGTTGGAGACTCAGAAGAATATATGTCTGTTCCAATACATACTCCCGTTTCCGGCACTGTTATTGAAGTTGGGCCTAAGTGGCATCCTAATGGCAACAAGGTAATGTCTGTTGTTATAGAGAATGACTTTAAAGATGAAACAGTGTCCGAAAGATTTAAGGCGGAAGTATCCAAGATGGAGCCGGATGATATTATAGACTTTGCCAGAAAATGCGGTCTTGTTGGTATGGGAGGTCAGGGTTATCCTACGCACGCAAAAATCCGTTCTGCTATTGAAAGAAAAGTTGATACCTTAATCATTAACGGGGCAGAGTGTGAACCTATTATAGCTGCTGATGAACGAGCAATGATCGAATATCCAAAGTTCATTGTTGGCGGTATTAGAATGCTTATGAAAGCACTTGGCCTAAAGACTGCTTACGTCGGCATTGAAAAAGATAAAAGCAATGCTATTTCTACTATGAGTATCATTGCTGAACCTTATGGTATTAAAGTTATTCCTTTACACACAAAGTACCCTCAGGGTGCAGAACGTCAGCTTGTTTTTGCTGTTACACATCGAGAAATCAAGCCCGGCGAACAGGCTGTTGACGCAGGTTGTGTTGTGTTTAATGTTGATACTGCCGCCTCTCTTTATCGTGCTGTTTCCACCGGATTACCACTCTTAAGAAGAGTAATTACTGTTTCGGGAGACTGTGTTAAATCCAGCAGAAATGCGCTCGTTCCAATTGGTACGCCTATGCAGTTCGTTATTGAATCCGTAGGAGGACTTATAAGTCAGCCTCAAAAGGTTATATTAGGCGGTCCTATGATGGGAACGGCACAGCATACGTTGGAAGCGCCGGTTATTAAGCAATGCAGTGGTCTTTTAGCTTTAAGCAAAAATTATACTTCCGGTGATCTTCACGGTAATTGTATCAGATGCGGCAGATGTGTTGACGGCTGTCCTGCTCATCTATTACCTGTTTATATTAACATATTCTTTAGACAGGACCGTTATGATGATCTTAAAAAGTATAATGTTACCGATTGTATTGAATGTGGCTCATGTTCCTTTGTTTGCCCGTCTAAAATTCCTTTGGTGCAAATATTAAGAATGGCTAAATTCAGAATAAAAGATAATGAATATGAGGAGGAAATGGAATATGGATTATAAATACGTCATAACTTCATCCCCTCATATCAGATCCAATGATTCAATCCGAAAAGTAATGTTTTCTGTATTATTGGCGCTTATGCCTGCAACAATAATGGGATGTGTGTTTTTTGGGTTTAGAGCACTAATAATTGTATTGCTCAGTGTTGGTTCTGCGATTGGTGCTGAATATTTATTTAATCTTATAATGGGTAGGGAACAGACTGTAAATGACCTTTCGGCCTGTGTTACCGGCTTGCTTATTGCTCTGAGCGTTCCTTCAACGATCCCAATATGGATGCCAATCATCGGTTCTTTCTTTGCAATCATAGTTGTGAAGCAACTATTTGGCGGTTTAGGAAACAACTTTCTCAATCCTGCCCTGGCTGCAAGAGTGTTTCTTGCGATGGCGTGGCCTAAAGAAATGACTGTTTGGGTCAAACCTTTCTCCGAAGAAGGTATTTCGTTATTTGGTAACGTTGATATTTCTCAAATAGCCTCTACAGTTACACCATTAACCTCTATGCAGTCCTTAAACTATACTTTTACTAATTTTAATGATCTTCTTTGGGGTAATATAGGCGGTTGTATAGGAGAGACATCTACGGTTTTGTTACTTATAGGTGGCGCTTATCTTCTTATTCGTAAGGTTATTTCCTGGGAAATTCCTGTTACTTTTATAGGCGCCTTGGCAATTCTTTCTTATATTTTTCCTACAAGCGGCACTCCTGTTACTTATATGCTTGCACAGGTACTTTCAGGCGGTTTAATTATTAGTGCCTTTTTTATGGCCACTGATTATTCTACTACACCAGTTACCCGTCTTGGCAAATTTATTTTTGGTTTGGGTTGCGGTGTTATAACATTCCTGATGAGAAAGTATTCTGCGTACCCTGAAGGTGTAACCTATGCAATATTATTTATGAATCTTTTAACAGTTGTTCTGGACTACAGAACCCGACCCAGAAGATTCGGAAAGGGTGGTGTTTTCTATGGAAAACGAGAAAATACAGGAAAATAAGAATCCATCCTCTAATACAAAGAAGTGGTCGTTACAACCTACTTGGCAACAGGAAAATGAAACTCCGACTAAGTCTACAGGTATAGCAGATATTATTATTTCTGCCGTATTGTTTACCGTTATTATAATTATTGTTGGTTCATTGCTTTCATTAGTATATTACAATACTAAAGATAGAATCAGAGCAAATGAGGTTAATGCAACTCAAGATGCCCTTGAAACTATTTTCCCTATGGCGGATGAATTTGATGACGTATATGATGAGCTTGACAGTAATAATACGGTTAACGGTGTTTCCGCTATTTATAAAGTTTATGATAATGAGCAGCTTATCGGTTATTGCACTGCTATAAAATCCGCAGGATTCAGCGGCCAGGGCATTGAAATGATCGTAGGCAGTGACGATCAAAACAGAGTTGTTATGATTAAAATACTTGAAAGCGGTGAAACGCCAGGTAAGGGAACTGATTTACTATACGACGGGGCCGACTTCCTTGCGCAATTCATCGGTCTATCCCGTCCGGTAGAGTTTTCTACAACGATTTCGGCTGTTAGCGGTGCAACTGCTACCTCAGAAGGAGTTAGAACCGGCGTTGATAATGCTCTTAAGGCTGTTGACTTGGTTAGAGTTACTCTTGATCATTCTGTGGGAGATAACCATGAATAGATTTAATAATAGAAAAGATAATTCATTATCAAAAGTATTTATTGGCGGATTATTTAATAATAATCCTTTGCTTGTTGGATTAATGGGTGTTTGCCCGGCATTGGCGGTCAGTACTTCTGTTCTTAGCGGTCTGGCTATGGGTATTGTTGTAATTTGTGTAATGCTTCTTTCCTGTACGACTGTATCCATATTGAAAATATCCATTCCGGAAAAGGTGCGTATTCCTATTTATATGATGATAATCGCAGGCTACGTTACCGCTGCGGAAATGCTCCTTAAGGCGTATCTGCCGGAAATAGCAAATTCCTTAGGTTTCTATATTTCTCTTGTGGTTGTAAATTGTGTTGTTTTATCAAGATGTGAACAGTTTTCCGGTACATCCAATGTTATTCATTCTTTTGTTGATGCATTTGCAAACGGAATTGGTTATACTGTAGCACTTGTAGTTTTTTCTGCAATCAGAGAGATATTAGGAAGTGGAGAAATCCTTGGATATGATTTTGGTCAATATATAGGGTTCAGACCAATGTCTATTATGCTTTTGCCTGCCGGTGGTTTCCTTGTTCTTGGGTTTATGTGTGCAATAGTAAAAAAGATTAAATTGAACAGGGGGAATAACAATGCTTAAAACTTACTTTATTGTTGCAATGTATGCAATAATTGTAGAAAATATTGTATTGGTTAAATTCCTCGGTGTTTGCCCGCTTCTAGGTGTTACTGACAGTAAAGCGAAAACTGTAAGTATGAGTATTGCCGTTTTATTTACAATGACATTTTCGTCAGCTCTTTGCTGGCTGGCAAACAGATTTGTTCTTGTTCCTTTTGGACTTGAATACCTTCAAACGGTCGTATTTATTGTAATTATAGCTTTTTTCGTTCAGTTCATAGAACTGTTTTTCAGAAGTAAATTTCCTGAACTGCATAAATCCCTTGGGGTTTATATTCCTCTTATTACAACAAACTGTGCAATTTTTGGCTGTGTAATATTAGGCATTCAAAAACAATATGATTTTGCCTTAACCACATTTTACGGCTTTGCTTCCGGCTTATCCTTTATGCTTGCTCTTGTATTGTTTTCTGCAATTCGACAGCGTATTGATCTTTCTGAGGATATTCCTGAAAGCTTTAAGGGTGAACCAATTCTATTAATAGCAGCCTCCTTACTTGCAATGATTTTTAACGGCTTTTCCGTTATTAATATATAATAGGGGAGGTTTGTTATGGAAATATTAGTATTAGTTTTAAGAGCTCTTATTCCACTAGGAATATTAGGTATGTTATTTGGTTTGATAATTGGTTTTTCAGCCAGAAAAATGCGTTCAGAAACAAATACCTTATTTGAAAAAATCAATGCTGAATTGCCCGGTACTAATTGTGGTGGTTGTGGGTTTTCCTCTTGCGAAGAATTTGCCAGAGCTCTTTCAGAAAAAACTATTCGTCCGTATAAGTGTACTATTGCTGACGATCGTACTATAGTTAAGCTTTCCAGATTATCAGGTCAGAAAGCTCTGAAGCCTATTAAAATGAGAGCTCAGGTTATGTGCTCAGGTACAATCGATCTGGCTCCCAAAAAGTATAATTATGATGGTATTATGGACTGCGTATCCGTTTCCCGATTAGGCGTTGGAGATAAAGCTTGTCCATACGGGTGTTTAGGCTACGGTACTTGTGTTAAAGCGTGTCCTTTTGGTGCAATAAAGGTTGAAAATGGCGTAGCTGTTGTTGAATATGAAAAATGTATGGGTTGTGGTCTTTGTGAAAAGGCATGCCCCAAAAATATTATCAAATTAGTTCCTTTTAGAAGTGAATATTGGGTTGGCTGCAGTTCTCATAATGATGGTGCTACGGTTAAATCATATTGTGGTATTGGATGTATTTCTTGTGGTATTTGCGAAAAGAACTGTCCTACTGATGCAATTAAGATTACTGATAATATTGCTAAGATAGATTATAAAAAATGTATTCATTGCGGAACTTGTTTTGAAAAATGTCCTCGCAGCACCGTATGGTACGGTGTCTTTCAAATCAATAACGGAGATACCCGTCCCGGTTCGTTTAAATTAAAGTAATAAAAAGACACCTTTTATGTTAAAAGGTGTCTTTTTATTATTTGATCATTGTTTTTTTGCACCAGGAACGTTTGTTGCATTCAGGACATTTTAAAAATCTCGTTGTGTTTAAATGAGGTGCAACCAAAGCCTTACCGTAATTGACTGTGAATTTGTGACCGCAATTTTTGCATTTATAGTATCCTGCATTTACTTCCAATCTAAATCCAATAAGCAATGGTATGCATATTATAATTACTGCGCCTATAGCAAATAAAGTCTGTGTAGTTCCGGGTTCCATTAAAAAATATATCAATGCAAGTATGCTGATCAAAGCAATTATTCCAATGGAATATATTATATACATTGCCGATATTAATGATTTGTTCTTTTCCTCTTCGGATTTTTTCATTTCTAATATTAATTCTTCGGTTTTTTTATTGTAATCATCCATTTCTATTCTTTCTCCATATAATAGTTCATTCACCGTAATGCTTAATATGCTGCATAATTCAAGCATAATTGAAGCATCGGGCAGGCTTTTCCCACATTCCCATTTTGATACGGCACGGTCACTAATACCAAGCTTTTCTGCAAGATTAGCTTGTGTCAGCTTTTTCTCTTTTCGTAGTTTTGCAATGAATCTTCCTATCTTGATCTGATCCATTTAGCTGCCTCCTTTCGTTATCATAATACAAAATTTTTTACATTAGGTAAACATACTGTCGGTTGAGTAATCAACAAATAAAATTAAAAACGACAGATTTTTTCTAAATCTGTCGTTTCTGGTGGAGGCGAGGAGAGTCGAACTCCTGTCCGAAAACAAGTCCGTGCAACTTTCTACGAGCGTAGCTTGTGTTTTAAGATTCCCTAGCTTATACGCCCATAAGCAGGCTTATAAGGTCGGTAGATTCATTATTCATGCTATGCGCAAATCTTAACATAGTCACGGTGGCCACTAAGTCACGCCCAAACCGAAGCCATGGCAATCAACGGCAGGACGACCGCCTAAAACTTAGGCAGCAACAGCTAAATTTTTGTTAGCGTTTAATTTTAAAGTTTGCGGTTTTATTTGCGGTCCCGCACCGCAGCTCGCTTATCACAGTTCGTCGTCCCCGTCGAAACCGGTACGCCCCCTTATTATTGATTGTGAGCCTTCAAATGACGCTCCATTTCACGGTTGGCTTCTTTTTTTGCTATATCTGCGCGCTTATCATAAAGTTTTTTACCTTTACATAAGCCTAGGTTTAGTTTAACTCTGGGGCCTTTGAAGTATAATGAAAGAGGAATAAGAGAATAGCCTTCCTGCTTAACTGTACCAAACAATCTCAGTATCTCTTTTTTATGCATAAGAAGTTTTCTGTTTCTTAAAGGGTCCTTATTAAATATGTTGCCCTTTTCATATGGGTTGATATGCATACCGTAAACAAAAATTTCACCCTTATCAATTGAGCAGAATGAATCCTTGAGATTAACTCTACCTTGACGGATAGATTTTACCTCAGTACCGGATAGCTCTATTCCTGTTTCATATTGTTCAAGAACAAAATAGTCGTGAAAAGCTTTTTTATTCTGAGCTATTGTTTTTGTTGACATATTCATAAGATATTTACCCTCCGATTCATTATTATATCACAAATTAAGAAAAAATCAATAATAGTTAATCATTATAATTTAATGTTGGCATTTCTAGATTAATTAGTGTATAATTAAGTTGTAATTCACAAAAATTTCACTATATGAACACCTTTATGGCTATAATAGTAATTGTAATAATAAAAATTTACATATTGGAGGTATTGTAATGGTTAACGTTAAAATACTTGTTGTTGATGATGATGAGAATATTTGCGATTTATTAAGGCTTTATTTAGAAAAAGACGGCTATATTGTAAAGATAGCAAATGATGGTGAGCAGGCTTTGGATGCATTTCGAGAGTTTTCTCCGGATCTGATCCTTCTTGATATAATGATGCCCAAAATTGATGGTTTTAAAGTACTGGAAGAGGTTAGAAAGATAAGCTCAATTCCGGTTATTATGGTTACAGCCAAGGGCGAAAGCTTTGATAAATTACAGGGCTTTAATCTTGGTACCGACGATTATATTGTTAAACCCTTTGACGCAAAAGAAGTACTTGCAAGAGTTAAAGCTATTCTTAGACGTTCTTCTAACGTTACTGAAGAAAAGCAGAGGATTGAATTTGATAATCTTGTAATTGATAAAGTTAGTTTCCAGGTTAAAATAAAGAATAAGATTGTTGAAATGCCTCCCAAGGAACTTGAACTTTTATTCCATTTGGCATCCAATCCTAATAAGGTTTATACAAGAGATCAGCTTCTGGATGAAGTATGGGGCTTCGAGTATTACGGTGATTCCCGTACTGTTGACGTTCATATTAAGCGTCTGAGAGAAAAACTTGAAGGTGCCTCTCAAGATTGGACACTTAAGACGGTTTGGGGCGTTGGTTATAAATTTGAAGCAATATAAGGCGTAGTTTATGTTTAAAAGTATTTTTGCCAGATATTACACTGCAACTGCTTTTACCATTATATCGTGTTTTACCATACTGGGTATTGCCTTGATCGTTATGACAGCTCAGTATTCAATTGGTCAGCAACAATCGGTGCTTTATAATAACGCAAAGGATCTTTCTGATATTATTTCGAGCGTTTTGACCAAACCGGTTGATGCGTATTCAAATGAGAATGAAAAAGATATCAGCGTTTTAAAGGACATCATTTCTCTTATCAGTGAAAACGGATCCAAAGACGTAATCATTGTTGATGAATTTGGTAATGACGGTATTTGGTTGACAAAAGATAATGTGGATTACTTTGACCGTATGATTGACGGTAATATCATTTCCATTATTAAAGAGCAGGGAATATATAAATCTAATAATACGCTCTACGGTGTTTTTAAAGAAAACAGATATACCGTAGGGCTACCTGTTTATGATACGGAAAATAGTAATATACCTGTTGGATATGTCTTTGTTTCAAGCCCCGCTACCTCATTTGTCACTACTATGATCGTTGTATCTCGGTTTTTTTTGCTGGCAGTATGCGGAGTATTGATTATTTCAATGATATTGATATATGTTGCATCAAAGGAACTTGTTCGTCCCATGAAGGAAATGAAGGTAGCCCTTTCGGAATATTCGCAAGGTAACTTTTCAAAAAGGATTAGAGTAACAGGTCAAAATGAGATGACCGAGTTGTGTGCCTCTTTTAACCATATGGCTGATTCGTTGGATCAGCTTGAAAACAGTAGAAGAGGCTTTATGGCTAATATTTCACACGATTTAAAAACACCGCTTACTTCAATATGCGGATTCGTTGATGGCATCATTGACGGTACCGTACCTTATGAAAAGCATAAAGAATACCTAGAGCGTATTTCAAATGAAACAAAACGGTTAAGCAGACTGGTAAATTCAATTCTTGACGTTACAAGACTCGAAGCCGGACAGGTTAATCCTAAAAAATCTATTTTTAATATTAATGAAACCTTAATGAGAGTACTTCTTTCATTTGAAAAAGTAATTTCCGATAAAAAAATAGATCTTAATTTTGGATTTGATTTTGAGGAGAGAATTAACGTTAAAGCCGATGAAGATATGATCTCTCGCGTGCTTGTTAATATTATAGGAAACGCAACTAAGTTTACTCCTGACGGTGGCTGGATCAAAGCAATTGTTTTCAAGGATAAAAAAAATGCAGTGATTGAGATATCAAACAGTGGTAAAGGAATTAATAAAGACGATGTTCCTTTTATTTTTGACAGATTTTTTAAATCCGATAAATCCCGTGGTTTAGATAAAAAAGGTACCGGTCTTGGATTATACATCTCAAAAATGTTGGTGAATTTGAACAACGGTGAAATTTCCGTTTCTTCTATACCTAACAGCAGTACTACCTTATCATTTACGCTTGAATTAGGTGATGATAATCAGAGCAAATTTGATTTCAGACAGCGGAAAAATTCGTAAAATTAAAGGAGAAAATTCTATGAGTGCAGAAGATAATAATTTGGTGCAGGATCCAATTGTGCCGGAATCAAAAAAAAGAACCTCTGCAAAAATTATAATCATTGTAATAATTGCTTCAGTTTTATTTATAGCTGTTTCTTGTGCTAGTTTTTATTATTTTTCCGAATATATATTGGATGTTTTAAATGAAGAATACAATAATGGCGCCCCTGATTCAATTCCTGAACCGGACGTTGAAAACAGTCCACTACCCGAAAGTAAGCCGAAACCAGATAGTTCTGCTAAGGATAACGTATTTGCAGATAAAGAAAGTTTACCTGATGGTGAAATGTTATTATCTCAGTTGCCTGACAGTGAATCAGTTTCTCCGTACAGTATAAGTGAAATTTTTGAACAGGTATCTCCTTCTGTTGTTGTGGTTGTTGGCGAGGATGCTGACGGAACCTCTATTGGCACAGGTGTGATAATGAGTTCTGATGGTTACATTATTACCAATGAGCACGTTGTTGGTGATGCGGAAATTTTATACATTATAATGTATGATGAGATTCCTTATAGTGCTAAAATTGTTGATATGGACGCAGATAGCGATATAGCTCTACTAAAAATAGAAGCACAAGGGCTTATACCGGCTCAGTTTGGTGATTCGGAATCAGTTAAAATAGGGGAGTCTGTTGTTACTATAGGTACTCCATACGGTATAGAATATGCGCAGACAGTCACAAACGGTATTGTTTCGGGAATACGTTCCGGTGTTTACGTAAATCAGCGAAAAATTGAGCTTCTGCAAACCAATGCACAGCTTAATCCGGGTAATTCGGGCGGTCCGCTTATAAATATGTACGGTCAGGTAATTGGAATTAATGTTTCAAAAATAATGTCTGACGGTGAGGATACTTATGAAGGTATGGGATTTTCTATTCCCACTTCCCATGTTCAAGTTATTGTAAATGGATTTCTAAGCGGTGAAAAGCCTGTTGGAAAGCCTGTACTTGGTCTTAATATTGTTTATCTCGACAAAGAGACAGCACTGCTTAATGAACTAACCGAAGGCGCCTACGTTGTTTCTATTGATACCGACAGTTCCGCCTATAAATGCGGATTGAGAGCAGGTGACGTTATTATTACCTTAAACGGTAAATCTTTTACGGATACCAACGGATTTGTTGCTGAAAAAGATAAATTTGCACCAGGTGATTATATTGAAATTGTCTATTGGCGAAATGGGAAAACAAAAACAGTGGACGTTCAATTAATGGAAGATATGACTTAAAAAAATGCTGACCACTTGGTCAGCATTTTTATACTTTCTGTCTAACTCGTAACTTTACTCCGACTTCCTTTGCAATTTTCTCGCATTTATGAATCTCTTCTTCATTTATAATATCCACAATACTGAAAACTACCTCAGGTACATAATCTTTGCAGCTCTTTGCAAATTCGATAATTGCAGGGAATGCTTTTAATCCGTAAACACTCTCACATATAGCATTGTAGTCTTCTGCATTAGATGCATTAAGACTTATGGATACACAGTCTATTAAGCCTTTAAATTGCTTTGAAATACCTGCATAATTTATAAGTTCCCCTTGGCCGTTGGTATTAATACGAATTGGCAGGGAAGGGAATTTAGCTTTAATTTGACGGCTTATTTCAACAACCGCATCAAATCGTATCAAAGGTTCACCGTAACCGCAAAATACGACTTCTTTATAGGAGGAAAGATCTCTGCTAAAAACATCTTCAGATATTTCGTGAATAGATGGTTCATATTCCAGCCATAGTGAATCGCTTCCGTATGCACCGTCTGCGTTTCTGCGAATACAAAAGCAGCAATCGTTTGTACATCTGTTTGTAATATTTAAATATAAACTATCGTCTACAAGATATGAAATAGTCATATTATTTTATACGCTCCATTCTATAAATTTTTTTACCGTTTTCCATGGTAATACGTTCAACTTCCTCTATTGACATACCCCAAAGATCAGCGATCTGATTCGCAACATATTGTACAAGAGATGGATCGTTTCTTTTCCCTCTGTGGGGTTCGGGAGTAAGATATGGACAATCAGTTTCAATTAAAACTCTGTCTTTAGGTACGTTTAAAAGAACCTCTCTGGTCTTGTGAGCATTTTTGAAGGTTGCAACTCCGTTAAATGAGAGATAATATCCCATATCAACAAGTATCCTTGCAGTTTCGCTGCTTCCGGAATAGGAATGAACGATACCTATGACCTCAGGATATTCTTTTAAAATTTCAATAGTATCTTGAGTAGCTTCCCGGCTGTGTATAACAACAGGCATATTTAGTTTTTTTGCAATATCCATTTGGGCCCTGAAAACTTTAGCCTGTACATTTTTTGGAGAATTATCATAATGATAATCTAGCCCTATTTCTCCAATAGCAACAACCTTGTCTTCTTTAGCTAAATCTTCAATTTCTTTCAGCATCTCATATGTTACTTCTTTGGCCCAATGAGGGTGAATTCCAACGGTAGCAAAAATAAATGGATATTCTTTTGCTAGGGCAATAGATTCTTTTGAAGCCTCTACGCTGTCTCCAATATTAACTACAGTTGATACATTTTTTGAGGGGAGCAATGAAATCAAAGCTCCCCTATCATCGTCAAAACGGTTATCATTTAAATGCGCGTGTGTGTCAAATAACATAATTATCTAATCTTTGCTCCGTTTTCAATGGCTTCATCAACAAATATTACGTGCACCGAACCATCTTTATTTTCTGCTGCGAGAATCATGCCGTTGCTTTCAACTCCGCAAAGAACAGCAGGCTTAAGATTATCTACTACAATTATCTTTTTGCCAATAAGTTCTTCTGATTTATAGTATTTAGCTATTCCGGATGCTACGGTTCTGGGTTTGCTTGTACCATCATTTAAGGTTAATTTTAATAATTTCTTTGCTTTAGGAACGTTTTCACATGCTGTTATTTGTGCTACGCGTAAACCTACTTTTGCAAATTCATCAATTGAGATTTCGGGAAGAGTAACAATATTGTTTTCTTCCTTCTGTGCTTCCTTAATTGCTGCTGCCTTTTCTTCAGCAATTTCTTTTAAAACTTTTTCTGCGTCAATTCTTGCAAATAAAGGCTTTGCGTCACTAACGCTATATTCTTTAACCTGCCCAAATTCGAGCGCCTGCGAATTGTTTCCGATCTGTGAGGCAATAGATAACGCGCTATCGGGAATAATAGGCAAGAGCATTACGCCTAAAAGTCTGATGCACTCAAGAAGGTTATAAAGAACAACTTTCAGGCGTGGGATAGCAGTTTCATCTTTCGCCAAAGCCCAGGGCATAGTTTCATCAATATACTTGTTGCAACGCTTTGCAAGTGTTATAACAGCATCACATGCATCAGCATTGTGATAAATATACATAAACTTAAGATATTTATTGACAGAGTCTTTAGCTGTTTCGATAAGCTCGATATCTAACTCTGCAGTATCACCGTTAATATCTACTTTTCCGCCGAAATATTTGTTGGTCATAGCAACGGTTCTGTTTACAAGATTACCTAAAGTGTTTGCAAGATCAGAATTGTATTTATTAATGAAACTTTCGTGAGTAATAGTACCGTCCTGAGTAAAGGGGATTTCGGAAAGCAGATAATAGCGGACTGCATCAGTACCGAATTTTGCTGCAAGATCGTCAGCATAAATCACGTTGCCTTTGGATTTTGACATCTTGTCTTCACCAACAAGGACCCAAGGATGCCCCAATACCTGTTTAGGTAAAGGCTCGCCCAGAGCCATAAGGATTATGGGCCAATATATAGTATGGAATCTAACTATATCTTTACCTATAACGTGAAGATCTGCAGGCCATAATTTATTATATTGATCACTGCTGCCGTCAGGAGAATAACCCGCACCGGTAATGTAGTTTGAAAGAGCATCGATCCAAACGTAAATAACGTGACCTTCATCAAAGTCTACAGGAATACCCCATTTGAATGATGAACGTGAGACGCAAAGATCAGCAAGACCGGGTTTTAAGAAATTATTGATCATTTCATTTCTGCGGGATTCGGGCTGAATAAAATCAGGATTGTTCTCAAAATACTCCATTAAACGATCCTGATATTTGCTCAGACGCAAAAAGTAAGCTTCTTCTTTTGCATCAATTACCTCACGGCCGCAATCGGGACATTTTCCGTCAACTAGTTGTGAGGGAGTAAAGAAAGATTCACAGGGTACGCAATATTTGCCTTCGTAAGTGCTCTTATAAATATCGTCCTGCTCGTATAGTTTTTTAAATATTTTCTGTACAGCTGCTTCGTGATAGTCATCGGTTGTACGAATGAATTTATCGTAGGATGTATTCAGGCTATCCCATACGCCTTTGATCTGGGATGAAACCATATCAACGTATTCTTTAGGAGAAATGCCGGCTTCTTTAGCGCATTCTTCAATTTTCTGGCCGTGCTCGTCCGAACCGGTCATTAAAAATACGTCAAATCCCATAAGCTTTTTGTAACGGGCAATCATATCTGCAAGTACAATATCATATGCATTGCCGATATGTGGTTTACGAGAAGTGTATGCAATTGCTGTTGTAATATAAAATTTTTTCTTTTCCATTTTTATACCACCTTAATTTTCTTAAAGAATATTATAATATATATTTAAAACAATTTCAATGATAAAAATCACGTTTGTATTTATATTTCATTAGTGGTATAATAATTGTGAGGTAATTTTTATGAATAATTTAGTAAATATTGAACAACTGAATAACATAGCAGTGAATTTTATTGGAATTGCTGTTAAATTCATAGCCCCATTACTTGTGCTATGGATAATAATCAGGTGTGCACGTTCGTTGTTGGGCTGGAAATGCGATACTGAGGTTTGGGCAAAGCTGAAAATGCCTGACGGTAGTTTTCTTCCGCTAACACATTGGGAGAATTTGATCGGTAGGGCAAAGGCATGCGACGTTGTTTTAAACGTTGCATCTGTTTCGAGGAATCACGCTGTAATTACACGTAAAAATGAAAAGCGCTGGGCAGTTACCGATCTTAATTCAAAAAGTGGCGTTACTGTTAATGGTGTTACTGTTGAGGGAACAGATTATTTAACATACGGCGATGTAATTAATATTGGCGGTGTAAACCTTAAACTGTGTAAAGAAGAAGACAGGGAAGCTGCACCGCGGTTCCCCAGTAAATTTAGTGCAGCTGTAACTTTTTTAATTATTTCTGTTTTTCAGATACTCAGTTCTCTTGTCTTATTTGTTAATTCCGATTCTGAGAATAAACACTATATTCTGATAGTTTTCCTTGGATTGTTGGTAATTATGTGGTTGTATTTCGGGTTGGTCAGCTTATCAAGAAGAAAAGGATTTGAAATTGAAGCTCTTGCTTTTATGTTATGCACTATAGGACTTTGTGCTACCGCCTCGGTAGATTGCTCTGCTCTGCCTAAACAGTTTATTGCTATTATAGCAGGCTTAGTTCTTTTTGTTTTTCTGTGCATAATGCTGCGCTATTATGAGTTTTCGAAGAAATGGCGTTGGTTTGTTGCTCCGTTGGGTATTGTGCTCCTTGTAATTACATACCTGTTTGCAGATACAATAAATGGTGCGAAAAACTGGATATATATTGGTTCAGTATCAATTCAACCTTCAGAACTGGCCAAAATTGCATTTATTTATGCAGGTACAGCTACACTTGAACGATTGCTTTCTAAAAGAAATATAATTTTGTTTGCAGTATTTTCGGTTTGTTGTATGGGAATGCTTGCATTAATGAATGATTTTGGTACTGCGGCAGTTTTCTTTGTAACTTTTGTTGTTATAGCTTTTTTAAGGTCAGGAGACTTCTCAACACTTGTATTAAGCGGTGCCGGAATTGGGCTTGCGGGTTTTTTGGTATTAAGATTTAAGCCGTACGTATTAGACCGTTTTAAGGCTTGGCGTAACGTTTGGGATTATGCTTATGATCTTGGTTATCAACAAACCAGAACCTTGATGTGCATTGCTTCGGGCGGTCTTTGGGGGGTAGGTGCCTGCAGAGGTAATTTGCGTTACGTTTCTGCGGCCGATACAGATCTTGTGTTTGGTTTGTTAAGCGAGGAATGGGGGTTGATCATTGCCCTTTGTGCAATTGCAGTTCTTATTGTCTTTGCGGTATTTACTTATAAAGTAGCTTCTGTAGGGCGGTCTTCTTTTTATATTATTGCTGCCTGTGCTGCGACTTCAATTTTTTGTTTTCAAGCCATTTTAAACGTTTTTGGTTCAGTTGATATTCTTCCTTTAACAGGCGTTACGTTTCCTTTTGTCTCTAACGGCGGTTCCAGTATGCTTGCCAGTTGGGGGTTGCTGGCTTTTATTAAAGCTGCAGACGTAAGAAGCAATGCAAGTTTTGCTGCAGTTTCCCTTTATAGGGCAAAAAGAGGTGCTGCAAAATGAAAAAAATATCAAGAAGAGCTATATTTGCTTTAGTAATTGCGTTAGTATTGGCACTGGGAACTTCTTTCTTTTCTGTTGATTATCTTATTAACGGAAAGAATTGGGCGTCACACAAAGCTAATGCTTATGCATATACGGACGGAGCGATCAATAGGGGAACAGTAACTGATAAAAACGGGGTTATTCTATTTGATGCAAACCCAGACTGGATTGCATATAATGATGATTATAGCATACGGGTGTCAACGCTCCATTCTGTAGGGGATATAAACGGTAATATATCTTCAGGTGTAATTAATAATTATTCAGATAAACTAATTGATTATAGTTTTTTATGGGGCCTAACAAAGAAAAGTAAGGGTGAACTAAATCTTACACTTGATGCCAATATATGTGCAAATGCTTATAATTATCTGAATGGCAAAAACGGTGCTGTGGGGGTTTATAATTATAAAACAGGTGATATGTTATGTATGGTATCCTCGCAATCCTATGACCCTAATTACGAGCCATCAGAAGATGCAAACGGTGTATTTGTTAACCGATTGCTATCCGGTGAATATACACCCGGTTCAATTATGAAAATAGTGACAGCCTTTGCTGCTATAGAAAATATTGACGATATATATGATCAAATGTTTATATGTGAAGGTAGTATGGAATTGGGTGACGATACAATAGTTTGCGAAGGCTATCATGGTGAGATCAATTTTGAAGATGCCCTTGCATATTCCTGTAACTGTGCTTTTGCACAGATTTCTTCTCAGCTTGATAATAATACTATGCAGGAGTACGCAAAAAAAGCGGGTTTGCTTAATAGTATTGAAGTAAATGGAGTACAAACCTCCGTTGGATCGTTTGATTTATCATTTGCAACCGATTCAGATAAAGCTTGGGCAGGAATCGGTCAGTATAACGATATTATAAATCCATGCAATTTTATGGTTTTCATCGGTGCAATTGCAAATGACGGTATAGCTGTTTATCCAACATACGTGCAAGGTGAATCGGTAAACAGCAAACGAATTATGTCTGAAGAAACTGCAAACCATTTGAAGAAAATGTTAATATACAATGTTTCTGAGAATTACGGTGAAGATATGTTTTGTGGCATAAGCGCAGGTGCAAAATCAGGGTCTGCAGAAGTTGGAACAGATTTTACAAATGCAATGTTTACAGGTTTTATTGATGATAACAGATTTCCTTACGCCTTTATTGTAGTAAGTGAAAATTCAGGTTCAGGTTTTGGTGTGGCAGGAAATATAGCATCAAACATAGTATATGATATTATTAATTAAGAAAAAGCTCCAATGCAAAAGCATTGGAGCTTGTATTATTTTCTGCTGGCTATTCTCATTCTTTCGGCGTGATCTAATATTCTTTTTCTGATTCTTAAGTTTTTAGGAGTAACTTCAAGCATTTCATCTTCGCCTAAAAACTCAAGGCTTTCTTCAAGACTCATTCTCTTGGGAGGAACAAGTCTTAATGCTTCATCACTACCGGATGCGCGCATATTTGAAACGTGTTTCTTCTTGCAAACATTAACGCTAAGGTCATCAGTTTTTGCGGAAAATCCAACAACCATTCCTGCGTAGACGGGTGTGCCGGCTTCAATGAATAACGTGCCTCTTTCTTGTGCATTAAATAATCCGTAAGTTACAGCTTCACCGGTTTCAAAAGCAACAAGTGAGCCGTTGCTTCTATGGTCAATTTCACCTGCATATGGCTTATATGCATGGAAAATAGTATTAAGTATGCCTTCACCGTGAGTGTCGGTTAAAAATTCACTTCTGTACCCGAAAAGACCTCTTGAGGGAATAATAAAGACAACTCTTACTCGCTTGCCCATATTTTTCATTTCAGTCATTTCACCCTTGCGTGAGCCGAGTTTTTGCATTACGCTGCCGAGATATTCTTCAGGTACGTCAATAGTAACCTCTTCATAAGGTTCATGTTTTTTACCGTCAATTTCCTTTAAAAGAACACGGGGGGTGCCTACCTGAAACTCATATCCCTCACGGCGCATATTTTCAATAAGAATAGAAAGATGCAGTTCACCTCGACCGCAAACAATAAACTGCTCTGTGGTATCGCCTGGAGTTACTCTTAAGGCAACATCTTTTAATAATTCTTTTTCAAGACGAGCACCAATGTGGCGGGAAGTAAGGAATTTACCTTCTTTGCCTGCAAACGGGCTGTCGTTTACGCTGAATGTCATTTCAACAGTTGGTTCGGAAATATTAACAAATGGCAGAGCTTCAACACATTCCGGGTGGCATAGGGTGTTTCCTATATTAAGCTCTTCAATACCTGAAACGCATACTATATCGCCGGCTTTTGCGTTTTCAACAACCATTTTTTCAAGGCCGTCAAAAACGTATAGGGTATTTAACTTGCCTTTCTTAGAAAAGCTTTCATCATGGTAATCACAAAGTATAACTTCCTGATTTCTTGTAAATGTACCTCTTTCAATTCTACCTATTCCAAGTCTGCCTACGTAATCATTATAATCAATGGCTGAAACAAGCATTTGAGAAGGTCCTTCAAGCTCAACTTCCGGGCAGTCAATGTATTCAATAATAATATCAAACAAAGGGGAAAGATCGGTTCCTGGTCTGTCAACAAACACAGAGGCGGTACCTGCTTTACCTGAACAATAAACAACAGGACTGTCAAACTGTTCATCGGTTGCATTAAGATCCATCATCAGCTCGAGTACTTCATCTACAACTTCGTCAAGACGAGCATCCGGCTTGTCAATTTTATTTATGCAAAGAATAACCTTATGGTTAAGTTTCAATGCCTGCTCAAGTACAAATCTTGTCTGAGGCATGGGACCTTCTGCAGCATCTACAAGAAGTAAAACACCGTCAACCATTTTAAGTATTCTTTCAACTTCACCGCCGAAATCAGCATGTCCGGGGGTATCAACAATATTTATTTTTACGTTTTTATAAATAACGGAAGTATTTTTTGCAAGTATGGTTATGCCTCTTTCGCGCTCAATATCATTAGAGTCCATAACTCTATCCTGTACGACCTGATTGTCACGGAATGTGCCGCTTTGCTTTAACATTTCATCAACAAGGGTGGTTTTGCCGTGGTCAACGTGAGCGATAATTGCAATATTTCTTAAATCTTCTCTTTTCAAAGAATCACCTCATAACAGTATTTCATTTTAACCTAAGTATTATACACCCATTTTCCCATTATGGCAAATATTTTATTGCAAAATATACGGCTATAGCCCAAATAATACCTATTAACGGCACTCCTATTACAAAATTGCTATGTTTTGTTTTGTGTCTGAATATCTGCATACCAAGATAAAATCCAAAAACGCCGCCTATGAAACATAACAAAAATAATGTTCTTTCAGGTATCCTCCAACCTTTATTTTTTGCGGCAATTTTATCAGTTAAGCATACAATCAAACTGATGATATTAATAATGATTAAGTAGTAAATAAAGATTTTCATGCTTTAATTATAAATTTTCTATTTAATTTTTTCAAGTTCTTTTATTGCATTATATTCCTGCAAATTAGAATAAATAAGGCTGTAATCATCAACAAATTCCGTCGCATATTCCAAATATAATTCTATTTCTTCTTTAATCAATTTATCATTTGAATCTTTTAACTTAATAATATGTTTTGTAGCTCCGTCATCAAGACTTGTTAGCATTGCTATATCAAGTTCTTTTAAATTCCCATTAATATAGTTCTCTATATTATATTTTGCTATCATACTGTCCATATTTATGTGAGTGAGAATAGTAAACATTATTAAAAATATGCTAATGCCGGTCTTAAAAAGTTTAAAACTAATTGAAAATTGTTTTATTATAACTGCGATAAACAAAAGTAATAGTAAGGACATTATCCATAATGTAGTGACCCTCAATCTTGTTAACCCGTATTCAGATATATAAAGAAACATTTTACTTGCGGCTATTGAAATTAGAATTATGGTAACTATGGAGAGTATAATAGATATTACATTACCTGCACAGTATTTTTTATTGTTACGTTTACCGAAAATGCTAATGCCGGTAATAAGTATAAAGTTAATAACGCTTACTGCACAAAGTTCATAAAATCCGCTTCTGGCATATTCGCTGTAAGTAAAATCATTTGGCAGGATTCCGTTGAATCCTGAAAGAAAATATGCCGATTGCGATATAAAAAATAAAATGTATATCAGTAAAATAGGGAATACAAAGAATATTGAGGTGACCTGAGGTATAATTCTTATTTTATTACAAATTGATAAACAAGCATCTTCTTTTAGGATCTCGGCACAGCTGTTTGTTTTGGCAGAGATAATTGAACTGTAAATTGCACAGCTTAATGGAACTGCAAAAATCAAATGAATTATAAGACTTAACAGTTTATCAAAAAAGTCCGTAAAAATGCTGTTAAACATATTTTCAAATGCAATATCGCTAAGAAGTAATATTGCAATTATTATTGTAACAGGAACGGATATTGCAATGCCTAACAAAGCTTTACCTAGTTGCCCTGATTTCTTTTTGCCTGAAAAAATGTGCTTAAATATAGTAGTGAAATTCATAAAAGGAATAACAAATATAGCTTTAACAACCTCAAAAAAGTAAGTTGTATCTTTTCCTGTTGATTTTATATAGGAAAAATATATGGTATAGGGGATCATTACAAACAAAAGTAAAACCGTTAAAGTATTTAATGCCTCATTGTCATATAACAATAATGATAGGGAGAGGAAAATATTGATAGCATATAACGTTATTCCGTGTATATCAAATTTTATCTTGCTAACTAATTGGATCACAATAGTAAATATAATCAATAAAGAAAATACAGTTGCACCAATAAATCCTGATGTGTCAAACATTGCAAACTTTACTATAAGATAAGAAATTATAATAGTTGCAATTGCAAGTAATCTGTCCTTCAATGAGATATTTTTACACATATTTTTTCCTCCTAAGAAAAAAAATTATCGATTTACGATAATAATATATATCATAACAATCAATTTGTCAATAAAAATTTATTGTTTTACAATAAAAAAATAAATATTGCAAAACTACTGAAAATATGGCATACTTTTATTGAAGAAGGTGATTGATTTTTATGAGCGCTAAAAAAGCTCTAATTGCAATGAGCGGCGGAGTAGATAGTTCCGTATGCGCATTGCTTATGAAAAATAAAGGCTTTGATTGTATTGGAATTACGTTAAGGCTTTGTAATAAAAATATTTTAAACAGCAGTTGTTGTACCGATGAGGATATTAATGATGCAAAAACCGTTGCTGAAAATTTGAATATGGAGCATATGGTTATAAATTATGAATCCAATTTTAAGGAAGACGTTCTAGACAGATTTGTTTCTGCTTATGAAACCGGTGCAACTCCTAATCCTTGTATTGATTGCAACAGATTTATAAAGTTTAAGGGAATGTATGAATGTGCTCTTGAAATGGATGCGGATTTTATTGTTACAGGTCACTACGCCAGAGTTGAATATAATGATAAAACCGGTAGATATCTTTTAAAAAAAGGTGTTGATGAGTCCAAAGATCAAAGTTACGTCTTATATTCTTTGTCACAAGAACAGCTATCTAAAACTATATTCCCGCTAGGTCATATGCCTAAATCGGAAGTGCGACAAATTGCTTTATATAACGGTTTTTTGGTTGCAAACAAAAAGGACAGTCAGGATCTATGCTTTGTTCCGGACGGGAACTATACAGATTTTATAAAACAGTATACCGGAAAAGAATATCCTTGCGGTGATTTTGTTGATACCGAAGGAAATTTTTTAGGCAAGCATAAGGGAATTATTGGATATACTATTGGCCAAAGAAAAGGCTTAGGACTTTCTTTGCCCAGACCAATGTTTGTTTGCAATAAGGATATTGATAGCAATAAGGTTGTATTAACTGAAGGTAAAGAGCTTTATAATGATACGTTATTTGCACACGATCTAAACCTGATTTCCGTATCTGGAATAGAAAAGCCAATGAAAGTCAAGGCCAAGGTACGATATAATCAAAAAGAACAGCCTGCTACCGTAGAACAGATAAGTGATTATGAAATTAAAGTTAAGTTTGATGAGCCTCAAAGAGCTATAACTTCAGGGCAGGCTGTTGTGCTTTATGATGGTGATATTGTAGTAGGCGGAGCTACAATAAAGTAGGTGTTACAATGGAACAGTTTATTCGTACCGAAATGTTATTCGGTAAAGAATCAATGGAAAAAATAAATAACAGTAAAGTTGCGGTATTTGGTGTTGGTGGTGTTGGCGGTCATTTGGTTGAAGCGCTAACAAGATGCGGTGTGGGACACATTGATATATTTGACAATGATACTATTAGTGAATCTAATATCAACCGTCAGATTTTTGCTCTTCACAGCACAGTAGGAATGAATAAGGTTGATGCTGCAAAACAAAGACTGATAGATATAAATCCTGAGCTTAAGATCAATGCATATAATTTATTTTTTATGCCTGAGAATTCATATACCGTTGATTTTAGTAAGTACGATTACGTAGTAGATGCTATTGATACGGTTACAGCCAAAATTGAACTTATAATCAAGGCAAAAGAAAGTAATGTGCCCATAATATCATCGATGGGAACAGGTAATAAACTTGATCCAACCAGATTAAAAATTGCAGATATATCAAAAACAAGTGTTTGTCCTTTAGCAAGAGTAATGCGTTATGAGCTTAAGAAGAGAAACATCACAAAGGTTAAGGTATTGTTTTCCGATGAAGTTCCAACAAAGCCTGTTTTATGCAAAAATGCAAGGGTGCCTGCCAGCACATCCTTCGTGCCTTCAGCAGCAGGGCTCATCATTGCTTCGGAAGTAATTAAAGATATATTAGAAAAGTGATTTGCATATGCTTATCACTTTTTTGTTTTTTTAGTTGAGTTTTTTATAAAAAAATGTTATTATATATTATTATAAAAATATAAGGAATTAGTATGGAAAGAAATAATATTGTTTCAGAACAGGAAATGAACGAGCAGCAACAGTATGCTCAAAAAGTATATGAAATAGTTGCTCAGTTAAAAGGTGAAAAACAAAGAAGCTTAATGGCTTGTGTTATTACATACGGTTGTCAGCAAAACGAAGAAGATTCCGAAAAAATAGCAGGTCTTTTATTTGAGATGGGTTATGAATTAACTGAAATTCGTGATCAAGCTGATGTAATAATTATTAATACCTGTGCCGTTAGAGATCATGCTGAAAAAAGAGCCCTTGGTAATTTGGGTATTGTAAAACATTTAAAAGAATTAAATAGGGAACTAATAATTGGTTTTTGCGGCTGTATGGCTCAGGAGGAGCATATTGTAAACGATTTAAAAACTAAACACAGCTCTGTTAATATGGTATTTGGCCCTCATGCTATATACAGATTACCCGAAATGCTTTATTCTGTTTTAACCGGTACTAAACGAGTATATTTTACCGACGGTTCCAATGCAAGAATATTTGAAGGTGTTCCTCAAAAAAGAAAGAATAAGTATTCCGGCTTTGTTACAATAATGACAGGCTGTAATAATTTTTGCTCATACTGCATCGTTCCCTACGTTCGAGGCAGAGAGCGTAGCAGGGACTGGCAGAACATTATAAATGAAGTAAAGCAGATAGTTAATGAAGGCTATAAGGATATTACTTTGCTTGGTCAAAACGTTAACTCTTACGGAAAAGATCTTAAGGAAGGCATTTCATTTGCCGAGCTCTTAAGAAGGATCAATGATATTGAAGGGGATTTCAGAGTACGGTTTATGACGTCTCATCCTAAAGATATTACAAAAGAGCTTATAGACGTTATAGCAGATTGTAAAAAAATTTGTGATCATCTTCATTTGCCCGTACAGTCAGGTAATGATGAGATACTTAGCAGAATGAACAGGAAATATTCTTCATCTGAGTATCTTGATATTATTAATTATGCAAAGGAAAGAATCCCTGAGATAACACTTACAAGCGATATAATAGTTGGCTTCCCCGGCGAGACCGAGGAAATGTTTGAGGATACTGTTAAACTTATAGAAAATGTTAGGTACGATATGTTATTTTCATTTATTTTCTCAAGAAGAAAAGGTACTCCCGCTTATTCGTTAGAAAATCAAATACCTTATGCTCTGAAGCTGAAGCGTTATAATAAACTCAGAAGCGTTCAGGAGAGTATTTCTTCAGATATTAATGATAAATATCTAAATAAGACCGTCAGGGTTCTTTGTCTTGAAAAGAATACTAAAGATCCATCCTTGTTATCCTGCAGAACAGACGGGAATAAACTTGTATTTATAAAAGCGGATGAATCTCAGATAGGAAAATTTAAATACGTTAAAATAACCGAGGTCAAAACCTGGTATATGTATGGAGAGGAAAATTAAAATGGATAAGATTAAAGAATATATTAAAATAATAGGTGAAGTCGTTAAAGAGTCAAGGGAATATAAAGAACTTGCAAGAGTGCAGGAAATCTATGATAATGATGAAGATTTACAGGTTATGCTTGTTAAATTCAATAGATTCCGTGATTCTTTGCTTGCAGCAAGAGATAGGGAAGTAATCAATAAAGACGAAGTTCTGAAGTTGCAGAAGGATATGCAAGCTCTTTACACCGAAATAATGCAGAATAAGACTATGGAAGAATACACAAAAGTAAGAAATGATTTTGATGATTATACAGAAAAGATCCATACCTTACTTACTACCGAACTTTATGGTGAGCAGTCGACCGGTTGCTCCGGAAGCTGTTCTTCATGTGCAGGTTGCCACTAAAACTATTTAAAAGGAATCGGTGAATAATATGGCTCTCAGCCCTATGATGATCCAATATAAAGAAATAAAAGAGAATAATAAAGATTGTATTATCTTTTACCGTTTGGGTGACTTCTACGAAATGTTCTTTGATGACGCTATTGTTGCTTCCAAAGAGCTTGAACTCACACTTACCGGCAGAGATTGCGGCCTTGAAAACAGGGCACCTATGTGCGGCGTGCCTTTTCATAGTTGTGATGCTTACATTAACAGGCTTATTGCAAAGGGGTATAAGGTAGCTATTTGTGAGCAAACCGAAGATCCCTCAAAGGCAAAAGGTCTTGTTAAGAGAGATATAGTTCGTGTAATAACGCCCGGTACTGTTACCGATACAAATTATCTTGATGAGAGCCGTAATAATTATATTGCGTCTATTTTCAGAAATAACTCGAAGGGTGCCGCCGTTTTTGCAGATGTTACAACAGGTGATATTAACTGTGTTGAGTTAACAGATACTAACGATATAACTGTACTTAATGTTTTAGGAAGATACTCTCCTGCAGAAATATTATGCAGCGAAAAGCCTGACGGTAAATTTGCTTCCTTTGTAAAAGAAAAACTACAGTGTCTCCTTACTGTAAAATCAAAATCATATTTTGACACTAAGGAAAGTATAGATGCAATTTGTTCTCATTTTTCAATTGAAGATATATCGTTATTGGGTCTTATTGACAGCCAGGCCCAGGTTAATGCTTTAGGCGCTTTGCTTACGTATTTGCACGAAACACAGTTTTCACAGCTAGAGCATTTGAAAAAGATCAATATTGTTTCTTCGTGTAATTTTCTTGAGCTGGATCTTACTGCCAGAAGAAACTTGGAGCTTTGTGAAACAATGCGCGAAAAGAAAAAGCAGGGTTCATTGCTGGGTGTTCTTGATAAAACAAAAACTGCAATGGGTGGACGAACTCTTCGCGGTTGGCTCGAACAGCCTCTGGTAGATGTTAAGGCAATTAATGAACGTCTTGATGCCGTAGAACAACTTAAAAATAATTACTCTGTAAGAACCGCACTTATGGAACAGCTTGATATGGTATATGACATAGAACGCCTTATGACAAGACTTATTTATAATTCTGCGGGCGGTAAGGATCTTCTTGCTTTAATGAAAACCTTAAGTGCAATAGAGCCGATCAAAGAACTATTAAATGAGTTTAATTGTATTAAAATCAATTCACTTTCATCTCAGCTTGATCCTTTAAACGAAATTACAGATCTTATTGAAAGAGCAATAGATCCTGATTGTCCGTTTACCATTAGAGAAGGAAATCTTATAAAAAAAGGCTTTAATGCCGATATTGATGAACTTAGAACAATGCTCAATGACAGCCGTTCCATAATGGCACAAATAGAGCATTCCGAGAGAGAAAAAACAGGTATTCGTACTTTAAAGATCGGTTACAATAAGGTATTTGGTTATTATATAGAGGTTTCTAAATCTTTTACCGATCAGGTACCTGAAAACTATATCAGAAAGCAAACTCTTGTTAACGGAGAAAGATATATAACTCCGGAACTTAAAGAGATTGAAAATAAGATTTTAGGCGCTTCTGAACGTATTACAAGGCTTGAATATGAAATATTTACTGCCGTTAGAGAAACAATTTCTTCCGAAATAGACGTTATTCAGAAAAACGCCGGCGCCCTTGCTCAAATTGACGTTCTTTGCTCTTTGGCAACTGTTGCTCAAAAAAATTCTTATTCCAGACCGCTGGTTGATTGTGGTAATGAAATCAATATTGTTGGAGGCAGACACCCTGTTGTTGAAAAAATGATCAGTGACGGTATGTTTATATCAAACGATACCAAGCTAAATGATAATTCGGACAGGCTTTTAATTGTCACCGGTCCCAATATGGCAGGTAAAAGTACATATATGCGTCAGGTTGCAATTATAACGTTACTGGCGCAGATTGGCTCATTTGTTCCTGCTGATTCTGCGCATATTGGTGTAGTTGATAAAATTTTCACACGTATTGGTGCTTCGGATGACCTTACTACGGGGCAGTCCACATTTATGCTGGAAATGAATGAAGTTGCAACAATACTCAAAAATGCTACAGATAAATCACTCATCATTTATGATGAAATAGGCCGTGGTACAAGCACTTTTGACGGTATGTCTATTGCACGTGCAGTATTGGAATATACGGCAAATAATATATGCGCTAAAACTTTATTTGCTACCCATTATCACGAGCTTTCCGCTCTTGAAAATACTATTGATGGTGTTAAGAATTATCAGATAGCCGTAAAAAAACGTGGTGATGATATCATTTTCCTCAGAAAAATCGTCCGCGGTCAGGCTGACGACAGTTACGGAATTGAAGTAGCAAAACTTGCAGGCATACCCGATGAAGTAATCAATAGCGCTAAGGCAATTTTAAAAACTCTTGAAAATTCTCCTAAGCAAAACATTAATTATGAGAATAGGTTTGAGCGTGAATATGAGCAGCTTACACTTGCAAGTAACGTACCAAATGAGATATATGAAAAAATTAAAAATATTGACGTGGACGTTTTATCGCCCATTGAGGCCTTGAATATCCTTTATGAATTAGTTAAACAGGCCAAATCATAGGAGAAATGAATGGATATAATTCGTGTTTTACCGGAAGATACTGCCCAGCTTATTGCAGCAGGTGAGGTTGTTGAGAGCCCTGCTTCAGTTGTTAAAGAATTGATAGAAAACTCTATTGATGCAGGTGCCCGTAAAATTAAAATTGAAATTCAAAATGGCGGTGTTTCTCTTATACGAGTAACCGATAACGGTAAGGGTATGAGTGAAAACGATGCTAAAAATTGTTTTTTGCGACATGCTACAAGCAAAATCAAGAAAAATGCCGATCTTTATAAAATTAAAACTTTAGGATTTCGTGGCGAAGCACTTGCTTCTATTGCTGCAGTAGCCAAGGTTCGTTTAACCACAGCACAGTCTGATTCAAGAGAAGGTTACTGCGTTTGTATTGAAGGTGGGAAAATTATTGAAAGTGAGCCTATTGGATGTTCTAAAGGAACTATTATTTCAGTTAAAGATCTATTTTATAATACACCCGCCAGAAGAAAATTCTTAAAGAGTGAAAGGGCGGAATCAGGTGCAATTGCTTCTTTGATCGACAGGCTTGCGCTTTCTCATCCCGACGTATCATTTACTTACGTTAATAACGGTAAGGAAGAGTTGTTTACACCGGGTGACAAAAAATTAAAAAGCACTGTAATGGCTGTCTGGGGATCAAATTATTCTTCACAATTGCTTGAAGTAAATCATTTAGGTATTATTGATATTACAGGATATATTAGTAAACCGTTGTTTTGTCGCGGTTCAAGACAGATGCAACTTGTATTTGTTAATAATCGAGTTGTTAATTCCCGTCTTGTGTCTATGGCATTGGAGGACGCGTATAAGAATTCAATAATGAAGGGAAAATTCCCTGCATGTGTTCTATATATTAAAATTAATCCTGAACTGATCGACGTTAACGTTCATCCGGCAAAAAGTGTTGTTAAGTTTTCCAATGAGAACCTTATATATTCTACGATTAAACGGAGTATATCAGCAGCTTTAAATGAGGAGAAACAGCAGTATACTGCTGTAGAGGAAAATCAAAAACCCTCTTCTAAGGAAATTACAAAACAACAGCTTGTTGCCTTTGCGGAAGGACTTGTAGAGAGACCCGCGAAGCAGGGGACTTTAAAAACTATAGAAGTGCCCGAAGTTATTAATCCTATTGTGCATAAATACGTTCCACCTGAAAAACGCAATACCACCGTAAAAGCATTTGCACATACAACAATAGATCAGGTACTTGAGCACAAAATCAATAATTTCCCCTCCGTAAGATTTAATGATATTGCAAAAAAAGTTGAAACTTCGGAAGGTGACAAGGTATTTGTTATAAATGCTGAAGATATTCCAAAGCCTCCTGAAGTTCCAACCTTTGAAATCAAAGAGGATAAACCTGAGGAAATTGAAATTACTCCTCCTGAAGTTACTTATATAGGTGAAGTATTAAAGTCTTATATCATTGCACAGGGGGATAATGAAGTATACATAATAGATAAACACGCTGCCCATGAAAGGCTGATTTTTGAAAAGCTTAAAAACAGTGTTGGCAGTCTTTCGAGCCAACCCTTATTGATCTCCCAGAATATAGACCTTGATAAAGCTGATAAAACATTATTAATGGAAAATATGGATGTGCTCAATAAATGCGGTTTTGAAATAGAGGATATGTGGGGATATTCTGTATCGGTTAAGGCATTACCTCAAATTTTAACTAACGAAGATACTGAATCTGTATTGATCGATATTGCCGATAGCTTCAGACACGGCAATACAGACATAGAACTTGATAAGCTGAATAAAATTCTTGAAATAACGGCATGTAAAGCAGCTGTTAAGGCCGGTCAGAAGAATGCGCCTGAAGAACTTCAAAGGCTTATTAACGATATATTTTCGATACCGGATGTTAAGTACTGCCCTCACGGAAGACCTATTATTTATACGCTTACTCAAAAAGACTTTGAAAAATTCTTTAAAAGGATAGTTTGAAATGAAAAAACCTTTAATGCTTTGTATTTTAGGGCCTACTGCTTCCGGTAAATCCGGTCTTGCTATTGAGTTTGCAAAAAAATACAACGGAGAAGTTATATCCGCAGATTCTATGCAGATTTACAAAGAATTTAATATTGGTACTGCAAAAATACTTCCTGAAGAAATGCAAGGCATTGCTCATCATATGCTTGATATTGTTGAACCTTACGGTAATTACAGTGTTGCCGATTACTGCAAAAATGCTGATTATATTGCTAATTTAATTTTAAGAAAAGAGAAACTGCCTATTCTTGCAGGAGGAACCGGACTATACATTAATAGCTTTACTGACAATATTAAATTTTTTGATTACAGTAAAGATGAAGATTATTCAAATTATCTTTCTGAACTATTGAATGATAACGGTCCTGAATTTTTATGGGATATGCTTTTTGAAGCCGACCCCAAATTGGCGCAAACTCTTTCACCCAATAATGTCAAACGTATAAAACATGCCTTGGAAGTCTATAGAGTAACAGGAAAAACATATGAGCAACTTTCTGCTGAATCCAGGCAAGAGCCACATTTCAGAACAATTAAAATAGGATTAAGGTATTCAAACAGAGAGCTGTTATACGAAAGAATCAATAAACGCGTTGACGCAATGCTTGAAAAAGGGTTGCTGGATGAGGTTAAACACTTATTATCAATCGGCGTTCCTGAATATTCTCAGGCAATGAACGGCATTGGATATAAGGAAATTGTCGGTTATCTTAACGGTCACTATACATTCGAAGACGCTGTTGAACAGATCAAGCAAAATTCCAGAAGATACGCCAAAAGGCAGATGACCTGGTTCAGAAGAGATGAGTCTGTTAATTGGATCGACGTTGATCTTACCGATAATCTATTTGAAGAGGCAGATAAAATTTATAATATCAATAAGAATTAATGAGGTATTTAGGTGGAAGTCAATAAAAGGAATAGTAGTCGAAGAGGCTTTGTAATATTTACTGTTATAGTAATATTTATAGTTTATATTTCAGTGCAGGTAAGCGACTTTTTGTCCAAGGACGTTAAAATTACCGGCTTGAGGGCTTATGTAACTGAGGATAAAGTTATTTCCGAGATGCTGATATATAAAGATGAAACCGTTGTTATAAGTAATAAGAACGGCGGTTGTGACTATATGATCAATGACGGTGAAAAGGTCGCAGTAGGTAACAGAATCGCTGTTATTTATGAAAATATGGATAGTCCGGACGTACTTAACAAAATAAGAGATCTTGAACTGGAAATTGAATCACTTGAAGATATTCTGCAATCTGCCAATACATTCGACTACGATATTACAAAACTGGACGATTCGTTAAACAGCAGCATTTCTAATATATTAACTTATACAGAAAATAAGAATTATGACGAAGCAAATGAAAATATGACTGAACTTAAGAAGCTCATTAATAAACGTTCGCTTCTTAACGGAAACAGTATTGTTACTTCTGATAGAATTAATGAGATACAAGCCCAGATCGATAATATCGTTCAGAATAATTTCAGTACCATGACAAGTGTTTACAGTTCCAGCGCAGGATTTTTCTCATCAGGTTATGACGGTCTTGAAGGTGAATATCCTTTAACCAAATCTGAAAATATTACGGTTGATAAGTTTAATAAATTTATGGAAACAGAGAATGATTCCTCGGCGCCCAGTGGATATATTGGTTCTGTTATTTCCGGTTTTTCCTGGACGGGCTCTTTTAAGGTCAATTCGGAATACTCCGTTAACACAGGAGATTTTATAAAAATCAGACTGCCGGAGATAAATGACTCAACTATGTACGTTGAGGTTACTAATATTTCTGATCCTAAAGGCGGAGAGAAGGTTGTGACCGTATTTTCCGAAAGCAATCTTGAAGTATTAACAGAAAACAGGAAACAAGTAATAGAAATTATTGAAAAAACTTATGATGGCCTTAGAGTTGCAAATGAGGCTGTTAAAACTGTTGATAATACTACAGGTGTATTTGTCCTTAAGGGCCAGATTCTTGATTTCACCGAAATAGAGATACTTTATTCATCTGATGAATACGTTATCATAACGGCGGCTGAAGGTTATAAGCTATATCCTAATGACGACGTAGTTATTTCCGGCAAGAATCTGTATGATGGGAAAGTTGTAAGAACAAGTAGTTAAGGAGAAAATGATGGGTATTAAAGAGAATATTGAAGAGATCCGCAATAAAATTTGCTGTGCCGTCAATAATACAGACAGAAACAGTAAAGTTACACTAATGGCTGTAACAAAAATGCATAGTTACGAAGAAATCCTTGAAGCTATAGATTGCGGTATAGATACAATAGGGGAAAATAAAGCGCAAGAATTACTTCAAAAATATCCTTATATTAAGGATAAATGCAGTATCCATTTTATTGGCCATCTTCAGACTAATAAGGTTAAATCGATAATTGATAAGGTTGACTGTATTCAGTCAGTTGATTCTTTTAAACTTGCTAATGAGATCAATAAGTGCTCAAACGCAATTGATAAAATAACCGATATTCTTATTGAAGTGAATATAGGTGAAGAAAATTCAAAATTTGGTGTAAAAGAAAACGAATTATCTGGATTTGTAGATTCTCTTAAAGAATTAAAAAATATAAATATTCGTGGTCTTATGTGTGTTTTACCAATCGAGGCAAGTGAAGGCACTAAAAAAAATGAACTTTTTGAAAGAATGTGGCAATTGTTTATTGACATTAAGCAAAAAAAATACGATAATATTAATATTGATACTTTATCAATGGGTATGTCAGGTGACTATGAATGTGCTATTTTACACGGTTCCAATCTTGTTAGAGTTGGTACAAGCATATTCGGAGCCAGAAACTATAATTAATGAGAGGTATTAAAATGAGCGTAATTGAAAAATTAAAAGGTGCATTAGGATTTGAAAATGAAGAGTTTGAAGAGGAATTTGAAGCTGATGATCTTAGTGAGACCATAAATACTGCAGTTGCCCAGAAGCAGCGTCCTCAAACTGCTTCTTCATCTAACAGTGCCAGCCCTTCTTTTGTACTTGTTAAACCCGAAAAGTTTGATGATTCCATTAATATTGCCAATTATATTATTTCCGGCAAAACTGTAGTTTTGAATCTTGAAGCTACCGGCAAGGATCTTTCCAGAAGAATTATTGATATTTTAAGCGGTACTGCATATGCAGTTGGTGCTCAGATTAAGAACGTTTCTGTTGGCACCTATCTTATTATTCCCGGCGGTGCCGATTTTGCGGGTGACAGTTCTAATATGGTTGATACTTCTTCTTTCTCACTGTAATGAAAACACTGGATATTGTTTTATATACAATACTTGACGTATTATCTTGGTTATTAGTTATTAGATGTATTTTATCCTTTATTGTTATGGCCGTTAAAGCTGATTTCCTATACAGAATATATGAGGCAGTTATTAAAATTACTGATCCTATCCTGTATCCATTCAGGAAAATACTGGATTTAATACCTGGTTTATCAAGAATTCCGATAGATTTTTCATGTTTTTTTGCAATAATGGTGATTTCCTTGTTGCAATTTTTGCTTTGATTGTGTTATAATGTGTAAAAATCATTTGTATTGTGTAATTTAAATTTTATTTCGATAAATAAGGAGTATTATTATGTTTACAGCTCGTGATATTGAAGAATATCCCTTAGAGAAAACCCTGGGTGGCTATAAAACTGAATCTGTTGATACTTTTTTAGATAAGGTTGCTGCAGATTATCAGAAACTTACTGATGATAATGCTGCTCTTTCAAAGAAGATCACCGTTTTGGTTGAAAGCATTAATAAATATCGTCAGGAAGAAGATTTTATTAAATCCACTCTCATTGAAGCCCAGAAACTTGCAGCTACTAACGTTGCAAAAGCAAACGATACTGCTGAAGAAGTAATTTCTGCTGCCAATGCACAGGCTGAAGAAACTGTTGCTAATGCAAATGCACAGTCTGAAGAGATTATTGCTGATGCAAATGCAAAAGCTGCTGCTGCTATTGCTGAAGCAGAAGCTAAGGTTGAAGTTCTTGAAAAATATTTTAGTGAACTTCAGGAACAGGTTGATGCATTTAGAAGTCATCTTCTTGCTACATACAAGACTCATATTGAAGCAATTTCCGAGCTTCCTGTATATGAAAAGCCCGTAGAAGAGGAAGAGGAAATAGAAGAAGTTGCTGAAGAGATCGTTGAAGCGGTAGAAGTTGAAGAAGAGATCGAAGTAGCTGAAGAGATTGAAGAAGTACAAGAAGAAGTTGCTGTTTCAGCTTATGAATTCGAAGAAGTTGAAGATATTGATTCTTTGCAGTTGGAAGAAATCAGCGAAGAAGAGCTTTTAGAAGAAATTGAAGACGAAGAAGATATTATCTCTTCCAATAAAGTAGAAGAATAATAAATATTTTAAATTACAACCTACTGTGTATTCTTTTACCGGTAGGTTGTATTTTTATTTGAAGGTGTTTTATGATTATTTCTATAATTATCATATTGGCAATTATCATTATCGATAGGCTTGTTAAAATGTGGGCCTTAGTGTCTCTTTCTCAAATTGAAACTATGCCTGTATGGGAGGATGTTTTTCATTTAACTTATGTTGAGAATACCGGTGCTGCATTTTCAATTTTAAGGGAACATACTTGGATACTGATCGTATTAACCGTTATTTTTTGTTTCTTTTTATTGTATTATATCTTTTTTAAGAAAATGTCTAAATGGGAAAGAATTACTCTTTCCATGGTAGCTGCAGGTGGTCTTGGTAATTTGTATGACAGAATTGCTTACAATTACGTCATTGATATGTTTGATGCCAGAATAATAAATTTTGCCGTATTTAACGTTGCAGATATTTTTATTACCTGTGGCGGAATTGCATTTATGATTATTTTCCTGATAAATGATATTAAAAGGAATAGGGAACTGAAAAATGATTCAGCAAGCGATAATAACGGAACAGTATGACGGTCAGCGCCTGGACAAAGCTTTAAGCGAAATTTTTTCCGATATTTCGCGAACAATGATAGCAAAGCTTTGCGTTGATAATATGGTTTTACTTAACGGTAAAGACGCTGATAAAAAAGATACTGTGCATGTTGGCGATCATATTCAAATTGAGATTCCTGCACCTAAACCTTGTAAAGCTGTTGCTCAGGATATTGATATTCCAGTTGTTTATATGGATGATGACATTATTATAGTTAACAAACCTAAGGGAATGGTTGTTCATCCTGCGAACGGTAACGAGGACGGAACTGTTGTCAATGCAGTATTGGGTTTATGTAAAGATGGTTTATCAGGTATAGGCGGAGTGGCTCGCCCCGGTATTGTTCATAGAATTGATAAGGATACCAGCGGACTTCTGGTGATAGCGAAAAACGATCAGGCGCATCTTTCACTTACTGAACAGTTTAAAATTCATAGCATAGAACGTGTTTATCACGCAATTGTTCATGGGAAATTGCCTGAAGAAGGTGTTATAGATGCTCCGATAGGAAGAAGCGAGAGAGACCGCAAAAAGATGGCTGTAACCTATAAAAATTCAAAAAATGCCGTAACTCATTATAAAGTAATAGAGGATTTCGGGCAGTATTCTTATATTGAATGCAGGTTGGAAACGGGAAGAACTCATCAAATCAGAGTTCATATGGCAAGTATAGGGCATCCTCTTGTTGGAGATACAGTCTATGGACAGAAAAAAGATAAATTTTCAATTGGCGGTCAATGTTTGCATGCGAAGGTTCTTGGATTTACGCATCCAAAAACCAGTAAAATAATGCATTTTGACAGTGAGTTACCGGATTATTTCCAAAAAGTCTTGACTTTTTTACGAAATAGACTATAATAATTTTTGTAAATAAATATCTATGGGGTGCTGCCTGAACCGGCGGCTGAGATTAAGCACGGAAGTGCTTTGACCCAATGAACCTGCTACGGATAATGCCGGCGAAGGGATTTCGATTATACGAAGTTTAACCTCATGCGGTATATTCGCATGAGGTTTTTGTATATCGAAAGGAGATAAAAAATGAACGAAAAATCCAGCTTACGTCGTCTCACTGAGTGTGCAATACTAATTGCGATAGCTACGGTACTTAGCTTTATTAAACTATATAAGCTACCGTTAGGCGGATCGATAACAGCACTCAGTATGCTTCCTATCCTTCTTGCAGGATACAGGAACGGTCCTAAATTTGCCATAATGACAAGCTTTGTATATGCAGCGTTGCAGTTGTTGGTCGATATAGGTGAAATTGCATCCTGGGGTTTAACCGCAGGCGTGTTTATTGGCGCTGTAGTTTTTGATTATTTATTAGCATATGGAGCCATGTTATTTGCAGGTTTGTTTTCTAAGAAAAAATACGGTCTTGTTTATGGAACTGCGATTGCTTTGCCTGTAAGATTTATAATGCATTTTATTTCCGGCTACATATTCTTTGCAAACTGGACCCCCGAAGGCTATACACCGTTTAATTATTCTATTATTTATAATGGATCTTATATGCTTCCGGAGTTAATTATTACTTTAATTGCAGCTGTAATTATTTCTAATATTCCCGCCATAACAGGCAAGAAAAACTAATTAATAAGGGTGCGAATTTATTCGCACCCTTATTTTTCTTTTTTTGTTGGCGAAGAAGGTCTGAAGTAAACACATTTACTGTTGTTTCCTTCAAATATTCTTTCGGTTTTGGCACAGTTTTGTCTGCAATATCCTTCTTTTTGATAGTGACAGTTTTCAGTGCAACGTATTATTCCCATTATTAACACCTCCGGAAAAATATTTTTTCTGTATTGCAAGTTTATTTTAGTCACTTATAGCAAAAATATAATTCGGGTGGTGATAGTATTGAAAAATTTAAAAATTTTATTTGTTGTAACTTACTTATTTCTAATATCTATTGGAGCTTCATTGAGATTTATAAATAACAATACCCCTGCTGTACAATTAACGGGAATTACCATTGAGAACGTTAGTAAAAACATTTCATGTTCGGGTATAATTGAAGTGCCTAAATACGGCATCTATTCAACTATTTCATATGACGTAGAAAAGCTTTACGTTGAGGTTGGTGATAATGTAAAAACTAACGATACGGTAGCCGTGGTCGGTCCAACAATTAAAGCTAAACAAGTTATGGCTCAGGTTGAAGATTACAGCAATAAATATTATAATAATTATGTAAAAACAATTGGTCAGGTCATTGAGAAAATAGGAATTGATACTATTTCAAAAGACGTATCACTGATCAAGACTCCTGAATATAATTCAATAGTTCAGAACAGTAAAGTATTGTATTCCCCTTGCAAAGGAATTATTACTGAAATTAATAAAGAAACAAATGGAATAGAGCCGTTGATTGTTGTATCTGATTATGATAACGCTATAGTTAACTGTAGTATAACAGAGGATAAATTAAAAGAAATCAAAATAGGGCAGAGAGTGAAAATAATCGGTACAGGATTTAAAAACGTGTATTACGGTTATATTTTTGAGATATCTTCGCAGGCAAATGCTTCATTGATCCCAGGTGTTGAATCTACATTTGACGTTTCGATTAAAATTAATGATTCTGATAAAGAATTATTAGATGGACTTTCGGCTACGTGTATCATAACCACTAATGTTTACAACGACTGCGTAACAGTACCTGCTAACGTAATACACCAGAATAATAACGGGCAGGAATTTGTAATGTTACTCGAAAATAACAGAATTAAATATAAGCCCATTGAATGTTTCTATTATTCCTCAAATGATATTTGCGTAAATAATCTTACCGTTAATGATAAAATAGTTGTTAGTGATAAATTGCTTAAAGAAAATAGTATCGTTATAGTGTCGGGAGTTGAATAATGCTTTTAATTGCTTTAAAAAACATACTTAATAATAAACTGAAAAGTATGCTGATATGCTCCGGAATAATAATAGGGGTTGTATCTGTAATAACTGTAATGTCGATTGGTAAAAGCGGAGCTGACGAAATAAACAATAAACTTTCAGACCTGGGCCTGGGCGGTTTGATTGTTACATCGGAGAATAGTTCGTTCCTGTATACTGATTCACCGTTTACTAAAACCGATATTGATAATATAAATAAATATCCATTTGTAGAATCAGCCTCACCAATTATATATAAAAATGCGTCTTACGGTCTGAATACTTTTATTAATGGGTTTATATTCGGATTGAGTAATAATACAAATGAGATCGCCGGTGAAAATTTATTATATGGGAGTTGCTTTTCAGTTACTGATTTAATAACAGGTGGTAACGTTTGTTTGATTGATAATAAAACTGCATTAAAAATATATGGTAGGGAGAATATAGTTGGCAAAAATATTATTGTTAAAATAGACGGGAAGAGTTTTGATGTTACAGTAAAAGGAATAATCTCATCCGATTCACCAATAGGTTCAATTATTAAAACCTATGCATCAAATGTTTTATTTTTACCTGTTTCAACGATCTGCTATATGGCAGGAGAGGATTCTTATAACTGTATTTCCTTATCGGTTATTAACGGTTATGAAGTAAACACTGCTAAGAATCAGGTTGCCGCAAAATTAAAGGAGATTAAACCAGATTGTAATGTTATAGTCAGCAGTATGACATCTCAACAAGTGCAGCTTGAGAATACTGTTAAGCTAATTACAGGAATTATTACTGCTGTTGCTTCAGTTTCAATGCTGGTAGGCGGATCAGGCATAATGTCAGTAATGCTTTCAAGTATTAATGAGCGTAAAAAAGAAATTGGAATCAAACTTTCTGTAGGAGCAACTGCCTCAGCGATCAAGCGGGAAATTATGCTTGAATCAATTCTTATTACGAACTTTTCCGGTATAATCGGAATTATAATAAGTTATCCTATAGTAATAATTGCATGTAAATATTTGAATGTTTCGGCACAAATACATTTACAAACCATAATTTTTGCCTTGCTTTTTTGCGCATTTATTGGTATTATTTTTAGTATATACCCGGCATCTAAAGCTGCTAAATTAAATCCCATTGAATGTTTAAGGAATGAATGATGAACTATATAGAAAAGCCTCATCTTCCCTTCGCCAGAATAAATTTTGCTATAATGCAGAATTATAATTTAAATATTCCTTTCAGTATAATTCCAACTGTTTGCTGTAGTGAACTTCCTACGCCTGAACAGTTTCATGCCGATTTGCAGATAATACATTTGGGTGAAGATTTGTTTGTTTGCAGTCCAACTGTATTTGATTATTACAATAATACTCTTATCGGTGCACGTTTAATTATGGGAGATAAGTCTTGTAATTATTCTTACCCTGATAACGTATTATACAACGCTGCTATTGTAGGAAATAAGATGTTTGGAAAATTATCTTGTCTTGATAGAAAGGTTCTGGAATGCGCAAAAGAAAATGGACTTGATCTTGTTAATGTTAAACAGGGTTATACCAAATGCTCAACTGCGATCATTAGTGAAAATGCAGTTATTACATCTGATCATGGTCTTGCTGAATTATATCGAAATAATAATATTGATGTGTTATTGATATCAGATGGTAATATTAATCTGCCCGGGTATAATTACGGATTCATAGGAGGTTGCTGTACAAAAATTTCAAACGATGTTCTATGGTTTACCGGCAATATTAGTGCTCATCCGGATTATACACAAATACTTAATTTTTGCAAAAAATACGGTTGCGACTTATGCTTTGATGAAAATAATCCTCTTACTGATATCGGATCAATTATTCCGATAGCATATCATATTTGAAATTCTATCATATAATTAAATATAGGTGGTGAATTCCTATGTTTAATTACAGGAAGAAGATAAAAACAAAAAGAATATTATTAGTAGCTGGATTTCTGGGATTATCTATCCTTATTTTCCTGTTATATATCATTAATTTTAGGCTTACACCAATGGTTAAGCCGATTGCTGTTTCAAAAGCAAAATCTTTAGCATCAAAGGCAATAAACACTGCAGTTGAAAATGAATTGAAAAATACCAATATAAACTATGATGATCTTATTGCTTTTACATACGATACCGAAAACCGAGTTACTTCATTAAAAACAAATTCATTGGAAATTAATAAGCTTAAATCCGGTTTGTCGGTTGCAATTCTTAACGAAATATCAAATCTTGATAATACAACTGTAAGCATATATTTAGGAGATATTATAAGCGGCGAATTATTCTCTAAAAAAGGTCCTAAGTTCAACGTTGTTTTAACTCCTGTTGGTTCTGTTGAAACGGATATTGAAAATACTTTTATGTCTGCCGGTATTAACCAAACAAGACATCAGTTAAATATTAAAGTTATAGCAACTGTTGGTATTATAATGCCAACATATACTGAATATGCTGACGTTACAACCAGCGTAACTATCGGTGAATCTGTACTTTTAGGTGCAGTACCGGATAATTATACTAACGTAGGAACAACAGATAATGATCTGAACGTTTGGGATGAACTGAATGATTATATTGAATAGTGAGGAAATATAATGAGTATTCAAAAAGAAATGAATGAATTAAATGAAAAACTTGAGTATTATGCGAAAAAATATTATGAAGATGATGCTCCAATAATTTCCGACTATGATTATGATATGCTTTTAAGAAAGCTTTCCGAGCTTGAAAAGCAATATCCGGAATATAAACTTCCAAATTCTTTGACCCAACGAGTAGGCGGAAAAGTACTGGAAAAATTCACACAGGTCCAGCATAAAGTTCAGATGCAAAGCCTTCAGGATGCTTTTAGTTATGATGAATTGATAGCTTTTGATAAAAGAGTACGGGAAGTAATTGAAGATCCGGAGTATGTTTTAGAACCTAAAATTGACGGTCTATCAGTTTCACTTGAGTACGAAAATGGAATCTTTGTGCGAGGATCGACAAGAGGTGACGGTCTTGTAGGGGAGGATGTAACCGAAAATATTAAGACCATTAAAACCGTTCCTCTGAAAATTAATGAACCGATTCCTTTTATTGAAGTTCGAGGCGAAGCATATATCTCTAAATCCAGATTTGAGTTCCTAAATCAACAAAGAGAAGATGAGGAATTACCGCTTTTTGCTAATCCCAGAAATGCTGCAGCCGGATCTATTCGTCAGCTTGATTCTTCAGTATGCGCTTCACGTGGCCTTGATCTTTTGGTATTCAACCTTCAGGATGCAGAAGGATTTGAAGATATTTCCCATGACAGTACGTTAAATAAATTATCCGATCTCGGATTTAACGTAAACAAGGTATGGGGTCATTATAAAACAATAGATTCAGTTATTGAAGGTATCAAGGAAATAGGTGAAAACAGAAGTAATTTTGAGTTTGATATAGATGGTGCTGTCATTAAAGTTGATAATTATGATCACAGAACTATACTCGGTTCTACGGCAAAGGTCCCCAAATGGGCTATAGCTTATAAATATCCACCTGAAGAGAAAGAAACTAAATTGCTTGATATTGTTATTCAAGTAGGAAGAACAGGCGTTCTTACTCCCAATGCTGTTTTAGATACAGTCAGACTTGCGGGTACAAACGTTAGTAAAGCAACGTTAAATAATGCTGATTTTATTAAAAATAAGGATATCCGTATAGGTGATACCGTTATAGTTCGCAAAGCAGGGGATATTATTCCTGAAATAGTTGGAGTTAATATAGACAAAAGGCCTGTAAACACACACGAATATATTATGCCAATTAATTGTCCTTCGTGTAATGCGCCGACCTACCGCGAACAGGGCCAAGCAGCTGTAAGATGCACAAATCCCTCTTGTCCCGCTCAGTTGAAAAGAAATATTGTGCATTTCGCTTCTCGTGATGCTATGGATATAGAAGGTTTAGGAGTTGCGCTTGTTGATCAGCTGATTGAAAACAAAATGATTACCTGTCCGTCTGATCTTTATAATCTGGATTTTAATAAAGTTGCTTCACTTGATAGAATGGCGGAAAAATCTGCTCAAAATTTAAAAAACGCAATTGATAGATCTAGATCTGCAGGATTGGATCAGCTTTTGTTTGCAATGGGTATTCGAAACGTGGGGAAACAAACGGCTAAATTACTTGCAAAGAAATATAAGTCAATTGATGCAATTATGTCGGCAACCAAAGATGATCTTCTATCTACGGATGAAGTAGGTGAGATCATTGCTGAAAATATAATCAATTTTTTCTCACTTGAACAAACTGTTAATATGATAAACGAATTGAAAAAATGCGGTGTTAATACAGAGTATTCAGATACCTTGGAAAGTGATAAATTTGCAGGTCTTACCTTTGTTTTAACCGGCAAACTTACAAAGTACGTTCGAGATGAAGCATCTACACTTATTGAACAGCGTGGCGGTAAAGTTTCATCATCCGTATCTAAAAAAACTAATTATGTAATAGCCGGAGAAGATGCAGGCAGTAAACTGGATAAAGCAACAAAACTTGGTGTTACCATTATTTCTGAAGAAGAATTTGAACAAATGCTATAAAAAAGAGCTCTCATATTGAGAGCTCTTTTTTTAATATAAAACAGAAAACTCAGTTTTTGCGAGATTATTAATAAATGAGAAATCAGGGTTTATAGGATCACATCTGAAAGTAACATACTTACTTGATTGATAAACTGGCATAAATATATGAATTTTAGTTCCTTCTTTAGCGTTTGATGTGAATTTCATGCTGCCTTTAAATCTGTTTATAATAGTATTTGCTACGTATAAGCCAAAATAAGTTTTACCGTGCTCGTTAAGGCTGTCACCATGCATTACTGTTTTAGCTGTTGGTTCATCGATCATAATTCTATTGGAATATATGTCAATATCCACGTCAGAAATATATGCATTTATATCAATATGTATAGTTGTATTTTCCCTTGAAGACAATTGAAGAAGATTTGTGATTATGTTCAGTAAAGCTTTTGCCATATATTTATTATCACAGTATATAGAAGCATTATCAGTATTTGTCGTTACTTTAAAAGTTGCTTTCTTAGGGAGCTTCATGCTGTTGTATTCTTTTACAATTTCCTGAACGATAGTATAAATATTAAAATAGTCCTTCTTATCAGGCCATATATCATTCATAAAGTTAATTAGTAAATCAATATTTTGTTGCAATCTGTTGTTTTTCAAAATACCTATTGCAATATCGTCGACCCTATTGCAAATATCTTCTTTATTGATATCGTTAAGAGACTTGATTTCCATAAGCTTATCAAAAGTGATTTCGTTAGCTCTTAATGACTCTTTTAAACTGGAAAGAATCAAAGAAATTGCGCCAAAATGCTTTTCTTCTTCAAGATTAGATCCTTTTATTGCAATTGCAAAACAATAATAGTTACCGGAATAAACACATCGCATCCATTTGAGATATATAGTGTATTGATCAAATGCATTTTTTCGGTAATATAAAGAAACATCCGTTTTGTTTTTAACTGATTCCAGCAGTAATTTTAGATTATTAATATCTAGTAGATCCTCAAATCTTTTATCGTAATTCAGATCACAGATAAAATTATAATTTGCAGCTATTGGATTCAAATTGAAATCAAAGATACCAACCGGAGTAGTGATAGAGAATATAACTCTTTTAATTTCATCAAGAGGGAAGTATATTTTTTTCTTCATTATAGTCATTCCATTAAATTTTTTGTTCTGATTTATTCATATTATATACCTAATTTACAATAATTAAAAGGAAAATATCAAAAATAATGCAAATAACAAAAATATATCTTGCAAAAATTAAAAAAATAAGGTATAATATGTGCTGAATTTTAAGGAGGTAAAGAAAAATGGCAATTAAAATTGGTATTAATGGTTTTGGTCGTATTGGTCGTTTGGTTTTCCGTGCTGCAGTTGAAAACCCCGCATTTGAAATCGTTGGCATCAACGATCCTTTTATTGATCTTGATTATATGGTATATATGGTTAAGTATGATACCATGCAGGGTAAGTTCAAGGGTGAGATTTTTGCTGAAGACGGTATGCTTGTAGTTAATGGTCAAAAGGTTAACGTTTATGCAAGTAAGGAACCCTCTGAGATTCCTTGGGGTGAATGCGGTGCTGAATACGTTGTAGAATCTACCGGCGTATTTACAACTACCGAAAAAGCATCTGCTCATCTTGCTGCAGGCGCTAAGAAGGTTGTTATTTCCGCTCCTGCAAAGGATAAGGAAACTCCTACTTTTGTATGCGGTGTTAACCTCGATAAATATAATAAGGATATGAAGGTTGTTTCCAATGCTTCCTGCACTACAAACTGCCTTGCTCCTTTAGCAAAGGTTATTAATGATAAGTTTGGTATTGAAAGCGGTCTTATGACTACCGTTCATTCCACTACTGCTACTCAGAAGACTGTTGACAGCCCTTCCAAGAAGGACTGGAGAGGCGGTCGCGCTGCTGCAGGCAACATTATTCCTTCTTCTACCGGCGCTGCAAAGGCAGTTGGTCTTGTAATTCCTGAACTTAATGGTAAGCTTACCGGCATGGCTTTCAGAGTTCCTACTCTTGACGTTTCTGTTGTGGATCTTACTGTACAGCTCAAGGAAGGCGCAACCTATGAAGAAATCTGCGCTGAAGTTAAGAGAGCTTCTGAAAATGAACTTAATGGCATTCTCGGTTACACTGAAGATGCTGTTGTTTCTTCTGATTTCTTACAGGATAGCAGAACTTCTATCTTTGATGCTAAGGCTGGTATCGCTCTTACCGATAAGTTTGTTAAACTCGTATCTTGGTATGATAATGAATGGGGTTATTCCAACAAGATACTTGATCTTATCAGCTACATGAATACTGTTGACAATCAGTAATTATAATTTGGACCGCAATTATTTGCGGTCCTTTTTTGTGATTAATCAGGTAATTGTATTATTAATTTGCATTAAAAATATTCAAATTTGACCCCTGGTTTGGTATTTTAGAAACTGGTATACCTTAAAACCATATAACAATAAATGTTTTATAAAAACCGATTATTTAACTGTTGAAATAGGAGTTGTATACTGATATAATCAAGTTGTAATATTGTGTACCAAAAAGGAGAAACCTATGTTACAGCCAGTAAAGAAATCCCGTTTATCAAGTGAAGTAATAGATCAGATATCTCAGTCTATTTTGAAAGGCGATTATAAGCCGGGACATAAACTTCCGCCTGAGCGTGAAATTGCAAATCAGCTTGGGGTTAGCCGTACTGTTGTAAGAGAAGCTCTTCGTTCTCTGGAAATTATGGGGCTTGTTGAATCTCAAGTTGGCGGAGGTACTTACGTTAAGGAATATACAGCTGAGCACGTATTGGATCCAATTGCTAATTATTTTTCATCAGATGATTGTTTTGTTGATGAAATCGTTGAAACCCGTTTATTGCTCGAGCCTGAAATGGTGAAGCTTGCGGCTCAAAGAGCAACCGAAGATGATATTGCTCTTATTGAAAATACTATTAAGCAAATGGAGGATGAGCTTGCTTCCGGTCTTTCAGGTATTAACGGTGATACTGCATTTCATTTTGCGCTTGCAAGTGCAGCTCATAACAGCGCAATTTTAAAGATTCTTTCTGTAATTGCAGATCTTCTTCATTATAATATGAAAGCTTCTTTGCAGGCTGTTCCTGATCAGGGAATTACCATTCAGGGTCACAAGCGCATTTTACAGGCCCTTAAGGAAAAGAATCCTGAACTTGCTAAGCGCTATATGATAGAACATCTTGAAATCAGTTTTTCAAGAATTAAGGGTAAGAACTAAATTTGTTTTCCAATTAAGAGGCTGTGATTATTTTGTCATAGTCTCCTAATCGCGTATATAAATAATTTATTATATCTAATGGAGGAAAGTGTTATGGACGCTAAGGAAAAAATTTCTGTATTAATTGAGAAGGCTAAAGTCGCTCAGAAGCAGTTCGAAAGCTTTAACCAGGAACAGGTTGATGCATGCGTAAAGGCAATCGCAAAGGTTGTTTACGACAATGCTGAAATGTTCGCTAAGATGGCTGTCGAAGAAACCAGAATGGGCGTATACGAGGATAAGATCAAGAAGAACCTCGGTAAGTCTAAGGTTATCTGGAACAACCTCAAGACTAAGAAGTCTGTTGGTATTATTGAAACTGATGAAGAAACAGGTATTACACTTGTTGCTCGTCCTGTAGGTATAGTTGGTGCTATCACTCCTTGCACTAACCCCATCGTTACTCCCATGTGCAACGCTATGTTTGCTTTCAAGGGCAGAAACGCTATTATTATTGCTCCGCATCCCAGAGCTAAGAAGTGCACAGCTGAAATCAAGAGACTTTTTGATGAAGCTCTCGCAAAAGTTGGCGCTCCCGAAAATATCTTCCAGTATGTTGAAGATTGCCGTGTTGAGGATTCTGCTGAACTTATGAAGGAAGTTGACGTTGTTGTTGCTACCGGCGGTATGGGTATGGTTAAGGCAGCTTACTCTTCCGGTAAGCCTGCATACGGCGTTGGCGCTGGTAACGTTCAGGGTATTATTGATGATGATGTTGATATCGCATTTGCAGTATCCAACCAGATCGAATCCCGTAAGTTTGATAATGGTATTATCTGCTCCGGTGACCAGACTTGTATTGCTCCTGCATCTAAGTATGATGAAATCATGGCTGAATTTGTTAAGCAGGGCTGCGTATTTGTTAACGATGCTGAAACCAGAGAAAAGCTTGTTAACGCTATATTCCCCGGCGGTGTTATGAATAAGGATCTCGTTGGTCAGTCTACTGCTAAGATCGCTGAAGCTGCTGGCATTGAAATTCCTGAAGGCACTAAGGTTATTCTTATTGAAGCTGAAGGTTATGGCGCCGGTCACCTTCTTTCCAAGGAAAAGATGTGTCCCGTTATGTCTACTTATAAGTATGACACATTCGAAGAAGCTGTTGCTATTGCACAGGCTAACCTCGAAGTTGAAGGCCGTGGCCATTCTTGCGGCATTCAGTCCAACAACGAAGAACATCTTCTCTATGCAGGTGAAAAGCTTGAAGTTGCCCGCGTAGTTGTAAACCAGATCTGTTCTACCTCCAACGGTGGTGCTTTCACTAACGGTCTTGCTCCTACAACAACTCTTGGCTGCTGCTCTTGGGGTAATAACTCCATTTCCGAGAACTTCGACTATAAGTTCCTTATCAACTACATCAGAGTTGCACGTCGCATCTCCAGACCTATTCCTACCGATGAAGAAATGTGGGGTTAATTGAATTATGGATTTAATGGAATTTAAAGCGAGAGAACTGTTTGAAATGGCAGGCCTGCCCGTTAAAAAGGGTGTAGTAGGCGAAACCGTTGAAGAATTAGTTGCCGCAATTGAAGCAAACAAAGAAATTACTTTTCCTTTAGTATGTAAAGCTCAGGTTCAGGTTGGTGGCCGCGGTAAAGCAGGCGGTATTAAAATGGCTGATAATATGGATCAGCTTAAGGAAGTTGCAGGCCAGATCCTTGGTATGGATATTAAGGGTCACATCGTAAAGCGTCTTATGGCTGTTGAAAAGGCAGAAATCACTAAAGAATTCTATCTTTCTATTATGCTTGACAGACTTACAAAGTGCCCCCTCGTTATCTTCTCTACTCAGGGTGGTATGGATATCGAAGAAGTTTCTAAGACTACTCCCGAACTTATTCATAAAATACCTGTTAATCCTCTTTCCGGCATGACCAAAGAAGTTACTTCTGACCTTGCTCAGAAAGCAGGCGTTGAAGGTAAAACTGCTGAACAGTTTGAAGAAGTTCTTGTTAAACTTTATGACTTCTTTATGGCGCGTGACTGTATGCTCGCAGAAATCAACCCCTTAGCTATCGATTGCGAAGGCAATATCCTCGCTCTCGACGGTAAGGTTTCTGTTGACGACAGCGCTCTTTACAGACAGCCCGAAGTTGCAGAATTCAAGAAGAGCCTTGAAAAGGATGAGGATGAACTCATTAAAGAAGCTCGTGACTGGAATTTCCTTTACATTCCTTGTGATTCCAAGGGTACTATTGCTGTTTCCAGTAACGGTTCCGGTATGCTTATGTCTTGTATGGACAGAATCCATGACAATGGCATGGTAGTATACGCTGGTCTTGACTTAGGTGGCGGCGCAACTGCTGAAAAGATTAAAGAAGCTATCCGTATCATCTCTACTGGTGATCAGGTTAAGGCTATCTTCATCAACATCTTCGGCGGCATCACCAGATGCGACGAAGTTGCAGGCGGTGTTAGACTTGCTAAGGAAACCTATGGTATTGATAAGCCTATCGTTATCAGATTCGAAGGCACTAACAAAGACAAGGGTCTTGAAATCATTCAGGGTCTTGACAATGTTATCTATGCAGACGGCCTTATTCAGGGCGTTGAGGAACTCGTTAAAAGGAGAGATCAGTTAGTATGAGTATTATGATTGATAAAGATACCCGTCTTATTGTACAGGGTATGACCGGTCGTGAAGGTTCCTTCCACACCGAACAGATGCTTGCTTATGGCACTAATGTTGTTGCAGGCGTAACCCCCGGCAAGGGCGGTCAGGAATTATTTGGTATTCCTGTTTTTAATACTGTAAAAGAAGCTATGGAAGCTACAAATGCTAACGCATCTGTAATCTTCGTTCCTGCAAAATTCTCTAAGGCTAGTATCGTTGAAGCCATCGAAGCAGGCGTCCCCAATATTTTCACTATTGCTGAACACGTTCCTGTTCACGATATGATGTATGTATATCATCTTGCAAGACAGAAGGGTGTTCGCGTTGTTGGTCCTAACTCCTTCGGCGTAATTTCTCCCGGCAAGACCAAGGCTGGTTTTATGTCTCATAAGATGTTTATGCCCGGTCCTGTAGGTCTTATGTCTCGTTCTGCTACCAACTGCTATGAAACCGTTCTTATGCTTACTCAGGCAGGCATAGGTCAGAGCACATGTGTTGGTGTTGGCGGCGATATGATCCCCGGTTCTACTTTTATGGACGTTCTTCCTCTCTTTGAAGAAGATCCCGAAACCAAGGTTGTTATTATGATTGGTGAAATTGGCGGTAACGAGGAAGAACTTGTTGCTGAATATCTTAAGAAGAACGGTATGAAGAAGCCCGTAGTTGCACTTATCGCTGGTAAGAACGCTCCTAAGGGCAGAAGTATGGGTCATGCTGGCGCTATCGTTTCTGCTGACGGTACCGGTTCTGCTGAAAACAAGGAAAAGGTTCTTAAGGAAGCCGGCGTTATTATCGCTGAAACCACTACTCATATCGTAGGTATAGTAAACGAACTTCTTAACAAGTAATTATATTCGGAGGTGTATATATAATGACTAAACAGCAATACTTAGACACTCTCCTTATGATGTATAAAATCAGAGATTTCGAAATGACTGCCGTTAGATTCTTCGAGCAGAATATTCTCAGAGGTTCTGTACATCTTTGCGTGGGTGAAGAAGCTGGCCCTGCTACAATGGCTAACTTCATTACAGATAACGACTATATCACATCTACTCACCGTGGTCACGGTCACTGCATCGCTAAGGGTGCCAGACTTGACAGAGCCATGTGCGAATTGATGGGTAAGAATGACGGTTATTGCAACGGTCGTTCCGGTTCTATGCATATCGCTGACTTTGAAAAGGGTAACTTAGGCGCAAACGCTATCGTTGGCGGCGGCTATCCTATCGCTGTTGGCGCTGGTCTTGGTATCAAGATGCAGGGCAGAAATGACGTTGTAGTATGCTGGAGTGGTGACTCTGCTACTAACGAAGGTACTTTCCATGAAGCACTCAATATGGCTGCTATCTGGAAGCTCCCCGTTATTTTCGTAGTTGAAAACAACCTTTACGGTATTTCTGTTCCTCAGTGGCAGTCTACTTCCGTTAAGGATCTTTCTGTACGTGCTAAGTCCTACAATATGCCCGGTGTTACCGTAGACGGCAACGATGTTGTTGCTCTTGCTAAGGTATTCGAAAAGGCAGTTAAGGATTGCCGTGCAGGTAAAGGCCCCATCCTTATTGAAACTAAGACTTACCGTTGGCTCGGTCACTGGACCGGCGACCCCACACCTTACAGAACTAAGGAAGAGGTTGAAGAATGGAAGGCTAAGTGCCCCATCAAGCGTTTGCGTGAATACCTTATCGCTGAACAGGGCTGCACTGAAGAAGAGCTCAATGCTATTGAAAAGGCTGCTGAGGAAGAAATGGCAGCAGCTGCTGAATATGCTCTCAATGCTCCCGAGCCTGATCCCGCATTCGTTATGAACGATGTATTTTATGAGGGAGGTAACGAATAATGAGTAGAAAAACTTATGCAATGGCTATAAGAGATGTCATCGCTGAAGAAATGCGCAGAGACGAACGCGTATTCGTAATGGGCGAAGATATCGAAGTTCTTGGCGGTATTTTTGGCTGCACAAGAGGTCTTGCTGATGAATTCGGCGTAGACAGAGTTAGAAACACTCCCATTTCCGAAGCAGGCTTCGTAGGTGCCGGTCTTGGTGCTGCTTGCGTTGGTATGCGTCCTATCGTTGAACTTATGTATTTTGACTTTGCGCTTGTTGCTGCTGACCAGATCATCAACCAGGTTGCAAAGACCAGATATGTATTTGGTGGTAAGGCTAGAATTCCCCTCGTAATCAGAGGTCAGCAGGGTGTTGGCCGTGGTAACGCTGCTACACACTCTCAGTCTTTAGAAGCAATCTTTATGCATTTCCCCGGCTTAAAGCTGGTTATGCCTTCTACTCCTGATGATGCCGCAGGTCTTCTCCGTACTGCTATCAGAGATGATAACCCTGTTATTTTCATCGAACATAAGGCTCTTTATGTCAACAAGGGTGAAGTTAATGACGATCCCGATTATTGTATTCCTTTCGGCAAGGCTAAGATCGCCAGAGAAGGTAAGGATGTAACTGTTGTTGCAACTCATACTTACGTTCAAAAAGCAATCAATGTTGCTGAAAAGCTTGAAAAAGAAATGGGTATCAGCGTTGAAGTTATCGACCCCAGAACTCTCGTTCCTCTCGATATGGATACCATTGAAGCATCCGTTAAGAAGACCGGCCGTGCTGTAGTTGTTCACGAAGCACATAAGGTTTGCGGTATTGGTGCTGAGCTTGCTTCTCAGATCTCTGAAAGAACCTTTAAGTATCTTGATGCTCCTGTTGAACGTCTTGGTGCTAAGGCTTGTCCTCTGCCTTTCAACCTTGGTCTTGAAAACGCAGTTGTTCCTCAGGAACAGGATATCTACGACGCAATTAAAAGAACTCTGTATAAATAATTAAGGAGGCGAAGTAAAATGGCTTCTACTATTATAATGCCTAAACAGGGCCTCCAGATGACAGAAGGTACTATTATTAAGTGGTTAAAGAAGGAAGGCGAATCCGTTAAGGAAGGCGAACCTTTGTTTGAAATGGAAACCGATAAGCTCACCATTACTATGGACTCCACTGCAACCGGTACTCTTCTTAAAATAGTAAAGGGCGAAGGCGAAGTTGTTCCCATCACTGAAGTTATTGCTTATGTTGGTGAACCAGGCGAAGCTATTCCCGGCGCTGAAGCTCCTGCAGCTGCTCCTGCTCCTGCGGTTGATCCTAGCTCTATTAATGCAAGCATAGTTATTATGCCTAAGCAGGGCTTACAGATGACCGAAGGCACTATCATTAAGTGGCTCAAAAAAGAAGGCGAAACTGTTAAAGAAGGCGAACCCTTATTTGAAATGGAAACTGATAAACTTACCATCACTATGGATTCAACTGCTACAGGTACTGTACTGAAGCTTATCCGTGCTGAAGGTGAAGTTGTTCCCATTACTGAACCTATCGCAGTTATCGGTGAACCCGGTACTGACATTGGTCCTCTTCTCGGTGAAGCTCCCGCAGCTCCTGCTGCAGCTCCCGTAGAAGCTGCTCCTGCGGTTGATCTTAGCTCCATTAAGGCTAGTGTTATTATTATGCCTAAACAGGGCTTACAGATGACTGAAGGTACTATCATTAAATGGCTTAAGAAGGAAGGCGAAACTGTTAAAGAAGGCGAACCTCTCTTCGAAATGGAAACCGACAAGCTTACTATCACTATGGACTCTACCGCTACAGGTACCGTACTTAAGATAGTTCGCGGCGAAGGTGAAGTAGTACCTATTACTGAACCTATTGCTGTTGTTGGTGAACCCGGCACTGATTATGCTCCTCTTCTTGGTACAGCTCCCGCTGCTGCACCCGCTGCAACTCCTGCTGCTCCTGCAGTTACGGCATCTGCTGCTCCTGCAGCTCCTGCAGTAAAGCGTGCTCCCGGTGAAAAGGTATTTGCTACTCCCAGAGCTAAGTGGAGAGCAGAAGAGAAGGGTATTGCTATTGAAGCAGTAGCTGGTACCGGCCCTGACGGTCTTATTATTGAGAGAGACGTTCTTAACACTGACGTAACCGCAATTAAGGCTTCTCCTGTTGCTAAGAAGCTTGCTGAGCTCAATGGTGTTGATCTGTCCACTATTACCGGCACCGGCGCTAACGGCAAGATCATGAAGGGCGACGTTCTTGGCACCAACGCTCCTAAGGAAGAAGTTGTTGCTGAAGTTGCTGCTCCTGTTGCTGTTCAGGCTGAGCATAAGGAAACTATCATTCCCTTTACCGGCATGAGAAAGGCTATTGCTAACAACATGATGAAGAGCCTTGAAACTATGGCTCAGGCTAACCACCGTATGAAGGTAGATATGTCTGAATCCGTTCGTTTCAGAAGCAAACTTAAGGCTGCAGATATCAAGGTATCCTATACTGATATCCTTGTTAAGGCTGTTGCTCACGCACTCATCAAGTATCCTGCTATGAACGCTTGTGTTGATGGCAATAACATTATTCAGAAGCATTATGTAAATATGGGCATTGCTGTTGCTATTGAAAACGGTCTTATCGTTCCCAATATCAAGGACGCTCATCTTAAGTCCGTTGTTGATATCCACGGTGAAGTTGCTTCCTTAGCTAAGAAGGCTAGAGAAGGCAAGCTTACCAGAGATGAATACACCAGCGGTACATTTACAATCACCAATCTTGGTATGTATGACATCGATGATTTCACACCCGTTATCAATCCTCCTGAGGTTGGTATCTTAGGTGTTGGTACCATCAAGGATACACCTGTTGTAGAAAACGGCGAAATTGTTGTTCGTCCTATAATGACTCTGTCTCTTACTTATGACCACAGAGTTATAGACGGCGCACCTGCAGCTGAATTCTTACAGTATATCAAGACTCTGCTTCAGAATCCCTATCTGATGATGTAATTTAATCTAAAAAGAAGGGCGTGTAGCATTTTGTTACACGCCCTAAGACAATAATCCATAAAGGAGTAATTTAAAATGGCTAATCAGTTCGAAGTAGCTGTTATTGGCGGTGGCCCCGGCGGTTACGTTGCCGCAATTGCCAGCGCACAGCTCGGTATGAAAACCGTACTTATCGAAAAAGATTCCCTCGGTGGCACTTGCCTAAACCGTGGTTGCATTCCTACTAAAGCTCTTTTACATTCTGCTGAAGTTTATACCAGCGCTAAAGAAGCTGAAGAATACGGTGTACTTACTTCCGGCGTAGCATTTGATTATGCTAAGGTTGCCGCTCGTAAAGATGCTGTTGTTTCCCGTCTCGTAAGAGGTATTGAAGGTCTTGTTAGAGGTAACAAGGTTACTCTTATTCGCGGCACAGGCGTTTTTAAGAACGCTAATACTATAGAAGTTACCGGTCAGGAACCTCAGACCGTTACTTTTGATAAAGCTATTATTGCTACTGGTTCTTATCCTGCAAGAATTCCTATTCCCGGTACCGATCTTCCCGGTGTTATGAACTCCGATGGTTTCCTTGCTCTTCAGGAACTTCCTAAGTCTGCTGTTGTTATTGGCGGCGGCGTTATTGGTATTGAATTTGCTTCTGTTATGAACGCATTTGGTACTGATGTTTCTATTATTGAAATGATGACAGAAATTCTTCCCGGTCAGGATGCTGAAATCTGTGCTTCTATGAGAAAGATACTTGAAAAGAAGGGCGTTCGCTTCCACCTCGGTTCCAAGGTTGTTGGTATTACCAAGGAAGACGGTCTTACCGTTACCTTTGAACAGGACGGCAAGACTCAGACAGAGAAGGGTGAAATCGTTATCCTTTCTGCCGGCAGAAGACCTATGTCTCAGGATCTTGGTTTTGAAGCTGTTGGTATTAAGATGGAAAGAGGCTTTGTTCAGGTTAATGAATATTGCCAGACTAACATTCCAAACATTTATGCTATCGGTGATGTTAACGGTAAAGTAATGCTTGCTCATGCTGCTTCTCATCAGGGTATGGTAGCTGTACATAACTGTAAGCACGGTAACTCCAAGAAAGCCGATTTTGAACTTGTTCCCGGTTGTGTATATACTACTCCCGAGATAGCCAGTGTTGGTCTTACTGAAGAAAAAGCTAAGGCTAAGGGTTATGCTGTTAAGGTTGGTAAGTTTGCTGCATCCGGCAACGGTAAGTCCCTTGTTATGGGTGAAACCGAAGGTTTTGTTAAGATCGTTTCCGAAGAAAAGACCGGCGAAATCTTAGGTATGCAGTTATTCTGCGGTCATGCTACCGATATGATCGGTGAAGGTCTTGCAGCTATTAAGCTCGAAAGCACTGTAGAAGAAATTGCTGATGCTATCCATCCTCATCCCACAGTAAATGAAATGATCATGGAAGCTGCTCATATGATTCAGGGCCACTGTGCTCACAGCATTAAGAGATAACGTAAGCACAGGAGGTTTACTATGAATTTTGAGTTAGGTTATAGCAAATCTACCGTTAAATTCGAAATAGATGATAAAAACCTTGCTACTGTTATTAATCCCAATCCTGTAGACGTTCAGGTTGGCGGCAGAGCAGAAGTAAAGAGAAGCCTTGAAAATCCTATCGGTGCTGACAGACTTTCTAAAATTGTAAAGCCCGGTGAATCTATTGTTATTATAACCAGTGATATTACTCGTCCTGTTCCCAGTTATGATGTTATTCCTCCAATTCTGGATGAGCTTCAGCTTGCAGGTGTGGACGACAAGGATATTACTGTTGTATTTGCTCTTGGTTCTCATCGTTGCCATACTGAAGAAGAAAAGATTAAGCTTGTAGGTGAAGAGGTTTATAACAGAGTTAAGTGTATAGACTGCGATCCTAAGGATTCTATCCGCGTTGGTACTTCCAGTGTTGGTACTCCTTACGATGTATTCTCTGTCGTTGCTAAGGCAGATAGAGTTATTTGTGTTGGCAATATTGAGTTCCATTATTTTGCAGGTTATTCCGGCGGCGCAAAGGCAATTATGCCCGGAGTATGCACTCGTGATGCTATTCAATCTAATCATTCTATGATGATAAGACCTGAAGCAGCTACCGGTCAGATAGAAGGTAATCCTGTTCGTGCAGATATCGATGAGATCGGTAAGTTCCAGCGTATTGACTATATTGTTAACGTTGTTCTTGATGCTCATAAGAAGATCCTTAAGAGCTATGCAGGTCATTATATTGATGCACACAGAGCAGGCTGTGCTTTCCTTGATACCTTATATAAGGTTGAAATTGAGGAAAAGGCAGATATCGTAATTGTATCTGTTGGCGGTTATCCTAAAGACCTTAACCTTTATCAGGCTCAGAAGGGTCTTGATAATGCTAAGTTTGCAGTTAAGGATGGCGGTGTTATAATTGTTTCCGCATCTTGCAAAGAAGGCTTAGGTGAGCACGTATTTGAAAAATGGATGCTCGAATATTCCCCGGAGGAAAGACTTGAAAACATTCAGAAGGATTTCCAGTTAGGAGGACATAAAGCAGCGGCTATTGCCATGGTATTGGAAAAAGCTGATATTTATCTTGTAAGTGATCTTACAGATGAATTTGTTAACAGCATTTATCTGAAGCCCTATCATTCTGTTGATGAAGCAATGGAAGCTGCATACGCAAAATGCGGCAAGGACGCAAAGGTTATTGTTATGCCTTATGCCGGTTCTACCGTTCCTGTTGTAAAAAAATAAAAAATATACGGCATTGCATTATTGCAATGCCGTTATTTTATTTTAAAATATCCACTCCTATAAAGTTTAGATAAAAGCATTATGAGTGTTGGAAAAATTAATACTCCGTAAAATCCTAATACTTTTCCGCCTATATAAACTGATATCAGAATCAATAGGGGATGGGTATTTGTTTTTTTACCTATGATTTTCGGCTCAATAATGTTTCTGACTATTGTTATAATTACACAAAGAACCAACAGTCCAATGCCGTTCTTGTAATTTTTACTTATAAGCTCAATTAGTGCCCATGGAACTAATACTGTACCTGAACCTACAATTGGTAATATATCAAATAATGCAATTAATATAGCAATAGTGAATGCGTAATCAACATTTATTATTAATAAGCCGATAAACAATTCAATAGCTGTAATTAATATAATTAAAAGATAAGCCTTAATTATCTTTGCAATAGTACCGAACGCAAATTGCTTTATAAAAGAAAATTTTGCATAATACGTATTCTTTAATAATTTTTTTAGCCTTAAATTTATGCCTTCATAATCAATTGCCAAAAAAATTGATGATAATACACTAACAAGTATAAAAATAATAGCAGAGGGCATTTTTGAAAGTATTTGAGTTATTGTTTCAAGTAAGTCCCCAAAAAGTTTACTTATAAAACTATAAAGGGTATTATATATCCCTTTGTTTGAGTTTTCCATTCCAATAATATTTAATTGCGGAAATTTACTGTAAATATTATTGATAAAATTGCGAACACTGTTATTGGCAATCGAAATAGCCTGAGAAATGCTGTTCATATCATTCAGAATAGCACTTAATTGCTTGAAAATAATAAAAACAATTACAAATACAGCAATAACTATTATGAGCCATACCCCAATTACTGATATTACGGAAACGGCTTTTTTGTTTATATTATATTTACGTGTAATTTTATTAATTACCGGTTGTACTATAGTTGCTATAGTATATGCAATTAAAAACGGTAAAAAATATTTTAAACCATATTTAACTACTAAGAATGTAGCAAATGCAATACATGCATAAAAAACAAAATCAACTATAATTTTAAACTTATTTGCAGTATTATGATTCATAAATATACTCCGGGACGTAATTATGAAAAAATTTTTAATAGGTGTACTTACAGGATTTATTAACGGACTAATGGGCGGCGGCGCAGGGCTTGTCTGCGTACCACTCTTAAGCAAAATATATAATGATACAAAAATGGTTCATGCATATACTGTTGCCACTGTATTATCTGCCACTATTGTTAGCGCAATTGTGTATTGGTTAAAAGGGAATCTTCAATTAACTGACGCCAAGAATTTTATTATTGGCGGAGCATTGGCAGCACCGATAGGAGTATTATTGCTCAAAAAAATAAACTCAAAATTTTTAAAAAAGGTGTTCGCAATTTTTTTAATTTACAGTGCTATAAGGATGATGATAAATGCTTGATACTATTGCTGCTTTTATTGCCGGTATTTTAAGCAGTATGGGTTTAGGCGGAGGAACTATCCTGCTATTATACTTGACAATATTTCAAAATATAAATCAAACAGATGCCTCAGGTATTAATCTAATTTACTATATTCCTTGCGCCTTGATTGCCACTGTTTTATATTTAAAAAACAAAATAATAGCCGGAAAAGATATTGTAACTATCTCTTCCGGCGCTTTAATCGGAGCCGCATCAGGCGCATTAACCGTTGGACTGATCTCACCAAATATTCTTAGGATCATATTTTCAATATATATATTGATAACAGGAATATATCAATTATTCAAAGGATAATTTATTCTTATCGTAATAAGACTGTAAAATCATTGTTGCGGCAACTGCGTCAACACTGTCTTTGCGTTTTTTTCCTCTTGTGTCAGTCAGGTTCATAACAGTATGCGCATAAGAGCTTGTAAGCCTTTCATCACAGTATTCAACAGGTATATCTGTAAGTTCATTGATTAAGCTACCTAAAAGTTTAACCTTATCTGCTCTGGGGCCATGAGATCCATCCATATTAAGCGGAAGTCCAAGGATAATTTTCTGCGCACCTTCATTATTGGCGGTATTAACTACCTCTTGAGCAACAACGTTTATATTTTTAATTTTCAGAGTGGGCAGGGGAGTTGCAATAGGCATTAAAGTATTAAGTCTTGCCAATCCTGTCCTGCTGTCACCAAAGTCAACACCAAGTATAATCATTTCAATCACCAAGTATATTATAATTATTTAATCGTTTTATTTCAACTTAATTTTTTATTTTTATTTGCCATTTTTTTATTTGTTTGATATAATAATTTAGATGAGGTGATATTTATGGATATCAAGGTAGGAGACAGAGTTCTTCTTAAAAAAAACCATCCCTGCGGCAATGCTGTTTTTGAAGTAAATAGGGTTGGTCTTGACTTTAAACTTAAATGTGTACAGTGTCAACGGGAATTAATGATACCCCGTGTAAAAATATTAAAATCTATTAAAAAGGTAATTAGTGAGGAAGAATAATGCTTAATAAGTTACAGGATATTAAAGAAAAATATCAATTTATCAGTGATCAGTTAATGTTACCCGAGGTTATTAACGATCAGGATCTTTATAAAAAACTTATGAAGGAATATAAGGATCTGACTCCTATTGTGGAAAAATATAATGAGTTTCTGGTTTCGCAATCTTCATTTAATGAAGCTGCCGAGCTATTAGGTACTCAGCTCGATTCTGATACAAAAGAATGGGTTGAAGAAGAATACTATTCCGAAAAAGAAAAAATGGCCGCATTGGAAGAAGAGTTGAAAATACTCCTTCTTCCCAAAGACGCTGATGACGATAAAAGCGCAATTATTGAAATTCGTGCCGGTGTTGGCGGTGAAGAGTCTACTTTGTTTGCAAATTCATTGTTCAGAATGTATTCTATGTACGCTGAAACTCATAATTATAAAATTGAAATACTTTCCGCTAATGAAACAGAACTTGGCGGTTATAAAGAACTTACTTTCCTTGTGGAAGGTGACGGTGTATACAGTCGCCTCAAATTTGAAAGTGGAACTCATAGAGTTCAGCGAGTTCCCGAAACCGAATCACAGGGCAGAATCCATACCTCTGCGGTTACCGTAGCTGTTTTGCCTGAAGCGGAGGACGTTGAGGTTGAAATCAATCCCAATGATATTCAGATAGATACTTTCCGTTCCAGTGGCGCCGGAGGGCAGCACGTTAATAAAACCTCTTCCGCAATTCGTGTAACACATTTTCCAACAGGTCTTGTAGTTGAGTGCCAGGACGAACGCAGTCAGTTTAAAAACAAGGATAAGGCAATGAAGATCCTTCGTTCAAGACTTTATGATATGTACAAAAAAGAGCAGGACGATAAAATTTCTGCAGACAGAAAAGGTCAGGTTGGTAGCGGCGACAGAAGTGAGCGTATAAGAACCTACAATTATCCTCAGGGGCGTGTTACGGATCACAGGATCAATCTTACACTTTATAAGCTTGAAGCCTTTTTAAACGGTGATCTTGATGAAATTCTCAATGCTCTTATTGCCAATGCTCAGGCAGAAAAATTAAAGGCTTAAAATGAAAACTATTATTTTAGAACCAACAGAAGAAAACTTAATAAGAGTAGGTAAGTCTCTATTTGAAGGTGAATTGGCGGCTATTCCAACTGAAACGGTTTATGGACTTGCGGCCAATGCTTTAAATGAGAGTGCCGTTAGAAGCATATTTGATGCAAAGGGCAGACCGCAGGATAATCCTTTGATAATACATATTGCAGCCAAAGAAGACGCGCTAAAATTCGTTACCGAAATACCTTATAATGCCCAACTTCTTATGGATGAATTCTGGCCCGGCCCGTTAACAATTATTCTTAACGCAAAAAGTATTATACCTAAGTGTGTTACTGCCGGCCTCAATACTGTTGCAGTAAGATGTCCCGATAATGAAATTGCAAGAAAGCTCATAAAGTATGCAGGTGTTCCTCTTGCTGCCCCTTCCGCCAATACGTCAGGTAAACCTAGCCCAACTAGTGCTGAACACGTATATCACGATATGAATGGTAAAATTCCTTATATAATTAATGGAGGAATTTGCGATATTGGTGTTGAAAGTACAGTAATTACCTTGGCAAATGAAAAACCAATGTTACTAAGACCGGGTCAAATAAGCAGGGAAGAAATTGAAGAAATTATAGGTCCTATTGATGTATCCGATGCTGTGTATAAAAAAATGGATGATAGCTATAAAGCTCAGTCTCCGGGTATGAAATACAGGCATTATGCGCCAAATGCCATTATAACTGTAATTGAGTCTGATGAAGTTAGTTTCAGAAAATATGTAAATGAAAAAGCTACAGATAAAGACGGTATTCTTTGTTTTGAAGGTGAAGAAAAGTATTTTGATAAAGGAACGATAATAACCCTTGGAAATAAAAATGATCCTTCTTCACTTTCACATAATCTCTTTGATTCATTAAGAGCTTTTGACGAAAAAAACGTAGAAAATATTTATGCCCATTCATTTACTAATACAGGTAAATATCTTGGCGTATATAACAGGTTAATGAAGGCGTCAGGATATAATATTATTAAGTTAGGTGATAATTAATGACCGTAATAGGAATAACCGGTGGTTCCGGGTGCGGCAAAAGTATTGTTTCTAAATACTTATCACAAAAAGGGTTATACCATATGGACTGCGATCTTATTGCCAGAAAGGTTGTTGAACCCGGCAGTGATTGCCTGAAAGAGCTTGTTATAAATTTCGGCAATGGTATTTTACATGAAACAGGGGAGCTTGATCGCAGAAAGCTTGCTTCAATCGCTTTTTCAACCGAGAAGAATACTAAACTTTTAAACGAAGTTACCTTAAAACACATTGTTTCTTATATTAAAAACGAGCTTATTACATTGGAGAAACAAGGAAAAAAAGCAGTATTAATGGATGGAGCAACTCTTATTGAAAGCGGATTGAATAAAATTTGCAATTATAATTTAGTTGTAATAGCACCAAAGAAAAACAGAATAGAACACATTATTTCAAGAGATAATATTTCTTTGGAAGAGGCAACAAAAAGAATTAATGCCCAAAAATCAGATGATTTTTATTTAAATATTGCTGATTTTTCAATAAATAATAATTCAACTATAGAATCACTTTATGAAAAAACAGAAGAGGTTTACCGCAAAATCAGTAAACTTGAAGGTTGGGAAATTTTATAGAAAAGGGGAAATATGAAAATGAGCGAATTAAAAGCAGATCAGTTAAAGGATAAGCTGTTTTTTTCCTTTAACAATGGTTACGATGTTACCGAAGATGCTGAAAACAAGAAGGTTTATTCTTACGCAGAAGATTACAAAACATTCCTGGATAATAGTAGAACAGAAAGAGAATGTACGTCTTATTCTGTAAAATTACTTGAGAACTCCGGTTTTAAAGCCTTTGATTATAACATAAAATACGTTCCCGGTGATAAGATTTATTACAATAACCGTAATAAATCTGTTATTGCTGCAATTATAGGTAAAAACAGTCTTAATGAAGGTGTTAATATTGCCGCGGCACATATTGATTCACCAAGGCTTGATTTAAAACCTATGCCCATTTATGAAGATAATGAGCTTTGCTTATTTAAAACTCATTATTACGGCGGGATTAAAAAATATCAGTGGACAGCAATACCTCTGGCCCTCTGCGGTGTTATTATAAAAACTGACGGTTCCGTATTAGATATTAATATTGGTATGGATGATAATGACCCTGTATTTTGTATTACAGATCTTTTACCGCATCTTGCAAAGACACAAATGACAAAGACTTTAAGCGAAGCCATTGAGGGCGAGAATCTGAATGTTCTTATTGGTAGCCGTCCTTTTAATAATGATAAGATTTCCGAAAGAGTTAAACTTAATATCCTTTCAATTCTGTTTGATAAATACGGTATTACAGAGGCTGATTTTAACACAGCCGAACTTTCTATCGTTCCCGCATTCAAAGCTAAGGACCTGGGGTTTGACCGTTCTATGATAGGTGCCTACGGCCATGACGATAAGGTTTGTGCTTATCCTTGCATTTCTTCTATAATTGATTTTAATGGTATTCCCGAAAAAACAGCTATATGCTGTTTGACTGACAGAGAAGAGATCGGTTCAACAGGTAATACCGGCCTTGAATCTAATTATCTTAAAAATTTTATAGAAGAGCTGTGTGTTAATGAAGGGGCTAATATCCGCAAATGTTTAAGAAACTCAAATTGTCTTTCTGCTGATGTAAATGCGGCCTTTGATCCAACTTATCCTTCTGTTTATGAAAAAAATAACTGTGCTATGATAAATAGAGGAACAGTTATCAGTAAATATACAGGTTCCGGCGGCAAGGTTAATACAAACGACGCATCTGCGGAATTTATGGCAAAAATAATTAAAATTATGAACGATAACAATGTAATCTGGCAGACGGGTGAGCTTGGTAAGGTAGATGCAGGAGGCGGCGGTACCGTAGCAAAATATGTTTCTCATTATGATATTAATGTTGTTGACCTTGGCGTTGCTGTTTTATCTATGCATGCTCCCTTTGAGGTTATCAGCAAAATGGATCTTTATATGACCTATAAAGCTATTCTTTCATTCTTTAAAGATGCGTAAAAAATAAAGGGCTAAAATTAGCCCTTTATTTTTATTTAACGGTTATACAATGCCATTCTTTTAGTTGTTTATGCTCAATTACAGTAAATCCATATTTATTTATTGCTTCTTCAACAAGACTGAGACGTTCCGAAATAATTCCGGATAGAATTACTTTACAGTTATCTTTCATAAAACGTTTTATATCTTTTAATAGGATCACAATCACATCAGCTACTATATTTGCGGTTATAAGATCATACTTTCCGGTTACATCCTCGGTTAGATCACCTTCGATTGCAACGAATTTATCAGAAACGTTATTAATTGCAGCGTTCTCGTTGGCAGTCTTAACCGAAAGTGGGTCAATATCGATACCTAAAGCAGTTTTACTGCCACAAAGTAATGCTGCAATGGCTAAAATTCCGCTTCCGGTCCCGACATCTAGTACGCAATCGCTTTCTTTAGCGTAATTCTGCAACTCCTCAACGCACATCTTCGTTGTTTCATGAGTTCCTGTACCAAAAGCCGCACCCGGATCAATTTTTATTATTATTTCATCGTCTTTTGCTGTATATTCCTTCCAACTCGGTACGACTACTATATTAGGCTCAATTTTAAATATATTAAAGTATTTTTTCCATTCATCGATCCAATTTTTATCTTCAATAGGTTTAACAGTAATAGAATAGGGGATATCCATTTGCGATAATTTGCTTTCAAGATAAATAGAATGTTCCTGAGGATTAAATTTTTCATCCAGATATGTATGTATAACAGAATCAGTGCCTATTTTGTCCATAAGCTCCTTTTCAACGAGATTAGTTCTTTTAACAAGAATGTTATCCATCATATCAGAATAATCTTCAATATACATTCCATCATAATCAAGAGTATTGATAAGATCGCAAATCTCATCGCAAAAGTTTGAAGGTGTTTTAATAATAATTTCGTTCCACATAAAATGATCTCCTTAAAACTTGACTTTCTTCAATTAATAGTTTACTATAAATTAAAGAAAAAGGGAAGTATTAATTTTTTATATTAAATTAAACAAAATAAAAATTTTGTTTAATTTGGGGGACCGAAAATGGACAAATATAAGTATAATGATGTTTCAGAGCTTATTAGAAACTATCTTATATATATGGAAACAATTAAAGGAAAATCTTCGCGTACAGTTTATGAATATTATTTAGATCTTCGTACATTCTTTCGATATATTAAACGCTATAAATGTTTAGTTCCGTCTTCTGTAGAATTTAATGATATTTTAATTAATGATGTTGATATAAAGTTAATTGAATCTATTTCACTGTCGGACGTATACTCTTTTCTTGATTATGTATTAACTCAGCGTTCCAATGCATCTTCTGCCAGAGCCAGAAAAATTTCATGTCTTAGAAGTTTTTTTAAGTATTTACATAAAAAAGTATTTCTTATTAAGGAAAATCCTATTGCAGAATTAGACTCACCTAAAATAAAAAAATCATTACCAAAATATTTAGTTCTTGACGAAGCTATTGAACTATTAAAAGCAGTTGATGGTAAAAACAAACAAAGAGATTTTGCAATTATTACCATATTCTTAAATTGTGGCATTCGTTTATCTGAGCTCGTTGGAATTAACCTTAACAGTATAAAGAATTCTTATTTAACGGTTCTGGGCAAAGGAAATAAAGAAAGAACCGTATATTTAAATGAAGCCTGTACTTACGCAATTAACGAGTATTTAAAGGTTCGCCCCAAACCAAGGCCTGAAGATAAAAATGCAATGTTTATAAGCAATCGTGGCACTCGCTTAAGTCATGAATCGGTTCAATATCTTGTAAAAAAATATATTGTTAAAGCAGGACTTGATCCCGAAAAGTATTCTGTACACAAATTAAGACATACAGCTGCAACGTTAATGTACCAAAACGGTGTTGATGTGCGCGTTTTGCAAGAAATTTTAGGCCATACAAGCCTTGCAACTACTCAGATTTACACTCACCTTTCCGGCTCCGAATTACAAGATGCTGCAAATAAAAACCCATTAAATAAAGTAAATATTAAAGAATAAGCCGGAATATTTCCGGCTTATTTTATGCTTTGGGATGATATTTTTTATAAACGTCCTTATATTTATTAGCAACTATTTTTGTATAATAGTTAGTGGAAGCAATATCGGTATGGCCGAGCATTTCCTGAATAGACTTTATATCAGCGCCGTTTTGCAATAAATGAGCGGCAAATGAGTGCCTTACGGTCTGAGGAGTAATTTCTTTATTGATATTGGCCTGTTTTGCGTATTCCTTAAGAATCTTCCAAAAACCTTGCCTGGTTAAGGGAGTTCCGTTGAGATTAACAAACAAAACGTCAGTATCATCCTCTATCATAAGTGGACGAATCCTTGTAATATACTCCATAAGCGAAGCTGCAGCTGCAGGATAAATGGGAATTGCCCGCTCTCCTTTTGAAGTTCTGCAAATAATTACGTTAAGGGATAATAATACGTCGGTTATTTTCAAAGAAATCAATTCCGATACCTTTATGCCCGAAGCATATAGTAATTCAAGCATAGCCTTATCTCTGTAACCTTTTGGAGAATTGCATTTAGGCTGAGAAATCAGCTTGTCCACCTCTTCGCCGGTTAATATTTCAGGAATTTTACGCTCAACTGCCTCATATTTAATATTCTTAGCCGGATTGTCGAATATCAAATTATTTATAAGTAAAAATTGATAGTATCCCTTAATACAAGAAAGAGATCTGTGAACTGTACTTGAGGACTTACCGTTATTTTTTAGATATAACACGTATTCCTGGACATTTGACCTTGATGCTGAAGCTAAATTAGAAATACCGATAATTTTAAGATAATCGGAATAAGCGTTTAGATCTCTGTTATATGATTCAATTGTATTTTTTGATGCATTTTTTTCTTTTGACATATAATTTAAAAATGCAATTATTGATTTAACGGCCAAAATTTCATCTCCTATCAAACAAATAAATCAATAACTGCACCGGTTATAAATACGTCTGCAAGAGAAAACACAACAGAGCTTAAAAATAATAACAGCTGAATTATAATAAATTGTTTGATTTTTATTTTTTTATGTTCTATATATAAATTTTTCGATAAACAGAATGATAGTTTACAACTAAAAATTAGAAGTATACTTACAATAAACGTTTGCGGTAAAATTCCTAAGGCAATAATAAATAGACCTCTTATACCAAAAACAGCATAAACAAAACAACAAGTATACCCATATGTTAAGCCTTTTATAAACGGAACTATAAATAAAATATATTTTCCCACCATAGAAAGGCCGGCGAAAATTATAAAGAAAAAATAAGCAGAATTAATTATAGCACAATTTATAAAGGAATCAAAGTTTGGAATATGATCACAAAAACCTAATGAAAATTGCCCAAGCATATCTTGTGATACTTTAAAGGCATAAGTAAAAACAATACTACCGGTTATCAGACCAACATATAATAACAAAAAAAGCAATAAAACAATCCTATTGTTTTTTAAAGCTACAAAATTACTAACCTTGTTTTTTATCACTATAACACTTCCCTTTTAACTTTTTTATAAATATATGTTAAAAGGTAAAAAATAATGATATTTTATTTGCCTAATTCCTCTGCTCGTCTTTCGCAAGCTGACATAGCATCAAGAATTATGTCAACAAACCCTTTTTCCTCAAAAACTTTAAGTGCCTCCAGTGTTGTACCGCCGGGCGAAGTAACCATTACTTTTAATTCTTCGGGTGTTTTGCCGGAATCGAGCATCATTTGAGCGCTGCCTTTTAGGGTTTGACAAAAAAGTTCAAGAGCTGTTTTTTCATCAATATGTTTCTTTTTAGCATATTCCATTACAGCCATTGTAAATAAGAATATATAGGCAGGAGTACTGCCGTTAATATTAATTATACTGTTCATCTGTGATTCAGATATTACCGAAACAACACCGGATGTGCTAAAAATACTCTTAATAAATTCAAATTCAGAGTCACTTACATTGTTACTGCAGCATAATGCAGTAGCACCTTCTCCAACCAACAAAGGAGTATTAGGCATTACTCTAATAACCTTTAAATCCTGTAAATTAGCCAATTCTCGTATATAATTAATAGATACTCCGGCAAGTATGCTGACAAATGTTTTGTTGCTCAAATCTGCATTTATGCCATCAAAAACAGAATTGATATGCTGTGGCTTAACTGCAAGAAAAATATAATCGGAATTTGTAATTACATCATCAATGCTCATAGCAGGAATTATTACACGGCTGTTAAAAACGTTATATTTATTACTGTCTACATCAAAAACATTAATTATATTTACAGCCTTACTTCTTATAATTCCACCAATTATAGCTTGAGCCATATTGCCGCATCCTATAAAGCCAATTTTTTTATCCATTATTTTCACTTCCCGTAGCGTAGTGTTTACTACTATATAATATTTGTGTCGATTTTGCAAGAGAAAAATCAAAATTTATGTAAACAATTTTCATTATCTTAGTATTTCTTTTTAATATTTACCCCTATTATGGATCCCATAATGTTAAAAATAAATATCAGAAGCATTTTAATAATGTTTACAGTGTCAAAAATACCCGATGTTCCATTAATAATCATACCAATAATGATCAACATAAAAATCTGTATCAAAGAGTTAAAAGATCCAATATAAATACCTTTATTCTTGTTAATTATTCCGGCAAATAAACCGGAAATAAAAGCTGAAATGCTTATTATAACATGAATTACTGTTACCACAGATTTATCACTTATACTGTCTTGTAACAGAATGGCGCCATAAATACATATTCCACCCAAAATCAACGTAAAGAACACAATTAGGCTCCAAATGACAGTCTTAACCTTTATATTTGCTTTAAACTTATTTGAAGACATAAAAAAATCAACTCCCAATATAGAATATTACATCTTATTAAGAGTTGATTGTTTTTATTACCAAGGATTAATTATACTTCATCCTCTTCTTCAGGGGTTTCCTTAGAAGCAATAGCCCATTTCTTAATACGGATCTTAGTTTTGTCTGAACCGGTTTCAAAAATAAGCTCATCAGTTTCATCCTTAACGTTTATTACTCTGCCGGTGATGCCGCCGATGGTGGTAATAATATCACCAACATCTACACTACTTCTCATTTTAGCAGCTTCTTTTTCTTTCTTCTTCTGAGGACGAATAGCAAAGAAATAAAGTGCTGCAAATAAGATCAAGGGGAAAAGTAACATAGTCCAGGGGCTCTGGTTTTCAGTACCACCTGCTAAAAGTGCAACATTTAAAAAGTTCATTTTTTTAATACCTCCACAAATTTATTCAATTATAGTACAAAATCAAAATAATATCAATGGTTTTTTGTTAATTTTTAAATTCTTTTTCCTATTACGGGGATAGTAGCGTTTTTGAAATCCTCAAAAGTACCGTTTTCAAGATGGAAGCGTATTTTTTCCATAAGTTGATTATAAAAATAAAGATTATGCATAACTGCAAGGCGCATACCAAGCATTTCATTTGCTTTAAATAAATGTCTTATGTAGCTCTTGGAGAAATTACGGCAAACAGGACAATCACAATTTGGATCCAAAGGTGTTTCGTCAAGTATATACTTGCTGTTATTTATATTAATCGCACCAACCGAGGTAAACATATGGCCGTGACGGGCATTTCTGCTGGGCATTACACAGTCAAAAAGGTCTATACCTCTTGAAACACCTTCAAGGATGTTTACCGGAGTACCAACGCCCATAAGATATCGTGGTTTATTTTCCGGCATATACGGCTCAACAGAATCAATTATACTATACATTTCTTCTGCAGTTTCGCCAACAGCAAGGCCGCCAATAGCGTAACCGTCCAGATCAAGCTTTGCAATTTCCTTCATATTTGCAACTCTCAGATCATGATAGGTTCCGCCTTGGTTAATACCAAATAAGAGCTGATTCTTATTGATTGTATCAGGCAGAGAGTTTAGCCTGTCCATTTCAGCTTTGCAGCGTCTTAACCACCGCTCAGTCCTTGCACAGGATTTTTTAACATATTCATAAGGAGAAGGATTTTCTACACATTCATCAAATGCCATTGCTATAGTTGAAGCAAGATTTGACTGTATCTGCATACTCTCCTCAGGCCCCATAAATATCCTTTTTCCGTCAATATGAGAAGCAAAAGTAACTCCTCTTTCTTCGATTTTACGTAGCGAAGAAAGAGAAAATACCTGAAATCCACCACTATCGGTCAGAATAGGTCTGTCCCAATTAATGAACTTATGAAGACCGCCCATATCCTTTATAATTTTATCGCCGGGACGAAGATGCAGATGGTAGGTATTGCACAATTCAACCTGACAGCGAATATCTTTTAAATCCAGAGAAGATAAACCGCCTCGTATTGCAGCGCAAGTAGCAACGTTCATAAAAGCAGGTGTCTGAACCGTGCCATGGACTGTTTTAAACTCACATCTGCGAGCCCTGTTTTCTTTCTTTAATACTTTAAACATTTTTAACTCCTGTATATAAACATTGCGTCACCAAAACTGAAAAATCTATATTTTTCCTTTACGGCGTGCTCATAAACTCTAAGAACCTCTTCCCTGCCCGCCAAAGCGGAAATAAGCATAAGAAGTGTGCTTTCAGGTAAATGAAAGTTTGTTATGAGCGCATCGATCACGTTAAATTTGTAGCCCGGATAAATAAAAATGTCAGTATTGCCACTGTCAGCCACAAGCTCACCGTTTTTTAAGAATACACCTTCAAGCGTTCTACAGCTTGTTGTTCCAACTGCTATTACCCTATGCCCCTCTGATTTAGCCTTATTAATTGCATCAACAGTATCCTGCGGGCAGGTGTAAAACTCTGAATGCATATGATGATCTAAAATATTATCAACCTTGACAGGCCTAAATGTACCAAGCCCTACGTGCAAAGTAACATGCTTTATAATTACACCTTTATCACTAAGTTTTGTAAGAAGTTCGTTAGTGAAATGTAAACCTGCCGTCGGTGCTGCAGCAGATCCAAGATCCTTAGCATATACAGTCTGATACCTGTCTCTATCAGCTAATTTTTCTTTTATATAGGGAGGAAGCGGCATTTGACCGATCTCGTCAAGTACTTCATAGAAATTGCCTGTAAAATCGAATTTTACAAGCCTGTTACCATCCTCAAGAACATCAGATATGGTTCCTTTAAGCTTTTCGCTAAAGGTAACAGAGGCTCCAATACGTAATTTCTTGCCCGGTCTAACAATTGCCTCCCATATGTTATTGCCCTTATCAGCCAAAAGCAATACTTCAACTTCTGCGCCTGTATCTGTTTTTTTACCTATAAGTCTGGCCGGCAGCACCTTAGAGTCATTAATAACAAGACAGTCTCCGGCTTCAAGATAATCAATAATATTCTTAAATTTAGAGTCAACAACCGACTTGTCCGTCATATTATAAATTAAAAGTCGCGACTCATCTCTTTTTTGCAGGGGTGTTTGCGCTATAAGCTCCTGCGGTAGTTCGTAAAAAAAATCTGATAAATTCATTTGTACCTCGATTGACAAAGAAAAATAAAAATGTTATTATGTTGTGCAATAAGATTATATATTAATAGGCAGATTTTTTCAACCTAATTTTGTATTAAAGGAGATAAGACGATGAAAAATTTTAAAGTTGGTATTATCGGCGCTACCGGTATGGTTGGTCAGCGATTTATTACTATTATGGCTAATCACCCTTGGTTCACTATTACTACTCTTGCAGCAAGCTCTTCTTCTGCAGGAAAGAAATATATTGATGCAATCGGTGAACGTTGGGCTATGGATGCTCCCATACCTGAGCAAATAAAAGAAATGGTGGTTATGGATGCTACCAATGATGCTAAGGAAATTGCTTCTTCGGTAGACTTTGTTTTTTGCGCTGTTAATATGAAAAAAGATGAAATCAGAAATCTTGAAGAAATGTATGCTAAGCTTGAATGCCCCGTTATTTCCAATAACAGTGCACACAGAGGCACAGCAGACGTTCCTATGATCGTTCCTGAAATTAACGATGATCACGCAAGAATCATTGAATCACAGAGAAAGCGTCTTGGCACAAAGAGAGGCTTCATTGCAGTTAAATCTAATTGCTCTTTACAAAGCTATGTTCCCGCTCTTCATCCCCTTTACGACCTTGGTCTTGATAAAGTTCTCGCATGTACCTATCAGGCAATTTCCGGCGCAGGCAAAACCTTTAAAACTTGGCCTGAAATGCTTGATAACGTAATCCCTTACATTGGCGGTGAAGAAGAAAAGTCCGAACAGGAACCTTTAAAGATTTGGGGTAAAATTGAAAATGACGTTATAGTCAATGCAACCGAACCTTCCATTACCGCTCAGTGTTTAAGAGTGCCTGTTTCTGACGGACATATGGCTGCTGTTTTCTTCAGCCTTAAGAATAAGGTTTCCAAAGAAGAAATCTTAGAACGTTGGAAAAATTTCAAAGGTGCTCCTCAGGAACTTGAGCTTCCCAGTGCACCTAAGCAGTTCTTGCACTATTTCGAAGAAGATAATAGACCACAGTCCAGACTTGACAGAAATCTTGAAGGCGGTATGGCTGTTAGCGTTGGTAGACTTCGTGAAGATAAACAATACGATTATAAGTTCGTATGCCTCTCGCACAACACCTTAAGAGGCGCAGCAGGCGGTGCTGTTCTTATGGCAGAGCTTTTAGCAGCAAAAGGATATCTTGATTAAGGAGATATATGAAACCTACCCTGTTTAAAGGTTCAGGGGTCGCCCTGATCACTCCGTACGATAAGGATAACAGGATCAATTTACAAAAGATAAAAGAGTTAATAGAGTTACATATTAAAGCAGGAACAAAAGCCATTATACTTTGCGGTACAACGGGTGAGTCTCCTGCTTTAACTTTTAATGAAAAAATTAAAATTTTTGAAGAATCGGTTAAAGTATCATCCGGAAGAGTGCCTATCATTGCGGGTACAGGCTCAAACAATACTGCTTCTGCGGTTAAATTATCAATAGAGGCACAAAAATGCGGCGTAAACGGGCTTTTGTGCGTTACTCCATATTACAACAAAACTTCTCAGAAAGGGCTCTTAGGGCACTTTTTTGAAATTGCTGACAACGTTGATATCCCAATTATCCTTTACAATGTTCCTTCAAGAACAGGAATGGATATTAATATTGAAACCTATAAAAAACTTTCGGAACATCAAAATATTATTGCGGTCAAGGAAGCCTGTGGAAATATTGAAAGAATACTGGAAATAAGAAATTCATGTAATGATGATTTAAGCATATATTCCGGAAATGATGAAATTCTTGTTCCATCTTTATCCGCCGGATGTATAGGCATAATATCTGTTGCCGCAAATATCATTCCCGGCACCATAAATTCTATATGTGAAACATATAAGGACGGTAAAGCTAAAATATGCACAGAAGAGCAACTATATTGGTTTGAATTGTTTAAAAGTATGTTTTGCGAAGTAAACCCTATACCTATAAAGGAAGCAATGAATTATCTTGGGTATAATGTTGGCAATTGCAGAAAACCTTTATGCAATATGGAAAAAGAAAAATATTTTAAATTAATTGAAACCATCAATAAATACCCTATTCTCAAATAAAAATCGGTGCTTTTTGCACCGATTTTTTTATGAGCGTTTATTCAAATAATGCTGTGCAAGGGTAATGTCACCTTCATATTCTACATAGCCATTATTTACTCTTTGATATGTTTCTTCGCCTTTTCCCAGTATTAAAATAACGTCATTTTCTGTGGCATTAAGAATTGTTTCTTTAATAGCTGTATGTCTGTCCGGAATAGAAACATATTCGCCCCCTTGAGCAATAATATAACCACCTATTTCTTTATTGATCTCTTCAACGTCATCATAATTGGGATCCTCAGCAGTTAAAACAGTAAAATCACTTAGTTTACCGGATGCTTCTCCCATATCTTTTCTTCTGACAAGAGCCTTACTTCCCGGGCAACCGAACAAGCTGATAAGTTTCTTGTTAGGGAATTCCTTTCTTAGACTTCCTATAAGTGCCTCGAAGCTTAACTGATTATGCGCATAATCAACTATAACTGTTGTAATTCCGTCGGTAAAAACATTCATTCTGCCGGGAACGCTAACCTGAGAAATACCTTTTTGCATGTTCTCAAGACTAACGTAATTTTTGCAAAGACCAATCGCAGCCAAAGCATTGAGAATATTAAAATCACCAAGCATCGGTAGTGTGAAATCGGCTTTCCAATCCTTTGTTTTTACAGAAAATTCAGTTGTAAGACCTTGCTTCTTAAGGTTATAAGCATAAATATCACAACTTTCGTTAAAACCATAGGTACATATTTTGCAATTATTTTTCTTTGCTGAATCGATCATCTCGTCACTATGAGGATCATCATAATTGATCACTGCATAATCAACGTATTCGAATATTCTTTTTTTTGCATTAAAATACTCATTAAAATCCTTGTGTTCAATTGGGCTGATATGATCAATCCCGATATTAACAAAAGCGGCAGAACCAATTTTTGTGGTTAAAACACGATCGTATTGTAATCCCTGAGAAGAAACCTCCATTACGGCAAAATCCTTCTTGGATTGCACCATCTCGTTTAATAACATTTGTATATCAACAGATTCAGGGGTAGTCATAGTAGATGGTTCAAATCTGAGACCTGTATCCATACGAACCGAGGTCATTATACCGCAATCATAGGTTGTGTCCAAAATCGATTTGATCATAAATGCAGTAGTAGTCTTACCTTTTGTGCCGGTAACTCCAATTACATTAATAGTGTTGGAAGGATAACCGTAAAAGCATGAAGCACAATAAGCCATAGCTTTTCTTATATCGGTAACAACAATACATGGTATACTTACTTTATAATCCGTTTCAGAAACATATACTGTGGCGCCTTTATCAATAGCCTGCAAAAGATAGTCTTTTTTAAAAGTTGCACCTTTACAAATAAACAAATAGTCTTTTTTTACTTCTTTGGAGTTATAGGTAATCCCGCTGACGCATATATTTTCACAGCTATGAGAAATTATAAGTTTTTCATTTTTTAACACGGCTAAAATGTCAAATAAATTCATAAATAATTACACCTTTGGTTTACGTAATTTTACGTAAATTTTCTCAAAAAAATATAATAAAATGCTCTAAACCCATTGAAAATAAAGGATTTTCCACAGTTTCAACAGAGTTTTCAACAGGTTTTATGTCAACAAATCAAATACGTGAGTGAAAGTATTTTTTATCCAATGCACGGTACTGAGCCGCCTCCGCAACATCATCAGCAAGAATGATCGAATTACCTTTAATATCTGCAATTGTTCGGGCAACCTTAAGTATTCTGGAATAACCGCGCGCAGATAACGAAAGATTATCGAATATCATTTGGAGAAGATTTTTGGCGTCCTCGTCAAGCACACAGAATTCAGCTATCATATCTCCGGGCATTTGCGCATTACACCGAACCTTAGTACCTGCAAATCTTTTAAGTTGTATTTCCCTTGCAGCATTTACACGTTTTCTTATTTCATAGGAGTGCTCTGCAGGTTTGCGCATAGTAAGATCATCAAAAGTAACGGCAGGCACCTCAATTTGAATATCAATTCTGTCAAGCAACGGCCCTGAAATCTTAGAAATATATTTATTGATCTCATTAAAAGTACATTTGCATTTTTTGGACGGATGACCGAAAAAACCGCATTTACAGGGATTCATAGCGCAAACAAGCATAATTGAACAAGGATATTCAGTACTGCCCGATGCTCTCGAAATCCTTACTGCGCCATCTTCAAGTGGCTGCCTTAAAACTTCCAATACCATTTTATTATATTCCGGAAGCTCGTCCAGAAATAATACACCGTTGTGTGCCAGAGATAGTTCTCCTGGCTTGGGAATATTTCCGCCGCCTGCCATTCCCGCATAAGAAATAGTATGATGCGGAGATCTGAAAGGCCTTGCAGAAACAAATGCATTATCATTAGAAAGCAAACCCATTATAGAATGAATTTTAGTTGTTTCCAATGCTTCATCAAAAGACATATCGGGCAAAATTGAAGGAAGTCTTTTGGCTAGCATACTCTTACCTGTGCCCGGAGGGCCGATAAGCAAAACGTTATGGCCACCTGAAGCTGCAGTTTCAATTGCCTTTTTTGGCAATTGTTGACCCGCAACATCAGCATAATCAAGCATAGAATCATAGTAGCTTTCAGGAGTGTAAAGTGAAACTACCTGTTTATGAACAGGCGCTACTCCAAGTAAATGCCCCACTGCTTGGGTAGCATCATCAAGGGCAAGGATATCTATACCGTCAACAATAGATGCTTCTGCAGCATTCTTTCTTGATAAAAATACCTGCTCTATACCCTGTTTTTTTAGCTCGATAACCATTGGCAGTATGCCATTAACAGGACGAACCTCGCCTGTCAAGGATAACTCACCAATAAATGCAGACTTCGTAACGTCACAGGAAATCTGTCCTGTAGAAATCAAATATCCTATGTAAATAGGCAAATCGTAAGAAGAACCTTCTTTACGCCTTTCAGCAGGAGCTAGATTAACTATGGTATTTCCGGGTTTTATTGCAAAGCCGCTGTTTTTTACAGCAGATTTAACACGTTCCTTTGATTCTTTAACTGAAGCATCAGGCAAACCGACAATATCAAAAGTTGGCATCCCCGAAGAAAAATCCACCTCTACAGTAACCAAAAAACCGTTAATAGTATCAACGCCCGCCGAATATATACGTGATACCATTTTATCACCTCTAATCAAATAATGATTCTAAATTAAAAATTCTGTCTGCTACTTCTTCACAGAATTCTTTACTGTGAGAAACAAAAATAACGCTGCCCTCAAATTCTTTAATTGCAATTTTAAGCTGTGCAACTGCATTAACGTCAAGGTGATTTGTAGGCTCATCAAGCACCAGTAAATTATAATCCGAAAGAATAAGTTTGCATATTTTTACCTTCGATTGTTCTCCTCCGCTCAAGGTTTTCAATGGCTGCATGGCAAGCTCACCCCTCAAGCCACATCTGGCAAGATGAGATCGTATCTCCTTATCGTTATATCGGGGATAAAAATTTTTAAGTTCCTGTAAGGGTGTTAAGTTATCATTATCCCAATTATTTTCCTGCTCATAATAACCGATCTTGAGCTTATCCGTGTATTTATAAGTGCCGCCGAACGCAGGAATGATTCCGCATATGGTTTTCAGAAAAGTTGATTTACCGATACCGTTAAAACCTGTAACTGCAAGTTTTTCACCGAGACGCATAACTAAATTAATGTCAGGCACAAGTTGCTCAGAATAACCAACCTGAAGATCGTTTACCCATAAAACCGTCTTACCTACAGGAGGAGTATAATTAAATGTAAATGTAGGTTTAACTACCTCAGTAGGCCTATCAAGAACGTTCATTTTCTCCAGCTTTTTTCTTCTGCTCTTAGCCATTGCGGAAGTGGAAGCTCTTACAATATTTTTATTGATATAATCTTCAAGCTGATGTATTTCTTTTTGCTGTGCATTGTATTTTTTTATATAGTCAATATGTTTTGCGGCCTTCATGTTTTCAAAATTCACAAAGTCGCCGTTATATCTGGTTATATCACCCATATCTATATCGCAGATACAATTTACTATCTTATTAAGAAATTCGTAGTCATGACTAACAAGTATAAAGGATCCCTTGAAATTAATAAGATATTTTGTTAGATAGTCAATATGTTCCTTATCAAGAAAGTTTGTAGGCTCGTCCAAAATCAGAACGTCAGGTTGCTCCAAAAGCATTTTTGCAAGCATAACTTTAACTCTTTGTCCACCGCTTAAAGTATTCATATATCTATTCATACCAATTGCAATAAGACCTAATCCGGAAGCAACCTTATCTATAGTGCTGTTCATAGCATAATAGTTTTTACTCTCCAGTTCCTCCATTAATGCACCCGAAATAGTGTATAGTTTTATCATTTCGTCTTCATTGGTACAGGTAGCCAGTTTATCATTGATTTCATTAAGCCTTTTTTCAGTTGCAATCAAATCAGAAAAAGCATTGGAAAGGAAATCGAAGATCGTAACGTTCTCCTTAACGGCAAGTTGCTGATCCAAATAAGATATTTTTGTTTTAGGATGCCATTTAATTTGGCCGTGATCAGGAATAACGTTGCCTGTAAGCATATTGATAAATGTGGACTTACCTGCGCCGTTAAGCCCTGTGAGCCCTAATTTATCGCCATTAAATAACTGCATTGATGCGTTATTAAAAAGCTTTTTATCCCCAAGTATCAACGTTAAATTGTTCACTTCTAATAATGCCATTTTAATTTACCTTAATCTTAATTTATCAATTTCATATATAATTGAATTGGAAATGCGAAAACCCTTTTCTGTAAGAGAAAGAATACCGTTATTAAGCATAACATAATTTAGTTTCACAAGCTGATTACAAAGTTTTTCTATCTCATTTATGTTATATAATTTTTTAAAGCGTGAAAGCTCTATTCCTTTTTTCAAACGTAATCCTGTAATAAGCTCTTCGTATATACTTTCAGTATCGTTAATATTTTCATAAATATCTGTTATGGCCAGACCGTTAATATAATCCTCTACACTGCCTGTAACCTTGCTTCTTTGTGAATCAATATAGGAATGAGAAGACGGCCCAATACCTAAATACTCTTTATGTTCCCAATATTTTAAATTATGCCTGCATTCAAACCCCGGCAAGGAATAGTTTGAAATTTCATAGTGCTCAAAGCCTGCTCTCTTTGCATTTTCACATAATACCGAATACATTAATTCTTCCGTATCTTCATTTGGAAAACATAATTTGTCTTTGTTTTTATAAAGAGGAGTGTTTTCCTCCAATGTTAAGGAATATGCAGATAGATGCTTAGGCTTTAAACCAAAAGCTTCTGTAAGTGTTTTATTCCATATTTCAAGTGCATCCTGTTTTTCATCCAGTACAGGCAGACCGAACATAAGATCTATATTATAGTTCGTTATCCCGTTAATAAGCAGATTATTAACCGCATCATAAACGTCCTTAACAGAATGGATCCTACCGATTATTCTAAGCTGTTCTTCATTAAAGGTCTGGGCGCCCATACTGACCCGGTTAACCCCGGAAAGAGCTAAGGATCTTGCTGTTTCTATTGAAAGTGATTCAGGGTTTGCCTCAACCGTAATCTCACTGTCAGGCAAAAAGTTAAATCTATTTAACGTATTACCAATAATTTCTCCCAAGCGAACTCCCAGTACAGTAGGAGTTCCTCCACCAACAAATAGAGTATCGAATTCTTTATCTTTATACTTTTCACCGTAAAAATTTATATCAGCCATTAATGTATTAATAAATTCAGTTTTAACACTCTCGGATCCGCATAAAGAATAAAAATCGCAGTAATTACATTTTGATTTGCAAAAAGGAATGTGAATATATAAGCCGCATCTGCTCATATTATACATCCAGCTTAAGAACGCTCATAAATGCTTCCATCGGAACCTCTATAGAGCCAAACTGACGCATTCTCTTTTTACCTTCCTTCTGTTTTTCAAGAAGCTTCTTTTTACGTGTAATATCGCCGCCATAACATTTAGCAAGAACGTCCTTACGCATAGCCTTAACGGTTTCTCTTGCTATTACTTTACCGCCTATGGCTGCCTGAATAGGCACTTCAAATAACTGTCTTGGAATAGTTTCCTTAAGATTTTCAGCCATTTTTCTAGCTTTGGGGTATGCTCTTTCTGAATGTAGTATAAAAGAAAGCGCATCAATAAGCTCACCGTTAAGTAATATATCAAGCTTAACAAGATCACTCTTCTTATAGCCTTTGAATTCATAGTCAAGAGAAGCGTAACCTCTGGTACGGGATTTCAGACTATCAAAAAAGTCGTAAATAATTTCATTAAGAGGCATTTCATAATGAATGTTGGTTCTGTCTCCGTCAATATAAGACATATCAAGAAAAGTGCCTCTGCGTTCCTGGCATAATTCCATAACTGCTCCTACGTAATCGGAAGGAGTAAAGATATGCGCATCAACTACCGGCTCCTCAGTATAATCAATTACAGATGGAGATGGATAGTTTGTAGGGTTATCAATATAAATAATTTCTCCGTCGGTCTTAGCTATTTTATAAATAACGGAGGGTGCAGTTGTAATAAGATCTAAATTATATTCTCTCTCAAGACGCTCTTGGATTATCTCCATATGCAACAGACCTAAAAAACCGCACCTAAAACCAAAACCTAAGGCTGCGGAAGTTTCCGGCTCAAAGGTCAGAGATGCATCGTTAAGCTGTAATTTTTCCATAGCATCGCGCAGATCGGAATAACGCGAGCCGTCGGCGGGATATATGCCGCAGTAAACCATAGGGTTAACCTTCTTGTAACCGGGCAAAGGCTCATTTGCAGGAGCCTGAGCTAAGGTCACAGTATCACCTACCCGTGTATCCCTTACGTTCTTGATGCTGGCTGTAATATATCCAACTTCCCCTGCTTGTAATTCATCGCACTTTTCAAGACCGAAAGGACGCAAATATCCTATTTCAACAATATCAAATTCGGCGCCGGTCGCCATCATCCTAATTCTGTCGCCTGAGCGTAAAGTACCTTCTTTAATTCTAACGTATACTATAACGCCTCTGTATGCATCGTAATAAGAGTCAAAAATAAGAGCCTGTAAAGGAGCATTTTTATCCCCTGTAGGCGCAGGAACAGTTTTAACGATCTTTTCAAGTACGTCCTTTATATTAAGTCCAAGCTTTGCGGATATCTGGGGCGCATCCTCTGCTGGAATACCAATAACATCCTCAATTTCGCGAATTACTCTTTGGCAGTCTGCCGAAGGAAGGTCGATTTTATTTATAACCGGAACTATTTCAAGATCATGATCAACAGCAAGATACGTGTTACCCAACGTTTGTGCTTCTATACCCTGCGACGCATCAACTATCAAAACAGCGCCTTCACAGGCAGCAAGAGATCTGGATACTTCATAGTTAAAGTCAACGTGACCGGGAGTATCAATAAGATTAAGGGTGTATTCCTCTCCGTCTTCTGCTATATAACTAAGCTTAACGGCCCTGGCTTTTATTGTTATACCACGCTCTTTTTCAAGTTCCATATTATCAAGCAGCTGGTCTGTTTTCTCTCGCTCAGATATTGTACCGGTATGTTCCAATAAACGATCAGCTAAAGTAGACTTACCGTGATCTATATGAGCAATTATTGAGAAATTCCGAATATTTTTTTCATTTACCATCTGTAATTCAACCTCATAAATAATTAATATACTTAAATTTTTGCATATTTTTTAAAATAAATTTCATGTCATATTTCCAAGAAAAATAACAAGTATGAGTTAACATAATAAAATTATAATAAATACGGCTTTAATTATGTAATCCACAGTTTCAACAGAGTTTTCAACAACTATAATGCAAAATTACCCCGTAAAACAAGGGATTAACTAAATTTGCCTGTGGAAAAAACTGTTCAAAATGTTGATAAGTAACCTGGAATTCAGTTTACATAACGTAGTTGGTTTTCCAAAAACATTAAAAGTTTTTGCAGTAATTTTCTTCAATATTCATGGTAGCAAGACCATTCAGAGTTTCATCTGATATATTGTTTGCAAGAAACTCATAATAAGCCTGCGCGCCTATCATTGCAGCATTATCCCCGCAAAGGGACAGTTTAGGTATATACAGTGATGCGTTATTGCTTTTAGCGGCCTCATCAAGCATCTCTCGAAGCATTTTATTTGCCGCAACACCACCTGCAAGAACCAGTTTATTAATATTATAATACTTTGCTGCGTTAATGAATTTATCAGTCAGTGTTTTTGCAACCGTATAATTAAAAGATGCCGCAACATCAGGTATATTTATCTCACTGCCCGTTTGTTTGGAATTATGAACAAAGTTTATCATTTTAGTTTTAAGGCCGGAGAAACTAAAATCAAACGGTGCATCTTCAAATTGTGTAACAGGTAGTTTAAGAGCATTAATATTACCATCTATAGCAGCTTTCTCAATTTGAACTCCGCCGGGATATCCTAAACCCAATACTCTGGAAACCTTATCAAAAGCCTCCCCTGCAGCATCATCACGTGTCCTTCCTATTACCTTATAATCAGTATAACTATCAACTTTAACAATGTGGCTATGTCCGCCTGAAACTACCAATGCAAGAAACGGTGGCTCAAGTTCTTCAAAAGAAAGATAATTTGAAGCAATATGTCCACGTAAGTGATGTACCGGTATAATAGGAATTTTTAGCCCGAACGCAAAAGCCTTAGCATAGCTGATGCCGGTAAGTAACGCACCTATAAGTCCCGGAGCATACGTTACGGCAACAGCATCGATATCGCTTTTCCTTAAGCCGGCTTTTTTTATTGCAGTATCTACAACGTCACCTATTTTCTCAATATGCTTTCTGGAAGCTATTTCAGGAACAACTCCGCCATACTCTTTATGTATTGCTATTTGAGTATAAACAACGTTAGAAAGAATGTTTCTACCATTTTCAACAATGGCACAGGCGGTTTCATCGCACGAGCTTTCTATAGCTAGGATTTTCATTAAAATTAACGCCTCCAGATTCCTTTAACATTAAATTTCATTGTAATTGCATCTTCCTTAGGTGATTCATAAAAATTTTTTCTTTCTCCTAAGCGCTCAAAGCCGATATGTTCATATAGATTCAACGCAGCAATATTACTCTTTCTTACCTCTAAGTACATTGAATCTACACCACGTATCCATGCTTCCAGGATTGCAGCTTCAAGAATTTTCTTTCCACAACCTAATTTTCTGAATTCTTTTTTAACGGCAATTGTTGCCACCTGTGCTTCATCGCATACAACCAAAGCAAGGAAATAGCCAATTACTTCTTTTTCATTATAAACAACCTTAAATATTTGTTTATCATCAAGTGCTTTTTTAAAATCGTTAAATTTCCATGGTAACGAAAAATTATCTTTTTCGATCTGAGTAATTGTTTCTAAATCGTCTGACTTAGTATCTCTCACATAAAATTTCATTCTCTATTCTCCGTAAGTTCTATTGCCCAGGGAATATACTTTTTAATTCTTTCTTTGCAATAATTATACATATCAATATTTCCACCGTATGGATCAGCAATACCATCCTTCCCCATAACATAGACCTTGTCGGTTGCATTTGGAAAAATAGATACTACGGCAAAAGCGTGTTGCTTGGACATACAAATTATAACACATGAATTTGCAATGTCTCCCTCTGTTACCTTACGTGCCTTATGATAACTCATATCAATTCCTTCTATTAGAAGTGTTTTATGAGCGTTAGCCGAAAGGCCAGTACCTTCTTCAGGAAAAATTCCTGCACTTAAGGCAGTAATATCAAGATTGTGCTCTTTGGCGTATTTATTTGTAAGCCCCTGCGCAATAGGGCTTCTGCAAGTATTACCTGTGCAGATATATAGTATTCTTTTCATTAATTTTTTGCCTCATACCAGCTATCGCCAATGCCTATATCAACTGAAAGTGGAAGACTGAGATTTCCTGCGGCCTCCATTTCTGTTTTTAAAATGGCCATTGCTTTATCTACTTCATTATCGGGACTTTCAATAATAAGTTCGTCGTGGACCTGTAAAATGATCCTGGAATTCATATTATTTTCTTTAAGTTTTATTGCAACATTAACCATAGCGATCTTAAGAATATCTGCCGCGCTTCCCTGTATCGGTGTATTCTTCGCTACCCTCTCACCGAAACTTCTAATATTATGGTTTTGGACAGAAAGTTCAGGAATATATCTTCTTCTTCCAAACATTGTTGTTACAAATCCGTTTTTCTTTGCCGCTAATACAGTTTCATCGAGATATTCTTTTATTCCTTTATAAGTATCAAAGTAGCTTTCAATATATTCTTTTGCCTGTTTTCTCGATACTTTAATGTCACCTGCAAGTGAAAATTCAGAAATTCCATAAACAATACCGAAATTTACCGCCTTTGCCTTAGATCGCATTTCCGGAGTTACCATCTCAAGGGGCACTCTGAATACCTGAGAAGCAGTAATTGAATGAATATCCGAATTATTATTAAAGGCGTTCAACATAGTTTCATCATTAGCAATATGAGCAAGAACGCGAAGTTCTATCTGAGAATAGTCAGCATCAATAAGTTTATATCCTTTCGGAGCTGTAAACATTTTTCTCAGTTCTCTGCCAATTCCGTGTCTTACAGGAATATTCTGTAGATTAGGTTCGGATGAAGATATTCTTCCGGTTTGGGTAATGGTCTGATGGAAAACAGAGTGTATTCTTCCGCCTTCATCGATAAGATCAACAAAACCGTCAACATAGGTAGATTTAAGCTTAGCATACTGCCTAAACTCGAGTATACAATCTATAATTTCATGATACCCACGAAGTTTTTCAAGCACTTCTGCGCCGGTAGAATAACCTGTTTTATTTTTAGAAATAACAGGTAGCTTAAGTTTATTGAATAATACGTCTCCCAACTGCTTAGGGGAGTTAATATTAAACTTTTCCCCTGCATAGAAATATATCATATCAGTAAGGTTATCTATCCGTTTATTAAGCTCTTCTCCGAAAGCATATAATCTTTCTTTATCAAGTGAAAAGCCTAAATGCTCCATCTGAGCCAACACAGAAGTCAATGGACGCTCAATATCATAATACAGACTTGTCATTCCTGTATCATTTAAAAGCATATCCATTTTATTCCTTGCTTTTTTAAGGCAAACACAAGCAGCGCTCATAGAAGAAACCGAGACTCCTGCGTAAGTGGAAATCAAATCAAACAATTCGTATTTAGAAACAGATGGATTTAATACGTATGCTGCCACCTTAATATCAAAATCAAGAGACTTATATTCAAGTCCTTTATCGTAAAGAAGTTTTATTGCAGGTTTAACCGAATATGTGATTTTTTTAATAGAATCATTAGCAAGTATTTCTGAAAAGATTTCCTCGGAAATATCACAGGAAAAGCTTTCTTCAGAAAATGACGCAAAAAATCTATCCTTCTCGAGCAGATAATAAATCTCACCGGCTTCTTTAGCCATGTTTATCATTTGATTGCAAGTGATCTCGTTTCCCGATACTATTAATTCCGATTCGGTGTGCTCTTCATTCAAACCAAAACGGTTTATTGCGTTTGTAAAATTCAGATCCCGAAATAAATCTAAAAGCTTAACGTTATTATAAGGCTTAACCCTGCAAGAATCTTCATTTACAATAATAGGTGCGTTTTTATCAATTATTACAAGTTGCTTAGACAGAAAAGCCATATCTTTTGAATTAATAAGTTTATCTCTTTGTCCTTTTTTTATTTCAGGACTATCTATATTTTCATAAACTCCTTCAAGAGAGCCGAATTTCTGTATAAGTGCAATAGCACCCTTTTCGCCGATCCCTGATACGCCCGGAATATTGTCGGAAGAGTCACCCATAATAGACTTAACGTCTATTAATTTAACCGGATCGACTCCGTATTTTTCACAGACAGCTTGTTTGTCATATACGTTATATTCAGTACCGGATGCTTTGCTTACGGCCAGTAATACTTTTACGTTTTCACTTACCAACTGAAGACTGTCACGGTCACCCGTTACAATAAAACACTCATGGCCATTCTTAGAAAATTCAGTAACAACGGTACCAATAACATCGTCGCCTTCATAACCTTCTTTTTCTAAAATTTCAATATTCATCGCACTTAACATTGCCTTTGCTATATCCATTTGAGAGGCAAGTTCAGGAGGCATTCCTTTTCGCTGAGCCTTATATCCTTCGTACATTTTGTGACGAAAGGTTTTAGCTCTTACATCAAATGCTGCCGCAATAAAATCCGGCTTCAAATCGTCAATCAATCTTGAGATTATATTCAAAAAACCGTAAACGGCATTAGTGGGTCTGCCATCCCTTGATGTAAGGGGCGGCATACCGAAAAAAGCCCTGTTCAATATACTGTTAGAGTCAAATATCATTAATTTCATATTCTACACCCATTATATAATCTATCAGTTTATTATATCACAAACTAATTAATAATACAACGAAAAGATATTTAATTATATTATAATATATTATGTATTTTTTTATTATTTTCTTTGCAATTAACAAAAAAATAGTGTATAATAAGATGAATATATATCGGAGAAATGTTTCTTATGATTGAAAATAATGAAAAAAGGGTGTCTGTTGGAGTAAATCCCGTATATGAACTATTAAAAAGTGATACAACTGTTGACAGACTATATATTGCCAACGGCAAAGATAGCCCTCAAATAAAAAGACTGATTGGTCTTGCCAAAGAAAAAGGTGTCCCTGTTGTTTATACTCATATTTCAAACCTTGACAATATGAGTGAAGGAGCAAGGCATCAAGGCGTTGCCGCTCTTTGCGCTGAAATGGAATATTGCGAGGTTGAAGATATTCTTAATTACGCAAAAGCAAAGAATGAGAAGCCTTTTATCATAATTTTGGACTCAATTAAAGATCCGCATAATTTGGGCGCAATTATCCGTTCTGCTGACGGTTGTGGTGCACACGGAATAATTGTTCCTAAGCGTAATTCCGCTCCCCTGACTCATGTTGTTGCAAAAACATCTGCAGGCGCACTTGAAAATGCTAAAATTGCCCGTGTTTCTAATCTTAATTCAACAGTAGAAAACCTTAAAAAAGAGGGAATATGGGTTTTCGGTGCAGCAGATGCCGGCGCCAAAAATTATACCGAAGTTGATTTTGATTGTCCTGCTGCAATTGTTATAGGCGATGAAGGTTTCGGAATAAGCAAACTATTAATGTCAAAATGCGACTTTCTTATTAAGATACCTATGCTTGGAAGCGTTAGCTCCTTAAATGCATCTGTTGCTGCTGGCGTATTGATGTATGAAGCGCTAAGGCAACGGTCATCCAATTAATCCGGAGGAAAAATTATGTTAGACAACGAACTTAATTCAATTCTAAATGAAATAGAAATCGGTAAAGGTAAAGGTATTGCTGAAGATCAAAGTAAATTTAAAACCTCTGACTTTTCACTTGACAGTATACTTAAAGAATACGGTTTCGGGACCGATACCAACACAGTTAAAGAACCTGTGACGGAAGAAGAACTACCCAAGTTTCCCGCCAAGGAACCGGATGAGTTAAAAGAAGAAATATTATCGGGTGAATTGGTGATCGAACCTGAGCCTCAGGCACCTGAAATTCCTGTAAAAGAAGTCGCACCGATACCCGAGCCGGAACCGAAAATTGAGTCTGCAATCTCTGAACCTGTAAATGCTTTGGAAAACGGACCTGTTTCCGTTCCTAAAGTTTTAGGCAAAAAAGTTGATATTTTTGATAATCAGGATATCGTTTCTATGCTTGCGGCAAATAAGCTTGGTAAAACCAACGATAAGGGCGAAAGTCCCAAGGAAATGACTCAACTTTTTACCAGAGAACAGGAAGAAGACTTTAAAATGCGTAGCGGTTATATTGATATCGCCGCAATTAAAGCTGCAACTGCAGCAATAAAGCTTGAAAAAGAAAAGGTAGCAGAAGAAACTATTGCTGTCAATACTCCCGAAGAAACAAGCCCCGAGCAAAAAGCTCTTTTCAGTAAAATAGGTAGCTTTTTCTCTGATACCACCTTCCGTTACGATACTTCTACCGTTAACGAACTTACTGTTACAGCAAAGAAGAAAAAAACACGATTTAAGAAAGATACACAGCAAATTGCTGAACCGGAAATAAAGGAAGAACCTTTGGCGCCCGGCGATATATTGGAAGCTGAAGATGTTCCAAACGTTGAGCAGGATATTCTTTCACAAATGAACATAGCATTTTTAAAGGCGATATTAACAGGTATTCTTGCGATCCCTCTTGCTTTATTGAACCTTTTCCCTAACCTTGTTGATGATATGCTCCATTCATTGTCTATGGCAAATCCCTTTAACTATGCAACAGCAAACCTTTGCTTCTTGATTATCATTGCAATTATTAACATTGGCATTATCTATAAGGGTCTTGTTGGATTATTTACACTTAAACCATCAGGATCGACGCTTGCAGCCCTTTCTTTGCTCGCTTCGATAATTCACTGTGTTTATGTTATGATCAAACCGGAAAGTCTTACTTCAATGTTTGGCGTAATTGCTGCATTGTCTGTAATTTTTGTATTGATAGGCAAGCATAATAATTATAGGAATGTATACAAGAACCTTGAGATACTTGCTTTCAATGCAACCAAGACTGCCTGTGTAAACGTTGAGGGCGGCCACTCTTTAAAAGAACTTTATAATGAAAACAGAAAAACCGTTTCCTGCTGTTCTGTTAAATTATTGACTCATTTCCTTACGAAGTCTTTTGATTATAATTTCTCAGACAAGCTTGCAAATATTTCTATTCTTGTTGGCATAATTGCGGCAATTGTAGTAACTTCAATATCAGGGTTAGTAAAAGAATCAAATAACGTGTTCGGTACTCTATCCATTGCCTTTGCAACATTAAGTCCGTTTTGCTTTGACCTTGCATATTCACTGCCAATGAACAGTACCTCAAATAAGATCAGAAAAACCGGCAGTGCTGTTGTAAGTTATACTGTTGCTAAAGAATTTTCCAATACTACCGACTTTATTATGCGTGACTGTGACCTTTTCAAGCCGGATAATATTACCGTTCATTCTATGAAAATCAACGGAAATGAAAAAATAAACGATGTTATAATAAACTGTGCATCACTTATAAAGGCAAGTGACAGCCCCGTTTCAGGTGCATTTTTAAATATTCTTGATAACAAATCAAGTATGCTTATGCCTGTTACGGATTTTGATTGGACTCCCGATAAAGGCTATTCCGGCAATATAAACGGAACTAAGTATTTTATTGGCAGCAGCCAATACCTTGCCGATTGCGGAATCAAGCTCCCAACTATTGATCTTGAAGAAAAATATAAAAGAATTGGCCGCCAGGTAGTTATGTTTGCAGACAGCCGTAAATTACTTGCAGTATTCTCAATTTCTTATAACCGTGACGAACAAATATACAATAATCTACATAAAATTAGCCTTGAAGATATGAAAATACTCGTTCTTACTAAAGATTGTAATATTACTGCACAGCTTCTTTCCGAAATATACGAAATGAATGATCATACCTTTGCTATTGCTTCGAAAGAAGAATTTGGACGAGTTAACTCCGATAATAATTCTATTGATAAATGCCCGGCCGGTATTTATTCGATCACAGGTTCTGCAGGTGTTACGTCTGCACTAGCCAACTGTAAACGGCTAATTAGCACTATTAAAATTTCTGTTATTTTCAGAACGATTGCTATTGCTTCTTGTATTTTATTACTTATATATGCGAGTCTAACAAATAATTTTGAAGTACTTCTCTCAGCTAAGAATATAATCCTCTATCATCTTATCTGGCTTATTCCTTCAATCTTCGTATCTGCATTTGCAGGTTAAATGAAAAATAATTATATTTTCATAGGAATGCCCGGAAGCGGTAAAAGTACTTTAGGAAAATTACTCGCAAGGAGACTAAATATTACTTTTTGCGATACAGACAAGCTTATTGAAAAAAAATTCAACTTGCCTTTGCAGGAAATACTTGATCTGTACGGTGAAGAAAGATTTAAACTTATTGAGGAACAAATTATTACTAAGTTAATTCTAAATAACACCGTAATTTCCACCGGCGGCAGTGCCGTTTATTCAAAAAATGCAATGGAATATCTTGCATCAAAAGGTATCGTAATATTTATTAATACTGATTTAGATACGTTAAAAACTCGCATTAAAAATCCAACCAAGAGAGGTATTGTTTTATCCAATGGCGAAACCTTTGAGGATATTTACAATAGAAGATTGCCTTTATATAAACAATATGCAGAAATCACTGTTAATTCCACAATGGAATCACCATATAAAACTATTGAGAAATTAATTGAATTGTTAAAAAAACAGAAGGTTATTTACTAACCTTCTGTTTTTTTACCCTAAACAGCTTATTCTCATATAATATATAGAAATAACTAAACGGAGGTAATTATGATAAGTAATTGTAATATTGCCGTTATAGGCGGCGATATAAGGCAAGCATACTTAATTAACAAGCTTGTTCAAGAAAACTATATTGTAAAGATCTGCGGTATTGAAAACACACCTGTCTATATTAATGGTGCGGTTATTTGCAATGATTATGCAGACGCACTCCAAAATGCAGACTATGTTATTTTAGGAGTTCCTTACACTAAAGATAACACTAATATCTATACTCCCCTATCTGATAAAACAATTACAATTGATGAAGTAAATTCTTGTATTAATAAAAAAGCAATAATACTTGCAGGAAGAATAAAAAACTCTCATTTTATAAATAAAACCATTGATTATGCATCCAGTGATGAGTTTGCTTATCTGAATGCCATACCAACTGCAGAAGGATGTATAAATACCATTATAGCTAATTCCGAAAAATGTATTGACTCAATGAAAATCCTTATTACCGGCTACGGTAGAGTTGCAAAAATACTTGCATATAAGCTTAAAGCATTAAATGCTGAAGTTACCATTTGTGCCAGGAATAAAACACAACTTGCTGAAGCATTGGGTTATGGTTTTAACGTTTGTCCAATTAATAAACTAAATGATTCTGCTATTCTTTTTGATACTTATATTAACACAGTAGATGCTAACATTTTTAACAAAGATTTTATTGATTTAATTACTGATGGCAAACTAATAATTGACCTTGCTTCATTCCCCGGAGGAACAGATTTTAGTTATGCTGCTAAAAAGAAAATCAAAGCAATACATGCCCTTTCGCTACCGGCAAAAACTGCACCGGAAACTGCAGGAGAAATAATTTTTAAGGTTGTTAATGACATGATTAAGGAGGATATTACGTGAAAAAAACTATAGGCTTTGCTATATGCGGATCTTTTTGTACTTTTGATAAAGTAATACCTCAAATAGAGACATTAGTAGATAACGGCTATGAAGTTGTACCTATTATGTCTGAAATATCATATTGCTCGAATACAAGATTCGGAAATGCTGAGGATCATATTAAGAGAATAAAAGAAATAACAGGTAAGGAGATTATCCATACAATTAAGCAGGCTGAGCCGATCGGTCCTAAATGCTTGTTAGACGGGATAATAGTGGCACCATGTACCGGAAATACGTTAGGTAAATTAGCCAACGGAATAACCGACAGTGTAGTGACAATGGCAATAAAAGCCAATTTAAGAAATAACGGTCCTGTAATAATTGCTGTTTCAACAAATGACGGACTTGGTGCCAGCGCAAAGAATATCGGTCTTTTGCATAATACAAAAAATATATTTTTTGTGCCTTACAGACAAGACGACCATATAAATAAACCTACATCTTTGGTTGCAGAAATGACACTAATTAAAGATACACTGGATGCAGCACTAAATAACTTTCAAATTCAACCGGTTTTAATATAAAAAATGCCCGACAGGATCGGGCATTTTTTTATAAATTATTCTGTAGCATTGCAGCTTTTAAAGTATTTTTCAAAAGAACAGTTACTGTCATAGGACCAACACCACCGGGAACGGGGGTGATTAAGGAAACCTTGTTTTTAACGGCATCAAAATCCACGTCACCGCAAAGTTTATTGTTTTCATCGCGGTTTATACCAACATCAATAACAACAGCGCCTTCTTTAACCATATTTTCTTTAACAAATAAAGGTTTTCCAACAGCAGCAATTATAATATCAGCCTGCTTACATATATCGCATAACCCAACAGTTTTGGAATGACATACAGTTACTGTTGCATTTTTCTGAAGCATAAGCATTGACATAGGTTTACCTACAATATTGCTGCGTCCAATAATAACACAGTGTTTGCCGCAAATATCAACATTATATCTTTCAAGTAATATAACAATACCGGCAGGAGTGCATGGTAAAAACGAATAATCTCCAATCATTATTCGACCTACGTTTTCAGGATGAAAAGCATCTACGTCCTTTATAGGAGAAATAGCATTTATTACTTCTCTTTCATCAAGACCTTCCGGCAAAGGCATCTGAACTAAAATGCCGTTAACTTTGTTATCATTGTTCAGCTTATATATTAACTCCAAAAGCTCTTTCTGAGTAGTGTTTGCCGGTAAAGCAAATTCCAAAGATCTGATGCCTGTTTTTTCGCATGCCTTCTTTTTATTTGAAACGTATACCTTAGAAGCAGGATCATCACCAACAATAACTACTGCTAAAGTAGGTTCAACTCCTTTTTCCTTCAACAGACCTACTTCTATAGCAATTTCTTCTCTGCAAAGCTGAGAAATAAGTTTACCGTCGATAAGATTATTCATCATTTGATTCTTCCTTGTTTTCTTCAAAAGCCTCGGCAGCCTTTACCGGATCATATCCGTACATAGGTACGTAATCACTATTGGCCTTATCTTCCTTCTTTACGTCATTAATTTCATTAGAATCTTCAGTTTCTTCTTTAATATTATTTACTGCATTTGTTTTTGGATCAACATATTCAAAGCTAAATTCAACACCCTTTTTAAGGTCAATAAAACGAATAACCAGCATATAGAGGGCAATTAAAGCAATACCGAATGAAACGATCTGTGAAACAGGAAGATCACCCATAACGAGTACATACTGCTGAACACGTAAGCCTTCCATCAATCCTCTGCCCAGTCCGTACCAAAGCATATACATCAAAGCAATCTGGCCGGGGAATTTTCTCTTCTTGGAAAGCTTATGTAAAATTATAAAGCCAACAAGATTCCAAATAGATTCATATAAGAATAATGGATGATATGTGGTACCGTCAATTTCCATACCCCAAGGCAAGGTAGTTTCAATACCGTAAACCTCACGATTAACAAAGTTGCCCCAACGACCGATAGTCTGGCCGATAAGGAAACCTAAGGAAACAAGATCCAAAACGTTACCAAATAAAAGCTTTCTTTTCTTACAAAAGAATACAAGAAAAATAGCCGTTGCAATTAAAGCACCGTAAATGGAAAGGCCGCCGTTTCTAACGTCAACAATATCCAGCAGGGTTTCAATTTCACCGGGAGGTGCAAAAAAAACGTAAAATAAACGGGCGCCAACAATTGCAATGGGAACGGTAAATAAAAGACCGTCAAGAAGTGTATTGCTTGTAATATTAAATTCCTTTGCGCGCCTGTCAGCGTAAAGATACGCAATAAATAAACCAACACAAATAATTACTGCGTACCAATAAATAGCATAACCGAAAACTGAAAAATAATTTTTGAAATCCAGCTCAAATCCAAGACCCGGAAATCCGATTGGCATAGAGTCAATCATTTTTTATCCTCCTTAGTATTTGGCATTACAACCGAAAGAGCGCTTGAAGATAAGTTAAAATGATCCTTTGCTCTTAATTCGCAATCCTCCAGCGTAACGCTGTTATAAATTTTCATATATTCCTCTAAATCAACATCCAGCACAGCGAGATCAAGTAACAGATTTGCTGTATAATCGATGCTGTTTAAATTTCTTATATTCCTGCCGAATATCAACTTCTTAGCCCTATCAAATTTATCTTTATCAATTCCCTGCTCTAAAACTTTCTGAGAATAATAACAAATTCGTTCATATATTTTATCGGGATCGTTTGATATTCCCGAAAAAATACTGGCGCCAAAGTTATTGCCGTACATATACTCAAACTCAAAACCGGCATTTATATATCCTTCTGAGTATAACTCATTATACAACTCTGAAGACTTTCCTGCAAGTAATTCCAATAAAATATCTGTTTGAGCAGCAATTTTTACAGCATTTTTGCCTGAAGAACCTGAATTATCCTTAAATCCAACGGCGAACAAAGGAATATCAACAGCCAACTCTACTTCTTTTCGCTGTCTTTTTACTTCAAAGGGCTCATTAATAACTTGCAAAACGACCTTTTCCGAAGGTTTATTTTTTAAAAATTTATCGCATAGCTTAATAACATGATCAGGTTTTACAGCACCGCATACTACAATAACCATATTTTCCGGATTATAAAATGTATTATAACAATCATACAAAAGCTCGGGAGTGATCTCGGAGATAGATTCAACTGTACCTGCGGTGTTGATTGCTGCGGGATTGTTAATGAAAAGACAATCCATTAACTCCCAGAATACTCTGGAACCGGGGTTGTCCTCATACATTTTAATTTCCTGTCCAATAATACCCTGTTCTTTTAATACGCTTGCATCAGTAAAATACGGCGCTTGTACGAAATTTAATAATATTTCAAAGGACTCATCAAAATTATCTGTACAAGAAAATAAATAAGCTGTTTTATCAAAGGTAGTGTATGCGTTGGCATCTGCACCGGTTTTAGCATAAAGAGTAAATGCGTCCTCATTTTCATTTTCAAAAAGCTTGTGCTCTAAAAAATGAGCCGTACCGTCAGGAATTTTAATTTCCTTATCATTACCTAAAACTTTGCACAAAGTATTGTTTGAGCCGTATTTTGATGCAAATAACGCATACGAAGAAGAATATCCATGCTTTTCGCAAACAATTATTTTAACTCCTGTTTTATGATCAATTACAGTATACTGCTCTTTTGAGATATTACATATTTTTTTATTCATTTTGGTTCACCTCATTAAAGAGCTTATAGGTTAAAATAAAGTTCATTCTTTTTGCAACTTCTGCAACGTCTTCCTTCGAATAAGAATTAATCTCTTTTATTGTAGCTTCGATATCAAACTCCTCATTTCTGAGAGCTTTAGTAAGAGCAGCCTCTTCAATGGAACCTGCGCTGTCAAAAATGGAATTCAAACTGTTAAGATAGGAAAACTTTGCAGCATCAAAATCCTCGTTTGAAAAATTGCAATTACGTATATTATCAAGCTGATTAAGAATTTCTTGTTTTGCAACTTCCATTTTTTCAGGCAATACTCCGGAATAAACAGTCATTATATTCTTAAATTTTTCAATTGTAGCCGAGCAATAATAACAAAGAGAAAGTTTTTCTCTCACATTCATAAACAGCAAACTGTTTGGACTGGCACCGAATAACAATAAAAACAATGTTATAAGAGATTGTTGAAGACCATTTTCATTAAATACAAATCCTAAAGACAGCTTAGCTTGTTCAACAACAGCTGTTTCTGTTACTTCTTTATAATCAAAGCTCCGTGCTGAAGTATTTGTAATTGAAACAGGCTCACGTTCATAATTAAACCTATTCTCAAACTCCTTGTACACAACATTATCGGGAAAATTTCCTATTGCAAATATTTGAACGGACGATATTCTCAGAAAATCATTATAAAATCCCAATAAATCTTTGCCGGTAATTTGCTCCAAAGAATTTATATCACCGTATTCATAAATACTGTGAGGTGAATTTTCTGTTAAAATTTCATTGGCCCTCTTAACAGCATAAACTGTTTTATTATTTCTTCGGGCATTAATAATATCACGAAGATTATTTCTTTCGTTTTCAACAATTTCTGCCCTAAATCCGTCCGATCCTATAAGTGGCTCAAATATAACAGAATTTAAGAATTCTACTGCCTCACGATTCATATCGGAACTATCAGGTAAGTATGCGCTATCAACATAATCAATGTAAAAGGATATAATCTGCATATCACCTTTTTTTCTGATGGAGATATCAAGTTCTGCCCCGTACAGCTCTTCACATTTACATGCAATTGCAGAAATTGAAGGATACTTTTTACAGCCATGCTTTAATACAAAAGCTAATAATGCAGCTTTTGTTGCATTTTCATAAGAAAGAGGGATTATAAAATTAACACATAAAAAATTTGTTTTGAATTTATTTAAATTAATCCTATTAAAAACAACAGATTCGCAAATCTTGGCTTTATCCATTATGCACCTCCGAAAAATACTTATATAGTTTACATATTTTCATAAGAAAAGTCAATTAAATATTAGTTAATTATTATTTTGCACTAATACGAAAAATACATACCCAAAGGTATGTATTTATATTATAAGATAATTATAAATTGCATCAAAAAGCTGTTCTATTCTATCATTATTACCAACAAGATAATTATAGCCAAAAACAGCTTCAAGAGCGGTAGCTTTATGGTAGTCAGCGCGGGAGGCATGTTTTGCAATATTAACGGGATTTGAATTTCTTGCTCTGTGAAAAACGCTGTTTTCTTTTTCATCCAACATAGGTAAAAGCACTTCACAAGCCTTACTTTGTGCAATTGCAGAAACATAATTCAAAGCCATCTTATGTAAAACCCCAGGCGGATATTTACCGCTTTTAATAAGACGCTCTCTAACCAAAACCTCATACACCGAATCACCCAAATAGGCCAAAGACAGAGTATTTTGCAAAAAAGCATTATCCAAGAAAAAACACCTCAATCTATTGATCTGCGGCCTTCAAAGGCACGTAACAGTGTAATCTCATCAGCATATTTCAGTTCACCGCCAACAGGAATACCATAGGCAATTCTTGTAGTATTAATATTAAGGGTGCGCAAAAGCTTGCTGATATACATTGCTGTCGCTTCCCCTTCTATTGTAGGATTAGTAGCAAGAATTACTTCTTTGATCTCCCTTGAACCAACCCTTGTTATCAATTCTTTGATCCTCAGGTCATCAGGACCGATGCCATCCATAGGAGAAATTACACCGTGAAGAACATGATACAGGCCCTTGTAATCTCTTATTTTCTCAAAAGATATTATATCAGCAGGCTGTTCAACAACGCAAATAACAGACCTATCTCTCTGAGGATTAGAGCAGATATCACATTCGTCTCTATCTGTAAAATTAAAGCAAACAGGACAGCTTTTTATATGCTCTTTTGCATAAAGCATTGCCTGAGCAAATTGTTGAACCTCTTCCAGCGGCATATCAATAATATTGAAAGCAAGTTTTTGAGCAGTTTTCGCACCAATACCTTCAAGCTTCCTGAAATGCTCCGCAAGGTTTTGAATAGAAAAATTATTGCCTGCCATATCAGAACAAACCGGGGATATTGAGGTTGCCGGTTATTTTAGACATTTCTTCCTCTGTTGTTTTTTCAATATTTTCCAACACTTCATTTACAGCAGCACAAATCATATCCTGTAAAGTTTCAATATCATCCGGGTCAACTACATCAGGATCAATATTAACTGCTTCCAAACGACGTGCACCGGTCATTTTAACATTAACAGCACCGCCACCGGCGTTAGTTTCAAAAATTCTTTCAGCGATTTCAGCCTGTTTTGCTTCCATATTCTCCTGCATTTTTTGTACCTGTTTAAGAGAACCGAGGCTGGGACCTTTAGCTTCCTGAGGGATACGTACCTTCATATTAAATTCCTCCTGAATTTATACTTTTACTATTTTTATTTCAGTTTTACTGCCAATGATATCATCAGCGGCAGCTTTAATTTTTTCTTTAATATCTTCTGCGTTTAAAAATGTATAATAAAAATCTAACGCATAGAACGTGAGAATACCATTAGTATATTCATACTTATCAGGTAAAAACGCAGCTATTGACATAGTTGCAGGATTTGAATTAAGCTTTTCTTTTAATTTTATTGAAAGCTTATTTAAATCAAATCCTTTTTTATCTATATCACCGGAAGACTCAGTAACAGTTTCAATAATCGGATCAACAGCACAAGGCAATTCCTCCGATACAACCTCTTCTTCTTTTTTAACAAACTGCTCGACAGGTTGAATTACTGTTTCCTTCACCGTATGTCGGACCTCTGAATTTTCAAGAGCTGTTAAACGGACGTTTAACGAAGAGTAATCACAGCTTAATTTAGGATCACACATTTTAATCAGAGCAATTTCAGTTAGAGTTTTATTACCATTATTCTTAGTTGTCTTTGAAAGAGCGTCAGTCAGAACGTCGATCCAATAGAGAATAACTTGTTCGGAAATATTGCTTGCAACTTCATTAAGTGCTTTGATTTCATCAATGGTACGCGAAATAATACTTTGGCTATTCAACTTTATAAGAAGCATATCTTTGCAGGCATCAACCAACTCACCTATAAGATTCTCCATTTTTTTAGAATCCTTATATAGCCTGTCTACTTCGCTCAGTATCTTGGAATAATTCTTTTCCTTTGCAGCCATTAAAATGCTGCAAATATCCTCAATGCCAGCTATACCAACAAGTTGTTTAACAGTATCAACTGTAATAGTATCATAGGTTTGACATTGTTCTAAAAGCGAAAGACCATCACGAAGCGCACCATCAGCCAAGATACCCAAATAATCTGCAGCCTCTTTCTTAAGATTGATATGGTCCTGCTCAGCAATATAGGTTAATCTGTTTGAAATTATATCAGAAGAAAGCCTTTTAAAATCAAAGCGTTGACAGCGTGAAAGAATCGTTGCAGGAACCTTCTGAACTTCCGTGGTTGCTAAAATGAATACCGTATGTGAAGGAGGCTCTTCAAGGGTTTTTAGCAAAGCATTAAAAGCATTTCCGGTCATCATATGAACTTCGTCAACAATATAAACCTTAAATCTGCCTACAGAAGGAGCAAACATTACTTCATCAATAAGCTTTCTTACATCCTCTACCTTACTTTTACTTGCAGCGTCGATTTCAACAATATCATAAAGAGTATCTGTTTCTGCCATTTGGCAATTCATACACTTACCGCAAGGCTCACCGTTCTCGCTTTCAAGACAATTAAGGGCCTTTGCCATAATTTTAGCGCAAGTCGTTTTACCTGTACCCCTGGTTCCTGTAAAAAGATAGGCATGACCTGTTTTGCCGGATTCGATTTGTTTTTTCAGGGTATGAGTAATATGCTCCTGCCCGCTAACCTCTTCAAAACGGGTAGGACGCCATTTTCTGTACAAGGCCTGATATGACATCTTTAAACTCACCTCTTAAAAAACATTAAAAAAAGAGACAGGTTACCTACTGCGCCCGGAGTGAACTGCTTAATGCTGCTCGGTTCCCCGCCTGACATGGTTCACAGCCATCCGCCGCGTAGGACCTGTCCCATATTATTATACACTATATGTAATCAAATTTCAAGATTAGTTTTTAAGAAGTTTTATAACTTCCTCAGGATTTTGCGCATTAAAAACAGCACTGCCGGCTACAAGTACATCGGTACCCGCGTTTTTCAATATAGCAGCATTATCTGTATTTACACCACCATCCACTTCAATTAAAAAACTAAGGCCATTTTCTTTTCTATATTCATTGAGAAATTCTATCTTACTAACCATATCAGCCATAAATTTCTGGCCGCCAAAACCCGGTTCTACTGTCATAATCAGAACCATATCAAGTTGATCTATATATGGCAGTACTTCTTTTACGTCTGTTTTAGGTTTTACTGTAAGTGCAGCCTTTTTTCCGTTTTTCTTAATCAGATCAATACATTCCTGTATTTTATCGGTGCTTTCAGTATGAACTGTAATAATATCTGCACCTGCAGCAGCAAAATCATTAATATATCTTTCAGGGTTCATAATCATTAAATGAACGTCGAATACAGCCTGAGAGGTTTTTCTCAAGGACTTGATAACACAAGGCCCTAAAGTAATATTAGGAACAAAAAAACCATCCATTACGTCTATATGCAAATATTCCGCACCGGCATTTACAACCATAGCAGAGTCACTTGCAAGTTTAGAAAAATCAGCAGATAAAAGTGAAGGCGCAACAATAGCCATAACAATCCTCCAAAATAATTTTTATTAATTATAACATATTATACTGATAAAGAAAAGTTGATTTTACAAATAAAATATAGTATAATTATAAAAAAAGAAAGGATATTTTGTATGTACGCAGTTAATGATAAGGTATTTTGCCATATGCATGGCGCAGGTACTATAGAATGTATTGAGGACATTGAAATAGAAGGAAAAGTCAAAAAATACTACGTTGTCGGTCTTATTAACAGCAGAATGAAAATTAAAGTGCCGGTACAAAACAATGCTTCACTTATCAGAAATATTTCTTCCGCTGAAACTGCACAAAATATGCTTATGAACATCGGAACGCTTGAGATTTCGGAATCGGATAATTGGACCAAAAGATATCGTGAAAATATGGATAGATTACGCACCGGTGATATACTGCAGACCGCCTCAGTATTAAAAAGTCTTCTTATGAGAAACAGAATTAAAACTCTTTCTGCCGGTGAAAGGAAAATGCTTCAAAGCGTTAAACAAATTTTAATAAGTGAATTGGTATTGGCATTGGATAAAGACAGTACCGAAATAGAGAATTATATATACGATGCCATAGGTTAAATTTCCTATGGCATTATTTTGGAGATATGTTATGAAACTGCTGAATAAATTATTTAATCTGAAATATACTTCGGCCATTATAGTTGCCGCAGGCAGCGGTACAAGAATGAACAGCGAGTGCCCAAAACAAATGCTTTCTATTGATTCTGTTCCTGTAATAGCAAGAACCGCACTTGCTTTCGAAAAAGCTGAAACTATAAGTGAGATTATAGTTGTTACCAACAACGAACTTATAGAACCGATTGCTGAAATAATGGATAAATACAATATTTCAAAGCTCTCTAAAATAGTTTTAGGTGGAAGCACAAGGCAATTATCTGTACTTAGCGGTATTGAGGCCGTATCAAAAAAAGCAAAATATATTGCAATTCAAGATGCCGCAAGGCCCTTCACTACTCCCCTGCTTATTGATACTGTAAGTAATGCCGCATACCAATACGAAGGCGCTGCCCCCGGTATTCCCGTTACAAGCACTGTTAAGACGATTGATAATAATTCCTTTATCATTAACACAGTTGACCGTACAAATCTTCGCTTAGTACAAACACCGCAGACGTTTCTGCTTAAAAAATTCAAACTGCAGCTTTACAGCGCTCTCGCCCTTAAAAAGGATTATACAGACGACTGTCAGTTGTTTGAAGCCGCAGGCGGTAAAATAAAGCTTGTAGACGGTGATATTAATAATATTAAAATTACTTACAAGGAAGATTTAATTTACGCTGAAGCTATTGCAAAAGCGGAAAAAGGAGAATAAAAAATGAGAATCGGAATTGGTTATGACGTTCACCGGCTTGTTAAAGAACGCAAACTGATACTGGGCGGAGTGGAAGTTCCGTATGAATACGGCCTTAATGGACATTCTGATGCCGACGTATTGGTTCACGCAATTATGGATTCTATGTTAGGAGCCCTTTGCCTTGGAGATATTGGCAAACACTTTCCTGATACAGATGATAAATACAAAGGTATTTCAAGCATTATACTCTTAAAATGCGTTGCAAAACTTATTAAAGAAAATAGATATAAAATCGGAAATATTGATTCAACAATTATCGCTCAAAAGCCAAAGCTGTTACCTTACATTCAGCAGATGCGTCAAAATATTGCCGATGCGCTTGAGATTGATATTTCTCAAATTAACGTTAAAGCTACCACCGAAGAACATTTAGGTTTTACGGGCAGACTGGAGGGAATCAGCGCTCAGACAATATGTCTTTTGGAAGTTTTATAAATACCTGCTATAAATACTTGAAATATTTGCTCACAATATGTACAATTAAATAAGAAATTAATAGAATAGGAGATAAAACAATGGCAAATAACATTAATATTGAAACCTCTGCAAGACATATTCATTTATCCGAAGCAGATCTTGCTACCCTTTTCGGCGAAGGCTATAAGCTTACCCCCAAGAAGGAACTTTCTCAGCCCGGTCAGTTTGCTTGTACTGAAAAAGTTACTGTAGTTGGCCCTAAGAAGGAATTAGGCGGCGTTTCTATTCTCGGTCCTACCCGTAAGGCTACTCAGGTTGAAATCTCTTTGACCGATGCTCGTTCTATAGGCCTTTCCGTTCCTATCAGAGAATCGGGCGACCTGGAAGGTTCTGCAGGCTGCAAGCTTATTGGTCCTTGCGGCGAAGTAACTCTTGAAAAGGGCGTTATTGCTGCTAAGAGACATATTCACCTTTCTGATACCGAAGCTGCAGAGCTTGGTGTAACAGATAAGGAAATCGTTAAAGTAGAAATTAATTCTGCTGAGCGATCCATTATCTTTGGTGACGTTGTTGTTAGAGTAAACAAGGATTACAGAAATGCAATGCATATCGACACCGATGAATCCAATGCTGCTTGCTTAAACGGCACAGAAAAAGGCACAATTATTAAGTAATCAATACATAAAAAATATCCGTATGCTTGAGGCATACGGATATTTTTTATTTAAAATGGGCTGATAGTATGAGTACACAGGAAGCTGGCACCAACATTCAGACGCTGAATGTCTCTCTTCATAGGAAGCTCTGCGTTAAAGTCAACACCGTCGGAAACACCAAGCCAAGGCTCGAGGCAAATAAAGGGAGCATCCTTTGCCTGCCAGATTCCAAGGTTCTTAAAATCGGAAAATTCAAGCTTTACACCGTGGCCTGAAACGTCACTCTTTAAGGTAACTTCGGTAGACTTAACATCAAACAGAACAGCAGCACTACCGTAATAATCCTCGTGATTCAGCATTAATGGCTGACCCATATCAACAAAAGGAACACCTGTTCTTGAAACAAGACCGTCCTCCAGGAAATATCTTTCAAGTCTTTCGGGTCTGTTGAAGTATATCTTATAATCCTCAAATGCTTCACCGTCAACCACGGGGCAACGATAAGCTTCATGAGAGCCAACAGAGAAGAACATCATAGAAGTGCCTGTATTTTCAACTCTGTAATTTACTTCAAGAGAAGAACCCATAATACGGTATTCAATATAGAATTTAAAATCGAAAGGGTACTTCTTTTTAAGATCATCATTTGACTGCAGCATAAAAGTAACGCTTGAATCAGAATAATTAACTCTTTCAAAAACATTATCTCTTGCAAAGCCGTGCTGACCTATAGAATATGGGGTACCTGCATAAGTAAAAGTATCATGTTTGCATCTGCCTACAAAAGGAAACAGTACAGGAGCTCGTTTGCCCCAATATTTTGAATCGCCCTGCCAAATATATTCAATGCCGCCAAGCATAAGGCTCTGAAGTTCTGCGCCTTTATCTGCAATAATAGCAGTAAGTTTACCGTTAGATATAGTAGTTAAAGCCATTATTATAACCTCCGATTACATATTTTCGCCGGGTACAAACAGCGGTAATTCTTCAAGATATATTATATCATCCATCTTTGTCGCATCACCTTCAGCCAATATTGCCATTTTACCAACAATATTGCCGCCAGCCTTTTCAACAAGCTGTTCGAGTGCATTCAGGGATTCACCTGTGCTGATAACGTCGTCTACAACAAGCACTCTCTTACCCTTCATTTTTTCTACGTCTGCAGCATCAATATAAAGAGTCTGAACAGCTGCAGTGGTAATAGATTTAACATGAACTGCAATAGGATCGTGCATATAAAGCTTTGGAGCTTTTCGCGCAATAAGATATTCATTCTGTCCCTTCTGTCTTGCCATTTCATAAACGAGAGGAATACCCTTAGATTCTGCAGTAATCATTATATCATGCTCAGGGGCTTTTTCCAACAATGCTTTAGCGCAGGCGGAAGTTAATTCTACATCACCGAAAATTACAAAAGCTGCTATATAAAGCTCATCATTTAATTTACAAAGAGGAAGATCCCTCTGAACACCTGCTACATTGAGAGTGTAAAATTCTTTCATAATACTTATCTCCTTTATGACATTAAATCAGACAACTGTCTTCCGGCTAAAATATGAAAATGTAAGTGCTGAACACTTTGACAAGCATCGGCACCGCAATTTGTTACTACGCGGAAACCATTTTCAAGATTCTGTTCTCTTGCAATATCAGCTATTGCTTCAAAGCATTTTGCAATGATTGCAGAATTCTCTACTGTTACATCCTTTGCACCCTCAAGAATATGTTCCTTGGGAATAACAACAATATGAACAGGCGCCTGAGGATTTATATCCTTAAACGCAAGAACTTTATCATCTTCATATACTTTTGTAGAAGGAATCTCTCCTGCTACTATTTTACAGAAAATGCACATATAAGCACTCCTTTACTTTATAAGATCCTTAGCTATATCAGCAACGCAATTAAGCGCACTTTCAAGAGCTGCAACGTCTTTACCGCCTGCCATAGCAGAGTCAGGTCTGCCGCCGCCTTTACCGCCGGTAAGCTCTGCAAGTTTTTTAACAATATTACCTGCGTGAGCACCCTTAGCAACAGCTTCCTTGCCGCAAACACACATAAAGTTAATTTTGTCTTCACCTTTAATAGCTAATACCGTAATCATATCAGAATACTTATCCTTAATATTTTCGCCAACACCGCGAAGTGCGTCGGGTTGAATATTAAGAATTGCAACTGCAACCTTTACACCGTTTACTTCAACTGCATTATTTACAATATCGCTGATCTGACTCATTGCAAGCTTAGAATTAAGACTTTCAACTTCCTTCTGACAAGCCTTAAGATCTTCGGTAAGAATAGCAGCTTTCTTAACAACGTCATTAACGTTAGACTTAACAGCTTCAGCTATCTGATTGATAATATTCTCTTTATCATTAAGCATAGCAAGAATGTTAATACCTGTTACACATTCAATTCTTCTAACGCCCGCTGCAACAGAAGATTCGGAAACAATCTTGAAGAGACCGATGTTACCGGTATTTTCAACGTGAGCGCCGCCGCAGAATTCTTTAGAGAAATCGCCAATTGCTACTACTCTGACAACTTCACCGTATTTTTCACCAAACAGTGCCATTGCACCTGTTTTCTTGGCTTCCTCTAAAGACATTAAATTAACGTCAACAGCAATGGAATTGAGAATCTGCTCATTAACAAGAGCTTCAACCTTGCTTATTTCTTCTGAGGTTAAAGCAGAAAAGTGAGTAAAGTCAAGCCTTCCGCGTAATTCGTCAACATAAGAACCTGCCTGTTCAACGTGAGTGCCTAAAACAGTACGTAAAGCAGCCTGTAAAAGATGTAAAGAAGAATGGTTTCTGGAAATAGATCTTCTCCTTACGCCGTCAATTTCAGCCTTAACACTGTCATTTACAGAAAAGCTGCCGCTTTCAACATAACCTGTATGATAAAAAATACCGTCATGGCTCTTTTTTGTATCTTCAACAACGAATTTAGCTTTATCGGAAACAATAACGCCCTTATCGCCTACCTGACCACCGCTTTCAGCATAAAAGCTTGTTTTGTTAAGTACAATAATACCTTTAGCGCCTGATTCGATAGTACCTGCCTGTTCGCCTTCGGCAACAACAGCCAAAACATTGGCATCACAAGAAAATTCGGTATATCCAACAAATTCAGTTGCTTCAACACCCTCAAGAACTATGCCGTCACTCTTCCAACTCTCAGCATCACCTGCTTTACGGCTGTTACGTGCTCTTTCGCGCTGTTCGATCATTAATTCGTTAAATCTGTCTTCATCGAGAGTCATACCCTGTTCGGCAAGAATATCCTTGGTTAAATCAAGAGGGAATCCGTAAGTGTCGTAAAGTTTAAAAGCGTCGTCTCCGGAAAGCTGACCGCCATTGCCCATAAGACCTTCAAGAATTGAAAGACCCTGATCTATTGTTTTTGCAAAAGCAGTTTCTTCGTTGGTAATAACCTTCTTAATAAACTCCTGCTTTTCAATAAGTTCGGGATAACCGGATTTGTTTTCATTGATTACAGCCTCAATAAGTTCAACAAGGAAATCACGGTTAATACCAATAAGCTTACCGTGGCGGCAAGCTCGTCTTATAAGACGGCGAAGAACGTAACCTCTGCCTTCGTTGGAAGGAAGAATACCGTCACTGATCATAAATGTAGAAGCTCTTGCATGGTCTGTAATAGCACGGATAGAAATATCTATTTTAGAATCCTTACCGTATTCCTTACCGGAAATTTCACAAACCTTATTAAGAATGTTTCTGACCGTATCAACCTCAAACATATTATCTACACCCTGCATTACACACGCAAGACGTTCAAGACCCATACCGGTATCTATATTCTTATGCTCAAGCTCGGTATAGGTACCATCACCCATATTATTAAACTGTGAAAATACGTTATTCCATATTTCCATATATCGATCACAGTCACAACCGGGCTTACAATCGGGAGAGCCACAACCATATTTTTCGCCACGGTCAAAATATATTTCACTGCAAGGACCGCAGGGACCTGTACCGTGCTCCCAGAAGTTATCAGCCTTACCCAACTTAACGATATGTTCTTCGCAAACACCTATTTTATCACGCCAAATAGCATAGGCTTCATCATCCTCTTCATAAACAGAGGGCCAAAGCAGATCTTTAGGTATCTCAAGGGTTTCGGTTAAAAATTCCCAAGCCCATTCGATGGCCTGATCTTTAAAATAATCACCGAAAGAAAAATTACCGAGCATTTCAAAGTATGTGCCGTGACGGGCAGTATGACCAACGCGCTCCAAGTCGGGAGTACGAATACATTTCTGGCATGTTGTTACTCTGTTGCGGGGAGGAGTAACCTCACCTGTGAAGAACTTCTTCATAGGCGCCATACCGGAATTTATAAGCAACAGTGACTTATCATTATTTGGTACAAGCGAATAACTTCCAAGTCTTAAATGACCCTTTGACTCAAAGAAAGAAAGATATTTCTCTCTAAGATCATTAAGTGATGTCCATTCCATAATAAACCTCCGAAAAAATAAAAAAATCCCTTGTATAAAACAAGGGACGAATATACCGTGTTACCACCCAAATTGCGCATAAAAATGCACCACTCTAAATTCCTTAACGCGGAAAACGCCGTATCTTTCGTACGGTGCTCAAAGACAGCTTCACACAAACAGTAAATACAGGGAGCTTTCAGCTTTACTCCCCTCTCTACAGTATCACCGCAAGGTTACTTATTCTTATCATTGCATTGATTATATTATAATAATTATATTTTTTCTTGTCAACACTTTTGTATTGACATAAGCTTAAAATTTATCGTAAAATATAACAAAAATTCAAGGAGTTAAATATGGGAGCAATATTCGGAACAGCAGGGGTACCTGATGAGTTTTATGAACAAAAACTTAAAGCAGCCATACAGGCACCCGGATTTTTGGCCCGTTACGGTCTTGACGCATATGAATATCAGTGCGGAAGAGGAGTTAATATATCCGAAGAAGGGGCAAAAGCATTAGGAGAAAAAGCAAAGAAACATAATATCACTCTATCAATTCATTCACCGTACTTTATATCTCTGTCATCAACTGTCGAGGCAACAAGGCTGAAAAGTATTGATTACATATTACAGTGCGCAAAAGCTGCAAAGAATATGGGAGCACAAAGAATCGTTGTACACAGCGGTTCTTGCGGAAAAATAAAAAGAGAAGAAGCTCTAAAACTGGCCTGTGATACGCTAAATAAGGCACGAGCAGCCCTTGACGATAACGGATATGAAAATATTCTTATTTGCCCTGAAACAATGGGTAAAATAAATCAATTAGGCAACGTTGAAGAGGTTATAAAGCTTTGTAAAACAGATGAAAGAAATATCCCGACAATTGACTTTGGCCATCTTAACGCAAGAACCTTGGGTGGGATCAAGACAGTTAAAGACTACGAAATTATACTGGATAAATTTGAAAATGAATTAGGCACTTACAGGACAAGCATTTTTCATGCTCATTTTTCTAAAATAGAATATACATCAGGGGGAGAAAAATGCCATTTAACATTTGAAGATAATACTTTTGGTCCTGATTATAAACCGCTAATGGAATTAATTGGAAGGCGAAATTATTCTCCTACAATCATATGTGAATCCGCCGGAACACAAGCTAAAGACGCTTTTTCTATGAAAAATTACTATATTCTCCTTCAAAAACAGGGAAAATTTTAAAAAAGACTTGAAATAATACTATATTTAAGGTAAAATATTTCGAGAGATTTTATACATTATTTTGGAGGTTTAAAATATGGTATCCGCAGGTGATTTCCGTAACGGCGTAACTTTTGAAATGAACGACAATATTTATTCTATTGTTGAATTTCAGCACGTAAAACCCGGTAAGGGCGCAGCTTTCGTTAGAGCAAAAATAAGAAACGTTATTAACGGTGCTGTAACTGAAACTACTTTCAACCCTTCCGACAAATTCCCTACTGCTTTTGTTGAAAGAAAAGATATGGAATATCTTTATAGCGACGGCGAACTTTACTACTTCATGGATCAGGAAACTTATGAACAGATCCCCCTGGATGCAAACGTACTTTCCGATGCATTTAAGTTTGTTAAAGAAAACACCGTTTGCAAGATCATGTCTGTTAAGGGCAATGTTTTTGGTGTTGAACCCCCCGCATTTATCGATCTTAAGGTAACAGAAACCGAACCCGGATTCAAGGGTGATACTGCTACTAACGTAACTAAGCCTGCTACTTTGGAAACAGGCGCTGAGATCAAGGTTCCCCTTTTCATTGAAGAAGGCGAAATGATCAGAGTAGACACACGTACCGGTGAATATCTCGAAAGAGCATAATTTATATTATTCTGTGTAATAATATTTTTTGAAGGAGGCGTAATGTTATGACAATTACAGAAAAAGCAGCTTATATCAAAGGTATGCTTGACGGTATGAAATTAGATACCGAAAGCAACGAAGGTAAACTTCTTGTTGCGATGGCCGATATGCTTGAGGATATCGCAGTATCTGTAGCAGATCTTGAAGATTCCTGTGCTGAACTTGAGGAGTACATTGAAGAAGTTGACGAAGATTTAGGTGCTCTTGAAGAGGATCTTTACGGCGATGACGATTGTGATTGCTGTGAATGCGATTGCGAAGATGATGAATGCGATTGCTGTGACGGTTATCATTACCAGACCGAATGCCCTGAATGCGGCGAAACAGTTCTTCTTGATGATGAGATCTTAGAAGACGGCGCTTTTGAATGCCCCCATTGCGGACAGGAAATCAATTTTGATGACGACGAAGAAGATTGCGCTGAATAATTAAAAAAAATAAGCCACAGATTTAATCTGTGGCTTTATTTTTTTACTGATTTTTGGAAAAGATCTCTTTTGTCTTATTCATAAGACCGGGCAGGCTATCAATTACCTTATCAACAGTTGTAGCATTAGCGGAAACGTGAAGCAAACGAATATCGTCACCATTAACCACCATAAAAGCAACGGGACAAATCGTTATACCTGCACCGGCACCACCGGCAAAAGGCTGTTTATCGGGAACTGATTTGTTTACAAAATCAGAACCACCGGACGCAAAACCGAAAGAAACCTTTGAAATAGGAATAATAGTAATACCATCGGGAGTAGTTATAGGATCAGCAACGATAGTATTTACATCAACCATTTCTTTAATTTTCTGCATTGTAGAATCAAGAATACCTTGAATGGGATGTTCACTCATTAATTTACACCATCCTTTTTATTTAATAAATCAAGTATCGGACTTAATTTTTCCTTATTAACTATAAGATATACCAAAAGTCTGATTAATGCAAGTAGAATTTTACCCAAACGTGCAAATAAAGCAATTTCACCTGCAAATCTTATTTTACTGCTGTTATAATCAACCGAAATATTTATATTGCTTTCCCTGATTTTAAATAAGCTTTTTAGCATAGCATCTACTGTATATGCATAGGCATTGATCTCACCGAATTTAATAGCCGCCTGTGCAGCATCCTCGTCGGCGCAGCTGATATAAACGTTTAGTTTGCTAACTATAATATTTAATTTCCATTTAAATTCCTTTAGAAAGTCAATAATTATGTTAAATATCTCTTTTATATCAGTTTTTTTCTTTTCTTGAATAACTTCATTTTTTGATTTTATCGACTTGGAAGAGCTTCCTTTTTTCTTTTTTGGCTTATTTTTTAATTTCAGTTCAAAAAACCAAAGCTTAATTTTATATTTAAAGCTATCAAAATATTCAAGCTCAATACTGACAGGAATTAAGGATATAAGCATTATTACAACAGCTATAACTCCCAATACTATCAGAAATACTTTCATATAAGAGCACCGTCTTCCTGGGGCAATAACTCACCTTGCTGGGGATCCTTATTCCGGATCTCGGGCAGTTCAGGCATTTCTGCCAATGAATTAATTCCAAAAACCCTTAAGAAATTTGCCGTAGTGCCATAAAGCAATGGGCGTCCGGGGGCATCAAGTTTACCCTTCTCTTCTAAAAGCTCTTTATCTATAAGATTATGAATAACAGCTGCGCAATCAACACCTCTCACCTGCTCTACGTAAGCTCTTGTTACGGGCTGATTATATGCCGCTATCGCCAAAACTTCCATTGCTGCCTGAGAAAGCATTGGATTTCTACGGTTATCAAGTAATGCCTTAACGTATTGTGCATTTTCGGGCGCTGTAGTTAACTGATATTTATCTTCAAGCTTTAGTATTCTGATACCGCTGTTTTGTTCCAACAGAGAATCAGACAATTTTTCAAGCGCTATTTTTATTGTTTTATTGTCGCTTTCGGTTATTTCACAAATTTGTGCAACTGAAAGCGGATTACCTGAAGCAAACAGCAAACTAAGCAATATACTATCAATTTCCTGAGTTGTCATTGGTATTCACCTTTCCGGTAAGGATAGTTATAGTATTTTCCTCGCCTTCCACTTTTATTCTCTTATTAGACATAAGCTCCAAAACCGCCAGGAAAGTTGCAACAATATCGGAACGTGAACGGGCAGTAACAAAAGCTTCCTTTAAAGACATACTTCTTTTTTTTATGAGTCTTCTAAGCAAATTTACAACACGGGAAGAAATTGTTGTCCAGGTAGTACCCACAATTCCTTTAAAGGCTTGTACTGGTGGAGGCATACGATGCCTTAATTTTTTAAGCATATGCTGATATGCAACCGATATTTCCAATACGGAATGTTGCTTTGAATATGCCTCTTCTTCAATTTCTAGTTCCATTGGCCTTCTTGTTACCGTAACCGGAGTACCGGAATACATTATTGTAAGCTGTTTTGCAACCTCTTTATAACGCTGATATTCCAGAAGCATTTTAACAAGAGTCTCACGGGGATCCTCATCCTCTTCTTCATGAACAGGAAGAAGCATACGTGATTTTATATAAAGAAGATACGATGCCATAGAAATAAATTCACTGGCTACATCCATATCAACCCTTTTCATATCCTCTATTGCTTCCATATACTGATCAAGTATTTGAGCAATGGGAATATCAAAAATATTCACTTTATTTTTAGAAATCAGTTTAAGCAGCAGGTCCAAGGGGCCTTCAAACACTTCAAACTTAAATGAAAGTTGTTCCATTTATTAAATCCTTTAAACAAATATTGAACCAATAAGCCTACCAAGAGCAATAAATGAATACTCCAGCCCCGTAAACATACCGCCTGCCAAAAATGATATAGCAGTATCCAAAACGTTGGTAAACATTAAAATAATAAGAACTATAAAGAAATACTTTTCATATTTGATCATCTTAAAATACGTTTTTTTAGGAAGAATCAAAGATAAAACTCTTGAACCATCCAAGGGAGTAATGGGAAGTAAATTAAACACACAAAGTACGCAATTTAAATACACACCGTAAAACAAAAGGACGTAAATATAACTTGTATATTCCACAAATAGACTTACTATTCCGAATATAATAGCCCAAATGCATGCCATAATCAGATTGGACAAAGGCCCTGCAACTGCCACTAGAGCACTGTCTTTTTGCGGATTCTTAAAATTCAACACACTAATAGGTACAGCTTTGCCCCAACCAAACCCGAACAAAAGCATACATATTGAGCCAACAGGATCAAGATGCCTCAACGGATTCAACGAAACACGGCCGGCAAGATATGCCGTATTATCACCCAACTTTTTAGCAACGAAAGCATGAGAAAACTCATGAACTGTAATTGAAATAATAAGTATCGGTAAATAATATATTAAGTTTTTTAACGAATCCAAAATAGTATTAATAATCATAGCGCCCATTTTTATCACCTTTTTTATTATACTATACAAAAAGATAAATTACAAGAAAACTTTTTGTGTATAAATTAAAGTATACAAAGTTAAAATTTCAAAGAATATTTACAAAAAAGACTATACAAACAGTTATAATTTTTGGTATAATATTTGAGTATGTTATAGTCTGCTGTTTTTGCGACTTAATAAATAAATTTCCTTTTTGGAGTGAATGATATGATTGAAGTTTCCCATCTTACCAAAAGATACGGTAAGCTTACAGCGGTTAACGATCTTTCCTTTACCATTGAAGAAGGGCAGATTTTAGGTTTGCTCGGTCCTAACGGTGCAGGAAAAAGTACGACCATGAATATGCTTACCGGCTACCTCTCTTCAACTGAAGGCAGCATTATGATCAACGGTGTTGATATTCTGTCCAACCCTATAGATGCTAAAAAGAAGATCGGTTATCTTCCTGAACTACCCCCTACTTACAATGAAATGACAGTAAAGGAATACCTTACTTTTGTTTGCAATCTTAAGGGAGTTAAAAAACATATTCCGGAGCATATTCAGGAAGTTTGTCAGCTTGTTAAGATCGATCACGTTAGTCATCGTATTATAAAGAACCTTTCAAAAGGTTACAGACAAAGAGTAGGTTTTGCTCAGGCACTTATTAATGCACCTGAGCTTTTAGTACTTGACGAACCTACCGTTGGCCTTGATCCTAAGGAGATTATTGAAATCAGAAATCTGATCAAGTTTATCGGTCAGAAGCGCACCGTAATAATCTCCTCTCATATTCTTTCCGAAGTTCAGGCTGTTTGTGACAGGATCGTTGTTATAAATAAGGGTAATCTTGTTGCCAATGATACCCCCCAGAACCTTTCAAAAAATCTTGCAAATAAGAATAAGATCATGGTTCGCGCGGTTGGTCAGGAAAACAGTATTTATGAAGTTCTCACTAAGATCGATAACGTAATTTCCGTTACCAAGGTTGGTCAGAAAGAACCTAACTCCTATGATTTTAATGTTGAAGGTAACGCTGATACTGATCTTCGTATTCCCATCTTCAAGGCGCTGGCCGAAAATAATATGCCTATTCTTGTTACAAGAGGCAGTGAATACTCCCTTGAAGATATATTCTTACAGCTTACTGCTGAAAGCAATATGGAAAAGGAGGTATAAGAAATGTTTGCAATATACAAAAGAGAATTTAAATCTTACTTTGTTTCCACTATGGGATACGTTTTCTTAACAATATTCCTTATAATTTTCGGCGTAATGTTTGTATTTAACAATATTTATTCAAACTCTGCCGATATGCAGGCGTTTTACACCTCGATCTCACCTCTTTACATCATAATCTTCACTGTAATTCTTACTATGAGATTATTCACAGAGGAAAAAAAGAACCGTACTGAAGTTTTACTTCTTACTACACCTGTTTCAGCAGTTGGCATTGTACTTGGTAAGTTTTTAGCGGCCTTCTCAGTTTATGCCATCGGCATTCTTTCGACCCTGATTTATGCAATATTTATTCTTTGCTTTACCGAAATTGCAATGTCTGTTGTATTCGGTGGAATTATTGCCCTGCTGCTTTACGGTGCGTTGTTCATTTCTATAGGCACCTTTATTTCTTCTCTTACTGATAACCAAGTTGTTTCAGCTATAGCAACCTTCTGTGTTCTATTTTTCCTGTATCTTGCGGAAAGCTTTGTATCCTTTATTTCCAATACGTTTATCAGCGATATGCTTTACTGGCTTTCCATTAATGCAAAATACAATGAAATGTCCAGCGGTATTCTTTCTCTGGGCAATCTTGTATATTTCCTGAGCCTTACTGCACTCTTCATTTTCCTTAACATTCGTGTTATCGAAAAGAAGAGATGGGCGTAAAGAAAGGAGATAAAACAATGAAAAAATTTGTTAAACCTTCAAAAGGAAATCAATATAAGCTTACTTCCGGTATTTACATTGCTTTTGTTGTTGTAATATTACTGTTAATTAATTTAATTGCAAATCTTTTTTCCGTTAAGTTTGACTTTTCTTCCAATAAAGCCTTTTCCCTTTCCGATGAAGGTAAGGCAGCTATAGATACTATAACAAAAGAAGTTGAGATTCTCGCATGCGAAAACAGGGCGGGTTACAACGGAAACAGTTATATGCAGAGCGTTGCTGAAACCATTGAGAGTATGGACGATTATTCCAAAAACGTTACTGCAACCTTTAAGAGTGTAGACAAGAACCCTGCAATAGCTGAAGAATATCCTACTACCGGCTTATCTACAAGCTCCATTATTGTCAGACTGGTTGATGATCACTCTAAATACAAGGTATTAACTACTACTAACCTTTTTGAATTTGATGAAAGCAGTAAAAAAATCACAGAATCCAAGGTTGAATATCTTATTATCTCAGCAATGGACTACGTTTGCAGAGATACCTTCCCTGCTGTTCAGTTCATTAATAACCACGTTGAGGATTATCCTACAGCCTTTGCATCCCTATTAAGTGGCAATAACTATAACGTTCAACAGATGGATCTTCTTACAACAGATATTTCTCCGGAAACAGAATACGTTATGATATGTAATCCCAAGACTGACTATTCTTCCGATGAGATAAAAAAGTTAGATGCATTCCTGCAGAACAATGGTAAGCTTGGTAGAAGTCTTTATGTGTTTATGTCTCCTGAACAGCCGGAACTGCCTAATCTTGAAGCATTTCTTGCTCAGTGGGGTATTGCAGTTGAAACAGGTTACCTCTACAACACTCAGTATTCTATTGATAACACTTACGAGCCTATGGTTGCAGCATTTTCTGACGTTCAGTCTGCGGCAAACCTGTTCCAGACAGTTCAGGTCATTACCTATCAGACAAGACCTTTGAATCTGCTTTTCTCTACAAGAGAGTATCAGACAACCACTTCCCTGCTTACAAGTGCCAGCGGTACGCAACATGTTGTTGAATCTGAGAACGATATCAATCCCGAAAAAGATCCTCCCTCCAATGATCCATTACTTGCTGTGGGAACCAGAATCGTTAAAAACAGCAGTTCTGAATCTCACGTTATAGTTTCCGGTTCTTATAAGCTTATATCCGATGCATATATTGAAAGCACCTATGGTAACGGCGAATATATTATGCAACTGGTAAACTATTTCAGTGAAAACGCCAACGACTTTATAATTTATCCTAAAAATATGGAATCTGCTATTCTTTCACTTAGCAGCAACACTTCCAAAACTGCGCTATTCATTTTATTTATTATTGCAATACCCGCTGTAGTAGCTACTGCCGGTGTTACAGTTTATCTTAAGCGGAGGCATCTGTAATGTTTAAAATGTTAAAAAAAATCCTTATCGCGTTGGGAATAATATTTTTCCTATTCTGCATAATGGTACTGCTCATTAGAGTAGATGTTATTAAGTTACCTACCGATAGCGGCAATAAAGTTTTTAATATCGCTGCGGAAAAAATGCAGAAAATTGAGATTTCCAATGAAAAAGGCGATTATACAATACTCATTAACGGTGAAGACGTAAAGGTTGAAGGCTACGAGGATTTTGAATACGACAGCGAAATAATCTCCGGTGTTGTTGAATACTGCAGAAAGATATATGCCTACGATATTATAGAAAAAGATTCTCAAGATCTTTCCATTTACGGACTGGATAATCCTCAGATGTCAGCAACCATTACAGCTGAGGATGAAGTCCATACAGTATACGTTGGCGATATGATGCCAAATAATAATTCTTATTATATTTCTATTGATAATGAAAATACCGTATATGCTGTAAAGGACGATTATCTGTTCTACTATGAACAGGACGAATACAAATATTTAAGTAAGCAGCTCAATCTCCTTAAAGAAGCTGAAACCGAATATATGATCGATAATTTCAGTTTAACAAGAGAAGGCAAGCCCGTATTTGAGTTCAGAGCTTTTACGGAAGAAGAAAAAGCATTTAATAATATTGCAAACCTGTATAAAATAACATATCCTTATACTGCTATAGCTAAAGATGCCAGAATAGTTGAATACTTGAATTCCATCGTAACACTTAAGTGCGCAAGAATTGAAGCTACTGAAGTAAATGATGAAGTACTGAAGGAACACGATCTTTATGATCCCTATTATCTTATTTCATATACTTATTTTGATGAAGAGTATAATATCCGCATATCCAAACCTGAATCTTCTGTTTCAAAGCTGTATGTAGAAGGAACTGATATTATTTACGCATTTGTTGCTCAAAAGATCAATTTGCTTAATTTTGATATATTTAATCTAATCAATCCAAACCAGTTCAGTAGAAATATTTCAATCGTTGAGCGTATAATTTTTGATATTGATGGTAATGAAGAAGTATATAATATTACATCTAACGATAATTCTATTTCCGGTGTTAACTGCAACGGCAACAAGATCGATATTGAACTATTTAAGAAGCTGTATTCTGTTATTACTACTTCAAGAATCGACGGTGTTGTTGAGGATGAAGCTAATGAAAAACCTTATATTACCGTCACTTTCAAATACCAGCAGAGTTCCGGGTATAAGAATGACGTCATATCATTCCATGAGATCAATTCGAGCCAGTATCTATTAAAGATTAATGGTGAAGGCGAATTCTATGTATCATCCGTGTATGTTGATAAGATAATTGACTCTGTAAATAAGACCAACAGCGGAACTGATTTTGATATTAAATGGTAAAAAAAAGAGCGAAAAACTAAGTTTTTCGCTCTTTACTTATTTGCAGTTAAAATATGACGGGTTCCTTTATCTACAGTAATATAAGAAACTCTTTTAAACCCTGCTTTTTTCAAAAGATTAATAATTTGGTTTAAGCTGTAATATCGTTCATAAAAAACATCTGTCTTCTTTTTATAGCCGTTTGAAGATTTAACGTAAGTCTCTACGGTCATTTGACATAACTCAGTGTTAAAATTATAATTATTCTTCCAGACACAAACCGAATGGTGTGCACTGTAAACGTATTTATTTTGAGCATACTGCTTGGAAAACTTTTTATAAGAATTAATATCAAATACAAATAAACCTTTGCAATTCAATACTTCATAGGTATTTAAAAAGAATCGGTAAAGATCATTAATATCGGTTATATGATTAGCTACGTCTAAACTGCTAACTACAGCATCAAAAAACTTGCATAAAGACAAATTCTTCGAAATATCACAATTATACCAATCAATTCTAACGTTGTTTTCTAAGCTCTTTTTTCTTGCTTTTATAAGCATTTCCTCACTGAGATCAACACCTGTGACCTTGTAGCCTTTATCATACAAATAAAAGCTAAGCATTCCCGTTCCGCACCCGGCATCTAAAACTTTTCCGCTTTTTATACCGTTTTTCATAAGAGCATTATGATATCTCTTTTGAATTTTATTCAGATACGCCTTATCAAAAAATAAATCATAACTTTCAGAAAGAGCATTATACAGGGCCATTACTTCCCTATCCTTTCAAGAACGGTATTGTAACCGTCACTGCCGTAATGAAGACAACGGTTAACTCGGGAAATAGTGGCTGAACTGGCACCGGTCCTTTTAACTATATCGTTATAAGACATTCCGGATTTTAAAAGAGAAGCAACTTCCATCCTCTGTGCCATAGATTTAATTTCATTTATTGTACAAAGGTCATCAAAAAGATTTATGCATTCATCTATATTCTCAAGAGACAGTAAAGCTTTAAATAAAAGCATCGTTTCATCATTTTTTAGTTTTTCATTCATAAAAAACACCACCTTTTTTAGCATTTTAACACTTTAGCGTTTGAAAGTCAAGACATTATGTGTTATAATAATTTTAAGGAAGTGATAGATTTGCGTTGTATTATAATTTGTGCTTACAATGAGTACCCTGTATTATCTGCTGTTACGATTAATGACGGCGATTATATTATTTGTGCAGATGCGGGCATAAAGCTTGCTGAAGCTGAAAAGATTACACCTGACGAGATAATTGGCGATTTTGATTCCTTAGGGCAAATCCCTCAATATAAAAACGTTACTGTACTCCCTGTTGAAAAAGACGATACCGATACCTTAAAATGTGTTAAAAAAGCGATCAGCAAAGGTTTTAAAGAGATAATAATCGTTGGTGGTATTGGAGGAAGGTTAGATCAGACAATTGCCAATATTCAAACGGTAAAATATGCTTTTGATATGGGATGTACAGTATGGCTTGTTGATAAAAACAATAGGTTGACTTACTTAAAAGATTCCTCTATTACCCTTACCCCGCTTGATGATTTTAAGCTATCTGTATTTTCTTATTCCGATATTGCAGAGAACGTATCCATAAAAAACGTTAAATATGAGATTACCGACTATAAATTAACCAATTCATTCCCAATCGGTATAAGCAATGAATTCACAAACAATAATGCAATAGTTTCCATTGAAAACGGAGAATTACTAATAGTTTTATCGAGGGACGAAAAATGACCGAGAAATTATATGAAAATAACAGCTATTTAAAGGAGTTTGAGGCTATCGTAACAGCTTGTATCGCGTTGGATAACTGTTACGGAATTGAACTTGAAAAAACCGCCTTTTTCCCTGAAGGAGGCGGTCAATACAGTGATACGGGCTATATTAATGATTTATACATTTCTGACGTACAAATAATAGATAATAGAATATTACACTATTCAAAAATGCCGATAGAAGTAAATACTAAAGTCAACTGCAAGATTAACTGGGACAGGCGTTTCAGAAATATGCAAAATCATACAGGTGAACATATATTGTCAGGTGTAATCAATAAACTATACGGTTTAAATAATATTGGGTTTCACCTAGGAGAAAATGACGTCACTGTTGATTATGACGGAACTTTAACTATAGCAGAACTGGAAGAAGCAGAACGAATTGCAAATGAGGCTGTATTTAAGAATATACCTGTAATTTGCGAAATCCCCGAAAAGGAATTACTACCTTCTATACCCTACCGCTCAAAACTTGATATTACCGAGAATGTTAGAATAGTTACGATACCGGGCTACGACATTTGCGCCTGCTGTGCACCGCACGTTAATTATACAGGTGAAATTGGAATAATAAAAATAATTGAAAACTACCGGCAGAATAAACACACACGCCTGAGAATGATCTGCGGTTCAGATGCAATAAATTATTTTAATATGCTTATTAATAACGCCAACGGTGTTTGCCGGCTTTTATCGGCGCAACATCATAATTTTTATGATAATACTAAGATATTAATAGATAATTATAATGAATCCAAACATAAGCTTGCTGTAAGCAATAAAAAAATGGCACTTTATAAAGCGAATCAATTTGCATATACCGAAGATAATATTCTTATTTTTGAAGAAGATATAGATACGGACACAATGAGGCTTATTGTTAATTCCATCCTATCTAAAACCTCAAAAATAGCCACTGTTCTTTCCGGAAACGATACTAACGGCTATAACTTTATTAGCGCCTCAACCAATGTTGATCTTAAAGAAGTAGCTTCAAAATTGAGAACTGGGCTAAACGGTAAATGCGGAGGAAGCAGTTCTATGATTCAAGGGCATTTAAATACAACCAGTACTATTATAACTGAATTTTTCAAATAAACTATTTATACCTTATCGATCGATAAGGTATTTTTTTTGCTTTTAGGGACAAACTTTTATAGAAAAAACTTTAAGGAGAAAAGTTATGACTCAATTATGTGATTTTATTGATACTCAAGATTACACAAAACAACAACTGCTTGATATTATTGACCTTTCACTTGAAATCAAAAAATGTATTAAAGCAGGATATCATCCTCCTTTATTAAAAGGCAAAACACTTGGTATGATATTTCAACAATCATCAACAAGAACCAGAGTTTCATTTGAAACGGCTATGCAGCAGCTCGGCGGACACGCACAGTATTTAGGTCCCGGAATGATACAGCTTGGCGGTCATGAAACAATTGGTGATACAGGTAAAGTATTATCAAAACTTGTTGATATTCTTATGGCAAGGGTTATCGAACACAATACCGTTGTAGAACTGGCAAAAGCATCGTCTATACCTGTCTTAAACGGTATGTCTGATTACAATCATCCTACACAAGAAATCGGTGATATGTGTACTATTATGGAGCATTTACCGGCAGGGAAGAAACTTGAAGACTGTAAGATCGTGTTTGTAGGCGACGCAACTCAGGTGTGCGCATCTCTTGGTTTTATTACAACACATCTAGGAATGCATTTTGTGCAATACGGTCCTAACACACATCAGTTAAATGAAAAGCACAAAGCAATTATGGAGAAGAACTGCAAAGAGAACGGTGGTTCCTGGCTTGTAACCGATGACAAAAATGCAGTAAAAGGTGCCGATTTCATTTATTCCGACGTATGGTACGGTTTATACGAAAACGAAATGCCTAAAGAAGAAAGAATCAGAGTATTTAAGGATTATCAGGTTAACCGAGAACTAATGGAGCTTGGTAATATTGGTTGCAAGTTCTTACATTGCCTACCTGCTACTCGCGGCGAAGAGGTTACCGACGAAGTAATTGATTCGGCATCATCACTTTGTTGGGAACAGGCGGGAAACCGTCTTACAGCAATGAGAGGGTTACTTGTATATCTTACAAGAAACGAAAAATGCCGCACATCAGCAGAAAAAGAAGCCGCAAAAGAAAATCTTATAAACTTTATTACCACAAGGTTATAAGAACAGAGGAGAGTAAAAATGGCTAATCCAAAGAAATTCAGAATGACAGATGCGATTTTGGCGGTAATATGCGTTGTATTTGTTGCAGAAGCCGCTGCACCTGTTGCAGGGCTTGGCAACTCCCAGTATTTCTGGTGGATATTAATGATCGGCGCTTTTTTACTGCCTTACGGTTTAATTTCTTCCGAACTAGGCACGACATACAATGGAGAAGGCGGTATGTATGACTGGATAAGAACTGCCTACCCCACAGGAAAAACACCCGCAAGAGCAGCCTGGTACTACTGGGTAAACTTTCCTTTGTGGATGGCATCTTTGGCTGTAATGTGCCCTCCTCTGCTGACAGTTATTTTTGGAATTGAATTTAACATATTCAGTTCTTTATTAATTGAGCTGATATTTATTTGGGGAGTTGTATTAATAAGCTTTTATCCTGCAAGTGACAGTAGCTGGATATTGAACGGCTCGGCAATAATTAAAGTACTCCTGGCACTTATAATGGGTGGTTTGGGTATTTACGGAGCTGTAACAAAAGGTACAGCAAACGAAATGACCATTACTTCTTTAATTCCAACTTTTGATTTTAACAGTATTTCATACGTTTCGGTTATAATATTTAACTGTCTTGGTTTTGAAGTTATATGCACATTTGCAGATTCAATGGAAAATCCCAAAAAACAGATACCAAGAGCGATAATTATAGGTGGACTTGCAATAGCAGCTATTTATGTATTTTGCGCTTTCGGCATAGGTGTTGCAATACCTAGCGATAAAATCAGTTCTGATACAGGCCTTATAGATGCAATGGCATTAATTACAGGAAAATCAAGCGGAATATTTATAAGCATTATGGCTTTTCTGTTTTTATTAACTTTCTTTGGAAATATGATATCATGGTCTTTAGGCGTAAACAGTGTTGCCGCATATGCTGCAGATAATAACGATCTGCCTAAGGTGTTTACAAAAAGAAGTAGCAAGAACCAAATGCCAATCGGTGCTTCCGTTATGAATGGTATACTTGCAACGGTGATAGTATTAATTGGTGCATTACTTCCGGATTCAAATTTATTTTGGAGTTTCTTTGCTTTAAATCTTGTGCTGTTTTTACTCTCATATCTGCCTATATTCCCTGCTTTCCTACGGTTAAGAAAGAATGACCCTGAAACCCACAGGCCATTTATGGTTCCGGGCAATGAAATTATGCAAAAAATAATTGCTTACGTACCCATGGTGTTAATTATAATTTCCATTATATTTACCGGCGTACCTTTAGCGTTTGATACCGAAACCCTTTCTTCAACATTACCCATAACAATAGGCGCAATAATATTTATTATTATAGGCGAAATAATAATTAACAAATCCAATAATAAAAGGAGGAAAAGCTAATGGCTAAAAGAATACTAAACAGTACCCCTAAACAAGACGGCTTTAGAATGCCTGCAGAGTTTGAGCCTCAAGAGGCAGTATGGATGATATGGCCTGAACGTAACGATAACTGGAGAAACGGTGCTAAACCTGCACAGGAAGCTTTTGCAAACGTTGCAAAAGCAATATCTAAATTCGAGAAGATAACGGTAATTGCCTCCCCTACTCAATATCAAAATGCAAGATCAAGGCTCCCTGAAGAAATTCGAGTTGTGGAAATGGTCAATGATGACGCATGGGTACGAGACTGCGGACCAACCTTTGTAATAAACGACAAAGGGGAAATTCGTGGTATTGACTGGGAATTCAACGCATGGGGCGGTTTATATGACGGCTTATATTTCCCTTGGGCAAATGATGATCTAATCGCGCAGAAAATTTGTGAAATTGAGAATATTGACAGCTATAGAACAGAAGAATTTGTTCTGGAAGGCGGCTCAATACACGTTGACGGCCAAGGCACGGTTCTAACAACTGAAATGTGCTTATTATCAGAAGGCAGAAACCCTCATTTAAACAAAGAGGAAATCGAAGAAAAACTATGTCAATATTTAAACTGCGAAAAGGTTATTTGGATAAAAGACGGTATTGATCCAGATGAAACTAACGGCCATATAGATGACGTTGCCTGTTTTATAGCACCCGGTGAGGTTGCCTGCATTTGGACTGACGATAAAAACCACCCTTTCTATAATCAGGCAATGAATGCTTATAATACCCTGATTTCTGCCACTGATGCCAAAGGACGCAAGTTAAAGGTTCATAAGCTTTGCTTAACCGCAAAGCCTGTACTGTTGCAGGGCGCTAATACAATTGACTCAGTGCAAGGTACTTTACCCCGTGAGGACGGAGAAGTATGTATTGCATCTTATATGAATTTTTTAATTATTAATAATGCAGTAATACTGCCTCAATACGATGATGAAAACGATTCACTTGCAATTAAACAAGTGCAGGAAATGTTCCCTGACAGAGAAGTCATTGGTGTGAAAACCAAAGAAGTAGTATACGGCGGAGGCAACATCCACTGTATTACACAACAACAACCAAGACGGTGATGCTATGGCAAGAATAGTAATAGCACTGGGGGGAAACGCCCTTGGTGAATCACCGGAGGAACAGTTAAAAAAAATCAATGATGCGGCCCCTTCACTTATAGGACTTATAAAACAAGGTCACGAAATAATCGTGACCCACGGTAACGGTCCGCAGGTGGGTATATTTAAAAGCGCATTAGATATGGCCCATAAACAAAACGATAAAATAGCATCATTTCCACTTGCAGAATGTACAGCAATGAGTCAAGGTTATATAGGTTATCATCTGCAAAACGGTATTTTGAGAGAATTAAAACTGGAAAATATGCCTTGGCATGTAGCAACAGTAATTACTCAAATTGAAGTAGATAAAAACGACCCTGCATTTAAATCACCATCAAAGCCAATAGGCTCATTTTATTCAAAAGATGAAGCTGAAGCTATTATGAAAAAGAATCAGAATTTAATATTTAAAGAGGATTCAGGCCGTGGTTACAGACAGGTCGTAGCATCACCAAAACCAATAAATATTGTTGAAAAAGATTCTATACTTCATTTGCTGGATAATGAATTTATTGTAATTGCTTGCGGAGGAGGTGGTATTCCTGTTATAAAATATTATGATGGAGATTACCGCTCTGTTGATGCAGTAATCGACAAAGACTTTGCTTCTGCTTTACTTGCAGATACAATTGATGCTGACTTTCTATTTATTTTAACCGCGGTAGATAAGGTGGCAATTAATTTCGGAAAAGAAAACGAAGAATTAATTGATGAATTAACTGTTACTGAAGCAATAAAATATATTGAGGATGAACAGTTTGGGAAAGGCAGTATGCTTCCAAAAATTGAAGCAGCAATTAATTTTGTAAAAAAGAAAAGCAACAGAAAAGCAGTTATTTGTTCTCTTGAGAATGCGCCGGATGCAATGATTGGAAAAAACGGTACTTTAATTCATATTTAAGGAGCCATAAGGCTCCTTTTATGAATTAAACTTAATATTTCTTGCAAATAACCCCATGGTTTTTTATATGTAAAATAACAAAATAATTGATTCTATTAATATTAATAAAATAAAAATGCAAGTTAATATCATTTTCTTGCATTATAATTTTTGTTGTGTTATAATAAAAAAATAAAAAATTATTATCACTTTTATATGCCGAAAGAGGCACAAGGAATATCAGGAGAGTTATTATGGGACTTTTAAGCGGAATGAAAGTGCTGGACCTTACAAGAGTATTAGCAGGTCCTTATTGCGGTATGATACTTGCAGATATGGGCGCAGACGTTATTAAAATAGAATTGCCGGGCAGAGGTGACGATACAAGGGTAAATGCACCTATTGTTAACGGTGAAAGCGCGTATTTTATGAATCTTAACCGTAATAAATACGGTATGACTCTTAACTTAAAAAGTGAAGAGGGCAAAAAGATATTTATTGAGCTTGTTAAGCAAAGTGACGTTGTTATTGAAAATTACCGTCCCGGCGTTATGGAAAAGTTAGGCCTTGGATATGAGGATCTTAAAAAGATCAATCCTCGTATAGTATACGGATGTATTTCAGGATTTGGCCACTATGGCCCTTATTCGAAGCGCGCAGGCTATGATCTTATCGGTCAGGCAATGAGCGGTCTTATGAGTACAACCGGATGGCCTGATACACCTCCCACACGCTGCGGTACTACTATCTCCGATATATGCGCAGGCATGGGCTGTGCTACCGGTATTATGGCAGCTTACGTCAGCGCACAGAAAACAGGCGTTGGCGATAAAGTTGATATTTCATTGGTTGACGGTCTTGTTTCTTCTCTTTGCCTTAATAACAACTATTACATATATGAAAACCGTATTCCACAAAGAATAGGCAACCGCTACGAATCAATATATCCTAATGATTCCTTCAGGGCTTCTGATGGTTATTGTATTATAGCCTGCGGTAATAACAAGCTTTACGGATTACTTAAATCTGCAATTAAAAGCACGGCTTTGGAAGCTGAATGTTTTGATACAAACCAAAAGCGTGTTGAAAATCATAAAGAACTTAAGGCATGTATTGAAGGTTGGACTTTACAGCATACTGTAAATGAAGTAGTTGATATCTTATCTGAAGTTGGTGTTCCTGCTGCTCCTATACTTTCAATTGACCAGGTGTTTCATGATCCACATATTGCTGGAGCAAGAGAAATGTTTGTTGAATGCGAGCACCCTGTTGCAGGTAAAACAACTCTTACAAACAGTCATATTAAATTTAAAAATAATAATACAAAAATACGTATGCCTGCTCCCCTTTTGGGACAGCATACCGATGAAATACTAAAAGAGCGTTTGGGATTAAGCGATGAGGATATTGCAAAATTAAGAGAATGTGATGCTCTTTAAAATAAAAGAATGAGGAAGATATTCTATGCAAAAAGAAACTAAAACTATTGATGTTTATGAGTATATATTGGAGCAAATAGGTACCGGCCGATTTGCTATGGGCGATGCAATACTTATAAACGATATTGCACAGGAATTGCATATCAGTATTTCCCCTGTTAGAGAGACCCTGAAAAAAATGGAAGGCGAGGGTATTGTTGAGCACCACAAAAACAGAGGCACCTTTGTTACCCGTTTTACTGTAGAAGATGTAAGAGAATTATTCGATATCCGAATCATATTAGAATGTTATGCACTTGAATTCTCTATTAATAATTTTGATAATGAGTATATTGATAAACTATATGATGAATGTCAGGACTTAAGTTCTTCACTAAAACCCCATCATACTCTTCACGACAGTATCGTTGAAAAAAGCAATAAAGCCCGTCTTATAAATCTTTATAAAACTTTGTATGCACAGATTGCACTTGTTAATATTCTTATTAAAAAAGCAAGAACTCAGGATGATACTGAAAAATCCAGAGTTGAACATCTTGCTATTTTAGATAATATTAGAGCCAGAGATCTGGTCAGTGCAAAAGAAAATCTAAGAAGTCATCTAGAAGCCACAAAACAAAGTTATATGAAAAAATTTCTTTCAAGATATTAAAAAAGAAACTCCATTTAAGGAGTTTCTTTTTTTAATAAAAAATAAAAAAATAAGGCATACAAAGTATACCTTATCTTTTGGTCCGAGTGGCGGGACTTGAACCCACGGCCTCTACCACCCCAAGGTAGCGCGCTACCAAACTGCGCCACACCCGGATTTCTGTTCGTTTTTCAACGCTCAAATAGTATAGCACATATATTTATAAAATGCAAGTGTTTTTTTCATTTTTCGAGAACTTTATTTAAAATAAATACTGCCAATAGCTAAAATACTATAATTCCATATTTCATAGAATACAAAAGTCCCGCTGTTCAGCGTTAAAAACAGCGGGATCTACTTATATCTATTATTTTTTGCTAGTCAGACCAATCAGAATATCAAAAATCGCATTTCTCTTCATAAAAATTATTCCTCCCAGTTATGCCAAGCGCTCTGAACGTCATCATCATCTTCAAGCATATCCAAGAGCTTACGCATATTCTGACAACCTTCTTCGGAATCAATGGTAATATAATTATCGGGAACCATTTCTACCTCTGCAGAAAGGCAGGTATAGCCCGCTTTAGTTACTGCTTCATAAAGATCACCGAATGCATCGGGTTCGCATGTAAGTTCAAAAGCTTCGCCTTCGTTTACAACGTCTTCAGCGCCGTTTTCCAAGCCTAATTCCATAAGCTCGTCTTCAACAACGTCTTCCCCTTCAACTATAATAACACCCTTCTTCTGGAACTGCCAGGAAACAGAACCGCTCTGGCCTAAATTTCCGCCGTATTTATCAAAATAATGACGAAGAGAGCCTGCTGTACGGTTACGGTTATCGGTAAGGGTTTCAACGATTACTGCAACACCGCATGGACCGTAGCCTTCGTAGGTAATACTTTCGTAATTATCACCTTCGCCAACAGAAGAAGCCTTCTTAATAACTCTTTCAATATTATCGTTAGGAACGTTAAGAGTTTTTGCTTTAGCAATAAGGTCTCTCAGCTTAGAATTTATTGTAGGGTCACCGCCGCCTTCCTTAACGCAAACGGTAATTTCTCTGCCTATTTTGGTGAAAATTTTACCGCGCTGGGCATCGGTTTTTTCTTTTTTATGTTTAATATTATTCCATTTGGAATGGCCTGACATATTAACTGCCTCCTACTTAAAAAATACCCATATATTATACAAAAAATTTATGAATATTGCAATAGGTATTTACCAGGAAGACCGTAAATTAAGAGTATTATTTTCTAAAAATTCATATCTGAATAAAATAAAACCGTTATTATACCCGCTTCTTATATAATTAATTTGATTTTTCAGCTGATCCTCATTATTCCAGCCTTCTTCATCTGTACCAACCTTATAAGCTGCTAATCCACAATACAAATCTATATTATTCTCCTTTGCAGTTTTACTCCACCAATCATAAACTGTATTAAACGATACACCATTCTGTTCAAAGGACCAATATATCTGCGGGCAAATATAATCAACTATTCCCTTCTCCATCCAATACAGTGAGTCGGCATATAAGTCCCTATAAGATTGAATAGACTCGCCTGTATTACTTCCCCTTGGATCCGTTTCATTATTTGCCCATATACCTTGGGGAGAAATACCGAAAGAGATTTTCTCGTTATAATTTTTAACTGTGTTATAGCAAAGCTCCACCATATAATTAACAGAGCTTCTTCTATATTCTTCAACTGATAAACCTTCTCCATATAATGAATATGAATCTTTATCGTTGAACTCTGCCCCATCAACAGGATATGGATAGAAATAATCGTCGAAATGAATTCCATCAATATTATAATTTTTTATAATTTCCTCTACGCCATCGGCAATGAGCTGACGAACTTCGGGAATTCCAACATTATAATATAGTTTTCCGTCTGCATAGGCTACAACATATTCAGGATGTTCTTTTGCCGGATGTCCGTCCGGCAAGGATTCAGTATCCCAGGAAGGATCTTCTGCAGAACCGGTTGTTACTCTCAAGGGGTTTATCCAGGCATGAAGTTTAATATTTTTATTATGGCACGCTTCTATAAAATAACTTAAAGGATCAAAACCATCTCTCAGTGCATTATCCGAATATAAAAAGCGCGAAACAGGATATAAGGACGAGTTATAAAAGCTATCCGAGCATGGCCTTACCTGAAAGAAAATCGCATTTAAACCCCAATTTGATGCGTTATTTACAATTGTATTAATTTCATTTTTAATTATATCCGTACTCAGATCAGGACTTGATGGAAAATCCAGCCCAAATACTGTACTTACCCACATTCCCCTTAATTCCTCTTTCTCTATTACCGATTGAGGCTCTATTATGATCTCTTCTTTTAGAGAGTTTTTACCAATAAAAAATAGCATAACAAAAATAATGATCCCACATAAGAATGCACGTCCTGTTTTCATAAACATCACCCAATACAATTAATGCATATTAATAATAAAATAGAACCGTGAAATTCACGGTTCTATTTATTATCTTACGTAATCAAATTCAATGTCGTAAATATTAACGGTATCACCGTCGCGGATGCCCATCTGCTCAAGCTTAGCATATATACCTGCTACAGTAAGAGTCTTCTCAAAGAAAGCAAGAGATTCATAATCATCAAAGTTTGTGGAATTGATAATTGTCATCAACCAATTGCCGGTAACGTAATAAACGTTATTTTCAACGCTAATTTCAAAAGACTTATCATCAATATTAGGCTTGGAAGGAATAAATTCACTTTCAAATACTTCGGTTTCAGGCAACTCCATAACATGCTCCCAAAGCCTGTATACAAGATCCTTAACACCAATATTCGCTGCTGCGGAGATCTCAATATACTCCATACCTTTATTTATGATATAATCTTTAAATTTGTCGGCAAGTTCGCGATCAAACACAGCATCAGCCTTATTACCAACAACTATCATAGGCTTTTCCGCCAAAGAAGCACTGTACTTAAACAACTCAGCGTTTATAGTTTCAAAGTCATTTATTGGGTCACGCCCTTCGGTTGAAGCGATATCTACCATATGAACAAGCAAGCGGCATCTTTCAATATGACGCAAAAAATGAATACCAAGGCCAATACCTTCAGATGCGCCTTCAATAAGGCCCGGAATATCCGCAATTACAAATGACTGCCCTTCCTGAACCTTTACAACACCAAGATTAGGAGAAAGTGTTGTAAAGTGATAATTTGCAATTTTAGGACGGGCAGAGGTTATTTGAGAAAGTAAGGTTGACTTACCGACGTTAGGTAACGCTACTAGGCCAACGTCGGCAATAAGCTTAAGCTCAAGCATTATTTCCATACCTACACCCGGACGGCCTGCTCTGGAAAAACGGGGAGCCTGACGAACAGCATTGGCATATCTTGCATTTCCCCAGCCTCCTGCGCCGCCTTTAAGCATAACGAAAGGCTCAAAATCCGAAATATCTTTAATAACTGCACCGCTTTCCACATCACGGATAACTGTACCAAGAGGTACGTTAATAATCAGCGGAGGAGCAGATTTACCTGTCATATTCTTGGACATACCGGGCTGACCGTTTTCAGCTACAAACTTTCTTTTATATCGAAAATCAACAAGAGTATTCAGGTTTTTATCGGCAACAAATACAATATCTCCACCTCTGCCGCCGGTACCGCCGTCAGGACCGCCGGATGGAAGATACTTTTCACGGTGAAATGACATGCAGCCATTACCGCCATCGCCTGATTTTACAAATATTTTCGCATAATCTGCAAACATAAATAGCCCTCCGTTTAAGATAAAAAGCCTCAGATAAACATCTGAGGCTTTACTGTTTAAAAATTACTGAACAGACTCGTAAACGCTAACTCTCTTTCTGTCTTTGCCAACTCTTTCGAATTTAACAACACCGTCAACGAGAGCGAAAAGAGTGTCATCAGAACCCTTACCAACATTGATGCCGGGATGGATCTTAGTGCCTCTCTGCCTTACGAGGATGTTACCTGCCAGACAAGCCTGTCCGTCAGCTTTCTTGGGACCAAGACGCTTGGATTCAGAATCACGACCGTTCTTAGTAGAACCCATACCCTTTTTATGAGCAAAGTACTGCAAACCAAGTCTAAGCATTGTTACACCTCCAAAAATTTAATTGAGATACATTTGGGATAATCTTTTTTTACCGATTCAACATAATCATATAGGCCTGAAAAAAGCTTATGAGCAACCTCAAAGTTTGAAACAGCATCAACCTCAAGGTTTCCGCTAGTGTCTGCCGAAACTTTGACCGGAACATTAAAATATTCTTCGCAAAGATGAATGGTAAGATCACTTACAGAAGTGACCGCTGCGCAGACAATATCCTGCCCTTCTTCTGCATATCCTGCATGGCCTTCCATTATAAAGCCTGTTATGAAATTATTATGTTTTTTAAAACGGCATTTAATCATAGTTTTCTAATTAGCCATTGATAGCGCCGATTTCAACCTTAGTATAAGGCTGTCTGTGGCCCTGACGCTTGCGATAATTCTTCTTAGCCTTAAACTTGAAAACAAGAATCTTTTCGCCCTTACCGTTCTTAACAACAGTAGCGCCAACGGTAGCACCCTCAACATAAGGAGCGCCTACCTTAATGCCGTCTTCAGCACCGATAGCCATAACCTTGTCAAAAGTGATGGAGTCGCCAGCCTGAACATCAAGCTTTTCAATGAACAGAACATCACCCTGCTGTACTTTGTACTGCTTTCCGCCTGTTTCAATAATAGCGTACAATTCAAAGCACCTCTCTTTCTTTTCAGTCTCGCTTCGGCAGGTAAGGAAAAACCTTTTTATAACCTGCCCAGAATGCGGCATTTAGAATTATAGCACAATATCACCTAATAGTCAACAATTTTCTTAAAGAAAAATATAAAAAAAGGGCGGATATTCCGCCCGTTTTTTTAATTAAAAAGCGAATGCTTTGATAGCTTCTGTTACTTCGTTTGCATCTATAGAGATAGTAAGCGTAACAGTAATTTCATTACCTGCTAATTTATCTACCTTTTCAAGGAACTTTTCAATTTCAGAAATTTCCGAGCCACAGATCTTAGTAAGACCGTCAATAAAAATTTCATTTATATCATGATTGCCTGCAACCAGACCTGCTACGAAACCGTAGAAAGAATCAAAATCACAAATAGCATAATCTTCAACATCAACAAGTCTTGCCTGATAGCTTACGTCATACATAAGGGTATTACCCTTTTCTATATAAACCACATTGCCATTAGCGGCTTTTGCTGCATTGTTAGCCATATCTACCAAAGTCTTAGTTTTGCCGGAACCTTTCAAACCCATGATAGCTTTAACCATAATAAATGCCTCCTTAAAAATAGTAATATTATTATACAATATGATTTCAAGTTTTTCAATAGTCACTATGCACAAAAAATAAATTTTTAAAAAGATATTTACCATTAATCCTTTTTGTGATAATATATACTCAAACAAAAAGGAGGTATTATAATTAAGTAGTTAAAAAAACAGAGTAGATTTGCGAGCGTTAAGTGCCGTCCTGTACGGGGAGTTGACGGGCGGACGAAAAGTAATTCTTGCGGTTCGCATTTCGCATCCCGCTGTGATATAATTTAAGAAGTTTGCCCTTCTTGATTATATTCGGCAATCAAGGAGGAATTTTTATATGAAAAAAGAAGGAAATACTTTAAAAAAACTTGTTATAACAGGCGTATTGATTGCTGCCAATATTGTTATTTCAAGATTTCTCTCTATTCCTTTATGGAACATGAAATTCAGCTTTGCCTTTCTTACCGTGGCTCTTGCCGCAAGATACTGCGGTATCTGGGGGGCTATTGCGGTTAACGGTATAGGTGATCTTTTAGGAGCGATCCTGTTTCCTACAGGTGCCTATTTCCCCGGCTTTACTATAACCGCCGCCATAGTTGGATTAATAATGGGCTTGTACTTATCAGATAAATGTACGTTACTAAGGGTAACACTATGTACTGTGATCCATCAAATAACTTGTACTTTGCTTTTAAATACACTATGGATAAGCATTCTCTACAAGACTCCGTTTACAGCGCAATTTATTGCGCGGCTTCCTCAGGCGGGAATAATGAGCGTTTTGCAGATAATAGTACTATACTTAATTTTTGTAAAATTCGATATCACAAAGAAACTCAAAGCATAAAAAAGCGTATCAAATGATACGCTTTTTTTATGCATAAATTATTGCAGTTTCTTTTTTAAATTTTCCGCCAATTCTTCATACCCTTTTTTACCCAGAAGAGCAAACATATTTTTCTTATATGCTTCAACACCGGGCTGATCAAAAGTATTTACATTAAGCATACCACCGCCGATTGCACAGGAAACAAAGAAAAATACAATAAGATCAGCCAAGGTTTCCTCATTTCTTCTATCAATAGTCAGAATAATATTGGGAACCTGATCCTCCGAATGAGCAAGTAGGGTGCCTTTAAATGCATTTTTATTAACATAACTTAAATCTTTCCCTGCAAGATAATTCAACCCGTCACCATCGGAGTTTTCATATGGTATTTCAAGCCTGGAATTATTGTTTTCAACCCATAATACAGTTTCAAATAAATTCTTTATTCCCTGCTGTACATATTGCCCCATAGAGTGAAGATCGGTTGAATAAGAAAGAGTTACCGGGAAAATACCCTTGCCTTCTTTACCGTGGCTTTCACCGAAAAGCTGCTGCCACCATCCGCCCAATGAAACTAATGCAGGCTCATAATTTACAAGAATTTCAGTTGTTTTCCCCTGCTCCATAAGCATATGTCTGCAAACAGCATATTCAAGAGCCGCATTAGACTCACTGTCGTTCAGATAATGAAAAATACTTTTTTGAGCACTGTTTAGTAATAAATCGATATCAATACCGCATACTGCCATAGGCAAAAGCCCAACGGCAGTTAAAACAGAAAAACGACCGCCAACATTATCGGGAATAACGAACTGTTCATAGCCGTTTTCATCTCCCATTGATTTTAGTGCGCCTCGTTTCGCGTCAGTTGTAACAAAAATACGTTCATTTGCATTTTCTCCGTATTTTTTATATAACACATCCTTTAATACACGAAATGCAATGGCAGGCTCTGTTGTGGTACCTGACTTAGAAATAACGTTTAAAACTACTTCTCTGTTTTCACACATTTCTACGAGTGAGGAAAGATAATCAGCGCTAATATTATTTCCGGCAAAATAAATCTGAGGTGTGCTCTTAGTAAAATTATTGTAATAAGTACCTTTGATGAATTCAATTGCAGTTTTTGCACCTATATATGAACCACCGATACCTATAACAATAAACACCTGCGCCATAGATTTTATTTTTTCAGCAGTAGCTTTTATACGGCCCACCTCAGAAGCATCAAATCCGTTTTTATACTCCGTCCAACCGATAAAGTCATTACCTATACAGGTTTTATTGTTAATTTTCAAGAGTGCGTTTTCAGCTGCAATCCTTAATTCAACTAAGCGTTCCCTATTTATTTTCCCTATGTAAGAAGAATTAAATTCAAGCATAAATAAACCTCCTGTTTTAAACAAATGAAGTAATATACATTTTTCCTGCTAATTCAAAACCAAGTTTTTTATATAATTTAATTACCTTTTCCTCATTGGCAATTATTACTGCTTGCTTGTTAATGTTAACTAATTTATTAGCCGTATGAGCAATTACAGCAGAGGCAAAACCTCTGTTTTGCATATCCATACGTGTTGCAACACAGCTTATAAGACCACTTAAGGAGTTTTGCATCCCAACAGTAGCAGTAGAAACAACCTGATCATTTAAAACGATATTTTCACAAAAAGAGCCAAGATAATGGCGTTGCTCTGTACGTGTATTCCTGTAACATTCAAAATCGGGCATTACATCAAAAGCATTAACAAGCAAATCATAAACTTCTTTATCATTTGCAGACTTTGTTATCAGTGTATCTTGGGCATCAAGCAACGTACTTACAAACAGCACGTCCGCTTTATCTGAATTGTATATTGGCTTTACAAGTGAGTATAAAAACTTTACACCTATAATATTCAAAAAAGAATAGATCTCCTCGGAAATATAATCAGAATATAAAAACCCTATACTGTCTACAATCAGCAAATAACCGTTATCGCAACGGTAAGCTTTATAAAACCTATCGTCAAAGGGATAGCCTTCCGCATAGGAAAGGCCATAAATATTCATTACAGGATCATTTTTTAAAAAAGAAATCAGATCCTGCTTTTCATTAACATTTAATTTTTCTATCATTAAAACTTATTTACAATATCCTTAAAGGTATTTCCCCTTACTTCAAAGTTTTTGAACATATCGAAGGAAGCTGAAGCCGGAGAAAGAATTACAATATCTCCTTCTTGGGCAATATCCCTTGAAAGTTTAATTGCTTCTTCAAACTCAGCACAACGATGGATTTGAATATTATTATAATTATCCGCATTAATAACAGCATCATTTATCTTTTGTGATGTTGCACCGCAAAGTATTAGCTTTTTGACCTTATCGTTAATCAAAACACCAAGCTCCGAATAATCTAAATTTTTATCATATCCTCCGGCAATAAGAATAACCTTTTTATTAAAAGAACGAAGGCCTGCGGCGCTGCGTGTAGGCGAAGAAGCAATGCTATCATTATAATAACGAACTGCGTTATATTCTCTTACAAATTCAATTCTGTGCTCTACCCCGCCGAAATTCTCTGCAACGTAAACTATATTTTCAATATCAACGTAATCCATTACAGCTGCTATTGCTGCCATATAATTTTCTACGTTATGGGAACCGGGAATGCGAATATTTGCGATATCGACTATTTTTTCTTCTCTGAAATGCCCCTGATAACAAATAGCTCCATTATGAAGGTATACAGACCTTTCACCGTGAGGCTCTTTGCCGAATACAGTGGCGTGCTTATTATATTTCTCCATAAGGTTTCGACTTGCTTCGTTATCATAATTATAAACAAGTCTGTCATTATTATGTTGATGCAAAAAGATATTTGCCTTTGCTTCAACGTATTCTTCCATATCCTTATGGTAATCAAGGTGATTAGGAGAAAGATTTGTAATAACAGCTACATCGGGAGAATTTTTCATGTCCTGAAGCTGAAAACTTGAAAGCTCTATTACCGCAATATCCGTGGGGGTGATGGACGCAATTTTAGGAAGTAAGGGAGCCCCTATATTACCGCCCTTATAGCAATTAAATCCCTGCTTTGTGAGCATTTCATAAATAAGGGTTGTAGTTGTTGTTTTACCGTCTGAGCCGGTAACTGCAAAAATAGGACAAGGGCAAAGCTCAAAAAACAGCTGCATTTCACTTGTAACAATACTGCCGTTTTTTTGCGCCTCAACAAGATGTTTATCATAGCACTTTAAACCCGGAGTGCGAAATATTATATCTTCGCAAAGATCTTCAAGATACTCATCGCCCAATATAAATTTAACACCATCTGCTTCAAACTGAGCCTTAATATCCGGTTCCAAGGCATCTACCCTTCTGTCTCGGGCAGTAACTCTTGCCCCCAAAGAGCAAAGCTGTTTAATTAACGGACGATTACTTATTCCAAGGCCTATGACGGCAACCGACTTACCGCCGACAAAACCCTTGTATTTTTCCAAAGCAAATGACATATAAAATAGCCTCCTAATAAAAGAGTATTCGCAAAAAATTTAACTTTTGCAAAGGATTTTCCTTGCAAAAAACAATTTTTTATAATATTATATAAAAGTGCAGGATGGACAATCGCGGCTTACAATTCCGAAAGGAAGTAAGCTGAGGAAAGTCCGGGCCCCATAGGGCAGGATAGCGGATAACGTCCGCCGAAGGTAACTTTAGGGAAAGTGCAACAGAAAGCAAACCGCCTGTAAAGGTAAGGATGAAAGGGCGAGGTAAGAGCTCACCAATGGTCTGGAGACAGATCAGTTTTGTAAACCCTATCCGGAGCAACACCGCATAAGGGACAATTGTTTGCCCGACAGTCCCAAAGGTGGCATGATGTATGCGGCAACGTGTGCACAAGATAGATGATTGTCTTCAACAGAACCCGGCTTACAGTCCTGCACATTTTCAGATACCGAAAGGTATCTTTTTTTTATGAAAGCATTTCAATCACGGTTTTATAGATCTCAGCGGATTTTTCTTTGAACTTGTTTTCAATTTCTCTCGCCATTTCCATTGTAGGAATTGAAAGATCAATTTTTATTAGCATATCTTCCCCGTCATTTAAAGTGCATGAAGTAACGTATTTATTATCATTATAAGAGGTTTTTGTTGTAACACCTGATTCCCTTTCAACCTTTGCAAGAAGGCCTACTGCACCTTTTACGGCGCGTTCACGAACGTATATGGGAAGCTGAGTGTAAAGCTCTGCGGCACCTTCGTAACCTAATCGGGTCAACACAGTAATTCCTTCACTTTTATCCTCTGCAATATGCCCTGTACTTGCAAGGTCCGTAAGAGCGTTTGAAAGGGTGAAATAATCAACCACGTCGGTATTTAAAAACATATCAATAAGAAACCGTGTGGGAATAGGCTTATTGATCTGGGTCAAGGTATATATAATTAAAATTTTTACGTCTTCTATTTTATAAAGAGCTCCATTTTCCATTACTCAGTACCTCCATTTATTATATTTTAACACATTTAAATTCTTTTAACAATATTAATCTTTCCTAAATAGAATATAACATAGATAATTTTACGGAGAGTGATATTATGACCGCAGATATGCATACGTTTTTAGGAGCAAATACTGAAAACGGCTTTTTTGCCCTTTATGATGAGCTTATTAAGAATTCAAAAGTGTCTTACGTTATTAAAGGCGGCCCCGGGACGGGTAAATCTACATTAATGCAAAAAATCGCTTGTTTGGCTAAAAATAAGGGGTATTCCGTAGAATACATACATTGTTCATCGGACCCTGATTCCCTTGACGGAATTTATATACCGGATAAATCATTATGTGTGGTTGACGGAACTTCACCTCACACGGTCGAACCTGTATTTCCCGGCGCATCAGGCAGACTGATAAATTTATACGAATTCTTTGATAATAATTTCCTATCAAACCATATTGCTGACATAAGGAAGCTAAACCAGGAAATATCCATTCTTTATGAAAGGGCTTATCTTTATTTGGGGGCTACAGGAAAACTCCAAAGGGATATCAATAAAATTGGATTATTACTTACAAATAAGGCCAAATTAAAAGGTTACTTTGAAAGATTAATTGCAAAGAATGTAAAATATTCAGAAGGAATATCCATTGAACACAAACGATTCCTGTCAGCAATATCACCAAAAGGTTTTATTACTTACTCTGACATTCTGAACGATCCACAATATAAAACTCTTGTTATCGATGATGAATACGGAATATCTGCATATGCATTGGAATTACTGAGGCATAAGGCCATAAAGCTTGGGCATAAATTTTATTCCTTTTACAATCCTTTAAACCCTACTGTTATAGAACATATATTACTACCCCAAGCCGGGCTTTGTGTTTGTACGTCAAACAGCCTTCATCATATTGAACCAAAACCCTATTGCAGGATAAATATATCAAGATTTTTTATTTCCGAAGCAGAAAAAGCACACAGAGAGAAAATAAACTTTTTAAAACGCGCAAGGGACGAGATAATGAAGGAATCAATTAAGCTGTTTGATGAGTGTCACAAAAAACATATCAGCCTTGAGGAGATATACAAGATTTCCGTTGACTTTGAAAAACTAAACAACTACACTGAATCAATTCTTACTAGTATTCTTGAATAAAAAATATTCATATGTTATAATTAAAAAAAAGCGAGGTAATCTCAAATGATAAAACATATAATACTCTGGAAGTTTAAAGACGAATTTACCGAAGAACAAATAAAAACAATAAAAATAGATGCCAAAACAGCACTTGAGGGATTGAAAGATGTAATTGACGGTATAATTGAAATGAAGGTAATTACCGAAGGACTTGATTCATCGACCTGCGATATGATGCTCTACAGCGAATTCAAAAGCCAAGACGCATTGAAAGCTTACAAAGTTAATCCCGCTCATCAGGCCGTAGCAAACACCTTCGTTCGTCCGAACGTTCAAGTAAGGCTTTGTATGGATTATGAAGAATAATATAAAACTGCCGTATACTAAATTATGAATACGGCAGTTTTTTTATGAAAAAAAGCACAGAAACTGTGCATTTTTTCATAGTATAATAAGTTTTTTATCAGCTTTGGTAAGATTTAAAGAGCCATTTTCCTTTAAAACAAGCATATCCTCTATTCTCACGCCGAACTTACCTTCAATATAAATTCCGGGCTCAGCAGACACAACAGCATTAACAGGTAATGGAAGTTGATTCATATAGGAAAGATTGGGACTTTCGTGAATTTCAACACCTATACCGTGGCCAAATGAATGGCCAAAACATTTTCCATAACCTTTCTGTGAAATAATATCTCTGGCCGCCTTGTCTATTTGCGCACCGGTTAAACCTGCACGGGCAATTCTAATGCCTTCTAACTGAGCTTCCAGAACAATATTATATACCTTACGCATTTCTTCGGAAGCTTCGCCTACCGCTACAGTACGGGTCATATCCGAACAATAACCGTTATATTTACAGCCGAAATCAAGGGTAACAAAATCACCGTGCTCGATTATTTTATTATCGGGAACGCCGTGAGGCATACTGCTTTTTTTACCTGAAACAACAATTGGATCAAAGGACTTATCTTCAGCACCCTTAGAAAGCATATGATACATAAGCCGTGCGGCAATTTCCTTTTCAGTAACACCGGGGCAAATGTCATTAAGAACTTCATTTAATGCACTTTCGGCTATTTCCTGGGCTTTTTGTATTTGCTCTACTTCCCACTCGTCCTTTGAGCTTCTGATCTTATACAGCATTTCAGAGGCAGGAACAAGCTTGACTTTCAAGCCGGAATGAAACTTTGAAAACTGAGAAACCGTTATGCTTCCATCCTCAAATCCAAGAACTTTAATACTGTTTTTCTCAATGAGCCTATTAAGTTGTTGAATATAGGACGCAGAAGAATCAACCAAAATAACATCTGCATTTTTGATCTTATTCTTTGCAGCTTCAATATAACGAAAATCGGTCAGATAATAACTTCGATCATTAGTTACTAATACCATCCCGTCAGTACCGGAAGAGTAAAATCCGCTACTGTAAAGCCGATTAGCTTCACATGTAATTAAAATTCCGTCAAGACCTTCATCTTTAAGCGTTGACGCTATTTTAAAAATATGATCCATAATCAAAGCTCCTTCAAAACATTAATAAGGAAATCCCAGATGCGCCCTGCTGACTCAATAGAAAGTCTTTCCTTAGGAGTATGGATATCTCGCATATTCGGACCAATTGAAACGGCGTCAAGCCCTTCTATTTTTTCGCTTAAAATTCCGCATTCAAGGCCTGCGTGAATTACATTTACTACAAGCTCTTTATTGAACATTTCCTTATAGACAGAACACATAGTTTCTCTCAAAGGTGAACTTGAAGCAAATTCCCATGCAGGATATAAACCGCTGACCGAAGCCTTAGCACCATATAAAACAGTATTTTTGATAAGTTTATCTATAAGTGAGTTCATTTCTTCTTTTACGGAAGATCTAACTGAGAAAACGCATGTTATATTACTGTCGTTTGTACGGATGCTTCCGAAATTAAGAGAAGTCTGAACAAGTCCTTCTATATCTTTACTCATTGACTGAACTCCGTTCGGCATCTGAGAAAGCATACCTAAAAGCATAAGGGTAGACTGCTCATCCAAACACTCGGTGTTTCCGAACTTTCCCTCAGAACAACTGATATCCAAGCCATTTTCAAACGGGTATTCTTTGACTGTTTTAGCTGTAAAGTTGAATACCTTTGCAGGGATATCAAAATCATTGTCAAGAAGCAAAATCTGCGCTTTAGAACCGGAGGCGATTGCATTATCCTTATCACCACCGCTCAATTTCATTAACCGAATATCCGCATTATTAGAGATCTCAGAAAGAAGCTTTGCCATTAACACATTGGCATTTGCTCTACCCGTATTGATCTCAACACCTGAGTGACCGCCTTTTAATCCGGAAATTTCAATGGTGAACCTTTTTCCCTTTTGTTCATCCCATTCAACAGGGAAATTGACCTCTACTCTGCCACCGCCGGCACAACCTGCAGTCAGAATACCTTCTTCTTCCGAATCTATATTAATAAGACGTTTTGACTTAACTTCAGAAAGATCTATCCCCTGTGCACCGTAAAGGCCGGTTTCTTCATCTACGGTAAAAACAGCTTCTATGGGAGGATGAGACAAAGTATTTTCCTCAAGCAATGCAAGAGCATAGGAAATTGCAATACCGTCGTCTGCACCTAAAGTTGTACCCTTGGCACCTATATAACCATTTTCTATAAATATATCAAGACCTTCTGATTCCATATTTTTTTTACAATCTTCATCCTGAGCGCAAACCATATCAAGATGCCCCTGAATAATAACAGGAGCACTGTTTTGCTTATCGTTAGAAGCATCTTTATATATAATTACGTTATTGAGCTCGTCCTGAACATACTCAAGAGAATTTGCCTTGGCAAACTCTACACAGTAATCGCTAATTTTTTTTGTATTCCCCGAACCATGAGGTATTTTGCATATATTTTCGAAATGAAACATTACTCTTTCGGGATATATGTTACCTAAAACCGACATATTACTGCTCCTTAACATTATTTGCTTTCTTGCAAATTGCAATATTTAAAAGCTCTTTAATTTCTTCATCTGTAAATTCATATTTTGTATTGCAAAATTGGCAGACAATTTCAGCACCCTTGCCATCTTCTGAGATTTCTTTAAGTTCGTCGACACCAAGTCCAATAAGTGCAGCTGCATATTTTTCTTTTTTGCAAAGGCATTTATATTCAACGTCTACGTTATCAAACATATCAAACTCAATACCGTCAAACACCATAGCAATTATGTCCTCAGGAGTTTTACCTTCAGCAATAAGAGCAGAAACAGAAGTGATTTTTGAACAATTCTCCTCAAGCTTAGGAATTAAAGATTCGTCTGCGAAAGGTAAAAGCTGCATTATAAATCCGCCTGCTGCTTTACATCCGCCTTGTTTTTCAACACGAACACCTAAATTACAAACTGTAGGAGTTTGTTCGCTTGTGGCAAAGTATTCGGTTATATCCTGCGCTATTTCGCCACTGACAATAGGAGAATAACCTACGTAAGGGTTCTCCATTCCCATATCCTTAACAACATAAATGCTACCCTTTCCTACTGCGCCACCAACATCAAGTTTACCAAGCTCATTAGCAGGTAATTCAACCTGAGGATTCTGTGCATAGCCGCGAACATTACCGTAACTGTCAGCGCAGCATACTATCATACCGCCGGGACCGTCACCCCTGATTTGAATAGTCATAGTATCTTCTATACTTTTAAGGAGTGAACCCATAATAGAAGCTGCTGTAAGGCTTCTGCCCAAAACGGCAGTCATGGTTTTTGAGGTATTGTGTAACACGGCTGCTTTATCTACGATTGAAGTAGAATCCAGGCAAATAATTCTGGCGCTACCGTCTGTTGAAATTGCTCTTGCGATATATGATGTTTTCATTTTATTATCATTCCTTTACATTAACTTAAATTATGATATATTTTTTCACCGATTTTGTCAATATTAAACTAAAGTATTATTGACATAAACGGCGCGTTATGATAAAATTAGAAAGATAAAAAAGCAAAGACGGAGACAGTAGTTTCGCATATAACGCCAAAGCGAATCAGGGGCAGTGAAAGCCTGGTGCAAATAAAGCGAAAATGAAGATCACTCCTGAGCTGCAAGGCTGAAATTACAGTAAGCTGCGCCGGTTGTTCGCCGTTATACGAAAAGCATATGTTGGTATGTTTTAATAGGTGGTAAACGAATTAGCTTCGTCCTGTTAAAGGGCGAAGTTTTTATTTTAGGAGGTTATTCAATGTACGATAAGGTTCCTGCTTCGCTTAATTTTAAAGAGCGCGAAAAGAACATAAGAAAGTTCTGGGACGACAATAAGATTTTCCAAAAAAGTATAGAGGAGCGCGAAGGCTGCCCTGTTTATACTTTTTATGACGGTCCGCCTACTGCAAACGGCAAACCCCATATCGGCCACGTACTTACCCGTGTAATTAAGGATATGATCCCCCGTTATCAGACAATGAAGGGGTATAAGATCCTGCGTAAAGCCGGTTGGGATACACACGGCCTTCCTGTTGAATTGGAAGTTGAAAAGCTTTTAGGTCTTGACGGCAAGGAGCAGATCGAAGAATATGGTCTTGAACCCTTTATTGATAAATGCAAGGAAAGCGTTTGGAAGTACAAGGGTATGTGGGAGGATTTCTCCGGTACAGTTGGGTTCTGGGCTGATATGGATGATCCTTACGTTACCTATCACAACAGCTTTATTGAATCCGAATGGTGGTCTTTAAAACAGATTTGGGATAAAGGCTTACTTTATAAGGGCCATAAGATAGTACCTTACTGCCCTCGCTGCGGTACCCCACTTTCTTCTCACGAAGTTGCTCAGGGCTATAAGGACGTAAAGGAAAAGTCTGTTATTGCAAAGTTTAAGGTTAAGGGCGAAGAAGCTTATATTCTTGCCTGGACAACCACTCCCTGGACTCTGCCTTCCAACGTTGCACTTTGTGTTAACCCTAATGAAACCTACGTTAAGGTTAAGCAAGATGAAACTGTATATTACATGGCAGAAGCACTTGTTGGTTCTGTACTTGGCGAAGGCGCAGAAATTTTAGAATCCTACAAGGGTACAGATCTTGAATACAAGGAGTACGAACCCTTATTCCCCTATGCAAACGTAAATAAGAAGGCTTTCTTTGTTGTATGTGATACCTATGTAACACTTACAGACGGTACCGGTATAGTTCATATTGCTCCCGCTTTCGGTGAGGACGATTCCAAAGTAGGCAGAAAATATGATCTTCCCTTTGTTCAGCTTGTTGACGGCAAAGGTGAAATGACCGCCGAAACCCCTTGGGCCGGTACATTCTGCAAAAAAGCAGACCCTATTATTATTAAGACTTTAAAAGAAAACGGCTTACTGTTCAAGGCACTTGATTTTGAACATAGCTATCCTCATTGCTGGAGATGTGATACTCCCCTTATTTACTACGCAAGAAGCTCCTGGTTCATTAAGATGACCGCAGTAAAAGAGGATCTTATAAAGAACAATAACACCATTAACTGGATACCTGAAAGCATTGGTAAAGGTAGATTCGGCGATTGGCTTGAAAACGTTCAGGATTGGGGTATCAGCCGTAACCGTTACTGGGGCACTCCTCTTAATATCTGGGAATGCGAATGCGGACATCAGCACTCTGTAGGTTCTATTGAAGAGCTTAAGAGTATGTCCGATAACTGCCCTGAGGATATTGAACTTCACAGACCGTTTATTGATGCGGTTACAATTAAATGTCCTGAATGCGGAAAGCAGATGCATAGAGTAGAAGAAGTTATTGACTGCTGGTATGATTCCGGCTCTATGCCTTTTGCACAGTGGCATTATCCGTTTGAAAACAAGGAAATCTTTGATGAAAACTTCCCTGCTGACTTTATTTCCGAAGCTGTTGACCAGACAAGAGGCTGGTTCTACTCTTTACTTGCAATTTCTACTTTGATATTCAATAACGCACCTTATAAAAACGTTATTGTTCTTGGCCACGTACAGGACGAAAACGGTCAGAAGATGAGTAAATCCAAAGGTAATGCTGTTGACCCGTTTGATGCTCTTGAGGAACACGGTGCAGATGCTATTCGTTGGTACTTCTATGAAAACAGCGCTCCTTGGCTCCCCAACCGTTTCCACGCAGGCGCCGTTAAAGAAGGTCAGCGCAAATTCATGGGTACTCTGTGGAATACCTATGCGTTCTTTGTGCTTTATGCAAATATTGATAAATTTGACGCTACCAAGTATGCACTTGAATATGATAAATTAAGTGTTATGGATAAGTGGTTACTTTCCGGCCTTAATACTCTTATTAAGGAATGCGATAAGAACCTTGGCGAATATAAGATCCCCGAAACCGCAAGAGCATTACAAAACTTTGTTGACGAACTGAGCAACTGGTACGTACGTCGCAGCAGAGAACGTTTCTGGGCAAAGGAAATGACACAGGATAAGATCAATGCTTATATGACTCTGTATACAACACTTGTTACAGTTGCTAAGCTTGCCGCTCCTATGGTTCCCTTTATGACAGAAGATATTTACCAGAACCTTGTTTGCAATATAGACAAGACTCAGCCCGAAAGTATCCATCTTTGCGATTATCCCATAGCAAACGAAGCATATATTGATACTGAGCTTGAAGCTAATATGGAACAGGTTCTTCAGATAGTTGTTCTTGGCCGTGCCGCAAGAAATGAAGCAGCATTAAAGAACCGTCAGCCTCTTTCCGTAATGTACGTAAACAGCGAAAAGAAACTTAATAATTTCTACACTGAGATTATTGAAGAAGAGCTTAACGTAAAGGCAGTAGAATTTGTAGAAGATATGTCCAAATTCTCTACTTATACCTTCAAGCCTCAGCTTAAGACCTTAGGTCCTAAGTTTGGCAAACTTTTAGGCCAAATAAGAGCTGCTCTTGATAAGCTTGACGGAAATGCTGCAATGGCTGAACTTAACGAAACCGGCGAACTTAAGCTTAACCTTGATGCTGAAACTATAAGCATAACCAAGGATGATTTGCTTATTTCCTCCTCTAAGGTTGAAGGCTTTGCTTCTGCAGAGTACAATAACGTTAAGATTGCTATTTCCACAACCCTTACTCCTGAGCTTATTGAAGAAGGCTACGAAAGAGAAATAATAAGCAAGGTTCAGACCATGCGTAAAGATGCAGGCTTTGAAGTTACCGACACTATTACTCTTTATGCAAAGGGAAATGAAATTGTTGAAGGAATTATGTCTAAATTCAAAGAGAGCATCTGTCATGACGTTTTAGCAACCGATATTATACTCGGCAGCATCGAAGGCGTTGAAAAAGAATGGGATATTAACGGTCAGAACGTTGTTCTTGCAGTTAAGAAAAACTAATTATCAAAACCGGCTATAATTAATATAGCCGGTTTCTTATAAAAAAGAGACAGACAATTTTTGTCTGTCTCTTTTTTATATATCATTTCTAATTATATCTTCTAAGGTTTCACCTTTAACTGCAACATAATCTTTTTCTTTAGAAATCATTACAACAGGAGGCTTACCAATACGGTTATAATTGGAAGACATTGAATAATTATAAGCACCGGTTGTTAAAACGGCAATAATATCTCCCCTTTTTACCGAAGAAGGTAACATAACGTTTTCCTGAATAATATCTCCGCTTTCACAGCAACGGCCAACAACCGAACATTTAAAATCTGCCTGCTCATTCATTTTATTGGCGGCAAACAGAGTGTAGGAAGAGCCATAAAGTGCAAACCTGGGATTATCGGTCATCCCACCGTCTATTGAAACGTAACTCTTATATCCAGGAATTATTTTAACTGTACCTGCAGTATATAAAGTCATACCTGCATCAGCAACAATACTTCTGCCCGGCTCCATTCTGATAGCAGGGACATCAATAGAAAGCTTTTTGCAGTAACCGCTGATAAACTCAGCAACCTGCTTAATATTTGCATCGATATCAATAACAGGATCATTTTCAGTATAACGAACGCCGTAGCCGCCGCCAATATCTAAAATATCGGTATGAAAACCGTATTTATTTTTCATCAATGCAATAAAATCAAGCATTATTTGCGAAGCAGCAATATAAACCTCGGAATCAAACACCAAGGAACCAACGTGGCAGTGAAAGCCGGAAAGCTTAATATTTTCACATTTAATTGCATTAACAGCTATTTCTTCAGCTTGTCCGGTTTCAATAGCACTGCCAAATTTAGAATCAACCTTGCCTGTGTTTATTGCCTCATAAGTATGAGGATCTATACCGGGAGTAAGTCTTAAAAGTACGGGCTGGATAAGTCCTTTCTTTTTAGCAACACTGTTTATAACAAGAAGTTCTTCTATATTATCAACAACAAAATAACCAATGCGGTTATCTATTGCATATGCAATATCCCTATCAGTTTTGTTATTACTGTGAAAATAGGCCTCAGAAAGATCAAATCCCGCTTTAAGGGCTGTGTATATCTCTCCTGAAGAAACAACGTCAATGCCCATTTTTTCTTCTTTAACTATTTCATAAATACGCTTAAAGGATGCGGCCTTGCTGGCATACAGGGCCTTTGCATTATTGCCAAAATATTTTTGCATTGCATTCACATAAATACGGCAATTATGTCTTATTCTTTCTTCATCCATAAGGTATAAAGGTGTACCGTATTTCTGAGCCAGATCACATACATTTTTATTTGCAAACAGCAAATTATTATCCTTAACGGTTATATTATTACAGATCATATTCATCAGCTCATAAACTCGCAGTAAATAGCATTTAATGCGGCATCATAATTTTTATCGTCAATAGAAACAATAATATTAAGTTCGCTGGAGCCCTGGTCTATCATTCTTATGTTAATATTGCTTTCTGCGAGAGCCTTAAATACTCTTGCGGCGGTACCGGGCGCACCTGCCATACCTCTGCCTACAACTGCAATAGTTGCAAGATTATTAACAACAATTATAGAATCGGGAGAAACAGCTCTTTTGAGGTCATCAAGAACAGACTGTTTATGGGGTTCAAAAACAGCAGAATTTAAAACTACTGTCATTGTATCGATACCGGAAGGAAGATGCTCAAAGCTGATATTATGATTCTCAAGTACTTCAAGTACCTTTCTGCCGAAACCAACTTCAGAGTTCATCATAGACTTTTCAATAGTAATAGCACAAAAACCCTTTTTACCTGCAACACCGGTAATGAGGTGGCTGGGCGCCTTATCCCCGGCACTGGGAACGATCATAGTACCGTTTGCTTCAGGGGCATTGGTATTACGGATATTAATGGGAATACCCGACTGTCTTACAGGGAATATAGCATCTTCATGCATAACACTGGCACCCATATAAGAAAGCTCACGTAATTCGGCATAAGTAATAAGATCAATAGGCTTAGGATCATTAACTATACGGGGATCAGCCATAAGCATACCGGAAACGTCTGTCCAGTTTTCGTAAATATCCGCATTTACAGCGCTGGCAACAATAGAACCGGTAATATCAGATCCACCACGGGAGAAGGTTTTAATGGTGCCGTTTGGGCTTGAACCATAAAAGCCGGGAACAACAGCATAATCCTTAGTCTTAAGAACGTTGCCTAAAATCTTATTTGTTTTATCAAGGTCAAGCACACCTTTATCATCAAAGAAGATATGGTTTTCGGCGTCAACAAATTCATAGCCTAAATATTTAGCCAAAAGCTTAGCATTAAGATATTCACCGCGGCTGGCAACAAAATCTCGGCCTGCATAATTATTTATAATGGTCTTAATTTTATCAAACTCTTTTTCAAGAGAGTAGTCCAGGCCAAGATCTTTTATTATTTCTCTGTAACGGTTGGCTATTTTTTCGAAAATACCGTCAATGCTCTCCCCTGTTTTGGAAATATCATAACACTGCAACAGAAGATCAGTAACCTTTTCATCTGAAGAGAATCTTTTGCCGGGAGCCGAAGCAACAATATATCTTCTTTCAGGCTGAGCCTTTATAATAGCGGCAACCTTCTTAAACTGATTGGCATCTGCCAATGAACTTCCACCGAATTTTAAAACTTTTAACATTTGTATTCCTCATCTCAGTTTTCTTATTATTGTATCATAAATTAAAAGATTTGCATAGTTATAAAATGCAAATCTTTTGAATTTTATAGCATTATCGCCCTGAGTTCTTCAGATGAATATTGAGATATATCAGAAGGAGCTACATCAAACACGGTTTTACAACCAAACTGACCGCGTTTATTCATTCTGTAAGCAGCTCGGGCATACGCAACAAGTACACTTGCAGTAAATTCAGGATTGGAATCAAGCATAAGGCTGTATTCAATTACGTGTTTATGCTTATTATCTTCACCTGTAACACCGCTTCTGATCACACTGCCGCCATGTGGAATTTCCGAATGCCTCTCTTTAAGCTCCTCAAGACTTATAAAGTGAACAGTTGTATTATAATCAGCAAAATAATTGGGCATTGTAACTATCTGCTTTTCTATAAGGGCCTTATCTGCACCTTCCTTTGCTACAACAAAGCATTCTCTTGTGTGCTTTTGTCTTGCAGTAAGTTCGGGAGTTTCTCCTGCCCTTACAGCATTAACAGCTTCTTTAACGGGAATTGTGTACTGACGTGCATCAAGTACCCCTTCTATTCTGCGAATTGCATCAGAATGGCCCTGACTTACGCCTTTGCCCCAGAATGTATAGTCCTTACCATTGGGTAAAATTGCATTGGCATAAAGACGGTTAAGGGAAAACATTCCAGGGTCCCATCCTACGGAAATTATAGCAGTCTTCTTGCCTGAAATAGCGGCTTTATCCGTATTTTCAAAATGAGCGGGTATCTGTGCATGAGTATCAAAACTATCAATAACATTAAAATCCTTAGCCAATTCGGGAGTCATAACAGGGAGATCTGTTGCACTACCGCCACAGATTATCATTACATCTATTTCGTTTTTGAAATTCACAGCATCATTTGCGCAAAATACCTTTGTGGATTCTAAAACTGTTTTTACAGCTTCAGGTGCTCTTCTTGTAAAAACACCGAAAAGCTCCATATCAGGGTTCTGAGAAATTGCGCACTCAACACCCTTACCTAAATTTCCGTATCCGTAAATGCCTATTTTCATAAAAATCACCTTAGTCCTTGAGCATATCCTTCATATTATAAAGGCCTGCAGGCATACCTGCAACATAAACCGCCGCAGTTATACCGCCTTCGGCAAAAAGGGCTCTGCTATGTGCCTCATGCTTAAGAGTAATTGTTTGAGAATCAGTACCAACAATAACTTCATGCTCACCTACAATGTTGCCCATACGAATGGCATGTATACCAATTTCCTCCTTGGTTCGCTTACACTGACCGCTTCTGCCAAGTGAAAGTGTTGCATTATTTCTGATCTCCTTAATTGCATTGGCAAGAAGTAATGCGGTACCACTGGGAGCATCAAGCTTTCTGTTATGGTGCTTTTCAATAATTTCAATATCTGCATCCGGCATTGCCTTTGCGGTTAATTTTGCAAGCTCACAAAGTAATGCAACACCCAATGACATATTAGCACTATGGAAAACAGGAATAACAGAAGCGGCCTTATTAATAAGCGCTTTTTCTTCTTCTGTATGGCCTGTTGTTGCAACTACAACAGCTATTTTCTTTTCCATTGCATAAGGTAAAAGTGTAGTAACGCTGGAATGATGTGAAAAGTCTATAATACAATCAGCTTCTTCTTTAACATCAACCCAATCGGTATATGTAGGGATATCAACATTTACAGGGTTTATATCAACACCTGCAACAGCATTTACACCCTTATAATTTTCCTTGGCAAGCTTTAAAAGTTCAGCACCCATTCTGCCGCCAATACCGTTAATAATTATATTCATATCTGAATACCTGCTTCCTTCATACGGGCAAGAAGCTTTTCTTCATTTTCCTTTTCCATAGGAGTAAGGGGCAATCTTATAATATTTTCACAAAAGCCCATTGCTGCTACAGCAGCCTTAACGGGAATAGGATTAACTTCGCTGAACAACGCATTAATAAGGGGTAAAAGCTCAAGTTGCAAGTCGGCACTGGCCTGAACCTTACCGTCAAGGAAAAGCTTACACATCTGAGATGTTTCCTTAGGCATAATATTAGAAAGAACCGAAATAACACCTTTGCCACCCAAGGACATAATAGGAGTTATCTGATCGTCATTACCGGAATAGATATCAAGCTTGCCCTTTGTTAATGCAGCAATCTGAGCTACCTGTGAAAGGTTACCGCTAGCTTCTTTAATTGCGGCAATATTGGGATGCTCCGCCAAAACCGCACAGGTCGCAGGAGCAATATTGCAGCCTGTTCTGGAAGGAACGTTATAAAGGATAACCGGAACAGTGGAAGCATCTGCTATAGCAGTAAACATTTTAATAAGACCGTTCTGAGTTGCTTTGTTATAATAAGGTGTTACAACAAGAACTGCATCTGCTCCAACCTCACATGCGTGTTTTGTAAGCTCAATTGCATAGGCCGTATCATTGGAGCCTGTGCCTGCAATAACAGGAACGCGCCCGCCTACCTTCTTAACTGCGTAGGTTATAACGTCCTTATGCTCATCATCAGAAAGAGTAGAGGCTTCGCCTGTTGTACCTGCTACAACAATGGCATCTATACCCTGTTCGATCTGCCAATCAATAAGTTTTCCGAAATTCTCGTAATCAATACCTGTTTCGGTCATAGGGGTTACAATTGCAGTTGCTGCACCTGTAAAAATTGTGTTACTCATAATCATTCTCCTTTTTATTATACATCATAAAAAAAGATAGCTACTAAGAGTAACTATCTCACCTGATAATCCATGCATAAACATAAAACTATAAAGTAGGATAGCCCTCCGCATATTCTGCGACAACAGTACGAATATTATTTCCCACTGCCAGGCCAGCCTTTTGCCGTAAGCTGCCTTCGGCGGCTACCCCTTTCTTATACTTCTGTATTGGCAATACATATAAAATATAATACTGATGATATACCGCGCCTCTATCTTCTAAGATAAATTATCATATTTTTATCCGATTGTCAATAGCAATATGAAAAAATATGCAATATTTATCGTATAAAATTTGTATAAACCTTGGTTTGTGACAAAGGTAAACCAATGCCATTGTTTTTTCCCAGATTAATACATTTTAATAACCATGCCATATTAAGTGCAAGGTTTCTCATTGTCTGCAGACCTTCCGCGTCTTCCAGAACGTCCTCAGCCTTTGCGCCGTGTACCATATTCCAATAATTTGACGATACTATAGGCATATTTGTAATAGTAAAATATTTATTAAGCTGTTCAAATGCTGCAGTTGAGCCTGCTCTTCTGCAGGATACTATAGCCGCACCGGGCTTGTATTCAAAAGCCGTTTTAGCAGAATAAAAGCATCTATCCAAAAAAGAAGTAATATCGCCTGAGGCAGCAGCATAATGAACCGGAGAGCCAAAAATAAAGCCATCAGCCTCCTTTGCAAGAGCAGTAAATTCATTTACGTTATCATCCATTACACATTTATTGTTTTTGCGGCAAAAGCCACAACCTTTACAACCGCCAATAACGTTACTAAGTGAAAATATCCGGGCTTCTATTCCCTGCTCCTCCAAAGATTCTTTAATAACATTCAACGCTGTGTAGGTACAACCGTTTTTGTGGGGGCTACCGTTAACTAACAATACTTTCAATTTTATCACCTCTTTAATATTATATATCAAGAGAATTTGATTTACAACAAAAAAAGGTGCGACGTATATTAACATCGCACCTAAAGTAAATTAAAATTACTTGGTCATAGAAGCAACTTCAGCAGCGAAGTCATCTTCTCTCTTAGCAAGGCCTTCACCTTTTTCAAATCTGGTGAAAGCAACTACCTTAACAGCAGCGCCGATTTCCTTAGCAACAGATTCAACATACTGAGCTACGGTCATATCGCCATTCTTAACAAATGCCTGCTGAAGGAGGCAATTGTTTTCATAGAACTTGCCGATTCTGCCAATAACCATCTTTTCGATGATCTGATCAGGCTTGGAAGCGTTCTTAGGATCATTCTTGATCTGAGCAATAAGAATGTTCTTTTCGCTTTCGATAACTGCTTCATCAACAGTTTCCTTAGAAAGATACTGGGGATTCATAGCAGCGATCTGCATGCAAACGTCCTTGCCCATAGTTTCAAGAGCGCCTTCAACCTTAGCTTCGGTTTCAAGTTCAACTACAACGCCGATCTTGCCGCCGCCGTGAATATAAGTAACAGCGGGTTTTTCGGTTCTATAGAATCTTCTGATATTGAGGTTTTCACCAATGGTGAGAACCTTTTCTCTTAATACTTCTTCAACGGTGAATTCGGTACCAACACACTTAGCTGCCATAAGAGCTGCCATATCAACGGGGTTAGCTTCAACAACAGTCTTTGCTACGTTTGCACAGAAAGTCTGGAAATCAGCGTTCTTAGCAACGAAGTCAGTTTCGGAGTTAACTTCAACTACTGCAGTTGCAGTTTCATTACCAAAGCAAGCTACAACGCCTTCGCTGGCAATTCTGCCTGCCTTCTTTGCTACTGCTGCGAGACCCTTTTCACGTAAGATCTCAATAGCCTTTTCCATATCACCATCAGCCTGGGTAAGTGCCTTTTTGCAATCCATCATACCGCAGCCGGTCTGTTCTCTGAGTGCCTGTACATCTTTAGCTGTAAATGCCATTTTAATGTTCCTCCTATTATTTATATATCGTAGAAAATGCCCGCCCAATCGAGCGAGCATTTAAAAGTTTTAATTATTCAGCAACTGCTTCAGCTTCAGCTTCTTCAGTTTCTTCTTCAACAAAAACTTCACCCTGCTTGCCTTCGATAACAGCGTTTGCCATAGTGCCTGCCATAAGCTTTACGGCTCTGATAGCATCGTCGTTGCCGGGGATAACGTAATCAACTTCATCAGGATCGCAGTTTGTATCAACAATAGCTACGATGGGAATACCGAGCTTCTTTGCTTCGCTAACAGCGTTGTGTTCCTTCTTGGTGTCTACAATGAAGATAGCACCGGGAAGTGCGGGCATATCCTTAATACCACCCATATACTTTTCAAGCTTTTCAATTTCGTGATTCAGCTTAACAACTTCCTTTTTGGGGAGCATATCAAAGGTGCCGTCTTCCTGCATCTTCTTAAGCTGTTCCAGTCTTCTGATTCTGGTCTTGATGGTCTTAAAGTTGGTGAGCATACCGCCGAGCCAACGAGCGTTAATGAAGTACTGGCCGCAACGGAGAGCTTCTTCCTTAACTGCATCCATAGCCTGCTTCTTGGTACCAACAAAGAGAATAGGCTTACCGGATTCTGCGATTTCGCGAACGAACATATAAGCTTCTTCTACTTTCTTAACGGTCTTCTGAAGATCGATAATGTAGATACCGTTTCTTTCGGTGAAGATGTACTCTGCCATTTTAGGGTTCCATCTCTTGGTCTGATGGCCGAAGTGTACGCCGGCCTCGAGCAGCTGTTTCATAGAAATAACTGACATTTTGTTTTCCTCCAAATTTTGTTTATTTTCCGCCGCCTCCGTCCTCTCTTAGCCTGACCAAAATTCTTTGGCAACCAAGCGCAGATCAGAAAGCGTGAGATTTGCTGTAATATATTATCATAAACTAAGCAAGATTACAAGCATTTTTTGCATTTTTTTTAGTTTTTTTTGAATTTAAAACAAACTTCTTCGTTTAGACGCATAGCTACGGGGCGGAACCTGAAATTTCACAAATATATAATCATCTCCTACCCGCTCAACGTCACTCCAACTTATTTCATATTCAAGGCTTCTTTCAAAAAAACCAATACCTTCTCTTTTTGCCGGAACAACCAAAGCAGTTATCTGACCGCTTATACTGTCAAACACAATATCAGTAACATTTCCGAATCTACTTCCGTCACTTATATTAATAACCTCTTTTACCGAAAGATCACTAACTCTTATACTTGGCATTTTAAATCACCCCAAATAATTCTATGCAATTATTCAAGATAAAATCATTCTATAATTATTTATTCGTTAGATATTATCAAAAATTCAAAGGGCACCACAATGTGGTGCCCTTTGAATTGGCGCGCTGTAAGGGATTCGAACCCCTGACCTACTGGTCCGTAGCCAGTCACTCTATCCAGCTGAGCTAACAGCGCATATACGATTTTCTTAACCGCCCAAATATAATACCACAACCGAATAAGAAAATCAATACTTATTTTAGAAAAATTTTAAATCAATTTTTCTAAAAGCATAAAAGCCACTCCCGGAAGTCCCAGAAAAAAAGATACGGCATAGTTAAGAATATTGTTACTTAGATAGAGGTTTGTAATGCCTGACAGACTATTTACGAGCAGTAAACCCAACAACCCCAATATACCGTTTATAAGCACGTAACTTTTTTTAACAACAAATCTAATTGTGAACACCAATAAAAATATTCCTATTATAAAAACTCCTGCACATATAAAAATATCCTTCATATTATTACCTCCGTTCAAGAATAAATCCTTCATTACAATTATATGATTATAACGGAGGGAAAATCATGAAATTATTTATTATAAAAAAGAGATATTTCGTTTTTAGTATAATTATAGTTACGATTATCTCATTAATTAGTTTTATTCCATTAAATAAACCTTATATAAAGGTTTCAGCAGGCATTAATTATTGCAATACAAACGAAGATCGAATTAAATTTTTAAATAGCTATGGGTGGAAAGTAAATAGCGAACCCTTTGAGGTAAAAACGGTAATAATCCCGGTAGAGTTCAATAAAATATATGAAAACTTCAATGATCTGCAGTTATCGCAAGGATATGATCTTTCTGCATACAAAGGCATTACCGCAAAAAAATACACTTATACAATACAGAATTATCCTAAAGTAAACATAGCATACGGGGATTTATACGTTTATAAAAACAAAGTCATTGCCGCAGATGTATATACGCCCGGAATAGAAGGAATAATGCACGGACTTAAATATCCAAATATAAAAGCAGGATGAAAACATCCTGCTTTTATTTTATTTCGCAGCAAAAAGTGCGTCAAACTCTTCGCCGGTAACCTTTTCTTTTTCAAGAAGAAGACTGGCAAGCTTATCCAGTATATCGCGGTGATCTTCAAGTATTTTCTTTGTTTCTTTAACCGCAGAGTCAATTACCCGTTTGATTTCTTCGTCAATCTGAGCAGCAACCTTTTCGGAATAATTACGTTGAACAGCGAAATCTCTGCCAATAAACACCTCTTCGTTTTCAGTACCAAAAACAATAGGGCCAAGTTTATCGCTCATACCGTACTTTGTAACCATATTCCTTGCAATATTTGTTGCTCTCTGAAGATCGTTGGAAGCACCTGTGGAAATATCGTCAAGAGAAATCATTTCAGCAACTCTACCGCCAAGAAGGCTCTTGATTTCACCTTCCATCTGTCCCTTAGACATAAAGCTCTTATCCTCATCAGGGCGATAAAGGGTGTAACCTCCTGCCATACCTCTTGGGATAATTGAGATTTCATGAACCTTATCGTGACCGGGAACCATTTTACCAACAATAGCATGACCTGCTTCGTGATATGCCGTAAGCTTACGGGTTTCCTCTGTAATACTCTTGCTCTTCTTTTCAACACCAATCATTACCGTAACAATAGCGTTTTCAATATCATTAGCATTTATTTCAGCCTTATCGTGACGGGCTGCCTTTAAAGCAGCTTCATTGAGAATATTTTCAAGATCTGCACCGGAGAAACCTGTAGTTGTTTTTGCTATAAGGGAAAGATCCACGTCCGAAGCAAGCTTTTTATTTCTCGCATGAACCTTAAGTATGCCTTCTCTTCCTGTTACATCGGGAAGGTTGATAACGATCTGTCTGTCAAAACGGCCGGGGCGCAAAAGTGCACGGTCAAGAATGTCGGGGCGGTTTGTTGCCGCAATAACAATAACACCTTCATTCTTAGCGAAACCGTCCATCTCAACAAGAAGTTGGTTCAAGGTTTGCTCACGTTCGTCGTGACCGCCACCTAAACCTGCACCGCGCTGTCTGCCGACTGCATCAATTTCGTCAATAAAGATAATCGAAGGGGCTACTTTTTTTGCCTGATCAAACAAATCTCTTACACGGGAAGCACCAACACCAACATAAAGCTCAACAAAATCGGAGCCGGTAATGCTGAAGAAAGGAACATTTGCTTCACCGGCAACAGCCTTAGCAAATAAAGTTTTACCTGTACCCGGAGGGCCTACAAGAATAATGCCCTTAGGGATTCTTGCGCCCAACGCAGTAAACTTCTGTGGATTCTTTAAAAATTCCACAACCTCGGCAAGTTCTTCTTTTTCTTCCTCTGCACCAGCAACATCAGCAAAGGTTACCTTATTATTTACATCTATATGAGTTTTTGTACGAGCCTTAGTAAATGAACCAGCCTTGCCTCCGCCGGCAGACTGGGAGAACATAAAATACATTATAAGGCCAAACACAATAGCAATAAATACGTAAGGTAACACGTTAAGAAGCCAGGAGTTCTTACCTACCGGAAGAATATCATACTCCAATGTACCCTGCTGTCTCTGTTCGGCAATTGCTTCTTCAACGTCATTTAAGAACAGAGAGGCACTGTAAAGCTCATATTCCTTCACTCTCTCGGTGGCAGTAAGAGTACCGTCATCCTTCAGCATATAGGTAAGGTCATTGTCATCAATTTCAAAACTTTCTACTTTACCGCTCTCAAAATCATTCAAGACGTCTGAATATTTAAGAGCCTCTTCATTGCCGCCGTCAAGTAACATTGTAGTTAAAATAAGAACAAGAATTACAGCAAGAAAAAAGCCCATTCCGCCAAAATATTTTTTCTTCTTCAAAAGATCATCCTCCTAATTTACGTTTATTTCTCATAAACACATCTTTTAAGTATACCCACATAAGGCAGATTTCTATAGCACTGATCATAATCAAGGCCATAACCAACAACAAATTCATCAGGAATATCTATGCCCTTATAATCAAGATGAACATCGACTTTATGTCTTTCGGGCTTATTAAGTAAAGCACAAAGTCTAATTGATGCGGGATTTCTCTGCTTAAGAATTTCAAGAAGAGAACTTAAGGTAACACCGCTGTCTAATATATCCTCACAAATAAGTACGTGCTTATCTGCGATATTCTCGTCAAGATCCTTAATGATTTTTACAACACCGGATGAGGTTGTACCGGAACCATAGCTTGAAACATACATAAAGTCAATAGACATAGGTATATCTATATTGCGCATAAGATCACTCATAAATACTGCAGAGCCTTTAAGAATACCAACAAGCAATAATTCCTTGCCGTCATAATCCTTGGTTATTTGTGCGCCCAATTCTTTATTGATCTGACGCAACTGTTCTTCCGATACCAAAACTCTTTCAATACTGTTTTTCATTGGATGTTCTCCTTTATTATTATGTGGATATATTTGTTTGTATTATTATTTACTCTAAAGTTTTCCGAAGCACCGACCTTGTCTATCCAGATTACCTGCATATCTTTCACAAGAACAGGGAGCTGACCGCGTTCACCTCTGGGGATTTTACGGTCAATCAACAAGCGGTTAACAGCCTTGGTTCCAACAGATGGTATTTTAAATCTGTCTGAACTTTGCGGGCTTCTCAAAGTAATAGGAAAACTCAATTTATCATAATCTAAAAGATTTTTCTTATTTTTATTGTAACCTTCCCTTAGCATGACGGTGTATTTTCCAAAACAATAATCTCCCGGACCACTAATTTCAACAAGGTTGGGAACAAAAACAGAAGCATTGTTCGTGATAATAAGCCTATCATAGCTAATTTCTAAAAAAACATCTTTTCTAAGTTGAATTCTGTTACCTGTCCTTCCCTTTTTAACCAAAGAAACTGCCTCGTTAATATGAGTGCTGTCATAATCACACAGAGTATTTTCTTTAATAAATCTAATAAGTACCCTTGCGACAAGAACATCTTCAGCTTTTCTTAACAATTCCAGAGAAAGAGATGAATTCGAAAAAGCATTATCATAAAGTGCCTGTGACGCTTCATTAAGAAAATTTTCATCCTTCTCAAGCAAAGCCGCAGCCTTGCAAATATTTTTTACCGCATCACTGTTAATTTCACTTAGTAACGGTAGTACTTGTAGCCGTATTTTATTGCGGGAATACTTTGTATCAAAATTTGTATGATCGGTAACGTACTCTAAAGAATTATCCTTACAGTAGGTTTCCGTATCATTTCTTGTAAATAAGAGAATTGGACGAATAATATTATCCCTGCATGGCGGGATTCCGCATAAGCCCTTAATACCTGTACCTCTTATAAGGTTTAAAAGCACTGTCTCTGCATTATCATTAGCAGTATGTGCAGTGGCAATTTTAGAGTTTTCAAATTCTTCTGCAATTGAATTCAAAAATTTATAACGAGCTTCTCTTGCTGCAGTTTCCAAACTAATACCATGTTCCTTCGAAAGTTTTTCAACATCTTCCCCTGAAGTAAAAAACCTGATATTAAGTTCTTCACAAAGTTTTTTTACATATTGCTGATCTTTATCACTATCTAAACCTCTGAGTCTGTGATTGAAATGAGCACAAACAAGGTCTATATTACGTGAACGGCAAACTCTTTGCAAAATATGCAGCATACAAACCGAATCTGCTCCACCGGAAACGGCGGCAACAAGAGTTTTGCAACCGGATAGCATATTATATTCTTCTATTATTTTATCAGTTAGGCGGAGCATCGAATCGCCTTTCTATACTGCTGAATTTTGTATATCTACCATTCCAGTCGACCTTAATAGTGCCGGTCTCACCATGACGGTTTTTACCTAAAATGATCTCAACAACGTTTTGAGTATCCGGATCCTGAGAATATTTTGAATCGTTATAAAGAAAAATAACCGAATCAGCATCCTGCTCAATTGAGCCTGACTCACGAAGGTCTGAAAGCTGAGGGCGGTGATCCTTAGCGCTTCTGTCCTCAGTTCTACGGGAAAGCTGAGAAAGAGCAATAACAGGAGCCCCTATTTCCTTGGCCATTATTTTTAAGGATCTTGTCATTTCGCTGACTTCCTGAACTCGGCTGTCGGAACGGATACCGGAAGAGAGCAGCTGCAGGTAGTCAATAACTACAAGATCAACATTCTTTAATCTGCGGAGTTTTGATTTGATTTGACTGACAGTTATCATACTAGTATCATCAAAATAAATTTCACAGTCAGACAAAAAAGCTGTAGCTTCTGCAATTCTGCGCCAATCATCAGGCTGTAATTCACCAGTGCGCAAACGGCTGTTATCAATTAAAGCCTGAGAAGAAATTACCCTGTCAATAAGCTGTTCACGGGGCATTTCCAATGAAAAGAAAGCCACCTTTTTCTTTGCTTTAATAGCTACGTTTTCGGCTATATTAAGAGCCAGAGATGATTTACCGATACCGGGTCGGGCCGCAATTATTATAAGGTCACCCTTATGCATACCGCCCATCATTCTGTCAAGATCGCCGAAATAAGTCGGAAGTCCTGCAAATTCATTATTTTCATCTGCAGCTAATCGCATATAGCGGTCCATACTTTCCTGAAGGCCTAGTTTTAAATTATAAAAGCCGGTATTTACGCGTTTATTGGCAATATCATAAATACGCTGCTCTGCAAACTCAACGATATCCTCAGGACTGCCGGCAGCATCAATACTCTTTTCACGAATTGAATCGGATGCGTTAATAAGCTGGCGAAGTATAGCCTTATCGGCAATAATACGCGCATAATTACCAACGTTCTCAACAGAAGGAACCAGCTCAGTAAGCTGCAAAAGATACTGCTTACCTTCCGACTCGGTGAATATCCCGTTTTCCTTGACCATTTCAAGCAAGGTAACGTAGTCAATAGGTTTAGAGCTAAGGTTCATAGACTGCATCAATTCAAATATTTTTCGATGCTGTTCTATATGAAAATATTCAGGTTTTAAAATAGGGTTAATGACTTCGTCCAAAATACTGGGTTCAATAATAACAGCACCTAGAACAGCCTGTTCGGCTTCAAAACTGAAAGGCAGTCTGTCTTCCGATACCATATTAACTCTCTCCTTTTAAATCAGGCTTCTTTAACTACTACAAATATGTTTGCGCTTATATCTGTATAAAGCTTAACGGAAGCAGTAAAAGTACCACAACCTTTAATGTTATCAACTGTAATCTTTCTCTTGTCAATGCTTTCGCCCAACTGCTCTCCAATAGCTTCAGAAATTTCCTTTGCTGTAATGGAACCGAAAAGCTTGCCATTATCACCGATTTTTGCACCGATGGTGACGGTCTTTTCATTAAGCTTATTTGCAACAGCTTTTGCTGCGGCAATTTCTTCCGCAAGCTTATGTGCTTTTGCTGCATTCTTTGTATTCATAACATTAAGGTTGGCATTGTTAGCTTCAACTGCCAGGCCTTTAGGGAAAAGAAAGTTTCTTGCGTAACCGTCAGATACGTTTACCAATTCGCCTTTTTTACCCTTACCTTTTACATCCTGCTGTAAAATAACCTTCATTGTTATATCCTCCTTATTTATTAACATCTTTATATTTTTCAAGCTTACTTCTAAAATCCGTATAGGTATCAATCGCGCCAAAAATAACGTATACAACAGCTAGATTAATAATAAAACCGACTGCCGTAAGCCCAACTGCAATACCTAAAAGAACCCTGGAAGTTTGTGATTTTGCTTTTAACGTTATTAAATGATACACCACAACAGCCCCTTCAATAAGCAAAGGAAGCTCAAGTATAGTAATATAATTCAAAAGCACAGACATAAAAGTGCCTTCGGCAAATAAAGTGAGACCGTAACTTAAAAGATAACTTATCCCTACAAACCATGGCAGACGCATTTTAAATATACTGTCAACGTTAATAGGCTTAGGTTCAATACTCTTTGTTAATGCTTTGGCAAGAATATGAGAAACGTAGGTTCCAACCATAATAACAAGAATAAATATTGCAGGGATCAGAACAATAATATTTTCTATAACGTAGCCTATTGTAAACTTAAACTGTTCAATAATTTTTAATGCAGTCTCCCGGGGTATCCCCGCAACTTCATATGAAGACTCAAGAGCAAGGACCGTTTGCTCGGATACAAGCTTACCAAAGTTACGAATAGGTTCAGTTATAATAGAAAGGTCAATATTCCCCTGCTTACTATAAACAAACAAAAGATATACACCTGCAACGACAACGACCGAACAAAGAGCGGCCCAGCCAATACTCAGAGAAAAAACTGTATTCTGTTTATAGCAAAACTTTTGAACGTAGATTAACGTTATTGCATATAGTAATGAACCTAATGAGATCCATATATTGCTGCTTATAATATAAACGCAGACAGCGCCCATTAAAGATGCAAAAAAACCTGAAAATTTAATTCTGTATTCTCCGGCAATAGCAAAGCCTGCACAAACAGGCACAAGCATAAACGCCGAAAAAATACGGCCAAAGCTCAATGCCATAATAGCGGCCGCAGCAATGCAGTATAAAATTCCTTTACTATTACCGTTTGTTTTCATTATTACTCCACAAGATAGACTACTTCATATTAAAAATTGTATTTTAATATTATACAGTATAATTAGCAATAAATCAATTATTTTTTTGTTAAAGTAAAAAAGCATCTGAAAATTAAATTTCAGATGCTTTTTAATTATTCACCGGGTATGTCGACATATAATTCAGGGTCGGACCTTTCTCCGTCTATGATCACTTCAAGATGCAAGTGAGTTCCTGTTGAATAGCCCGTATTACCCATAAGGCCTAACTCCTGACCTTGATATACTATATCTCCAAGATCCACACTGATAGCTGAGAGATGTGCATATCTTGTTTTTACACCTGAATCGTGTAAAACCAGAACGTTATATCCGTAACTTCCATTCCACCCCGCCTCAATTACTTCGCCGGCGTCACAAGCAAGAATAGGAGTGCCTTCCCATCCGGCAATATCTAATGCGCCATGATATGAACCGTCACGAGGTTCGTAATATCTGTCAGTAATTTGGAAGAAGTCGCCTATCTCTAAGGGCCAGATAAATTCACCGCTTGAGGATATTTCTTTCGTTCCCTCAATTATAATTTCGGAAATAGGCTCACGAACTATTACCTCGGAAATTATCTCTCTTCCCTTTTCAACACCGTCGATAAGCAGAATATTTGCAGTAACTTCTCTAACACCATCTACACCCTCGGTAACAACGGTAGTTCTGTTTTCCCAAGTATTCGGGTCATAGCTTATTTCGGTTTCATATGGGATCTTTTCATCAAATACTACTGTTCTTTGAACCTGAACGGAAATAAGAGGCTTAACGACAACAACGTTAATAATATCTCCTTCTGCAAATACTTCATCCTCATTGGGATTCAGCTGATAGAACAGTTCTTCTGTCATATTATACTTTTTAAGTATCTTATTAAATTTATCGTTTTCTTTCCAGGTATGCTGATCGATCACAGAAGATGACATTAGTTTAGAACGCATCTCTGCAATGGTTAGAGAAAGATTATCTTCATAGTCTCCTTCAATGATTTCAACGTTCTGAACAAAAACGACAGTTTCATTTTGAGCGCCTGTCTCATACGGCATTTTAATATTATCAAGCATTTCCTCAAGGGCACTTTGCTTAGAATGTGTACCAATAAGGTTACCATCAATAAACAAGCCGTAATTCTTACCTACAGTTTTAGACGATATTTCAGTAACGCTATTCTCAAGGTTATCCGAAGTCAATACCAGATCCTTTCTAACAAGAGCTAGCTCATATTCCGGCATAATGTCTATCTGACATTCTTCGCCTAAAGTTTGAGTTAAATTTTCCTGCGCCTTTAAAACGGCTGTATCGTACTCAGAGGTGTCATTTATATAGCCCACGAATTCATTATTCATTGTTACTCTTATTGCAAGGGTATGAGTAGCAAAATAAAAAACAGCCGCAACTACAATACCAATCGACAAAGGAAGCATAAAATAGCGGGAAACCTTTGCAAACCAGTACATAAACTTATTTGTGGCTTCTATAACAGTAAAACCAAGCTTTCTGAAAAAAGACTCCGGATCTGCAATAAACTCATAACGAATCAATTTCCAGAAATCCTCGAATGAGTAACGGAGCGATCTACCTGTTTTATAAATAAAGGAATTGATTTTCTTAAGGGTTTGTGATTGCTTCTTTTTAGGTACAGGCTTCTTTTCCTCTTTAACAACAAAAACTTCAGGTGACTCTTCTTCAAATGTTTCAATTTCAGGTTCTATAGTTAATTCAGGCTCTTTAAGTTCTTCTGTTGCAGATTCCTCCGCCATTACAGCCTCGTTCCGAGCGATTTTTGCGTTAGCATATTTCTCTAATATGCTTTCGAGGGAATCGTCAGCAGAGATCAGAATATCATTAAAGCTTTGATCAATATCATCATTAAGGCCATCAAAATCATCAATATCAAATTCATTTTCGTGCTCTGCCATACTATCCCCTCCTTTGCAAATAATATTTATTTTACTATATTTTCAGAATAAAATCAAGTTCTCTGTTATAAGTAGGCTTTACAGTAGTTAATAGGAATCCCCATAGATGAAAACCTCTGTTCATATTCAGTTTCAATATTATCCTCTGGCGCCTCAGCATGAAGATCATATGAAACCTTTTCTATAGTAGCACCAAACTCTTTAAGACTTTCCAAAGAATAATCAAAAAACGGACGATTATCTGTCTTAATAATTAAAGGACATCCATCCTTCAATAGGTCCTTATACATTGCAAGGAAAGTTTTATAGGTTAGCCTTCTTTTTTCATTTCTTGCTTTAGGCCATGGATCGGAAAAATTAAGATAAATTGTTTCAAATACCTTTTCACCGAAAATATTACATATTGTTTGAGCGTCAACGTTCAGAAATCTCACGTTTTTAAGTTGAGCGTCCTTAGCTTTTTCCATAGCCATAACCAAAACGTCAGCAACCTTTTCAAGGCCAATAAAATTAATATTTTCATACCTTTCCCCTTTACCGCATACAAAACGGCCCTTTCCGCAACCTATTTCAATATGGACGGGGTTAGAGTTAAAAAATATATCCTCGAATGATATCCGACTTTCTTCATTTACGTTTATAAGATATTCCGAGACATTTTCCATTCTTTCGGGTAAATGCTTTTTCTTTCTTGCTCGCATAGTAATTCACCTAATATATTATTTTTTATAATTTTATAATTTTTTAGGCTTCAAGTCAAGTATGTAAAGGAAGCAAATATTTGCTTCCTCTTACTGCACCAAAGTACCATATTCATTTTCAATTAATATTTGCAGCATTTCTTCTACTCCGGTGTTGGCATTTATATATACAAGTACAGTTCTTCCATCTTTAGAATGAGTATAGAATTCATAACAAAGAACCTCATTTTTTCCGTCGGTAGGAATCACGGCAAGCCTTGAATCAATTACGTTCAGAGACTGATTGATTTTGTTTTCCGCCTCATTTTCACTTAATTTAACCGAAATATCACGAACGTCTTTATGCGACATCAGATACCCATAACCTTCAAAGCCTGTAATTGCTCCGTTCTCCAGACTTACTGTTACTTTTACCATATCCGGATATATTATCACGTCATCCTGTTCGAAGGAATAATTAATTGTTATCTCATTATTTACGGTATAATAATAATTTTCCTCCATAGAATTATGGCCTATTAACTCTAAAAAATCTTCGGCAACCTCCAGTGCATCATCTATAGAAATCTTACTTTTATTATAGTTTGTTTGACAAACAAGCTCTATAAGGTTACCGTTTTGTTTTGAAATAGCGACGGTATATTCTTCATTCCCAAAAACATAAGCAGGGATCTTAGATCCGGATTCATACTTGAAATCCAAATTTTCAATATTAGGAATCCATGTTTTTAGCCTGTTTTCAGCCTCATCTTTTGTTATTTCGGGTTTATCTTTCAAATATACTGATTCCTGCTTTTCAATATGATCGGAAAACGGGCCATCATAAATAAGCTCAGGATAAGAAGAGATCTGCTCTACTGAAGACACAAGGTCACCGCTTAAGCTGTTGTCCGAATCCTCAAACGTATCACCGTCAATTACGTTCACAGTTATTTCGTCATAGGAAATCACACCGGAATTTAGTTTATTTGAAATTTCGGTAATACTGCTTGTTAATGCAGAGGCACTTTGAGCAAGCTTTGAAAGCGTATTATAATCACTTTCTGTTAGCTCCTCATTACGTATCCGCTTAAGTGCTGTATAATAAATATAATCTCCTGATTTTGATAAAAACTCCGAAACTTCCATCAACCGAGAAGAATATCCATACAGATTTTCAATATTAGTTTTAGCCGAAAGAGCCTCACCCCAAACCTTTGTGGCACATTTTATAAGTTGATAATCGGAATTTGAATAAAGTAATTTATAAAAAGCGGTTTCAATATTATACATATGCGAGGAAAGATCGTTAAAAGCAGCTTTATATTCATTGTCTACCGCCCTTATAAAACTGTTTTTCTGATGGTTAACATAAATACATAATCCCGCCATAATTGTAATTATAGCGCACAAAAAAGATATTATTCTTATTAAACCTCTTCTTTGGATATTCATACATTATACTCCTGAAATAAAATATATAAATATTTTACCAAGGCTGTTTGAAAATATACAAAAAAGGCTCCGATACGGAGCCTTTTATTAATCCTCTTTTGATAGATACATTTCCTGCCACTGCTGTTTTGAAATAAGGACCTTTCTGGGTTTACTGCCTTCATAAGGGCCTATAATACCCATACTCTCCATTATTTCAATTAATCTGCCTGCCCTCGCGTATCCAAGACGAAGCTTTAGCTGAAGCATTGAAGTTGAAGCCTTACCACTTTCCACAACTACCCTGATCGCCTCCTGAAGCATTGGATCTTCAGCTCTTTCTTCAGGGTCTGCATCAGACTGATTATTAGTTTCAACAGCGTTCTTTTCTATCTGTTCAATAACGGTATCATCGTAACCACTGGGTTGATTCATCTTTATAAACTGAGTAACGTTATCAATCTCAGTTTCACTTACAAAGCAACCCTGCACACGCAGAGGCTTTGTTTTACCCATAGGCATATAAAGCATATCACCTTTACCTAATAGCTTTTCCGCACCGGAAGCATCAAGTATAATTCGGGAATTAACCTGATCAGCTACAGCGAACGCAATTCGGGAAGGTATATTATTCTTTATGGTGCCGGTAATAACGTCGGCAGAGGGGCGCTGAGTAGCAATAACAAGATACATACCTGCAGCTCTGGCCATTTGAGCAAGCCTGCATATAGAATCCTCAACTTCGTGAGGTGAGGTCATCATCAGGTCTGCTAACTCGTCAATTATAATAACGAAGCTGGGAAGTATTTTATCGCCTTTCTTAACTGCCTTTTCGTTATAGGACTGAATGTTCTTGGAGCCTGTTTCGGAGAAAAGTTTATATCGGTTCATCATTTCCCCTACTGCCCACTTGAGAGCGCCTGCCGCCTTTTTGGGATCAGTAACAACAGGGCTGATTAGATGAGGAATACCGTTATAGGGTTCCAGCTCTATCTGCTTAGGGTCGACCATGATCATTTTAACTTCATCGGGAGTTGCCTTATACAGAATGCTCATAATAAGCGAGTTAATACAAACCGATTTACCCGAGCCTGTAGCACCGGCAATAAGTAAATGGGGCATTTTTGCAAGGTCTGTAACAATAGTATTACCTGCAATATCAACACCTAATGCGGCAGTAAGCTTGCTGCTTGAGTTAATAAACTCTGCAGAGGAAATTATTCTACGAAGTGTTATAGTTTCGGATTCGGTATTAGCAACCTCTATACCTATTGTACCCTTACCGGGAATAGGCGCTTCTATTCTTACACTGGGAGCCTTTAAAGCCAATGCAATATCTTCGGAAAGATTTGTAAACCTACTGATTTTTACGCCTGCACCGGGAGTAAGCTCATAACGAGTAACAGCGGGAGCTTTTGTCATATTAACAACATTTGCCTTAACCCCAAAGCTATCAAGACAATCAATTAGCGTTTGCGCAGACTGTTTCAGCTGAGCTGCACTATTTTTATTGACCTTTTGCTTTTCTGCATTAAGAAGGGCAATATCAGGCATTACATAGTTAGGGTTTTCGTCATTAACAGGTTCGTCATCAATATCCGAACAAATTTCTTCTGCATTCATATTGGCAACTGTTTTGGGAATTGGCGCAGAATGGATCTCGGTTGCAATTTCAAGATCATCTTCAAACTTATCCATATAATCTTCTTCGTCATTAATAATAGGCGCACCCTGCAATGAATCCATAACCTGTTCTGACATACTGTCGATCTCGGAGTTAAGAGGAATATCCTCTATTGTTGATTTGCTTCGATCAATTTTATCCGCATTGGCAGCAAAGGCTTCTGCCCTTGCTTTTCTTTGGGCTTGTTTTTCTTCTTTTTTTGCCAAAGCCGCAAGCCTTTTTTCTTCCCTTTCAGCTTCTCTTTTGGCACGCATAAGGTCATAATCCTTCTGGTCCATTTGAGGAATGGAGTCTGACACAACCTCGGTTATTTCCTCTGCTTTAAAGGGGACCATCCATTTCTTTATGACTATAAATACTTTACCCAATGCCATAAAAGAAGAAAACGCCAACAAAGCACCAATAACAAGCGCAGTGCCTACCTTATCCATAAGGGCTAAAAGAGGCCATGCAAGAATGCCGCCCAAAACTCCGCCTAAAGAAAAAGGCAACCCTGTTGAATAAAGAATTTTTATGTACTCACCAAATCCAAGTCCTTCAAAAATCAAAGCATTTTTTGAAACGGAGTGTATGAATACACACAAAAGCAAAAGAGAAATGCCGCCGAACCAGCATCTAATTTTCGTATGCTTTACATCTTTAGAAAATAATAACGAACCAACAGCAATAACAATAAAAAAGGGAATTATATAAGCACTGACACCAAAAACGCCTATAAAAAAGCTTTTTATGAATTCGCCAAACTTACCTGTTACATCAAAACAAAGAGAGAGGAAGATTAAAACCGCAAAAACGCAAAATCCAAGGGCAACAAATATATTCAGCGGTTTTTTATTATCCTGAACAGTTTTTTTGTTTGTTTTTTTACTTGTTTTTTTCTTAGCCATCTTATTTACACATCCAAAAATTAATTAAAGAAAAGAGAATATACTATTACGCTTATACCAACTAAACCGCAATAAACAGCAAAGATTTCAAACTTATTTTTATTTACAATATACTTAACAAGTTTTATTGCTAAAAGCCCTGATACAAGTGCTGTAAGCATACCGATAATATAAGGCCCGAAATCAACCCCGGAGAGCATCTGAACGGCGTCTTTTATATTAAGAACAACACTTCCCAACACCGCAGGAATAGATAAAATAAAGGAAAATTCCACCGCTAACTCACGGTTAAAATTCCTTAAGAGCCCTGCGGTAATTGTAGAGCCGGAACGGGATATACCCGGAATAAGAGCAACACACTGAAATAAACCAACCACTGCACTATCCAGCAGTGTAGCGTCTCCTGCTTCCTTTGCCCTCGCATGAGCTGCAGTACGGGTACTAACAATATCGGATATAATAAGCAGACCGCATGTTATAAGTAAAGCAATTCCCACAAGTGATAATGAGGAAAAAAGCTCTTCAAGCTTATCTTCAAATGGAGCAACTACAAACAGCGGTAAGGTGGCCAGTATAAGCATCACAACCATTTTCTTATCACCATCGGCTTTTTTAAAGGAAAACTTACCTTTAAAAATATCGCCAATAAGAGAGAATGCAGCTTTGATAATTTTAAAAATTCTCTTTCTAAAAGCAATAAATACTGCTATAAGCGTGCTGAAATGTAACATAATGTTAATAAGCATATTATCAGCAACTGATGCGTCCATCCCAAAAATATTCTGAAAAATAACAAGATGGCCCGAGCTTGAAACAGGTAAAAATTCACAAAAGCCCTGAATTAAACCCAATATAACAGCCTGAATATAGTTCATAGAAAACCTCCGAATATTTGTAAAACAAATATATGAACACAAAAATAAAATAGACCTTTGATCTTATAATAGTATAACACCAAAAGCCTATTTCTGCAACTTTTTATTTTACCGAAGGTTTAAATAATAAAGCGAAAAATACAGCAAATAACATTACAGCACTAATGCCAGCCGCTGTAGCTGTTAATCCACCGCTGATAATGCCAATGGGGCCGTTATTTGCAATTGCATCCTTTACCCCATTTGCAAGGCAATAACCGAAGCCCATTAGGGGAACGGTAGCACCCGCGCCGCCAAAATCCACAATCTTGTCGTAAACACCAATACCTGTAAATAATACACCTGTTACAACGTATGAAACAAGTATTCTTGCCGGAGTAAGCTTTGTGTAATCAATCAGTAACTGCGCAATAAGACACAGTATTCCGCCAACAAGAAACGCTTTTAAATATTCCATATTAATTGTCCTGCCTTACTATATTCACAATATGACATATTCCCGGTATGCTTTCTCCTTGCTGAGTGCTTACAGTACTGAGCAAAGCTCCTGTTGCAGCAAAAAGAATATTTTTATATTTACCTTTTCTCATTAACGGTAAAATATGACCGCATAGGGTTGACGCACTGCAACCGCACCCTGAACCTCCGGCGTGAACATCCTGATTTTTCAAATCGTATATTTCAAGACCACAGTCTGTATAATTTTCTTTTAATTCAATTCCCTCTTTTAAGGTAAGCTCTTTAAGAAGCTTTGAGCCTACAAGCCCCAAATCTCCCGTTACAATTAAATCGTATTCGGCAGGCAAAGTATTAGTATCTTTGAAATAACGCACTAAGCTATCGGCAGCTGCCGGTGCCATTGCTGCTCCCATATTGTTAGCATCTTTTATTCCGTAATCCTTCACCCTGCCGATCAATATCCTTTTTATTTTGGGAGAGCTGATTACGTTATCCGAACTTAAAACTGCAGCTCCGCTTCCCGTTACGGTCCATTGTGCTGTTGGAGTTCTTTGTCCTCCATATTCAAGAGGAAACCTGAATTGTCTTTCAGCACTGCAAAAATGAGATGATGTTACACATAATGCTTTATTAGCAAAACCGCCTGAAACGGCCAGTGAGCCTGCAACAAGGCTTTCCGCCATAGTTGAACATGCGCCGTATAAGCCTAAAAACGGAATATCCGTTTCTCTTAAACCAAAACTTGAACTAATACACTGATTAAGAAGATCACCTGCACAAATCAGATCAATATCATTATATTTTAGGTTTGCTTTCTTAAGTGCACCATCTATAGCATCCTGTTGCAATTTACTTTCAGCCTTTTCCCAGGAAGATTCATTGAATCTGTCGTCTGATAAAACCTTATCAAAACTTTTTCCCAAAGGTCCCTGCCCTTCTTTTTTGCCTACTACTGCATAGGAAGAAATTATTGAAGGCATTTTTTCTAAATTTATTACCGAACTCATAAAAACTCCTATATATTGATTTGAATTTATTATCGACATTAAATTGACCAATATGTAATACTGTGATAAAATTATAAAAAGAGGAGTTGAATTATGGTTAACGTATATCCGGATTACTATACTGAGTTTAAATGCATAAATAAATCCTGTAAACATAACTGCTGTATTGGTTGGGAAATTGATATCGATAATACTACCGCATTAAAATATAATGAATTTCCCGGAGAATTCGGTAACAGATTAAGAGCCAATATTTCAAAAGCGCCTTCAAGGTTCAAGAATTTATCAAACGGAAGGTGTCCGTTTTTAAATAAAGATAACCTTTGCGATATAATTATTAATATCGGCGAAGAACATCTTTGCGAAATTTGCAAGGCCCACCCCAGGTTTATTAATGAGCTTCCGGATAGGACTGAATACGGAATAGGCCTTAGCTGCGAAGAGGCCGCAAGAATAATACTCACAAAAAGTTCCCCTGTTGCGTTAATATGCGACGGAGATGCGAATACTACCGACGAGCTTTTAATAAATAGAAATAAGCTGTTTGGAATATTACAGAATAATACAAAGCCTATAGCTGAACGTGTAGAAGATATGTTAATTGAATGCAATACATCGCTACCGCAAAAAAGCATAGAGGACTGGGCCGATACATTTTTAGGATATGAAAGACTTGACGAAGGCTGGACCGATATTTTACATAAACTAAAAGATTACAGCAAGGCTAATATAACAGCTTTTGAAAAATATATAAAACCGAGAGAACAGGAATACGAACAATTATTGGTATATTTGATTTACAGATATTACGCAAACGCATTCGATCTTTTGGACGGTGCTTTATTTGTTTCTTTTGCTGCGCTTTCATATAAGCTCATATACGCTATCGGTGCCGTTATTTTTACTGAATATGGATCATTTTCAGTTGAGGAGCAAATTGAGCTTATACGTATGTTTTCAGCCGAAATAGAATACAGTGACAGTATTATTGATGAAATTTTAAACGAATTATATTAAAAAAATGGAGGAAAAAGTTATGTGGAAACAAAAAGTAAGTGCTTCGGTTGCTAACAGTTACCAAACACCCACACCGGAAATTTTAAAGATAATGAAAAATATAGGCTTTGAAGCTGTTGCACCTGAATGGAATAACAGTGAAGCTTTTGAAAAAATAATGCTTTCAGCTAAGGAATGTTCTATAGAAATAGCTTCTGTTCACGCACCGTTTGATGCTTCCCCAACCTTCCTATGGGATGAAAACAAAGAAATTTCTGCCCCAAATCTAAAGAAAACTCTTAGGTTTTTGGAGGATTGTGTTAAATTCGAAGTTCCTGTTGCCGTGCTTCATTCCTGGGATAAAGACGATACTTCACTGCCAACCGAGGCAGGATATGAAAACTATGATAAAATAGTAGATTTCGCAACAAGAAACGGACTGAAAATAGCATTTGAAAATATACGACGCCCTGACGTATTCCTGAAAGGGTTACTTGACAGATATACCAACAGTAACATTGGTTTTTGCTGGGATTCCGGTCATGAACAATGCCTTTCTCCTAATGTAGACGTTCTTGGGATGTTTGGTGACAGACTTTTTGCAACTCACATAAGCGACAATCTCGGCGTAAGCAATTTTTACGGAGAAATTTCTGCAAGTGATGATCTGCATCTTCTACCATTCGACGGTATTGCCGATTGGGATAACCAAATTAAACGCTTAAAAAATGCACAAAACCAGAACATACTCAATCTTGAGATAGCAAGAAACCCACACAAAACGCGTTATGAGAACTTTTGGCATAGCCGGTTAACCATAGAGCAATACTACACAAAAGTTTATATGTGCGCCTGCAAACTTGCCGCAAAATACATTAAATAAAATTACTGTTAATATAAACACGTTACATTTGTTATACAACACATACGAATACAAATTGTTAAAAACGGTATCGATATTTCGATACCGTTTTACGTCAGAACAATGTTGTAATCCAGTAGATAATTACATATACAACCGAGGCCACTATTCCGTAAACAATTACAGGTCCTGCGATTTTGAACATATTAGCGCCGACGCCGAGGATAAATCCTTCTGATGCTGTCAATATAGGACACAGTAAATTGCAAAAATATTTACATGAAATCAGCGGTGTGATATAATAGTTCAAACGAGGTGAGTATATGTCTAACGATTTCAAATGGCACGAATCTATGTTTATGATGATGCACAACAATCCGACAGAAAAGGTTAATGCAGAATACATTGATGATGTTAAAGCATACTTAAAAGTTCCCGTTAGTCCTTGCGATAAAAAACAATCCTTAAAACTTTTAAAGCAATTTGCAAGAAAAGATTTTGCGGATTTTTGGAATGAATCTGTTAACTCATATCTACCTGCCATCAGCGAAGGCACAATGAAACTATCGGAAAAAGTATATTCTCACAATGATGCGATTCGTTATGCCAAGGAATTGATTCAAACTCTTGATAAAAAAGAACTGGCTCGTGCGTTTTTATATGGTGTTGCTAATAATGCTCCTGAATATCGCACTGCCCTTGCCTGCTATTTCTTTATTAAAAATCTGCCCGAGCATCAATTTGAAAAGAAATTTATCGGCACAAACGCTACAGGCGACGTGTACTCTGAAAACACCTGCGAAATATGTAAATATAATAGCAAATTAAGCGATGAGCCAAAAATGCAGTTTTGGCATATCAATGTTGATATGGAACATTTTTATTTCAAAGCTTTAGTTCCTTTTTGTTTTAATTTGAATACAGCAATTGTTTATTTGGAAGAATATAAAACATTACCAACACCCAATTATACATCCGGAGATTTGCAATTCTTTAAAGAGGTAATTGCCCTTATTGAAACACTTCCTGAAAACACACCACCCTCTAAGTTACGCAAAGAATTAAAAAGTTCAGGCCTGTTAAAAATGACGATTGAACAAATCGATGCGTTTATTGATATGCTTGGATATTTGAATATTTTGCATACAGATGATTCCTTAGGCGTTACCGTAGGTCACACTTGTGAAAGAGATATGCTCTATCCGTTGAGTGACCGTTCATACTTTGCTCATCCGGTAAATCGTTGGACAAGAAAAAGCGGTATCGACTATCAAATGTTTGATATGCTATTTGGGGATTTATATTGACGAAAAGGCTTGACCAATCGGTCAAGCCTTTTTTGTTAAAACAATGTTGTTATCCAATAGATTATTCCATACACCACACTCGCAATAGTGCCATAAACAATAACAGGTCCTGCGATTTTGAACATATTAGCGCCCACGCCCAAGACAAACCCCTCTGCTGCTGTCAATATAGGCCACACCATTTGCAAAAATATTTACATTAAATCAGCGGTGTGGTATAATAAAAAACGAGGTGATTTTTATATGAAGAGAATCGTAACTATTGTATTGATACTTTTAATATCGTTATCTCTTACAGGTTGCAAAAATAATGTTTCTGTTAATGAAATATATTTTGAATCTTTGAACTACAATAACTATTACAATTTTAGATGTTCTTGTGATTTATGGATAAACGATGATATGTGTTTGTATAATTCCGATGGGTTTTACAATATGCGAACCTTCGCTTATCAAAACGGCAGTAAAATTAAATTGTTTGAATCAAACGATTTTATAAATGAAACCTATTATGGAGAAATTTTTCCAATAAATGATTTTGCTTATTTCACTACTTCAACTGATGACAACAATCAAAATTTTTATAAGTTTTCTTTCGCAAACCAAAGTTATGAAAAATTATTCACAACAAGTAATTATTCTGAGTGGATGGGAACGCATGATTATATCGCCTTTTCACAATACCGAGATGAAGAATTAACCCTGACCGATCTGTTTATTTATAACATTGTTGAAGACACTATAACGCCGATATGTAATGATATATTGAGTTTTGGCATAGTAAATAACAAAATAAGATACTTAACTTCGTTAAACACCGATACATTGGCACTCTTTGAGTACGACCACACTGATGATAAATCAAATAAAATCGGTGAAATATCAGTTAAAATTAAAGATGAATTCCCAATCTATAACTTCACAAACGACTATACAACAATTGCACAATATGACAGCGATGCTTATAAAAAAATCACCTTATATTCATCTGACGGTTCGTCTTGTGAATATAGTTTGCCTAAATCTGTACAACAGTTTGTTGCCGGTGAACACTTCGCCTATGCGGTATGCTATGAAACCGAAGAATACAGTTCCACCGCTGTAGAACATAAGGATAACGGTATTTATAGAATTAATTTAGCAGATGGCAGCTACGAATTAGTCGAAACCATTGCTAATGATGATACTGAAATCCATGTTGTTTCTGATGACGAGATTTATATTACACAGTACGAGATGAATTTCATTGGTCAATATAAAGGTCATGTATATCAATTGATTGTACCCGATAAAACAAAAACTAAAATTTTTGTTATTTAAAATCAATTAAATATAATCAAACATAAACGGGCGGCTATCAGCCGCCCGTTTTTCATAGCTATTATTGTTTTTTCGGGCGGCAGCTTGCCGCCCCTACAATTAGAATAATGTCGTAATCCAATAAACAACTCCATACACCACACTCGCCACCGTGCCGTAAACGATTACAGGTCCTGCGATTTTGAACATATTAGCGCCAACGCCCAAAACAAAGCCCTCGGTTTTGAATTCCAGGGCTGCGGAGCAAACAGCATTTGAAAAGCCGGTAATCGGTACAAGTGTGCCGGCACCTGCATGCTTAGCAATTTTATCGTAAATACCCAAGGCTGTAAGTAAAGCGCCAAGGAAGATCATAGTTACGCTGGTCATTGAAGAGGCAGTCTGTTTATCAAGGCCAAAATTACCCCATAAATTGTTCACAAACTGACCAATAACACAAATCACCCCGCCTATTAAGAAAGCTTTTAAGCCGTTAATCGGAGACTTAGAATTAGGTGATTTTAATTTTACAAGTTTGGCATATTCTTTATTATTCATATAGTACCTCAAAAAAAGATTGTACTGTTATTTTGATATGGGATTAATAAATTATACAAAAAAAGCTGTTCAAATATTGAACAGCTTTTAAATTTAGCTTTTCCAGGTTTTATAATAGAATAAAACGATTATAGGATACAATTCAAGTCTACCGGTAAGCATTGTTAAACTGAGAATGATTTTGGAAAAATCACTGAATGCACTATAATTACTCATAGGGCCAACAGCATCAAAACCGGGGCCTATGTTATTAAAACAGGCGGCAACTGCCGATAAGTTCGTTTCTAAAGAAAAACCGTCAAGGGAAATGAGAAGAAATCCCCCAATAAAAATACATAAATACACAACAAGATACATTGCAGTAGCAGTAGCAACCTTTTCACTTACAGGCTGCCCATCTGCCCTGAGAGTATGGACACTCTGCGGCTGCAACAGAGACTTTATACTTCTTTTTATTGATTTTAACCAAAGAACAATTCTTGAACATTTTGTTCCGCCGCCTGTACTGCCTGCACACGCGCCAACGAACATAAGACAAAGCAATATAGTTTTAGAAAATGATGGCCACAAATTAAAATCGCAGGTAGAGAAGCCCGTTGTAGTCATAACACTGACAACCTGAAATGCACCGTGGCGAATGGTTTCGGAAAGAGTATCAAACTGCCCGGCAATATTAAGTACAATAGCAACTGTAGATGCTACTGCAAGGAACATATACAGTCGGATTTCTTCATTTTTAAGTATACTCTTAAAGTTACGAGAAATGATCCAATAGTAAACGTTAAAATTAACGCCAAAAAGGAACATAAAAATTGTTGTAACGTTTTGCAAATAAGGAGAATAGGATGCCATACTGTCATTTTTAACGCCAAAACCGCCTGTACCGGCTGTTCCGAATGCAGTACATACGGCATCAAAAATAGGCATATCGCCAACCACGAGAAAAATAAAATCTGCAACGGTAAGCAATATGTATAAAAGATAGAGAATAACCGCAGTCTGGCGCATTTTGGGAACTAATTTTCCAACGGTAGGACCGGGGCTTTCCGCACGGAGCAAATGAACCGTAAATCCTCCGCCGCGCTTACTTCCCGGAACCACAGCAAGCAGAAAAACAAGCACACCCATACCGCCCAGCCAATGGCTGAAGCTTCGCCAATAAAGGACACCTCTTGAAAGGGATTCAACGTCACCTAAAATAGAAGCGCCTGTAGTTGTAAAACCTGATACGATTTCAAAGAATGCGTCGATATAATGAGGTATTTCGCCGGAAATATAGAAAGGCAGACAACCCAGCAGACTCATTACTATCCAGCTGATACCAACACAGACAAGTCCCTCTTTGGCATAAAAGCCCCTACCGCCTTTATGACACAATGCTATAAGCAGACCACTTACAGCACCTATTATAAGCATTGAGATAAAGAACGCATTTGCGGTGGAATTTCTTCCATCGTAAATACAAATTAATGCCGCAGGTAACATAAAGAGAGCTTCAAGCGCAAGGATCTGACCTAAAATTTTACCTATTGTTTTATAATTCATACCATACTCACTTAATCAAAAATATCGTTCAGTTGATAAATGGTATCCTCGGAAGTGGAAACCACAATAACCGAATCACCAACGTTAAACTGTGAATCGCCGTTGGGGATAATTGTTTTACCCTTATGAGTTATGCATACTATAAGAACGTTGTCCTTTGTTTTTATGCTCTTCAAGGGTTTACCTGAAAATAGAGTATTTTCATCTACTCTAAATTCAATAGCTTCGGCCATACGATCGGCTATAAAATGAACCGCAATAGCCGCACCTGACTGATTCTCCATAGCACGAACATAACGTATAATAACGTTACAGCATAATTCGTCAGGAGAAATGGTACTGCCTAAAGGAAGGCTACTTATAATACTGCTGTCCTTAAAATGGCTTATTTTTGTTATAACCTGAGGCACACCGTTGCCGTGAGCATAAAGTGAAAGTATAATATTAAGCTCGTCAACACCCGTAAGGTTGACCATCGCATCACTTTCAAAAAGGCCTTCGCTATCAAGAAGTTTTTGATTGCTTGCATCCCCGTTTATAACATTTATTCCCGGGATCTCCTCGGAAAAACGGATGCAGTTTTCATGGTCTCTTTCTATAAGGTTAACGGAAAAGCCATCTCTGACCAACATGGAAGAAAGATAATAGCTAATACGTCCGCCTCCGATAATGAATACATTTTTATTCTTCCTTGTAACGATCCCAAGGTTCTTTAACAGTAAAGTCAGAGTGTTAATAGGAGCCGTAACAAATATTCTGTCACCTTCCTGCAGAACGAAATCGCCTGAAGGAGCCATAGCCTTACCGTTTCTCAAAACTACACAAACAAGGACTTTACATTTAACAACGCTTTCAAGTTTAGATAAGGGCATATTACAAAGAGCACTGTCCTCATCTATTTTTAATTCAACTATTTCTACCCTGCCTTTAGCAAAGGTATCTCTCTTTAAGAAACCGGGATATTTAATAAGACGTTCAATTTCCATGGCGGCCATTCTTTCAGGATTAACTACCAGGGATAGATTAAACATAACGCGCATCTGATGTATCTGATCACTGTATTCAGGATTACGGATACGTGAAATAGTATGGATATCAGGATTCAGTTTATGTGCAACCATACAGCACAGCAGATTAACCTCGTCTTCACCGGTTGCGGCAATAAGTAAATCAAAATCTTTGACACCCGCATTCAGCAGAACATCTTGAGTAGCGCAGTTACCGCATACTCCCATGACGTCGAAAATATCAGTATTTTCTTCTATAACATGTTCAATTTTATCAATAAGAACCAGCTCGTGCCCCTCTTCTGAAAGCTGTCTGCATAAGCTTGAACCTACTTTACCAACACCGGCAATTATAATTTTCATTTTTATTGTCTCCCAATATATTACTTTTACAAGTATACATAGTATAGCATAACTATATAAAAAGTCAAACTAAATATTTAATTCATTATAAATCTTTATCATTTATTAGGCAACACAGATAACCCGATTCTGTTATAAAACAAAAAACACCTTATGTACATAGACAAAAGGTGTTTCTCTGGTGCCGGTGGCGGGGGTCGAACCCGCACCCTGTCGCCAGGACCGGATTTTGAGTCCGGCACGTCTGCCAATTCCATCACACCGGCAAGTGCCTTATTATTATAAGGCATAATAGCAAAAAATTCAAGTACTAAATTATATTTTCTTTAAATTAGCGTATGCGGCCATTATCTTCTTTATGCCAACTTTAAATTGAATTTCAAGAAGATCGTCATTGCCCATAGGCTTAACAGAAAGAACCTTACCTTCACCGAAGATTCTGTGTGATACCATTTCCCCTGCCTCAAATTTTTGCGATACAGTATTTTTATTTACGGGCTTAGGAGAAGTATAAGTTTGCTTAAGAGTAAAAGAAGTAGCTGTGGGAAAGTCATCGAAATCATTGGATTTTTGTTTAACGGCGCCTCTTTCATCTAGAAGTTCTTTAGGAATTTCCTTTACAAACCGAGATACCTCGGGATAGGTAGTCGTGCCGTAAATAGTTCTTCTTTTTGCATTCAGGAGAGTAAGGCTTTTGCGCGCTCTTGTAATGCCTACATAGCAAAGGCGCCTTTCTTCTTCTATTCCGCCTTCTTCTTCCATTGACATTGTAGAGGGAAAAAGTCCTTCCTCCGCGCCGGGAATAAATACGTAATCAAATTCCAGGCCTTTGGCAGTATGGAGGGTCATAAGAGAAACAACATCATCTCCTGCTTCGTAATTATCCGCGTCGGAAACAAGAGAAATTCGCTCCAAAAAACCGAATAGCGTAGGTTCTTCAGTATCCTCCATATATTTGATTATAGCGGTATTTAATTCGCTTATATTGGCAATTCTGTCTTTGTAATTCTCATCATCACGAAGAGCAAGATCATAGCCTGTTTTATCAAGAATTTCATCAACCAAGAAATTCATCGGATTATCATCAAGGAAAGCACCAAGATCCTTAATAATACCAGCAAAGATTTTAAGCTTTTCTTTTGCACGTGAAAGAGCCGGATATAAATGGGCATTTTCGCAAACTTCCAACATCGTAATATTATTTTTTTCTGCCAAAAGTTCAACATTCTTAACAGTTGCCTCACCAATTCCACGCTTTGGTTCATTTATTATACGCTTAATACGAAGATTATCCTTAGGATTTATAATGACGCACATATAGGAAAGAATATCTTTTACTTCCTTGCGATCATAGAAGCTTAAGCCGCCTATTACCTTTGCCGGTACTTTTGCCATACGCATGGAGTTTTCAATGGCACGGCTCTGAGCGTTTGTACGATACAGAACAGCGAAGTTTTTATACTCGAGCCCCTTGGAATACACTAATTTTGCAATAGTATCGGCAATATAATTACCTTCATGCATTTCGTCGTAAGCATTAAACAAAACGACCTTTCCACCTTGATTACTATCTGTCCAAAGGGTTTTACGTTTTCGCCCCCTGTTATTCTTTATTACACTGTTGGCCGCATCAAGAATATTTTGAGTGGAGCGGTAATTACGTTCCAGCTTAATTACAGTTGCATTTTTAAAGTTTTCCTCAAAGCTTAAAATATTTTCAATAGTGGCACCGCGAAATTTATATATACTCTGATCATCATCACCAACAACACAAAGGTTGCCGTCCTTCTTTCTAAGCAAGGATATAAGCTTATACTGAATTGTATTGGTATCCTGATACTCATCTACAAGAATATGCTGAAATCTTCCTGCCCAGTATTCTCTGATCTTCGGGTTTTCCTCAAGAATTTTCACGGTTACAAGAATAATATCGTCAAAATCAAGAGCATCAGCTTGCCTTAAACGGTCAATGTACATCGTATAGATCGTTGATATATTTTTTAAACGGGGATTATACGAGGCTTCATTTGCAAGACCTTCAGGAGTTAAGCCACTGTTTTTTGCGTTACTGATAACCGATAAAACAGACCGGGGATTATAAATCTTTTCCTCAAGATTAAGCCTTGAAACACATTCTTTTATAACTCTTTTAGAATCGTCGGTATCATAAATTGTAAAATAACGGCTATAACCGGCAACCTCTATCTCCTGTCTTAAAAACCTTACACAGGCGGAATGGAAGGTTGCTGCCCAAATATCCAAAGCACCGGTACCAATTTTAGCCTCAAGACGTTCTTTTAATTCACCTGCTGCTTTATTTGTAAATGTAATTGCAAGCATACGCCAAGGCGCAACTCTATTATAGCTTATTAAATCAATAATATCTTCTTCTAAAGATTTATCGCCTGTAGCAAGATATTTATTCATAATATCAATATGTTCCTGCGTTATATATTCAGGGCAAAAATCGCTATGATATACGTTACCGTATTTAATAAGATATTCAATTCTGCTTACAATAACCGTTGTTTTACCGCTGCCTGCACCAGCTAGAATTAAAAGCGGACCATCCGGAGAAAAAACAGCTTTGCGTTGCTCATTATTTAAACGAGAGTACTCTTTGTCAAGAATCGCTCTTTTTAATATTGTAAAATTTGTTTTAATTAAAGTATCCATTTAGCGCTCCATTTTAGTATTATTAGAATTATATCATTTTGCTCTAAAGTTTTCAACTATAGCAATTCTAAAAACTTCAGAAAAATAAGTTAAATACTCTTGACAAATGGCCTTAATATTGGTATACTATTTTAGCGCTTGATTCATTAGCTCAGTTGGCAGAGCATTTGACTTTTAATCAAAGGGTCCGGGGTTCGAATCCCCGATGAGTCACCAAAAATAAAATCCCGATCAGTCCCCCTGATCGGGATTTTATTTTTAAATATCGAATAGGATTCGTTGTTAAACTCATTTCTAATTACGGGAGCATTTTTCCGCATCTATTGCAAGAACGAACATCAAAACCAAAATAGCATTTGCAGGATCATATATATCCAAAGAGTAAGTATCAGTAAAGTTAAATAATTCTTTAGTTACCACAGCAACTATATTATTATTTGTATCATAAATAGTATAATCCCACTCCATAAAATCACCTTCAATATGCCAACCGTTATAATCAATATTATATGAAGGTTTAAAAAGGCTGAAATCTCTGCTTATGCAGCCGGCATAAGCAGAGCCCAAATAAATTTCAAATTTAGGCAAGAAGGTTAAAACAACCTGTTTAACAGTACCAATCTCTTTCCCTAAATTATTAAAAATCTTCAAGCAATGCCCCCAGGATAGCTGGCCTTTTACATTATAAACAGGAGTACCGTTTTCGTTATATATATCATAACTGTCAAACCATGAAAAGAATTTTTGTTTAAACAATAACTTCATAATATCACCAAAAATTAAGCCGCTGTAAATTACAGCGGCTTTTAAAATCAGAATAAGAATTTCTTAATATCTTCGTGAGGAGCAGGAATAACAGAGAATGCAGCAAGCAAACCTTCCTGTTCTACTATTTCACAGGCAGAAGCAACTGCACTGTTAACATCCGCAACTGTACCGGTCATAAGAATAAAGGTCTTACCACCCATACCACGGGAAAGTCTAACCTCAATAAGCTCAACATCCGCAGCCTTAACAGCAATATCTGCTGCAGAGATACCGGAAGATACGGAATAGGTTTCGATAATGCCGATTGCTTCAACGTTACCGATTTCGCTGGTTCTGTTGATAGCGGCGAAAACCTGATCATCAATATTAGGGATAACAAGATGATCTATCATAGTTTCGCCTGCAATATTCATGCCTGCCTCAACGGAGCTCTTAACGTCAGCAACAAGGCCACCTACGATTATCATATATTTACCGGGGCATATGGGAGATGCCTCTAAAATATCTACAAGAGATGCTTTTGCCATAGCATCGCAAACTTCAAAGCCTTTTGCAATACTAGAGCTTTCAATTACACCAATAGCTCTCATTATTTACAACTCCTTACTTAGTTTCTATGATTATAGAATCGGTTATAGCGGTTATCTTACCTGCGCAAGGTGCGTGTAAGTTAGTACCTAAAGCACCTTCGGGAACCTTAGCTATAAGTTGACCTGCCTGAACCTGATCACCTACCGCAACAACGGGCTCAGAGGGAGCGCCGATATGCATTTTCAAAGGAAGAGTAAGCTTAGGAGATTCAAGAACACCTTCAACGAAGGGCAGATGATGGTTATACTGAGAAATGCCGAGTCTTTCTATAAGCCTTGTAGTGGGCACTTTTCTGATGCTGCGGTATTCACCAACAGGAGCAAGTTCAACACCCTTAAGGTTTGCACGGTAATTGTTCTTTGCCATTATGCTCTTATAATAGGAATTTACGTGGTTAGGAGCAAGATTCATATTACAAGCGAATGCCTGGCAAAGACCGCAGTCACTGCAAAGAGCTGCCTGTTCAATGCTTGCCATTGTAAAATCACCCTGCAGATAAGGAAGAACACGCATTGAATTGCTGGGAGAAAGATGATGGCCAAGTAAATGTCTGGGGCACATATCTGTGCACAAATGACACTGACAGCAAACGGACTTTGCTTTATTAAAATCTGCCTTAATGTCGGTAGACTTCATAGTAACGACCTTATGATTTTTAGGAAGAATAATAAGGGCGCCTGTAGTCTTTGTAACGGGAGTATCAAGGTTTGTAACAACCTTACCCATCATAGGGCCGCCGGAAATAACACAGAAATCACTGATTTTTGCGCCATGGCCAAGCTTATCTATAACCTCTCTATATGTAATGCCAAGAGGAACTTCACCGACACAGGGAGTATTTACTTCACCTGTTACAGTAATATATTTATGAGTAAAGGGCTTGTTTTCCTTTGCATCAGCAAGCAATGCAAGAGTAAATACATTGTTAACAACAACCTTAGCGTCAATAGGAATACCCTGCTGAGGAACAACTCTGCCTGTCGTTTCATATACTAGAACATGTTCATCACCTGCAGGATAGAAATTCTGAAGAGGATGGAGTCGAATAGCAGTCTGACCAGCCAAATGCTTTTCAAATACTTCTAAAATATCCTTATGCTTAGCCTTTATACCAATAATACCAACAGGAGCACCTGTTGCAGCCATAGCTAATTTCATACCCTCAATAACCTTTTCGGGATGATTGAGCATAAGGTGTCTGTCTGTTTCCAGGATAGGTTCACATTCTGCGCCGTTGGCAACAACAAAATCTGCCTTTGCGCTGATTTTAACGTGTGTAGGGAAGCCGGCACCGCCGGTACCTACAAGGCCGGCATTAAGAGCCGAAGCCGGTATATCAAAATTATAATTGTTTTCCATATTAAAAATTCAAACCTTTCTATAGGTTAAAATTTATTTGCCGCATTTTTCAAGTGCTTTAAGAGCAACTTTTACAGAGGCAACAACATCTTCCTTAACAATAGACTTTCCTGCTTCTTTATAAGCCTTAATAACTGCATTAACAACAGCCATAAGCTTATCATTGCAAGCAGAAGGAGTACAAGAGGAAGCAACAGGGGCAGCAACGGGAGAAGTAGCAAGGTCTTCAAAAGCGACCTCTATTCCCTGTTCTCTTGCCCAGTCTTTAGCGGAAGGAGTAAGAATAGTACCTACAGGAAATACTGCACGGGAAGTGCCGCGGTATTTCATCATTTCAATTTGAGTTACAACGTTAGCCATTTTTACACCTTTCCTTTATGCTTTAATAATTTTAACGTCAAACTGACTTACAGCGTCCTTTGCAAGAGGGGTAAATATAGCATCATCTGTTACGTAAACCGCCTCACCTCTGGATGCAGCCCTTCTTACGATATCCTCAGTAACCAAGGAAACCGCAGGGCGTCTAACAACGGGTTTTGCTGCAGGAGCAGCAACTTTTTCTTCCACCTTGGGAGCAGGCTTGTTTATATCCTGTTTTTCACCCAAAGTATTAGTGATAACAAAGAGAGAATCACCGTTTTTAAGATCTGCACAGTTAGCCTCATCCATGTCAAGATGAGCCTCAAGAGCAAACTTTTCGCTTACTCTGATAACAACGTTATCAAAAACAATACCACGTTCACCGTTTACACGGCAGGATATAATTTCTCCATCCTTAACACCGTATTTAGCGGCATCAGCGGGAGTCATATGTATATGACGCTTGGCAACTATAAGACCTTCCTTACAATAAACAGAGCCTTTAGGGCCAATAATAGTAACAGGTGCGCTGCCCGTAAGTGCACCGGACTCACGCAAGGGAGCGGAGGCGCCGAGCTTAAAGCAGTCACTACGCATTACTTCTACCTGGGATGCTTTTCTTGCGGGGCCTAAGATACGCACATTTTCAATGGCACCTTTGGGGCCTGCGATAGTAACGCATTCCTTAGCGGCAAACTGACCGGGCTGCGAAAGATCCTTAAGGGGAGTCAACTGATAGCCGGCACCGAAAAGCACTTCAAGATCCTGCTGCGACAAATGAACATGACGGTTTGATATTCCAAGAGGAACAGGGTCACTGTTCAGGGTGTTATAGCCGAAGCCGGTGAGCTTTGATGCTATTATAGATATTAAATTTGCAATAATATTAGTGTCCATACTACAATTCTCCCGAGGGTTAAAAATGAAAGTTAAATTCGTTTGCATAGCCCTCAGATCTGAGGGCTATGCAATAAGTACAAATAAACTAACTTAGTCCTTATGAGGTATAATAAGTTCTACATCATCATGGGGACGGGGAATTACGTGTACAGCAAAAAGTTCGCCAACTCTTGCAGCAGCAGCAGCGCCTGCATCTACAGATGCTTTAACAGCGCCAACGTCGCCTCTTACCATAACGGTAACAAGACCGGAACCAACTTTTTCTTTGCCAACGAGCTTAACATCAGCAGCCTTAACCATAGCATCGGCAGCTTCGATAGAACCAACGAGACCCTTGGTCTCAACCATTCCTAATGCTTCTTTTAACATTATAATTTCTCCTTTTTAACAATAATTAGTTCAGAACATTGATAATGCCATCAACATCTGAATGGGGGCGAGGAATAACGTGAACGGATACAACTGTACCGATTCTCTTAGCAGCAGTAGCGCCTGCTTCGGTAGCAGCCTTAACAGCACCAACTTCACCAGTAACGAATACGGTTACTAACTGAGAGCCAACAGCCTCCTTGGAAATGAGCTTTACGTTTGCAGCCTTAACCATAGCATCAGCAGCTTCGATAGCAGCTACAAGACCTTTTGTTTCAACCATTCCGATTGCTTCCATTAATATTTACCTCCTGTAAGATAGTTTAAAAATTTTTTTATTTTTTATTATATTAAGCGCTTAACGCTCTTAACCTCTTAATTCGCGCAGAGCCTTTTCAACTGCTGCAACGATGTCCGCATGAGTATAGCCACAAGTGCTTTCATTTGCAACAGGGGCAGCCTTTGCGGTAGGCAGAACAAAATCTGCGGGGGGATTGTAATAAGCAAGTCTCTTTTTATTGATCAGGTGCAAGGGAGTAACGTTATCGGATGTGATGTTATTACCGAATGTACCGCAACCAAGAGTAAGCGAGGGAGAAAGACCGGTAGTAAAACCGATACCGCCCTGAGAAGAAGGAGTATTGCAGAGGATTCTGAATACGGGTTTCTTCATTGCAAACTCCATAATAACTTCCTTATTGTTGGAGTGAACGGATAAGCTGTGGCCTCTGCCGCCGAAATTAAGCAGTTCAAAGCAGATTTCACAACCCTGCATCCAGTTATCAACCTCATAATAGCCGAGTACGGGACAAAGCTTTTCAGCAGAGAGAGGCTCCTGAGGGCCAACACTGTTAAGCTCTGCAATAATTACTCTTGTACCTGCAGGGATCTGAATACCTGCAAGATCAGCTATAACCTGAGGAGATTTACCTACTACGTCAGCGTTAACGCCGCCTGTAGGCTTAATAACGGTTTTAGAAAGCTTGTCCTTATCTGCGCCGGTTACAAAGTAAGCACCTTTGCGAATAAGAGCATCCTTAACCTGATTTGTAATAACCTTTTCAGCAACGATAGCCTGCTCGGAAGCGCAGATAGTACCGTTATCGAAGGTCTTACTGGCCAGAATCTTATCAACTGCAGAATCAATATCAGCACTTCTTTCAATAAAGGCGGGAACATTACCTGCGCCAACACCGAAAGCGGGCTTACCGGAAGAATATGCTGCCTTAACAAGACCGGGACCACCTGTTGCAAGGATAACAGAAGTTTTATCGTTATGCATCAGCTCATTGGCAGCTTCCATGCTGGCAATATCCAGACACTGAATAAGACCATTGGGAGCTCCTGCTGCAACGGCAGCTTCGTTCATAAGCCTTGCAGTTTCGCAGCAAGCCTTAATAGCGCGGGGATGCGGAGAGATAACGACTGCATTTCTTGCTTTAAGGGAAATCATTATCTTGAATATAACGGTAGAAGTGGGGTTGGTGGTAGGAATAATCGCAACAACAACACCCATAGGAGCCGCTATTTCAGTTACTTTTTTAATTGGATCATCATTAATAACGCCAACTGTTTTCATATCTTTGATAAAATCAAACATATTCTTGGAGGCGAACTGGTTTTTAATGACCTTATCTTCTGCTCTGCCGATACCTGTTTCTTCAACTGCCATATTAGCCAGACGAACAGCATTTTCGTAACCTGCTTTAGCAATAGCTTCGCAAATACGATTTACTCTTTCCTGATCAAACTCAGCATAGAGCTTCTGTGCATCATAAGCTTTCTGTACCAGCTCTTTAGCACGGGAAACGGCGAGGGCGTTTTTTTCGGCATCTGCCATTTATATCACCCTTTTCTAAGTGTATTTATTAATAATTGTCCTTGCACTTAGTGCAGGTAGAACAGTTATTGCAACTATCGGAACCGGTTACAACCTTAACGCCAGCACTGGAGCCCATTCTGGTAGCGCCTGCAGCAACAAGCTTCTGAACATCTTCAAGAGTCTTGATGCCGGTAGAGGCCTTAACCTGAACGTTGGGGCCAACGGTTCTCTTCATAAGAGCAACATCTTCAGCGGTAGCGCCGCCGGTGGAGAAGCCGGTGGAAGTCTTCACGAAATCGGCACCGCAATCACGGGAGATCTCGCAAGCCTTGATTTTTTCTTCGTCTGTAAGCAGGCAGGTTTCTATGATAACCTTAACGCCTATATATCTGTTAGAGCAACGTGCTGCATCAACAACGGCCTTGATATCCTGACGAACAAGATCCCAGTTACCATCTTTTGCGGCGCCGATATTGATAACCATATCAACTTCGTCAACGCCTCTTGCAATAGCGTCTCTAACTTCGAAAGCTTTAACTTCAGGGGTATTTGCGCCTAAGGGAAAACCTATAACGGTTGCAACCTTAACGCCGGTACCCTTCAGTTTGGAAGCTGCAAGTGCAATATGAGTGGGGTTAATGCAAACTGCAGCAAAATGATATTTTGCAGCTTCTTCACAGAACTTGATGATTTTCTCTGTTTTAGTGTTTGCATGGAGAACGGTATGGTCAAAATACTTGGCCATTTCAGGATGAGCAAGACCGCCTGCCTGTGTACCTGTACCCATAACACCCTGCTTAACAACTTCTCTGGCAATTTCTTCGATAAGCAAATTGATGTCCATTCTGTAGTACCTCTCTATTATTTTTGGAATATTTTATTTTCTTCGGTAACGTAGCTGTCGATTATACCGGCAATAACCACATCCATCGGTGCAAACTTCTCAGTGCACCTTGCACAGGTTCTGGCAGCCCAACCTTCGGCAATTACGATTACAAGATCACCGATGCCCGCACCTACAGTATCTATTGCAATGGTTTCGGAACCGGTATCTTTTCCGAAGTTATCCAACGGCTGAATAATCATAAGCTTATGGCCGTTGAGAACTTCCTTCTTTTTGGTTGAAACTATGTTTCCTACAACACGCGCAAAAGTCATTACTCATTCCCCTTTGTGGTGTAATAGTAATCCAGAATACCGGTAATACCGGCATCTGCACAAACAGTAGGATCAGGCAAAGTCATAGCGCCCTCCTTACTTTTTGCGTAAAAAACTGTTTCCCCTACTCCGGCGCCAATAATATCAACACCTACAAGAGGAGACCCGGCATCTTTACCGGAAGAATCAAGGGGTTGCATAACAACAAGCTTTATACCCTCAAGGTTTTGAAGCTTTCTTGTGCAGACCACCGATCCGATCACTTTGGCAAGCTGCATATTATCACCCTGCCCTACTTAGCTGAATGAGCCGGAATTTTGGCATCGGCAACCGCCTTTTCATAAGACAGTTTGCCTTCGATTTCTATGTAATCAACTATCGCCATAATAGTAGCATCAACAGGTTTGTTAGTAGTAACTTCGGTCTGACGGGCTGAAGAACCGCCAACCACCAGAACAACTTCACCGTAGCCTGCGCCGATAGCATCTATAGCAACAGCACATTTTCCGTCATTCTTTAAATTGGTTACATTCACCGGCTGAACAACAAGCATTTTAAGCCCTTCGAGCTTTTCTTCCTTTGCCGTACAAACGACGGTACCTACAACTCTTGCTGCGTACACAAACATAACCTCCTTTTAACACATATAAAGCTATATTAAATAATAATACAAATAGCCCGTTATGTCAAGTGAAATTTAGCAAAAACGCGCAGTTTTTGCCCTGCCTGAACGGGTGAATTAAAACAAACTGAACATACTCATTTGCGCATTTTCGTCAAGACCTTCAAATAACCCTTTTGAGCGCAAGGCTTCCACTGTCTTTTTCGCAAGGCCGCAACGGTCGGAAAGCTCTGCTACAGACATAAATCTTTCACTGCTTCTTTGAGACTTTATTGCTGCGGCATCTTCCAAGGAAACCTCAGGAATAATTCCAAGCGGCGGGATAATCTTATTATCCCTTACTGTAAAGCATAATATATCGGATCCATAAAGTTCGAAATCAGAAAGAGTCATTCCGTTTTGATGCATATCATACATTGCTCTCATTAGCACGCAGGCATCATCTCGCTCTGATTTTCCGAAGCTTCTTACCAAAGATTCTCTGGTCTCAAAATATATATTTTTATCAACCCTGTCTGCAAAAGCGGATAGTACTGCCGCATAAAAATAAACCGGGTTATTCTTTTTATGCCAAAGGAGTCTATATACCGTATAAGCATAATCAGCATCATTAAGACAATCAACAAGATCGCTGATGCCCGTGATCGGACGGCCGTATTCTCTGATTTTAAATGAAGCACTTATGCCTTCAAGACCATCTGTAACTACCGACGCACCTTCTTTTTTCTCAAAAAGCGAATAAACAGAATTATCTGTCAGAGGAACATCCTTAACCGGCTTGCCTGTAAGGTATTCAAGCAGCCTTAGGACAGTCTTGTCGGGATTGTCACAAAAATCAATACGCACCAGAACGTCTCTAAAAGCACTAAGATCAAAGTGAGAAGCTTTATTTGATACTCCTTCCTCCGAAAAAACTTTATGGATAGGCGAAAAATCAAAATAGTCCATATTTTTTGGCACAATAAATATACTATTTGAATCAAGACGTAGCTGTTTCTTTGATTTTTCCATAAGCAGATAAGAACGTCTTGCAACGTTTTCGCGAACAACAGTGTGATTATTTTCCTCGTATCTTCTTATATAACCGCGAACAGAATCATGCGCAAGATATTCCATATGAGAGCCGTAAAAGTAATGATCTTTACCAAGCAGAGAATCTATACAACAGAAAAATTCATTTTTATATTCAGGTAAAATACAAATTTCCAATACACTGATTTTTTCATTTGTTGAGAAGTCAATGCCGTTTTCGTATGGGTCCGTATCTGTAAGACCAAGCAAAAACGAGCAGAGGTAGGTGCTTAATTCGCCGGAAAAGGAACAGGGATAACCATTCTTTATTGATGCCCTATGCAGTTCTTTTGCAAAAAGAATTAATTTATCCGTACCGCATTTTTCAAGATGAATTATTTCTTTTGCAAGTCTGTCTTTTCTGGCAAGATCCTCAGTATTATCGCTTATAAGGTCTCTCAGTTTTTCAGTTCCCTCATAAATGCCGGTGCCGTCAGGCATTTTTGTCATATCTTCGCACATATCTGCAAGCATATTTGGATTATTAATAACCAAATTTTTTGCAGTATCACTATCTACCCACTTAAAATCAGCGAGCATTTCATCTGTGGTTTTAAAATATATCGGACCTTTACTATGGTCAAATCTGTTACCGCGAACAGAAAGAGCAATATCCCTAACTATTTCTTGCTCCTCCTCCAGAAAATGAGCATCGGACGTAGCCACAACAGGTATATCCAACATTTTTGCATACTGCATCAGTCTTGTATACATTTTTCTTAACTGGTCTGATTCCTGCATAAATCCGTTATCGACCATATTCATATTATTACTTAAAGGTTGTATCTCTAAATAATCGTAAAAACGGCAAGCCGCCAGCAGGTCCTCCTCACTTCGCTCATCAAGAAGCATTTTGAATAATTCCCCGTCACAGCACGAAGATCCTATCAACAAACCGTTGCGATTAGCATTCAAAATACTTTTGGGCACAAGAGGAAATTTTTGATAATAATTATCGTGGGATATGGAGATCAATCTGTAAAGGTTCTTTAACCCCTCCCTGTTTTTTGCCAATATAGTTGCGTGGGTAGAGCGTTGAGCACTGACGTTCTCACCTTTTAAAGATGAATTAATAAGGCCAACGTTATGAACACCATTTGAACTTTCAAGTCTATTTAAAAGATATATAAAAATATACGCAAGTTCGTTAGCATCATCATAGGCCCGATGATGCTTGAATTTAGGAGCACCGATATGCTCTGCTACAATATTAAGTTTGACGCTTTTCAATTCAGGAAAAATACTTCGGCAAATAGGAACCGTATCAATATAAGTATAATCAAACAAAAGACCGCATCTTCTGGCTGCTGCACGCATAAAGCCACAGTCAAAATTAGCATTATGTGCAACTAACACACTGTCCTTAGCATAATCAAAAAACATTTTAAGGGCAGTTTCCTCATCCGGCGCGTTAGCAACCATTGCATCCGTAATACCGGTAAGCTCAGTGATTCTTTCAGGTATTTTCATTTTCGGATTAACAAAAGTACTGAAAACCTCTTTGCATTCACCGTTTTCAACTACAACAGCGCCTATTTCGGTTATTCTATCTAAAGCAACGCTAAGACCTGTTGTTTCAATATCAAAAACAACAAACCGATCATTAAAGCCGATCGTACTGCTACCATAAACGGCAGATTCAGAATCCTCTACCAAATAAACCTCACTGGCGCATATAACTTTTATATCTTTCCCAATTGCTGCTTTGGCAGCCATTGGGAATGAGTGGCATACACCATGATCAGTTATAGCAACGGACTTAAGCCCCCATTTAACTGCTCTTTCAACTATTTCTTCGGGAGTTGCCAATCCGTCGGCAGAAGACATTGTTGAATGTATGTGAAGTTCTGAACGCTTTTCCGAAGCTTTATCTTCTCTTTCAACCTTTACGGCACCGCAAATTGATCTCGGGCGCAAAATAATGCCGCCTGAACGCATATCCTCTTCAGCTTTTCCGTAAACCATAATGTAATCACCGTCATTCAAATTATCGGCTGCTTCAGAGGTTTTATCGGTGATGAAAAATTTACAGTCAACAGCGCCGGTTTTATCTTCAACAGAAAACACCATTAACTGTGAATTTTCGCCTAAAGTCAGTTTTTTTGCACCATAAACCGATCCGGTTACTGTAATCATACCCGAATCAGCGCGGATATCAGAAATATCTATTGAAGCCTGCTCGATTTTTTTACCCATAATAATTCTATTAGGAGCCAAAGCCTCTTTAGGCTTAGAAACAGGCTTAAACTCAGGCTTTTCTTCATAAACACTGATTTTTTCTTTAAACTGATCGTAAGTTAACTTTTCGATTTCCTTGTCATAAAATGAGCAATTAATCCGAACACCGAACTTGTTAAACAGAAAATCGGAAACCTTTTGCTCACATTTTATTTCCTTTAACATTCCCGAACCGCCAAAATTTACGCATATGGCGAAATCATCGGCGGAGTATTTAAATTGGCCGTCACAGTATCCTGACAAAACGGGAATCTCGCAGGTCAACTGCTCCATTACGTTAGAAATGTAGCGTGCATCGGGGATGCCATTGTAGCAATCTATAAGCGTGATCTCTTTAAGGCTGTAAACAGCGCTTATATTTTTTTTAAGCAAAGAAACAACCGATGGAATAACGTATTCATTAAAAAGAATATAAGCTTTTAGTTTTCGTTCTTCTTTATTTGCAAATATTTTTTTCACTTTTGCAAACTGCAAAATATCCCGCAGGGCATCATCCTGCGGGTATTTTGAGAAATATTCATAAAAGCTTTTTAGTTCAGCCATACTTACATACTCTCTATTTCTTTCATAAGCTCATTTAAAACGTTTTCAGATGAAATATTTCTAATTATTTCACCCTTTTTTATAAGAGACCAGTGACCGTTACCGCCGGCAACACCGATATCTGCATTTCTTGCCTCACCCGGGCCGTTAACCGCACACCCCATTACGGCAACGGTAATATTTTTATTGGAAACCGAAAGGACATCCTCAACTCTTTTTGCAAGACCAATAACGTCAACCTGAGTGCGGCCGCAAGTAGGACACGCTACAACGTTTACACCGTTGCATAGACCAATGGAGCGTAATATTTTCTTTGCAGCGTATATCTCTTCTTTGGGATCGGCGGTCAAGGATACTCTTATAGTATCACCTATACCGTCTAATAGTAATGCACCGATTCCTATGCTTGATTTAACAATACCGGTTCCAACAGTACCCGCTTCAGTAACACCGATATGCAGAGGATAGTTGGTTTTCTGCGAAAGTATCCTGTTTGCCTCTACTGTATGACGAACGTCTGCAGATTTAACCGAGATAACAATATTGTTATAATCAAATCTTTCAATAAGAGAAGCACTGTAAAGGGCGCTTTCGGCAAGAGCTTCCGCTGTAACGCCGTTATATTTTTTAAGTATTTCCTTTTCAAGCGATCCGGAATTAACACCCACTCGAATAGGAACGTTATTTTGTTTGCAGGCTTTCACAACTTCCTGAACACGAGAATTATCACCGATATTACCGGGATTGATACGTATTTTATCAGCACCGGCGCCAACACTTTCTATTGCAAGTCTGTAGTTAAAATGTATATCGGCAACAACAGGTATTGAAATATTCTTTTTCAGCATTTCAACTGTTTTCAGACTTTCAGTATCAGGCACGGCAAGTCTTATAATATCGCAACCTATTTCTTCAAGAGCTCTTGCCTGCCGGACGCAGGATTCGGAATCTCTCGAATCCGTATTAAGCATACTTTGTATAAGAACAGGACTTCCGCCTCCCAGTTCTTTTTTGCCAACTAATATTTTCTTTGTCATTTAAACACCTTTATAATATCATTTATAAATACAAATACAGTTAGACCCATCAGCAGAATAAAGCCGATTAAATGAACAACCGATTCATATTTTTGCGGTATGGGCCTTCTTATAATTGCTTCGACTATGATCATAAAAATTCTGCCGCCATCCAATGCAGGTATGGGCAAAAGATTCATAACACCCAGGTTCAAGGCTATAAAGGCAATCAGATTCAGAACAGAAAGGGCACCGTATTCAACAGTTTGCTGTACCATTACGGTTATGCCAACAGGACCTGAAAGCTCATTAACGCCAACACGTCCAGTAACCAAATACACAACCGACTTCCATACAAGCCTAATGATCGATATGCTTTCAGTCACACTGTTCTTAAGTATTGAACCTAAGGTATTTTCTTTGGCTAACAAATTTATACCCATTTTATAACCGTTCTCGGTTTTAATCAAAGGAATGTTTTCAAGATCGATTCTTTCACCGTTTCTGATAACCTTAGCATCAAATTGCTCTGTTTCAATATTTGAAACAGCAAAATTAAGATCCATATAGTTCATAACGGCGTAGCCGTCAATTGAAACTATTTTGTCGCCCTCCTTCAGAACAGTTTGTTCCGGAAGGCCAATTTTATCGATTTCAGTAGAAACGTATGCAGGAACAAAACAGTTTATTATTAATACGATTATAAACCCAACAAGAATATTCATTGCAGCTCCTGCAAGCAGCACTGCAATTCGCTGAAGTTTTGTTTTATTGCCAAATGCCCTATGATTATCCTTATGGGCATCTTCGTCTTCACCTTCCATTTTACAAAAACCGCCTATGGGCAAAGCTTTAATATAAAAGGTTGTTTCCTTGCCCTGTTTTTTGAAAATCGTAGGGCCCATACCGATAGAAAATTCATTAACACCTATGCCACATTTCTTTGCAACTATATAATGGCCGAATTCGTGTACCAGAATTAAAATTCCAAATGTGAATATTGTAATAATTATACTTATAAACGTGTTAATTATACTCACTCCTAACAAACTCACGGGCAAATGCATCCGCCTCAAATATACGGTCCAAAGTAGGACGCTGTACTGTTTTAGTATTAACAAGAACCTTCTCAAGTACTTCACCTATTTGGTAAAACTTAATTTTATCCTGTAAAAACAGGCCAACAGCCTCTTCATTTGCGGCATTAACAGCAGCAGTTATACTGCCGCCGATCGTTACAGCCTTTCTGCATACGTCAAGGGGTTTAAAGGTTTTATAGTCAGGCTTATAAAAACTAAGCTTACCTATTTCACAAAGATCTAAAGGCGCAATAACTGCACTTTTTCTTTCGGGATAAGTGAATGCATACTGGATAGGCAAACGCATATCTGCGACGGCAAGCTGAGCGATAACCGAATTATCGACATATTCAACCATAGAATGAATAATACTTTCCCTATGAACCACAATTTCAACATCTTTAGGCTCAACATTAAATAGTCTGACAGCTTCTATAAGTTCCAAACCCTTATTCATCATTGTAGCGCTGTCAATTGTAATTTTGGCACCCATACTCCAATTAGGATGCTTTAATGCCTGCTGTTTTGTAACGGCCATAAGCTGTTCATAGCTATAGCCGAAAAAAGGCCCGCCGGATGCAGTCAGTATTAATTTTTTAACTTCTTTTCCCGCCTGTAAACATTGAAAAATAGCACCGTGTTCACTATCAACAGGTAATATCTTAACACCGTATTCTTTTACAAGGTCAGTGATAAGCTCACCTCCGGATACCAAAGTTTCCTTATTTGCAAGGGCAATATCCTTCCCGGATTTTATTGCAGCTATGGTAGGAAGCAGGCCAACGACACCGACAACAGCAGTTAAGACAATATCTGCATCAGTAGCACTAGCAGCTTCGCAAATGCCATCTATTCCGGATAACACACGAATATCTGTGTCAGCAAGGCGCACTTTTAAATCCTTTGCAGCATCTTCATTATTCATTGCTGCAATGGAGACCTTGAATTCGCGGGCATATTCTTCAATTTTATCTACGTTAGTGTTACCGGTTACGGCAGTAACCTTATAACCCATGGCACGACATACGTCTAGCCCTTGTGTTCCGACTGAACCGGTAGCCCCTAAAATGGCAATTCTCTTCATTTAACTTATCCTTAAAAAATCATATGATTGATGTAGTAATAGAAAATCAAAGTAAACGGAGCAACAAACATATAGCTATCAAAACGATCAAGTACTCCGCCATGACCCGGCATGAGATCACTATAATCCTTAATACCAACAGTACGTTTAATAACGGACATGGCAAGATCACCTATCTGGTCGATCACAGATGCCAAAAGAGTATAAATTCCAAGCCACAAATAGTTAATATTAAGAGAAGTAACAAGATCTAATACAAGCCCTATAACAAGAACTATTATAACCGCACAAGCAGAACCACCAATACTGCCCTCAACTGTTTTTTTGGGGCTTACGTTCGGAGCAAGCTTATGTTTCCCCATTGCTCTACCTACAAAATAAGCGGCGGTATCGGTTATAATACATACAAGCACGAACAGAACAAGAAAATAAAGGCCCTTATCCAAACTGCGAATATGCACAAAACTGCTATAAAAAAGCGGTATCATAAGCGATATGGGAAATACCTTATAAATCTTATTCAGCTGATACTTACCAAAGAACTTCATTAAAAGTAAAAACACTGTAACTGAAATTAAAAATGATACAGTAATTACAGGCATATAATATGGTATTTTTACAAATGGAATAACTGCGCCTACAACAAGTGAGACTGCAAAAGGCAGTTCTTTATCTGTAAGGTTAGTTGCTTTATACAGCTCATATACACCGCATACACTCAGGAGAGAAATGAAAATCTCCATAACGTAAGGGTAATGGGAAATACAAAGCAAGATCACCAGCAAAGGTATAAGCACTGCTGCGGTTTTTATGCGGGTCTTTAACAAATCAAACGCCTCCGAATCTTCTGGTTCTTTTATTGAAATCTACAATAGCCTGATTAAGATCATCCTCTGAAAAGTCAGGCCATAGCACGTCAGAATACCAAAATTCAGAATACGCGCACTGCCACAAAAGAAAATTAGATAATCGCTGTTCACCGCTTGGACGGATAATAAGATCGGGATCAGGCTGACCTGCAGTATACATATGATCGGACAGAAGCTTTTCATCAAAATTCTCAGGTATTTTACCAACAGCTAAAGCCATATTAGCAATTTGTTTTGCTGCTTTAACAATTTCTTGTCTGCCACCGTAGTTTATTGCAATATTTACGGTTATACCCTTAAGATCAGCGGTTGCTTCCTGTGCAGTTTTGATTTTATTTTGAAGCTGCTCAGATAACCTAGACATGTCTCCTATAAAATTCAGCTTCATATCATAGTCTTTAAAATCAATTAATATCTCATCAAGATAATCGTTAAACTGCTTCATTAAAGCGTTTACTTCTTCCGCAGGACGGGACCAATTTTCTGTTGAAAAGGCATAATAGGTAACATACTTTACGCCTATTTTATGACAATAACGGGTTATCTTCCTGAAGGTTTTTCCGCCTTGGATATGACCCATAAAACGGGGCAAGCCTCTCTTTTTTGCCCAACGGCCATTACCGTCCATTATAATTCCTATATGTTCAGGAATATCAAAGCCATCCAAAGCGTTGTTTTTATTTGTTATAATAGCCATAGTAACTTCCTTTATACTATATTCCCCCGCAGAGATCTTCTGCGGGGGACTGATTTAAACGGACATCAATTCCTTTTCTTTTGCTGCGGCGATCTCATCGATCTTCTTGATATACTTATCGGTAAGTTCCTGAACATCCTTCTCAATGATCTTTAAATCATCTTCTGTAATTTCACTATTCTTTTTCTGAGCTTTAGCTTTTTCTAAAGCATCTCTTCTTATAGAACGAACAGAAACCTTTGCTCCTTCTGCCTTATTCTTTACATCCTTAATAAGATCTTTTCTTCTCTCTTCAGTAAGAGGAGGAAATACCAGGCGGATAGCCTTACCGTCATTATTGGGGTTTATTCCGATATCAGATTCATTGATCGCTTTTTCAATAGGCTTAATAGCAGAAGCATCCCAAGGCTGAACAAGTAATACTCTTGCTTCGGGAACGGAAATAGCGGCCATCTGATTAATGGGAGTTTCGCAACCGTAATAGTCAACTCTTATCTTATCAAGAACTGCGGGATTAGCTCTACCTGCTCTGATAACAGAAAAATCATACTCAAGTACGCTGATAGTTTTGTCCATTTTAGTTTGTAATTCGGGATAATTGTTTTTCATAATTATTCTTCCTCCTGAATGATTGTTCCTATATTCTCACCCGTAACAGCTTTTACTATATTATCCGGATCATCTAAACTGAATACTAATACGGGAATTTTATTATCCATACAAAGGGATGCTGCTGTACTGTCCATAACTCCAAGACCTCTGCTGAGCACCTCCTGGGGGGTGAGATGATCTATTTTCTTGGCATTGGGATCCTTATGAGGATCGGCAGTATATACGCCGTCAACATTTGTGGCCTTCATGAAAATATCAGCTTCAATTTCTGCAGATCGTAACGCAGCACCTGTATCTGTTGAAAAGAAGGGATTGCCTGTGCCGCAACCAAAAACAACCACTCTGCCCTTTTCCAAATGACGGACAGCTCGATTTCTGATATAAGGCTCTGCTATCTGACGCATTTCTATTGCAGTCTGTACTCTGGTAACAACACCAAGAGCCTGCAGGCTGTCTGCAAATGCTAAAGCATTCATTGTTGTTGCCAGCATACCAATATGATCTGCGGTGGTTCTGTCCATTGCGCCACTGCTTCTGCCACGCCAGAAATTGCCGCCGCCAACAACAATAGCTACCTGCACACCCAGATCTACACATTCTTTTACTTTAGCGGCAACACTGTTTACAAAGTTAAAATCAAACCCTGTTTTATTTTCGCCGGCTAAAGCTTCGCCGCTGATTTTGAGCAACACTCTTTTATATTTAATAGCCATAATAAACCCCCTGAACATACTAATTATTTTCTCTTTTTAATATTTTACTATAAAAACAGCAACATTTCAACCAAAATAAGAAAAAAGGCTGTGAATTTCTTCACAGCCTAAAAGATTTTTTAATTATTCCTGAACTTCTTCCTGAGCTTCCTCAGCTACTTCTTCAACGGGAGTAAGGAGAGCCTTAATTGAAAGGGAGATTCTGTTCTTTTCTTCATCGATCTCAATGATCTTAGCAGAAACAGTATCGCCAACCTTAAGCTTATCAGCTACCTTTTCAATACGTTCATTTGCTATTTCGGAAATATGAACAAGGCCGTCAACACCAGGGATGATCTGAGCGAAAGCACCGTAAGCCATAAGCTTAACGATCTTAACTTCAACAACGTCATCTACCTTATAGTTTGCCTTGAATACATCCATAGGATTACCATTAGGATCCTTATAACCGAGAGAGATTCTGCCGGTTTCTTCTTCGAATTCCTTAACGTATACGTCAACAGTATCGCCAACCTTAACTACTTCGGAAGGATGCTTGATCTTGCCCCAGGACAGTTCAGTAATATGTACCATACCGTCAACACCGCCGATATCTACGAAAGCACCATAAGAAGTAAGGCTTCTAACAACGCCATCATAATGCTTGCCAACTTCGATTTCAGCAAGGATACGTTCCTTTGCTTCTTTTCTCATCTCAGCAGCAGCACGCTTAACGGAGCCAATGACTCTTCTTCTGCGCTTGTCCACTTCAATAACCTTAAACTGAACGGTCTGTCCTTCAAGCTGAGTAAGATCTGCTTCTTTGTTAGAAGTGATCTGAGAAGCGGGGATAAAGATTCTGTTGGATTCATAGTTAACAACTACGCCACCCTTAACAACCTGAGCAACCTTGCCGGCAAGGATCTGACCATTTTCAACAGCGTCAGTCATAACTGCCCATGCCTTCTGAGCATCAATACGCTTGGTGGATAAAAGTGCAGTACCTTCAACGTCATTAGTCTTGATAACCTGAACTTCGATCTCATCGCCGAGCTTATATATCTTAGCAAGTTCAGCTGAACTGGGTTCGCCGGTAATCTCGTCAGATGACAGGATTCCGGTGTACTTAGCGCCAAGATCTACCTGAACTTCGGTAGACATTACAGCCATAACAGTACCGGTAATGACTTCTCCTCTACGTATAGTTTTAAAGGACTGTTCCAGTGCTTCTGCAAAAGACAGCTCCTTTTCCATGTTTTCAACCTGATTTTCCATGGTTTTAAAAACCTCCTCGATTGTTCCTTTAGGCGTAGAGGCACCGGCCGTTATGCCTATCGGAAATTTATAATAATTTTTATTAACTAATTCTGCGGCCCTTTCAATAAAGACCGTATCTTCACAACAAGCCTTACATATCTCATATAGCTTCTGACTGTTTGAGCTTTCTTTGCCGCCGATCACTATCATAGATCCAACAGTTTTTGCTATATTTTCTGCCTCAGCCTGCCTTTCGCTTGTCGCACTACATATTGTATCAAAAATCTTTGCATTTGTATAGTGTAAATTTGCAAATTCTTTGCAAATTTTTTTCCATTCTGCCTTGTTGAAGGTTGTTTGAGCTGCTAAAATTGGATTTTTGTGTTCCAAATTCGCATTCTTATCTAGTTCAATCAAGTCTTGAGCGCTTTTTACAGTAAAAAAGTCTTTTCCACGGTAATGACCTCTGATACCCATAACCTCGGGATGCTCCTCATTGCCTGCAATGATAAAAGCCTTATTCTCCACCCCTGCCCTATCCGCTATTTTTTGTATGCGTAAAACAAAAGGACAAGTCATATTAACATAAGGGATTTTATTATTGTCAAGATAATCAATTACGTCGGCCCCGACACCGTGTGTCCTTATAACAACCGTTGATCCCTCAGGTATCTCAGATAAGGAGCTAATACAAATAACACCTTTATTATAAAGATCCTCAGTTACAACAGGATTATGAATAAGCTCACCATAAGTGCATATATTACCCCCGCCATTATTTACAAGCCCGTAAATGTGCTCAACTGCGCGGTTAACACCAAAACAAAATCCAGCAGTTTTTGCAAGAATGATTTTATTCATAATGATGCTCCATCAACTGTGAAATTTCATTCATAAGATAATCACTTGCCTTAATCAACGAATCGGGTTTAGCATCCTGAATACCAATTTCTCTTAAAATTATAGGCTTACCAAACGTAACGAAGACTCTTCTAAATACTTTGACTCTGCCTCCTTTGGTATAAATGCCTACAGGCACAATAGGAGAATTGGTTTTAAAAGCAAACTGAACTGCGCCAAGCTTGGCACTTGAGCTTTCATCGGGAGCAACTCTTGTTCCCTGCGGAAAAATGCCTAGTATATGGCCGTTTTTTAAAAGAGAAAGAGATGTTTTTACTGCATTAAGATCTGCCTTTGAACGATCCACAGAAAATGCCTTAAGATTATGTAACAACCAAGCTAAAAACTTATTCTTAAAAAGCTCTATCTTAGCCATAAAATGAACATATCGTTTTCTTTCGGCGCAAGCTACTATAACAGGATCCACCATGGAAATATGGTTAGCGGCAATAATATATCCACCTTTTAGTTCTTCGGAATTAAGAACTTCCCTGTTATTATATTTAACAAAAAACAAAGCTTTTATCAAAACAATAGCAATAGCACGAATAACCTTGTAGAACATTACCCTATTTTCTCCTTTATGATCTCCTCCATTTTTTCCACTGTCTGAGATTCGTTCAGTTCGGAATTATCAAGCACGTAAGCGCCCTCAGCGACCTTTAAAGGGGCAATTTCTCTGGTTGAATCATTGGTATCGCGTTCTATGATCTCTTTAAGGACTTGTTCATACTCAACCTTTTCCCCTTTGTTTTTAAGCTCAAGGGTTCTTCTTTGCGCTCGAGCCTGTGCCGAAGCAGTTAAGAAGATTTTCACGTCGGCGTCCGGTAAAATAACTGTACCTATATCCCTACCGTCCATAATAAGGTTTGTGGTTGAGGCAATATTTCTTTGAAGGTCCAGCAGAAACGCTCTGACCTTAGGGATAGAGGATACGTCAGACGCAGCCATAGAAACTTCCTGAGTTCTTATGAGAGAAGAAACATCTTCCCCATTAAGAAATACGTGCTGATTGCCTTCTATAAATTTAATTTCTACAACAATGTCCTTTAAATGCGGCGCAACAGACTCTTCATCCTTAAGTAATGCCACACCCTGTCTTAAGCAGTAAAGACCAACAGCGCGGTATAACGCGCCGGTATCCATATAAATAAAAGACATTTTCTTTGCCAAAGCCTTTGCAGCGCTGCTTTTGCCTGCGCCTGCAGGGCCGTCAATCGCTATATTTACAGCCATAATGTTCCTCCTATGAATTCCATACCTTTTCGGTAATTGCACTTGCCGCAGCTGCGGCTGTAGAAAAAGCTATTTGCAAATTAAAACCTCCGGTAAGGGCATCGACATCAATAACCTCACCGGCAAAATACAACCCCTCACATAATTTTGACTCCATTGTTTTGGGCGAGATCTCCTTTACGTTAACTCCGCCTGCTGTTACTACCGCTTCAGTGATAGGCCTTCTGTTGCTTATTTTAACTGTAAAGTTTTTAATCAAATTAACCAGTCTTAAACGCTCTTCTTTTGTGACAGTATTCACCTGTTTAATAGGAGAAATACCGGAAAGCTCCACTATAACAGGGATAAGCTTTTGCGGCAATAAAGCAGAAAGAGAATTTTTAAATTCTTTATTCTGTGCAGTACCAAAATCCCTTAGAATTCGATTATCCAAAGCTTTCTCATCAAGAGCCGGTTTCAAATCTATTATAGCCTTATAATTATTGATATTTTCTTCCCGCATATAAGCTGAAGCGGTTAAAACCAACGGACCTGATATCCCGAAATGAGTAAAAAGCATCTCCCCTTGCTCGGAATAAATAACCTTTTCTCCGGCATCCTTAAAGGTGACCGCAACGTTCTTTAAAGATAGACCTTGTAACCGGGAACAAAATTTATCCTCAGACTCAAGCGGGATCAAGGAAGCTCTCGGTGCAATAACGGTATGACCAAAGGCTTTTGCAAACCTATATCCATCACCTGTACTGCCTGTTTTAGGATAAGACAACCCGCCGGTTGCAATGATCACATTATCATATTCACGGCCATTAACAATAAAACCATCACTATAATTAATATTATTGACAGCTTCACGAATAATACTGACAGACGAGCCATCAATATTTCTTAAAAAGAATGAAACAACGTCCAGAGCCCGATCCGAAACGGGAAAAACGCGATTTCCCCTTTCTGTTTTCAAGGGAAGACCGTTTGACTCCAGAATATTCATCAGATCTTCCGGCAGGAATGAAGAATAAGAGCTGTACATAAACCGATTATTAGTAACAGTGCTGTTCATGAGCCCCTCTATAGAGCTGTTATTTGTAATATTACATCTTCCCTTGCCTGTAATTCCAAGTTTCATTCCAAGGCGGTTATTCTTTTCATAAAGATCTGCCTCAATACCGTTCAAAGAAAGCATATATGCGCTAAAAAGACCGGCGGCGCCTGCTCCGATAATTGCTGCGGCTTTTTTATTACGGCTCATTACTATCACTCTTCTCCGGGGCTACCGAATGGGTTTTATCATAAACGTCATACTCATCGTAAATATCTTCCAGTTCAGTGAATATTTCTTCGATTTCATTTTTTTTACGCATTGTTACACCAACAATAAGCGCGTTTATTAAACTCATTGGAGCAACTAAAGAATCGACATAAGAAGCCATATCGCTTCTTGAAATAAGCAAATGAGTTGCCTCTATAGCAACAGGTGCAGTTTTACTGTCAGTTATAGAAATAACCTTCGCACCTCTGTTTTTAGCAAAGCGCAATGCTTTTACTGTTCTTTGAGAATAACGGGGAAAGCTTATTCCGATAACAACGTCATCCTTACCTATTCTGATCATCTGCTCAAAAACTTCGCTGGCTCCGTTAACCTCAATAAGACGGATATTATCAAAAATAAGATTAAGATTAAAACTTAAAAAATATGCCAGAGTGCTTGAACTGCGTGCACCGATAATGTAAATTTTACGCGCATTCACTATAGCATCAATAGAATTATTAAATTCTATTTCATCGACTCTGTTAAGAGTTTCCGAGATATTTGCTATATCGGAATTCAACATACTGTGTAACACACCGTTTTCGGAAATACGATCTTCCGTTACGTGAACACGTTGAACAACAGTAAGCTTATTTTTAATTAGTTGCTGAAGAACCTTTTTTAGATCGGGATAACCGTCATAACCCAGCTCAACAACAAAGCGAACTACCGTAGATTCACTAACGCCTACTGTACTGCCAAGTTTTGCGGCTGTCATAAAAGCAGCTTTATCGTAATGGTCCAATATGTATTTGGCAATAGCCTTCTGCCCTTTTGAAAAGGAAGAATAGGACTCTTCTAATTTTGTTAATAAGTCTGAAGACATAAAATCCTCCAAGTTATTATTTTGTTTTATTATTTTATCATTTTAGATTTGTGTTTACAAGTTTTTTTGCATAAAAATAAAGCGGAGATTTCATTTTCTCCGCCTTATAACCAATATTTTTATATATTATACCTAAAATAAATGTTTTTTAATGCAATTTTTCTTGCATTATTCTGCAAGGTCCAGCTCCGAAACGGAAATTTCATTTGCTATTTTTTCAATTTTTCCATTTTCGGTTTGCTTTAAGTATTTTCTGCTTTGAATTCTTCCCGTAATACGTATCTTTGTTCCAACGTTCATACCGGAAGCAAATACTGCGTTTCTCCCCCAGGCAATACAAGGGATATAATCACTTTTTCCATTTCGCCTGTTTACTGCAAGCATTATATCGGATATCTCCCTGTTTAATGGAGTTTTTCTAAAAACTACGGGCTTACAAATAAAGCCTTCAATCTGAGCTTCGTTATCGAATAACGGCTCTCTGTTGATCAAAAGATCTATTTTTTGCGCAAACAAAGTTAAAATCAGCTTATTCTTTCCGTTTTCCCAAAAGTTTTTAGAACGGTATTCCCCTACAACTCTCAAATTATCGTCTATGGATATATTCTTCATTGGATACAACTTTTGTGAAACAATTACGTCTACTTTATCATACACGCCACTGCAGCGACATACCAAGACCTCCACTTTATAAAATTCTTCATTATAACAGCTATGGCTATACACCGGTGGCGTTTTTACAACACCTGAAACGGTTACTGTATTGCTTTTGTATTCCGAACACACAGAGCATCCTCCTTATGGGATAGTACTAAAATCGAATATGCGAAAATTGCCGTATAAATATTTTTTATGGGGCAAATGTTGTTAATAACACATTCCTGTATCTCAAAACCGCGAACCTTTCTGGCTATATTAAGCGCCAAACTACACTCATTGATCCCAGATAATGAGATTGTATTTTTTTCGCCCACTCCGCAAGAGACAACATAGGAGTATGGCGGCACAATATCATAAGCCATAAATTCAGAATTATCAAGTAACACCACAGCATTTTTTATGAATTTTATTTGAGATAGTCTTTCACAGCACAACAAAACGTACTTTGCTTTAGATATTACACTGTCTTTGTTAGAGTATTCCGTAACAAGAAAGTCCAACTGATTATTTGCACTGTCATATATTTTTTTATTATTTTTTATATAAATTAAATTTTTGTCCTTTAAACAATTGATGAATTGATTGGTATTGAAATTTTTTCTGTCTGTTACTATGTCTACTCTAACCATACTTCTCCTATGCTAAACTGACGTCTTGTTTGTTTCCGTTGAAATATATTGTTCCCCTTGGCTGTTAATTTTATAATTCTCTTTGTATATTAATTCCGATATTTTAACTAATCTGAGCCCCTTTCCCTGAAGTGTTTCAATAATTGCCGGCAACGCTTCGGGAGTATGAAGGGCTGCATTGTGAAACAGCACGATCGATCCTTCCTTGGCTTTTGACACTACCCTTTCTGTAATTTCTTCGGCAGAAAGGTCCTTCCAGTCAAGACTGTCCACATCCCACTGCACTGAATAGTATCCGTTTTCAAAAAGTGTGGAGATCACATTATTGTTATAGTCGCCGTAAGGTGGTCGGAATAGGATCGGTCTTTCGCCTGTTATCTTTTGAATTTTCATAGAACAGTTTTCAACTTCCTTCAACATATCTTCCTCTGACAACTGGGTCATATGCGGATGTGTATCGGAATGGTTCATTATTTCGTGGCCAGCCTCATAAAGAGCTTTAACCGATTCAGGATATTTATCGGCCCACTCTCCCACAACAAAAAAGGTTGCTTTTACTTTATACTTTTCAAGAATTTCTATTATCTCTTCGGTATCTTCATTGCCCCATGCTGCATCAAAGCTTATTGCCATTAAATTATCTGATCTGCTTACTCTGTAAATAGGCAACTCTTTCCCTTGAAAAGTATTATTTACGGCAAGATCATTATTAACAGCACCTGCGCAAATTGCTGCCGCAACAAGCATAAATGAAAGCACGCAAACAAGTATTGTTTGTTTTCTGAATAAAAATATTTTCACTGCTTACCCCTCCTGTTTATATTCTATTGCAAAGGAAAAGCTGATATGAAAAAAATGAAAGAGAATCCTCTTTCATTTTATTCTAAGTGATCTTAAATATTCTTTTGTTTCTTTTGTGATACGGAAGCTGTCTATTGCTTTTTGGATTGTTTTATTATGGCACCAAACCGAAAGTTTTTTGCGTTCAAGTATTTTAATTGCATAATCATATTGCTTACATAAAGCCTCGGCAAAATACCATGCTATCATCATATTGATATAATACTTCTCGGAACGTATACTTGCAACAAGATAAAGATGGTCTTCTGAAAAATATTTATCCAAATAATTCACCATAAGCATTTCTATGGCAAAACGGACAGTATATTCTTTGTCACTTTTGAGCCATAACAGTATTTTATCCATAAGCTTTTGCGGTTCTTGTTTCAGGGCTTTCGGGCGAAGGATATCACAGGTTGCCCAATTATTAATATAAGGCAAAAATCTTTCCACTTCCAAAAGACAACTATCAAAATCTTTAATCGATGAGATCAGACAACAATGAATATTGTTTTCCTCATAATATTCATGAGGCAAACAGCACAAGAATTCCTTTGCTTTTTCCGTACCCTGTATTTGGGAAGCAATTCTTTTTATTTGCGGCACACGGACCCCTATTACTCGGTCGTCATTTATACCGGGCATTAGTTTTAAATGAAATTCTTTATACTTCAGATCCTGATATTTAAAAAGCAATTCCTTCATATTGACCCCTAAAAAAGCGAGTATCAAGAAGATACTCGCTAAAAAATTTAAATTTTTCTTGTTTTTATTATAATAATCGAAACAACAGCAACGTCTATTATTATAATAATCGCCGCGATAATCACAAGGATAGCAAAAAGGCTCATCCCTTGCGGCTCATTATCAGGCGCAATAGTAGCTTCGGTAAACAGATCGTCCTTGATCTTAAAACTATTTAATGCCGACACCTCATCGGAACTAAATAGCGGACTGTCAAAATGGGTAAAGGTTAACGTATAGATATAGTTTACGCTGGCAAAAGAATATATCTTTTGATAAGTAGTATAAGAATCCCCGCTGATAATTACGTCAAACTCTATATTCCACTCAATAGCATCATATCCATTGACTACGGTAAGCTTATTTGAAACGTCATTTATATTCACAACAGCGTCTTCTCCGTAAGAGAGAGATTCACTTTCTAACTGAGCCTTCATAGGCTCTATAAGAGCCTCAACGTATTCTTTATCTACGTTTTTATAGTTATCACCATCAGCATTGGGAGAAATAACAATACTAATGTTATGAGAATTTGCCGCATCTACCCATATATCGGAACTGTCGAAATTCTGTTTTTGGTAGTTTTCAGGCAGTTCTATAGAATAAGTTGCACCGTCATACGCACAAATATTGAACGCCGAAAACATACACATAACGATGAGGATCAAACTAAATAACAAGCAAAATCTTTTGTTCATTGTAGTTTCCTTCTGCGAAAATAAAAAGCCGATTCTAAATCAGCTTTTTATTATGTATTTAATTAATAAGCGTTCTTAGTAATAGTAACAGCACCGGAAGGACACTGAGACTTGCAACGACCGCAGTTGGTGCACTTATGTTCAGTGTTACCGGTAACGATACCGATACCGCCGCTGGTACCAATTCTGGTAGCGCCGCAAGCGATCATCTTCTTAGCGTCATCCATATTTCTAACGCCGCCGGAAGCCTTAATGCCCATGAAGGGGCCAACAGCCTGTCTGATAAGAGCAACGTCTTCAGCGGTAGCACCACCAGTTGAGAAACCGGTGGAAGTCTTTACGAACTGAGCGCCTGCCTCTACACAGATCTTAGAAACTTTAACCTTTTCCTCATCGGTAAGAAGGCAGGTTTCAATAATAACCTTAACGAGTGTGCCGTTGGCAGCTTTAACTACTGCAGCAATATCTTCTTTAACGAGTTCCCAGTTGCAATCTTTGATAGCGCCAATGTTAGCAACCATATCGATTTCCTGAGCACCGTTAGCAATAGCATCTATAGTTTCAACAGCCTTAACAAAAGGAGTATTTGCACCTAAGGGGAAACCGATAACTGTACATACGTTAACGCCTGTACCCTTAAGTCTCTGTGCAGCATACTTTACATGAATGGGGTTAAAGCATACAGATGCAAACTTATATTCAATAGCTTCCTGGCAGAACTTCTCGATCTTAGAAAGAGGAGTATTTGCAGCAAGAACTGTATGGTCAATATAGGAATTAACCGGCTTGTCTGTAGCGGCAGGTGCACCTACAGGGAAATTTGTTTGCTGTTTTGCAACTTCTTTTGCGATAGCTTCAATAAGATTAGACATATTGATATCCATTACTAAACTCTCCTTAAAACTTTATATACTAAGCATCTTTGCGGCATAGACAACAGCACCTATAGGAACTGCATCATCACCGAAATGACACTTTACAATACTATATTTATTTTTTGCGGAAATAAACACCCGCTCGTCCACATATTTTCTGATAGGTGAAAGCAAAGGCTCACCAATATTTGCCACGCCCCCGCCGACGGAAACAAGCTGAGGATGAATAAGGGTAATAACATTTGCCATACCAATTGCATAAGCATTAGCAGTACGGTCTATCTCCTCTATGGCAAACTGATCCCCTAGGGTAATAGCCTGTCCCAGCATTTTGGTTGTAACATTCTGAATTTTACCTTCGCAAAGCTCAAAAAGTTTTGAACTCTTTGGAATATAACCCTCTTCTCTTAAGCGACGCTGAATACCAAATCCGGAACAAATATTCTCTACTTTATCATATCCGCCGCGCCAATAAGGAATATACGTATGACCGAAATATGCAGCACCGTAACCGCTCCCGTCATAATACTCACCGTTAAGGAAGAATACTCCGCCTATACCACTGCCAATGTTTGTATAGAAAAAGTTATCAGTACCCTTGCCCGAACCTAAATAATATTCTGCAAAACCACCGGCAACAGTATCATTAAGAACGAAGGTTTTAATTTTAAAGGTATTTTCAAACCATTCAACAATATTAAAATCCTTCCAGCCTTCAACCTGAACAGAAACAACACTTGTTCCGGTTGCCGATTCAATAATACCGCCAAATCCAACAGAAATTGCCGCAACCTTTTCTTTGCAGTCTTCAATTAGAAGAGCAATATGCCCTTTCATCCACTCAAGGATTCCTTGAGCGCCTTTTTCAAGTTCAACATAGCCGAAATCTTTTTTTAATATATCGTAAGAAGAATTCATAAGATATATCTGATGCTTTGATGCACCGATTTCAACACCTACAAATAAACTTTTCATAAAAGCTCCTTCATATTATACACTTAACAAAAAGGAATTTCAACAGCAAATTTGCGCTTTAAACGTACTTGTTAAATATTATACAGCATTCTACAAATTAAATCAACCTGTTCTTTGGAAAAAAATTAAAGAATATTTAAAATTAATTTGAAGAAAATATATTTGCGAGGTGAAAACTATGTGTAAAACAAGCTCATATATAACCGGGATCGTAACCGGTATGGCTGTTGGTGCTGTGCTTTTATGTACGATGAGCACAAAAACAAACAAGAATAAGTGCAAGAGAGTTATAAAAGCAAAGGCAGGCAGGGCTGTAAACAAGATCTCTGATTTTATTGACGATATGATGTAACAAAAAAGCAGCGAAAGCTGCTTTTTTATTTATAGATCTTTAATTGTTTCGGAGTATTTCTTAACACTTGAGTAATTTTTTTCTGTGAGAATTTTATCAAGTTGAGCAATCATTTCCTTTTCCTTTTTAGAAAGCCCTTTAGGCACTTCAACCAGCACACGAATATACATGTCGCCTCTGCCTCTGCCGTTAATATAAGGAATACCTTTATTTTTGATCTTAAATACTGCTTGATGCTGAGTTCCTTCGGGGATACTTTGTATAACTTTATCTCCATCAACCGTAGGAAGTTCTAAAGTACAACCTGTTGCAGCCTGAGAAATGGTAATCGGAACGTCATAAACAACGTCATTTCCCTGTCTTTGGAATAGCTTATGCTTATCAACAGTAACCTCAACGTAAAGATCGCCGTTGGAGCCCCCACGTTTACCTGCACCGCCTTGGCCTGCCAGCTTAATGGATTGGCCGGTAGAAATACCTGCAACAACAGAAACCTCTATTGTTCTATCTTTATAAAGAGAGCCCTTACCGGAGCAATCAGGACATGGGTCACTTATAATTTTGCCGGTACCGGAACAATCGGGACAGGGTGAAACTGAGCTAAAAGCGCCGAACATAGTTCTTTGCTGAGTAGTAACCTGACCTGAACCGCCACATCGCGTACAGGTTTTAACACCACCGTTTTTGGCGCCGCTACCATTACAGGTAGAGCAGTTTTCCTCTCTTCTGTAGCGTATAGTACGCTTACAGCCCGTAACGGATTCTTTAAAGGAAATAGTAGCTCTAGCGCTTATATCCTTACCGCGAACAGGGCCGTTGTTATTAGATCTGCGGCCGCGAGAACCGCCGAAAAAGTCACCGAAAATATCGCCGAAAATATCGCCGAAATCACCTGTAGAATAAGTATTATAGCCACCATAGCCCCCTGCACCGCCTGCGCCGTAGGAAGGATCTACTCCTGCATGACCAAACTGATCGTAGCGCTGACGCTTTTCTTTATCGGAAAGGACGCTATAAGCTTCATTAACTTCTTTAAATTTTTTCTCTGCTTCGGGATCGCCGGGGTGCAGATCCGGATGGCAGGTTTTGGCCGCCTGACGAAAGGCTTTTTTCAGTTCGTCATCGGTTGCACCTTTAGATACACCCAACACCTCGTAGTAATCTCTTTTATCCGCCATATGTTATAACCTCAAATTGTGTGGGAGAAAATTCTCCCACACAATACAATATAATTAGTTGTTTTCGTCATCTACTACGGTGTAGTCGCCGTTTACAGAGCCATCATCATTCTGAGGGCCGGCCTGTGCTCCGGGAGCACCCTGAGGATTAGCCTGCTGATAAAGCTTTGCAGAAAGATCATAGAACTTCTTTGAAAGAGCTTCGGAAGCAGCCTTGATCTTGGTAATATCATCACCCTTAAGAGCTTCCTTGGTATTCTCGATCTCAGCCTTTACGCCTGCCTTTTCATCTTCGGAAATCTTGTCACCGATTTCGTTAAGGGACTTTTCAGACTGATATACAAGCTGCTCAGCCTGATTCTTAGCTTCAATAGCTTCCTTGCGTTCCTTATCTGCCTGTGCAAACTGTTCCGCATCCTTAACAGCCTTTTCAACATCTTCCTTGCTCATATTGGTGGAAGCAGTAATAATAATATTCTGTTCCTTACCCGTACCGAGGTCTTTAGCAGAAACGTTAACGATACCGTTAGCGTCAATATCGAAGGTAACTTCGATCTGAGGAACTCCTCTGGGAGCAGCGGGAATACCGTCAAGATGGAATCTGCCTAAGGTCTTATTATCGGCAGCCATTTCTCTTTCGCCCTGAAGAACATGAACCTCAACGGAGGTCTGACCGTCAGCTGCTGTAGAGAATATCTGGCTCTTCTTAGTAGGAATTGTAGTATTTCTGTCGATAAGTTTAGTATTAATACCGCCTAAGGTTTCAATACCCAAGGACAGAGGTGTAACGTCAAGAAGAACAATACCCTTTACGTCGCCGCCTAAAACACCGCCCTGAATAGCAGCACCAACAGCAACGCATTCATCAGGATTTATACCCTTGTAAGGGTCCTTGCCTGTATATGCCTTAACTGCATCGTAAACAGCAGGAATACGGGAAGAACCGCCAACCATAAGAACCTTGGAAAGATCGGAAGGAGAAAGACCGGCATCGCTCATAGCCATTTTTACAGGACCCATTGTTGCCTCTACAAGATCAGCGGTAAGTTCATTGAATTTAGCTCTGGTAAGAGTCATATCAAGGTGCTTAGGGCCTGTTGCATCTGCTGTAATAAAGGGCAAATTAATGTTTGTAGTTGTAACGCCGGAAAGCTCAATCTTAGCCTTTTCTGCTGCTTCCTTAAGTCTCTGCAGAGCCATTTTATCCTGTCTTAAATCAATGCCGTTTTCAGCCTTGAAGCCTTCTGCAAGCCAATCAATAACACGCTGGTCGAAGTCATCACCGCCAAGACGGTTATTACCGTGGGTAGCTAATACTTCAAGAACACCGTCACCAATATCAAGGATTGAAACATCGAAGGTACCACCGCCAAGGTCATATACCATAACCTTCTGTTCGGTCTCTTTATCAACACCGTAAGCAAGAGCAGCAGCTGTAGGCTCGTTGATTATTCTCATTACCTCAAGACCTGCAATTTTGCCTGCATCTTTTGTTGCCTGTCTCTGGGAGTCAGAGAAGTATGCAGGAACAGTAATAACTGCCTGAGAAACAGGTTCACCAAGATAGCTTTCGGCATCCTGCTTAAGCTTCTGAAGAATCATAGCAGAGATTTCCTGAGGAGTATAATTCTTATCGTCGATAGATACCTTTCTATCGGTACCCATATCTCTCTTAATAGAGCTTATAGTTCTGTCGGGGTTGGTGATAGCCTGACGCTTAGCAACCTGGCCTACCATTCTTTCACCTGATTTAGAAAATGCAACAACAGAAGAAAGGGTTCTGCCGCCTTCTGCGTTAGGAATAACAACAGGCTCACCTGCTTCCAATACTGCAACGCAAGAGTTTGTTGTACCTAAGTCAATACCAATAATTTTTCCCATAATATTTATCCTCCAATTTATATAACAATTTAGTTTGCAACTTTAACTACGGAATATCTAACAACTTTTTCGCCTATTTTATAACCCTTCTGGAACACTTCGCATATTTCCTGCTCACCAAAGGACTCATCTTCAATATGCATTACGGCATTATGGAGATTCGGATCGAAAGTTTTACCTAAGGCTTCAATTTCCTCTATGCCGTTAGCGCTCATAATATCCAGCACCTGTTTCATAATAAGCTCAACGCCTTTTTTTAAGTCCTCACCTTCTCCGTTACTGAGCAAAGCTCTTTCAATATTATCAACCGCAGGTAAAAATGCAGATAAAGCATCGGCCTTTGCATCACAATATGCCTGCTGTTTTTCTTTAACTGAGCGTTTTTTGAAGTTATCAAATTCCGCATACAAACGAAGATACTGTTCTTTACTTTCAGATACTTCTTTTTCGGCTTTTTCCAAAGACTGTTTTGCCTCTTCAAGTTCTTTTATAAGGCTTTCATTTTCTTCGGTTAAGGCCTGCTGAATATCTGTTTCTACTGTTTCGGTTTTATTTGCTTTTTCAGCAGACATTATTTTGTCCCCTTTTCACTGTTATTTTCTGAGTTTTCAAATTTTTGTATCAGCATATCGGTTAGGTACCGCATATCTGAAATTACTTTGGAATAGTTCATACGCTTTGGGCCAATGACCGATAAGGTTGAACTGCTGTTATCTGAAGTGGGTATGGATGTAGTAATAAGCGCTGAATCAGGAAGGTAGTCCGGATCAATTATAACAGCCATACCATCCTGCGGCTTAGAGATAATGTTAGGAAGATTCTCCCTGTCGGAAATTACGGAATAGAAATTGCGAAGTTTTTCAACGTCGTAAAATTCCGGATAGGTCAACAGATTACTTTCGCCGTAAACAATCACCTGAACCTCTTTAAGGTCCTGAATTATATTACGTATTATCTTAGTTATACCCCGCATTGACGGTACGTAACGGTTAAGTTCAAATTCTATTTCTGAAAACAAGGATTCATTCAGCGAAGATATAACTATTCCTGTAAGATGAACATTTAATATTCTATTTAAAACAGCACAGTCATTCACAGTTACGGGCCCGGACGCATTGAAAACGCTTGTTTTAACGGCATCAGATCCGGCGACTGCCATAATTGCAACGTAACGCTCATTAATTGGGGTGCATTCAAAATAAATAAATGCTCTGTCTATACTGCTTTCGGTTATAGAAACTGCAGCACAGTTTGTAATAGAGGCCGCAAGACGGGCCGAATCGGTTAATATTCTGTCAGCACGAAAATTCCCTGCATTTAAAAGCAGTTCAATATCTGCCATTCTGCGACTGTCTATTTCAAGGGCATTGATTAAATTGTCTACGTAATATCTATATCCGAGATTGCTTGGTATTCTGCCCGCAGAAGTATGCGGCTGATACAAAAGCCCGATCTCTTCAAGATATGCCATTTCGTTTCTCAGTGTTGCTGAAGATAAATTAAATTTATCAAACACCGAAGACTTGGAACCTATTGGCTCACAAAACTCAATATACGCATCTATAAGAGTATTTAGAATTTGCCGTTTCCTTTCCGAAAGCCCCATTTTTATACCTACTTTCATAATTAGCACTCTTTTTGCCTGAGTGCTAAATTAAATATACAACAAAAGTCAAAGAATGTCAAGAGCAAATTTAACTATTATTATAATATTCATAAAAAAACAATAAAAAAGGGACAGACTCCTGTCTGTCCCTATAGAAAATAGCTTAAACTTACGCGATTTCAACTTCAGCGCCAGCAGCTTCGAGCTTAGCCTTAACTGCTTCAGCATCTTCCTTGGAAACGCCTTCCTTGATCTTGGAAGGAGCGCCTTCTACGAGAGCCTTAGCTTCGGTAAGAGCAGCGCCGGTGATTTCCTTAACAACCTTAACAACCTGGAGCTTCTGAGCGCCGAAGTTCTTAAGAACTACGTCAAACTCAGTCTTTTCAGCTGCAGCAGCAGCTTCAGCAGGAGCAGCAGCAACTGCAACGGGAGCAGCTGCGGATACACCGAATTCCTCTTCAATTGCTTTTACTAATTCAGCAAGCTCCATAACGTTAAGAGCTTTGATATCTTCAATAAATTTTGCTATATCAGCCATGATTATGTCCTCCTAAAAATTTGTTTAATAAAATTAATTTTTTAATTATTCAGCAGCAGCTTCTGCTTCTGCGGGAGCGCCTTCAGACTTCTGATCGATAATACCCTGAAGAGCACGAGCAAGACCGGAAATGTTACCGTTAAGAGCATAGAGTAACATGCAGAGAAGAGTTTCCTTGGAAGGTACCTTAGAAAGCTTTTCAACTTCAGCAGCATCGATAACTCTACCTTCGAGTATACCTGCCTTGATCTTAATGTTTTCATTCTTCTTTGCAAATTCGCAAAGAACCTTTGCGGGAGCAACGAGGTCCTCAGATACAGCCATAGCGGTAGTACCGTTAAGGATACCATCAAGTTCGTTAAAACCTAATTCGTCTGCAGCACGCTTAACGAGAGTATTCTTAACTACGTTGTACTTAACACCTGCTTCACGAAGCTGAGTTCTGAGCTTTGTATCTTCTTCAACAGAGATACCCTGATATTCAACGAATACGCCTGCAGAAGCATTCTTCATAGTTTCTGCCAGCTGACTAACAACCTGTTTCTTCTGTTCTAAAACCTTTGCACTTGGCACTTTGATTCACCTCCTGTACCATGGAACATAATAAAAGCGCCTTTTCCGTACCGAAAAAGGCGCAAACAGTTTTAAACTGAAAGCTCATTCCTCGGCAGGCAAAACATTACGCATTTAAAATGCACCTACTGTCTTAAGACTGAACATTAACTTTAAATATTATATCAAAAACTTCTACGTTTGTCAACTATAAAATTAGTTGCCGAGCTTAGCAGCATTGATCTTTATGCCAGGGCCCATAGTGGAAGCAATAACGCAGCTCTTAATATAGGTACCCTTTGCAGCAGCAGGCTTAGCCTTGATAATAGCACCAAGCAGAGTGTTAAAGTTATCACCAAGCTTTTCAGGTCCAAAGGAAGCCTTGCCGATGGGGCAATGGATGATGTTGGTCTTATCGAGTCTGTACTCGATCTTACCGGCTTTAAGATCATTAACAGCCTGAGTAACGTTCATAGAAACAGTGCCGGCCTTGGGGTTAGGCATTAAGCCCTTAGGACCTAATATTTTACCGAGACGGCCAACAAGACCCATCATATCGGGAGTTGCTACTACAACGTCAAAATCAAAGAAGTTTTCATTCTTGATCTTATCTACAAGATCTTCTGCACCTACAATTTCAGCACCTGCAGCCAGAGCTTCGTTTGCTTTTTCGCCCTTAGCGAATACAGCTACGCGAACCTTCTTGCCGGTACCGTGGGGCAGAACAACGGCACCTCTAACCTGCTGATCAGCATGTCTGGAGTCAACACCCAGCTTTACGTGAACTTCTACGGTTTCATCGAATTTAGCCTTAGCGGTCTGAATAACAAGACCGATAGCTTCTTCGGTATCATAGAGTTTCTGCTTATCAACAAGCTTTGCGCTATCTTGATAATTTTTACCTCTAAACATAATTTTTCCTCCAAAATAGTGGTTAATTCGGGATTTCCCTCCCACATCAGAAACAATGGTTAGTCAACAACAACAATACCCATGCTTCTGGCTGTTCCGGCTACCATAGACATAGCAGCTTCAACGGATGCAGCGTTAAGATCGGGCATTTTCTGCTCAGCGATCTTTCTAACCTGCTCCTTAGTAATATTGGCAACTTTGTTCTTATTGGGAACGCCGGAGCCGCTTTCAATACCGCAAGCCTTCTTAATAAGAACAGCTGCAGGCGGAGTCTTAGTAATAAAACTGAAAGTTCTGTCGGCATATACGGTGATAACAACAGGGATTATAAGACCCATATCGTTCTTGGTTCTTTCATTAAATTCCTTAGTGAAAGCCATAATGTTAACGCCGTGCTGACCTAATGCAGGACCGACAGGAGGAGCGGGGGTTGCTTTACCGGCCGGAATCTGTAATTTGATGTATCCTACTACCTTTTGAGCCATGTGCGTACACCTCCTTATGATGTAAATGTGGTTTGGCGGAGTAACAAAGTATTTTTACTCCTCCCACTCAAAGGGTTTGAGCGCTTACTGTAATTCTTCAACCTGCGAAAGTTCAAGTTCAACGGGAGTTTCTTTACCAAACATATGAACCATAAGCTTGACCATATTTTTATCAGCTTCGATTTCAGCTAATGTTCCGATAAAACCTTCCAAAGGCCCGTCAACAATGCGCAGACTGTCACCGATCGCATAGTTAATATTCACAATCTTCTTTTCAAAGCCGAGATTCTCAAGCTCTTCTTCCGTAAGAGGAACGGGCTTGGAACCGGGGCCAACAAAGCCTGTAACGCCTCTGATGTTGCGAACGATGTACCAAGTATCATCCATCATAACCATCTTAACGAGAACGTAACCGGGGAATATTTTGCGTTCGATTTCTTTTGTGCCGTTCTCCGAAACTTCTGTTACCTTTTCGGTAGGAACTCTTACATCCTGAATAAGGTCATGAAGATTGCGGTTTTCGACGATTTTCTCAAGATTTGTGGCTACTTTGTTTTCATAGCCTGAATAGGTATGAGCAACATACCATTTTGCTTCAGCCATACTACTCAACCTTCCTTATGCGCCAACGAAAAGTTTAAGCAGCTCCATAAGGCCTAAGTCAACAAGAGAAATGATTGCAGAAACAATTGCCATTGCTACAAGTACCAATCCGGTGTTTTTAACAACGGACTTTGCGCTAGGCCATGTAATCTTTTTCAGATCGCTCTTGAGTTCTCTGAAGTAAACAACAATGGACTTACGTTTCTTCTTTGTGTTGTTTTTAGTTTCAGCCATTACACACCTTCCTCCTTACTTAGTCTCTCTGTGAAGAGTGTGTTTTTTGCAGAAACGACAGTACTTGTTCATTTCGAGCCTGTCCGGGCTGTTCTTTTTGTTTTTAACGCTGTCATAGTTACGCTGTTTGCACTCTGTGCAAGCTAATGTGATTTTGACTCTCATAGACGGCACCTCCTAATATAATTGCCTCCCTGTGTCAGAAAAAAAGCGCAATAAAAAAGACCTGACAAATAGGTAATGGTAGTATATCATACCATACCAAACATTGCAAGTCTTTTTTTGCATATTTTTTATATTTTTTATTAGAAAACCATTGTGCCTTTATTTTCAGAAAAAGTAGACAGTACTTCCACTTTGACCTTATACTTGCGGGCAGTCTCAACACTCTTTAAGGCAAGAACTTTAGCTCCGCTTGCAGCAAGCTGTTCCATATCTTCGTAGGAAAGGTATTCATATTTTACAGCATCATCAAATCTGCGGGGATCTTTATTATAAACACCGTCAACATCGGTATATATCTGACAAAGCTCCGCACCCGTATAAGCCGCTAAAGCAACGGCCGATGTATCTGAACCTCCGCGTCCCAAGGTCGTAATATCGCCAACAGCATCAATACCCTGGAAGCCGGCCACTACTACTACCTTATTCTCTTTAAGTTCTTTTTGTATTCTTGCTGTGTTTATCTTAAGTATATCAGCATTACCGTGATTTTCACACGTTTCGATACCTGCCTGCCAGCCGGTCAGAGAAACAGCCGGCACACCTTCTTTTTCAAGAGCCATTGCAAGTAAAGATATACTTATTTGTTCACCGCAACTAAGTAATACATCCATCTCTCTTAAAGAAGGCTTTTCATTTATCATAGCGGCCCTATCAAGCAATTCATCGGTCGTGTCACCCTGTGCGGACACAACAACAATAACCGAGTTATTCTGCATATAGGTTTTTGTTATAATTGAAGCAACTCTTCTCAGCTTTTCGGCGTTTGCTACAGAGCTGCCTCCGAATTTTTGAACAATCAAGCTCATAATCTACTCCGTAATCAATTTAATACAGGCAGTACAAAATCTATTTCAGCCTCTTTAGTGAGTCCGCTGAGTTCATCAAAAGAAAGCTCCTCGGTTAAATACAAGCCTTCCCACGCCTCAACCTGATTCAAAGAATCAATCTTTCCGTTTTTAAGCTTTACAAGCCAACTATATTTAACCTTATTAATTTCTTTAGGACTCAGCTCCTCTTCCTGCCACATTACATTATATTTCATTTTATCGGATTTGACACAATCTATAATATCCGCAACAACAGCGCTTGCTGTAGGAAGTTTACCCGCGCCCTTACCTATAAATGTTACCTTATCCAAATAATCGCCATCAACAGTAATTCCATTATATACGTCATCAATACCGTAAAGGGGGTTGCCCTGTTTTACAACAAAGGGACGAGCCGAAACAGCAACGCCATCCATATTATTAACAGCCTGTCCTATCAGCTTAATGGATCCGCCGACAGCCTTTGCAGCAATTACCTGTTCTGAGGTAATATTCTTTATCCCTTCAGTATAGACCTTTTCGGGAGGAACCATTTTCCCTGTAATAATATTTGCAAGTATACAAATTTTACGGCAAGTATCAATCCCGTCTACGTCGGCAGACGGATCCTTTTCAGCATAGCCGAGAGCCTGTGCCTCTTTTAGAGCCACGTTAAAATCTGCGCCCTCATTGGCCATTTTGGTCAATATATAATTAGTGGTACCGTTAAGAATACCGTACACAGATTTAACGCTGTTTGCTAAGAGGCAGGAATTCAAAGGCCTTATAATAGGTATCCCGCCCCCAACGCTTGCCTCGAACATAAAGTTACAGTTATTTTCTTTGGCTGCTTTAAAAAGCTCGTGGCCTTTTTTTGCAACAAGCTCTTTATTTGACGTAACTACGCTTTTTCCCTTACTCAATGCAGCAAGAACAAAATCATATGCAGGCTTAATACCGCCTATTACCTCAATAACCACTTTTACACTTTCGTCATTAAGTACTTCATTAAAATCCGCGGTAAAAAGATGACTGTAAGGCAAATTATCAAACTTTCTGATATCTACAATATATTTTAAACAAATATCCTCCCCCGCCTTATCTTTAAGGCGAGCAGAACTTTCCAATAATATCTGAGCAACACCGCCACCTACAACACCGTGTCCTAAGATTGCTACGTTAGCCATTTTTTATTCCCCCGTTATAAAATCTACGTCAATTATTCCGTCACTGTTTTTAAGCTTTTCCAAAAGCTGACCAAGCTCCATTTCCAAGTCTGCTATTTGAGCTGTAACGGAAATAGTGGCAATACCGTCTACCGGCTTATTCTGATTCATTGTAAGGATATTAGCACCTGCACCTGCAAGAACACCTAAAAACGAACTTAACACCCCTGCCCTATCCTTAAGCTGAGCATAGAGAGTAACCGTTCTATCAATACCCTTGTCGTAAAACGGGTGGACTTTATCTTTATATTTATAAAAAACGCCTCGGGAAATACCAACAGCCTTTGCGGCCTCTGTAGTAGTTTTAACTTCCCCGTTTCTTAATAAACGCTTTGCTTCCATTGTTTTAATAACAACTTCGGGAAGAATTTCGCTTGAAACTATATAATATTTACTGTTTTCCGACATTTTAGTTCACCTCGGATAGACATTTGTTAATAATATGAGTACAAATATACCACACAATAAAACTAAATGCAAGAAAAAATCCCGTTTTTTTTAAAAAAACGGGAAGATTTTTAAAGATTCAGAACTTGAGTTGCAATTGCAAAGTAAATTATAAGAGAAAGAGCATCAACTATTGTTGTAATAAAGGGATTTGCCATAACGGCAGGATCCAACTTAAGCTTCTTAGCAACAAGAGGCAAAATACAACCTACAAGCTTCGCAACTATTACTGTCAGCAAGAGGGTTATGCAAACAACAGCAACCTCCATAAGGCCAAGTCCCGGAGTTTTTAGCACCAGAATATCAAAAAGCCACATTTTAAGGAAATTTGCAGCCGCAAGTACTGCACCGCAAATCACTGAAACTCTTGCTTCCTTCCATACGACCTTAAAGAAATCGGAAAATTCTATCTCCTCAAGCGCAAGACCGCGGATAACCGTAACAGATGCCTGGGAGCTTGTATTACCGCCGGTACCCATAAGCATAGGAATAAAGGCCGTAAGCACAACCGAAGCCTGCAAAGCTTCTTCAAAGGATGTTATTATCATACCTGTAAAGGTGGCTGATATCATAAGTACAAGAAGCCACAAGATCCGGGATTTAAAGGTGTCGAAAATGCCGATCTCAAGATAAGGCTTATCTATAGGAGTAATAGCCGCCATTTTTTTAATATCTTCGGTGGCCTCTTCCTGCATAACCTCCATAGCATCGTCAACAGTAACAATACCAATAAGAAAGTTCTGAGTATCAACTACCGGAAGAGCAATTACGTCATACTTACTGAACGTAAGAGCTGCATCCTCTTTATCATCGGTTGTAGTCATGGAAACAAAGCTTGTTTCCATAATATTTTCTATAATTTCATCATCGTCTGAAGTAAGAAGATCTTTAACCTCAACAATACCTACAAGCCTGCGATTATCGGTTACGTAGCAGGTATAAATAGTTTCCTTATCGGTACCTGTTTTACGAATATACTCAATAGCTTCCCTCACCTTCATTGTTTTACGAAGACGAACGTACTCCAAGGTCATAATACTGCCTACGCTGTCCTTGGGGTAATGCAGTATTGTATTAATAGCCTGGCGACTTTCCTCAGTTGAGTTTGCCAGTATTCTGGCCGCAACATTTGCGGGCATTTCTTCTATAATATCTACAGTATCATCAACAAAAAGTTCATCCAGTACAGCCTTAAGCTCTGCATCACTGAAAGCACCAATAAGCGTCTCCTGTGTTTCGGCGTTCATATAAGTAAAAGCTTCAGCAGCAGTATCCTTATGAAGAATACGAAACGCTACAGGCAATTCCTTATCATCCAACTCTCCGAACACTTCAGCAATATCCGCAGGCTGAACCGTCTCAAGGGCGCTTTTCAAGGCGCTGATATGACGTTCTTTTAAAAGCTTCGAAATAATGATTTGGTTCAATGCCGTTCCCTCCTATTTTAAAATATTCTCGGCAATCGAACGAAATACGACAGACCGCCGAAAATTACAATTGTCACTCGACCGTGCCCGTCGTCCATTACTTCACCTCCAAATAAAAATGCACTGAAACTCAAACGTCAGTGCAGAAAAAAACTACATATTCAGCCGTTTGAGCTTTGGCTTCGCAGGGCGCGGCTGTAAAGCCTTGAAATTGCATTAGGTCACGCCTTAGTGCGACTGTGACCTGCTAACCCTCTAAGCGGTGTCTCCACTGCTTAGCGGCAGCAATCCTTATCCCTACGGTAACCTTACCTACCGGATTATTCTTACCTAATAATGATAATACTCAAAACTTAATTTGTCAACAACTACAAAAAAATTTTTGAAATAAAATGCCCGCAAAAGCGGGCTGTTTCGGGCAGGTCTTATCTTATGTATTTCTACGCAAGTTCAGATAGTCCGAAGCTTATATTTATGGCTGCATTTATTTTCTCCATTGTCATATCGTCAACATGACCGATTTTTTCTTTGAGCCGTTTTTTATCTATTGTACGTATTTGCTCCAAAAGAACCACTGAATTTTTTGATAGCCCCTCCGTCTGAGACGGCAGTTCAATATGAGTAGGCATTTTTGCTTTATTAAGCTGGCTGGTGATTGCAGCTGCTATTATTGTTGGGCTGTATTTATTGCCGACGTCATTCTGCACCACTACCACCGGCCTGACTCCGCCCTGCTCACTGCCAACTACAGGGCTGAGATCGGCGTAAAACAGATCGCCTCTTTTTATTATCACTTTATTCACACTCCGCAATAAATTTATCCGGGAAAATTCCTCCCGAATATATATTGCCCAGTTTTTTATATATTTCATTCGTTAAATACAAAAAATCAACAAGCAATATATTGACAGTATTTCTCACTATCAATATATTGCTTGTTGTTTCAATTCGTCAATTTATAACCTTATCTTGTTATATTACTGTTTAATATAAACTCTTTTTACTCTTGACGACACGTTGCACAAAACCTCATAGCTTATGGTGCCCACTTCGTCGGCAATATCCTCTACGCTCATTGCAGGCAAGGGTCCCATAACCGTAACAGTATCTCCGACATTGACTTCAAGTCCTGTAATATCGACCATTGTCTGATCCATGCATACCCTACCAACAACAGGACAAAGGTTGTTATTTATAAGCACTTTGCCCCTGTTTGAAAGGGCTCTGGGGTAACCGTCGGCATAACCGATCGGTATAACGGCAACCTTCATATTGCAGGGAGCAACATAGCTCCTTCCGTAACCTATAGATTCACCTTCTTTTATAAAAGAAACGTGAGATACTCTTGTTTTTACCGACATAGCGGGAATAAAATTACGGTTTAAACTTTGTTTATCCGGCATATATCCGTAAAGAATAATTCCCTCTCTTACAAGAGAATGTTCATTATCAGAATAGTTTACAATATCACCGCTATTGGAAATATGCTTACAGGGAATATCCATTCCCTCATTTTTAATAGCTTCTTCAAGCAGAGAAAACATTCTATGCTGATGCAAAGCAAAGCTATCCTTCGGGATATCTGCAGTTGCAAAATGAGTAAACAGGCCTTCAATTTCAAGCCCCTTCATATTTCTCATTTGTAAAATTTCTTTAACTGCAGTCTCAACCGACTTTTCACTTCGTGCATCAAAGCCTATTCTGCCCATTCCCGTATCCGCTTTAATATGTACTTTTGCCCTTTTATTTTGGCTTATTGCATATTCATTTAAACAGCATGCATATTCCAATGAAGGCACCGTCTGTATAAGAGAATGCTCAAGGACGGAATGAAAACAAGAAGCATGAGAAGCACCCAAAATGAGAATTTGGTCATCAATGCCATTAGTGCGAAGCTGAACCGCTTCATCTGCAGTAGCAACAGCAAAATATTTTGCGCCAAGCTCTGACAAAAACTTAGCTATCTCCACAGCGCCATGCCCATAAGCATTTGCCTTTATTACAGGCATGATCTCCTTATTGCCGGAAAGTTTTTTAGCTAAATTGTAATTATGTTCAATGGCATTTAAATTAATTTCTGCCCATGTTCTTTCGTTTACTAAGCTCATTGTTCTTCCTCGTTTGTTTTAAAATTCAGTATTTCAAGACTAAAAAGTTCTTCTATTTTTATTTGCTTCGGCATACCGGTTATTTTATCATAAATACAGCTAAAATTCAAATCTCCTACGGAATAACTTAAAGTAATAAGCTCTTCAGAGATGCTTTGATGGTTATATTCCAGATTTTCAAGCCTGGAAATAACCGTAAATATAAGATTTACCGCAGTTTTGATATTATCGGGAAGCTTATCCTTTCCTATCTGCATACCCAAAAAGGAAAGTGAATAGTCCTCTTTTGTCATTTTTAAGGCAACGCCCTTAAGATGAACGGGACTTTTCGCCGTTATTTGAATATATTGCGCATTCTTAATTACGTTGAATACATAATCTGTATTTTCATAATCAAAAGAAATATCCGCTTCGAAGGAAGCAGGCATTGCAAGGCTTTGGATCTTTTCTTCATTTTTGTTATTGGAATATACCCTAAAGCCGGCAAAACACACTACAATAATTAAAGCCAATGCCACAACGGATAAAAGAACACGCTTTTTCAATTTTTATTCAGCCCCTTTAAGTTCTGAGAAAACCTCATTAAAATACAAGGGCAGTTCGCTTGGAAGCATTGTTTCCTCCCCTGATTTTGCAGCGCAATAATCGGCTGCTTTAGAATGGAGATATACGCCTAACACAGCCGCATCTTTCGTGCTGTAGCCCTGAGCCAACAGTGAACCTATTACACCCGCCAGAACATCACCGCTTCCGCCCTTCGCAAGGCCTGAATTACTTACAAGGTTAATATAAACACTATTATCTGGAACCGCAATTATTGTATGGGCGCCTTTAAGCACTACAACGCTGTTTAGCTCAAGCGCCATATTTTTTGCAACTCCTATTCGGTCGTTTAAAATTTCCGTCAGAGTTAACCCTGAAAGCGAAGACATTTCCTTTGGATGAGGCGTAATAACACAACCGCCGCTTCTGCCTTTTAATATATTTATATTCGTCTTAAGGGCATTTATACCGTCGGCATCAATAAGAAGCGGCAAGCCTTCCACTTGCAATAATTCATTTACCACTTCTCCTGCTTCCTCTCCTCGGCCCAGGCCGCATCCAACAACCGCTGCCTGGCAGCCAAAGGCTACCTCTCTTACATTATCGGCAAGATCTCCAATAGAATCAAAGGGAGCATATATAGGTTCCGCAAATTTATATGAAGCCTTATCACATACACTTTGCTCTGAAGCAAGGAGAGTTAATCCTACACCGCTTTTTAATGCTCCAAACAATGCAAGAGAAGCCGCTCCGGGCATTTCTTTACTGCCACAAGCCAACAGCAGTTTGCCGAAGGTACCCTTATGGGAGTTTTGAGGGCGCTGTTTTAATATTGAAGAGCAAAGCTCTTTGGTTATAATACAGGCACAAAAATTAGCGTTTTCATATGCTTCTTGCGGGATTCCAATATCCTTAATAATAACATTACCGCAATAATCACACGCGGGATACAAATAATAGCATGGCTTTAAGGTTGATAGCGCAACAGTAATATTTGCCTTTACTGCAATTTTATCGACCCTGCCCGTATTGCAAACACAGCCGCTTGGGATATCAACCGCTATAACAAAAGCGTTTGAACGATTGATGGCAAGGGCTATTTCAGAGCAGTCTTCATCAAGACTGCCACGAAATCCGTTACCGTAAATTGCATCCACAACCGCATCCGCCTCATAAATCTTTTCCAACGCCTCATATTTATCATCAGTAAACCTTAAAACAGGCACACCGTCAAGACGCTCAAAATAATATTCGGCATCCTTTGAAAACTCTTTATCATTACTGCAAACAATGCTTACTTTGTAGCCCATATCGGTCAGCAACGGAGCAAGGGCAAATCCGTCGCCGGCATTATTACCGTTACCGCAAACTATACATACACTTGAAAGCGGTTGAACATTTAAACGCACGGTATCGGCAATTTCCCGAGCAGCGTTTGCCATTAATTCAACGCCCGGAATCCCCAAAACATTAATTGCATAAGAATCTATAAGCTTATTGCTTTTTGCGCTGTAAACCTTCATTGTTATCCTCTTTTCATAGTAAAATTCTCAAAACCCATAAGGTTTTGAGAATTTTAAAAGATATCAGTCGTCAAGATAAGACTTCACAAGAGTATGCAGAAGCTCATCTCTATCTATTTTGCAGATAAGAGAACGAGCCTGCTTATGATTAGTAATATAAGTTGGATCCTCCGAGAGGATATATCCGACAATCTGATTTATTGGGTTGTAGCCCTTTTCTTTGAGCGCATCATACACCTGAGTGACCGTACGCTTCATTTCGTCTTCCTGTTCTTTCTTCACAGAGAAGGTTATAGTACCGTCTGTTACCAAAAATCACACCTCCCGATTTAGTTACTATATTTATAATATACCATTAAAAATATATTTTCAAGCAAAAGATGAAAATTTATTTTTTTAACATCATATCTTTTGCTTCCATTTGAGCAATAAGCTTATTCATATAATCCTGAACCTCTTCGGAAGAAAGAGTTCTGTCCTGAGCGCAGAAGTTAAATCTGACGGAAACGCTCTTCTTTTCAGCCATTGCTTCATCGGTATATATATCTACAAGCTTATAGCCTGTAAGTATCTCGCAGGGGTTTTCTTTAACAATACCTGCGATTTTAGCAAAGGGCATCGCTTTGTCAACCACAACGGTAATATCGTAATCAACATCCTGGAACTTAGAGGGCTCCTTAAATGAGCGTTCATCGGAGGATAGCTCAGAGAACATATCCATATCAATCTGGGCGCAAACAATAGAAGCCTTTTTATCTATTAGCTTTTTAACAGAAGGATGAACGACAGCCATGTAGCCGAGCTTCTTACCCTCAACCATTATATCAACGGTGTTTACGGGATGAAGGTATGCCTTTGCACTTTCGGCTGAAACAAATTCAATATCCTTATTCTTTAAGGTCTTGAATAAAGTTATAACAATGTCTCTCATTCTGAAGAACAGGCCCTGTTCGTCACAGGTTTTACCAAAGGAAACAATACCAAGCTTTTTGCGTTCGTTGCAGGTACCGTCTTCCCTCTTGCCTTCCACAACACGGCCTATTTCAAAAATGCCGAAATCGGGAGCAAAGTATTTATTTTCATTTACCATAGTAAGCAAAGTAGGTACCATACTGTTACGCAAGGTGGTCCAGTCAGTAGAAAGAGAATTTATAATTCTTACATTGTTTTCTACTTCAATGCCGATCTCCTTAAATTTGCGCAAGTCACACCAAACGTAGGAATGCACCTCGTTCATACAGAACTTATCTGCCAGCATATTCTTAACGGCAAAATCATCCCTGCGGTTAACGGTTTCGGGAACAGGCTCGAGAATGCTTAAAGGGGATTTGATCTCAAAGTTGTCATAACCGTAAATACGTGTAATTTCTTCAATTATATCAGCCTTGATAGTAACGTCCTTAGTGATTCTCCAAGTAGGAACGTCAACATCAAAATTGCCGCATTCATACTGAACCTTAAATCCAAGAGCAGTAAGAGTATTTACAATATGCTCATCAGAGATCTCAATACCTGTATATCTGTCTACAAACTTTTTATCAAACTTAATGTTTACCGGAGGGAAGGAATATTCTCTCTTATCGGTTATTCGGGAAACGATCTTTGCGCCGCAATCATACTGAGTCAATAGCTTAAGATAACGCATTGCGGCTGTCATTGTCATTTCAGGGTCAAGCATCTTCTCGTAACGCATACTTGCGTCGGTACGCAGACCGATACGGGAAGAAGTCTTACGAATGCAAACACCGTCAAAATTCGCAGACTCTAAAAGCAGACTTGTGGTGGTATCCACTATTTCAGAATCGAGACCGCCCATTATACCTGCAACCGCAACAGGCTTGTTATCAGAGCAGATCATTAGAGTATTTTCATCAATAGGTCTATCATTACCGTCAAGAGTTTTGAAGGTAAAGGGCTCTTCAAAGCGGCGAACCTGAATATTCTTAACAATATTATGGTCGAAAGCGTGCATAGGCTGACCCAATTCCAGCATCACGTAATTTGTAAGGTCGGCTAAGAAGTTAATTGCACGCATACCGCAATAGAACAGTCGTATCCTCATATTAACGGGTGATACTCTTCTGGTTACGTTTTCAATAATGGCAGAAGTATATCTATAGCCGTGCTCTTTATCAACAATTTCAATATCGACCTCAGGTAAGGTTTCGTAGTCGGCTGCATTCAGCATATCTACAGCCTTTAATTTTCTGCCGCTGATAGCCGCAAATTCTCTGGCAATACCGTAATGGCCCCAAAGATCGGGACGGTTGGTCAAGGATTTGTTATCTACCTCAAACACAATATCGTCGATATCATATAAATCTTTAACAGAAGTACCCAATGGAACGTCTTCAGTAATTTCCATAAGTCCGGAATGGTCGGCGCTGATGCCAAGCTCCTTTTCAGAACAACACATACCGCAGGATTCATAGCCTGCGATCTTAACCTTGGCAATATCCATACCGCCTGCCTTGCCTCCTAAGGTTGCAAAGGCGACCTTCATACCCTCTCTTACATTAGGGGCGCCGCAAACACAGTCAACAGTTTCTTTGCCGGTATTGACCTTTAATAAATGAAGCTTCTTGGAGTCGGGGTGATTTTCCACAGATTCAATTTTTGCAACAACTACACCCTCAACGTCCTTGCCCATTTCAAAAATATCTTCAACTTCCGCCGTAGCAAGAGTGAATCTTTTAATAAGGCTTATTTTATCAAGGCCGGAAAGGTCCACGAATTCGGATATCCAATTCATTGAAATTAACATTATTTTATCCTCCTTATGCCTTACTTGGAATTAAACTGAGAAAGAGCATCAAGATCACCGCTGTTAAGAACACGGATATCCTTAATGCCGTTTTTCATCATTGCAAGACGGGTAAGACCTAAACCGAAAGCAAATCCGGTATATTCTTCAGGATCAATACCGCCTGCCTTAAGAACGTTGGGGTGGATCATACCGCAGGGACAAAGCTCAAGCCAACCTGAATTCTTGCAGGTCGGGCAGCCCTCACCGCCACAAATAAGGCAGTTGATATCAAGCTCAAAACCGGGCTCTACAAACGGGAAGAATCCGGGGCGAAGCCTAACCTTAACATCCTGTTTAAATACCTCAGAGAGCATTGTTTTCATAAAATAAATAAGGTTAGAAATAGAAATATCCTTATCTATCATCATACCTTCCATCTGGAAGAAGGTATTTTCATGACAAGCATCTATATTTTCATTTCTAAAGCAGCGGCCGGGGAAAATTGCACGTAACGGAGCGCCGTATTTACGCATAATAGCGTTCTGCGCTGCGGATGTATGAGTTTTAAGCAGCTGACCGTTATCTAAATAATAGGTATCCTGCATATCTCTTGCAGGGTGATGCTTGGGAATATTAAGAGCCTCAAAGCACTTATAATCATCTACAATTTCAAGATAATCTTCTATAGTAAAACCCATACTTCTAAATGTTTCTTCAACCTCGCGCTGAATAATGGTAATAGGATGCAAAGAACCTAATGGAGCGTTAGCCGGAATAGTAACGTCATACTTAGGAGTATTCTTGATTTCCATTTCTTCTTCAAGTGCAGCGATCTGCGCGATTTTTTCCGCAACAGTATTTTCAATTTCCTTTTTAAGAATATTGATATTCTGACCGGCCTCTTTTTTCTCCTCAACGGAAAGCTCACGAAGATCCTTCATAAGCTCGTTTAACTGACCTTTTTTACCCAAAAAGTCAATTCTTAATTTTTCAGCATCTGCGGCAGTCTGTAATCCTTCCACAGCGGACTGAAAATTCTTTCTTATCTGTTCGATTTTTGAAAGCATATATTCATCCCCTTAAGTTAATTTACATAAAATAAAAAAACCGCCCCAAAAAAAACGGGACGGATAAAACCGCGGTACCACCCGAGTTCGGCCTAAGCCGCTCTCCTAAGGCTTATAACGTAAGCCATCCGTTGCCAACTACTGTTACTTCACCGGCACCTCTACAAAATGAACTTCACCTTACAGTTACCCGAAAACGCTTTCAGCCAACGACGTTTTCTCTCTGATGGCCCTTATATGGCTACTCTTTTTGTCACAGAGTTTTTATTATTTTATCAAACACGAAAGAATATTTCAAGTAGTAAAACCATTTTTTTATGGATATTCGGCAAAAATAACCTTGACTTACGGTTTTTATTATGGTAACTTGTTATAGATATAAAAATTTAATTTTTCTTATGTTTACAAAAAACAAGAAATATGATATTATATACAAATGATTGGAGGCTAAAAATATGGCTACAAAAAAGAATGAAAACCTTTTCTTTACCTATAAAGGAAAGCCGCTTGTTGCAAACGGCAATACCGTTTATTACGGTGATCCTTCTCAGAAATATATTCTTGTTCTGCAGGTAACCGATTCAAAAGCACTTGATGATCTTAAAATCGCTACTAAAGTAAATATGTCCCTTATGCTTACAGATCCTGAAGTTAGTTTAAAGGATAAGATAGTTAAGTCCGCCATGAAGGACAGCATCGCAAGTGCCTTGGACGTAGGCATGATCTGGCTGGACCGCGCACTGAAAAAATAAACTGCGGAGGAAAGTAAAATGGGTAATTCAAAATCAGGCTACTTAAGGGACGCTTGGGAAGATACAGAAAAAAGACACGTTATATGCTTTATTGCATTTATTCTTATTATTGCTGTTATAGCAGGCGGATACTTTGGTGTTAAGGCAATTATCCGCGGCGAAAACACCATTCAGGGAAGCTGGGAATACGCTCCCGACATTGAAAACTATGGCGACAGCGGTTACACAATGCACTTTACCAGCGATAACAGATTTTTCTTAAACAGTGAGCTTGCCGCTAACTCCGGTACCTACACCATTACAGACGGAGGTCTGGAAGGTAAATTTAATACCAACATTGCTGGTGTTATAGTTGAATACGAATATACTCTATCCGATAACGGTAACACTCTGTATCTTACAACTGAAGGCTCTTCTGTTAAGGCTCACACAAGAGTTGAAAAATAAAAATTGCACCTGCATCATGCAGGTGTTTTTTATTTGCAAAATTTTCGCACACATATAACAGTGTGCGAATATTTTTTAAGAAAGTTGTAAAATTAATTATATTTTTTGTATTTTTTCTGTTTTGTAACCCATTATGTAACCCAAACCGGATATAATGGTTACAGAAAGACGAAACAAACCTAAATTTCTATAACTTCAAATAAAGGAGTAAGAAAAATGAAAAAGAGTTTAAAGAGATTATCCGCAATGTTATTAGCAATCATAATGATCATCAGCGCAGGAATGATAAGCGTTAGCGCAAGCGAGCTCGAAGGAAAAGGCAAATACGGCGTTCAGAAGGTTTGGGCCGATAACAATAATGAAGCAGGCGCCCGCCCTGAATCTCTTACCGTTGAACTTATCGCAAACGGCGCATCAACAGGAAAAACAGCTCTTCTTAATGACAGCAATAATTGGGCACACACCTGGTATGGCCTTGAAGATGCTGAATACTCCGTTATTGAAAATACTCCCGAAAATTATGAAGTATCCTCTCAGCAGATAGAAAAAGGCAAACTTGAAGTTTTAGCTTTCGACAGAATAACCTCCTGCAAAAACACTAAGATCAACGTTCCCTGCCTTGCAAATAACAATAATTTTATTGTTGTAAGCCTTACCTCTTCCGTTAAAGCATTCGGCAACTATAAGTTTGTTGTTTGGACTGAAAACGAACTGACCGACAGCGAAAAAGAAGACCTTGTTGATTCAATCAAAAACACCGAAGCTCTTTTTAAGAAAATAACAAAAGAAACATCCGTTTTTCTCTATGACGGCAGCGAAAACCCTTATTCCGACTACGTTGGATTCGAGAAGATTAACAATGAAATAGTTGGCACCTCCATGGGCTCAAAATCCGTTTGGCAGCAGATACTCTACGGTGTAGCAGATTCTACCGTAGCATACACTCTGCTTACCGGCACCTACGTTGCCCCCATAGTTGAACCTGAAAACGAAGACCCCACCGAAGAGACCACCGAGGAGACCACCGAAGAGACCACCGAGGAAACCACCGAGGAAACTACCGAGGAGACCACCGAGGAAACTACCGAGGAGACCACTGAAGAGACCACCGAGGAGACTACCGAGGAGACCACTGAAGAGACCACTGAAGAGACTACTGAAAATCCTATCGAAGAAACTACTGAAGAACCTATTATAGAAACCACCATAGACACTACCGAAGAAACTACCGTAGAAATCCCCGAGGAGACAACCGAAGAAACTTCCGAGGAGACCACTGAAGAAACCACCGAGGAAATCACTGAAGAGACCACCGAGGAAACCACTGAAGAGACTACCGAGGAGACCACTGAAGAGACCACCGAGGAGACCACCGAGGAAACCACCGAAGAGACCACCGAGGAGCCCACTGAAGAAACTTTCGAAGAGACCGACAAGGAAACCACTGAAGAAGCTTCCGAAGAATCTACCAACGAAAAACCCGAAGAAGTTTTCGAAGAAATAACCGATGAAGAAGTTCCCCTTAGCGCAAGAACAGAAACAGCTTCCGAAGAAGAAGACAAAGTTTCCGAAAAGCTTCCCAGCACCGGAGATATGATTTGTGTTTGGATCACAATGGTATTTGTATCTGTAATAGGCATGTCCTTTGGCATAAAGATGCGCAAATCACACTAAAACAAAAAGCACCCATATGGGTGCTTTTTTTTGTATCACCCCTCAAAAACAATATCTGTATTTTTAAACTTTGTGATCTCTATCCTTAACTTTTTATCGGGCATACGCTATCTTTCACCTTATAGTTCCATTCGGACTCCCAATATTTATCCTCATTCAGGTGCAATGTATCAATAGGCGGCAGTCCGTATGTTGTATCTTTTGACGTTGAAGTTTTCCCAAGTGTAAACAATTATCGTACACATAAAGTAAATAAAATAGACCTGATAGCGAAATCCGGCACCGACACGGGTCCAGTACCCGCCGCACACGGAAATGCATCAAGTCTTACTAATAATATACCACAAATCAATCCAAATATCAATACTCCGCCCGGAAATTCTATTGAAAATATTTCGACAGAAATACCCGAGTTTAAAACCGGAATTGACTCCGAAAATATAAACGGGTATAATAAAAATAATTCAGATGGAGGTACAAATAATGGATATAACCCAAATGACAACGGAAGAAATAATGGAGTATCTGGACAATTTGCCGGAAACACAAATAACACGGGATATAGAGAGGTATTCGGGCAAGAAATCATCGGAAATAAAAGCAACTCCAGAAATGGCGGAATTCCTACGGGGAGTCGCTCAGTATTTGAAAGACTTTCAAGAGAAAAAGGGAAAGAAGTAATATATAACAGATCCGGCAGTAAAGTATATGCAATTAACCGTGTTAATAATTTGAAAGACTATACTCCGGCAACCAAGAAGGCAATAAAACTATATGAAAATCTTGGCCTGCCTGCAGATTCTATAATCGTTATAGACGGAGAGATAGAAGAGTTTTCGGAGGGAGTAAATCCTCAAAACACAATATATAATAAAGCTTCAGGAGGGCATCTGGCGGGGAAAATTCTCATATACAATAGCGTAGATGCCGGATATGAAGAAATTGCGCCCCACGAAATGTATCATTATTTCGATGCTCTTATGGATGAAAATGCTACAGATTTTCATGATACTATCAGGAGTTCCTTAAAATACGATAGCGAAAAATTTAAAGAATTTGCAGAACGCATGTGCTATGCACTTCCCCTGTTTGCTATAGCACAAGACAAAATTAAAAGAAGCACGAAAATTTCGTGCTTCTTTTTTAGTCATTAACAGTACGTATCTTAACGCAAGTCTTTTTATTAATTTAAGAATTTTTCAACGACTGAAAGCTGATATTCTACCGATTGAACGGAAGTGCTTCCCTTGGAAATGCGCTTTGCCACGCAACTTTCAAGGCTTATTTCATCAAATAGATCCTCTTCAAAAATATCGCTGAACGTTTTGTATTCAGAAAGAGGCATATTATCCAGAACGTAGCCTTTATCAATACAGTGAGCAACTATCTGACCCACCAGCTTATAGGCAGTTCTGAAGGGAACGCCTTTTTTTGTTAAGTAATCAGCAAGGTCGGTTGCGTTTATAAAGCCGGACTGCGCCGCCTTATACATATTATCCTTGAGAACTGTAGCGGTATCTATCATTGGAGCATAGACTTCAAGACATATTTTAAGGGTATCTATACTGTCAAAGATAGCCTCCTTATCTTCCTGCATATCCTTATTATAGGCTAAAGGAAGACCTTTTAGCATTGTAAGCATACCCATTAAATTGCCGTATACCCTACCGGTTTTACCTCGAACCAGTTCAGCCATATCGGAATTCTTTTTCTGAGGCATTATAGAAGAGCCGGTAGTAAAAGAATCATCAAGCTCAATGAACTTGAATTCCCAGGAAGACCAAAGGATTATTTCCTCGGAAAGGCGGGAAAGATGCATCATAGTAACGGCAAAGGCGCTCATAAGCTCAAGGCAGAAATCACGGTCAGATACACCGTCAATACTGTTGATGCATATACCGTCAAAGCCTAAAGCTTTTGCTTCAAGATCCCTGTCGGTATTGTAAGTAGTACCGGCTAGAGCGCAAGAGCCTAAAGGAGAATAGTTCATACGCTTAATAGCATCTCCTATTCTGCCACAGTCACGGATAAACATTTGAGCATAGGCTAAAAGATGATGGCCGAAGGTAATTGGCTGAGCCCTTTGGAGGTGGGTATAGCCGGGCATTATAACTGCCTTGTTCTTTTGTGCCTGATTGTATATAGCAAGAATAAGCTTTTTGATAAGAACTATAATTTCGGTGCATTCATCCCTGAGATACATTCGGATATCTACAGCCACCTGATCGTTACGGCTACGGGCTGTATGAAGTTTCTTGCCCGCATCACCTATTCTTAAAGTAAGCTGAGCCTCTACGAACATATGGATATCTTCACTTTCCATATCTATCCGGAGGTTACCCGATTCAAGATCATCAAGAATACTTTGCAACCCGCCGAGAATCAACTCAACGTCCGCCTGAGGGATAATTTTCTGCGCACCGAGCATTGTGGCATGAGCCATAGAACCCAATATATCCTGCTTATACATACGGGAGTCAAAGCGGATGGAGGAATTGAAATCATCAGCCTTTTTGTTCAGTTCTTTGGCAAACCTGCCTGCCCACATTTTAGACATTTATATACCTCTTACTTAATTTTGTTCATTACCTGAGCACGAACCTTACTGGGAAGGCCGAACAGGTTGATAAAGCCTGTAGCATCAGCCTGATTGTAAACTTCATCTTCGTCGAAGGTTGCAATCTCAAGATCATAGAGAGAATACTCGGAAGTTACACCTGCATTGATCATATTACCCTTATAGAGCTTCAAAGTAACGTCACCGGTAACGGTCTGCTGAGTGGAATCCACGAAAGCAGAGAGAGCTTCACGTAAGGGAGTAAACCACTGACCGTTATAAACAAGCTCTGCAAAACGGCTTGCAACAAGCTCTTTATAATGCTGAGTTTCTTTATCGAGACAAATAGTTTCAAGAACGGCATGAGCCTTATAAAGGATAGCGCCGCCCGGGGTTTCATATACGCCGCGGGATTTCATACCAACAAGACGGTTTTCAACCAGATCTGCAAGGCCGATACCGTTTGCGCCGCCAAGAGCGTTAAGCTTTTCCACAATAGCAACTGCATCCATATCCTGTCCATCAATAGCAGTAGGTACGCCCTTTTCGAAATGAATGGAAACGTAGGTAGGCTTATCGGGAGCCTGTTCGGGGGAAACAGAAAGCTCTAAGAAGCCGGGCTTATTATACTGAGGTTCATTAGCAGGATCTTCAAGATCGAGACCTTCATGGGAAAGATGCCAAAGATTTTTATCCTTAGAATAGTTGGTTTCCCTATTTATTTTAAGAGGAACGTTATGAGCCTCTGCATATTCTATCTCCTGTTCACGGGACTTAATATCCCACTCACGCCAAGGAGCAATAACTGCCATTTCAGGAGCAAGAGCCTTTATTGCAAGCTCAAAACGAACCTGGTCATTACCCTTACCGGTACAACCGTGGCAGATAGCATCTGCACCCTCTTCTTTGGCAATTTCAATAATGCGCTTAGCAATAACGGGACGTGCAAAGGAAGTACCTAAAAGATAATCACCTTCATATTTAGCGCCGGCCTTAAGAGTGGGAAAAATAAAATCTTCAACAAATTCCTTTTTAAGATCTTCTATGTAAAGCTTAGATGCGCCTGTTTTAATAGCTTTTTCTTCAAGGCCGTCAAGCTCATCACCCTGACCAACGTTTGCAGATACAGCAATAACTTCGCAGTTGTTATAGTTTTCCTTGAGCCAAGGAATAATTATGGAAGTATCCAGACCACCTGAATATGCTAATACTACCTTTTTAATATCTTTCTTATCCATTTTTCTTTTCTCCTTTAGTGAAATTATATTCATTTATACGTATAAATATACAACAATATACCCTAAATGTCAAGGGTTTTATGCATTTTTATTGAATATTTTATAAATTCAAATTCCTTTTTACAATAATGGCATCGGCAGGACACATTTCATGACAGCAAAAACAGGAAATGCATTGTTTCACTTTTACTTTGGCAAGCCCATTCTCTAAGGTTATTATTTTCTGTGGGCAACTTTCTGCACATTTACCGCAGCCAACACACCTGTCATTATTAATTTTGGGAACAGCCTTCAGAAATTTCTCGGTTATTTTACCCCAAAGCTTATGCAATGGCTTAGGTATTGATGACAGAAAATCCACACTGGCGGTTTTAGGCATTATAAAGGGACGTATGTTATCATAGTCACTTACTGTTATTTCACCGATCAAACCATGAGCGTGCGAAGCACTGATTGTACCTACCAGCTCAGAGGGCATTCCGATAAAATTCGCAACGGCTTCATCAAGCTCAAAGACGTTATCCGAAGCAATTATATAGCCGCATTCTCTTACTATGCCGTTAGCAGGGCCATCACCCTCCATACCTATTATACCGTCAACCACAGTAAACAAAGGAGGTTTTAACATAGCAAGCTCAGTTAACATTTTTGTAAAATCGCCTTCTTCGGGATATTTACAGTGCAGCTCAGGCTTCTGTAGCCCGGGCACGTAGCCAAAAAGATTTTTAACGCCGCAAGACAGCTTTGCCATACAATGAGTTTTAAGCTTAGGCAGATTAATTATAACATCGGCATTATGAACGGGCTCAATTATATTGTAATACCGTTCAAGAAAGCCTTCAGGAGTTTTGCATTCAACAAAGCTGCAATTATAATTTAGATATTCCTCTACTCCCTCTTGTTTATATCCGCAAACGGAATATATAACATCCAAAGCAGCCTTTGTATACGGACCGCCGGGGCTATCAGCCACAATTATATTTTGTACGCCGTTATTTTTAAGCCAAGTGCAAACCGCTTTAACTACCATCGGATTAGTAGTAATATTTCCCTTGGGAGATTTGCCTTTAAGCAAGTTAGGCTTTACCAGCACCCTTACGCCGTCAAATAAATTATTTTTAATCCCAAAAACCTCAAACTGCTTTTCTATTATACCGTAGATTTCTTCGTAATTATATTCCGTGCATTTTTCAAACGAAACAAAAGACAAGGGCATTACCTCCCTGTTCTCATTGCTTCACTGAGAGCAAACGCAGCTTCGGTCACCGACTCAAGATCATTATAATTAGCAAGTACGCCGCCTACACCGATACAGCAGGCACCGGCATCTATATATTTTTGCACGTTACTAATGTTAACACCGCCAACAGCCGCTACCGGAACGTGTTTTAAGGGCGCCTTGACCGCCTTAAGATAATCAGGACCCATTGCGTTTGCGGGAAAAACCTTGATAATATCTCCGCCCCAATCATATGCCATGGCGATCTCGCTGGGAGTAAGGGCGCCGGGCATTGAAAGAAGACCTAATTTTTTTGTTTCTTTTATAACGCTTTCTTTGGCATCAGGAGAGATTATGTAATTTGCACCCGCATCTTTTGCAAGATGCACCTGCTCTGCAGTAAGAACGGTACCTGCACCAACGAATATATCAAGACCGCTGTTGGCAAGCATATTAATTTTTTCAAGCGAACCTTTTATTGTTTCTTCATTTGTATGTACAAGGGTTATTTCTATATTCTTGACACCGCCCTTGGTTATAGCCTCCGCAAGAGGTATAAGCTTATCCTTAGGAATACCACGAAGAATGGCAATAACACCGCCGGAAACAATACGATCAAAAGTATTCATAATAAACCTCCGTTATGTTTTTCTTTATATAATATCACATTAAAAAAATAAATTCCATAACATTTTTATACGCCTAACAAAATATTTATATTTTGAGGTGAGAATTATGATGGAACTTTTTGCTCAACTTATAAAGAACGTGTTTTTTATGCTTTATATTAAAACACAAAGCAGCTACGAAAAGCCTCTCAGCGCAAAAGAGGAACGGGAATGTATTGAAAAAATGCAGAATGGAGATAAAAGCGCAAGGGATTTACTTATTAGCAGAAACCTGCGCCTTGTAGCACATATTCTTAAAAAATATCATATTAACGAAAGTGATTACGACGACATGCTGTCTATTGGCTCAATCGGGCTTATCAAAGCGGCAGACTCTTTTAACAATAAAAACGGCACAAGGTTCTCCACTTATGCCGCCAGATGTATTGAAAACGAAATATTAATGTATTTCAGAGCAAGAAAAAAGACCATGCAGGATATATCTATAAACGATATAATAGACATTGATAAAGAAGGTAACGAACTGACATTAATTGATATTATTTCATCGGAAGAAAGCATTATTGACGAAATCGACCACAAACTTAAAATCAACAAGACCACGCGGCTTATCAACAGTATACTATCCAAAAGAGAGCGGGCAGTGATTATTTACCGTTACGGGCTAAATAATAAACCACCCAAAAGCCAACAGGAAACTGCTGATATTTTAGGCATTTCCCGCTCTTACGTATCCAGAATCGAAAAAAAGGCAATAGAAAAATTAAGGGCACATATTAATTAATATAACCCGGCACCAATAATTTTATCGGCTATCTTTTTCATAACGGGAGCGGCGCTGTAATAACCCGACTGACCTCCCTCTACCAACACTGTAACGGTAAATACCGGTGAGTTTGCAGGTATATACCCGGTTATCCATGTATGGTACTCATCGACGCCGTTATTGATTATACCGGTTTCGGCGGTAGAAGTCTTTGCACCGGCGCCGAAACGAACGGGCTTAGCATTAATTCCGGTGCCGCTCTCAACCGTATATTCCATATAGTCCTGGATCTCTTTCGCTGTTTCAGGTGAAATCGCCCGATAACTAATTGTACTCACCTTTTCAGCTAAGACAGTACCGGTTTCGGTTTTACCTTCTATTACCTTAGGATAAACAAAAACTCCGTCATTGGCTATTGTGTTGCACATATTCGAAACCTGTATAGGAGTTACCAACAAATTTCCCTGACCAATTGAAAGATTAGACAAAGCAGCAGGATATATAAGCTCTGAAGGCAAAGGAAGATTGCCTTTCTGGGAAAAAAATTCGTATCCAAGATCGTAACCTTCTCCAAAGCCAAGTTTTTTTGCAGTTTCATAAATCTTTACAGGCCCCAATTGAGACGCCAAATTACAAAAATAGCTGTTACAGCTTTTAGCAAATGCTGTCTTCAAACTAAGAGGACCGTGACCTTCGACGTTGGAGCAACCGATCGTAACGCCGCCTGCATTATATGAGCCTTCACATTTATAACTGAAATTTACTTCATCACTGTTTTCGAGGGCAGCAGCAGTAACAACAATTTTAAATGCTGAACCGCAACAGTATTCGCCAAAAGCTTTATTTAAGAAGGAACCTTCGCTGATAAAGTTTTTTTCAGGAACATCGGGATTCAATAATGGACGGGAAACACAAGCCAATATTTTGGCAGTTTTCACTTCCTGTACAACTATTGCACCTTTTTCAAAATATTCGTTTGCAACCTCTTCACATATGTTTTGAATTTTCTCATCCAAGGTTGTAACAATACCTTTATCGATTCCGTAAGCGGGGCCTGAAAAGGATATTCCAAGCCCGTCAAGCATTTGCCCGATAGCATCGGTACGATAGTAAAGCCGATATTCTTCATCTGAATACAGGTCGTTCTCAAAATGCTCCTCCAGTCCGCCTACTCCATTCCCCTCCGAATTTACGAAACCCAGCAGGTTCTGACCGACAAAAGAAGTACAATAACGACGGTTAGTACTGATGGAGGTAAGCCCTTTTCCCGACAGCACTTCTTTTGTGGGAACGTAAAAGGGATAAGCGTTATTGATTTTATCTTCAATATGTTGTTGTGAAACAAACAAAGCGTTTTCTTTCAATAGTTCAAGGCTTTGCTCATCAAGCTTTATGGGGTTTACAAGGACACCTTTTTGAAGTTGCTTTCCTGCAAGAGGAGAAAAATTCCGATAATATACAGTACCCCGAACCTTACTCAACAGCACAGTATCGGTATGCTTTTGCATTTTTTGATTTACCGTTAGAGACAATCTCCCTAAGGATATATTGTAAATAGAAACAACCAGCATAGCAAAGCAGACAGTAATTATTCCAAATGCTGTTTTTATTCTTCTATACATAATATCACCCGGTATTATTGTTGCTCAAATTTGTGATATTAATACAAAAAGCGGTTTAATGTTAAAATTAAACCGCTTTTTTGGTAATTATTTGACTTTATACAGGCTTTCTCAAATATGCGCCTGAAGGCAATACTTTTGGTATGTCCATATAGAAAAGCATATGCGCATGGGGAGTTGATTCGATTATCTTCCCTTCTTCATCCCAAAGTTTCTGTGCAACAAACTCAACCGGAGCTCTGCCGGGAGAAAGGGATTCTATGGTTTCACCCAAAACAATTTTGTTTTTCTGACGACATAAAGTCAGGCGCTTAACAGGGTCGTAACCTACAACCTGGGCGCAAACCTCCCAATCTCTTACGTAAGATGACGATCCGTATTGCTGTCCTTCCTCGTGAGGATCGCCAAAAAAGAAGCCCTGGTAATATTCTCTGTGACTCACTTTACAGGTATCCTCATAGTAGCTATCTAAATTATCCTCATATTTTGCAATGTTTTCGAGGCAATCGTCGATTGCTCTTCTGTATGCAGAAACTATACTTGCAACGTAATATTCCGACTTAACTCTGCCCTCGATCTTCAAACTGTTTATACCCGACATAAGCATAGCGGGAATATATTTGATCATATTGAGATCCTTTGAATTCATTATAAAAGTGCCGTTGTCTGTTTCATAAACAGGCATATACTCATTTGGCCTTGTTTGTTCCATTAGGGAGTAATTCCAACGGCAAGCGTGAGCACAGTCACCACGGTTAGCTCCTCGGCCTGTCATATAATCGCTCAACAAACAACGACCTGAATGGGAAACACACACCGCCCCATGAACAAAGGTTTCCAATTCCAGTTCAGAAGGTATATTTCTGCGTATCTGAGTAATTTCATCAAGCGTTAACTCTCTTGAGAGAATTATTCTCTCAGCGCCTAACTTATACCACTGATTACAGGCGGCATAATTTGAAACACTTGCCTGTGTTGAAATATGGATCTTCATTTCAGGAACAGCTTCTTTTATTACAGAAAAAGTACCGATATCACTTACTATACAGGCATCAATACCTGTTTGTGCCATAGTTTTAATATAATCGGGCAACAGGATTATATCACGGTTTCTGGCAAAGCAGTTACAGGCAAGATACACCTTAGCATCTCTGTCTTTTGCATAAACAACGCCTTTTTCCATATCTTTATAGGAAAAGTTATCGCAGGCGGTTCTTAAGGAGAACATTTCTCCGCCTGTATACACGGCGTCAGCACCGTAATCAATTGCAGTTTTTAATTTTGAAAGATCCCCTGCCGGCGCAAGGAGCTCAGGCTTTAAGATCATACTTCCTCCTGTTTCACAAAGAGCATTATACCGTCACCGCAAGCAAGCAAAGCACTTTTGAGACGCTTATCATTCTTGATCATTTCAATAAAGCTATTCATTCTGACGACGGTAGTCTTATCCCTTCTGGTTTCAAGCGGTGCTCCTGCTACAATTCCGCCGCAAAGAACGTTATCCGCAATAAACAAGCCGCCTTCCTTCAGGAGATCAATGCAATACGGTAAAAAATTCGGATATTGCCCTTTGGCTGCATCAAGATAAACCATATCGTATTTTTCGGTAAGTGCAGGCAAAATATCTGAAGCCTGACCTTCAAGAAGGCTTATGTTTTCAGCATTAAATTTCTCAAAATTCTTTTTAGCTCTATCTATCATATATTTATAACGATCGATAGTGTCTATATGAGCATACGGGCAAATTGACCGCATAACAAGAGCTGAATAGCCCACGCAAGTACCTATTTCAAGGATTCTTTCAGGTTTCTTAAGCATACAAAGGCATTCGAGCAAAGCAATTGTATCCTTTTTTGCAACAGGAAGACCTTCCGTTCTCGCCTTTTCTTCCAGTTCCCCTAATGAGCCCTGATGAGGCTTATAAAACCCATCTATAAACTTAGCAATATACTCGTGTTGAAATTCTTTCATTTATTCCTCTTCGGCTGCGTTTATCTGTGCAATATTCCAAAGGTGACCGTCATAGGTTTCGGCAAAATAATGGGTACCGTCACCGGCAGCAACAAAGTAATAGTAGTCGGTATCTTCGGGGTACATTGCAGCCCTTATTGCCTCCATACCGGGGTTACTTATAGGGTTCGGAGTAAGGCCTGCATTCTGATATGTATTGAACGGGCTTTCGATCTTCGTGTCCTCATCAGTAAGAACGTCTCTTCTTTCCTCCATAACATATTGAACCGTTGCGCAGGACTCGAGAAGCATTTCATCTTCAAGGCGATTATAAAAAACACCGGCAACCTTAGCATATTCGTTTAAATCCTGAGCTTCTCTTTCTACAATGGAAGCCATTGTGATTATATCGGCAAAGCTACGCTCGTTAAGCTCCGCTTCCTTTCTCAGGTTACTTGTTTTCTTGTCGAAGTTATCAAGAAGTCTGGCTATAACGTCATGAGGAGATTCATCGGTATAAAGTTCGTAGGTGTCAGGGAAAAGATAGCCCTCCAGACGATAGCTTTCTTCTTCGTCCCAAATAAGCTGATTCACAAAATCATATTCGAATTCATCATAATTAATAACGTTAGCTATCTCTTCAGCGGTTCCGATACCCGCATCCACAAGTATTTGGATTATCTGCTTAACTTCACTACCCTCAGGGATCGTGATCTCGGTGGTAGTGGCAACTACCTGCTGTATCTGCAATGCTTCAATAAGAGCATCGTAACCGGAGTTTTTATTCAATGTAAAATCGCCGTATTGGAGCACGTAATCACCCTGTCTTAAATACAGGCGGAACAGTAGGGCGCTTCCTATGACCCCCGATTCTTCCAGCTGAGAGGCTATTTCTGAATTGGTAGATCCCTGTGCAATAGGCACAACAACCTCCTCGTTATCACGGAAGGTACCGTTTATTTCGGTTTTATAATAACCGTAAGCGCCGCCTGCCACAACCGCAATAATGATAATAAACACTAAAAAACCTTTTAATGCTTCGTTCATTTTCAGTTCTCCTTTTTATTATTGTAACACATATCCTTAAGTCGCATATGATAATAGTGAAATAACAATTGAGGTGAATGATATGTGTAACTTCTTCCAGAATAATGAATGTGTTTGGATAATAATTATCCTGTTCCTTGTTTGGGCACTTGCCTGCAACAATAATTGCAACGACTGTGAGCCTGTAATTACCGGCGGTTGCGGTTGTTGCAGATAAATTACTCGGTGCCGCACCCTTCAGGGTGCGGTTTTTATATTACGTTAATAACGTCAAGCGCTATTTTTACCGCCCACAAAAAAGCGAGTATGCCCAACGCAATAGAAAATTGATTTTTAGTAATATCAGGTTGACCGACTGTCACCCGAACAGTCTTTAAATGTTTCAGGAGCATAGAGCACAGCCCCCAAATGCAAAGCAAAAGCAAAATTGCAGCAATAAAAATTATGTAGCCGTTCATACCGATGTTTATATACTTATCAACTAACACACCGGCATAATCGGACACAACATTATTAATAAAATGGGCTATAATAGCAGGCCATACCGACTGAAAAACAACAGTAAGATATCCGTAAATGACCGCGGCAAAAAGCGGACCTAAGAAGTTTGCCGCAGATGAATGCAGCATTGCAAAAACAAAAGCGCAAATCAATACACTTTTGGTAATACCTCTGTTTTTAAGATCGGACAGCAAAGCTCCGTGGATAAAAAGTTCCTCAAAGAAAGCAGGAAATACAATAAATGCAAGTATCTGAGCAAAAGCACTGCCTTCTCCTGTTACAGTAAATGTTGCCGAACGGAATATGTGGCTAAACGGGAGACTGTAAAGAAACAGATTTATTAAAGCCGCCCCGAAGGTTGCACACATAGCCGCAAGGAAAATGGCCGGCAGCCAGGAAACCTTAAAATGCCTCAGTTGAAAGAACCTGCTTGCAGAAAGCTTTTGCTTTTTAAAGAGTATTACTGAAGGAACCGTGAATACCACAGCCTGTACGGCAGCTATAATATAAAGCACTGTTACGGAGATACCCTCCTTAAAATACAGCTTTAAAAATATTTCGCCTGCCGTAAGCACCAGAAAAATGCAAAGTGCAGCTATAAGTGCGGCATCTCTGCCGCGATTTTTCTCCATTTTCAATACACCGAAATAATCACAGAAGCATATCCGAGCTTACCTGATCGGCAGCTTCCTTGCCCTTCAATATTTCAGCTAATTTAAGAGCAAACTGAGTTGCTGTACCGGGGCCCATAGAAGTAACTACCTTACCGTCAACAACAACGGCTTCCTTTATGATCTCAGCACCTGTAAGACCGTCTTCGCAACCGGGATAGCAAACTGCCTTTTTACCCTGAAGAATGCCAAGCTTACCGAGAACCATAGGAGCAGCGCAAATGGCACAGATCCACTTATTATTATCCTTGCAGTAGTTTACATATTCAGCAACCTTTTCGCTGTTACCGAGATTGGTAGTACCGGGCATACCTCCGGGAAGGATAACCATTTCAAGGCCTTCAGCTTTTGCTTCACAACTGCACATATCACAGGTAACCGGGATACCGTGAGTACCGGTAATGGTTTTTGAACCGATACCTACGGTTTTTAATTCCACACCTGCACGACGCAGCACGTCAATAACGGTTATTGCTTCGATCTCTTCAAATCCTTCAGCTAAAAGTACGTAATTCATAATAATTTCCTTTCTATTCAAGCATCATCCGCATATAAACATCCGAATGACAAATATTTTCAAATAGTTTGATCATTCCGTTACACAGGCACTCGCCCATATTTTCAAAATAGGCAGTATTACAATGAATATTGACCCTGTCACGGCCAAGATGATCTAAAAGCGCCTTCACGGCATTAATTGCATCCTTAGAGGTCAGGGCATATACCTCATCGATCTCCAAAGCTTCTTTGTTCTTTGCAAAAATTACGCAGGAGTCGGAATAAATATAAACCGTTCCCTCATATTCCTTCATAACTGTGTCTAAGGTTTTCCTTGACTGTAAAACTATATTGGAAAAACCGGATACCGAGCGGCTGTATATATTAAACACCTCATCAGTTGAATCCGTTTCAGAAATCAGTTTTTTATTTCCTTTTTCAAAAAAAGCATTTTCAACTTTACGGAATGACAGCCTTTTCTCATAGCCAAAACCCGCATAGTAATCAAAAAGTGATTCGCTTGCAGGAATTAAAACGCTGGCACTGTATCCTTTTTGCATCATAATATTATGGGCCTCGAAAAGCAACTTACCCATAAGACCTTTTTTTCTGTACTCAGGCAAGGTAGCGGCGCCGCATATATAACCAACCGTTCTTTCGATGCCGCATATTTTTGCTCTGTACTCAGGAAAAAACACCATTGATATAACTTTATTATCTTTAATCACAAGGCTGTTTTCAAAAGTAAACACCCTACTGAAAAACAGTTCGATATATTCATCGGTATCTCCGAAAACAGACTTCCACATCTGCTTTAAGGCAGGTATATCATTTTTTTCGGGATGGCAAATAATCATATTACTTCAACCTTGCAGAGTATTTATTAATAAGATATGCAGGATAATAAGACAATTTTGACCGGCGAAGCCCTTCTATGCCCAAATCATCCTCACGATTTATATAAAGATATTCGGCGCACGCGTATTTGGCAAAGTAATTATTAATTACAGCATATGCACCGTCACAGGCGTCAAGCCCTTTTTCTATATGGACAACGAAGGTATTACTGTTAAGCCTACCACCTACCGTAAAGGCGCAGATCCCCTCGTTGTTTCTGATCATTGCGCCTGAAAGACCAAGTGCATCGTAATTATTAAGGCACTCCAGAAGAGCGGTTTTCTCAACGGAATAATCACCATCTTTTGTTTCAAGCCATTCCTCGTAAAGTTTTTTGCAGTATTCAATATTGGAACTGCAAAAGGGTTCAAATCTATGGTTTGTATCAGCCTCTCTGTTAAACTTACTTATATGATTACGTTTTGCGTGATACTTTTTACCCTTTAGTTCTATCAGATCGGATGCGTTATAAATATATTCTGCGTTTTCTCTGTGCTCTGTGAATTCAAATGCTTCCGTAAAACTTTCCTCAAGGCTTAATTTCGTTTCATCTGTGATCCATACTAACCTTAATTCTTTGCCAAAAGACTCTATAAGCTTTTCTATAACTGCCTTTTTATTGCCACCGCCTGCAGGGTAGGAATATGAAACTTCGCCCTGTTCCTCAATGCGAAAAACAACACAATCTTCAATTATGGCAAAATGAGTATTATAATGGTTTCTCCATATAAATAAATTTGAGAACGTGTATTCACAGCTTTGATAATCACTTATTTTTAAAAGCTCATCAATACGTTGCTTATCTTCCAGAGTAAGCTTTTTAAATTCTATCATATAATTCCTTCCGCTATTTTCATTACCTCAGCGTGGATATCCTCAGGAGTACGCAGTATACCGTTTTTTACACACTCCACTCTATGCCAGCCAAATTTCTCGCAGGCGTATTCAGCCGCGTTGTGACAGGCTCTTAAATAATCAATATCCGCTTCGTGTATATCCTTTTTAGACTCATCGCCTTCATATCTTCCAAGCATAAGTTCCATAGCCTTTTCTACCGGCATATCAAGAAAAATGACCGCCGAAGGCTTCGGGAGCCCTAATTTATTATACTCAGCATCATCTATCCATGATAAAAACTCATCCCTCTGTTCTTTGGGCAGTTTAACCGACTGATGAATAGCATTGGAGGAAACGTAACGGTCACACACTATAATGCTGCCGTTATTATACTGCTCCTGCCAGTTTTTCTTAAAGGAAGCGTATCTATCAACAGCAAAGAACATTGAAGCGGCATATGCATTTACCGAATCTACCGACTTGCCAAACTGACCCGAAAGATACATTTTAACAAGAGCACTGCTCTCAGAATCATAATCAGGGAAGCTTACCTTTAAAGTATCGGGATATTTTTTTAAAATTGCTTCATAAAGCAACCTGGACTGCAAACCTTTTCCACTGGAATCAACACCGTCAATAGCAATTAATTTACCCATAGCTGAACATTCTTTCTTTGTTTATATAATTATAATTATTATATCATACGGTACGCAATTTATCAATATTTGACGAACTAATTTTGCATTTCCCCTTTAACCGAAATACCGAAACGGCTTTTGCATAAAATGGATCTAAATTACCCGTAGGTAAGGCTGTGTTGGTACAAATAGAAATACCGGACATTTTTACGTGTCCGGTATTTTTGTGTTATTTGTTTTCTTGCAAATTTTATCGCTTAAAAGATTTTACGCTTGACCAAGGGCCGAATACCTTTGTTCCGTTTACTACCTTATAGGCTCTTACCTTATAATAATAGGTCTTGCCTGCAGTTGCGGAAACGTTTTTGTAGGTGCCGCTTGTGGTGCTGTAGGTGGAAACAATATTGGTACCTGTCTTGGAGGTGGAGCGGGAGATCTGATAACCGCTTTCTCCGTTAATGTTTACCCACTTAACCCTTACTTTACCGCTTGATCTTGAAAGGGTAGGAGTTGCTATCTTCTTAAGAGTGTAAATGCTTGCGGTTCTGGAACCTAAAGAAAGGTATCTTACACCGTTGGAGGTGTAGTAAGGAACAACCTTGAAGGTGTATTTAACGCCGTCGGCAAGATCCTTCTTTGTCATAGAAGTGCCTGTGGTTCTGCCTAAGAGGGTATAGGAAGAAGCGGAAGCCTTCTTATAATATACTGCGTAACCTGAGGCGCCTGTTGCCTTTGTCCAGGAGCAAACAACGTCGTCATAGCCGCCGGTAACGGTGCGAAGCCTTACCTTTACGGAAGAAGGCGCCTTGGGGGTAATGGTGTAATACAAAGTCTTGGTGCCGCTGTAATTACCCTTAAAGGTTACTGTTACCTTGTAACGGCCAACGTTGGTTCTCTTTACAAGGCCTGTTACGGTGTAATCGGTGCCCTTAACTAAGGTTTTGCCGTTGGAATCCTTAACGGTTAAAGTGGGGGCGGAAATGGCCGAGCCTGTATAGTTCTTCTTAGTGAAGGAAAGCTTAATATTAGAAACCTTGGCAACAGACTTGGTGGAGCTTACCTTGCCGCACACAGTACATTTATTTGCAACAGTTCCGTTTTCGGTGGCAGTTGCTTTCTTAATAACGGATTCACTGTAGGAGTGGGTAGTAAGCTTAGGGATATCCTCAGTTTTTGAGTCACCGCAAACAGTGCAGGTAAAGGCCTTAACGCCCACAGCCTTACAGGAAGGCTCTTTTGCAATAACGCCCTCATTCCATTGATGGATACATTCGGGGCAGCCTAAAAATACTTTAAGATAAACGTTGCCGTAGGTATCGTTATAGTATATCTGCGCGTCCTTCGGGTCAAACCCGTTGGAGTTAATACTAAAACCTTCTACCTGAGAAACAGGGCAATAATCACTGCACGCCATAACAGAATCTATCCAGCCGTTTCTAAAATCCAAAGGCTCAATACTGCAGACAACATCATATTGACAATCCTGGCTTAAATACTCATCATTGTATGGGACTACGCAACCCTCAGTAAGGTTAAACAGATCAAACTCACTTGTGTTTATTACAAGGCCGTCATTAATAACGCAATCAAAAATGGCATCGTAAAATTCCTTGGCTGTGACCTTATTGTTAAACTGAGGAACAGATTTAAAATTAACGGTAATATCGGAATGAGCATAGGGCTTGGATATAATAACTTTTTTCTCAACGCACTTACTTGGATCGTGCAGGCTGTAAACCTCAAGAGTTACGTAATCAGCTTTTTCGTCAACGCCTATCCTTAGATAAACAGCGCTCATATTCATTATTTCTGCCTGAGTTTTGGAGGAGGTGTTTCCGCTAAGGCGAATACCAAAATCCTTATTGGTCTGAGTGCCTACAACTTCCACGTCCATAATAGCGCCGTCAGACGGATATAACTCACCGGGCTCTTCCACAATAATGGCATCGATAGTAGGTTCTTTTTCAAGAACGGTTATTTTAACCGTGTCAAACTTTGTAGAGTCTGCCTCGGAAGTGGCTTTTACCGTAATAAACTCAGCTGTTTCATCATAGCTTATGTTTAAATAGCCGTCTACGGAAATTATGGTGTTATGAGGGTTTTGGGCCCCTTCGACAGTCCAAATAACCTTTTTGTTTTCCTCATTACCCAGAACCTCTGCGGTAAAAGTGTGGCCCGAATCCTGGCTCATGGCAAAATCTTCTTCAATAATATTAACCGATTCAATAACAGGCTCGGTATCGGGCTTCCCTATAGGAATATCGAAAACAATAGCATTGCTTTCCGGAACGTAATAATACGTACTGTCAGTTACCTGAACGCCGTTGAAGGTTACAGTCAGCCCCTGTATTTGCGAAATGCTGTCAGCATCCTTCTTGGCTGTTTCTATCCAATCATATTCATCTTTAAGTCCTACGGTGCACTGTATATAATAATCGGTATCAGCATCCAGATTTTCTGGGCTGCCGGCAAGGCCGGTCGTAGCGTTTGCAAAACCAAAGCTCGTGCCGTCCTCTGCGATAGGCTCATCATCTGCAAACTTAATAACGTTGCCGCGACGAAGAACCTTAGAGCATTCGCCTTCGGTGTAGTAGGTGTTAAAGGGAATAGCGCCTTGGTCGCATATCATATCTATACGGGAAATTATATGCTCATCGTCCTCCACCGTAAACAAAACGCTTACGTTCACTACGTCGTTATATCTGTAATATCTGCCAACGGTCACGTTTGAAACCGTAAGGGCGCCGCCGTTTACGGTTACGGCAATAGTTTCGTTGGGGGCAAACTCATAGCCGTCATCTGCAAAAATGTGCAGATTTACTCTGTAGGTCTTACCACCCTCAAAGGCGCCGGTAAAGGCCGCATCCTCACTGTCAAACCATTTTGAGCCTTTTAAGGTATAGCCCTCGCCTGAAGTAAGGGTAGGAGTAAGAACAGAAGCATCTTCTCCCTCTTTGGGGATAACAAAATCGGTAATATCTATTTTATTAATAACCGTTTCGTTGTTTTCAACTGTAAACAGAACACTAACGTTCACTACATCGTTATATCTGTAATATCTGCCAACAGTCACGTTTGAAACCGTAAGGGCGCCGCCGTTTACGGTTACGGCAATAGTTTCGTTGGGAGCAAACTCATAGCCGTCATCTGCAAAAATGTGCAGATTTACTCTGTAGGTCTTATCACCCTCAAAGGTGCCGGTAAAGGCCGCATCCTCACTGTCAAACCATTTTGAGCCGTTCAAGGTATAGCCCTCGCCTAAAGTAAGGGTAGGAGTAAGCGTAGAAGCATCTTCGCCCTCCTTGGGGATAACAAAATCGGTAACCTGAATATTGCTTACAACCGTATTCTCATCAGCCGCAAAAACCCTTACAGGAGCAATTGAAACCAAAGAGATAATAACCAGCATTAAGCAGATGATCTTCTTAGCCATTATTAATACCTCCGTTAATAGAGAAACTGTATAATTATATTATCATACTTTTTTTATTTAGTCACTATATTTTTAATTAATTATCTTACAGTAATCAACTATTCCTTAACAATAAGCACCGGTATGGGTATATCCCCCGTCCTGTTATAAAAATCAAGTATCATAACAGTATATAATTTATTATCCACCGTCTTAAGATATTCTAAAAGGGCGTCCCTTTCAAGAGTGCCGCACTCCTTGCCGTGATAAATGCAAATGCTCATAACTCCGCCCTTTTTTAAGGCCTTAAGGGAAGCCTCAATGGCAGGGACCGAGCTTTCAGGCCTTGAGAATATGTTGTGATCTCCGCCCGGAAGCCAGCCTAAGTTGAACATAATTGCATCAACTGTGCCCTCTTTAACGTAGCTTCCTATATTTTTATGGTTATCAAGGAAAACTTCGGCGTTTTCAAAGCCCTTTTCTTTTAAGAGGGCCTTGGTTTGCAAAACCGCCCTGTCCTGTATGTCAAAGGCTAAAACCCTGCCTTCCTTACCTGCAAGCTCGCAAAGAAAGGCAGTATCCCTGCCTTTTCCGCAGGTAGCGTCTATACAAAGAGCGCCCTTTTTAATATTGTCGGCCATAAACTTATGGGAAACACCTAATGTGTTAAGGGGAAAATCCATAACAAGCCCTCCTTTTTTATTATTCTAACATATTGTGATTTCCTTGACAAGCCATACTCTCTGTGCTACAATTTACAAAATACTTAAGAGGAGTTGGATCTATGCTTTGGCAGTTGGCCTTTTATTTTAACAGCATACTTTTAGGCATCGGCCTTGCTATGGACGCTTTTTCTGTTTCACTTGCCAACGGGCTTCATGAGCCTCATATGAAAAAAAGCAAAATGAGCCTTGTTGCAGGTGTGTTTGCTTCTTTTCAGTTTCTGATGCCCTTCTTAGGCTGGTTTTGCGTATGCTCTGTTGCAAATTACTTTAAGGCATTTCAGAAATTCATTCCCTGGATAGCACTTATTCTCCTTTCCTTTATCGGCGGCAAAATGCTTATAGAGGGAATTAAAAATAAAGGCGAAGCCGAAGCCCCCGCCCTTAGCTTTGGCGCCTTGCTCATTCAAGGCGTTGCCACTTCAATTGATGCCCTTTCCGTTGGCTTCACTATCTCCCATTACAGCCTTACCGAGGCCCTTATCTCCTGCCTTATTATAGGCGTTACAACCTTTATTATCTGCTTTGCAGGGCTCTTTATCGGCAGAAAAGCGGGCACAAGGCTATCAAACAAGGCGGGTATCTTAGGCGGGGCGATCTTAATATTCATCGGCCTTGAAATTTTCATAACAAGCTTAATATAAAAAACTCTCACTTTGAAAGTGAGAGTTTATTTTTTAGTTATGGAAAAGCTTCTTGCTTCTGTAAACCGGCTCGCAGGTAAGGTTTATACCCAGCTTCCTTATGGTTCCGCTGTCGAGCTCCGATAAAATAACCGTGGAGTGCATCTGCGCCCCCTTAAGCTTCTCTAAAGCCGACATAGCTATCTCCGCTGTAGGGTTGGTAGCGGCGGAAATAGATAATGCAACCAGCATCTCGTCAACGTGAAGCCTGGGGTTATGGTTACCTAACGTTTCGGTCTTCAGCTTCTGTACAGGCTCAATAATTATCTTGGCTAAAAGAGGAACCCTGTCGTGAAGTCCGCCAAGGGCCTTTATTGCGTTTATAATGCAGGCCGTAGGCGCCCCGAAAAGAGGGGAAGTCTTACCGGTAATTATCCTGCCGTCGTTAAGCTGAATGGCGGCGGCTGCATCTCCCGTTTCTTCCGCCTTCTTAAGGGCTGCCGCAACACAGGGGCGGCTTTCAACGGTAATGCCTGCCTGCTTCATAAGCAGATCAATAATATTTACCTCTTCTGCAGAGCCGTTGCCCTTGCGCATATTGCAAAGGGCCTCGTAATAACGGCGTATAAGCTCGTCATTGGCAGCCTCACGGCATACCTCGTCGTCTACAATGCAGTTGCCAACCATATTTACGCCCATATCCGTAGGGGATTTATAAGGGCTCTGCCCGTATATCTTCTCAAAAAGCGCGTTTACAACAGGGAATACTTCCACGTCCCTGTTATAGTTTACTGCCGTAACACCGTAAGCCTCCAGATGAAACGGGTCTATCATATTAACGTCCTTCAGGTCGGCAGTGGCGGCCTCGTAGGCAATATTAACAGGGTGCTTTAAGGGAATGTTCCAAATAGGGAAGGTCTCAAACTTAGCGTAGCCTGCCTTAATGCCCCTTTTATGCTCATGATAAAGCTGGGAAAGGCAGGTGGCCATTTTGCCGCTGCCGGGGCCGGGGGCGGTAACAATAACAAGAGAACGGCTGGTTTCAATATAATCGTTCTTGCCGTAGCCCTCGTCGGAAACAATAAGAGGTATCTCGTAAGGGTAGCCGGGAATAAGGTAGTTCTTGTAAACCTTTATTCCAAGCCCCTCAAGGCGCTCCTTAAACTTCTCAACCACCGAGCTGCTCTCCCCGTAACGGGAAAGAACCACCGAGCCCACGTAAAGGCCTATGCCCCTGAAGGCGTCTATAAGCCTCAGCACGTCAAGGTCGTAAGTAATGCCAAGGTCACCTCTGACCTTGTTCTTTTCAATATCTCCTGCGTTTATAACAATAACTATTTCCGCCTGATCCTTTAATTCCAACAGCATTTTAACCTTACTGTCGGGCTCAAAGCCGGGAAGCACGCGGGAAGCATGGTAATCGTCAAACAGCTTGCCGCCGAATTCCATATAAAGCTTGCCCCCAAAACGGGAAATGCGCTGCTTAATATGCTCCGACTGCATCTTCAAGTATTTTTCGTTGTCAAAACCTATTTTGTCCATTGTAAAAGTACCTCTTAAGTTTCATACAAAAGTTATTATACCAAACTCTTCGGCTCTCTTCAAGCAAGAATGTAACAAATATTTAATATTTTTGCGAAGTCTTGAATATTATATTCTGCTGTGGTAAAATATGAATAATGGACATATAGCACTATCTGCAGGTTAAACAGCACTTATTCTGTGTTTATCCGTTAAAACGTGCGGTATACTATAATCAAATTATCGGTGGAGGTACGTATTATGAATACAAAACCCTTTGAAAAATACGAATCTGAGGTTCGTTCCTATTGCAGAAAATTCACTTCCGTGTTCACCAAAGCCAAGGGCTCCTTTATGTATGACGAAGAAGGCAAAGAGTATATTGACTTTTTCTGCGGCGCAGGTGCTCTTAATTACGGCCATAACAACGATTATATAAAAGAAAAGCTGGCCGCCTACCTTGAGAGTGACGGTATTATGCACGCGCTTGATATGTACACCGAGCCTAAGCGCGAATTTATCGAATTCTTCGAGGAAAAGGTATTAAAGCCCAGAGGGTTAAATTACGTGCTCCAGTTCCCCGGCCCTACAGGCACCAACGCCGTTGAAGCCGCCCTTAAGCTTGCCAGAAAGGTTACCGGCAGAAATACCGTCTTTGCATTTATGGGCGCTTTCCACGGTATGACCATCGGCTCCCTCGCTTTAACTACCGACCGTGAATCCCGCGCAGGCGCAGGGGTCCATCTTTCCGACGTTGTTCATATCCCCGCCCCCTATATGTTCCCTGAGCTTGATACCGTTAAGTATATGGAGACTCTTATTACCGACGATCATTCCGGTGTTGATATCCCCGCCGCTATCGTTGTTGAAACCATTCAGGCAGAAGGCGGTATTTATATCTTCGATAACGAATGGCTTGTAAGAGTTCGTGAGCTTTGCGATAAGTATGATATTTTACTTATTGTAGACGACGTTCAGGTAGGCTGCGGCAGGACCGGCGATTTCTTCTCCTTCCAGCGCGCAGGCATTAAGCCGGATATCGTTGCTATGTCCAAGTCCATCGGCGGCTACGGTATGCCCTTCGCCTTAACTCTTATTGATCCTAAAATTGATAAATGGCTTCCCGGTGAGCATAACGGCACCTTCCGCGGCTATCAGCTTTCTATGGTTGCAGCCAAAGCAGGCCTTGAAATTATGCTCAATGAAAAAACCGAAGAAAGAGCCGTTGAAATGGGCAAGGTTGTAGAAGATTATCTTGCAAAGGAAATGCCTGCAATAAGCGAAAAGATCTCCTGGCGCGGTATGGGCCTTATATGGGGTGTTGATTTTTCCGCCTTCGGTACCGATACTGCTAAGAAGATCATTTCCGAATGCTTCAAAAACGGCCTTGTTTTAGAAAGCGCCGGCAGAGGCAATATGGTTCTTAAATTAATGCCCGCCCTCCTTATTGAAAAGGAAACCTTGCTTAAAGGCCTTGAAATATTCAAGAACGCCGTGCAGAAAATAATCAAATAAAAGCTTTTAAAGGATCTGCCTTAACGGCAGATTCTTTTTTTTATTTTAGATCAAAAAAATTTAAACCAATTAAATTTGTTACCGTTTTGTCATAATTTCTATTATTTATTAAAAACAAGGTATTTTTCCCATAACCGCATTGACATCGCCCCCTAATTATGGTATATTAAAAACAAGATGAAAAGGAGATGCGGCCCAATGATTACGTTGCTGAATGGTTCGTATATGACGATCAGGACGGAGCGTTTTATTTTGACAGTGAAACTATATACTTTAGCTTAAGCTAATATTGGAGGAATTTATTATGAGAAGATTTATTGCTTTGCTGCTTGCAGTTATATTAACAG
>JAZQIZ010000002.1:0-28831 GCA_045541395.1 Eubacteriales bacterium
TTAAAGAAATAATAGAATATCCCGATTTTATTATGCCGTCACCTATTAGGGGAAGAGATGATGAACCGGAAGACCTTACAATACCCTTCAGAACATATAATTTCACAATCCTGCCGCAGGACTACCCGCCTGCAAGCTGAATAAAACCCGACGAAAGTCGGGTTTTTTAAATAAACTCCTATTCAAAATAAACCAATTAAATTTGTTACCGTTTTGTCATAATTTCTATTATTTATTAAAAACAAGGCATTTTTTCCATAACCGCATTGACATCGCCCCCTAAATATGGTACATTAAAAACAGGAAACAAAGTGAGGTATTATTATGAAAAAAATTATTGTATTATTATCTGTACTATGTATATTGGCTGCTTGTTCTAAGACCGATATTCCACACTTAAAAGATGAGAATAGCGGTTTGCCGTTACCGGAGACTGAATCAGAATCTGAAAATGCAGAAGATACAAATGTTGTTCCCATTGAAGAAAAAGACTTCAACACCATTATAGAATTGGACGAAGAAACTATTACAACATTTGATGATATAATTATAGAAGAAAGAGCCCAACATAAAACAGATATTAATTATCTTGAATTAATAGATAACTCAACTCCTTTAGATGAACTACTCAGCAAAAATCACAAGGACGTTAAAGAAGAATATTTATGGTTTGTTTCTAATGCATCCGTGAATTCATTCATATCAGAAATCAGAGAGGGAAATTGGAGTACCAGGTGTCCTTTAAGCTCTTTAGAAAAATCAATTGGATCAGAAATTCAATTTGTTCGCTCGAATGGGAAATACTACAACGAAGAAATAAATGAAAATTATTATGCTTTGTATACGGTTTTCGAAACTGAAATTGGAGGGTATTTGTACTGCTGGTTTGATTACTATCCTGAATCCGGTGAAACTTTTTGGAAGGAAGCTCTTTATTTAGATAAGACCTTAGAATATAATGATTTTAAAGAACTCAAAACAGGAGACGATATTGATAAAGTTGCTAAAATAACAAAAAGCGTATTAGGTTATAAAAAAAATCATATACAAACATATAAACACTTCTCTACTTTATTATTGACCGATGGAATCCTTGTTATAGATTATGATGATTCGTGGAAAATAAAAGACATCCATTATAATGATAATTTTGTGTTTAGATCTGTTATTAGCCGTAAGTATAATAAAGAGATCAAATGGCTGGATAGAAATATAACAATCCTGCCGCAGGATTACCCGCCTGCAAGCTGTATAAAACCCGACGAAAGTCGGGTTTTTTTTAAATAATCCCCTATCTAAAATAAACCAATTAAATTTGTTACCGTTTTGTCATAATTTCTATTATTTATTAAAAACAAGGCATTTTTTCCATAACCGCATTGACATTGCACCCTAAATATGGTACATTAAAAACGGAAAATAAATGAAGGTACGGTCCAATGGTTAATTTAATATCCGTTTATAGGCTTTAAATAATTATAGGTGTTAAAGATGAAATTATACAGATTTACAGCAGTTTTGTGTTTATTGTTTATTCTGTGCTCCTGCAAACATGGAACTGCGCAAAATAAAGAAGATACCGCGCCGCCTGCCAATGAGGATGTATCGGTACAGGAATCCGCGCTTGAAAGCTCTGAATCTGAGGAATCTGCAGCGGATAAAGTTTTTCCGGATGTAGAAATTGTGGACTTTATAGGAGAATGGGTTTCTGAAGGCGGACCTAAAGGTGTAATCTATGCCGTTTCTGACGAATCAAGTCAATTCAATAATGAGGAGTTATTTGTTGATATCGCACCTTTGGTAGACAACGAAACGGACTTGTCGGAATTATTAAATAATACCTACGTACTTACCCCATTTGAAACCTATTTGGTTATGCAATTTGATAGTTATCCTTATTATCCTGACCGTATGGGATACCTTGAGCATATAACAATGAAAGCTACCAGCGCATATTTTGGCAAGGATATTACTTTTGTCCGAACAACAAATGATTTTGAGAATTCTGATGAGAACTGGCCCGGTAACGGAAAAAGGTGTTACACTGTTTTTAAATCCGAGTTAGGCGGGTACGTATATTTTTTCTTTGACTGGTATCCGGAGAGCACGGGATTAAATACGAAATTGCGCCAAGTACTCTATTGTTCCGATTTGTACAAATGCAGTGACTTGAGGCATATAAAAGATGGTGGGTATAGTATGACTCAATTTATGGAGCTATACCCTGAATTCAAGTCTTTTAAAAAAACCGAAGTAAATAAAAACACCGGAATTTATATAAGGATTTTGTTAAAGGACGGTATATTCACCGGGACCGCGATTCAAAGAGGAGAAGGTATGGAATTTTACGCTACCAGGCTTCTGGAGGGTTCTATTATTTTTCCATATGAAGAAAACGAAGCGAACTCATTAAATGTTACAATTTTGCCGCAGGATTACCCGCCTGCAAGCTGAATAAAACCCGACGAAAGTCGGGTTTTTGCTTGTTCATTTAAAATTAATATGTTATAATTAAACCATAATTACCGAAAGGAAGCATTTTTATGAGTAGATTCAAAAGAGTATTAAGTCTGATTCTGTTAGTGGTAATGGCAGTAGGCTTTGCTCCCGGCGTTTTGGCAGGCGGTGCAACAGATTTTTATGCCGTACCCGGTGTGTATATTAATTACACCCGCGAAGTTTCTTTCAATAAAACCCTTACGGGGGCTCAGGCCTTTACGGCAATGATGACCGAGTATAAAGGCTCCGGCGAGGTTGAGCTTTTTGACACCTCAAGGCTTATTAAGGATTCCACCGGCGAGGACGTAAGCGCAAGCAATGATATCCTTGATGAAGACAGCACATACACCTTCGAGTATTATTTTTACCCCAGCAATCAGTATGAGTGGCCCTCCTCCATATATTCTCTTTCCGAGAAGACAAATGCATCTCAGGTAAGCGATTTCTTTGTTAAGGTCAACGGGCAGGAAAGCGCAGATGCGCAGATACTGTATTATTACGGCGGCATAAAGGTTTACGTTCCCTTAGGCTACCCTTCCGATGCCAACCTTGAATCTCTGTATCTTACAGACTTAAGCTTCGGGTATGACCCTGACAAGCTTTTATTTGATACAAGCGTAACAGGTACTCAGTTTGTGGAGAGGCTTGCAGAGATAATTACCCTCCCCGAAAACGTGGAGCTGTATGACCAGTACGGCGGCGGTATTTATTTGAGGGATTCGGTTACAGGCAATAACGTTTGGGACGAAAAACTTCAGGCAGACAGAGACTATATCGTTCACGTTGAACTGCTGCCTCTTAACGGCTATTTGTGGGCTGACGATATAAAACGCGGCGATATTTCCTACGCCACCGATACGGTCGTTTCCTTAAACGGGAAGAAGATCACCGAAGGTTATACCAACCATAGCGAATATTCCAATATACTTGAGATCGCCATCAACATAGGAAAGCCTCAGTGCCCTCACAAGAACACCGTATCTCAGGTTCTCAAAAAGTCAACGATCAGCTCAAACGGTGTTATTACCGTAAACTGCAGTGACTGCGGCTATTCTTACACCAAGTCTGTTGCCAAGGTCTCCAACGTTAAGCTTTCCTTTACTAAGAAGAATTATACAGGCTCCGCCATTTCCGCCCCCACTTTAACCGTTAAGGATTCCAACGGCAAGGCTTTGGTTAAGGGCACAGATTATACAGTAACAGGCCTTGTAAAGAGAACCAACGTTGGCCGTTATAAGGTAACCGTAACCTTTAAGGGTAATTACAGCGGCACCAAGACTTTGTATTACACCATTACCCCCAAAGCGCCCTCTTCCGTAAAGGTAAGGCTTCGCACCGTTACCGGCGGCTATGACGACGTTGTTTGCTCCTGGACAAAGGCAACAGGCGCTTCAGGCTATGCAGTATATTATAAGAAGGCTTCCGCTTCTACCTATACCCTCTTAGGCAGAACCACAGGCACTTCTATGACAAAGAAGGATCTTGCCGACGGCGTTAAATACACCTTCAAGGTTGTTCCTTACTACACCTCCAACGGCACAAGATATACGTCCCTTGCTTCCAGAACCGCAAGTATTTACGCTCTTAAGAAGATAGCAACTCCTACCGTAACCGCTTCAAGCGGTAAAGTAAAGGTTAAGTGGGTAAACATTAACGGCGAAAGCGGTTATCAGATCTCCCGTTCCACCTCCAAGACAGGTACCAATATTGTTTCTACCTACAGCACCACAAGCGGCAACTACAAAAACGTTTCTGCAACTGCAGGCAAGACTTATTATTATAAGGTAAGAGCCTATAAGGTAGTAAACGGAACAAAGGTATTCGGCCCCTGGTCAAGCGTAAGATCTTTTAAGCGATAAAATTTATAAAAGCGGCACAGTATAACAAAAAATAATAAGGTAATAGCCTTTCTTTGGCTATTACCTTTTTTGTTTGCAATAAATGTTCGGGGAGGGGCTTATCCCTTTAGCTGATCTTCTATCCAGGCCATAAGCAGGTTTACTATTTTCTCCTGCTGGGCGGCGGAAAGCTCCTTATTTTTAGGCACCTTATACCATTTATTAAGACAGCCGCGGCAGCAGCAGGCCGTTGCGTGTTGGGCAATAAACACAGGGTGGCCTTTTAAGGGGGTTTGCTTCCCGTCATTTTCAATAAACTCAGGAGCAAGGCGCTCCTTTACAAAATCGAAAGCATGGGAGCGGATAGTCTCCATTCCTTTTTGGTTTATATATTCAATGTCCTTGGCCTTTAATTTAAAGCTTGAACGGAATTTTGATTTAGAGAGCTTATCTAAAGCCTGCTGAAGGGTTGCCATTTTTATCACCTCAAATAGAATATAAACCTTTTTTAATAAAAATTCAACATAAAATTGACATTAAGCGACCTTGCGGTTAAAATAAATAGGAGGTGTTTTTATGGAAATGGTACTTCTGACAGCCCTTGGCGTTGGTTTGGCTACGGTCTTCGGCGCCGCATTGGGCTTTGCATTTAAAAAGTTTTCTTTAAAATTCTCAGATATAGTAATTGCCTTTGCGGCAGGAGTTATGCTTGCGGCGGCGGTGCTTGGGCTTATATTGCCTTCATTGGAATACGGCGGTAAATTTAAAATTGCCGTTACAGTGGCAGGCATATTTGCAGGTGCCTGGAGCCTTAATTTAATAGACAAGCTGGTTCCTCACCTGCACCGCATTGCAGGTAAAGAGGCTGAAAGCCATAATAACAAGTCCCTTTCCAAGGTTCTTCTTTTTGTAATGGCAATAGCCATTCATAATTTACCCGAAGGAATTGCGGCAGGTGTTGGCTTTGGCGCAGGAAACGTTTCTAAGGCACTTTTAATAGCAGGCGGTATTGCTTTGCAGAATATTCCCGAGGGAATGGTTATAATAGGGCCTATGCTTGCCTCAGGTATTTCTAAAAAGCGCACCCTTCTTATTGCAGCGGCAACAGGGTTGGTTGAGGTAATAGGTACTCTTATAGGCTACTTCGCAGTAAGCATAAGCGCCTATATTTTGCCCTTTGCCCTTGCATTTGCAGGAGGAACTATGCTTTACGTTATAAGTGATGAAATGAACCCCGAAACTCACGCCCACGGCTCTCAGCGTGGCGCTACCTACGCTTTGCTTATAGGCTTTTGTATTATGCTTATAAGCGACGTGCTTTTAGGGTGAGCTTATGAAAAAAGAAAATTCTTCAAAAATATTGTTGGCTCTTTCTATGGCCGTATTCGGCACCCTTGCCCCCTTTGTAAGAAATATCGGTGTGGCTTCAAGCGAGATCGCGCTGTATAGAGCAATTCTTGCAATTTTGCTTATAGGCGCCTTCCTGCTTATAAAAAAAGAAAAGCTTGCCTTTAAGGAAGCCAAAAAGGAGATCCCCCTTTTATTCCTTTCGGGCGTTGCTATGGGCTTTAACTGGATACTTTTATTTGAAGCCTATAAGTATACTACGGTGTCTACCGCCACTTTAAGCTATTACTTTGCCCCGGTTATTGTAACCGCCCTTTGCCCGCTGCTGTTTAAGGAGAAGCTTAGCCTCAAACAGGTAATATGTTTTGTGTTTTCAACTTTGGGTATAATTTTAATTACGGTCACAGGCTCATTAGGCGGCGGCAGTAACGATCTTACGGGCATACTCTTTGGCCTTGGAGCCGCCTGTCTTTATGCAACCGTTGTACTTATTAATAAATTCATTAAGAACGTTACAGGTATTCACCGCACCTTTATGCAGTTTGTTTCTGCGGCGGCAGTGCTTTTGCCTTACGTGCTTATAACCGATGGTGTAAACGTAGGCGGCCTTAATTTAAAAGGCGTTGTATGCTTACTTATTGTAGGCTTTGTTCATACGGGGGTTTGCTACTGTATGTATTTTGGTGCCCTTTCAAATGTGAAAGGTCAAACCGCCTCCATCTTAAGCTATTTCGACCCTCTTGTGGCGGTTATAATTTCCGTAGTCTTACTTAAGGAGCCTATGGGCCTTTGGCAGATCATAGGCGGTGCCTTGATCTTAGGCTTTACACTATTAAACGAAATTCAATTTAAAGGAGAAAGAAAATGAAAAGAATAATTATTCTTGCCCTTGTTTTAATATTAGCCGCAGGCCTATTTTCAGGCTGCGCCAAGGAAATAATTGAGCCCGATGCCGAAAAAATTGCAAAGCTGACTCAGTATGAAGGCAAAAACGGAATAAAGGTAAGTATGGATGAAGGCTTCACCCCAACCGAAATAGAAGGGGTAGACAGCGCTTGGCTTAAAGAAGGCATTGCCCTTTCCTGCAATATAGATACCTTCGATTACCTTGAAGAGCAGGGCTTTACCGTAAAGGATGAAAAGGATTACGCAAAGCAGGCTATTAAACAATACGGCCATAACGTTAAGCCTATGGTAAACGAATACGGCGTAACCTTCGTTACTTATAATCAGGTAATAAGAAATATGACTTATTCCTATGCCGCCTTCTATTATAAAGGCGAAAGCTCTTACCTTTGCGCCACCTTCACCTGCCCAACCGATAATTTCGAAGAATATAAAGACAGCTTCCATTTATGGTCCACTACTCTGGAATTTTAAAAAAGAGCCGAAAGGCTCTTTTTTTAATACCCAAGCCGCGCTTTTTCGCGCCAGACTTTAGGGGATATACTGTTTTTTTTAACAAACTCCTTGTAAAAATGAGAGTAGTTTTTAAAGCCGCAGGTAAGGCATATGCTTTCTATTGAGCGGGAAGTAACCGCCATAAGATATTCCGCCTGCTTTATTCGGGCATTGTTTATATAGGCAATGGGGGGCATATTAAATTCCTTCTTAAAGGAGTTTATTATATGGTTCTTGCAAAAATGAAACTGCTCGGATAAAACCTCAAGGGTAATTTCACTTTGAAGGTTATCTTCAATATACCGCGCAATATTAGCGCCTAAGGTCTTTTCCGTTAAGGGGCGGTAAAGCTTAACCAGTATTTCAAAAAACTTTGCCGTAAGGGCGGTGTAAGCAGCATCCCTGTGGGAAAGAGAATCCATTTCGGCAATTAGCTTGGAAAAATTATTGTAATTAAACTCTCCGCATTTGGGCAGAAACTCACCGCAGGATACCCAGTCCCCAAGAAAATGAATATAGAGATACTTTGGGCTGTCACTTTCAAAATTGCCTTTTTGTACAGAGCCCCTTTTTTGTATATGGTACCGGCCAGGGCCTATTTCATATTCCTTGCCGTCTTCCCAAAAGCGCAGTACCCCTTCAAACACTAAGAGCAGTACGTCGTAATTGCAAACACGGGAAATATGCTTCTCGCCCTTTCCGAAAAATCGCAGGGATGCACCCTTATATATTATTTGAGAATTAAGATCTATTCCTTCCATGCGGCACCTCCTTGAATGATGGTATCACAATAGTGTGATATTGTCAATGTATAATAGTATTTTCGCAATGTTATAAGGGGTTTTAGTATGATAATATAAATGTAAAAGGAGTGATTTTATGAACAAGTGGAATTTATACACTACCAAAGAAATAAAGCCTAAGGGATGGCTTCTGGATCAGTTAAAAATACAGGCAAAGGGCCTTAACGGAAACCTTGATAAGGTTTGGAAGGACGTTCGTGACAGTGCCTGGATAGGCGGCACCGAGGAAGGCTGGGAAAGAGTGCCCTACTGGCTGGACGGCTTTGTACCCCTTGCCTATCTTTTAGAGGACGAGGACCTTATTGCAAGAGCCAAAAAATATATAGACGCTATTCTTACCTTCCAGCAGGAGGACGGCTGGATCTGCCCCTGCCCTGGAGAAGAAAGAGCAAAGTATGATACCTGGGCGGTTCAGCTTATATCCAAGGTATTGGTGGTTTATTATGAATGTTCTGAAGATGAGCGTGTGCCTATGGCGGTATACCGTATATTAAAGAATTATTACGAGCTTCTTAAAAATAAAGAGGTTGCCCTTTTTGAGTGGGGTAAATTCCGCTGGTTTGAAACCTTTATTGCTATGAACTTTGTATACAGCAGGTTTAAAGAGCCCTGGATAAAGGAGCTTGCCCATATGCTTAAGGAGCAGGGCGCAAACTTTTCTTCCCTTACCCCTCTTTGGGAAAGGCCTCTTAACTGGTGGCGCCTTGAGACCCATATTGTTAATATAGCAATGTGTTTAAAATACGAAGCTGTTTCCTGCGAGCTTTTAGGCGAGGATTACAAGGGTTATGCAGAAAGCCTTTACAATACCCTTTATAAATTTAACGGCACTCCCCTTGGCAACTTTACGGGAGACGAATGCCTTGCGGGCATCAGCCCTATTCAGGGTACCGAGCTTTGCGCTGTTGCAGAGCAAATGTATTCTTACGAGCTTCTCTTTGCCCAAAGCGGCAACAAGCAGTGGCTTGACCGACTTGAGCTTCTTGCCTTTAACGCTCTGCCTGCCACAATAAGCGATGATATGTGGACTCACCAGTACGTTCAGCAGTCTAATCAGATAGCCTGTATTAAATTCCCCGGCAAGCCGGTTTTCCGTACTGTGGGAAATGAATGTCATTTATTCGGCCTGGAGCCGGGTTACGGCTGCTGCACCGCAAACTTCGGTCAGGCATGGCCCAAGCTTGCAGTTTCCCTGTTTATGCATAAGGGCAATAAGGTTATAAACACAATACCTGTAGCCAGCCTGCTCAGCGACGGCAAGAGAACCATAGAGGTTATTTCAAACTACCCCTTTGAAAATAATATTACCTATATTATAAACGCCAAGGAAGACTTTGAATTTGAAGTAAACCTTCCCGAAAGCGCAAAGAATATTACAGTAAACGGCAAAAAGGCAGAAAATTTATGCTTCAGCGTTAAAGCGGAAGAATTAACCGAAATAAACGTGGCCTTTGAAACCGAGCTTAAGCTTGAAAAGGCCTTAAGCGGCCTGTATTATGCAAAGAAAGGCGCTCTTGTATTTTCTGTTCCCATTGAATATGAAACAAGAATGCTGGAGTTTGTAAGGCAGGGAGTTGAACGCAAATTCCCCTATTGCGATTACGAGCTTCTGCCCCTTTCCAATTGGGAATACGGATACGTAAGTATTGAAGAGCCTCAGTTTATGGGTGTAAGTGATATTCCCTTCTCTTCCAAGAATCCGCCTGTTACCGTAAAGGCAACCTGCCTTCCCATTAACTGGGGTATGGCGGACGGTTACGATGCAGTTTGCGCTAAAACACCCCAAAGCACAGCCCCTGCAGGTGAACCCGAAACCCTCACGCTTATTCCTTACGGCTGCGCAAAGCTTCGTATAACCGAAGCACCCCTTTGTAAAATAACCTTAAATTAAATTTATTTTTTCGCCAAGCATAAAATTCTCTTTACCTTACAGGGAAATTCATATATACTATTACTGTTAAGTATAACTACAGAAGAACAGAGGTGCGGTATGGAAAGAATAGAATTTTTGCGCAACAAAGCATTTGAAGATTCAAATTTTGGCGAAGAACTTTATTATCATTTTTTTAAAGAGTATGAAAGATGCGCCGGTCTTGAAGAAGAAGATCGCTATGCCGAGGCCTTTTACTACGCTTTTTTAAGGCTTACCCCTTCTATAACCGAAGGGGAGCTTATTGTAGGCAAAAGGGATATTCCTTTAGGCGAAAAAGAGCAGAAGGAATGGGATAATATATATAAACCCATTGCGCATAAACGCAGAAAAGAAGCGGGCGACGGGCAGGATTCCCATATGGCGGTAGATTACGAACTGCTGCTTTCAAAGGGCTTATTGGGGATCATGGATATTATTGACGGATACCTGGCTGTATGCGATACAGAAAAGATCTCATATTACAAGTGCTGCAAAAAATGCTTAGAGGCGGTTATTAAGCACAGCGAAAATTACAGCAGCCTTGCTTTGGAAATGAGCAAAACCGCTGCCGACCCTGTAAGAAAATCCGAGCTTGAAGAAATTGCCCGTATTTGCAAAAACGTTCCCGCTAACCCTGCAGGCTCTTTTTATGAGGCGGTTCAGTCGGTTCACTTTATTACCCACTGCTTATCCATAGACCCTTACAGGTTAGATACGCGGCAGTTTCAGTTAGGCCATCCCGACAGGTATCTGCTCCCCTATTATGAAAAGGATATTCAAAGCGGAGCTATTACCAAAGAAAGAGCACAGCTTATACTGGACTGTCTGGGAATTCAAATAAATATGCGCGTTCCCAGCGGCCTTTCAAGCGGCTATATGGTTGGCGGCCGCTATGAAAACGGGCAGGTCGTTGCAAACGAGCTTACCGAAATGTGTATGCAGGTAATAGAAGATATCCGTTTGGTTTACCCTGCAGTAGGCCTTTGCTATACTAAAGAAACACCCGAAAGGTTTTTGAATAAGGCCTGCGAGCTTCTTTCAAAGGGCTATTCTCACCCCGCCGTATTTAACGATGATATAATAACCAAGGGCCTTATGTATTACGGGGTAGATGAAAAGCAGGCTCATAATTATATTCACAGTACCTGTGTTGAAATTACTCCCGTAGCCGCCTCCAACGTATGGGTTGCAAGCCCTTATACAAATATGCCTCAGTTGCTATTAAACCTGATGGATAAAGAATACCCTTCGTTTGACGCCCTGCTTTCAGCTTATTTTGAAAAACTTGATAAACATATTAAAACCAATTTTGAAAAAGAGAATTACAGCCGCGGTGTCAGAGAGAAGAACTCCATAAAGCCCTTGCTTTCCTGCCTTGTAAACAACTGCCTTGAAAAGGGCCTGGATATAGAAAGGGGCGGCGCCAAATATAATTGGATAATGCCCTCCTTTGTAGGAATGGCAAACCTTGTGGATGCCCTTTATGCTATAAAGACCCTTGTTTTTGAAGAGCAAAAGCTTTCTCTTTGCAGTTTTAAGGCTATTCTTGACAGCAATTTTGAAAACAACGAAGCTTTGAGGCAGTATATACTCAACTGTATTCCCAAGTACGGCAACGATATAAGCGAAATTGACAGTTACTTTACCCTTATTTCCGAGCATCTTACAGAAGAATGCGAAAAGTATAAGGGAATACACTCAAATTCCAGGCTTATTCCCAGTGTTTTCTGTTGGATAATGCACGAACAGTTTGGCCGCGAAACCTGCGCCACCCCCGACGGCCGAAAAGCAGGCTTCCCCTTGGGTGACGGTTCGGGCCCCTGCCAGGGCAGAGAAATGAACGGGCCTACGGCTTCTATATTATCCTCAACAAAATGGGAGCACTTTAAATTTATAGGCGGTGTTGCGGTGAACCTTAAGTTCTCCAAAGCATCCTTAGGCAAGGACTTCCTTTCCACAATGGGTTCTATTGTTAAAACCTATATGAATCGGGGCGGTTTTGAAATTCAGATAAACGTGGTAGATAACGAAACCTTGAAAAAAGCGCAGAAAGACCCCGAAGCCTATAGGGATCTTGTGGTTCGCATTGGCGGTTACAGCGATTACTTTGTAAGGCTTTCTCCCGAAATGCAGGAGGAAGTTATTTTGAGGACCTCCCATAATGCATAACAAAGGAAGAATATTTAACCTGCAAAGGTTTTCAACCTCCGACGGCCCCGGCATAAGAACGGTAATATTCTTTAAGGGTTGCCCTTTAAACTGCAGCTGGTGCCATAACCCCGAATCCAAAAGCAGTAAGGCTCAGATCCTTTTTAAAAACGAACTGTGTATCGGCTGTGGTAAGTGCATAGAGGTCTGCTCTTTGAAAGGGCATACTTTAGAAAAAGGTAAGCATATTTTTTTGAGAGAGGAATGTAAGGGCTGCGGAGAATGCGCCAACAATTGCTGTACCAAAGCCCTGGAATTATGCGGTGAGGAAAAGACCGCCGAGGAAATTATTAATATTGCCTTAAGAGACCAACCCTTTTACAAAGAAGCAGGCGGCGGAATAACCCTTTCGGGCGGCGAGCCCCTTATGCAGTACGAATTTTGCTTAGAGCTTTTAAGGCTTGCAAAAGAAAATAATCTGCACACTGCAATTGAAACAAGCGGATATTCCCTTAAGGATATAACCGCCCTTAATGAATTTACGGATCTATGGCTGTATGACATAAAGGTATTAAACGAGCAGGACCATATAAAATATATCGGCGCTTCAAACAAAGTAATACTTGAAAACCTTTATAAGCTTAACAGTATGGGCGCAAACATTATTCTGCGCTGCCCTGTTATCCCCCATATTAATATGAACCCTGCACATTTTGAAAAGCTTTCCCGTTTGGCAAACAGCCTTGCAAACCTAACGGAAATACATTTAGAGCCTTATCATCCTTTGGGTATTTCCAAAGCGCAGTTGCTTGGTAAAAACCAAAGCTACCAAAACGAAAAATTCTTAGAGCCTTCCGCGCTTCAGCCCTTTGCCAAAGCCCTTAAAGAGAAAGTAAGCAAACAAGTAATAATCATATAAAATAGTCAAAAATGAGATTGGAATTTGCGGAGGCGAATCGTAGGCGTACATAGGTACGGTAGAGGTCGCCTCCGCAAATAGAAAAGCTAAAAGCAGGTACTTGGTGTGCCTGCTTTTAGAACTTATAGGAACAAAGGCTCTAATACAGGCAGTATTTGTAAATAAAAAAGAAGGAGCTTTAGCAGAAACTCCTTCTTTGGGATTATTTTTTCGGTCCAACTCTTTTTTGACTATTTTATCATGGTGATGTCGTAGGGCGTTTCCTGATATACAAAGTAGTTGAGCCAGTTGGAGAAAAGCAGGTTTGCGCTGGACCTCCAGGAAACAAGGGGCTCCTTTGTATCATCATTATCGGGGAAGTAGTTATAGGGCACCTCTATGGGCAGACCTAAGTTTTTATCCCTGATATATTCAAGGTTAAGGGTGTTTGCATCGTATTCCGAATGGCCCATAATAAAGAACTGTCTTGAATTCTTGGCGGAAAGGGCGTAAACCCCTGCCATTGGGGAGGAGGCCAAAATTTTAATTTCGGGCACTTTTTCAATATCCTCTCTCAATACGGTAGTATGCCTTGAATGGGGCACCATAAACACGTCGTCAAACCCTCTTAAAAGCATTGACTTTTTAGCCTCAACAATATGAGGGAACACACCGAACATTTTCTGAGGAAGCATTTGCTTTCCAATGCCGAAATGGTAATAAAGCCCCGCCTGAGCGCCCCAGCAAATATGCAGAGTGCTTGTAACGTTGGTTTTCGACCACTCCATTATTTCGCAAAGCTCTTCCCAATAGTCTACTTCCTCGAAATCCATTTTCTCAACGGGAGCGCCGGTTATAACCATACCGTCAAACTTACGGTGCTTGACCTCATCAAAGGTTTTGTAAAAGGCAAGCATATGCTGTTCATCGGTATTCTTGGCTTCATGGGTGCTTGTTTTTAAAAGCTCCATTTCAACCTGCAGCGGAGTATTGCCCAAAAGACGGGCAAGCTGGGTCTCGGTAGTAAGTTTGGTGGGCATTAAATTTAAAACAAGTATCTGCAGCGGACGAATGTCCTGTGTTGCCGCCCTTGTTTCCATCATTACGAAAATATTTTCATTGTGTAAGGTTTCGGCGGCAGGCAGACCGTTTGGAATTTTAATAGGCATAAAGTTTCACCTTATTTTAGAGAATTTAAAGCATCGTTAAGGTCGTTTATAAGATCTTCTGCGCTTTCAATGCCAACGGAAAGACGAACAAGATCGGGAGAAACCCCTGCGGCAACCAGCTCGCTGTCACTCATCTGGCGGTGAGTAGCGCTTGCAGGATGTAAGCAGCAGGAGCGCGCATCTGCAACGTGGGTCTCAATAGCGAATATCTTAAGCTGTTTCATAAAGGCTTCTGCGGCCTTTCTGCCGCCCTTTACCCCAAAGGAAACAACACCGCAGCAGCCGTTGGGCAGGTATTTCTGAGCTACTTCATAGTCCTTATCCCCTTCCAGAGCGCCGTATTTGATCCACTCAATCATTTCGTGGTTCTTTAAGAAGGAAGCAACCTTGTAGGCGTTTTCGCAGTGGCGGGGCATACGAACGTGAAGACTTTCAAGGCCTAAATTAAGAAGGAAAGCGTTCTGAGGCGACTGAATAGAACCAAAGTCTCTCATAAGCTGGGCAGTAGCCTTGGTAATAAAGGCGCCCTCTAAGCCGAAACGCTCGGTATAGGTAACCCCGTGATAAGAATCGTCGGGAGTGCAAAGGCCGGGGTATTTATCGGCATACTTGGTCCAGTCAAACTTGCCGCTGTCTACAATAGCACCGCCTACGGTGGCGCCGTGACCGTCCATATATTTGGTGGTGGAATGGGTAACAATATCTGCGCCAAACTCAATGGGACGGCAAAGAACAGGTGTTGCAAAGGTATTGTCTATAATAAGAGGTACGCCGTGGCTGTGAGCCGCATTGGCAAAGCGTTCAATATCTAAAACAACAAGGGCGGGGTTTGCAATAGTTTCACCGAAAACCGCCTTGGTATTAGGCTTAAATGCCGCTTCAAGCTCCTCATCGGTAGCATAAGGAGAAACGAAGGTAAAATCAATACCCATTTTGCGCATTGTTACGTTAAAGAGGTTAAAGGTGCCGCCGTAAATTGCGGAAACAGCAACAATATGATCGCCGCAGTTGGCAATATTAAATATAGCGTAAAAGTTTGCCGCCTGGCCGGAAGAGGTAAGCATTGCCGCAGTACCGCCTTCTAAGGCCGCTATTTTGGAAGCAACGTAATCGTTGGTAGGGTTCTGCAGCCTTGTATAAAAATAGCCGCTGGCTTCAAGGTCAAACAGCTTGCCCATATCCTCGCTGGTATCATACTTGAAGGTAGTAGACTGAATTATGGGAATCTGCCTGGGTTCACCGTTGCCGGGAGTATAGCCTGCCTGAATACATTTGGTTTCTATATTCATTTTTAAAACCTCTCTTTATTTAGTATAATAATTTATTTTAACACACTTCACCGTCTATTGCAACACGGTTTTCGCAATCACAGCCAATTCTGAAGCCGAATTTTTCGGCTATCTTCTCGTATGTAGGCACCTTTATTTTAAGCTCCTTGGCCTTTCTTACAACGTAAAAGATCAGCCCGTCCATTTCAGTCTTGGTACCTGCCCTAAGGTCCTTATGCATAGAGCAAAGGTATTCATCGCTTACTCCGTTTATAAGCTGCAGGTTCTTTTCCTTTGTACCTTCAAGGCCCTCAATGCCCATTTTACTTGCAAGGGCGCAAACCTCTTCGGTGCAGTTTAAAAATAAGGTCTGCCCGAAGCCCACCTGCTTTAAGCCCTTTGCCGGAACGTCAAGATAAGCGCAGGCCGCCGCCATAGGCGAAATAAAGGAAAACTTCTTAAAGGTGTCTCTCATAATATTTTCGGAAAGTATTGCCTTAATGCCGCTTTCCAAAAGATCGTTTTTAATTTTAATATAGCGCTCATCTTCAGTTGCCCCATTATACGGGCCGAAAACAATACGGAAAATATCGCCGCTCATAAAAACAGAGCTGTCGGTCTCCTTCTCGGCGGTAATGTAAATACAGCCGCCAAGCACGTCCCCCGTAAAAAGCCGTTCCTTTAAATAAAGGCCGGTGCCGTATATATTTAAAACCGGAATAATAACCGTGTTTTCGTGGGATGCTCTTTTTATAAAGGGCAAAATCTCTTCTAATGAATAGTCCTTAACGCAAACAAAAATAACGTCCTTCTTCTCCCAACACTCTTCGGTAACCTTAACAGAGGCGGTAAAGGAGGAATCTTTTTTATTTACAGTAAGGCCCTTTGCATTTATGGCTTCAAGGCGCTTGCCTCTTGCAAGCAAGGTAATATCCTTCCCTGCCTTTGCAAGAAAAGCCGAAATGGCACAGCCTGTGCCGCCTGCTCCTATAACTAAATATTTCATTAAAATCACCTCTTTTTATAATTATATCACCGTATAACTTTGCGTACAAGGGAAAACCTAAGAAAAAAGGAGTTGTACGGTATGAGTAAAAGTATTTGGGCAGGTAATAACCAGCCCGGCCCCCAGAAGGTTATAGGTCATGTAAAGCAAAACGGCAAGGTTATAGGCTATAAGCTTTCAGATGAAAGCTACGTAACTACCGAAAGGGCGATCATTATGGCCAAGCACGGCCGCCTTGAGCTTCCGGATATAGCCGAGAAATAAAAAAGCGACAGCCCAGCTGTCGCTTTTTATTATGACATAAACTCAACATACTTAGGAAGAACTTCCTCTGTAGGGCCGATCATCTTCATTTCCCCTTCGTGAAGCCATAAAATAGAATCGCAAAGCTTTGCAAGGGTATCGTTACTATGGGAAACAATAATAACCGTGCGGTTTTTATCGGAAATAAGGCTCTGCATTTTTGCATAGCTCTTCTTTTTGAATTTAGCGTCACCAACGCTTAATACTTCGTCTATAAGCATAACCTCGGTTTCTAAAATGGCGGTTATGGAAAAGGCCAGCTTGGAATGCATACCGCTGGAGTAGGATTTAACAGGGCGGTCAATAAACTCACCAAGCTCCGAAAACTCAATTATCTCATTTATCTTAGCCTCGACCTGCTCCCTTTTAAAGCCCAGAAGCATACCCGAAAGGTAAATGTTTTCGCGGCCCGTAAGGTTGTTAATGAATCCAACACCTATGGATAAAAGGGAAACAGAGTTGCCGTGAAGATCGATCTCCCCTTCATCGGGAGAGAAAATACCCGCAACCGCCCGAAGCAAAGTGGATTTACCGCTGCCGTTTTTGCCTACAATGCCTAAGATCTGCCCCTTTTCAACCTCAAAGGAAACACCCTTAACCGCCTCGTGATACTTGGCGGTGTTGTTTTCAGCCTTGCCGAAAACACCCTTAAGCAGGGAGATCTTTTTTAAGAATCTGTATCTGATTTTAACGTTTCTAACCGAAATTACAGGCTCGGCCATTTTTCTCCCTCCTTATATTATCTTAACGTAGCTGTTTTCGTGCTTATAAATAAGCCTGATACCAATAATGCAAATAATAATGCCAAGAGCAAACCAGCAGCTTAAGGACACCCAATGCAAACTGCCTGTGGAAAGCAATGCGGCGCGCATATCCGCCATAATAAGCGCCATAGGGTTTACCTTAAGAACTACTGCCGCCAGAAGCTGGTTTATTCTGCCCAGCTTGTTCTCAATTGAATAGAACGTGCCGGAAAGATACATTACAAGCCTTAAAACTACCGATATAATGTTCTGCAGGTCAGTTACAAAAACGCCGTAATGCATTACAATAAGCCCTATGCCGAAGGTTACTGTAAATAAAATAATAAGAATAGGAATTGCGGCAAAGTAGCTCCAGCTTAAAGGCACCTGATAAACTACCATAAGAATAATTACAAGGCCAAAGGAAATAAGAAGCTTAAAGCCAAGAACAAACATTTTGCTCAGCAGAAGCATATGCTTTGGAATATAGACCTTGGAAATTATCTGGCGGTTGGCATGTAACAGCCTTACCGCCGCCGAGATAGTTTTGGAAAAGAAGGACCAACAGCTGATACCTATGAAAACGAAAATAGGGTAATACTGCACTGCGCTGTTAAATACCACCTTGCCTATAAACATATAAACAAACATTAAAAGTACAGGGTCCAACAGCCACCAGATGCACCCTAAAAATGAATTTGCAACCTCGCTCTTCAGCTCAGAGCGGGCAGAATATATTACGTAATTAAAATATTGCTTCAGGTCCTTATAAAATTTGCCCATGAAATAGCCCTGCCTTAAAGTATAGTACTTTGTATTTTACCACACAATGAATCCTTTTTCAACCTGTTATCCGATAATTAACAAAGATTGCCGATTGACTAATGTGCACCTTTATAGTATAATAACCATAGTACCCCTGACATAAAGATATTCTGCGTGAAAGGCGTGCGGTGTAAATCAGGTTTTTTTTGCCGTGCCCTTTTTCGGGTACGGCAATTTTATTTTTACAGTGAGGAAATATGGAAACAAGAGTTGCTGTTATGAGCATAATAATTGAAGATATAAGCGCCGCCGCTCCTCTTAATGAGCTGCTTAGTAATTACGGCCAATATATTATAGGAAGAATGGGGCTTCCTTATGAGAAAAAGAATATTCATATTATAAGCGTTGCAATAGACGCTCCCCAAAACACCATCTCCGCCCTTTCAGGGCAAATAGGCAAATTGCAGGGCGTGAGCATCAAAACCGCCTACAGCGCCAATGCGTAGGCTTATAGATAAATTGGCAAAGGAACGCTCCCTTTCAAAGGAAGAATACCTTATGCTGATACAAAACCTTAAGGAAGAAGATAAGCAGTACTTATTCGAAACCGCAAGAAAAACAAAGGAAAAAGAATACGGCAACAGCGTTTTTATTCGCGGTCTTATTGAAGTCTCCAATTACTGCAGGAATGATTGCTTCTATTGCGGGATCCGCCGCTCCAATAAAAACTGCAGCCGCTACCGCCTTACAAAGGAAGAAATTTTAGCTTGCTGTAAGGAAGGCTATAATTTGGGCTTTCGCACCTTCGTTTTGCAGGGCGGCGAGGAAAAGGCCTTTGACGACGAGTTTTTAGTACCCCTTGTAAAGGAAATAAAGGCCCTTTACCCTGACTGTGCCGTTACCCTTTCCCTGGGTGAACGTACTTTCGAAAGCTATAAGGCATTAAAAGAGGCAGGGGCTGACCGCTATCTTCTCCGCCACGAAACCGCCAATAAGGAGCATTATGAAAAGCTTCACCCTAAAAACCTTTCTTTTGAAAACCGAATGGAATGTTTGAAAAATTTAAAGGCCTTAGGGTATCAAACAGGCTGTGGCTTTATGGTAGGCTCTCCTTACCAGACTTTAGAGATGCTGTGTGAGGAAATGAAGTTTATAGAAGCCTTTGAGCCCCATATGTGCGGTATAGGCCCCTTTATTCCTCATAAGGATACCCCATTTAAGGATGAAGCGGCAGGCTCGGTTGAGCTTACCTTAATATTGCTGAGTATAATACGGCTTATCCACCCTAAAATTTTGCTTCCTGCAACCACCGCCCTGGGCACCTTAAACGAGGACGGCAGAGAAAGAGGCATATTGGCGGGGGCAAACGTAGTAATGCCTAACCTAAGCCCTGTTGAAGTAAGAAAGAAATATATGCTTTATAATAATAAGAAGTCCGACGGCGCCGAAGGCGCTCAAAGTCTTGAAGCACTAAAGAAAAGAATTGAAGGCATCGGCTGTAAAATTGAAATAGGCCGAGGCGACAGAAAGGAATAATACTATGGCTATTTACAACCCCAAATCAATGAACCCCGAAGAATTTATTAATGACGGCGAAATTTTAGAAACCATAAAATACGCCGAGGAAAATAAAAATAATACTGCCCTTATAGAAGAGATCCTCCAAAAGGCAAGGCCCGGAAAAACCGAAAAGGGCTGGGAATGTAAAGGCCTTACTCATAGGGAGGCTTCGGTGCTTCTTGCCTGTGATGATAAAGAGACCATAGAGAAGATATATAAGACCGCCGAGGAAATAAAGCTTGCTTTTTACGGCAACCGTATTGTTATTTTCGCCCCTCTTTACCTTTCAAATTACTGCGTAAACGGCTGTACCTACTGCCCGTACCACCTGAAGAATAAAACCATCCCCCGAAAAAAGCTTACTCAGGAGGAAGTAAAGGCCGAAGTAATTGCTTTGCAGGATATGGGCCATAAGCGTCTTGCCATTGAGGCAGGGGAAGACCCGAAGAATAACCCTATTGAATATATTCTTGAATGTATTAAAACCATTTACAGCGTTCAGCATAAAAACGGCGCCATTCGCCGTGTAAACGTTAATATTGCCGCAACCACGGTAGAAAATTACCGCAAGCTGAAGGATGCGGGAATAGGCACCTATATACTCTTCCAGGAGACCTACCATAAGGAAAGCTATAAGAAGCTTCATCCCTCGGGCCCCAAGAAGGATTACGATTACCATACCACCGCTATGGACAGAGCTATGGAAGGCGGCATTGACGACGTAGGCTTAGGTGTTCTTTTCGGCCTTGAGCTTTATAAATACGAGTTTGCAGGCCTGCTTATGCACGCCGAGCATTTAGAGGCGGTTCACGGTGTCGGTCCCCATACCATAAGCGTTCCCCGCTTAAAGAGAGCCGACGATATTGACCCTGATGATTTTGATAACGGTATTGATGATGAAACCTTTGCAAAAATAACTGCTTGTATTCGCCTTGCAGTGCCTTATACCGGCATCATTATTTCCACCCGCGAATCTGAGGCCGTAAGAACCAAGCTTCTGCGCCTTGGCGTTTCTCAGGTTTCGGGCGGCAGCCGTACCTCCGTTGGCGGCTATGCCGAAAAGGAACGCCCTCATGATACCGAGCAGTTTGACGTTTCCGATCAGCGTACCTTAGATGAGGTCGTTCATTGGCTTATGGAAAACGGCCATATTCCCTCTTTCTGCACCGCCTGCTACCGCGAAGGCCGAACAGGTGACCGCTTTATGGCTCTTTGCAAAACAGGCCAGATAGCAAACTGCTGCCACCCCAACGCCCTTATGACCTTAACCGAATACCTTGTAGACTATGCTTCCGAAAAAACTAAGGGCTTAGGCTATGAGGTAGTAAAGAGGGAGCTTAATAACGTTCCCAAGGAAAACGTAAGAAAGATAGCAGAAGAGAATATTAAAGATATTAAGAATTCCAACCGCCGTGATTTCAGATTTTAAGGGAGAATAAGTATGTCCTTAAATAATACACCCACTGCCGAAAGGCTGCGCATTTCCTTTTTCGGCAAAAGAAACGCAGGCAAGTCAAGCCTTGTAAACGCCGTTACAGGCCAGGCCCTTGCGGTGGTTTCACCTGTTGCCGGTACTACTACCGACCCTGTTTCCAAAGCGATGGAGCTTCTTCCCTTAGGCCCTGTTGTTATAACCGACACCGCAGGCTTTGACGACGAAGGTGAGCTTGGCGCTTTGCGTGTGGAAAAAACCGAGGAAATTTTAAATAAGACCGATATTGCCGTTCTTGTTACTGCCAACGAGCCCGATAAAGAGGAGCTTGCCTTTATTAAAGCCCTTGAAAAAAAGGGTATAAGCTTTGTTGTTGCTCATAATAAAATGGACAGTCTTGAATCACCTGTTATTAAGGATAACCATATTTGGCTCAGCGCAAAAACAGGGGTTGGCGTAACAGAGCTTAAGAATATGCTTGGTGCCTTTAAAAAGGAAAACACCAAAAAAATTGTTTCCGACCTGCTTAATAAAAATGACGTGGTGGTCCTCTGCTGCCCAATAGATGCCGCCGCCCCTAAAGGCAGGCTTATTCTGCCACAGCAGCAAACTATCCGCGATATTTTAGATTCGGGCTGTATGGCCCTTGTTTGTCAGGACACTAATTTAAAAGAGACCTTAAATTCCCTTGCAAAGCCTCCTAAAATGGTTATAACCGACTCCCAGGCTTTTGGAAAGGTTTCAAAAATAGTTCCCGAAAATATTCCCCTTACCTCCTTTTCAATTTTGTTTGCCCGCTATAAGGGTGATCTGGAGGAGCTTGTAAAAGGCGCCGCACTGCTTTCTAAATTAAAGGACGGTGATAAGGTGCTTATTTCCGAGGGCTGTACCCATCACCGCCAATGTAACGATATAGGCACCGTAAAGATCCCCGGCTGGATAGAGGAATTTTCAGGCGCAAAGCCTTCCTTCACCTTCACCTCCGGCGGCCAGTATCCTAAGGACCTTTCGGGCTTTGCTCTTGCGGTTCATTGCGGCGGCTGTATGCTTTCCGAAACCGAAATGCAAAACCGCATAAATACCGCAAAGGCCTTTAACGTACCTATTGTAAATTACGGAGTTGCCATTGCAAGAGTTCACGGTATTTTAAAAAGAAGCCTTTCGTTGTTCCCCGAAATTGCCGCTTTATTGGAGGATTAATATGCTTAAACTGTACAGTCAGATATTCCGCCGCCTTTCGGTTCGGAAATACAATGATTCACTTTGTATTACCGAGGCCGAGCTTTCGGAAATTGAAAACAAACTAAATGAGCTTGTTCCCCTTTTCCCCGAAATTAAAACCAAGGCGGTCTTAGCACCAATAGAGGCCTCTTCCTTAAAAAAGGGCAGCCATTGCATTTTGCTTTACAGCGAAAAGAAGGATGGCTATACCGTAAACGCAGGGTATATGTTAGAGCAGATGGACCTTTTTCTCTGCTCCAAAAATATAGGCGTTTGCTGGTACGGCCTTGCAAAGCCTAAGGAAAAGGAATTTGAAGGCCTGCCTTACGTTATAATGTTAGGCCTTGGCAAATCCGCCCCGGAGGACTTCAGAACCGAGCAAACCAAAGTAAACCGTAAGGAGCTTTCCCAGATATGGCAGGGTGAATTTAATGAAAAGGTAAAGGCCGCTTCCCGCCTTGCCCCTTCTGCCTGTAACAGCCAGCCCTGGATAATAAAAAGCAAGGTTGAAACAATAGAAGTATTCCGTAATACTCAGCCTAAAACAATTATCCCCAGATCCCACCGCCCCTTCTTTGGCGGTATAGACTGCGGAATTTTCCTTTTCTTTTTGGAGCTTGCTCTTTTAAAAGAAAACTTTACTTACGAGCGCTTGCTTTTTAAGGCAGAGAAGGAAGAAAACGGCCTGCAAAAGCTTGCTCAGTATAATATTTACGATATGTTCATTTAAAATAAGAACTATATTAACTATTGGAATCCTAATTATAGCGTATGGCAGTCCTCTGAATGGGATTCAAGCGTTGGCTCTATTTTCATCAACGTTACCAATAACGGTAAGTACACCATGAGAATTTATTCCGACGGCGCTTGGTATAACGATAGCTCTTCTGTATTCGACAGAGACCTTAAGCTTATCGATACCACCACCTTCTCAAGGATCAGCTATATCGACATTCCTGCAGGCGAAACCGTTTGGGTTGGCTTCGACGTAGTTGGCGATAACACCTTCTATGATCCCGATTCCTACGTAAACTTCAAGTTCAGATACGACGGCGCTAAGTTCTGGAACTATTCCAAGGGCGGCGGCTTCGGCGCAACTAACGCTTGGTATTACTTCGCAGGTAAATAAACCGTAAATAAAGCAGACAGTTTTACTGTCTGCTTTTATTTATTCCTCAGCAATATTAATACATAGCTTTCCTGCGCGTTTGCCTTTGGAATAGTATTTATAAGCGCCGCCGTAGCTTCTTGTAATATAACCAATAATAGCATCGCAGTTGCGCAGCATATACTCGTTACGCCTGTCAATTGCAAAGCGCTTAGGGCAGAGCGCAAGCTCCTCGGGTAAAACGGAATTTTTAATTAAAGGCTCAAAGGGCTTCGGATAATCATATAAAATTACTCTGTAATTGGCGTTTATGCTCTCAAGCTCGTTTATAACCATCCTGTCAAATGCTCCGCTGTTTCCAACTTCAAAGTGCACGTCAGAATAAGCATCCAGTAAACTGATTATGGCGCTTCTAATTTTCGGCTTTATTTCTGAAGGCGCATCTTTATGGCCAAAGAAGGTGCAAACCATACTACCGCTCCTTTAAATTTGGGATATATCCTGTATTTTATCACATATTCGCGATATATCCCATACTTTCTTAAAATAAATAGGATAAAATATTTTTATACTTTAAGAAGGAGGAAGCGGTATGAGTGCAAAAGAAGCGGTTGCAAAAAGAATAATTCAGTTATGCAAAGAGCGCGGTATTGCAGTAAACAGCCTTGCCAATATTTCGGGCGTGCCGTCTTCCACTATCTACAGTATGCTTAATAATAAAAGCAAGAACCCGGGAATAGTTACAATTAAAAAGCTGTGTGACGGACTTGATATTTCCCTAAAGGAATTTTTGATAACGAATTGTTTCTGCAGCTTGATTGGGAGATAAAATAAAAAAGCCTCGATTTTATATCGAGACTTTTTTTATTTTTTGAATACAGACATACTAACGCCGTGATCCTTAATAAGTATATTTTCCGGCTCCCTTAAAAGCTTTAAGGTAACGTAAATATCTCCTGCCGCACCGGAAAGGTTTGTAACCTGAATAAGATATACGACCCAAAACCAGCCGCCCTGTAAAAAGGGGCATATAACAGCCAGTATAATTCCCCATAATATTACGGGCGCAAGGGCTATTACAAGGTAAGGTGTCTTGGCATAATAACAGTCGCTTCCCGCAAAGGCATACATCCCCGTAAACCCGTATTTAACCTTAGGGGTGCCGTAAAGCTTCATAACAAGGCCGTGGGTAAGCTCATGGAGTATTATATATAAAACCGAAAAGCCTATAAGCCCCAAAAACCTTAAAAAGTATACTGTCATCCCCTGAGAAAAATCAAAAAGGGTAAGTAATGAGGTTTTAAGAAAATGTACGGGAACAATAAGCGCTATACTTATAATTATGGCTAATACGTTAACAGTAAGAGCCTGCTTTTTGTTCTTTTTAAGATCAATTATAAAGTATTCCTCATAGCCCGCAGGCAGGTTTTCATAAAGCTTCATTCTTCTCTCCTGTTAAGCTGCTCTGTATTTTCAAAAGGTTAATAAATTTCATAACCTCCCTGCCGTCCTTAGGGTAACAGCGCAGTATCTCGTTATCTACCTGAATATCAAAGCATTTGCCGGGCTTAAAGGGTAAGGTTGGAATATTGGAAACGGAAAGCTTTATATCTCTGTCCCTGCCGTCAAAGTTGCCTTTTAGAGTAAGATGCTCAGTTTCAATAGCCGCATAGCCTTGGCCTGCCGCCTTGAATTTGCCTTTGTTTAAGGTGCAAACCTGCACTTCGAGGCCAAAATCACCCTGAATGCCGTTGATTATGCTGTTTTTATACTCTCTGTAAATTATCTTGCTCCAGTTTGCCGCTGTGTAAGGAGCCTTGTCAAAAAAGCCGTACTTGTCCGCCGTCACCTCAAAGGAACAGGCCTTGCATTTAAGGCTATGGCTGTCCTTTAAATAAATGCCGAACTCTTCTTTGCATTCGGGACAGGCGTACAGCACCTTCTCCAGCCCCCTGATATTACGGCCGCCTACGTATTTGACTTTGTTTTCCTGCTGATCGGCATAAGCGTCAAACTTAAGTATCTCGTCAGCCTTTATGGCTATTTCCTCTAAGGACGCCCCTTCCAGCTCCTCCTTAGTAAAGAGCCTGTATATATCCATATAAGTGCGCCCCGGCCTGAAGCCCTTGCACCATTTGGGAGATACAAAGTAAGAGCCCTCGCATCTTGCGCCGTAAACCTCAACTCCAAGCCATTTAATGAATTTATAGGTAGCCTTGGGTATTGGTGTAGAAAGCCCGTCCTCACACATAAGCCCCGCAGGATAAATAACAACAGGCGTTCCGTTGTTAAGAGCCTCTTTTATACGCTTAAGATCCTTCACAGCCGTTTGAAACTGCTGCTTTGGGATCACCCCTATCCTGTCCATTATCCCTTTTATGGGCAGTGTGCTGTAAAAGGCATTGCTTATAACAAAATGCATGGGCGTCTTTGTTGCCCCTATAAGGTTTACAAAGTCCAGCGCCGCCTGATGGTTGGCTATAACCACAAAAGGCCCTTTTTTGCCTTTTATCTCATTTCTTTTAAACTTATTGCAAAATATTAAATTAGATACCACCGCCGAAACCGCCTGTGTCACGCGGTAAAAAAATACGTTAGGTTGCCTGTATGCCATAATAGTACCGCCATAAGAATTTATTTGTTTTAAGTATATCATAAAAAACAAAAAATACAAAGAAAAACTTCACAATTTGTTAATATCCGTCGCCATAAAACTAGCAATAAACTCAAATTCCCTGTTGACAAACGCCCAAAACAATGGTATAATATTTGAGCATTGGAAATGCCGGAGTGGCGGAATTGGCACACGCCCGGGACTTAAAATCCCGTGGGCCCAAAGCCCGTACCGGTTCGAGCCCGGTTTCCGGCACCAATCCTTTAAAACGAAATTGGGCCAGTGCAAATTAAATATCGCGGAGTAGAGCAGTCCGGTAGCTCGTCGGGCTCATAACCCGGAGGTCGTTGGTTCAAATCCTTCCTCCGCACCCACGAAAAAGCCCCCTAAGAGGGTGCTTTTTTGCGGTTGCGGAAAAAACGCATCGATGTAACGACCGAAGGGTTATGGGCCCGACGGGCGAATAACTTGCTTTTGAGCCGAGCGCGCCCGGTGGGCGAAAAAGCGAGGCGAGAAAGGGGCAGCGGTCGAAATTTTTCGCATTGCAAACAATGCGAAAAAAATTTCGGGCACCGCAACCTGAAAGGTCGTTGGTTCAAATCCTTCCTCCGCAACCAGAAAAAACGGATACCCAATGGGGTGTCCGTTTTTCCGTTTCAGATCGAAAAGGATTTGAAGGAGCGGTAGTGAATGACAGTCCGGTGGACTGTCAGAGCCGCGACCGGCTTTTCCGCAGAAAAGCAAATCCTTCCTGAAGCAACCACGAAAAAGCACCCTAAGAGGGTGCTTTTTTGCGGTTGTGAATAATTTTGCACTGTACTCCGGGTTATGAGCACGGCGAGCGTGGCGAGCGTGGCGAGTTGGCAAAGCCTGCGACCGCTGCCTGCGGCAGAAGAAGGGAGCAGGGTTTGGTGCAGCGATCAAAATTTTAGCGAAGCAAACCGCTTCGCATAAAATTTTGGGCACCGCAACCTGAAAGGTCGTTGGTCAAATTTTAATTTGAAGGAGCGGTAGTGAATGACAGTCCGGTGGACTGTCAGAGCCGCGACCGGCTTTTCCGCAGAAAAGCAAATCCTTCCTGAAGCAACCAAAAAAATTCCTCGGATTTACGCAAGTTGCCATAAGGATTTCTTTGCGTAAGGCGGTGGAGTGGAGTTGGACGGACAGTTTAGGCTGTCCGTCCTTTCCTTTTGTACGGCTTGTTTCGTATTTGGTTCTCCGAGGCAACCAATATAGCGGAAATAAATATCTATTTGCTGCTCAGATGTTTTTGCCCACTTGGTTGTACGTTCGTGAATAACAATCTTCGCTACGAAGGTGCGTAACACCTCTGCGGTGAGCTCTAGCAAATCAGTATACTTATTTGCTATTGCAATGAACTTTTCTACATTTACGGTTGCCGCTTTTAATTCTTTAATTTGTTTTTGCAGGACAGGTATCTGTTCTGCAATTTCTTTTTGCTCTGCATTATATCCTTCAGACAACATACGGAATTGCTCATTAGTAACCTTGCCGAGAACATTATCCTCATACAGTCTTTTGAATAAAGTGTTCAGCTCATCATTGCGCTTTTCTTTTCTGCCGAGTTCAATCGTTTTTACCGTAAGTTCTCTCTTGTTTTCAGAGGAGCTTTTGTTGTTTATAAACTGAACGATCTCTTTGGTTTTGGTTCGCGCATAATAGGTTATACGGCGTATCTCTTCAAGAACGATTTCATCCAAAGCCATTTCACGAATACGATGGGCGGAGCATAACTGTTCACCAATGTGTTTGCGATACCGACTACAAATGAAGTTGTACGCATCAGGTGTTATCGATTTTCCTCGCACAAAATACAGTTTTGAACCACAGTCTGCACAGTATAATAATCCACTGTACTTATCAATCTCACCCGTATTATTGCGACGGCGTTTTCCTTCACGAACCTTTTGAACCGCATCCCATGTTTCCTGATCGATGATTGCTTCGTGGGTATTTTCAAAGCGGTACTGTTCATTCTTCGGAACTTCAACTGTTCGCTTATCTTTGAAAGATACAACGCGCGTTTTGCAATTGATGGTATGCCCAAGATAAATTTCATTTTTTAATATCTTGATTATGGTTTGCGAAGACCATCCGTAAGGTGTATCGGTATCGGTAACGGTTCCATAGTATCCTTCTGCTTGGTATCGGTAAAAGGTTGGCTTAAAAATCTTTTCATCCCTCAGTACGTTACCGATATATTTCGGTCCCATACCTTGCGCACACATTTCAAATATCCTGCGAACAGTAGGCGCAGTTTCTTCGTTAACGAGCAGTTTGCCTTTGTGTTCCGGATCGCGTTTATATCCATAAGGAATTGATGTTCCTATACGCTCACCGCGTTCCGCTTTTGCTTTTAGTACCGCACGGATTTTCTTGCTTGTATCTCTTGCATACCATTCGTTGAAAAGATTTTTAAAGGGAGCAAGTTCGTTACCTTCGGTGTAAAGCGAATCATAATTGTCGTTAATGGCTATATACCGAACGTTCCATCTTGGAAACATTATTTCGGTGTATTGACCTACCTCAAGATAGTTTCTGCCCAGTCGGGATAGGTCTTTAGTGATAAGCGTTTCAACCTTACCATTCTCCATCAGTTCAAGCAAACTTTGAAAGCCAGGGCGATTAAAACTAACACCTGAGTATCCATCATCGACAAATACTTCTGCATTACAAAATCCGTTTTCCTTGGCGTACTTGATAAGCATATCTCTTTGGTTTACGATGCTATCGCTGTCACCCTTTTTCTCATCTTCCTGAGAGAGTCTGCAATAT
>JAZQIZ010000003.1:0-21926 GCA_045541395.1 Eubacteriales bacterium
TATAAGAAAGGTTGGTGGTGGTTGCTACTGTCTTATAAGTGCCTGTAGAGGAATCGTATCTGTAGATTCTGTAGCCTGTTGCTCCTGTTGCTTTAGGCCAGGAAAGCTTAATGGAAGAAGTATTTCTGGTTGAAACCTTAAGGGATGCGGGAGCCTTGGGCTTTGTGGCGGTGGTAAGGGATCTGTAACCGCTCCAGATGGTGGTGCCGTCGGAAAGCTTCTTGTAAGACTTGATCCTGAACTTATAGGTAGTTGCAGACTTAAGGCTCTTTACGGTATAAGAAAGGTTGGTGGTGGTTGCTACTGTCTTATAAGTCTTGGTGGAAGCATCGTATCTGTAAACTCTGTAACCTGTTGCGCCTGTAACCTTAGGCCAGGAAAGCTTAATGGAAGAAGTATTTCTGGTTGAAACGGATAATTTTGAAGGGGCGGCGGGCTTTGTAGAAAATGTTACTGCCCTTCTGCCGCTCCAGAGGGTGGTGCCGTCGGATAACTTTTTATAGGATTTTATCGCAAATTTATAATTGGCACCTGCCTTCATACCGCTTAAGGAGCAGGAAAGCTTGGTTGTGGTTGTAAGAGTTTTATAGGTGCCGGTTGATGAATTATATAAATATATCCTATAACCTGTAGCACCTTCTGCCTTAGGCCATGAAAGCTTAAGAGAGCTGGTTGTAATATCTGAGGCAGTCAGTTTGGAAGGAGCTTTGGGACCGGTCTTTACGCTGACGGTTTTCATATTACTATAAATATACTCACCGTCTGCAAGCTTTTTATATGCCTTCACACCGAATTTATAGGACTTCAAAGCTGAAAGGCCTGTTACGGTATAGGAATTTGAGGTTATGCCTGTTTTAACAGATTTATAGGTACCGGAGGCAGAATCATATTTATATACCCTGTAGCCGTCGGCATCTTCAACCTTGCTCCAGGAAAGCTTGGACTGTACTGCCTCCGCAGATGCCTTCAGGTTGGTTACTGCTTTGGGAGGTACGGGGGTATGCTTTAATATTTTAACGCTGTTTTTGTTATAAGCGGCGGTAATAATATCATACCAAGAATCTGCCAGCACAGAAGAACCGTATACACTGAGATGAACCCCGTCTGAAGAAATTACATTATTTATACCTGCAGCAGTTAAGGTGCTTCTGTTATCGCCTACGGCCATTTTATATCCATGGGCAGACAGGCGTTCTATTATAGATTTGATACCGATACTGTGATCCTCTTTGATGCTATTTATAAACAAATTTGCACCGGGAGTAACAGTATCGCAAAACAGAACGTCATTATCATCCATAAAAGCTTCTATTTCTTTTATGAGATTTTCATAGCGAACAAGCTGCTCATCCATTTCCTGCTTAGTATAGCCGTTGCCGCTTATAAGACCGCAATCGTTGGTACCGATAGAAAGCAATACTATATCGGGCTCATATTTTAAGGACATACCGCTAACAAGGGGCTTTATACCGGGATGAGAAGGATTGCCCCAAACATCTTCTGCTACATATCCGGGATATCCGCTGTGTCTGAGAAGTGCTTTTTCTTCAATAGTAGTTACGGCACTTCTCATGGTACCTACAAACACTACTCTGCCGAAATATTCGGTAAGCTTTTCGGAAAGTTGTTTTCTGTAGCCAACTTCAGTTCCGCCGCCAAGGTCGGGGTTTACGCCGTATACGTTAGAGTCACCGAAAGGCATAATGCGCAAAGGCCTTTGCCGGCCGCTCTTTGTAATATACCAGCCGCTTTCAATTACAGCATTTTCGCTCTTGCCTATCTGAGCCAGAGTTGCGTTGTTGTTTGCACCTTTGTCGTCATCTGCAATAACAACAGTACCGAGAATTATGATCTGATATCTTTCATTTGCACAAGGATAAATAAGCAAAGTCTGCTTAACATCTGTTACTTTGGGAGTTTCACCGGAAAGGTCTATATATTTACCCTGAGAATTGGTAATAGTATAAACATTGGTTTTGCCTGCTACAGCGGTAAGTACAAATTCATCTTCTGCACCAACAGCAATGCTTCTGCCTGTATCGCAGTTCATAAAGTTATACTTTTCGCCGGAAACAATTAATGTATTTTGCTCACCTAAATCTACAGCAGGGTCTGCCCAGGGGTCCATATAAACACTCTTGGCAATTATATTTCTGTTATATGCATCCACAAAGGATTCAGCATTAAAGGTAATTGCATTATAATCTGTTGCTTTACCGGGGAGAGTAATTACAAAGGTATTGCAAACAGATTCACCGTTCTTAGACTGCACATCAATTACAGGAGTCCCGTCAACAAGAACCTTGGTGGCGTCTGTAACAGAAACGGGCTCAGTAAATACTACCTCTGCAGCATTTCCGTTAGTGCTAGCAACATAAAGAGGATATACGGAATTACCTTCAAACTTAAAGTTTTCCCATAGGATATCTACAGTTCCGGAAAGACAGTTTGAAAATACTTCCTTGCCGGTATAAGTTTTTATTACCTTGGCGGAAACTGTACCGTTATTGTGATCATTAGGATAAAGATATTCAACAAAGCGAATGCCCGCATTACTGGGAATAGCTGTGAAATTTTCATAAGGTCTAAAGGTTATTAATACTTCTGCTGAATATAAGTTTGAATCTTCAGAATTTGTTATAGGATCAATATAGTCTACAGAAGAAACACCGGACTGATAGCTACCGTTCACTCCGGGAGTAGGGCTGAATTGATCACAAAGCCAAACGTGACCGGTATCGAAAATATGTACAGGTTCAGTGAACGTAACCTTTACCTGCCAGCTCTGAGGATCGGTTACAACTGCGCTTACAATTTTACCGGGAAGGTCTGATAATTTTATAACATTACCGTCACCAACCTCTACACTATGGAAGAAAACATGATTGGCTTGGGCAACTTCGGCATCTTCAACCTTAATTACTACAGAATGAGTACCTGCATTCAAACCCTTTACTTCATATACAGCGCCAACGGTGCCGGGGGTTATTGATGCATTAAGCAGGTTCATTTTTTTAAAATCGCTGCCGTCTATACTAATATAAACATTCTCATTAACAAAGGAAGTCTCCGCAACGCCATCGTTACCAACAAGGTCCTGATAGTTAACTAAGGTGTTAACCTTTAAGGCAGTACCTGTAAATTTAAAGGAAACAGTATCGCCTGCAGTTTGTGCAAAAGCATATTCCGCAAATGCATCAAGATGTGCCCAGTTAGACGAGAATTCGAAATATTCGCTGTTAAGAGCATTGTTTTCTATTGCATAAGTTTTATTCCAATTTTCTATTGCAGACTGTACACTGCCGTTTTCAACAGAAACACTCTGTAAGGCGAAATCATAACCTGCAGAGGGGCTGATATGAGCCGCACTGGTGATTATTGCAGTATGAGTACCTTCTGTTAAGCTTGTATTTTCATAAACAACATAGAAGCCTACCTTATGGGTACTGCTTGTAATGTTAATAGGCTGTTCAGGGCCACCGTCTATAGAAATATAAACATTATCGTTTGTGAAAACATATTCGGCCGCACCATCGTTGTTATGATCCTGGCAATTTACAAAGCCTGTAAGCTTAATGCCTGTACCTGTGAACCTGAATTCAACACTGCGGTCGGTACTTGTAACCTGAGCCGCATAGCCCATATTTGCTACGTTGTTGCATTTCCATTCCGGACCGTTGAAAGTAAAATACTCTCTGTTTAAATCATATACTCCGCCGTTTTCCACATAGGCATTAGTAGTGTTCCAGCTTATAACAGGCTGCACACTGCCGTTTTCTACAGAAACACTCTGTAAAGAGAAGTCATAACCAGCAGAGGGGCTGATATGAGCCGCACTGGTGATTATTGCAGTATGAGTACCTTCTGTTAAGCTTGTGTTTTCATAAACAACATAGTAGCCTACCTTATGGGTACTGCTTGTAATATTGATGGGCTGCGCAGGGCCACCGTCTATAGAAATATAAACATTATCGTTTGTGAAAACATACTCGGCCTCACCATCGTTGTCATGGTCCTGGCAATTTACAAAGCCTGTAAGCTTAATGCCCGTGCCTGTGAACTTGAATTCAACACTGCGGTCGGTACTTGTAACCTGAGCTGCATAGCCCATATTTGCTACGTTGTTGCAACTCCATTCAGCACCGTTGAAAGTAAAATACTCTCTGTTTAGATCATATACTCCGCCGTTTTCTACATAGGTATTGATAGTGTTCCAGCTATTGGCAAAAACGTTCATAGGCATTATACCAACAAACAGGATCACTACTAAAACCAATGAAAGGAATCTACTGGAATTCTTTCTCATTTCAATACTCTCCTTTGCAAATTTTAAATTTAACAAAACGATTTGTGTATTTAGTATACCAAGCACAAATTCTTTTGTCAATACTTTTCTTGCTTTGACATACCGAAATTTATGTGCTAATATATAACATAGAGGAAGTGAAGTATGGATAGCTGTGTTATAACAACCGTAAAAAATAAAAAAATTACAATAAAACAGATTGCCGAAGAGTTGGGGTATTCACCCACTGTTGTAAGCCATAGCCTTTCCCATAAAGGTACTGTTGGCGAGAAGACACGTTGTGAGATAATAGAATACGCCAAAAAAATCGGTTATAAACCAAGCCTTCAGGCACAAACGGTACGAAAAAAGAATATCCGTATTGCTGTGCATATTCCCAGGTCACCCGAATTTTTAAATCAGAAATTCACTGCCGGAATAAAAACGTCTATAAGAAATTTTACCGGCAATAACCTTGAATGTGATTTTCTTAATTGCACCAAGCACAGCTATGAACAGTTTCTGACCGTGCTTAAAACTGTAATAGACGGCAATTACGACGGGGCCATTTTGGCGGTAGGCGACGATTTATTATCAAGAGACCCTGAGTATGCCCAAATGATAAACCAAAAGAACATACCTATTGTACTTATAGGCGCTAAGAGTAAGCTTTTGAACTCTTTGGCAACCATACATCCGGAGCCTCAAAAGAGCGGCGCAATAGCTGCTGATCTTCTGAATATGGCAAACTGCAAGGACGTTCTTTTAATGTACGGCAACTCTGCAGATATACACAACGCAACAGTTGAAGGCTTTACTGCACAGGCAAAGCTATATAATATGAATTTTGAAATAACCGAGTCCTGCGCGGATAACGAAACCGTTGCATATAACATTGCCAAAGAGTATCTTGCAAAAAACGGCAACAGAGGGGTTTTCCTTACAAACTGCTTTGGTTGGGCAGTAGAGAAGGCAATGGAAGAGCTGAATATCCACTCTCCTCTTGTGTGTATGGATATGCACCCTAACACAGCAAAGCTTATAAGAGAGAACAAACAATTGGCCGCTATTTGTCAGCATCAGACTCTCCAGGGGCAATATGCCGCTGACCATTTATTAAAAATTATTCTTTCGGGGCAAAGCAGTACCTATGAAGATATATTTGTTTCTCCCGAAATAGTGACGAGGGCATTATTATAAATAAAAACACACGAATTTTTCGTGTGTTTTTTATTGTATATTTAAATGCTGTGTGCTATAATTACCTCGTTATGTAATGCGAAAGCATAATGGCTTACGCCATTGGGAATGAGGTCAGAATCCTCAGCAGCGAACACCTACTGTATGTATCTACAAGGCTTTACGGCCACTCTTTCAGGGGAAGGCAAAGCTAAGGTTTGAAGGTACAAAGCCAGGATATCTGCATAACGGAAATTTTACTTTTTTGTGTGAAAGGAGAAAGAAAATGAAAACAGCAAAAGTGTTTGCCCTGCTTCTTGCAGTAATTCTTTTAATTGCAGGTTGCGGTGCAAAGGAAGAGGGCGGTAAAGAAATTACCGTAAAGGTTCAGTTTGATACCTCGGCAGTAGAATACGAAGGTGAGCTGAAAGACAAGGCCCTTGAGGTAAAAGTAACCGAAGGCACCAGCGTGTTTGACGCCACAAAGAAAGCCTGCGAGGAAAACAGCCTTGAATTCAAGTATGATGACAGTGCCACCGTATTTATTACCGGCATTGGGGACCTTAATATGGGCGATATGGCCGATTCCGACGGTTGGGTCTACACCGTAAACGGTGAGGAGATATGGGAAGAAGCCTCTAAGGTAGCCTTAAATGAGGGCGATACAGTAACCTGGCAGTTTATGATCTGGTAACAAGAAGGGTAACAGCATTCAGCTGTTACCCTTTATTAATGCTTTATTTCCAGGTAGAAACCGGTACGGGAGCCGCATCGGCAGGAAGGTGAGAAGTATCATTTTCAAAAACAATGCTCCAGCTTCCGTCTTCAAAAAATTCAACTAAGTTTACGCCGGTATTATCAACGTAATCAACCTCTATAATACGCTCCCAAGGCAGTTTCCTAAGCATACAGAAAAGGCTGCGGTAAACACCGCCGTGAGCCGCAACGGCAATGGTTTTCTCCGGGTTTTCTTTTACTATTTCCATAAGAGCGCCAAAAAACCTTTCCCCTGCTTCCATAACAGATTCTCCGTCTGCAGGGTGAAAAAGATGAGGCTCGTTGTTCCACTGATATTTCTGAAGCTCAGTCATGGCGCCAAAGGGTTTATCGTCCACCTCGCCTAAATCTATTTCCATAAGGCGGTCATCCTTAAAAAGAGGGGCAGAAGGGTATTTATTTATAGCAAGGGCGGTTTTATAAGCGCGGGTAAGAGGAGAAGAATAAACTGCATCCAGCTTCATATCCTTAAAGCGCTCGGAAAGGTACTCAAGCTGAAGAGCGCCTTTTTCGCTTATATCGTAATTGGCATGACCTGCAACAACAGCCTTTAAATTTGCTAAAGACTCGCAATGTCTTACAAGATAAACCTTAGTCATATTTGTACTCCTTTAGTTTTTCTTTTATTTTAACATAATTTTTAAGTAATTTAAAGGGTATACCTTTACAAAAAAGCAAAAATAGAATATAATATTTAAGTTAAATATAATGCGGTAGTATGCCGTTTTAATAAAGGTGAGAAAAAATGATAGAATACGATGAAATAAGATTCAGTATCCAATCTTTAAAAAACAAAATTGATGAGCTGACCGAAGCTCTTGAACTGGATAAGCTTGAAGCACAGCTTAAGGAAATTGAAGAACAGACTGCCCGGGAAGGCTTCTGGAACGATACGGAAAACAGCCAGAAGGTTTTGCAAAAGCAGGCGGCTTTAAAATCAAAGTACAATTCCTGCATTGGCCTTCAGACAAGATACGAAGATGCTCTTTCTTTAATTGAAATGGCTGAAGAAGCGGAGGATCCTTCCTTTGTTGACGAGCTTACCGAAAGCTACAGCTCCCTTGCTAAGGATCTTGACGCCGCACTTTTACAGACTCTGCTTTCAGGGGAGTATGATGATTCCAATGCAATTTTAACTCTACATGCAGGCGCAGGCGGTACCGAGGCTCAGGACTGGGTTGAAATGCTTTACAGAATGTATATGCATTGGGCTGAAGGTCACGGCTATAAGTTTAAACAGCTTGACTGTCTGCCAGGTGACGATGCCGGTATTAAAAGCGTTTCCTTCCTTATTGAAGGCGAAAACGCCTTTGGTTATATGAAGGGTGAGGGCGGCGTTCACAGGCTTGTTCGCGTTTCTCCTTTTGATGCTTCAGGCAGAAGGCATACTTCCTTTGCTTCCCTTGAAGTTATACCCGAAATTAACGATGACGTTAACGTTGAGATCAATCCCGACGATATAAGAATAGATACCTACAGAGCAAGCGGCGCAGGCGGCCAGCACGTTAACAAGACTTCCTCTGCCATAAGAATTACCCACCTGCCCACCGGTATTGTTGTTGCCTGTCAGAATGAACGAAGCCAGCATCAAAACAAGGATATGGCAATGAAAATGCTTAAGTCCAAGCTGTTGGAAATTAAAATAAGAGAGCATTACGATAAAATTGAAGATATTAAAGGCGACCAGATGCAGATAGCCTGGGGCAGCCAGATCCGCTCTTACGTATTTATGCCCTACACCTTAGCCAAGGACCATCGCACAGGATATGAAATGGGTAATATCAACGCGGTTATGGACGGGGATATTGACGGCTTTATAAACGCATATTTAAAGGCTCTTTCTCAGGGCACTATCCAATAACAAAAAACCACCTGATCTTCAGGTGGTTTTTTTATTAGAGTAAAGGCTCGATCAAGGGAATAAGCTTTGCGGATATTTCCTTAAATCCCTTGGATGATGGGTGCACTCTGTCCACATTCCAGCTATCGGCATCTGAAGAGGCAAAGCCTGTACCGTCAATAACGTTACAGCCAAGGCCCTCTGCAACAGAAAGCATTGTATCTGTCCAGCTTTGAGGCTCAACCGTATTAAATGAGGTTATAAGGGTAATGGGAATATCGGGATAAAACTCCTGTACCTCCATAATATAATCCGCGCAGTTTTTCGCAAGCTCCTGCTGTGTAACGCCGCTGTAAAAATCGTTCACACCAAGGCTTATAAAAATATGAGTCGGCTTAAAGGGATCGTCCTTATCAAGAGAGCCTGTACGGAAAACCTCGCCGCCAACGGCCCGGTTAAAGTAGTTTGCGTTAAAGTGGGAAGCCACAAGATTAGTCCAGCTTTCCGAGGGATTATCCGCAAAAAGGCCCTGAGCAATAGAATCTCCCAGGAAGAGGAAGTTATGCTCATATCCGTCATAAGGGCGGGCATTGCCTAAATTTATATTTCGCATAACTATGCCGTGCCAGTTAGGGAAAACTATTGTTATACGGCTCTCTCCTTCAGCTTCTCTTTTATATACAAGGTCCATATCGGTGCCGTTTTGCACAAGATAGGTCTCTTTAAGCTGACCGTCTTCAAAGAGAGCAAAGCAATCATCGGGATGATCGGAAGAACGATCAAAAAAGCTTTCCTTTACAACGTAGGAGAAGGATATTTCAGGAGCATCGGTATAAAAATCCATCCGAACGCCTGTAGTACAGTTAAAATAAGGGGTACCGACCTTTGCGGTAGCACCGTATTGCTCGTAATTTTCAATGCGCTCATGAGAAAAACGCATTGGCACAAATGAACCGCCGCCTATTTGCGGATCACCGTAAGAGCCTGCTCTTTCCTCAAGGTCATAGATACCGCAGAACAGAGGCTCTAAAATTAAGCTCAGGTCTTCAACCTCAGAAGGCTCTGCCTCCAATATTTCAGATTCCTCAACCGACTGTTCGGGCTTTTCCTGCTTACCCTCTGTACAGCCGCACAGGGAAACAACGAAAATTAAAGCCAAAATAATAGCAATTATTCTTTTCATATCGACACCTCCGTTTTTTATATTATAACTTAAGTTTAACGTAAAATCAATAGAAAAAAGGGCTCGGAAAACCGAGCCCTTTGGGTTAGGCAACCCAATTATTTAGAGGAATATTTTTTCTTAGCCTTTAAGGTCACTACAACACCTAAAGCGGATACTGCTACTATAGCAACAACCGTAAGAACGTCCATATCGCCGGTGTTGGGGATAGTGGAGAGGGTGAATACCATAGCATTGTTAAGATGTGCCCAATTATTAGCGCCACCGCAGGTTGCACTGCCTATAGTAAGGTTGTAACGGTTTGCTGCATCGCCGCCGGTATAACTGCTGCCTATAGAAGCAGAGATAGCTACCTTATCGCTTGTAACGTTCATTAAAGAGAAGGGTATCCTTACCTCATAGGTATAGGTACGTGTCTCTTCATCGTAGGTGATCATATAATCATCCGCAGGAAGCTCCCAGGCAGTATGACCCTGAGTGAAGGTATAAGAGCCGGGCTTACCGTTAACAAGACCCATCATAAAGCCGGTGTACTGTTCATACATATCGCCTTCAAATTCAATACGCTTAACGGTTGTTTCTTCATCATAACCGGAAATGGAGAAATTGAAGTGAGCAGACTTATAAAGTAAGCTGGGATCTGTACAGGTATCGTCATAATCACACTCGTTGATAGTTGCGCCGATGTAAAGATATTCGGAGTCGTTGGTCAAGTAAAGTCTTGCTATCTGTTCGTTATTAACGGAAGAAGGATCAAAGGACCAGAAATTACCCCAGGTATTCTGGCAGTGGGTAGGAGTTGTCTGAACAACGGGAGTGCCGCCCCATTCCTTATCGGTAATAACGCCGTCGATCTTAACGGGCTTGGTAATAGAAGGAGCCTTGTCAAGAACAAAGGTATCTATCTTCTTTGCAGTTTCATTAAGAGTAAACTTAAGAACTCCGCCTTCCTCATGGCCGATTTCGCAAGTGCAATACTCTTCGTTATTTGAAGTTGCGTTAAGGAGGCCCTGAGTTATAAGGTAACGGTTAGCGCCTGCGCCCTGATTTGCATCACCGATAGATGCAGAGAATGCAATATCTCTGGACTGAGAAAGATCGATATTTGTCATAGAAATAGGAAGTTTAACTTCATAAGTCCAGGTTGCGGTTTCTTCATCAAACTTAACTTCGTAATTTTCTTCGGGAAGATCCTGGGCAGTCATACCGTGGGTAATAACGCACTGACCCTTTTCTCCGTTTACAATGCCGAGCCAGAAGCCGGTATATGCTTCGTGCTTCTTCTCTTCAAAGTCAATTTGATTCATAAGGGTATCTTCATTGTACTGGCCGATGGTAAATCCGAAATGAGCTGCATTCCAAAGCATACCGGGATCGGTGCAGGAATCGTCATATGCGGATTTATCAAGGGTAAGCGCAAGATAAATGTTTTCTTTATCGTTGGTAAGATAGAGTTTTGCAGTCTGATTTTCTTTAACAACGCCGTCCATTTCCCAGTAAAGGCCATTTTCAATTTCATTTCGTGTGAAGAGAGGATCGGTTACCATAACAGGCTTGCCCCATTCTTCTTCGGAAACGGTACCATCGACCTTAATGCTTTCGGGAATAGCGGACGCATTGGAGGAAACATAATTTTCTGTTTCATCTTCAGGCTCTTCGGGAGTTTCGGGCTCTTCGGGGAGCTCAGTAAGCTCATTGAGGGTGAATCTAAGGAAGCCGCCTTCATACATACCTTTCTCACAGAAGCAATATTCATTGTCTGCTATGGTGGAGTTTAAGAAGCCCTGAGTAATAAGATAACGGTTTGCGCCTGCGCCTACGTTACCGTCACCTATAGAAGCGGAGAATACGATCTCTCTTGACTCAGCAAGGTTGATGTTAGTCATGGAAATAGGGATCTTTACTTCGTAGGTCCAGGTTGCGGTTTCTTCATCATACTTAACTTCATAATTTTCTTCGGGAAGATCCTGAGCGGTCATACCGTGAGTAACAGGAGCCTGACCCTTTACACCGTTAACCTCACCCAGCCAGAAGCCGGTATAAACCTCATGCTTCTGATCTTCAAAGTCTATCTGTTCTACGCCGGTCTCTTGGTTATACTGAGCAATATTAAAGCCAAAGTGGGCAAAATTCCAAAGCATACCGGGATCAGTACACTCTTCAGTATTATCTAAAGCGTGATCGAGAGTAAGTGCTAAATAGATATTTTCATCATCATTAGTAAGATAGAACTTAGCGGACTGATCTTCCTTAACAATACCGTCCATTTCCCAGTAAAGGCCGTTTTCAATATCGCTTCTGGTAAAGAGAGGATCGGTTACCATTACGGGCTTACCCCATTCTTCTTCGGAAACGGAGCCATCGAGCTGTATATCTCCTAAATTAGCAGTAGCAGCAGAAGAAACGTAATTCTGATCTACAGGAGGAATAACAGGTTCATCGGGAACTTCGGGTTCTTCGGGAAGGCCGTTAAGGGCAAACTTAAGGAAGCCGCCTTCATACATACCGTTTTCGCAGACGCAGTATCCGTCTGCTGAAGTGGTATTAAGGAAGCCCTGAGTTATAAGATAACGGTTAGCGCCTGCGCCTACGTTACCGTCACCTATAGAAGCGGAGAATACCATTTCGGTGTGCTGGGAAAGATCTATGGTAGTCATAGAGAGAGGTATCTTTACTTCATATATCCAGGTAGAAGTAGCATCATCAAACTTAACTTCATAGTTTTCTTCGGGAAGGCCGACGGCAGTCATACCGTGTGAAACGGGAGTCTGACCCTTTACGCCGTTAACCTCACCCAGCCAGAAGCCGGTGAATATTTCATGGATAAGGCCTTCATATTCAAACTGAGGAACGCCGCTTGCTTCAACGTAAGGAGCAATATTGAATCCGAAGTGGGCAGAGTTCCAAAGCGCGCCGGGCTCGGTGCACTCGATGCCGTTGTCCTGTGCATTATCGAGAGTAAGCGCAACGTAAACGTTTTCGGTATCGTTGGTGAAATACATTTTTGCTGTCTGTAAGCCCTTGACAACACCGTCAATTTCCCAATAGAGACCGTTGGGAATATCACTGCGGGTATGATAGGGGTTTGTAACAACAACGGGCTTACCCCATTCTTCTTCGGAAACGGAGCCGTCGATAGTTATATCACCTTTCTTTTGCGCTACGGAAGTACCGATATAGTTTTCTTCAACATAAGCAATAATGGGGCTTGTGCCTGCGTGACCGCTTTCAGCTGCAGTAATGGCGCCATCGGATTCTGCCTGAGAAGCTGCATAAGAGCAATGATAACGGTTTGCGCCCGCTGCAAGCAGAGAGTCATTCATATCAAGAGAAAGAACAACTGCAGTATCGTCAGGGGTAATGTTGGTTGCAGAATAAGGAATAGCTACTTCGTAGGTGTAGGAATTAGCCGCGGTATCGTAAACTATTTCATAGTCTGCGTCCTGGAGGGTATAAGGTTCAACACCCTGAGGAGCGCAGTAATTTGCCTTATCGGTACCGTTAAGAAGCCCCATTCTCCAATAGCTGTACTGTTCTCTCTGTTCACCGTTAATTTCTACCTTGGGTACGGTAGTAGAAGCAACGTATTTGGAAAGAGTGAAGGACAGCTGTGCGTGAGTCCACAGATCACCGATAGATGTGCAGGTAGTATCAAGATCGGATGCGTTATTCAGTCTGACACCAACGTAAATTTTTTCTGCGCCTTTCTTTACGTAGACATCGTAGGTCTGATCGGCAGGAGCGGGATTAAACTGCCAATAATCCCATAAAGGAGCCTTGCTCCAGTTGGTATTATGATCGCCGGAGAAAACGGGGTTGCCCCATTCTTCTACGGTTATCACACCGTCAACTGTCACTTCAGCTTCTTCACTGCCTGCAAAAACAGATACGCTTAATGATACGAGCATAACAATTGCAAGAAGGAATGCTAATAGCTTTTTCATAACTTTTCTCCTTTTTTATATTTTTACCGCCTCAGCGGATTTGTAAGCTTACTTCTTCTTTTTAATGAGTACAACAATGGCAGCAGCTGCGGCAAATACAGCGGCTATTGCAGAACAGGTTGCGCTTACGCTCATTAATTCATAGTTCTTATAATAGTCCTCAGAAAGAGGTTCTATTTCGGAAGTAATAATAGTCTTTTCGGGAATAAAAAGATCGCCTCTTAAGCTCATAACGTCATTAAGCTTAATAATAAGAGGATTGGAATACTGGAAGTGGAAGTTGTTAGGGCCAAACCAGGCCATACCTCTTTCACCTGCCTTGGAGATAAGGTAACGGTTACCTGCATCACCGCCGGTATGGGCGTCGGTAAAATCAAGGCCAAGGCAAATAGTATCGTTATTCCAAATATCAAGGCTTGTTACGTTAAGGGGAATTCGCATTTCATAATGATAGGTTTTTTCAGCCTCATCATAGGTTACGCTGTAATCACCTTCGGAAAGCTCGGTGGTGGTCATACCCTGAGAGGTGCATACGGTGTAAGGCTTCTGAGCAACAAAGCCCAAAGAATAGCAGGTATAAAGCTCATACTGATCGCCCTGATATTCAATTTTAGGGCAAACAATACCTTCAACGTAGCTGCCGAAGGTAACTACCATATGGGGGTGCTGCCAGAGAGTATCGGGGGTTTCACAGCCCATATCCTTTTGGGCGTTTACCATTTTGCCTGCCACGTAAATATAGTCGGTATCATTGGTGATGTAAAACTCAACGTACTGACCTGCGGGAGCAGGAACAAAGGACCAGAAATCCCAGCCCTTTGACTGAAGAGCGAGTACCTCATCGGGAGTTGCTTTGAAAATAGGCTCTCCCCATTCGTCCTTATTAACAACACCGTCTATTACGACCTTCATAGGGTCGGAAGTAACCTTATAATCTGCTGCAGCAAATGCGCTTATGGAAAAAGCAAATGCTAAAACAATAATAAGTATAGCAGAAATAATCTTTTTCATAATACCCTCCCTGTTTTATTCCTCGGAGGGAGTTTCTTTGGGAGCCTTTTTCTTTTTAAGCGAAAGAAGAATTACAATGATACTGAGAACAACTACCGCGCCGGAAGCAATAATGATTATTATCTGGGTAGTGTAATTCCAAACAAGCTCTCTTTCAACTATTTCAATAACGGTTGTGGTTTCGGTTTTAGTGGTGGTTTCGGGCTCGGATTCTACTGCGGGAGCTTCCTCTTCGGGAGCTTCTTCAGGAGCTTCGGGCTCTTCGGGAGCAATGGGAGTAACAGCAGCTACTGCGTCTGCGCCGTTGAGAGTCACTATTATTGTCTGATCGTTATGGGCATAATTGCCGGGGCCACCGCAAAATGCAGCGCCTGTACCTATAAGGAAGCGGTTGGAGCCGTTAACCGCATCTGCACCGTTGGAAGCAAAAGGAAGAGAAATAACTGCACTTAAAGCCAAGGAAGTAGAATTATTAAGATCCACGTTAGTAAAGCCAACGTAAGGTACTGCTACTTCGTAGGTCATGGTTTTATTGGCTTCATCATAAACAACTTTGTATAAGCTATCGGTAAGATCCAAAGCATCTATACCCTGAGTAAGAACCTCGGTTTTGCAGGAGCCATCTGCCAGCATACCAATACGGAAGCCGGTATACTGTTCGTAATTCTGTCCTTCAAAGTCAATAGCGGGAACGCCGTTATTCATGGATGTGGAAAAAGTGAAGGTAAAGTTTTGGCACTGCCAAAGGTTTGCGCCTGTAGAGTCAGGATCAATAACAGTATCGTTAACAACAAGGCCTAAATAAATATTCTGAGCATCATTATTTACGTAAAGATCAAAGGATTCGCTGCCGCCATAGGAAGGATCAAAATCCCAATAGGTCATAACAGGATCTACAGAGCCGTCCATTGCAGATGCTTTATTAACACCGGCCATTATGGGAGCGCCCCATTCTTCTTCGGTAATAACACCGTCCAGGGTAATTGCCTTTGCTTCGGGGGCAGTAAAGGTACCTGCAAATACCGAAACAGAAAGGGCAAAGCAAAGGATAATAGCTAAAATTACTGTAATTAATTTTTTCATTTTACATTCTCTCCTTTTTAGCCTTCATAGTTTATCATATTAAGAATAAGGCGGTCGGCCACAGGATAGCCTGCACCTGCTTCAAGATCGTACGCATTATAGGTAATGGTACCCTTTCCGTGCTTATAGGATGCGCAGGTAATACCGTAGGTCATAGCGGAGGAGGTTGCACCGCCGTCGTTACCTATAAACATATTGAATGAGTGGATATCCTCGGGAATACGTTCGGTGTAATAGGAATGCGGATCGAACACAGATTCATAGTATATCTGATTTACAAGAGCATTGTTCAAGAGGCCTTCGGTAACCTCGGTTTCAAACATTACGGAATCTGCATGGTAAAGCCAGTTTGGCGGTGAGGAAATAACAAAGGATTCCTCGAAGGGAGTTGTTATTTCATAATAGTCGCCGTAAACGCCCCACTTAATGCCTATACAGTGAGAACCGCTCTTTTCAACGCTTTCAAAAATAGGTTCAAGGTATTTAGCGGAGGTATTGTTATGGCCTAAAAGGATAATTGCGTTTTCAGGAACGTTATCTCTATCCATTTCCTTAACTTCAACGCCAAAGGATTTTAAGGAATTAATAATAGCTTCGGGAACGTCGTAAGCGTAAATATCCTTGGTTACTGTAACCTTGGGCATATCGCTTCTCTGAGTAACCCAGAAGGTCTTGGTGGAAGCTGCAGCATTTTCGCCGTAAAGCACACAGCTTACTTTATATTCACCGGTGGGGAAGGAGGAAACGTCAACATTCTCCTTCAATACCTGGAATGCAAAGGTACCGTCGGGAGTGAGGGTAACGTCCTTGGAATAAACCGTGCCGTTTTTACCTGCGATCTGAACAACACCTGTATATTCTTTGTTTTCAAGTACGCCGAGATCCGAAAGAACGATATCAAGTTCCAGAGGCTGATCGTTGTAAATATTATAGTTAGTTAAATTAATGCACCATCTTAAAGGAGCCCAGGCATCGGACATTGTATCATACATATCCTCCTTATGGCCGTAAGCTGCTTCAAGAATACCTTCGCCGCGGTAGCCTACGTCGGAACCCTGAGTTACGCTGTAACCGTTGATCTTAGCATTGGAACGGATATAGTCGGCAAGTAAGCCTCTATGCTGAGACTGGGTCGCCTGAGATTCCAAAAGGAAGCTTTCCAGACGGGGGTAAATATTCTTCATACCGTAAAGATTATAAACATTACGGAAGGTATCTATCTGACCGGACATAGCCTGATTCATACCGTCGTTAATATTCTTATTGTTTTCCTGCTTGGTGGTGTTATAGTCGGCAACAATATTTGCCTGTGAGCCTGCACCGGCTTCGGAAACAAGAGAAGCGCGGATATCGCCGATGCTTCTGAACAAATCGCCTACAGCGTCATTGTAAGGTAAGCTGGGATAGAAGTGAATATCACCCATACCCTTAAAGGAGCTTGCAAATACTTCGTTTTGAGCATCCTCCAGAGCTTCACCTTCATTACCCATATAGCCGTCCCAGGTGGTGGAACCGGGGTTGCAGGCAGAAGCAACAGTATTGTCGTAATCCCATCTGCCGGAGGAAAGAAGCACTAATATCTCTTCATCAAGACTTCTTATAAGCTCAAGGCTGTCAAGGGCAGTCTGATATCTTACGGAAGTTTCATTTTTGCCATAGGTTTCATTAAGAAGGCCTATAATACCGAAGCTTACGTGGCTTCTGTCACGGATAAGCAGCTGTTCTACTTCCCTTTGGAATACCTCGGGAGTAACAGGGCCGTCCACATACTGCCATGAGAGAGCATTTTCCTGATATACAATAAGGCCTATCCTGTCGCAATAGTCAAGCATTTCGGGAAGCGCGGGGCCGCTTAAGAAACGAACTGCATTGTTGCCAATACTCTTTAAGTAATCTAACTGATGAAGCTGTTTTTCAATATCGGCGCCAACGTCAACCGAGCCCATAACGTAAGGGGTAGTATGGGTACTCTTTAGGAAGATTCTTTCGCCGTTTAATACGAAATAGCCGCCGTCGTCAATATAAAACTCTTTAAAGCCTGTTGCAATAACGGATCTGTCGGAAAATTCGGAGCCAACCTCACCTACTTCAACGGTAACGTCATAAAGATAAGGGTTATCAACGTGCCAGGCTATGAAATCCTCAACCTTAAGAGAAAGATCAAGCTTGGCCTCGCCGGGCTGAATATTAATGGTTTTAGAAGCAGTATCAATATTATAGTTTAAATTGGATGCCTTAACAGCGGCGTTTATATCCACCTTAACAGGCTTGGTGCCGGGGTTATTAAGGGTAAGCTGAATATCAATATCGCCGGTGTAATAATCGGTATTAACGTAGGTGTCCTCAATAGAAACCTGAGGAACAACTTTTACGTAAACGGGAGTCTGCATATGCTGGAAACCGCCAATCCACAAAGGAAGCATATTGGAAGCCATTCCTTCGTGAGTCAGAGTACCCTTAGGCGCTAAGCATCTTACGGCAATAAGGTTTTCCTCGCCGTCTCTTATGTAATCGGTAACGTCAAAGGAGAAGGGGCCGTAAGAGCCTTCATGCTCTCCTACAAGGGCGCCGTTTAACCAAACCTTGGTGTAATACTGTAAGCCTTCGAATTCAATAATAACCCGTTCGTTATCCTGAAGGGAAAGCTCGGGAGTAAAGGTATTACCAAACCAAACAACGTCGGTATACGTCATATATGAGGTCTCAAAGGGAATAGTTTCTGATTTACCTGCGCCTATAAAGCCCTTGAACCATTCGTATTTTTCGCCTATATTTGCGGTATCGGGATAAACTCTCCAGTCTTCCTTAAGGCAAATGGAAACGATATCTTCACCCTGAGCTGCAGGCTCTTGGGCCTGAACGCTTGCAAAGCCTGTAAACAGGGAAAGAACCATAGTAAGAGACAGTAAAAGTGTTATGAATTTTTTCATTTTATTTTACCTCCTTACTTAATTGCGTTAAGCAGCATAAGCGCTGCATAGGGGTTGGATAAGTTAAATTCTAAAGCCATAGTGGAAATAACGTATTTGTCTTCATAAAGTGCAAATACATTACCTGCCGTAACAGAGCCATCTTCATTTACGTTGAAGGAGCTTAAAGCTCTTTGAGCTTCAAGGGTTGTTTCAAATCGGCTATCGGTAACTATATAACCGCCAAGGCCAACTCTGTAAATGCTGTTTACATCTACTGCATTTTCAGTAAGAGAACTGTTATGAAGCACGAAAACAGACTCCATATTCTGAGTAACAATACCTTCTACAGGAAGTTTTTCTTTATTCTGAGCTCCAAGAACAATTACCCTGGTACCATTTTCATAAGCCTTTTCAAGAAGAGCTGTATCGTTGAAGTTTTCGCCTATTACAATTACGCCCTTCTGGGTGCCTGTGAATTTTTCAACTGTTGCACCCTGCTCCTTCAAAAGGTTTACAAGGCCTGAATTTTCTACGCCTAAGGTGTAAACCTTACCGGTCAGTTTGGGAAGCGCAGACTTTTTATGCACAAGAATTGTTTTATCACCGCAGGTAGCATGGGCATTTTTATAGAACTCAGCGGAAATAACGTATTCCCCTGCTTCGTAGCCCTTAAGGGAAATTTCGCCTTCAAAGATTTCCTGAACGGTCTTCTCCGGATCTATTTCCACGGTTACGGTTTTTTCAAAGGGGCTCTTGCCCTGACCTGTAACCTTAACAATAACGTCATACTTGCCTTCGGTCAAAACGCCGTAATTGGAAAGGTTAACGTTAAGCTTAATTTTATCGGTATCGAAAGCATTGGATCTATCGGTTATAATAGTGAATCTTAAATCATTAATGCTATCGTTAATAATTTCGGTAAGGTCGGTCTTCTTAAGGCTTATATCGGTTGTAAAGCAAAGACCGGATATTTCTTTATTGCGAACGTAATCCAGAAGATGCGCATTGTCTTTAACATTGGAATTATTAATAACATCGTTTATTTCGCCCATTGCCATAACGGAATCTATGCCAAAGGCTTCATACCATTCCTTTGCAAGGGAAATATCCAGAACGTTATCCTTGCTGCCTGTAACGCCAACAGATTTAATGAAGCTGTTCTTACCGTCCATTGTTTTAATGCCCATAAGGCCTTCCTCACCAAATGATGCGTCAATATTAGCTTCAAATATATAGTGCTTTATTTCATCGCCTAAGGAATTTACAACAGAAGAATCTGCTATAACGGCAACCTGTGCGCCGCTGTCCTTCCAGGCAGAAACGTTACCGTCTGCCATACAAAGGCTTACATGGCTTCTGTCTCTCTTGGCAAGCTCAACGCTCGTATCGGTAGCGCCTTCATAAACCAGAAGACCTAAACGGTCGCAGTATTCTAAAAGGCGGGCTGTAGCAACACCGTCTTTAACATGAACCGTATTAAAGCCTGCAACCTTAACATAATTAAGAATTTCGTAAAGGTTTTCGGCATAGCATTCATCTTCTGTAATATCGGCCGCCTTAATAAATATGGGCTGACCGTTAATAAGGAAGCTGCCTTCTTCATTCATTTCAAAGGACTTATAGCCTATATAATCGGAATACATTTCCCCATTAAGCTTAATGGTAAGCATATAAAGGAAAGGGTTCTCATTGCTCCAATTAATAAGATCGGAACCGTTGAATTCAAATTCGACAGTGGATTCACCGGCGGGAACGGTTACGGTTTCGGAATAGTTTGCGGTTACAACGTTGTTATCCATAGAAGCTATATCTGCTTTAAGGGCAAGAGTCTGCTCCTCTTCGGTGGTGTTATTAACTACCGCAAAAACCTTTAATAAGCCGTTTTCGGTATCGGATACAGTGTATGCATCAGCAACAAAAACATCGGAATGAACGGCAATATTGATCATACTGCCGGGAGAAACCATATTATCATTTCCCTGAGGAGATGCTTTGATAACCAAGGTGTTCTTGCCGTTTTTAGCGGCCTCGGTAACGTCAAAGGAACACTTGCCTGCCTCCATTATTTCGGCAACAACTTCCTTTCCGTTAAGCCAAACTGTTATTTGGCCTGAAGCATCGTAAATATCCAAAACAGCAGTTTCGTTACCGCTTGCTTTCAGATCGCCATTAAAAGTATTGCTGTAACAAACGGCCTGTTGGGTGTTTAAAGTAAGCTCGCTTAAAGCCTTCTGTTCCTCCGAAACAAAGCCCTTTGCAAGCTCTTTATCGGAAGCTTCAGATACTTCGGAGTTTATGCTCCAACCATTTTCTAATGACATTGCTTTTGGGCCTTCTTTGCCACTGCAACCACAAATTGATATGGCTATAACGGCAATTAAAACCAGGGCCAGAAGCATTGAAAAAATTCCTTTTTTCATATTGCACCTCCAAATTATAGGATAACTTTATTTTACAGCAATTTATTTTCAATTTATATACAATTTTTTAGCTAATTTTATAAATTAACAGTTGAAAAATGTTAATTTTAAGGTTATAATTATAAAAAAACAGATATTTGGAGGTAGCTATGCTTATACGGGACAGTTGGGGAAGCAGCAGGCAATGCAGAATAGGCCACAGAATCGGCATTTCCCACGAAATCTTCACAAACTTTTCTGCTCCTGTTTTCAAAGGAGGGCTTGGCCCGAATACCTGGTCCAACATTGTAATTCATATTTCGGGTGACGTTACCTGCAATACTGCTTACCACTCTTATACCCCCGATAATCTTGATATTTTCACTGTTAATACAGGTGAAGCTTTCAACATTGACTGGGGCAGAACCAAGCCATACGAGCGCTTTACCATTTATTTTGATAACGATCTGTTTGAAGATATTTTCAAAGATGAGAACGATTACAATGCAGTTTTAAGTTTCCTAAACCATAAAAAGAATTCCAACCTTATTAAGCTTTCCGATGCCTATAAGGATGAACTTACTTCTATACTGAACGAAATTGAACCTAAGCTTGGGAGAAATGACAATGATGCTTCCATTTCCGTATTTGCTTCTCTTATGAGGCTCTTTGATCTTATTTACAGGGTTGGCACATCTGCAACCTCCTCGCCGGCCATTGCACCAAATAACCTTGTTGCCAAGGCGGTTCAGCTTATTGACGCCCACTACAAAGAAATAACCGAAGTATCTGAAGTGGCAGAGCAGCTTCATATAAGCACCGAGTACCTCTCCAAAAAATTTAAGGCCTCCATGGGCGTATCCTTAAAGGAATTTCTATTAAATAAGAAGCTTCATTACAGCCGCCGTCTTTTAAAGCTTGGCTATAACGTTACGGAGGCCGCCAGCTCTGCGGGTTTTTCCAGTTCATCTTACTTTATTCAGCTTTATAAAAAGAAATACGGCATAACCCCCGGCAAGGAATAAAAAGGCTGCAGTTAAGGGTCGTACTCTAAAGGACAGTACAACAAGACACGAAAACACCCTTAGTTTTTTAAAAAACTAAGGGTGTTTATAATATTCTCTTTTTTTGTTAGTCAAGTTGTGCCTATAATACAACTAACCGATAAATAAGAATTTGACGGAGGAACGAAAAATGAAAAAGATAACAAAAGAAGCCGAAGCGATACTGATTGAACGCTTTGGAAAAGACAGCATTATTGCATTAGCAACAATGGCCGATGGAACGCCCTATGTGCGCAACGTAAATGCCTT
>JAZQIZ010000004.1:0-1568 GCA_045541395.1 Eubacteriales bacterium
CCTTGCAGGTCACGAATCATTTGCAGCTGCTGAAGGTGCTATCGGCATCGCAGAAAAGGCTAACAAGGTTCGTAAGAAACCCTTAAGAGTTATCTTAAACGGTCTTGGTAAGGACGCTGCTCAGATTATCGCTCGTATCAACGGATTTACCTTCGTTGAAACCGAATACGATCCTTACACCAACACTGTTAAGGAAGTATATCGTAAGTCTTACTCTGAAGGACTTCGTGCAAAGGTTAACTGCTATGGTGCAAACGATGTTTGCGAAGGTGTTGCTATCATGCACAAGGAAGGCGTTGACGTATCTATCACAGGTAACTCAACCAACCCTACAAGATTCCAGCATCCCGTTGCAGGTACTTATAAGAAAGAATGTAACGAACAGGGCAAGAAATACTTCTCAGTTGCTTCAGGTGGTGGTACAGGCCGTACACTTCACCCCGATAACATGGCTGCAGGTCCTGCTTCTTACGGTATGACAGATACTATGGGACGTATGCACTCAGACGCTCAGTTTGCAGGTTCTTCTTCAGTTCCTGCTCACGTTGAAATGATGGGTCTTATCGGTGCAGGTAACAACCCTATGGTTGGTATGACAGTAGCTGTAGCAGTTGCTATCCAGGAAGCTGCTGACGCAGGTAAGTTCTAAGTTATTCTATTAAAGTGTTAATATTCTGTTTGTCAGGCACTTTAATGTGCCTGCAGGCAGATAGTTTTTGTAATTCTTTAGGAGGAATTTGAAAATGGAAAACAATAAGCAGAAATTAGTTGCAGGTCTTCTTGCTATCTTTTTAGGTGTATACGGTGTACACAACTTTTACCTTGGATACACAAAGAAGGCTGTTATTCAGTTAGTATGTACTTTAGTTGGTCTTGTACTTAGTATCATTATTATCGGTGCTTTTGTAGTATTCGGTATTGCAATTTGGGCTTTAGTTGAAGGTATTATGATCTTCACCGGCAAGATTGCTACAGATGCTCAGGGAAATCCTTTAGTATAATTTAAACTTGAATAATTAAAAAAGGCATCGTGCATAAGCGCGGTGCCTTTTTGTATGGAGTGATATAAAATTTTATTGCCAAAACCGAATGCATTCGCCGATATAATCATATCCGCCGAATATCATTAACAGATTTCTTCCTATGAAGAAGATTATAATAAGCGCAAGCATTCCCCAAAGAACATATAGGTAAAACTTATAATTGATCTTTCTTTTGCGGACGCCAAGGCATAAAAGCAGTGACGGTATATAATAAGAGATAAAATACAGGAACAAATACGTAATCAAAGGTTGTAAAAGGAAAGAGTGCAGGAAATGCCCGTGTAAAAATGCATCTATGGCTCGTGTTCCGCCACAGCCGGGGCAGTACAAGTGAAAATACATTTTAAGACCGCAGGGGGTTCCTTTGGGATCATAAAAAAGTATATCTTTCAGGTGATAAAAGACAATAAAACATATTGCAAGTCCTAAAAGAACAGACATTAGGATAAATATTCTTTTTTCGGTTTGTGACATTTGATATTTTACTGTAGACATTTTTTATCCTTTGGTTTCTAATGTTTGCTA
>JAZQIZ010000005.1:0-3286 GCA_045541395.1 Eubacteriales bacterium
GCAAATCCAATCACAGCTATGCCAAGCCCTATAAACAATCCGACTGTCACGGCATTTATAACTGTTGTATGGGTTTTAGTCTCTTCCGTTGTATAAAATTGCAACGCGATAAACCTTATTGCAATCAGCAATATCAAAACAATAATCAGCACTGTAAAAAAGATTTTCATATTTTATCTCCCGTAAAAACCTTCACGTCAGGCACACTTTTTATCTTCCGCCACGTTTCCCTTACGTTTCTTTACTGCATCAAGAATACAAACCGGCGTATACATAAGAATCATAATCAGCGGCAGAAGCACCGCAATTCCAATTAAATGGTTCCCAAACATTTGCTCAAAAATATACAGCGGATTGCCGGGGTAAGCATTCATTAAGAACATAAAATTCGTATCCAGCCACAGATTAATGCCGTACACCGGCACCGCAAGACACACAAGCACCAATAAGGCTTTAGGCAGTTCCTTAAGCTTTGGCTTAATGTCGCCACCCAGCGTCACTACAATCGGATACGCTGCCAGCAGAATATGTACCGTAAAACTATGGATATGCATACCGTTCAGTGCCGGCAATCTAACCCAGCTTGGGAAGATAAGCCCCAGAAGTGCTGCCGGAATGGCAATGGCATACAAATAATTATCCAGTGCCTTAAAAGGCTTAATTGCGTGCAGGCTTATCATAAAAATATTAATGCTGCACAAATGAAAAGGCAGGTACTTAGGCGTATATAAACCCGTGATAAAAAGAAACGCCATTTTAAAAATTTCATCTGCCACAATCAGCCCCGCAAGAACGTAGCGGAATATCTTCCTTTTCTTATCGGGCAGTTTCCTGTAAACACAAGTACAAACCGTTGTAAAAATCACGAAAGCCACCAGCCAGGAAATGTGGGTAACATCAAAGTGCTTAAAACCCACACCGCTTTCTATGGTTTCTACCGTTTCCCAGAAGTAATTCATTTTGATTTTCTCCGTTTAGATTATTTCATTAATGCTTATGGTGTAGAGTCGGAAGTATGTATATAATATGCTTTTCCGTCTTCCTCGTAACTATCATAATCTATACAATAGTATTGATTCCAAAACGGGTATGGAATGTAATAATAACTGTTTCCAACAAATCTACCACCGAATTCATCTTCTTTATAAATTTCTGTAACTTCTGCCTGCGTTTTTCCGTAAATCCACCAATCTACATAAGGAAAGGCGGTAGGAAAAAGTAAATTAAACGCGATTGCAACTACGGCAAAAACAGTCACAACAGCAGTAACGGCTTTTAATATGCCTTTTTTACCTTTTTTAAAATACCATACGATAAAAAGAATCGGTACCCCAATTATCAAAATCATCGGCAAGCCTAAAATAAGCAAACTTTTAATTATATGAAAAAGTGTATAAAGAACGGATAGAAACATTTTTCACCCTCTCTTCTCTTTTTTCTACATTATAGTTTCCCTGCTCTCAAAATGCAAATAGTCTGTTATACTTTCTTAACGGACAAAATTCTTATTTACTTTTTATTTTACAGACTTGATAAACCTATATTATAATCAAGTCATACGGAGGGAATTATTATGGCATACATCATCTATATATTACGTTTATATTTAGTCCTTACCTTTCTCTTGTCGTTGGTTTCTCTCCCAATGGCTATGGCAGAAAGAACTTTTTACAATATTTTGAAGAGTAAGCCCTGGTCCTATATTCCTTTTCTTTGTTTTTACCCTTTCTTTACCATCGTTAAGCGGGAATTCAAATTATTCGGTTTGATTAAAATAAAAAGCCGTAAGGTCGTTGCCATCTATTACCTAATCAGTAGTGTAATTTTGGCACTTTTATGCATCTGGGGCAAAGGTATGATAAATGCTACCGCTTTTACGGGCTCCGGTCCCATTACCCTGTATGCAAATATTCACTTTATTTCGTTGATTGTGTTTATTGTTCAGTTTATCATCTTTCGAACCAAAGCGTATTTTGATCTTTTTATGGTCTGCGAAATGGAAGATGTCGCCTTGCCTTTAGCACTTTTGTCAGTACTCTTTCCGTTAGTTTTACCGGTAATCATTCATTATTTAGAAAAAAATGGCAGGCTGGGTCTTTTAAATAAAACCTCACCTGCCACAAATCAAATTTCTTAGCTCGCCTGCTCAAACTGGCTGTTATATAATTCTGAATAAAATCCACCCTGCGCCATCAGCTCGTCGTGGTTACCGCTTTCGATTACATCGCCGTCCTTCATAACGAGAATCAGATCCGCGTTACGAATGGTGGATAAACGATGGGCGATTACGAAGGACGTTCTGCCCTTAGTCAGGCGGTCCATGGCCTCCTGAATCAACACTTCCGTTCTGGTATCAACAGAACTTGTTGCCTCGTCTAAAATAAGCATGGGCGCATTCTCTACCATGGCTCTTGCTATGGTCATAAGCTGCTTCTGTCCCGCAGACAAATTCACCTTATCGTTTAGAATCGTATCATACCCTTTGGGCAACGTACGGATAAAATGATAAATGCCTGCTGCCTTACATACCTTATCAAGCATCTCATCTGTAATGCCTTCCTTGCCGTAGACAATATTATCGCGGATGGTTCCCTCAAACAACCAGGTGTCCTGAAGCACCATACCGAACAAATCGTGGATATTTTCGCGGGTCAGCTCGGAAACCGGCGTGCCGTCGATGCTGATGGAACCGCTGTTTACCTCATAAAAGCGCATCAGTAAGTTTACCATGGTGGTTTTACCCGCACCGGTAGGACCAACAATGGCAATCTTCTGGCCGGGTTTAATTTTTACAGAGAAATCTTTGATAATAATCTTCTCCGGGTCGTAGCCGAATTTTACATGATTAAATTCGATTTCGCCCCTGATGTCTTCACCTTTAAGCACCTTCGTCTTGTGGCTTTCATCCTCCATAGGCGCAACTTCCAGGAACTCGAAAATTCGCTCGGACGCTGCTGCCGTAGACTGCATGCTGTTCATAGACTGGGCAATCTGGGACAAGGGCTGAGTAAAAAGTCGCACGTACATGGTAAAAGCCACGATAACGGGGAAATCGATTTTACCCATCATAACAAGCACCGCACCGGTTACGCAGACTACCACGTATCCTAAGTTACCCACAAACCCCATAAATGGCTGCATAAGACCGGATAAAAACTGGGCCTTAAAAGCACTGGTACAAAGCTTTGCGTTAATTTCTTCAAACTCTTCCTTGGCTTTACGCTCGCCGTTGTAGGCTTTTAACACGTTGTGGCCGGCGTAGACTTCTTCCACGTGACCGTTAATC
>JAZQIZ010000006.1:0-4819 GCA_045541395.1 Eubacteriales bacterium
GTTTGCCACAACGTGATGGTACTTATTATCTTCAGGACGGGCAACGGAAACGGATTTATACACATCGCCTTCGCGGATATCAAACTGAAGATTGCCTGTGTTTTTGGCAATTTTAATACCCATACCGCCGCCGTTGGTTGCGCCTACTATGTAGCGGTCGCGGGAGGTATCAATACCCTTGGGAATAACAAAGCCTGTTTCTATGGTAAAGCCGTCATTAAGCTCAGAAAGCAGGGCGGTGGAATAAGCGCCTGTACCTATTTCCATAAAGCTGGAAGCGGAAGAGGACTTGAAGGCATTTACGGTATATTTATCCGTACCTACCTTAATTATCTGTTCGCCAACGCCGGGGAAATCGGAAAGGGCGGTATTTCTGTTGGAATACTCCTTAACGGCAGTAGTGCCAAGGCCCTGCTTTACAACGGTAACGGTGCCGTTGGCGTTGAAGTCAAGGTCAATAATATCCTGAACCTCGGTCATCTTATTAAGGGATGCAGCATAAGCAGAGCTGCTTTCCGAAGCGGTAAGGGGTTCGCGGTAGAGATGGTAATCGGTAACTACAGTACCTGCTTTACTTGCATACTGGTAGCCGGATGTGGTGGAGGAAGTATCGAAAATTAATACATTACCGTTCCAGGTACCGTTTGTAAAATTGGTAACGCCGGTTTGGGTTGCTTTAAGCACGCCGTCATAATAAAGGGTAACGGTATCTGCTTCATCATCATAGGTTGCCACTAAATGATGGTATTCATTTAAAGAAACGGTGCCTAAAGAAATATTCATATAGGAGGAGCCGTTGCGGTGCTGGTACTGAAGCTCACCTGCGGTGGACATCTTTAAACCGAAGCCGCCGCCGGAGGTGCCGCCGAAAATGTAGCCGTCTCTAACGGTAGGATAAGCAGCAACGGAAAAGCCCACTTCCACAGAGTAGCCGTTGGCCATTTCAGCAATAATTGCGCTTTTATATGTACCTGTAGGAATTGTTAACAAATAGCTGTCAGACAGGGATTTAGCGGCATTTACGCAATACTTTTTACCGCCTGCGTTTACCTTAAAGGTACCAATACCCTTGTTGGTTGTATTGGCGGCAGCACCTGCCTTATCATGCTCGGTTGTTGTTAAAGTACCTAAGGTGCTTTTTGTGGTAATGGTGCCGTTGGCATTGAAATCCACATCTATAACCGCTTCGTTAATTTTAAGACTGTTATTTTTAATTTCGTTTACCGCACTTGTGTATGCTTCAGCGCTTTCAGTTGCGGAAAGTGGGTTTGTATAAATACGGTAATCGGTTAAAACAGCGCCTTGGGTCATAGAATACTGATAGCTTGCTATAGTAGAAGCTGTATCAAATATCATTATATTACCGCCCCAACCGCCGCCGTTGAACTTTGCTATATCGGTAACGGTTGCTTTAAGCTGACCATCCAGATAAACGGTAATTGTTTTGGCGTCATTATCGTAGTTTGCCAAAAAGTGATGGTATTCATTTAAAGCGATAGTGCCTAAGGATATGTTTTTATAGGAAGAACCGGTATGGTGTTGATAAATAAGCTCCCCTGCGGCAGTTAACTTTAGTCCGAAGCCGCCGGCAGTTGTGCCGCCGAAAACATAGCGCTCTCTGCTTGGCAAAGAGGCTATGGAGAAGCCTGCTTCCATAGCGTAGCCGTTGGCCAGTTCGTTAATAAGGGCGGTTTTTACAGAGCTGCCGGGGACTGTTAATAAATATGTATCGCTCTGGGATTTTGCCGCTAAGGCGTTGTATTCAACACCGCCTATTTTTACCTTATGCACGCCAATGCCCTTGTTGGTTGTATTTGCGGCATTGCCTGCCTTATCATGCTCGGTTGTGGTTAAAGTACCTAAGGAGCTTTGGGTTGTTATCTTTCCGTCGGAAGTGAAATCCAAATCCACAACCGCAGGATTCTGCGCGTTGAGGGCTCGGATATCTTCCGCAAGAGCAATTATGCTTGTGCTTATGGATGTAAAAATCATAATCAACACAAGTAAAAAACTAAGTTTTCGCTTCATAATATCGCCTCCGTATTTATTTTTTTAAGGCTATTTTCCATGATCTCATTTTATCATATGAAAACACAAAAAAATATTCAAAAACATAACATATTATATTGAAATTATGCCTTTTTTCTTGTTTTGCTAAAAAAATAATGTTGATTTTGCAAACTATTTGAAAATATTCTTATTTTTTTGGACAGATTGTATTGAAAAACGGAAACACAGGATATATAATGCAGACAAGAACGGCGTTACAGCATACTTCAGGCAGGTGAAAATTGTGGTAATACTTTCGAAATTCGGCGACAGCAAAAGCTGTCATATCGGGACGAGGATAGGTGTAGCTCACGAAATATATAATAGCCCCGAATATCCTTCACACCGAGGCAACAGGATAATAGATACTTATTCTTCACTTATAATACATATTTCCGGAAACGTTACTTATTCTGACGGTAATCACAATTATAAAGGAGATTTCCTGGATATTTTCACAACCACTCTTGGTGAACCCTACAGTATAAGCTGGGACAGAACCTCTCCCTATGAAAGGCTTGCTATATATTTCGATTTCAACGCTTTTGACAACACGTTTTATCCGGATGAGGTGGCAAAGGATACTTATATTGAATTTATTAATCATAAGCTCCACCCAAGCGGAATTAAGCTAAGCGATGAGCATAAAGAAGAGCTTTCATCTATTGTACAGGAATACGATAAGCTTTTAGGGGGATACGACCTTGGTACAAAGTATAAAGTATTATCTGTAACGACTCACCTGTTTGAGCTGATGCACAGAATTTTACACCCGGATGCTGCACAAACCGTTAAGGTAAAGCCTAATGATATTACCGCAAAGGCAAAAGAGTTTATAGATGAAAACTACACCCAGATCTCTTCTGCTCTTGAGGTTGCACAGCACTTATATATTACCCCCACTTATCTTTCAAGAAAATTTACGGAGAAAATGGGCATCAGCCCCAAAGCCTATCTGCTTGACAAGAAACTCCACCACAGCAGAAATATGATTAAATGCGGTGCAAGCATAACCGAAGCCGCAATTGAGTCAGGCTTTTGCAACACTTCCTACTTTATTCAGCTGTATAAAAAGAAATTCGGCAAAACACCGAATAAGTCCAAATAATCAGCTTACGGATCGCATTAATAAATATTTTTGAAAGTATTGATCTTTTCCTTGAAAAATACTTTGAAATGTTATATAATTAATAAAATCACAAAAAAGGGGATGTGTGAGTTTATGGTAAACACTGATTATAATCACAAATTTGCAAAAGAAGGTTTAACCTTTGATGACGTACTTCTGCTTCCCGCTGAAAGTGACGTTACTCCCGATATGGTTAATACCTCCACAAAACTTACAAATAAAATCAGCCTGAATATTCCGCTTATGACTGCGGCTATGGATACGGTTACCGAAAGCCGTATGGCAATAGCTATTGCAAGAGAAGGCGGTATTGGCGTTGTTCATAAGAATATGACTATCGAACAGCAGGCTGATCAGATAGATATGGTTAAGAGAAGCGAAAACGGGGTTATCGCAAATCCTTTCTTCCTCTCTGAACATCACCACGTTTATGATGCTTTGGAGCTTATGGCTAAATACCGCATTTCCGGTGTGCCCATTTGCAGAGACGGTAAGCTGGTTGGTATTCTTACAAACCGCGACCTTAAATTCCTTGATGACGATAACGCTGTTATAGGCGAAGTTATGACTAAGGACAACCTTGTTACTGCTCCCGTTGGTACTACTACCATGGAAGCAAAGGCTATTTTAGCAGCCCATAAAATTGAGAAGCTCCCTATTGTTGACGAAAACGGTTACTTAAAGGGCCTTATTACTATCAAGGATATTGAAAAGGCTGTAAGATATCCTAACTCTGCAAGAGACTCTCAGGGCAGACTTCTTGTTGCAGGCGCTATCGGCGTTACTAAGGACGTGATTGAGCGTTCCAAGGCTCTTCTTGAAGCAGGCGCTGATGCTCTGGTTTTAGACTCTGCTCACGGCCACTCCAAGAATATTATGACCGCTCTTCGTTCTGTTAAGGAAGCCTTCCCCAATGCGCAGGTTATTGCAGGCAACATTGCAACTCCCGAAGCTGCCAAGGCTCTTATTGAAGCAGGCGCAGATGCTATTAAGGTTGGTATCGGCCCCGGTTCTATTTGTACTACCCGTATAGTTTCCGGTATCGGCGTTCCTCAGATCACCGCTATTTACGATGCAGCTTGTGTTGCCAACGCTTACGGTATTCCTGTAATTGCCGACGGCGGCATTAAGTACTCCGGCGATATTGTTAAGGCTATTGCCGCAGGCGGCGACGTTGTTATGATAGGCTCTCTCTTTGCAGGCTGCGAAGAAAGCCCCGGCGAAATGGAGATCTTCCAAGGCAGAAACTTCAAGACCTACAGAGGCATGGGCTCTCTTGCCGCTATGGCTAAGGGCTCTAAGGACAGATACTTCCAGACCAACTCCAAGAAGCTGGTTCCCGAAGGCGTTGAAGGCCGCGTTCCTTATAAGGGCGCTGTTGGCGATTCCGTATTCCAGCTTATCGGCGGCTTACGCTCCGGTATGGGTTACTGCGGCGCACACACCATCCCCGAACTGCAGGATAAGGCTCAGTTTATAAGAATCACAGGCGCAGGCCTCAAGGAAAGCCACGCTCACGATATTTATATTACCAAGGAAGCCCCCAACTATACTACAAACAACTGATTGTAAAATTAAAGACCCGACTTTATGTCGGGTCTTTTTTTACGTTAAAGAGATCATTCCGTCAACTATCCTATA
>JAZQIZ010000007.1:0-5382 GCA_045541395.1 Eubacteriales bacterium
CATTAATAATGTTACCGGTAGTTTCAACTATGTTAGCAATAAAACCGTTTATAAAATCTTCTTTAAAATTCTCACTGAAAGAATTTAAAAACTTTACACGGTATATTTCGCCGGTATACTCATTTTCAATGAAATCAGAATGCGTAATAAATACGCCGTAGGCCTCTCTATCTGAAAAATCGTAAGGGTTTTCTTCGTCAAACTGTACTTCGCCTTCTACACCCGTAGCCGCAAAAGAGGCCTGGCTTATGCGTTTGGAAGAATACAGATCGGCCTGGTAACCGACGGGGTTATATACTCCGCAAACGGTATATTCTTTTCCGTCCAAAGTATAGGTATCGCCAACGTTTACGTACTGTCCGTCTATTTCGTAGGGCACAACTATCTGCCCGTTTTCGGTTACCCAATCGCCTATCTCAACGCCTATCTTTTGACTATCGGCTTCTATACCGATAATATCTACGCCTTCAAGCTGGGTGCTCATAACCGAATAGAAATCAAGTTCATCGGTATAGTCGGAAAGAAATACCGACGCGCTTTCATAGTCGGCTGAAGTCATAGTATCTGCCTGAAAGTCTATAGCTTTCTCAACCGAGGAATAACCTGTAAGGGTATTGGACATTGCTACGCTTTGGGAATAGTACACGTTCATAGCGCAGCTACTTATGATAATTCCAAGCAATAACACCAACGCTATTACCGTGCGCTTGGTTAAAAACTGCTTTATATTACTAAGGCATAATTTTATTAGTTTCATACTATTCTCTCCTCAGAATGGATAAAAGGCTGTCCTGCTATTTTTATTAATTAGTTATTAATTATGGTAATTATGTGGCAAGTCATCAATATTTATGCAACGTCAGAACCTCCACAATAACATGTCCAACTATTATTTACTAAAGTAAAAGTAATTGCACTGCTATATTTATATTCCCAAGTTGAGTTAGCGCTTCCGTTGCCATATCTTCGCATTGTATCACTAAAAGAATATGAAGTATAGTCATTTGTCATTTTATAAGTACCATATACATATGCAGATACCTGTTTAATGTCCTCTCTTTCAGTTTTTGCCTTAGCCCATTTTCCGCTATTTGAATATTGCGTATAAGCATCTACATGCCCACAATCATCAGCAAATACAGCAATGCTTGCAAAAATGGAAATTAGTAATATTGCTAATACAGATATTCTAAGTATCTTTTTCATAATATACCTCCAAAATTTAAAACATAAGTTAGATAAGCAGGACAGCTTCTTTATAAACTCTATTTATTAATGATCTTACTTGCTTTTAACATAACAAAACATATATAAATATGTCAACGCACTTACCCTATTTGCAGTTTTTATTACCCTAATTGCAAAAGGTAATCATTCTTTTCTTTGTCTCTTTATCTATTGTACAATCAATTATTGTATTATCCTTAATTCCTTCAACACCACTTATAATATATTTACCTTTCATAATTCTTCCTCCCGAGATATCAGGCCGTCTTTGATAATGTATGTTTTATGACAAGCTTTTGCTACTTCGGGGTTATGAGTAACAATAATAATTGTTTTGCCCTGCTCATTCAGGCTTTTGAATATGCTTACAACTTCCGAGGAAGTATTGGTATCAAGCGCCCCGGTAGGCTCGTCTGCCAAAATTACGTCGGGCTCGTTAACCAAAGCTCTTGCTATGGCAACTCGCTGTGCCTGGCCGCCCGAAAGCTGGTTTGCCCGCCTCTTTGCAAGGTCGGCAATACCTAAGCTTTCTAAAATAGGCTCTATTCTTTTAGTGCTTTTCCGTAAAGGCTCCTTGGAAAACAGAAGCGGCACCATTACGTTTTCCTCCACGCTTCGATCTGTAAGCAGTCCGAAATCCTGTAACACAAAGCCGAATTTTTTGTTTCTAAGGTAGGCCAATTTCTTCTGAGAAAGTTCCTCAACCTTCTGCCCGTCTACTTCATAGGAACCGCTTGTAAGGGTATCCATACAACCGATAATATTCAAAAGAGTTGATTTACCTGAGCCCGATGGACCCATTATTGCAATCATTTCGCCTTTTTCTACGGTTAGGTCTACCCCGCGCAATGCATGAACCTCATTGGGCTGATTTTCATTATATTTCTTTACTATGTTTGTTAGTTTCAGCATATTACCTACCTCGCTCTCTATCGCTTTTTACGTGTAATAGGACTTAATCGCGAATACACACATAGCGGCACGACTGTCGATATTACGATCAATAATACACTTAATATGATCGATAATACAAAACTAATAATTATTGATTCTGTTGAAAGCATGGATAATCTGTATGTAATCACTACTCCTAATATTGTTCCAACAATAGCTGATAATGCAAAAATAATAGAGTTAAAACACAATGTTAGTTTAATCAGCTTACTTGTTGTCATTCCGTGCATGTAATAGATACTATTTTGATATTGCTTTTCAAAATAAAGCAATAACGTATACACTACGCACCCGATAATTAGTATAGATATTGCTGCAATAAGCTGAATCCTATACATTTTAGCAGAATATATAGATTCATCATCTGCTTTTTTGCTTATATCCTTGAATATGGCACATTCTCCTATTGCCTGAAGCTCTTGTTTCAGATTATCTACATCGGATTCATCTTCAGCGGTTATTAGCTTTATCGGTCGTTCAAAACCGCTTGGCATTTTGCTGCCAATATCATCTCCGGTTCCAACAGGTACTCCGTTTACGTACAATTTGGGGCTATATGCCAAAATAATATCTTTATCAACTACCTGAAACAATGTTTGCATAGACATAGGCTTTCCGTCTAATACTATAGCTCTCTCACCGTACCCTATTATTCCAACTACTTTCAAACAAAATTGGTTTTTGACTATTGTTGTTGAGTCTAAAGTTCCATCATCTAACACAATAATTTCACCTAACTCCACATCGTTAAATAATCCGTAACCTTCTAAAGTATCGTTTATTTTTGCATTCAAATGCTCTGCCATAGGTGCCGTCAGCACCACCGGAACATATTCGCATTCTGTTAATTCTACACCGTCACTCCACTGCGAAAACCATGAGCCACTTTTACATAGGTTCTCATTTGCTGATATTTCCCCTGATACTTGCTGCAACGATATGGCATCTCCTATTTTTTCTTTGCTACCGTAAATTCTTCTCCATATTCTGGTTATAACTATTTCCGAAACAGATTCTATCTCATCATAGTCTGCCAATAAATCCTTTGCATTATCATATTTGGAGCAATCAACAGCAATAATTCTATCTGAAGAGTCATAAGTTCGATTAACGTAAATGGTATTAGCTTTAGATTCTATAAAATATCCCATCGCAGATACAAAAAGATAACAAACAAATACCATTTGTAAAAAAACGGAGCATTCAACCCATAGGTCCCTTGAGAAGAATTTTTTTAATAATTCATAATTAGCCGATCTTAACTTTGTAACTTTACGTTTTGAAATATGATCGGCGGAGATTCTGCCTCGTCCTTTATTATTACATAAACGTTTTATTGAACACAAAAATAACGAGAGCAACACTATAGAAAAAATTATCAAAAACAGTAAAAGTACCTTTGGAAAGCTTAAATATGACATGCCTGATGAGGTTTGAAGATCATGCCTGATAATAAAAGAAGCTAATATATAACCTAATAGATACGCTGGGAATAAATATACTCCCATATTTATTGTTGATATTATTGCCGCATATAGAGGAGTTGATCCACAGCGAATAATTACTTTATAGTAATCCATAATTATTTTAATTACAAAATTATATAACAACACAATAAACGCTATATTTACCACAAGCATTATTGAATAGAGAACAAATTTCCCATAGAACTGTGAATCTATAGTGGTTACTGTTTCAATATTTTCCTCCTCGTATGTTAACCCTATTCCCTTATCTGCTACTGAACCAATAATTAATTTGGCAATATCGGAACGCTCTTCTTTTGACATAGCGCCAATGCATCTAATCCGTAAACTATAGGGACGCTCCGAAATCTTTTCGCAGTCTTTGTAGTTTATAAACACTCCGGGAACATTCTTATAACAAAATTTTTCATTTAAAAATATGGTATTATCATAAATATCCGCGGGGTATGTTCCGCAAACAGTAAATTCACAGGAATTTACTGTCACTGTATCACCAACTCCGGCTCCGTCAAAACTACCTTCAGGAATAAATATTTGTCCCTGGCCCGAAAGCCACTCTCCGGATGAAACTGCAAGAAATGAATGCTCCTGTGCACTTGTGCCCAAAAGAGAGTATTCGTCATTAATTGATAAAAGTACACACGCAAAAAGAACATCCTCACACTCTGAATTTGCACTTTCAATTGCATTTTCTATCGTAGTTGAATCCTTGCAATCATTAACTATGAAATCAATGATCCTATCCTTTCCCATCAAGGAATTAACCGAATTATAGCTAACAGATACTTGCGAGTACAGGAGAATTGTTGCCATACTCAGAATAATTAGGGAGGCAATCAACAATAGAAATACCCTAAATTTTCTTTTTAAGAGTATGATCGAATTAAGAAATAATTGATGCAATAATTTCATGCCAATATCCCCCCTTTTTTTATTTGCTACTTACTTACGACTTAGTTCAATAAATTTTTTAATTGCCTCTATATAATAGACCCAGGCTCATTCCCACTTGCACCTATTTTACAAGATGCACAGTACGCCTCATATATATTTCCTACAGTTTTCAAATAACGGCCAGACGGCAGATTTGCCTCAGATACAACTCTATTTCCAATTTCAGGTTCATCTGAAGCTAATGCACTAAATGAGTAGTACGTATATGGGGCACTATTATAATAGTAATAACAGGATGCTTGTGCAGAAATATAGAACACATCTGAAGCTATAGCCTCATTACACCCGGTAAATGTTGTTGTTGCATAAATAGATGCATTGCTTCCATAATTCTGATATCCTAATGCATAATAACTGGCAACTCCATCGACAGAACAGCTACTGTTTAATGATGCAGTACTAACCTCTGATGCCGAAACTGCAATACACAGTATAGTAATTAATAAGATAATTATAGGTATAAGTTTTTTCATATATAATCTCCTTTCTATACCATACAGATTGAATTTACTACTATAGCAGTTTTAATTTTTCATAGCGGTTACCTCCTTTACTGTATATCTTATATTATATTTGGTATTGGAAATTCAAAAAACCTTTACAGTTGTATTATAGCATTAGCGGATATTTTTGTCAATTATAATTCTATTTAATGGAATTATATTAAAAAATTTCTGTTCCTAAATAAAAAAAGAGAGACAAATCTCTTACGAAATGTCTCTCTTTGTAACTGTTATTTAATTTTAAGGCCTTTTACGGG
>JAZQIZ010000008.1:0-165671 GCA_045541395.1 Eubacteriales bacterium
AGGTAGTGTAATTAAATCTATACTTTCAAGTCTTACCAATATTGTTTCGGTTTTACTTGGTATCTTTAATCTGTTCAGTGACATCGTTTCCTATATACGCCTTTGGGCTGTCGGCCTTGCAGGCGCCGCAATCTCTGCTACCGTTAATGAGTTAGCAGGTCCTTTGTTTGGCAATTTTATGTTTATGATACTTGCCATTGTTCTTTTGGTGTTTGGCCACGGACTGAATATGATTCTAAATATTCTTTCTGTTATCGTTCACGGAATTAGACTTAACACCTTGGAGTTTTCGTCTCATTTGGGTATGTCTTGGAGTGGATACAAGTTTAAACCTTTCGAAGAAAAAATTGATTATTAAGGAGAATTATTATGAATTTTGGAGCATTAGGTACAGCATTAGTTATGGGTATTGCCGCAATCGGCTCGGCGATCGGTATTGGTATTGCAGGCCAATCTTCTATTGGAGCATGGAAGAAGTGTTATATGGTAAATAAAGCGGCACCCTTTATTCTTACCGTTTTTGCAGGTGCGCCTCTTACACAGACCATTTACGGCTTTCTTTTAATGCAGCAGATGAAAGCATCCTCTGCTGACCCTGCTTTCTTGCTCGGTCTTGGAATCGCATCCGGTTTGGCAATGGCTTTATCTGCCATTGCTCAGGGTAAAGCCGGTGCTGCCGGCGCAGATGCCTTAGCTGAAACAGGAAAAGGCTTCTCTCAGTATATCACCGTTGTAGGCCTTTGCGAAACAGTTGCTCTGTTCGCGCTGGTTTTCAGTATGGTGGCTTTAGGCTAAATAAAAAAGGCAAGGAGATATCCTTGCCTTATTTTTTGTTTAGTGGTAAAATAGGTTTCTAATAAATACTCGGAAGTGGAATATGGAAAAAATAAGAGAAGCTTTGGGCAGAAACGGTTGGTCTCTTTTCGTTTATTATTTTTGCTTTTATATGGCGGTGGCCCCTTACGTTTCCTTTGTAAGCGCATATTATAAGGAAATAGGCCTTAATGCCTCCCAGATAGGCATAATAAGCGGCATTGGCCCTGTTATAACCATAATCGGCCAGTTCGTCTGGGGCCGCTTTGCCGATAAAGCCAAATATAAAAATACCGTGCTTTTAATAGCAACCCTCTCAACCGCCCTTGTTCTTTACGCCTATATGCTGGAGGATACTTACCCATACCTTATTATTATGAGCGTTATTTACAGCTTCGTTAATTGCTCCATAATTCAGTTAAGTGATACCATAGCTTTAGATTTTTGTTTAAATAACAGCCTTTCTTTCCCAAGGGCACGCCTTGGCGGCTCAATAGGCTATGGCGTTGCCACGATCATCGTGGGTATTGTAATGGTGGGCAATTTAAAGGGCGTTTTTACTATGGATATATTGTTTCTTCTTATAAGCGCTCTTTCTCTCTTGCTGATTCCAAAGGTCCGCGGCTCACTAAGAGAAAAAGGTCAAACCAAATACAGGCTGCTTTTTAAGGATAAACGGCTTGTGGTGCTTCTGATATTTAACTTTATCCTTTATCTTGGCTATTTTTTTAATATGTCTTTTATGGCTGTTCATATAACCGAAAACGGCGGCTCAAGCTTTCACGTGGGCATTGCCCAGGCTGTCAGCGCCTTTTTTGAGATCCCCTTTTTGCTTAACAGCCAAAGGATCATTCGTAAATTAGGCGTTAAAGCAACTCTTATTGCCTCAGCTTTTACCTTCGCTTTGCGCTGGCTCCTTTTCGGTGTAAATAAAAACGTCTGGGCGCTGGTATTTATTTGCGGCTTTCACGGCGTAGGCCATATAGTTATTAGCTATTGCACCTCCTCTTACATAAACAAAACCGTAGACCAATCCCTGCGCGCTTCGGGGCAGACTCTATTGGGAATGGTAAACTACGGCTTCTCTAAATGTATAGCTTCAATTTTTGGCGGGATCATTGCAAATATTATCGGCATCGGCAATGTATTCTGCCTTTGCGCCCTGCTTTCTTTTGTAAGTATAGCCGTGCTGTGGATATTCCTTCCGAAAATAAGTAAAGAAATAATATAAAAAACGGTTGGCTTTTACGCCAACCGTAATTTTTATCTTTCGTTACCCTTAAAGAATAAAGCCAGGGTTCCTGCACCGGAATGTGAACCGATCAGTGGACCGATATAGTTAATAAATATGTTCTCTTTGGGTGTACCGTATTTTTCGCTTACCATCTGCGCAAGGCCTTGTGCCTCAGCAATACATCCGCCGTGACTTATAAAGATAACCTGTTTGTCGTAATCGTCAGCCTTGCCTTCCATACTGTCTAAAAGGCCCTTAATGGAAGCGGCTCTGCCTCTTACCTTTCCAACGGAAATAAGCTTACCGTTATTATCAACCTTCATCATAGGCTTAATATTCAGTATTCCGCCAACTACTGCAACTGTAGTGGATACTCTGCCGCCTTTATGAAGCTGCTTTAAGTTCTCAACTGTAAAGCTGTGGCAGATATTAAGCTTGGTATCCTCAACAAACTTCGCGCACTCTTCAATATCCGCGCCCTGTTCCTTCTGCTTTGCAGTAAGATAAACAATAAGGCCCTGACCCATACTTGCGCAAAGGGTATCGGTAACTATAATTTTTCTTTCAGGGTATTTTTCTTTAAGATCTCTTGCGGCAATAACAGCGCTGTTGTAGGTGCCGCTGAGGCCGGAGGAAAAGGCAATATATAAAATATCTTCTCCGTTTTTAAGTATCTCTTCAAATACGTCCTCAAAAGTACCTGTGTTTACTGCAGAGGTCTTCCATTCTTTTGCCTCATCGTTTCTCTGCATATTATAAAACTTATCAGGATCCATTTCGCGGTTATCAAGATAATTTAAATACTGCTTGCCGTCAATGGAAAACTCCATAGGTATTACAGTAAGCCCAAGATCCCTTGCCATTTCATCGGAAAGATCACATGCGGCATCGGTTAAAATTCTGTAATTGCTCATTTATATCAACTCCCTTGTTTTCTTATAAAAATTATAAAGTATTTAAAAAAATAAATCAATATCTTTACTAATAACAAAACTTAATTTTTTGGCTCTTTACAAAAAAATTTTGCCGTGGTATACTATTTTCTCAGGATATCCCGATTTTTTTGTAGCAATTTACTTTATGTGTAAGTATTAACCAATACTTTACACAATAATCCAATAAATAGTAATTAGGGGCAGGGTTATGCGTTTAAAAGCAGAAATTTTAGATGAAAGCGCTGTTAAAAGAGCGCTGAAAAGAATAGCTCACGAAATAATTGAGCGTAATGACGGTATCGATAACGTGTGCCTTATAGGCATACGCCGCCGCGGTGTGCCCCTTGCAAAAATTCTGGCAGAAAATATTGAGGCCTCCGAAGGCAAAAAGCTTCCTGTAGGCATTTTGGATATTACCCTTTACAGGGACGACCTGGAGCTTTCACAAATTGACGCTACCGTTAACGATACCTACGTTCCCTTTGAATTGAACGGCAAGCATATCGTTATGGTGGATGACGTTTTATATACCGGCAGAACTGCCCGTGCCGCAATGGAGGCAATTTTAAAATTAGGCCGCCCGGAGCAGATCCAGTTTGCCGCCCTTATAGACAGAGGCCATAGGCAAATGCCCATAAGAGCAGATTACGTTGGCAAAAACATCCCCACCTCTAAAAACGAGCTTATTGCCGTAAACGTTGCGGAGATTGACGGAAAAAGTTGTGTTGAACTTTACGAAAAATAAAATATAATTAAAACAGGATCGGCTAAATCCTGTTTTTTTTATTGACTTGAGAGCCTTAAAGCAATATAATTACAATGTATACTTATGCAAACTTTGAGGTTTTTTTATGAAAAAAGATAAAAGCTGGGTCAAATTCCGCCACAAGGTAATAACCGCCCTTTTGCGCCCCGTATTAGGTACGTATACAAGGCTGGCTTACAATATTAAGGTGGAAAAGATCAAAGACAGTAACAAGCGCCAATATCTTATAATTATGAACCACCAGACAGGCTTGGATCAGTTTATTATGGGTATGGCGGTAAAACGCCCCGTTTATTATATTGCCAGTGAGGATCTGTTTTCCAACGGATTCATTTCCCGTCTCTTAATGTGGCTGGTGGCGCCAATTCCCATAAAGAAGCAAACCACCGACGTTCATGCCGTTATGAACTGCCTCCGTGTTGCAAGGGAAGGCGGAAATATAGGTCTTGCCCCTGAAGGCAACCGTACTTACAGTGGCAGAACAGGTTACTTTAACCCCGCCCTTGTTAAGCTTATGCGTAAGCTTAAGCTTCCTATGGCGGTTTTGAGGATCGAAGGAGGTTACGGTACTCAGCCCCGCTGGAGCAACTGTATCCGCCGCGGCAAAATGAAGGCCACCATAAGCCGTGTTATTGAATTTGAAGAGTATTCTAAAATGACCGACGAGGCTCTTTACGAGCTTGTAGGCGCTGCAATGTACGTTGATGAGAATAAAGCCGACAGGCAGTTCAAATCAAATAAAAGAGCCGAGTTTATTGAAAGAGCAATGTACGTTTGCCCCAAATGCGGCCTTTCCACTTTCTTAAGCAAAGGCAATCGGGTCTCCTGCCTTAAATGCGGCCTTACAGCTCAGTATAATGAGGATAAAACCTTAAGCGGTGAAAACTGGCCCTTTACTTTCCCCGGCGATTGGTATGATTACCAGACCGACTACGTAAACAGCTTTAACAGTCTTGAAAACACCGAAAAGGTGCTTTACACCGAAAAGGCAAATCTCTCGCAGGTGTTCCTTTATAAAAGGAAGCAGCTTATAAAAAAGGACGTAACAGTTGAGCTTTATCCTCATAAGGCTGTTATCAATAATAATGAATTCCCCTTTAATAAAGTGGATGCATTTACGGTCCTGGGCAAAAACAAGCTGAACGTTTATTTTGAAAATAACGTTTATCAGCTCAGATCCGATAAGCATTTCAATGCGCTTAAATATGTAAATCTGTTTCACAGATATAAAAACCTAACGGAGGGCAACGAAAATGATAAATTTTTGGGACTTTGATGCCTGGGGCATAATAAACGTATTTGCAGTGCTGCTCCTTTCCTTATTAGCAGCCAATGCACTAAAAAGAACCGTGGGATTCTTAAAGAAATCCCTTGTTCCTACCTCGGTTTTGGGCGGTATAATCCTGCTTATTGTTTCAACTGTATATCAGTCTGTAAGCGGTAAGATAATGTTCGATACCTCGTTTTTCGGCGGCAGCGGTATGTCGCTTCTTGAAACGCTTACGTATCACTGCCTCGCGTTAGGGTTCATTGCCTCTACAATGCGTGATTCCGGCGCAAAGTTCGGCAAAAAAAGAAGTGTTGAGATCTTCAATACCGGCGTTACCACCGTCTCAACCTACCTTCTGCAGGCGGTCGTAGGTATGGGGATCACAATGATAGTAGCCCTTATTGTATCCGACTTTTTCCCTGCCGCAGGAGTTCTTTTACCGTTCGGCTATGGACAGGGAACAGGGCAGGCTCTTAATTACGGCAGTATTTACGAAGCACAGTACGGCTTTACCGGCGGTAAATCCTTTGGCCTCACGGTTGCGGCATTAGGCTTCTTAAGCGCAGCAATAGGCGGCGTTATTCACCTTAACGTTATTAAGAAGCAGCACCGTGTTGACGATACCGGCACTGCAGGCAAAATGTATCTTGAACAGATACAGGATGAAAACGAGATATCTATGAACGGCTCAATGGATAAGCTTACCGTTCAGATGGCAATAGTTCTTTCAGCCTATTTTTTAACCTACCTGCTTATGATGGTGTTGGGAAATATTTTACCCGGTATGAAATCCGTAATATACGGCTTCAATTTCCTTATCGGCGTACTTATGGCTTCCCTTATTAAGCTTGTTATCAAGCTTCTCACCAAGGGCGGCATTGTAAAGAGAAAATATACAAACAACTTCCTTATGAACCGTATAAGCAACTTCTTCTTTGATATAATGGTGGTTGCAGGCATTGCCGCCATTAACCTTGAACTCATAAAGGAATATTGGGAGATACTTCTTATATTAGGCGTTGTAGGTCTTGTTATTACTTATTATTATAACCGTTTTATTGCAAGAAAGCTCTTCTCTGAATACCCTGAGGAACAGTTCCTTATGATGTACGGGATGCTTACCGGTACCGCGTCTACAGGCATTATTCTGCTCAGGGAGGTCGATGAAAACTTTGAGACACCGGCGGCAGATAACCTTGTTTATCAGAACTTCCCCGCAATAGTGTTTGGCTTCCCAATGATGCTTCTGGCCACTCTGGCGCCTCAGAAGCCGGCTCTCACGCTGATCATCCTTGCGGCATTCTTTATTGGAATGAACGTTCTGCTGTTCCGCTCATTTATTTTCAAAAAACGAAAGAAATAATAAAATGCCTCCCTATGGGAGGCATTTTGAACTAAAGATAATGCTTAAAAATATAAAACTGAAAAACTGTGTGCTATCCCTGGTGGGTAGTCTCATTTTAGCCTTCGGCCTTTATAATATACATTCGGTATCAGGAGTAACCGAAGGCGGCGCATTAGGCGCGGCTTTGCTGTTTAAACAGCTTTGGGGCATTTCTCCCGCAGTCAGCGCCTTTATAATGAACGTAATATTCTATTCCTTTGGCGCCAAAACCAAAGGCTTTGAATTTATAATATATTCGGCCGTAAGTACAGTAGGCTATTGCGGCTTTTATAAAATATTCGAATGTTTTGAGCCCTTAGGGAAAAACCTTTATAATATGCCTCTAGCTGCGGCAGTCCTCGGCGCTCTGTTTGTTGGCCTGGGGGTTGGCCTTTGCGTAAGAATGGGAGGCGCTCCTACCGGAGATGATGCTCTTGCTATGAGCCTCTCCTCCCTTTTAAAAATCAAAATACAGTGGGTCTATTTAATAAGCGACCTTCTTGTCTTAGGCCTCTCTTTAATTTATATACCCATTTCCCGTATAGTGTATTCTTTAATAACCGTTATTATCTCAGGCCAGCTTGTAGGCCTTTTGCAACCCAAAGGAGAAAAAAATTGAAAATAGCATTAACTGTAATTATCGGCTATCTGTTAGGCTCTCTGAGCCCCGCCGCCCTTTTAGGTAAAATTAAAAAACAGGATATGAAATCCGCCGGTACCAAAAATTTAGGCGCCTCTAACGCCCTTATTTTGCTGGGAAAGGGAAGCGGAATTATAGTTATGGTGCTGGATATCCTGAAGGGCTTTATAGCTTACAGGGTAGGGCAGGCCCTTTGTCCTTCTCTCATATGGGCAGGATTCTTAGGAGGCATCTTTGCAATAATAGGCCATATTTACCCCTTCTACCTTAAATTCAAAGGAGGCAAAGGCCTTGCAACCTACGGCGGCATTGTTCTGGGCTTCTCACCGCTTATGTTCTTAATGCTTCTTTTAATTACCCTTGTTCTTATAATAATTATAAATCATTCCGCAGCAATGCCCTTTACCGCTGCTCTTGTTTTCCCTGTGTTGGTTTACTTTAAAACTCAGAGCATATGCCTTGCGCTTCTAGCTCTGCTTTCGGGTGTAATAATAATGATAACCCATTTCTCAAACCTCAAAAAGGCTTTTAACGGCCAGGATATGAAAATAAGAGATATAATCCGTAAGCATATCCTGAAAAAAGATTGATCCTTACCCCGAAAAAACAATTTTCCTTTCGTATACTGTAATTGTGAAGGAGCGCTTTTCTTATGGAAAAAGAACTAAATTCCCTGCTTGCCCTTGCTAAAACCGATAACTCAGCTGCAGATAAACTTATCCGCAGCTATATCCCATTTATAAAAGCGGCAGTTTCCAAGGTAATTAAAAGGATATGCACCGAGCAGGACGATGAATACAGCATCGGCCTTATGGCCTTTCATGAAGCGATCTTAAGCTATAACCTTGTTCGCGGTTCTTTCTTGAACTATGCTCAGCTTAGTATCAACAGCCGTGTTATAGATTACCTTCGCAAGGAACAAAAGCATAAAAACCTCACCTCCTTAGATGAGGAGGACGAGGAAGAACGCCCCCTTCACGAATCCTTAAGCGATAAAAAGGATGCATATTCGGAAAGCGATAATCTTGCCGCAACAAAAGAGGAAATTAAAGAGCTTGCACTGCAGCTTTCCTCCTTCGGCCTTTCCTTTACGGATATTGCCGAAAACTCCCCCAAACAGGAGCGTACTCTCAAGTCCTGCGCTAAGGTAGTGGAATACGCTAAAAATAATGCCGAGCTTTTAAACGAGCTCCTTAAAACCAAAAGATTGCCCCTGGCCGCCCTGTGCCTCGGCACCGGCGAGGATCGGAAGACCCTGGAGCGCCACAGAAAATATCTTATGGCAATGCTTATAATCCAAACCAACGGTTACGAAATTATCCGCGGCCATCTGAGCCGTAAATTTAAAGGAGGTGCCTTGTAATGAACTATATGGTAGTTGAATGCCATGATTCCTATGCTGTTGTTTTAAGTGAAGACGGCGCCTTTTTAAAGGTAGCAAACCTTCATTATCAGGTGGGACAGCAGGTAACTCAGATAGTTGAAATGAAGGAGCCCCCCAAAAAGTTTAATACCAAAGTTCTTTACAGCATCGTTTCCGTTGCCGCCTGCTTCCTTATTGCCCTTACCGCCTTTTTCGGCTTTGCAAATAAGGCTGTGGGCTCGGTTTATGTGAAGATCAACCCTCAGGTCCGTATCGACGTTAACCGTAACGATACCGTTGTGGGGCTGGAGGGCGTCAATGACGACGGTATTTCCCTTATTGAAGATTACTCCTATAAAAATAAACACCTGGATACCGTTGTGGATGAGCTTATCGATATGGCCATAGCTCAGAAATTCCTGAGCGAAGGCAAAACCATTACCGTCGCTTTCGACGGTAAGGATCAAACCTGGGTCTCCACCCACGAATCCCACCTTACCGAGCATATCAGCACCTACCTGGCCCAAAAACTTTCGGTCTCCGTTCAGATAGGCGAAATTGCCGATGAAATAATTGAAGAGGTGGTAGATGAGGTCATTGAAGAATTAGAAGAAAGCCCTTCCCATTCCGTAACCGTCCCCAACGATACATTGAATGAAATGATCGACGAGGAGCTTGAAGAGGTTATTGAGGACGGGCCCGACAGTGACGACGACTTCGAGCCTGACGATGACGACTTCGAGCCCGACGACGATGATGACGACTTCGAGCCCGATGACGATGACGACTTCGAGCCCGACGACGATGACGACTTCGAGCCCGACGATGACGACGACGATGACGAAGACGATGACGATGACGACGACGAAGATGAAGATGAAGAAGACGATGACTGATAAAAAAGAAGAGCTTAGCTCTTCTTTTTTTGGTTTAACTCCTGTACAGGCCGTTATTCCCGGTGAAACATCAGGGACTGTAGGTGTAAATCCTCCTACTAACAACCTTTTTTGCAAAAATAATATTTTTTTTGTTTGCTACCCCGTTTTTTCAAAAAAGGCTCCGTATACTGTAAGTGTAAAGACAAAAAAGTCGGCTTTCCCCCGGCCAATAAATTTTAACTTACAAAGGAGAAAGTATTATGAAAAAGAAATTTAAAGTTTTAGCATTAGCACTTGCACTGGTATTAAGCTTAGGCCTGCTGGCAGGCTGTACAAAAGCTCCCGCCGCTGATAATTTGGTTGTTACCCCCGCTGCCGGCGGCACACTTTTACTGAAGGTAAACCCGGAAATAGCAATTACTTATGATAAAGACGGTAACGTTACAAACGTAGCCGCAAGAAATGACGATGCGAAAGCAATAATAAACGCTTATGATTTTAGCGGTAAAGATACCAAAACCGTAGTAAGCGACCTGGTAACAAGAATAGGCAACGCAGGCTACTTTGTAGATGATATTGACGGCGACCCCAGGACCGTAACCATTGAGATAGTAGACGGCTCGGTTCTGCCCGATGACGTATTTCTGGATGACGTTATTGCAACTGTAAAGGATACAGTTAATAAACACGATTGGACTACCGCTCCTAAGGACGATGATATCTTCGATTTAGATGATACCAAGCCCGCAGACACTAAACCCGCAGACACAAAGCCTGCAGACACCAAGCCCGCAGACACCAAGCCTGCAGACACCAAGCCTGCAGACACCAAACCCGCAGACACCAAACCCGCAGATACAAAGCCTTCCGCTCCCGTATCAAATTGCGATAACCCCTACTGCGATGACCTTTACTGCGACGACGTTATCTGCGATGACGGACCCCGTACCTGCACCAACCCCAACTGTTACGATAACGATTGCGATGATAAGTACTGCGATGACGATGACCGTTACGATGACGACAGGGATGACAAGGACGTAAGAACCTGCACCAACCCCAACTGCTATGATAACGATTGCGATGATAAGTACTGCGATGACGACGACCGTTACGATGACGACAGGGATGACAAGGACGTAAGAACCTGCACCAACCCCAACTGCTACGATGACGATTGCGATGATAAGTACTGCGATGATGACGACCGTTACGATGATGACGATGACGATGACCGTTACGATGACGATGATGACGACGATGATGACGATGACGACGACCGTTATGATGACTGACAGCTAATGCCTTAAATATTGACAAATTCCGAAAGTAGTGATATTATAGTTTCGCTTGAGCCACCGCCTTTGCCCAAGGCGGTGGTATTCTTGCGGAAAGAAGGCATTGAATTGGAAAAGAAACTAACTGCAAACAAAATACTTTACCCTTTATACGTGGTCTTATTGGCCGCTTTTGAATACCTTTGGTGTATTCTTTATTTTAATTATCTGTCCGAACACGGCCGTATGCTTTATGCAAGCGAGGTCACTCCCGAAACCATCTGGCGCCTGGAGCTGGAACACCTTGTTGTGCTTATTCCAACACTTTTAGTGTTTATTGCCTGTATTGTAATTTATCATAAGGGCTTTTTTAAAGAGTTCGGCTTTAATATGGGCAAGGGCAAAACCAAATACGTTACCTATATTTTAGGCGGAACCTATTTTGTGCTCCTTATCCTTTCGGTCATCTTCGGCAAAATAAACGATATCTACGCGGTGGATCAGTGGATATACTTTGTGTTCGTAGCCGCCCTTGCGCAGGATATCCTCTTCCGCGGCGTTATGCCTAAGCTTCTGAAAAAATGCGGCCACCCTGAATGGCTTTCCTGGGTTCTTCCCGGCATTCTCTTCGGTGTGGTTTATACCCTTATCCACGCCTATGAAAACGGCCACTATCACGGCATAACCGCCGAGCTCCTTACTACAATGGGCTTCAATATCGGTTGCCACTTCCTTTTTTACTGGATGCACAAAAAATCCCACAGCATCTGGCAGCCCGTTTTCGCCCATGCTCTTATAGATTATATTCTTATCCTTGTATAAAAGAAAGCTTGAGCAAATTGCTCAAGCTTTCTTTTTTACTCCGCCGGCGGATAATCCTGCGGCAGTATAGTAAAATTATACGCCCTGTCTTCGCTTTGTGCAAATTCACTTGGATTGGGCACTATCGAATCCGGATAATAATTTGCAGATAAAATAGTTTTCGTTTCGGATATATCTGCCTTTAACACCATTACACCGTCAGTTAAAGGTATTATAATATCCTTATACAGTGAAGTTTGCTTCTCGTAACAGTACTTAAGAGTTGGCGAAAAATCAAACACTTCACTTATAGGGGTGCCTTCTTTTATAAATGAAACTTCATCGTAAGAGTATATTTTATTAATATAAATAATGCTCTTTAATGTACTGAAATCACCACCGTTAACACTATCAAAAAAGACGTATACATATCCGCCCGCATCACATTTTATTGCGCTGTACATTCTTGTGAACTCGGATTCCGGGATTACTTTGATTCCCGTATCTCTCGCGCATTTTATATCAACGTTTAATTGGGCTTCAGCAAAAGACAGATTAAACGCACCGTTCATTGCGACATCTCTAAATGGCACTGAATACAACATATAAGCAACGTTATTGCCACTTACAACAGTATTATCATTTGTTAACATACTTGATTTATCTGATGCTTCGCAGTATATTATGTCAGTCCCGAAACTATCTTCTATATACTGTTCATTTTGTTTTAGATAATTGAATCCAATATCGCCCCCTCTCCCAATTTCTTCAGTGGGAACGGTAACCTCATATATGGTTTTAGGAGGTTTACCGTCAGGGTAAACACCATTTAAAAAATCCAAAGTCTCCTGTGAAAGACCTACTGTTTCACTTGTCGGTGGTTCAAGTTTCGGTTTCGCCTCTGAACTTGAAGTTGTCGGCTTCTCTGATTGCTCTTCTTCGCCGGAAATTACTTCACTTTCATTAGGCGCACAACTGCTGTTTAATTCAGAGCCCAGTTGTTGTTTACCGGAACACCCAAAAAGCAACAACATAATTAATATATTGCATATAATAAATAATTTCTTCATTTTACTGATACCTCAACGAAAAATAAATAGTAGGAGAATCGTAGTAATAGGACACCCCGTCCATATCATGACCAAATAGCCATTCTAAGCAATTAGTATCCGGATCATTTGTTATTGGATATGATAAAGCGTCGCCTTGCTTGTGAGACCATTCACCTGTATTGGTTTGCTTAAAGAAGTGATAGTCTGCAGGCCAGCTTAATTCCCCTGAAGTCGTTTCCCAAGTGGCGCCATGTGTAATCCTCATGGCAATTCTGTAGCTATCATTATCCACAAAATCAGTCTTACTATTAATTAATGTTGCGAATGAATCTGTCTTTGATGAAATGAATTGTTGTATTTCAGGGAAGTATGATGTAGCCGTATCAGTGGCTCCAATATCACGGAACGTATGTTCCTTGTATTCGGTCGATACACCCGCGTACTGTTCAGGAGTCACTATATACATATCTTCATTTATAGCATATCCAAAACAATTTTGAACATTTCCCGCACTTTGAACATAAGGCAAAGCTGCACCATAATTATCCCGCACTTTTATTTTGAAAGCACCGCCGGGAGATGATGTACTGCCACACTGAACTTTAAGGAAATAAGCAAAACCTTCGTCAAACTCCCGGCAAATCAAAAAGTTTGTACCTTCCCCGCTGTTATTGTCACTTATAGGGGATTTTGCTTGCCTGTAAAGAGTAGCTTTAACATCAGTACTACCCGTGCTTAGAATATCGTATGCTTTATCTTCCGTAGGATTGAATCTATACCACTTTACCTCTCCGGAGGATATGGAATCTTCATATTCTGAATTGTACGTCAATACAGTATACGTTTCAGGGTATACTCTGACAGCGCAGGTATCGGTATACCCGCCGTCTTTAGTTGTAGCGGTGATTGTAGCATTACCAAAAGCTTTGCCTGTAACTACACCTGACGAATTAACCGTAGCTATGGCCGTATTACTTGAAGTCCAGGTTACGTTTTTGTTTAATGCTTCCGAAGGGCTTACGTCTGCAGTCAGCTGTTTAGTTTTATTTTCCCTTACCGATACAGCCTCAGGGGTAACACTTACTCCGTTTACCGGTGGCTTGACTGTAATAATACAGGTGTCTGTCTTGTTGCCGTCGGCTGTCTTTGCGGTAATGGTGGCAGTACCTACCGCTTTTGCCGTTACCTTACCGGAAGCGCTTACGGTTGCTACAGAGGATTTGCTTGTTGTCCAGGTCACGTTCTGGTTTGTTGCATTGGACGGGAATATTTCTCTTGTTAACTGTTTTGTACCTTTTACGGTTAGGGTTGCGCTTGCAGGGGATACGCTTATTCCCGTTACTGCTACGTTATAGGAAACCGAAACGTAAGGTAGATTACTGCCGTTATTGGCAGAATAGAAGGTTTTTGTATAAAGTGAGTCGTCGTTATTGGTTGTGTTTACAATAGCCACGCCTCTGCTTTGGTCTAAGGTTGCATTTAAGCTTGGATCTATATTATCCCGTATAAATGCGGCCATTAAGCCGGTACCTGCACCGCTTGTTTTTAAGTTGATTGCTTTAAAGCCGGTGCTGTTAGGCAATGAGGTTGCAGAAGGTGCCGTTACACCGTTTCGCGAAGTCGTATATGCAGGGCTTACGGAAACTGAGGTATTCCAGGTAAGCGTTGAATTATCCCAAATTAAATTAGGTATATTAGGTTTTACGCTTGCCGCATTGGTTCCGTTTACAACGTACATATAAAAGCTTTCGGTGGTTATTAGATCGGGGTCTATATTTTCAAATGCGCTTCCTAAAAGGAATCTTACGTAGGTACGGCAGGTACCCGTATTATAATAGCCGCAATACAGCTTTGTGGATGAATTATAATTTGTAGATGCCTTGCCGGAGTTTACGTAGGTATCGTATATATAATCGTCACCGATAATTGTGTTAAGCTGAATTTCTTCGTTTATGCCTTGAGTGCTGTTTGCAATATACTCTTCATCAAGGGTCACAGTAACAAGATATTCGCCGTTATTATAGCTTGCAATATCCAAAGTGTAGGGGCAGTATATATCACTGTAATCAGCGGTTATATGGCCTTCTATCTTCCCTGCAGCGTTTGCAAGAGCTATTGAACAGCCGGTAGAGTTCTGCGGAGTAAGACCGTTAAAGCTCATTTTAAAGGAAAAGCTTGTTTTTGAATTATCCGTAACCGGAATAGACTGTCTTACACCGTGAAGTAAGGGCACCGTTTCTATATCCGTATTTGAAGAGTAGATATTTTCATAAAGAACTGAATTTTTCTCTCTGCCCGATTCTTCGTTAAGAATACTTTGTAATTGAGCAGGTCTGTCTAAAACGAGGCCGTCAACAATATTTTCAATTGAATCAGGCTCATAAACAGAAATACTGTTGGTATTCATTAAAGAATAGGGTAGTTCAACGGGTTCTTCTGCTTCTTCGGGTAATGCTTCTGTTTGTTCGTAAACAATAGGTGTGCTTATTACGGTATCCATTGAAGGAACCATATTTATTGTATATCCGTTTTCTGTATATGTGAAGCCCTGAGAAGCCTTTTGAGGCAATACCAGAGTTTTGTTATTGCTGTTTCCTATATACGTACCGTTTGGTTGCAATTCTATTTCGGTGCTGTAATCCAGCTTTTGGCCTTGAGGTGTTTCATACCATATATCCTGTGCAAAGAAATACAGGGTATTTGTACCGTCGGCATTCTGGAACACGGCAGTATTTTTATTGATCTCCTGATCCCTTAACCTTGCAATATGCCCTGCCTCTTCTATTACTGCAGGAGATAAGGTTTCGGGGATATCCGAAAAGAGGACACCGGTGCTTGTAATTTCATTACCGGGCTGATAAGCATCCTCACCGGGGATAATGGCCTGTACAGGAGTTAAACCGAAAAGAAGAACTGTTACAACCAAAAGAATAAATAATTTCTTTTTCATAAATATCACCTTTTTTATTATTTAGTATTGTAATTTAAACTAAACTGTACATTGGACCGTACCTCTTTCCAATTATTACATCTCCACGATAGCACATGAAAATAGGCTTGTCAATGGGTTTTTTGATGAAATTTCACAAAAACTGAAAGATATTTCCAAAGTGATGACAAAACGGTTACAAATAGGGGGTAAAATAAATTGGTTTATTTTGGATGTAGTTTGTTTTTGCGATTTTGAAACAAAAATTTGCCTTTTTGGAAGCCTTACAGTATAATATAAGAAAAAATAAACGGAGGGAAAAATGAAAGGCTTTGTTTTTGATTTAGATAATACACTTTTTGACCGTTACGGTACCATAACCAAGATCATCTGCGAGAATTTTGAAAGAATAAGACCCTTTATAAACCCCGCCTATGAGGCTGAGGATGCCGCAAAGCATCTTTGCGCCGCAGAGTGCGTTTATCTGGCTGACGGCCCCGATTGGACAAGGATCTACAATACCCTTGTTGCGGAGCACTTTTTTAATAAGGATAATATTCCCGAAAAGCAGCGCTGTTTTGATTTTATTTTAGAAAATTTCTGCAAAACCTCGGTAAATTTCCCCTTTACGGAGGCTCTTTTAACAACCCTAAGAAATAAAGGCTATAAGCTTGGCATTATAACCAACGGCAGAAAAGGGATTCAAAACGCAAAGCTGGATAACCTTGGCCTGCGCCCCTTTTTTGACGCTATAATTACCGCAGGTGATTATGCCGAAATGATGTGCGGTGATGAAACAAACCGCGATTATTATAAGCCTAACGCCTCTATTTTCGAATATATGGCATCCTTGCTTGGCGAAAAGCCACAAGACCTTTATTACGTTGGCGATAATCCCGTAAACGACGTTCTTGCTTCCCAAAAGGCAGGCTACGTGCCTGTTTGGGTCCGCTCCAGAAGCCCCTGGCCTCTTGAAAACTCCCTTATGCCTTTAACTGTAAAGGACGTAAGCGAGCTTCTGTATTTGATGGACGATAAAACCACTTCCTATCCGCGCCTTTGCGCTCATAGGGGCTACAGCGCCGCTTTGCCGGAAAACTCTATGGCAGCATTTGAGGCGGCAATAAGCTTAGGCGCCGAGGAAATAGAATTTGATATTTGGGAAACGAAGGACGGTGTATTGGTTTCTACTCACGATGCAGAGCTTTCTCATATCAGTGACGGTCAGGGTCTTGTTTACGAGCATACCTACCAAGAGCTTTTACAATACGATTTCGGAATTAAGTTTTCCGAAGAATTCAAAGGTACCAAAATCTTAACCCTTGAAGAAATTCTTAAGGCTTTGGGCAAAAAGGTTATAATGAACGTACATATTAAAACGGTGGGGCAGATAACCGATTTTTCCAAAGACACCCTTCGAAAGATCATAGACCTTATTTATAAATATGACTGTAAAAATCACGCCTACCTTATGTGCGACAGCAAGGTTGTAACCAAGCTTATAAAGGAAATGGATAAAACAGTTTTGTGTTGTCAGGGTTCGGGATTTGCTCCTTGGGAGGTTGTTGAAGACGCAATAGAAACAGGCTGTGAAAAGCTTCAGCTTTGGAAACCCAGAGTAAACCGCCAAATGATAGAAAAGGCCCACGAGCACGGCATTATTTGCAATATTTTCTGGTCAGACGAAAAGGAAGAAGCAAAAGAGCTTCTTGATATGGGAATAGACGTTATTCTTTCCAACGACTGCGAAGAAGTACTAAAAACAATAAAAGACCGTAAATAATTTATAAAAAGCGTACTTTACGTACGCTTTTTCTCTTTTTTTAATATTTTTTTCGTAAAAATTATCGGTTAATTAGAAAAAGAGCAAAAAATTGCTTAGATCAAGCTGTTTTGGGCTGAATTTGAGATTTTGTGCTGTTATTTAAGGTGAAACTTATAAATGAGGCTTAAAGTAGAGAAAAAACAATAAAAATGAAGAATCTGTTAAGAAAAAGTTCGGTTTTTTATTGACACAAAGGCTTAAAAATCTTATAATCATTGTATATTCCACTGTGCTGTATTAGCGCGGTAAATTAATAATGAAAGGGTTTTCAAGTATGGAAAAGTTTTTTAAACTGAAAGAAAACAACACTACCGTAAAAACCGAAATACTTGCAGGTCTTACCACCTTTATGGCAATGGCTTACATCCTCATGGTTAATGCAGGCATGTTCGCAGAGCTGGGCGTAGTTTCCTACGGCGCTATTTACATTGCTACCGGTATCTCCGCAATTATCGGTACCGTTCTTATCGGCCTTTTGGCAAACCTGCCTATGGCTCAGGCTTCCGGTATGGGTCTGAATGCGTTCTTCGTTTATACTTGCTGCTTTGCAATGGGCTTCTCCTATGCAAACGCTCTGGTACTTATTCTTATCGATGGTATCGTATTCATTATCCTTTCTGCTACCGGTCTTAAGAAGGCTATCTTCCATGCAATTCCTGCTTCCGTAAGAAAGGCGATCCCTGCAGGTATCGGCCTGTTTATTGCTTTCATCGGTCTGCAGAATGCTAAGATCGTTGTTCCCAGCGCTTCTACCGGCGTTGATCTGGGTTCTTTCAACATCTTCACAGGTACTGCTACATGGGCTGACGTTATGCCTCGCCTTGTTACTATCCTTGCTCTTGTTGCAATGGCTATCCTTGCTAAGAAAAAGGTTAAAGGCGCTATCCTTTGGGGCATTATCGGCGGTGCTGTTGCTTATTACCTCCTCGGTATCACCGTTCCCGGTTTCTATGAAGGCTTCTCCTTCAATGCTAACCCCCTCTCCGCTTTCGTTGAATTCGGTACTCAGGCATTCGGCAAGGTATTTACCGAAGGCTTTGATTTCTCCGCTTATATAGAAGCAAACGGTATGGCAAGCTTTATTACTGCTATTGCTACCACCTCCCTTGCTTTCTGCCTCGTTGATATGTTCGACACCATGGGCACCCTCTACGGCGCTTGCGCTCGCGGCGGTCTCCTTAATGAAAAGGGCGAAGTTCCCAATATGGATAAAGCTATGCTGGCTGACGCTATTGCTACAACCACCGGCGCTATCTGCGGTACTTCCACCGTTACCACCTTCGTAGAATCTTCTGCAGGCGTTGCTGAAGGCGGCAAGACCGGTCTTACCTCTCTTGCTACTGCTGCTTTCTTCTTCCTGGCTCTGTTTGTAAGCCCCATCGCTTCTCTCATCCCCGGCGTTGCTACTGCAGCTGCTCTTATTTACGTAGGCGTCCTTATGATGAACTGTGTTAAGGATATCGATTGGCTGGATCCCTCTGTTGCTGTTCCTTCCTTCCTTACCATCGCTATTATGCCTATGACCTACAATATCTCCTACGGTATTGCATTCGGCATCATCAGCGCTGTTGTTATCAACCTCTTCAGCGGCAAGGCTAAAGAAAACAAGGTTGGCTCTTATATTGTAGCCGCTCTGTTTATCGCTATGTTCTTAGTAAGCCGCTAATTCGTCGAACTGAACTACATTCACTAAAAGGCAATCGGTTTTCCGATTGCCTTTTTATCATTCCGTTCAGTTCTCCTCCCCGTGTCGCGCGCTTCACTTGCTCACGGAATGTCAGGGCCTTTAGTCTGTACTGTATAGAGGGGCGCGAACCGGACTACAAACACTAAAAGGCAATCGGGTTTCCGATTGCCCTTTTTTGCAGTCTGTAACAAGAAAATAAATCGTTTGATATTGACAATAGCCTCTGCTTCATTTAAAATAATAATACCAAAGAAAAGGAGAAACTGTTATGAACAAAAAGGTGGTTATTTCTGTTGTGGCTGTGGCGCTGGCGGCAGTTATTGCTTTAGGTATTTTTGCGTTTATGCCAAAATACGATCTTTCCGAGATCCCCGAGGAATTTCAGGTTATTGAAATGCAGGGTGAAGAGCTTAAAATATTGAATTTGACCGATATTCAGATGACTTCCGCTGAATGGAACGCTAAAGGCGATACCTATGAAATAGGTACAGGTACCATTACCAAGCTTATTGAACAGGAAAAGCCTGACCTTATTACCATAACCGGCGATAATTCCTATACCGGCGTTATTCAGTATGATGCTTATGAGCAGCTTGTTGCTTTTATGGATTCCTTTAAGATTCCCTGGGCGCCTGTTTGGGGCAACCACGATAACGAAGGCGGCGATGATGCTGTTGAAGAGGTTGAAAAAATATTTGCAAAAAGCGAATATACCCTGTTTAAAGAAGGCCCAGAGGAGCTGGGCAGCGGTAACTACACCGTTTTGGTTTCCAACGGCAAAAAGATAGTTGAAGGCCTTATTTTTATGGATACCCACGAAGCCTCCTACCGCGAGAATATTTTAGGTGATATGGTTATTGATTCTTATGATAGCCTTACTGCAGAGCAGCTTGACTGGTATAAAGAGCAGGTGGCTGTAGCGGAAAATTACGGCTGTAAGGATACTTCTATATTTATTCATATCCCTATTTATGCTTATAAGGATGCCTACACCGCCGCAGACGGTGACGTTTCCGACGATTACGACGTTCCGCGTGATGAAAGCCATGAGGATATTTACTGGAATGAGGGCTATGAAAGCTCCTTCGGCGTAAGGAATGACGGATGGGGCCATCCTAAAAATGATGACGGCGTACTTGAAGTTTTAAAGGAAGTAGGCTCTACTAAGCACGTTTTCTGCGGTCACGACCATAAAAATAATTACTCCATTGAATTTGAAGGTGTTCGTCTTACTTACGGCACCAAAACCGGTGCAGGTTGCTATTGGCAGTCAAACCTTAACGGCGGCACAGTTATTACGGTTACAAAAAAGGGTATTGCCGACGTTCACCACGTTTATATTGACGATTATATTGGCCGCGAGGTTTATTGGTTAGGGAATGACCCTATCTACGGCGGCGTAGCGTAAAATAAAAAAAGTAACAGCTTTTGCTGTTACTTTTTTTATAGCAGTTCCTTTAGCCTTTTTAGGTTATTATATATTTTCTTGGAAACGTATGGCTCCCCAAGAATAACCTTTGGCTTTGTTTGGCCGTGAAAGTCACTTCCGCCGCTTTCAATTAAATTAAATTTTTGGGTTATAGCCTTTGCCTTAAGAGTTTGCTCCTTGGAAAAAGAAGAATGTAAAGTTTCCATTCCCTGCAGCCCCTGTTTTTTTGCTTTAAACAAAAATTCCTCAAGCTCTTTATCTGTAAGATCCAAAAATGGGTGAGCAAGTATGGGAATAGCCTTAATATTTTTTAAAAATTCAATGGCCTCCCAAATACTCAGCCGCGGCGGCGCATTATAAAAGCCCGCATCTTTATTAAGAAGCCTTTCAAAGGCCTCGTTTACGGAAGCTACGTATCCCTTCCTTAACAGCTCGGCGCCTATATGTGCTCTGTTAATATTCTCGCCGTAAGCTTCTTTGATCTGCCTGTAGTTTAGCTCATAGCCTGCGCCCTTAAGCTTTTCTATAAGTTCTATATTGCTTTTTTCCTTTAAAATGCGGTATTTATCCGTAAGAGCCTGTAAGGAATCAAAATGCTCTTCGTCTATAAACAGCCCTACAAGGTGAAGCTCCTTCCCTTGGTAATCACAGGAAAGCTCAATTCCGTTTGCAATTTCTACTCCAAGCTCCTTTGCGCTCTCATTAAATTCGCAAAGGCCCTTAAGGGTATTATGGTCTGTTAGGGCTACTGCTAAGTTTTTGTCTTTGGCGGCTCTTATAATTTCCGTAGGTGTAAAAGTACCGTCGGAGAAAGTGGAATGTGTGTGTAAGTCACAGCCCATATTATCGCCTCCCTAATTTAATTTTATCACACTTTCTTTATATTGACAATCTTCTGCTTTTATTTTATACTTTATTTATAAACTAAAGGAGGTATCTTTTATGAATTTAAAAACAAACAGAGGTATGGTTAAATATTTGCTCCTTTCTCTTATTACCTGCGGCATTTACGGCCTGGTTGTTATGTCCGGTGTGTCTGAGGATATTAACCTTATTGCTTCTAAGTATGACAATAAGAAGACAATGCATTTCTGTCTGCTCTTCTTTGTTTTCTCCTGGCTCACTTTAGGCATTGCTCCTATTGTTTGGTACCACAGAATATCCAAGAGAATAGGCAATGAGCTTATCCGCCGCGCTATCGGCTATTCCTTCGGCGCAGGCTCTTTCTGGGGTTGGAACGTTTTAGGTTCCCTTATTGTTGTTGGCCCCTTCATCTATCTTCATAAATTCTTCAAGGCTATGAACTTGCTCTGCGCAGACTATAACCAGAAGGGTTGCTAATACTTAATTCAAAGTTATAAGCCTTTTTCCCTGCGGCATCATAGCCGCAGGGAAATTTGTCGATAAAAAATAAAAATATAATTATTGACATTTTGCCGCTTTGTTGATATAATTAATAAACGCAGTATGGAGAGATACCGAAGCGGTCATAACGGGGCGGTCTTGAAAACCGTTAGGGTGCAAGCCCACAAGGGTTCGAATCCCTTTCTCTCCGCCAAAATCTAAACCGAATATTTTTATATATACGGCACACGGAGTAGTACTCAAGTTGGTGACGAGGCGCCCCTGCTAAGGGCGTAGGCTGGCTAAACCCCGGTGCGAGAGTTCGAGTCTCTCCTACTCCGCCATAAAAAGCAGATATCCATAAGGATACCTGCTTTTTATTACTTTGCAGCAGATCCTCGAGCTCGAGCACCGAAGGTGCGGGCTTTGAGCCCGACCGCCGCCGGTGGCGGAAAAAGGGAGGGTGAAAAGGTGCAGCGGTCAAAATTTTCAAGGTGCGTATAGGCACCGCCAAAAATTTTGGGAACCGCAAACTGGGGTGAAGAAGCGAAAAAGCTTTAGTAAGCACCTTGCAGAGAAGCAGCCAAAAGCAGATATCCATAAGGATACCTGCTTTTTATTACTTTGCAGCAGATCCTCGAACTCGAGCACCGAAGGTGCGGGCTTTGAGCCCGACCCGCTTATCCAAAAACAAGGCACCCTTTAGATTTACGCAATAAAAAAGGTTAAAAGCTACTGTATCATTGGAGTATACAGGGTGAATTTAGGTTCGGGCAATATCAGTTTTGGGATTATAACGGAATCTCCCTCGGGCGGAAAACCTTTCCCCGAAAGGTTTTCTTGTCGCGCCCGTATGAATGGAGGGGGGATTAACAATAGCAATATAAATCATTTGGTTAACAATACTGTTTGAATAATACCAGTGTTGGGATTATAACGGAATCTCCCTCGGGCGGAAAACCTTTCCCCGAAAGGTTTTCTTGTCGCCCTTTTCGATTCCCGCCCGCTTAACCAAAAACAAGGCACCCTTATGGGTGCCTTATTTTTGGAGCGGGCAATGGGAATCGAACCCACCTCTGTGGCTTGGGAAGCGACCATTCTACCGATGAACTATGCCCGCGGATATGCTTTTTCTATATTATACATAAAATTCATTAAAAATTCAACATATAGTATAATATTTTTCTTTAAAAAGTTTTGACAGTATGTTACAATAATATGTAAGAAAGGGAGTGAGGTAAGGTGAGAACAAAAACTCTTTTAAAATACGCAGTTACGCTGTTGCTTGCTATAAGCACACTTTGCGGCTGCAGTATTATGAGTGGCGACGTTTCCGCCCTTATGAAAGCTCCCCGACCTAACGAGATGCAAAGTGAACTTTCAAAGACTGTAGAGACAACTATAGGCTCGGCAGTAAAATATACATCACCGTTAAGCGGCAACAACAAAAGATCCTTTATACTTACGGATCTTGACGGTGATAAAAAAGACGAAGCAATAGTATTTTATCTTGCCGAAAGTGAAAGCGGGACTTTAGCGAGCTTTGCGGTTTATGCTATGGAAAACAGCATGGAATGGGCTCTTATAAAGCAGGTAACCGGCACAGGAAAGCAGATCGACTATATAGACCTGCGTGATTTTAACGAAGACGGCAAAAAGGATATGCTTATTGGCTGGATACAGAGCGATACCCGAAAGGAGCTTTGCGCCTACGATATTTTTGCTCAACCGAAGGATCCTATTTTCTCCGATATTTATCAGGAGAGCCGCCTGTTTTACGACGGGTATTACTTCCTTATATTTAATATTTACAAGGATCCCGCAGGCACGAGTATTGCAAAAATGTCGACTCTTGTAAATGGCACTTTAAGGATCATTTCTCAGTGTGAAATACACGGCAACTATGATACAGTTAAGTCTGTAACCTACGGCAAGGTGCAGATAGACCGAAAGCTGATCCTTATAGATACGGTTTACGGCAATAACATGATCACTCAGTTTTTAAAGTGGGACGGTAATACTCTTACCAATATGTATTACACCTCCGAAGAAGGAGTGCCGCCTACTCTCATAAGGGAAACGAACTATAATTGCCAGGATATAGACGGTGACGGTCTGTTGGAATTCCCTTATAACGTAAGTTTGCATCTATTGCCCTTGGAGCCTAACGTAAAGGATATAACCAATGCCGCCGTTACGGGCTGGTCGTCTGTAAGACCCGGCAAGGATAACGTTCCTTTAACGGAATTTCTCGAGCGCGAGTTTTACTGTATAATGGATCCGGCGCGAAGGTTTTATTACAGCGTGCCGCCTCAATGGATAGGCAATATTGCCTGCACTTATAATAATATTGAACAAAGCTACAGCGTTTATCACGTTCAGGGTGAAGATTACACCAAGCTTTTTACCCTGTATGAGCTGACACAGGATCAGTATAACGGCCGGAAGGATCAGGGCCAATGGTTTGAATTAAGAAAAAACGGAACGAGGGTATATGCAGTAAATATTGCCGAAGACCTGAGCACCGAGCTTTACGAATTTATGGGTAACGTATCTCAGCATCGTGAGAGACTTATACTTTTAAAATGAAAGGCGGATCGAATATATGAGAAAAGTACTTGTACTTGAAGACGAAATTGCCATAAGAGAATTTGTGGTACTTAACTTAAGAAGAAGCGGCTATTCAGTAATTGAGGTCCGCACAGGCGAGGATGCTATAAGACGCGCCAAGTCTGATCCCGATATAGATATTGCCATCTTAGACGTAATGCTTCCCGGCATAAACGGTGTTGAGGTTGCAAAAATATTACGCGCCGAGTATCCTCTTATGGGTATTATTATGCTTACTGCAAAAACGCAGGAAACCGATAAGGTGTCTGCATTTATGTCCGGAGCAGACGATTACATTACAAAACCCTTCTCTCCCAGTGAGCTTATAGTCAGGGTGGACGCTTTATTCCGTCGCCTTTCTTATGCAAGAAACGAGTCTGCCGATTTAATAAAAAGCGGCCCATTTGTACTCGATAATTTAAGCCGTACCTGCAGCTATAACGGTAAGCCTCTGGAACTGAGTCCCATTGAGTTTTCAATACTGAAACTGTTTATAGAAAACCCCGGTACGGCCCTTACCCGCGACCAGATACTGAAAGCCGCCTGGGGCAAGGAGATCCCGTCCGATGAAAAAACCGTAGACGTAAGTATTCGCCGTCTGCGTATAAAAATCAACGACAGCCCTTCAGCACCTAAATATATTGGTACCGTTTGGGGCTTCGGTTATAAATGGATAGTTAAAAAATAAGGAGTAAGCTATGAAAAAACTGCCGAGAGTCACTACCCGTTGGCTCTACAGCGTTTTCGGTGTTATTGTGTTTATACTTCTCTGTTTCGTTATATCCATAAGCGCGGTTGTTTTTACTTATTATGATTCGTCTGTTAAGAATAAGCTTGCAGGTCAGGCGGAAGGTCTTTCAGATTATTACACTCAGCATATTTCCCCGCAGTATCCCGATCTGCTCAGCGGTATGCCTGCTCTGGCTGCAGATTTCAGCGAAAAGGATATAATGGAGCTTCAACTTATAGAGAAGGACGGTTCCTGTATTTATACTACCGTGGGCTATGCCGTTGGCAGCGAAAAAATAGTTTCTGAGGACTTTGTAAATGCAGTAACAAATAAAGAAACGTCCTCATTTAAGGGGGAAAACCCTAATACCAACGAGCAGATAATGGCTGTAAGCGCTCCTTTGTATGCCGCATCAGGCGAAATTTTAGGAGTTGTAAGAACCGTTACTTCTATGGAGGCGGTAACAAACCGCGCATGGGCAATAGTTTTTGCCGTAAGCGCCATTTGCCTCGGTATTATTCTGTTTGTTTTTGTAACTAACTATTACTTTATCGGTACAATAATCTCCCCGCTTAAAACTATTACCGAGACCGCTAACCAAATAGCCGCAGGCAATATGGCTGTGCGAATTGAAAATAAATATGACGACGAGGTAGGGCAGCTTGTTGGCTCTATCAACAATATGGCCAACGATCTGGAAGAAAACGAACGTTTGCAGAACGAATTTATTTCTTCGATCTCCCATGAGCTTCGTACTCCCATGACCGCCATAAAAGGTTGGAGTGAGACAGTGCTTATCTGCGATCCTGCAGAGGATGCTAAAACCATACGTAAGGGGCTCAACATTGTTAATAAAGAGGTTGACCGTCTTTCCGGTATGGTGGAAGAGTTGTTGGACTTTTCCCGTATTCAGGGCGGCAGAATGAACTTATATACCGAGAATATGGATCTTGGAGAGAAGATATACAGCATCGTTACCATCATAAGCGAACGCGCCCTTTCCCGCAAGATCAACGTTGAATTTGAGCTGCCGGAAGAGCTTATTCCTGTCAGCGCAGATCCTGACCGTATGAATCAGGTGTTTATCAATATTATAGATAACGCCATTAAGCATTCGGAAGACGGCAGCACCGTAACAATAACCCTCCGGGCACTTAAGCAGAACGCCGTTGTTACTATATCCGATAACGGCGAGGGTATCAGAGAGGAAGATCTTCCTCATATTAAAGAAAAATTTTATAAGGGAGTTAATTCAAAGCAGGGTACGGGTCTTGGTCTTGCTATTGCAAACGAGATCGTGAACCTTCACGGCGGTAGCCTTAATATTGAAAGTAAAGTTAATGAGGGCACTACCGTAACAATAACCCTGCCATTGTTAAACGCATAAGAAAGGAAAAATTATGAGTAAAGAAATAAGAAAAACAAGCATAGGCGGTCAGGCCGTTATCGAAGGCATTATGATGCGCGGTGTTGATAAAACCTGCCTTGCAGTAAGAGATCCTCAGGGGCAGATAATTTTAGAGGATGTTGAAGATAAATCAATGAAGGCCGCAAAATATAAAAAAATACCCATTTTAAGAGGTATAGTAAATTTTGTTGCCTCCCTTACCCTTGGCTTTAAAACTATTGACCGCAGTGCGGAGATCGCAATGGGCGGTATCCTTGAGGAGGAAGAGGGCAAGTTTGATAAATGGCTTAAGGAAAAATTCGGCGAAAAGGCCGAAAAAATAATTACAGGCTTTACCGTTGCCCTTGCAATAGTTATGGCAATGGCAATGTTCGTGCTTATTCCTTACGGTGTTGCCTGGGGAATAGAAAAGCTTGCAGGTGATCTTGGCGCCTGGTTCAACGTTATTGAAGGCGTTGTCAGAATAGCCGTTTTCCTTTGCTATATTATCCTTGTGCGCCGCCTTCCCGATATGAAGCGTCTTTTCGGTTATCACGGCGCTGAGCATAAAACTATTCATTGCTATGAACACGGCGAGGAGCTTACGGTTGAAAACGTTAAAAAGCATTCCTGCCTTCATAAACGCTGCGGCACCAACTTTATGCTTATAGTTATGCTTATAAGTATTCTCATTTTCTCGGTGGTAAACGTAGGTCACGGACTTGTCCGCCTAGGCCTTCGCCTTTTGCTTCTGCCTGTTGTTGCCGGTGTGTCCTATGAAATAATAAAGCTTCTTGGCAGATTCGATAATAAATTTACCGATATCCTGTCCTTCCCCGGCCTGTGCCTTCAGAAGCTCACCACCAACGAGCCCGATGACAGCCAGATAGAAGTAGGCATAGCTTCTTTAAAATACGTTCTGCCTCAGAATCAGGGCGAGGATGATAAATGGTAAAAACAATAGAAGCCATTTTGAAAAACGCAGGTATTGAAGACTACTCCTTTGAAGCGAAAATACTTGCAAAGGAAAACAGCCCTTTGGAAAAAGCAAAAAAAAGAGCAGAAGGTTATCCTTTGCAGTACATTTTGGGGCAGTGGGAGTTTTACGGCCTGCCATTTAAGGTGAAAGAGGGAGTGCTTATTCCCCGTGCTGATACGGAAATACTTGTGGAACAGCTTCTCTCTTACGCAAAAAAGGGCCAGTCTGTGTTGGATCTGTGTACCGGCAGCGGCTGTATTGCAATTACTGCCGCAAAATACGGTTTGAATGCTGTGGGTGTTGAGCTTTCCGAAACCGCTTTTCAAATAGCTTCCGAAAATGTAATGCTTAATAACGTTCAAGTTACTCTTGTGAATGACAGTATTTTCGGCTATGAAAAAAAAGCAACACCCTGCGATTTTATTGTTTCTAATCCGCCGTATCTTACGGCAGAGGAAATGGAAAGCCTGCAAAAAGAAGTAACCTTCGAGCCCGAAATGGCTCTTTTCGGCGGATGGGACGGCCTTTTGTTTTACCGCTATATTTCGGAAAATTATTATCCCGTTTTAAAAAACGGAGGCTATATCCTGTTTGAAATAGGCTATAAACAGGCCGATGCAGTAAGCAAAATGCTTGAGAATAAATTTAAAGATATTAAAGTGATAAAAGATTACGGCGGAAATGACCGCGTAGTAATAGGAAGAAAAGAGGAATAATATGTGCGAGGAATTTGCCAAAAGACTAACTGCAATAAGAAAAGATAAAAAACTTTCGCAGAAACAGGCCGCAAAGGATCTTGGAGTATCTCAGGCCCTTTTGTCCCATTACGAAAAAGGTATTCGTGAATGCGGTTTGCAGTTTATTGTAAAGGCTTGCGAGTATTATAATGTAAGTGCAGATTACCTTCTTAATCTCTCTGCCGATACCCGCGGCACCGTCTTGAGCGACACTGACTTTGCCGATCCCGAAAATCAGCGAGGCAAAGGCGATATTGCCCTTGTTTTAGGTAAAAAAGTGGTTTTCAACGGAGTAGATATGGTTTATGACGTGGCGGCTCAAATTAAGGATAAGGACCTTACTCTCGCCCTTAATGAATATTTCTTCCTTGCGGCATATAAAGCCTTCCGCGCCCTTTACGATTCAAATCCCCAAAACCCCAAGGACTTTTTCCTTGTGGATAAGGCCGATGCATCAAATCTCACAGACGCCGCCATCTATAAAACCTTGGCTCAGCTTGACCGTGCCTGTGTAAGATGCGCCGATAAGGCTCCCGTTTTAGGTCAGAGCGCCATAGAGCAGGATTATCCGGATCGTGCCACCGGTATCTTAAATCTTGTAAAGAATGCAGAAACCAAGATCCGCAAATAAATTCTTAAGAATTCTACAGTAAAAGAGCAATCGGTTTTACGGTTGCTCTTTTTTTGAACTGTCCTTTGCTTGACTAAAGGAGAGTATTATGGTATACTTTTTGTATGCTAATATGGGAGAGTATGGGCTCTCCTTTGAAAGGAAAATTGATATGGAAGAGAAAAAGGAATTTAAGCCTTATATTCCTGCAAGTAAGATAACTCCCGAACTTACGGTTACCTCCATAATAATGGGTATTTTACTGGCAGTAATATTCGGCGCGGCTAATGCTTATCTTGGCCTTCGTGTTGGTATGACCGTTTCGGCATCCATTCCCGCGGCGGTTATTGCTATGGGCGTTATTCGCATAATTATGCGTAAAAACTCAATTCTTGAAAGCAACATTGTGCAGACAGCAGGCTCTGCAGGCGAATCTTTGGCTGCAGGCGCAATTTTTACTCTGCCTGCTCTGTTTTTATGGGCAAACGAGGGCATTATGGAAAAGCCCGGCCTTCTGGAAATAACCCTTATTTCCTTGCTTGGCGGCCTTCTTGGTGTGTTCTTTATGGTGCCCTTAAGAAACGCTCTTATTGTAAAGGAACACGGTATTTTGCCTTACCCTGAGGGGCAGGCCTGTGCCGAGGTTCTTCTTGCAGGTGAAAACGGCGGCGCCAGCGCAACCTCCGTATTTGCAGGTATGGGCTTTGCGGCCTTCTTTAAGTTTATTATAGACGGCTTAAAGCTGGTTCCCGGCGAGGTTTCCCTTGAGGGAACGTCCAAAACCTACCCCGGCGCTATCGGTACTCAGATATATCCTGCGGTAATGAGCGTAGGCTATATTTGCGGCCCCCGCATTTCCTCTTATATGTTTGCAGGCGGTGTTTTAAGCTGGCTTGTTATTATCCCTCTTATTGTTATTTTCGGCGCTGAAATGATCCTCTACCCCGGCACTGCAACCATCGGCGAAATTTTTGCAGCTGAAGGTGCAGGCGGTATCTGGGGTACTTATATTCGTTATATTGGCGCAGGTGCGCTTGCGGCAGGCGGTATTATAAGCCTTATTAAGAGCCTTCCCCTTATTGTTCGTACCTTCCGTGATGCGATCAAGGGCTTTGGTGCCAAGGGCAGCAGCAACTTACGTACTCAGCAGGAGTTAAGCATGAAGGTAGTTTTAATTGCCATTCTGGTACTTACCCTTCTCGTATGGCTCGTTCCTGCTATTCCCGTTTCTTTGGTTGGCGCAATTATTGTTGTAATATTCGGCTTCTTCTTTGCAACCGTATCCTCCAGAATGGTTGGTATTGTTGGTTCTTCCAACAACCCCGTTTCAGGTATGGCTATTGCAACCCTTCTTATTGCAACCCTTATACTTAAGTTAACAGGTGAAGCAGGCGCTTCCGGTATGCAGGCTGCTATTGCTATCGGCTCTATTATCTGCATTGTTGCTGCAATTTCCGGCGATACCTCTCAGGACTTAAAGACCGGCTACCTCTTAGGCGCAACTCCTAAAAAACAGCAGATAGCCGAAATTATAGGCGTTGTAGCTTCTGCTCTTGCTATCGGCGCAACTCTCTATCTGCTTGACAGTGCTTGGGGCTTTGGCTCCGATGCTCTCGGCGCACCTCAGGCTACTCTTATGAAGATGGTTATTGAAGGCATTATGGGCGGCAATCTGCCTTGGGGCCTCATTCTTATAGGTGTGTTCATTGCTGTAGTTGTTGAGGTTATAGGTATTCCCGTTCTTCCTTTTGCTATCGGTATTTACCTGCCTGTACAGCTTAATGCCTGCATTATGGTTGGCGGTATTATCCGTCTGTTTGTGGACAGAATGAAGAACAAGGAAAAGAGAGAAAGAGTTACTAATGACGGTATTCTCTTCTGCTCCGGTATGATAGCAGGTGAAGGCCTTGTAGGTATACTTCTTGCTCTGCTTGCCGTACTTGGCGTAGATAAAGCTATCGATATTTCCGGTATGCTTAATCTTCCTCCCTGGGCTTCAAATACAGGCGCGCTTTTGGTATTTGCTCTTGTTATTCTCAGCCTTCTCAAATTCAGTGTTTGGAAGAAAGAGAAGAAGAATAAATGAAAAAGAAAATAGTTATTGAGAAAAACTATCTTGAAAAGGTGCCTCTTCCTGCCCAAGGTCTTGGCTGGAAGGCAGACGAAAAGGGTATGATAACCCTGGAAATAGAAAATAAGGGCTGGGCAAATAGAATAGCCCAAAAGCTTTTTAAACGCCCTAAGATCAGCTATGTTCATCTTGATGAAAACGGCTCCTTTATTTGGCCTCTTATGGATGGCCAAAGGGATATAACCGCCATAGGTGTTCTTGTTAAGGAGCATTTCGGGCAAAAGGCTGAGCCTTTGTATGAACGCCTTGCCCGCTATTTTCAGATACTTGAAAGCTATCACTTTATTGAATGGGTAAAATAAAAATACTCTCCCGAAAGGGAGAGTATTTTTTTATTTTCTTAAGCTCTTGGGCTTACCCAGAATTTCGGAAATTATAATTCCCTGCCGAACTGTTTGCCTGTTAAGCGGTATCCCCGCAACCGTACGCTCCGGTTTTACGGGCTCAGGCTCCGGTTTTACAACTTCAGGTTTTTGCGCCTGCGGCTGTACCGGCTTCGGCGGTGCCTTGGGTGCAGGCTTTTTTTGCGAAGGGCTTTTGGGGGCGGACTTGGGAGTATTTTTCTCCGCCAGCTCAAAAAGCTCCTTTAATAAAGGGTTAAATACGTTCACCTGTATTCACTCTCACTTTTTAGGCTGCTCATCGGTATCGGAAATAGAGCGGCGCATTTCAGTATCTGCAATTACGTTCTGCATATTGTAGTAGTCCATAACGCCCATTTTGCCGTTCTTAAGGGCTTCGGCCATAGCACGGGGAACCTCTGCTTCGGCTTCTACAACCTTTGCTCTCATTTCCTGAACGGAAGCCTTCATTTCCTGCTCGTATGCAACCGCCATAGCTCTTCTTTCTTCTGCTTTTGCCTGAGCAATTCGCTTGTCGGCCTCAGCCTGATCGGTCTGCAACTGTGCGCCAACGTTTCTGCCTACGTCAATATCTGCAATGTCTATAGAAAGAATTTCAAAAGCAGTTCCCGCTTCAAGACCTTTATTAAGAACTGTCTGTGAAATAGTATCGGGGTTCTCCAAAACTTCCTTATGGTTTATTGCGGAGCCTATGGTAGTAACAATGCCTTCGCCTACTCTTGCAATAATGGTCTGTTCACCGGCACCGCCTACAAGTCTGTCTATATTAGCTCTAACGGTAACCTTTGCCTTTGCCTTTAATTCAATACCGTTTTTTGCTATAGCTGCAACAACGGGTGTTTCAATAACCTTGGGGTTAACGCTCATCTGTACCGCTTCCAATACGTTTCTGCCTGCAAGGTCAATAGCCGCAGCTCTTTCAAATTCCAAAGGAATATCTGCTCGCTGAGCCGCAATAAGGGAATCTACCACCCTGTCAACGTTACCGCCTGCAAGGTAATGGGCTTCAAGCTTATCTATAGAAAGCTTAATGCCCGCCTTGGTTGCCTTAATAAGCGGATTAACTATTCTGGCAGGTACAACTCTGCGCAAACGCATACCAATAAGGGTTATAATGCCTATTTTAACACCGGATGAAAGGGCGCTTATCCAAAGACCTACAGGTACAAACCTGAAAAGTAATGAAAAGAACACAACAACCAGCACAATAGCGGCTATGCCTAAAATAATGTACTCCATAAAAAATTTACCTCCTCTTTACCGCAATTCTGTTGGAATCAGCGGATATGATCTCAATTTCGGTTTCGGCGTTAATAAATTCGCCGTTGCTTACAACGTCATAGTCCTGACCTTCAATTTTTGCCTTGCCCGCAGGGCGAAGGGCCGTAAGGGTAACTCCTGTTTTGCCTATAAGATATGAATTGTCCTTCCCGCTTATAAAGCCTTCTTCCTTCTTGGCGGAATTTTTAAGCACTAAAGGTGAGGGTAGCTTACCGGAGGAGACGAGCCAAATAAATATTCCGGCTATTACACCTATAATTATTAAGGCTATACCTGTAAGAAACAGGGCCTGAGCCATATTTCTTGCGCCTACTATTACCGCCGCTATAAAGCAAACGATCCCCGCTATGCCCGCCGCGCCAAAGCCCGGTGTGAACATTTCAACTATAAGCAATATTGTACCTACTAAAAACAAAGGCAGAAATAAAAGATTTAATCCTTGAAACAGTTCAAGCATACGCACACTCCTTCCTTTTTTTAATCACATAATATCATAATAGTTTTTTCTTGTCAATAAATATAGGTTGACTTTGGGTTTTTTTAATGCTATAATTACTTTGAATTTTTGAAGTATTTTCAAGGAGGTGAGTTTTTGTGTATAAACCCTTGGCCGGCCTGTTAAAAGGAATTAAAATGAGTTACTATAAGCGGATATTTACAAAGGATAGATCCAAAAGCCAGCTCAGCACCAACGAGGTTTTTTCTCTGGACGTGATAAGGCTTCTCGGTAAGCCTACCATTGGCGCCTTTGCAAAGTTTATAAACGTACCTTTATCCAATGCAACTTATAAGATTAATATGCTTATAGAAAAGGGTTTTATTCGCAAAAGCAAATCCGAACAGGACAGGCGCGAGTTTTATCTTGAGCTTACGGAAAAATGCAACGGTCTTGAGTTGGACGATTCCCGCCAGCTTGCGATCATTCAAAGAATAGAAGATCGCCTGAGCCCCCATCAAATGAAGGTTCTTGAAAAAATACTCGAAATTGCAGACGAAGAAATAACTAACGAATTACAGTTTAAGGAGTTTTAATTTATGAGCAAGAAAATAGTTCTTTGCGCCGACAGCACCTGTGACCTGGGCGAGGCCCTGCTTAAACAATATAACGTTCAGATCATCCCGTATCATATCTCCCTTGAGGATAAGGATTATCTGGACAGTGTGACCATCACTACCGGTGAGCTTTATCAGGCGTATTATGACCGTAAGGTCCTTCCTAAAACTGCCGCTATCAATATCGGTGATTTTCAGGATTTCTGGAAGCCCTTTTTAGATGAAGGCTGTGAAGTCATTCATATAAACTTAGGCTCTGCAATTTCCTCTACCTACAGAAATGCCATTCTTGCAGCGGAAGAAGTAGAGGGTGTTTACCCTGTGGACTCCCAGAACCTTTCCACCGGCATGGGTCACGTTGTAATAGAAGCCGCAAAGCTTATTGAAAAAGGCCTGGAGGCTAAGGAAATAGCGGAAAAGCTTAAGGAGATCACAACCCGCGTTCACTCAAGCTTTATTCTGGATACCCTTGAATTTATGCACGCAGGCGGCAGATGCTCCACCATAGCGGCCTTAGGCGCAAACCTTCTTAAATTAAAGCCCTGTATTGTAGTAGATAACCTTAACGGCTCCAAAATGGGCGTCGGCAAAAAATACAGAGGGGAACTTGGCGGCGCACTTGTAAGCTATACTAAAGATCAGCTTAATAAATACAGCGATATTATTACCGATAAGATATTTATTACTCATACGGATATTGATCCTAAGTATGTTGACCTTGTTAGAAAAACCATAGAAGAGACTATGCATTTCGATAATATTTACGAAACAAGCGCCAGCTGTACCATCGGCTCCCATTGCGGCCCTGCTACCCTTGGCATTCTGTTTATGACAGAGTCTTAAATTAAAAAGTCGGCTTTTGCCGACTTTTTTCTTATTTTTGCCGCATCTTTGCCTATTATATGTTATAATATAAAAATAGTTGGAGGTAGGCCTATGAAGCACTATTTGAAGGACAGTTTAATAACCCTTACGGCCCTGTTTTTGGCCTTTGGGTTAAGCTTGCTTTTTCAATATATTTTTAACGTAAAGGAGCATATAACCACCGTGTTTGTCTTCGCGGTGTTTTTGGTGTCTTTGTTTACGGAAGGTTACGTATACGGAATAGTTGCCGCGCTTATAAGCACCGGCGCCGTTAACTATGCCTTTACGTTCCCTTACTTTGCAATTAATTTCACTATCCCCATTAATTTAATTTCGGGCATTATAATGATAGTGCTTTCCTTTCTGACAAGCGCCCTTACTACCAAGCTGAAAAAACATGAAGCCAATAAGGCTGAAAGCGAAAAGGAGCGAATGAGGGCAAACCTTCTCAGGGCCGTTTCTCATGATCTTCGCACCCCCTTAACCACCATCTACAGCTCATCTACCACCCTTCTTGAAAACAACGAAAATATAACGGGTGAACGCAAACTTTCAATTATCAAGGGCATTAAAGAGGATGCTCAATGGCTTATCCGTATGGTGGAGAATCTTCTTTCCATTACAAGGATAGACAGCGGAAATATACGAATTATCAAGACTCCTATAGTTTTGGAGGAGCTTATAGATTCGGTGGTTTTAAAGTTCAAAAAAAGATATCCGGACCAGAACGTTGAAATAGAGATCCCCGAAGAGGTCGTTCTTATTCCAATGGACGCCATTCTTATAGAGCAGGTTATAATAAATATTTTAGAAAACGCAGTTCAGCACGCCGAAGGTATGACAAGCCTTATCGTTCGGGTCTTCACCATAAACAACAAGGCAGTTTTTGAAATTGAAGATAACGGTTGCGGTATTGCCCAGGAAAAGCTCAATACTTTGTTTACAAGCTTTTTCTCTCCCGATACTTTGGCTGACGGCCATAAAAATGCAGGCATTGGCCTTTCGGTCTGCGCAACCATAATTAATGCTCACGGCGGTGAAATTAAAGCGCAAAACCTTAAAAGAGGCGGCGCTCTCTTCAGATTCTCACTCGATACGGAGGATATAGCAAATGACACGGAATAAATATAAAATTTTAATAGTTGAAGATGAAGCCAATATCCGCAACCTTATTGCCACTATGCTGGATACCGCAGGATATCAGCCTATTTCAGCTCATTCTCTATCTTCTTCACAAACCCTTTATTCATCCTATCAGCCCGACCTTATAATTCTGGACTTAGGCCTGCCTGACGGTGACGGTCTTGCGCTTCTTGATATTGTAAGGAAGGATTCTCTTGTTCCCATAATAGTTCTTTCCGCCCGTACCGGCGAGGCAGATAAAGTAACCGCACTGGATAAGGGCGCCAATGATTATATAACCAAGCCCTTCGGCTCGGAAGAGCTTCTTGCCCGCATAAGAGCAGCCTTAAGAAACAGCCGATTTTCCTTTTCCGATGAAAGAATAAATAACGGGAAATTTGTTTTGAAGGACCTTATAATGGATAACGTTTCCCGTAGAGTGTTTATTAAGGGGAACGAGATACATCTCACCCAGACCGAATACAACATTTTGGCCCTCCTTTGCGAAAATTGCGGCAAAATGATGACCTACGCTTCAATTATAAAAGTAATTTGGGGCGGTAATCCTCAGGAAGGCAGCGTAAAAAAGCTTCAGGTCAATATGGCCAACATAAGAAGAAAGCTTGGAGAAAAGCCCGGACAGAACAGCTATATTGCCAATGAACTGGGTGTAGGCTACCGAATGGACGGTTAAACTAAAAGCAACGGAATTTCCGTTGCTTTATTTTTGCAATGTTTTTTGTTGACGGAGCAGATCTGCTGTGGTAAAATAGCAAGGTTGGAAAACTACAAAAAGGAGATAAGCTATGTCCAAGAAAATGCAGGGCAATATTATGCTCTTGATCGCCGCCCTTATTTGGGGCACCGCCTTTGTTGCTCAAAGAAGCGGTATGGATCATATAGGCCCTCTTACCTTTACCTGTATCCGCTCCCTTATAGGCGGTATTGCTCTTTTGCCTGTTGCTTTAATATTTGAAAAAAAGCCTGAAAATAAGGCTCTTAATAAAAAAGACCTTTTAAAAGGCAGTATCCTTTGCGGCCTCTGCCTTGTATTTGCGGTCTCCTTTCAGCAAATAGGAATTCAGTATACAAGCGCAGGTAAGTCCGGCTTTATTACCGCCCTTTATATTGTCCTTGTGCCGGTATTCAGCTTCCTGTTCTTTAAAAAGCGCCCCGGCATTGCTGTATGGATAAGCGTTATAATCGCCACCGCAGGTCTTTATCTTCTTTGTATGAACGAAACTTTAAAGCTTGCTGTGGGAGATATCTGGCTTTTAGGCTGCGCTTTAATGTTTACCTGCCATATCTTAGTTATCGACCGCTTCTCCCCTAAATGTAACGGCGTGTTTTTATCCAGCCTTCAGTTTTTAATTGTAGGTGTTCTTTCGGGTATTGCTATGTTTATTCTCGAAAAGCCCGATTTAAGCGCAATTTTAAATTGCCTTGGCCCCATTCTGTATACCGGCGTTATGTCCAGCGGTGTGGCTTATACGTTGCAGATCTTAGCGCAAAAGCATACTGACCCAACTGTATCCGTACTTATAATGAGCTTTGAATCTGTATTTGCCGTAATAGGCGGCTGGCTCATTTTAAATGAAAACCTTTCGGGCAAGGAGCTTATTGGCTGCGTTCTTATGTTCGCCGCCGTTATCCTTTCTCAATTGCCCCGCAAACAAAAAAAGTGATGCGAAAGCATCACTTTTTTGTTATACCTCTCTGAAAAAGTAACAGGTTGTTACCGCTTTGTCATTTTTGCAGAAAATTTTTGAAAATTCCCATATTTTTGTGGATTTCGCCTATTGACTAAGGCTTTATAATATGTTATCTTTCCGGACACCTACGACCGTAGGCGGTTTTGAGGAAAAGCAAACGGGTACTTGTGACATTTGCGGTTTTACTTATACGTTTTACAGATAAAAAAAGCTTGAGCAATTTGCTCAAGCTTTTTATTTTTCTATTATTTGCCCGGTTTTTGCATCCACAAACACCGTAAGCTTTTCTTGGTTGTGGGTTATTTTAACCTGGTATATAAATACGTCTTCCCCGTCTACAAGGTCTACCGACTCAATTATTGCGTCGGGGTATTTTGCGTTGGCTGCCTGCTGGGCTTTGGCGGCGTCAATATACTGTTCTTCTGAAAGCTTTATGCCCTCGGAGGGCTCAATAGCCGCGGTTTTGGGTACGGGCATTTCCATTACTACCGCAATGGTTTCATTGGGGTTGATCCAGTTAACAACAGCGCCGCTTTCGGCATCCACCTGAAATTCATAAACGTTTACACCGTCGTTAAAAAGGCCGCAGTAAACCTTAAAGCCGTCAATAGAGCCTAAGGCTATCTGATCAACGGTACCGTTACCGCCCTTTGCCATAACAGAGGCCTTAGCCTCATCTTCTGTAATATACGGGTCTTCCCCTTTGCAGCCCGTAAACAAAAATGCCAATGCCAAAACAATTAAAAGCCATAAAAATGCTTTTTTCATGTTCTAAAACCCCTTAGCCCAAAAATTTGTACCCTTATGTAAATATTATAAAGGGCTTTGGGTGAAAAATCAATAAAAAAAGTAGAAAAATTGCTGAAATTATATGCAATTTATAAAATTTTGTTCAGGTCTGAAAAGGCGGTGATCTCTTTATAGATATCACCCTCAACCTTCCCGAAGCCGTAAGCGGCGTAAATAAAGGGAACAGAGGCCCCTTTTGCGGAATTGCAGTCACCCTGAGTATCGCCAACGTAAAGGCTGTTTTTAAAGCCTCGGCGGTTAATTACAAGAGAAATATTTTCTGCCTTTTCAAGGCCTGTCCTTTCCCAATATTCGTAATCCTCAAAATATTTTTTAAGGCCGTGAGCTTTGAAAAACGCGTCTATATAACCGTCCTCGCAGTTGCTCACAATAGCAAGCCTGTATTTTTCCTTAAGGGCCTTAAGGGTATTTTCAACCTCGGGGTAAAGAACACCGCCATGCTCAGCAAGATATATCATCTGATAATCCGTGCACTTTTTTAAAAGTTCGTGACGCTTTTGCTTACTTTCATACTTTGCAAAAATAATATCCTCAATTTCGCTTAAGGTCTTCCCCATAACCGAACGAAGGTCTTCGGTTTCTAAATGTATTCCTGTTTCGGGCATACTGTCAAGTACAATATTCCAGGCCTTGGTGCAGTTTTCGGCGCAGTCCCAGATAGTGCCGTCAAGATCGAAAATAATACTGTCAAATTTCATAATAGCCTCCGGATTTTCTTTGGCCTTTATTTTAACACAGCATAGAAAATATTTCAAGCCAATTAATTTGCATTGCACGGTTGCCCTTTGGCGGAATTTCTGCTATAATGCCTTTATAAACCGAAAGGAATAACGTTATGAAAAGAATAGTTGCTTTAATTTTAATATTATGCGCCCTGCTCACTGTTTTTTGCTCATGCAAAAAAGCAGAAGAGCCTCAGTCTTCCGTGCCTGTTTCCAGTAAGCCCTCTTCGGAGCCTGAGCCTGAGCCCGAGCCTGTTAAAATATACAGCCCTCTTACCGGCCTTTCCGGTTATAACGAGCAGGCTGTAGGCAAGCGCCCTGTGGCTGTAATGATAAACAACATTGCGGAAGCTCTGCCTCAGTACGGTATATCCAAGGCCGATATTATGTTCGAGATCCCTGTTGAAGGGGAGATCACCAGAATGATGGCCCTGTTTTCCGATCATACTGCTGTGCCTGACGTATGCTCGGTTCGCTCCTGCCGTTATTATTATCCCATATTTGCCTGGGGCTTTGACGCAGTTTATATCCATTGGGGTATAGATATGGATTATGCAGCTCCCGTAGTTTATAATTCCGGGCAGGATTGCTTTGACGGTGACGCCGAAAGCGAACCTCTCTTTATAAGGGACCCTGAAAGGGTCGGGAAGTATGCCTGGGAGCATACGGGCTGCTTAAAGGGCGGTCTTCTCCCTGAGGAAATGGAAAAGGCTGAGTTTCGTTTAACAACCGATTACGGCCCTGCCTTTAAGTTTAATGATGAAGAAGCTCCTGTTGCTCCTACAGGTCAGCTTTGCCATAAAGCCGTTTTTAATTTCTCATCCTCTTATTATTCCACCTTCGAATATAACGAAGAGGAAAAGCTTTATTACAAACAGCATTCCGGCTCTCCCCATATGGACAGCGCCACCGACACCCAGCTTTCATTTACAAACCTTCTGTGTCTGGAGACCGATATCGGTCTTAAGGACGATCTTTATCACCGTTACGTTGAATGGGGCGGAGGAAACGGCTATTACGTTTCAAACGGTGCCTATATGCCCATAACCTGGGAAAAGGCTTCGGAGACCGATCCTATAATCATTAAAGACGCCGCATCCGGCCAGGAGATATCCATAAACGCAGGTAAAACCTACATAGGCGTTATTTATCCCGATAAAACCGAGTTTATCGATCTTACCCCCAAAGCAGAATAATTTTTAAGGCAAAGGTATCTCCTTTGCCTTATTTTTTTGCTTTTGTCTTAAAATAAACCTTGACATTTAATAATTATAATTATATTATATATATGAGATATCATACTTTATTTAAATGTCGTTGTTTTAAACGGTTAAGATATATTTTTAAAATAGTTATTAATATATTTGCGTATTTTTTAATACGCCCTTTAACCTATTGTATTTATGCGGCTGCCTGCGGAAAGTTTGTTTTCTCGCAGGCTTTTTTAGATATTTTAGTATGGATTAAGGAGAAAAAAGATGGAGTATATTTATGCCGTTATTGCCTTAATCGTCGGACTGTTGTTAGGATCGTTAATTGGTATTCTTATCAGAAAGAAAATCGCCGAAGCCAAAATAGGTTCCGCCGAACAAGAGGCAAAAAGAATTGTAAACGATGCTATGAAAGTAGCAGAAACCAAGAAAAAAGAAGCCCTGCTTGAAGCCAAGGAAGAAATAATCAAAAACCGTACCGAGGCCGAAAGCGAAATTAAGGAACGCAGAGCGGATATTCAGCGTCAGGAACGCAGACTTCAGACAAAAGAGGAACAGCTGGACAGAAGGACTGCTAACTTTGAAGCCAAGGAAGAACAGCTTGATCAGAAGCTGAAAAAGGCTGAAGTTATGCAGCAGGAAATTGCCGACCTTAAGCGCGGCCAGATCGCAGTTTTAGAAAAGCTCTCCGGCTATACTGCCGAACAGGCAAAAGCTCACCTTCTCGGTGAGATCGAGCAGGATATTACCCACGAAACTGCCGTTATCATTAAGGAAAACGAAGAGAAGATCAAAGAAAACGCCGATAAAAAGGCTAAAGAAATTATTTCCCTTGCAATACAGCGTTGCGCGGCAGATCATTCAACCGAAGCTACCGTTTCTGTTGTAAGCCTGCCCAATGACGAAATGAAGGGCAGAATAATCGGCCGTGAAGGCCGTAACATCCGCGCTATTGAAACTATGACCGGCTGTGACCTTATTATTGACGATACCCCTGAAGCTATCACTCTTTCCTGCTTTGATCCCGTAAGAAGGGAAATCGCCCGTCTTTCTCTTGAAAGACTTATTGCCGACGGAAGAATTCACCCTGCAAGGATCGAAGAGATTGTAGAAAAGACTAAAAAGGAAATTGAACAGACTATCAAGAAGGAAGGCGAAAAGGCTACCTTCGAAGCAGGTATCCATAATCTGCATCCCGAACTGGTTAAGCTCCTTGGCCGTCTCCGTTACAGAACAAGCTACGGTCAGAACGTTCTGGTTCACTCCCTTGAGGTTGCATTTATAAGCGGCGTTATGGCAAGTGAGCTTGGGGTTGACGTAAACCTTGCAAAGCGCGCAGGTCTTTTACACGATATAGGCAAGTCTATTGACCATGAGGTAGAAGGCTCTCACGTTGAAATAGGCGTTGATATGGCCCGCAAGTATAAGGAAAATAACGACGTTATCCATGCCATTCAGGCTCACCACGGTGACGTTGAAGCTAAAACCGTTATTGCTTGCCTTGTTCAGGCGGCAGATGCTATCAGCGCGGCCCGCCCCGGTGCAAGAAGAGAAAACCTTGAAGCATACATTAAGAGATTGCAGAAGCTTGAGGAAATAGCAAACGAATTCAACGGCGTTGAAAAGTCCTTTGCTATCCAGGCAGGCAGAGAGATCCGTATTATGGTTAAGCCTGAGGTTATCAACGATGATAAGATGACCGTCCTTGCCCGCGATATAGTAAAGAAAATTGAAAGCGATATGGAATATCCCGGCCAGATCAAGGTTAACCTTATAAGAGAAAGCCGCGCTATTGATTACGCAAAATAAAAAATTACAGGATGCACTAAGCATCCTGTTTTTTTGTTACAAAAAAATGAAAAAATTTTATTTTGTAACCTTAAATATAACCGTCAAGGTGTATTATATAGTCATAAAATCCCTACGGAGGCGTAAATCATGAAGAAATTTCAGAAAATAACCGTAATAGTTCTTGCATTTATAATGCTTTTCTCTCTGCTTCCCGTAAGCGCCGCAGAAAACGATCTCAGCGCAGAAGTTATTGAAAAGTTTAATGCAATGGATTCTTTAAGTGAAATGCAGTCTAAGCGTGCAGATTACAGCGAGGCCGAAGCTTATGAGGCTTACGTTGTTAATATGCATGCTTTAAGAGCGGAAGCTCTTGAAATATATGCAGGTCTTACCGATGCCCAGAAGACTCAGCTTGAAAATGCTATTGGCAAGGATGCTCTTTCTGATAAACTTGCAACTCAGCTTAATAACGTTATGAAGCCCATTACCACCAACGTTGTTAAAGGCGAAGAAGGCTATCAGTTCTTTGCAGTATTCCCCCGTAACCGCGCTTATGAAGTAAGTACACATTTAAACGACGGCGGTCATCCTATGACCATCATTCTCGTTGATACCGAAAATATTGAAGGCAGCTGGACTGTAGACAGCGAATATGCTTACGGCGAAAGCGATTATGAAGTTCTTTACTGCTGTGAGATCCAGCAGCCCGTTATTCACGGCACCCATTACAGACGTATTAACCTTGAAGATGCCGAGTATTATGATGATGAAGCAGCTGCTCATATCCGTGCTATAACCAAGAACGTTTATCCTTACGTTTCATTAGAGGAAATGAAGCAGAATCTTAAGGCTGACGGCTTTGAATATGCCGATGAGCTTGACCGTGGCGATATTATCTCCGCCGTTCAGTTTGCTATCTGGCATTATTCCAATGAAGAATATGCTTACGTTGAAGGTATGGATGCTTACGGCTCTACCATCAATATCGATAATTTAAGCTATGCAAGCGCCCTCCATAATTACAGTAACGAGCTTTGGAGCTGGTGGAAGTTAGGCAAAAACGCAACCTGCGTTGATGAAAGCGCCAGAGTAAGGACCGACGCTCTCGTTCAATATCTTATAAATCTTGAGCCGGAGTATGCAGATACTGAGAAGATCGTTATTTCCTCTGTTGAAATTTTAGGCGCAGAGCCCGTTCAGAAAAACGGCAATGCTTATAATACCTCCCTTAAGGTGAAGCTTAACAGCGGCGCATTATCCGAAGAGGATAGCGTTAATATTATTGTATCCAGGACCGACGCTCAGGGCAACGAAACTCAGGTTGCCTCAGAAAAGGTACAGGTAGGTAAGGATACTTATAACTTTATAGTTGAAGCTAATAATAACGATACCCTTAACGTTACCGTTGAAGGTAAGCAGACTCTCCCCAAGAGCGTATATCTCTATTATCCCGATTGCGGCAAGGAAAATTCTCAGGTTCTTTGCGGTGTTGCCGAAGGCTCCACCAACGTTTACTCTGCTGCAAGTGCAGTGTTAGAGATCAAGGAGGTTAAGGTTACCGCAGATCTTTTAGTTGAAAAGGTTAACTCCTTAGGCAATTATCTTGCAGGCGCAGGCTTTACCCTCTCTTTAGTTAAGGATAACGAAACCTTTGAGGTTGGCAGCTACGTTGCCAACGAGCTTGGTCAGTTCAAGGTAGAAAACCTTGTTCCCGGCAATTACGTACTGGAAGAGACTCTTGTTCCCGAAGGCTATGCTGCTCCCGAAACTCCCGTTGAATTTACCGTAAATGAAGAGGGCAAGGTAGATATTAAAGACAGCGCGTATGCCTCTCTTAACGGAAATACCCTTACTGTAGTTAATAACTTTAAGCCTGTTACTGCCGTTATTGAAGCAGAAAAATATTTAGACGGTGCTCCTGCCGGAGGATTCGACTTTGTGCTCTCCAAGGGTGGCGTTGCTTATGAAACCGTTACCAGCACAGAGGACGGTAAAATAACCTTCTCTCCCATAAGTTTTAATACCGTTGGTAAGTATAACTTTGAATTAAAAGAAGTTGCAGGCCAGAGAGAAGATATAGTTTATGATAACACCGTATACTCCGTAACCGTTAAGGTTGAAAATTTGGGCAACTCCCTTACTGCCACAGTTGAATATTTAAAGAACGGCGAAGCTTTTGAAGGCCCTGTTAAATTCAATAACGAAACCGCTCTTTTTGAGATCCCCGATGAAGACGTTCCTTTGGCAGACGGTCAGGATAAAGAAGAGACCGATACTCAGGTAAAGGGCGACAGCGTTGAAAAGGAAGAAGTAAAGGTAGAAAAGGAAGAAAATAAAGAAAAGAATCCTTCAACCTCCGATGATCCCTTTACCGCCCTGTTCTTTGCGGCTGTTTCTCTTGCTACTGCCGTAGGCGCAACAATGATTAAAAAACGCAGAGAAGATTAATTAAAAGGAAGAGCAATTTTGCTCTTCCTTTTTTGTGTTTAATGCTTGAAAAAATTATTAGTGAGTGATATAATAACAAGGTATGAAATAAAACGAAAGAGGGCTTATGTAATGTTTAAAGAACACGGTTATGATGAAAGCTACGCAAAGTATTGTGACCATACCTGTCTGCGTGCTTACACTACTCCCCAGAAAATAGTTGAATTCTGCGACGAAGCTAAGAAATTCGGCGCTTACGCTGTTTGCGTTAACCCTATTCACGTTGCTCTTGTAGCTAAGGAGCTTGCAGGTACCAATGTTAAGGTTGCCGCAGTTATCGGTTTCCCCTTAGGCGCAAACAAAACCTGCATCAAGGCTATGGAAGCTGCAGAGGCCGTTAAAGACGGTGCAAATGAAGTTGATATGGTTATTAATATCGGCTATCTTCGCGCAGGCGATTATGAATTCGTTTATAATGATATTAAGGCTGTTGTTGATGCGGTTCAGGGCAAAGCAGGCGTTAAGGTTATTATTGAAACCTGCTATTTGAATGACATTGAAAAAATTGCCGCTTGCGTTATTTCCGAAAAGGCAGGCGCATCCTTTGTTAAAACCTCTACCGGTATGGGCTCCGGCGGCGCAACCTTAAAGGATATTCAGCTTATGCAGAGAACAGTTCACTACCCTGTAAAGGTAAAGGCATCCGGCGGTGTTGATAACAGAGCGGCTGCTTATAAGTTCTTACAGGCAGGCTGTGACAGATTAGGCGTTTCCAGAGTGCCTCAGATCGTTAATGACGATACCTCTATTATGTCTGCAGCGGCCACCAATAAGCCCCCCAAGTATGACTGATTGATTTAAAATTAAAGGTAACAGCGAAAAAGCTGTTACCTTTTTTCTTTCAAAAAAATAATATTTGTTCACAGTTTATTCACAAATGAGGTGTATAATGTAGGCATAAATAATAAAAACGGAGGCAACTCAAAATGGAAGGAAGTATTGAACGACGACGACCGCTGCCCGTAAGGCAGGCTTATAAGGACATTTTTAAAATAGCGCTCCCTTGTATGCTGGAATTAATGCTTATCCAGCTTACCGGTCAGATAGACCTTATGATGGTAGGCGACCTTGGTACTACTGCTATTTCTGCAGTAGGTGTGGCAGGTCAGCCTATTATGATCTTAAGTATGCTTTTTACTGCCCTCAATGTGGGTACAACCGCAATTGTCTCAAGATACCGAGGCGCCGGCGATTACAAAAATGCAAACAATGCTTTGCGTCATGCAATTTTGTTAAATATAGTTGCCGGTATGCTTATGGGTGTCTTGGGTTATTTTTTTGCAGAGCCTCTTGTTCGTCTTACAGGTGCTACCGACGGAGAAATGCTTGATCTTGCAGTGGGATATCTTCGTTTCAGGATCATAGGCCTTGTGCCCGAAGGTGCCAAAGCAGCAATTACCGCCTCTTTAAGGGCAGTGGGTAATTCCCGAAGTGCTTTGTTTTACAATACCACCGCAAACTGTGTAAACGTTTTATTTAATTATCTATTGATTTTCGGTAAATGGTTCTTCCCTGAAATGGGGGTAGACGGTGCAGCCCTTGCAACCTCTATTGCTCAGATCACCGCCGACGTAATTTCGGTTGCAATTATTATAAAGGGTAAAAGCGGTCTTAAGCTTTCCTATAAGGGCTTCAGGCTAAGCAGAAATATACTTAGCAATATTGTAAAAGTAGGTTTGCCTTCTATGATGGAACAGCTTATTTTCCGTGCAGGTATTCTTATTTATACAAGAATGGCTGTTTCGTTGGGCGAAATTTCTTACGCAGGCCATCAGATACTTCTGAATATTGTTTCTGTAACTACGATCGTAGGACAGGCAGTGGGAATGACAACAGCGCCTCTTACCGGCCAGTGCCTGGGCAGAAAAGAGCCCGAAAGAGCCAAGCAATATAACCGCTGCGCATTTTGGATGCTCTTTGGTATGTACGTAGTTTGCGGCATTATGTATTTCTTCTTTGGCACAACCGTAATGCGCCTGTACGTAGACGATATGCGGGTTATAGAAGCGGCTACAGGCGCCATGAAGCTTATAGGCCTTTATATGCCTGTATTTGCAGTGCACCAAACCTTCGTAGGCGCCTTGCAGGGTGCAGGTGATACAAAGCCTGTTGCTATAATTATGATGTGCACAGTACTGTTTTTAAGGCCTGTACTTGCATATATAGGCAAGGATGTGTTATCATTAGGATTAATGGGCCTTCACATTGCAACCTGTATAGAGCAATGTTTGCGCTCTGCGCTTACGTTTATACGCTACAGTACAGGTAAATGGAAAACCATAAAACTAAAATAAGAGGATATATATGAAGGTTGCTGTAATCGGCTCAAGAGGGCTATATGTTGAAAATTTAGAAAAATATCTTCCCGAAGAAACCACCGAAATAGTTTCCGGCGGCGCCCTGGGGGTAGACAGAAGCGCCCGTAATTATGCTCTGCTTAATAATATTAAGCTTACGGAGTTTCTGCCCGATTATAAAAAATATCCCGGCAAGGTGGCGCCAATAATGCGAAATAATGAGATTATTGAGTATGCGGATCTTGTTTTAGCCTTTTGGGACGGCCAAAGCCGCGGCACTTTATACGTTATTAATAAATGTAAAGAGATCGGTAAGCCCGTTAAAACCTATATTTATAAAACAAATGCTTGAGGTTCACCTCAAGCATTTGTTAATTTGGGCTTTCTTCTGAATTTTAAAAGCTTCAAAGTATTTTTCCTCCATAGGTATCCAGTTATTTATAAACCTTTGAAGCATTTCATTGCCGTTGCGCTTTAAAATTCTTGCCTTTTGCTCTTCACTTGAAACCGAAAGGAATATTCCTAAATCGTAATATTCCCCAAAGTGAGGATGCAAAGAATAGGAGCCCTCAATAATAACAGGCTTTGTGTTTATTATCTTTTTTTTGCCGTTCAGAGCCATTTGGGAACAGTCAAAAATATCGTATTCAAATTCTTGGCCTAATTTGTCTATAACCTGCTCCTTAAGGCGTTCGTAATGAATATTTCCGCCTGCCTCCTCAAGCCTTTTAGGGGTGCGCATTTGAGGCGGCAGGAAAAAGTGGTCTGCCCTTATAATGTTAAAGTCAAAAAGTTCAAGCAGGGTGTTTGCCAGGGTAGTCTTGCCGCTTCCCGCTCTGCCGTCTATGGCAATAACCTTGGGTGCTTCAAAATAAATTCTTTTAATTATGTCCCAATACTCTGCGTAAATTTTAGGGATCACCCGATAGGCGGGCTTATATTCTTTTTTGTAATCTTCAGAATGGGAAACAGGCCGTATTCCGCCTTTAAGGTACTCGCTTAAGGCCTCCTGCCCCCAAACCTCTTTTATAGGCGAAAGATCAATTTCTTGGCAGTTTTCCTTTGCGCCTTTAATAAACAGCAGGTTCAAAAGAGGGAGCTCATTTTTCTCAAAAGCGTTTATATTGGCTCTTACGTAATAAGGGCCAATAGGCTCAAATAAAGGCATATCCCTTTTTTGTGTCCACTCTTTTTCAATTTCAAAAAGGCTCTTATCTTTGTTTTTTATAAGATGATTTGCCCCGAAGGTGGCCTGAAAAATAAGCTTTATTCCGTCTTGAAAATTCATTTTCGGGTATTTTAAAAGGTGCTCTTTCAGGGTATTAATCATTAACTATCAGCTTCGCTTTCTTTAAGGCTATAACAATAACGGGAATGATCAGAATGTGGCAAATAATGCCCGGCAGAGCGTTTACAAAACCGTTGGCAATAAAAATATCAAAGCCAAATTCTGCTCCGCCAAAGCCTGAGATCAAGGCCATAGCCGCGCCCCATATAAGCCTGCCCAAAACCATCGCTGTAATTAAAGACAAGTAAACGTAAGCTCCCTTCTTAGGCATCTTTTTATAAAGAAGCCCTGAAAAAAGGCCGTAGGCAGCCAGTTCAAAGGCCATTGCGATCCCTGTTGGGAAAACAGGGGGCATACCAAAAAGGGCAAACCTTAAAAGGGGCGCCGTAAACCCAACAACCAGCCCCCAGGGCCCTCCGCAAATAAACCCGCAAAGAAGCACCGGGATGTGCATGGGGGAAAGCATATTTCCTATTTCGGGTATCTGCCCTGTTAAAAAGGGAAGTACCATACAAAGCGCCAGACAAAGGGCGCTATAAACAATTTTTTTAATTGCTTTATTCATTTTAAACTCCTAAAAAAGGTATGCTCCTTCCTTGTGGAAAGCGCATACCTTCATAGTATACATTAAAAATAAACTTTAAAAACAGCTTGTGCTGTGTATGCCAAACTTCCTGTTCGACCCTGTTATTTTACCATAGCTTCCTTTTTACTGTCAATAGTCTTCTTTACGGAAGTCAGTATGCGCTTTAAGAATATCAAACAAAGCACCAGGCATACTACCTCGGCTATAGGGAAGGCTATCCATACAAGATCCAGCTTGCCGTAAAGGGATAAAAGGTATGCAGCGGGAATTAATATTACAAGCTGGCGGGCAAAGGATACTATAAAGGAATAAATGCTCTTGCCGAATGCCTGATAAACCGAAGAGCATACTACAGATGCACCTGCAACTAAAAATGAATAAGAAATGGTTCTGAACGCAACTCTGCCTATTTGATACATATCCCCCGTTGCCTCAAAGAAGCCCAGTAGCGTATCGGGGAAAAGCTGAAAAATTGCAAAGCCCAATACCATAAAGGAAACCGCGTATGTCATAGCAAGTTTAATTGTTTTCTTTATACGATCCATTTGCAGTGCGCCGTAGTTGTACGCAAGAATGGGAACCATACCGTTGTTTAAGCCGAATATAGGCATAAATATAAAGCTTTGAATTTTAAAGTAGGCACCAAACACCGCCACCGCAGTAGTGGTAAAGGAAGCAAGTATCTTATTAAGTAAAAAGTTCATTACAGATCCGATTGCCACCATAAGTATAGAGGGAATGCCTATAATGTATATTTTGCCTATAAGCTTAAAGTCGGGGATAAAGTGCTTGAGCTTTACTCTGATATCCTTATTTAATGTAAAGTGTAAAATTACAGCTATTATCATAGCAACTATCTGGCCTATGACCGTAGCCCACGCCGCACCGGCAACCCCCAATTCAGGGAAACCGTAACGGCCAAAAATTAAAATAGGATCCAGAACAATATTTGTAACCGCGCCTATAAGCTGAACTATCATAGAAAGCACAGTCTTGCCGGTGGACTGCAAAAGCCGTTCAAAGGCTATTTCGCCAAAAATACCGAAGGAAGCAATAGTTACTATGCGCAGGTATGTTGTGCCCATTTCAATAATTTCGGCAGCGTTGGCGCCGCCCTTTATCTGCCCTGCAATTATGGGGCGGGAAATAAGCGCACCTATTACGGCAATTAATATCCAACTGAAAACTACAAGCACCATAGAGTTGCCTGCGCATTTGTTGGCCCTTTCAAAATCCTTCGATCCAAGGGCTCTTGAAAGTATTGCCGAAACACCTACACCCGTACCGGTAGCTACCGCAATCATTAAGTTCTGTACAGGGAAAGCCAGGGAGACCGCACTTAAAGCATTTTCCGAAAGCTGAGCCACATATATGCTGTCTACAATATTATAAAGAGCCTGTACTATCATCGATATCATAATAGGTACGGACATAGAAAGCAAAAGCTTGTTCTCGGGCATATAGCCCATTTTGTTTTCCGTGGTGTTTTGCATTGAAAACTTCCTTTCTTTTGTAAATTCGCAACTTAACAATTATAGCACAACCTATTTTTATATTCAATAGTTTTTATTTGTTCCTTGCTGTTTCTTAGGCGCAGGAAAAAAATTTTAAAATCGAAATCGAGAAAACGGGAGAAAACGGGAGAAAAACGGCGTAAAACAGACCTTTTCAAATCTAAATTAAAAATTTGAGAATTTCCTATTGACAAACCTGCTGCCCTTATGTATAATAAGAGAGCACGAAAAAAGGGCGCAAAGCGCCTAAAAATTTGGAGGTTCACTATGAGCACATATATGGCTAATCCCCAGACTGTGGAACGTAAGTGGTATGTGATCGATGCTGCAGGCAAGTCTCTCGGCCGCGTTGCTGCTGAAGCTGCTGTTCTCTTAAGAGGCAAGCATAAGGTTACTTTCACTCCCCACGTTGACTGCGGTGATTTCGTTATCGTTATCAATTCCGATAAGGCTGTCCTTACCGGCAACAAATTGGAAGACAAGTACTACAGACATCATACCGGCTATGTTGGCGGTTTGAAGGAAACTAAGTATCGTCTTCTTATGGGCAACAATTCTCCCTTCGGCGTTGAACTCGCTGTTAAGGGTATGCTTCCCAAGAACTCTATCGGCAGAAACTGCATGAAGAGACTCTTCGTTTACAAAGACGCTGCTCACAAGCATGAGGCTCAGAAGCCCGAAGCTTGGACTATGGACTAAGGGGAGGTAACTTAGAATGTACGAATCCAAGAAAGAATATTACTATGGCACCGGCAGAAGAAAGAGCTCCGTTGCAAGAGTTAGACTTTATCCCGGCACCGGCGCTATCACCATCAACGGCAGAGATATCGACGATTTCTTCGGCCTTGATACCTTAAAGCTTATCGTTCGTCAGCCCCTGGAAGCAACCAACAACATCGGCAAGTATGACGTTGTTTGCACCGTACAGGGCGGTGGCGTTTCCGGTCAGGCAGGCGCTATCCGTCACGGTATCGCTCGCGCTCTCCTTCTTACCGAAGGAGAAGTTAGACCTACCCTTAAGGCTGCCGGCTTCCTTACCAGAGACCCCAGAATGAAGGAAAGAAAGAAGTACGGTCTCAAAGCAGCTCGTCGCGCACCCCAGTTCTCAAAGAGATAATCAGCCTATTGGCTTTATCAAAGAACTTACACACCCAAGAACTCCTTGGGTGTGTTTTTTTCATTTAGTGTATCCTGTATGAGGCTGACCATCCCTTTTCAAACATGGGGCCTGCTCGTTAAAGCTCGCAGGTCCAAGCTAAAAACAGTCCCCCGGACTGTTTTCTTCACGCTCGGACAGTTCAGCAAGAGATAAGTTGCGTATTTTTATTATCGAGTTACTTACACACCCAAAGGATATATCTTTTGGGTGTGTTTTTTTGCAAAAAAAACGGGAGGATATTTCCTCCCGTATATCTTTACAGTATGTATTTTACTTTGCCAATGGATATGTAGCCATTTAAAACCGCTTCTATGTCGGTGCCCTCGGGAATATTATCCTCTAAGGTAACGGGGGTTTCAAAGCCTGTGAATTCAAATTCTTCGTCGGAAAGAACTTTTTCTGTGTAGCCTTGAGTAAAGAACTGTACAGGGGCAACCTTCCTGTCTCTTAAAATGCCCTTTAATTCGTTTTCAGGCACCTGAGGGAAGTTTACGTTCCATACCTCGTTTTCCTTTTGGCCTGCCTTTAGCAGTTCTTTTATAATTGGCTCAAGGTGTTTTTCGGCAATTTTTAACGGAGCTTTGTAGGTGCTTGAAAAGGCAATGGCAGGCACGCCGAATCTTAATGCCTCGAAGGTGGCGCCGATGGTGCCGGAATAGGAAATATCGTAGCCTGAATTATAGCCGTCGTTTATTCCGGAGAAAACGTAATCCGGCTTTTCTTTAAGAATACACTGTATTGCAACCTTAACGCAGTCAACAGGTGTGCCGCTTACCTTATAGGCGCCCATAACGGGAGCGGGGAAGTTATTGGCCTTATTTATATGCAGGGTCGTGCTTAAGGATAGCCTTTGGGACATGGCGCTGTTTTGCTTATCGGGAGCTACCACGTATACCTCTCCAAATTTTGAAGCCTCTTTTGCCAGAAGCTCTATACCGGGAGCATAAATAGAATCATCATTTACAACAAGTATTTTCATTGCAGCACTTCCTTTGGTGTTTTCTCTAAGTATAGCATATCAGCCCTATGTATTTCAATTGACAAAAGCAAATATGTAAATTAAAATAAGCTCAGGTGATAATATGTTAATAAGAAAAGCTACAGAGAAAGATATAGAAGCTATTGCAAAAATTTATGAGGATATAATAGAAGAGCAGGAAAAAGGCGGCCCTTACGTTGGCTGGCAAAAGGGCGTTTATCCAACTGAAGATACCGCCAAAGCCGCCCTTGCAAGGGAAGACCTTTTTGTTCTTGAGGAAAACACCGTTATAGGCGCCGCAATTATAAACCAAATACAGGTGGATGTATATAAGGGCGCCCCTTGGGAATATCCTGCAGAAAATAATGAGGTAACGGTGCTTCATACTTTGGTTATATCCCCCCGGGAAAAGGGCAAAGGCTACGGCAAGGCCTTTGTAAGCTTTTATGAGGCTTACGCAAAAACAAGGGGCTGCCCGTATTTAAGAATGGATACCAACGAGAAAAATACAAATGCCAGAGCAATATATAAAAAGCTGGGCTACAAAGAAATAGCCATAGTGCCAACCGTGTTTAACGGCATAAAGGGAGTAAACTTGGTTTTACTTGAAAAGAAGGTGTGATAAAAATCACACCTTCTTTTTATTCGGCTAAAAGTGTGCCGTTGTGGACGAAATACTCAATGAAATCGTTGGTGGTTTTGGTGTAGAAACTTATATTTTCAACCATAAGATTTTCATCATAATCATAGACCTTATAGGTATAGTCATCGCTGTTTAATTTTACCATAACGCTTACGCCTGAATCGGTTGTAAAAATACGAATTGCTTCTCCTGTAAGGGTAAGCGCTTTAACGGTATTTCCTTTGTTGTCCAGAATAAAGGTTTGCTCACGGTTTTCGCCCTGGGTATTTCCTTCTGTTACTTCACCTTTTATTCCGTAGCCCAGATTTCCTACACCGCCTAATAAAGTGAAGTAGTAATCATACTCAAGCGTATTTATAAGATTCAATTCACTGTCAAACACCTTAAGACAATAGGGAACGTCCGTTAATTCTTCAAGTTTGCTCCTTTCATAAACATACACGGCGCCGTTATTAATAGCATATGTATATGACATATTATTAAAATCCCCAACGGTATGATGAGCCACAACCTCAAAATTCTCATTGAGGCGCCCCAGGGTAATTATATCATCTTTCCTGAATATACAGTACAGTTCGTCGGTTACCTTGTCGGCAAGTAAGCTTTCGGGAAGCCCGAAACTCGGTATTGTCATAGGCCGATATTCCCAGTTACCCTCAGAATCTATTATACAAACACTGTATTCATTTTCAAGATTTCTTATTATGTACAATTTATCATTATGTGTCACTGCGCTTACCGTAGATGTAGTCCACTCAAGATGCATGCTCCACAGATTTTCCCCTGTGTCCGGATCATATGCCTCAAGTATATCCCCTCTGTGAGCCATTATACAACCGTTCACATAATACAACTGACCGCCAACCTGAACTTTAACCTTCCATAAGCCTTCTCCGTTGCTACTGTAGCAATATAAATATCTTTCGGGGGTAAAATCATCTCCGACAAGAACATAGTGTTTATTTTCCGCAGTAAGATCATCTACTATATCTCTTTCGGTGGTAATGGGGGTACCGGCTGGGGGTGCAGGACTGTTTAGTTTTACCGGCTGTTCCGGCACTGTTTCAGTATCAAAGGAATTTTCGTAGTTATAATATGCGTTTTTCTTGGGAGATTTGTCTTGTATCCTTATGGGGAAATTAACAATATTGCTCTGCAAAGCAACAGGCAGACCGGCATTATTTATTTCAATAAACATTCCGAAGCCGTTGTCCTCATCTTCCCGGGTGTTGTAAACCGATTCATTTACAAGTTCAAGGTTTTCATTATAGCGGCGGGCAACGGTGTCAACGGGACTCTTAAAGTTTTCTCCCTGTTTACCCGTAATGTAAAAGCCGCCATTATTGTCGGAAAGTAAACGGGGGAATAAAAGATTGGGGAATATATCCGAAACCGTTTCACCGTAATTATTAAGCACCTGAACATAGGAAAATCTATCTCCATTGTGTATATAGATGTTTACAGCCAGATTATCTCCTATAGCAAGCACTTCTACAGGTATTTCACCTGTATAATCCTTGGTAAATACTTCATTTAGGTTTTTATCCAGAACGAACAGGCGGTTCGTATATGTAGCGTCCGACAGCTCAAATGCAGCCTGGGCGAAAACAATATAATCGCCAACCGCTTGGGCATCTATGATAGATTCATATCCGAATGAGCAGATCTTGCTTGCAAGCATTTCACCTGAATCTGAAAATTTAGCAAGAACTACTTTATCTTGAAAATACTCATCATAAAATGGATCTGCTATACTTCCGTAAATATAAATATTACCGTCCTCAGTTCTGAATGCTGATCGTGGTTCACTGTAATGATATGGGGATAAATCGGAAAAATTGAATTGTTCCCATTCATGAAATGTTGTCAGTCCGTCTTCATTAAATCTATATAGCAAACCGTCGTAGTTTAAGGTAAGTATATCGTAATACCCCTCTCCATTATCAAGAAATGCAGCTTGAAAATAGCGCAAATCCGGAAAATTACTATTACTCATTACATGGGTTTTTATCTGAGAATCTACCCTTATATATCTATTATTTACGTCGGAACAGCCATATACTATACAGTCATTTTTTATAGGATAAATATCTGTTTCAGGATAAAATACCACCTGTTTGCCATCCTTATAGCCATAAGGCTTATCTCTTTTTAAAAGTTGACCGTCTTTTGTGTAACAGGAAATGTATTTTTCTCCATTATGATTATCCAGAGTAAAATAATAGTTTTCGGTTTCGGCAAAGGAGATAATGTTGCCATCTGCGTAGAGTCTGCCGTCGGAAAATTCCTTTACAAGGGGCTCCTCCTCTTTAACTTCTTCCGAAGCTTCGGGGGCCGAGGAGGATTCAGGCGCAGAAGGGATCGGCTCCTCCTTTTTACAGGCAGTCAACGAAAATAAGAGAATGAGTACAAGTAAAATTGCAATAGATTTTTTCATAAAAATCCCTCCTTTAAGTCCATTTTACAGTAGGGAAAATTTAAGTCAACCCCCAAAATGCAACTTTTTCAGCATAACTCTAAAATTTTTATTAAAATATGACAAAACGGTAACAAAAACGAAAAAACTTTAAAAAAAGCGGTTGGAGGATACAGAAATTATTGTATTTTTCTTGAATTTAAGTATGGGTTTGTGTTATACTAATCTTTAGTCGTAAGAAAAGAGGCTTTCAACTGAAAGCCTCTGTTTTTATTTTGTAATAATATTGCCTTTATAGTCTACGGTTATAAAATCCTTTACGACCTGCATTTTTCCCGTTTGGTTAAAGTCTTTATCAAATGTGAAAACAAGCATATCGTCAAAGTTATAGCTTAAGGTGGTGTAGCCGGTTTCCGTTTCGTAAATAAGTCCTGTATCTGAAGGGATATTCTCAAGCGGGGTGGTATTGCCGTAAGGATCAACAATAAGAATTTTTTTGTTGATATTTTGTCTGTATTCGGAAAAACCGTAGGTCACTACAATGGCGCTGCCGTCAGAAAGCACCTTTATAAGGTCAACGCCAATATCATCTTCAAAATCCAGCCTGTATATACAGTTCAGGTCTTTATCGTAAGCATAAATAAACCCGCTGTAATGGTCGCCTCGGGTGTAATCCTGTCCGGAAAAATAAATTCTGTCATTTTCTTCATCAAAACGGGGAAAGGCTTCAACTCTGTAGGGAAAGGAGATAGAGGATATAATATTAAAATCACTGTCCAGCTTTGCGAATATCGTTTCATCAACTCCGGTGTTGCCTATGGTTGCGTAAGTGCTTTGGCCCATACCCTCTCTGTGGGTGAATAAATAATATTGAGCAAACGATATTCCCGTTTCGCTCAGATCCGGCTGATCCAGAAATTCTACTTTTCCGTCAGAGTATATATAACACATACCCTCGCTTTCGTCTCCGGGGAATTCAGGGTCCTTTTGGAACAAGCATACAAGCCTGTCATTAATGCCGGTAACAGCGTTCAGATATATTCTGTCGTCCAGTTTGGTTACCCAAAGGTTTTTGCCGTCGGACTTTCTGTATGCCGCAAATTCGTTGGATCGGAGTGCAATAAGCATATCCGAAAAATCAATTACATCGGCTCCAATGTTGGCCTCGGTACACCATAGTCGGTTGCAGTCAGTATCAAAAGCGCTCAGATATCCTGAGGATAAAACGTAATAGCGGTTATCGTCCTTGAAGAATGAGGAATAATCTCCGGGGAAGATAAGCTTATTCTTCTCGCTTACGGGCAGATCCGTTTTGCAGGAATTAAAGAATGGGTCAACTGCTATCCATTTAAGAGCAAGGCTCTCTTTTACGGATTTGCTTTGATCTGTAAGTTTAAGAGGGAAATTATTTATATTGCCCTGTAAGGCAACAGGCTTTCCTTCCTTGTTTATTTCAAAGTAAAGACCAAAGCCCTTGTCATAATCATTCTTTGTTTCAAAAACAGTCTCCTCTGTCAGCTCCGATTTATTGTTGTAGTGGCGTATAACCGTGTCTGCGCAGTCTTCTCCCTGCTTGCCCGTAAGGTAAATGCCGCCCCGGTTATCGGAGAGAATACGGGCGTAGCTAAGCTTATGCTCCAGTTTTTGCAATTCATTTCCCTTATTATCGTATATCTGTATATAAGAAGAGCTGTCTCCGCCGTTTTTGTATATATTAACGGCTAAGCTTTCGCCAACAGCCTGAACCTCAACCGGGCTCTCTCCTATAAAGCTTTTGGTGAACAGCTCGTTTAAATCTTCATCCAGTACAAATAAACGGTTTTCGGTATCTCCCGATTCATCGTAAATAGCCGTATTGGCATAAGCAAGAAAACCGTTGGTTTGAACCAGCTCAAATATAGGGTCGTTTTCGTGCTTATAATATACAGCGTCAATCACTTCGTAGTTTAAAGTTTTGGTTATCATGGTGGCGTGGTTATAGCTCTCGTGGGGGCATTCTCTGTAGCCGAATATAAATACGGTCGAACCGTCACTCCCCATTACGGGACAGTAAGAGCCTGTGTGTGAAACGTAATTCTCTTCGTTTCCAAAAGGCAGACTGAAGTAATAGGGCATATAGTTTTTGGGAATACCGCTATCCTTTTCGAAAAGGTAATGAACCGTATCTATACCCGTAAGATATACGTCATAATCCCCCTCTGAATTGGCCAATAGGCCAATTCCGGTATTGAAATTTTTGTCAAACCGTATTTTGTCTACTTCTTTTACTTCCAGGTCCGGGGCACAAACTTGTATATAATTATAACTGCTGTTAACATAAAGAACAGTATCATCTCTCAGAGGGTAAAGCTTTGTAATTGCAGCCAAGGTCTGTTTAGCTCTTTTTATAAGAGCGCCGTCTTTACTAAAGCAGGATAAATATGTGCCGTCTTCGGCCTTATCTAAAGTAAAATAATAGTTTTCGGTTTCGCAAAAGGAGTATATATCCCCTTCGGTGTAAAGTCTGCCGTCGGAAAATTCCTTTACAAAGGGCTCCTCCTCTTTAACTTCTTCTGAAGCTTCGGGGGCCGAGGAGGATTCAGGCGCAGAAGGGATCGGCTCCTCCTTTTTACAAGCAGTCAGCGAAAATAAGAGAATGAGTACAAGTAAAATTGCAATAGATTTTTTCATAAAAATCCCTCCTTTAAGTCCATTTTACAGCCGAGAAAATATAAGTCAACCCTCAAAATGCAACTTTTTCAGCATAACTCTAAAATTTTTATTAAAATATGACAAAACGGTAACAAAAACGAAAAAACTTTAAAAAAAGCGATTTTTACGGGTTAAAATTATTAAATTTTTGTTGCGAATAAAAATATTATGTGTTAAAATGAAATTTATAATTATTAAGGAGTTAGTATTATGACAACTGCACAAATAGAAATGATAGTTACTATTGCTTTGTACTTACTTGCAATGATAATAGTTGGCTTTATGTATTCTAAGAAAAACACTTCTACTGATGAATTCTATTTAGGCGGCAGAAAGCTCGGCCCATGGGTTACCGCAATGAGCGCCGAAGCTTCCGATATGAGCGGTTGGCTGCTTATGGGTCTGCCCGGCGTTGCTTACCTTACCGGTGTTGCCGACGCTGCCTGGACTGCCATTGGCCTTGCTGTTGGTACATACGTAAACTGGCTTATTGTTGCAAAGAGAATACGCTGCTATTCTGTTGTAGCCAATAATTCCATTACGGTTCCCAGCTTCTTCTCAAACAGATTCAAGGATAAAAAGAATATTCTTACCGCTATTGCGGCTTTGGTTATTATTATATTCTTCGTTCCCTATACTGCCTCCGGCTTTGCTGCCTGCGGTAAGCTTTTCTCAACCCTGTTTGGAACAGAATATTTACCCGCTATGATAATCAGCGCGATCGTTATTGTGGTTTATACTGCCCTGGGTGGCTTCTTTGCCGCCAGCGTGACTGACCTTGTGCAGTCTATTATTATGACAATAGCCCTTATCGTTGTTTTAGGCTTCGGTGTAGTGCAGGCAGGCGGCTTTGGCGCTGTTTGGGAAAACGCAAAGAGCCTTTCCGGCTATTTAAGCTTTACCAGCCTTCATGACGTTGCAACCGGCGGTTCTACTCCCTACGGCTGGCTTTCTATTGTTTCCACTATGGCTTGGGGCTTAGGATACTTCGGTATGCCTCATATTCTCCTTCGCTTTATGGCTATTAAAAATAAGAACAAGCTTTCTATGTCCAGAAGAATAGCAACAACCTGGGTAGTTATCTCTATGGCAGTTGCTGTTATTATCGGTATCGTTGGTCTTGGAATGTCCAAGGTTGGCGCTGTTCCCGTTCTGGAAGGTACCAATTCCGAAACCATTATTGTTAATATTGCAAATCTTTTATCGTCCTTCGGCCCCTTTGCGGCAATAGTTGCAGGCCTTATTCTTGCAGGTATCTTAGCGGCTACAATGTCTACTGCCGACAGCCAGCTTTTAGCCGCATCTTCTTCTGTTTCTCAGAACATATTCAAGGAAGTTTTCAAGGTTAAGCTTTCTGCTAAGACCGAAATGATAATCGCAAGAGTTTGCCTTGTTCTGATCTCTGTTGTGGCTGCATTCCTGGCTCAGGACCCTAACAGCAGCGTATTTGGCATAGTATCCTTTGCATGGGCAGGCTTCGGCGCCGCTTTCGGCCCTGTAGTACTCTTTGCTCTGTTCTGGAAGCGCTCCAATAAGTGGGGTGCTCTTGCAGGTATGGTAACCGGCGCTTCTATGGTATTTATTTGGAAATACCTTGTTCGTCCCTTAGGCGGCGCCTGGAATATTTACGAGCTGCTTCCCGCATTTATTGTTGCAAGTATTTTCATTGTTGTGGTTTCTCTCATTACAGAAAAGCCCTCTCAGGAAATGCTTGACGAATTTGAAAAAGCAAAGGCAATGTCTAAAGAATAATAATACATAAGCCAAAAAGGTGCGTTATAACGCACCTTTTTTTGTGTTTTAACTATTGTATTCTAAGAGTAAATGATGTATAATTTAAATTACATTATTATAACTCTTTATTAAATTAAAAGAGTAAATTTGGAGGAAAACACAATGAAAAAGATACTCAGCGTTATCTTGGTAGTAGTTATGCTTGTTGCTGTTTGCGCAGGCTGCGGATCCAAGAACGAGAATGTCATCAAAATCGGCGTATTTGAGCCTGCTACCGGCGAAAACGGCGCCGGCGGTATGCAGGAAGTTTTAGGTATCAGATATGCTAATACCGTAGCTCCCACCATTACCCTTAACGGTACCGAATATGAAATCGAACTGGTTGAAGTTGATAACCAGTCCGATAAGTCCGCAGCTGTTACCGCTGCTCAGACCTTAGTTTCCGAAGGCGTTATCGGCGTACTCGGTTCCTATGGCTCCGGCGTTTCCATTGCTGCAGGTAATACATTCAAGGAAGCTAAGATCCCTGCAATCGGCTGCTCCTGCACCAACCCTCAGGTTACTTCCGGTAATGAATATTACTACAGAGTTTGCTTCTTAGATCCCTTCCAGGGCTACGTAATTGCTTCCTATGCATATTCCAACTGCGGCTTTATGAAGGCAGCTGTTATCTCCCAGAACGGTGATGACTATTCTACCGGCGTTGCAAACTACTTTATCGAAGCATTTGAAAAATTAGGCGGCGAGATCGTTTACGAAGGCAACTATAACACCAACGAAACCGACTTTAACGCTATCCTTACTGCTGCAAAGGCAACTAACCCCGAAGTTTACGTTATTCCTTCCTCTATTGCTACTGCAGGTCTTGTTATTAAGCAGGCAAGAGATCTGGGTATTACCGAAACTATCGCTGCAAGCGATACTTGGGAAAATGCTACCATCATTGAAAACGCAGGCGCAGAAAATTGCAACGGCGTTGTATTCACCACCTTCTTTGACGAAAACGACGCAGCAGCTGCTGAATTCGTTAACGGCTTCAAGGGTTACCTCAACGGCAACAAGGAAGCTCTTAACCTCAACGGCGGTATTGATACCGTTGCTGCTGTTTCCGCTCTCGGCTATGACGCTTATATGACTATGTATGAAGCACTTAAAGGCTTAGAAGGCAAGGAAGTTAACGGCGAAAACCTTAAGGATGTTCTTGCAGGTGTTGAAATTGTTGGCGTAACCGGCTCCATCTCCTTCGATGAAAACGGCGATGCTAATAAGGACATGGCTTACATTAAGGAAATGAAGGATGGCCAGTTCAAGTTCTTAGGCACCCAGACTACCGACGGTACTTTTACCGCAGCTAAGTAATTCAATTTAAACCTTTATCGGCGAGGGCTTCTTGCCTTCGCCGATTCTTTTATAAATAAAACAGGGGGAAGGATTCCATGGATGCTTTTTTGCAAAACTGCCTCACCGGCATATCCATAGGAAGTATATACGCGCTTATTGCCATAGGCTATACTATGGTTTACGGCATTCTGCGCCTTATTAACTTTGCCCACGGTGACATATTTATGATGGCAGGTTACTTTATGATAATCTGTATGACAAACCTTATGATCCCGTGGTATATTTCCATCGCTATAGTTATTATAGCAACAGTTCTTTTGGGTGTTCTTACTGAAAAGGCGGCTTATAAGCCTTTGCGTTCAGCACCCCGTATGTCTATTATGATCTCGGCTATAGGCGTTTCTTATCTTTTGCAGAACCTTGCTACATATCTGTTCTCTGCTCAGCCTAAGTCTTATCCCACTATCGAATTTTTAAATAAGACCATAACTATCGGTTCCCTTACTACCTCAATAGTAACTTTTATAACACCGATATTCACCATAATCTTAGTTGTTGCCCTTGTATTCCTTATTAATAAAACCAAGGTTGGTATGGCAATGCGCGCCGTATCCAAGGATTACGAGGCTTCCGCCCTTATGGGTATTAAAATAAACAGGGTAATCAGCATAACCTTCGTTATTGGCTGCGCTCTTGCTGCTCTGGGCTCTATTCTTTACTTTACTCCCAGACCGTCCGTATACCCTCTTTCCGGTTCACTGCCCGGTCTTAAGTGCTTTATCGCCGCAGTTTTTGGCGGTATCGGCTCTATCCCCGGTGCGGTAGTAGGCGGCTTTATTATAGGCCTTTGCGAAACCTTTATTAAGGGCAGCGCCTACTCGGAATTCAGTGACGTTTTCACCTTCATAATCCTTATAATTGTGCTTCTTATAAAGCCTACGGGCCTTTTTGGCGAGAAGCTGAAAGAGAAGGTGTAAACTATGCTTACTAAAAAGAAGAAAAATATCTATTCCATTATTGCGGCCGCAGTGCTTGTGGCGGTTATTGTCTGCATAGGCGAGTTTGCTCCTGCAACCTCTATGCTCCGTTCCGTTACTCAGATGTCCGCTATTTACGCCCTTCTGGCAGTTTCCTTAAACCTGCTCAACGGCTTTACCGGCCTGTTCTCTTTAGGTCAGGCAGGGTTTATGACCTTGGGTGCTTACACCTACGCTCTTTTAACCATTCCCGTTGAAGCCAAGGAAGGTGTTTATTACCTTTACGGTGTAGCTCCCTTTTTACAGAACGTGGAGCTGCCTATTCCCGTTGCCCTTATTTTAGGCGGCATTGTTGCGGCAGTATTTGCCTTCCTTATCGGCGCTCCCGTTTTAAGGCTGAAGAGTGACTATCTTGCTATTGCCACCTTAGGCTTTGCAGAGGTTGTAAGAATCGTTGTGGCAAGTTCCCTTTTAAACACCGTTACCAACGGCTCTTTAGGCCTTACCGCTATTCCTAAATTCGGCTCCTATTACGGTATATTTATAGTGGTGGCCCTTTGTATCGCAATTATCGTTCTGCTTATTAACTCCTCTTACGGCCGCGCCTTTAAGGCTATAAGAGATGATGAGGTTGCCGCTGAAGCTATGGGTATAAACCTGGCTAAGCATAAGCAGATCTCCTTTGTTACCAGCGCTTTCTTTTCCGGTATAGGCGGCGCGCTCCTTGCTATGTTCTTAGGCGCCGTTTCTTCCACCACCTTTACCTTAGCCTCCGCAACCTACTTTATTCTGCTTATTGTTGTTATAGGCGGTATGGGTTCGGTTACCGGCTCGGTTATTTCCGCATTCCTTGTAATTTTCGCAAGAGAGTGGATACTGCGCTTCCTTGATGAGACCCATTATATAGGCAACTTTGAAGTTCCTCTTTTAAAGAGCGGCTTCAGAATGGTTGTGTTCTCCGTGATACTTATGGTGGTAGTTCTCTTCTTCCGCAAAGGAATTATGGGCAATAAGGAGTTCTCCTGGGAAAGCACCATTGCCTTTTTCAAAAATATAGGCAAAAAGAAGGGGGCGAAGAAGAATGGCAAATAACGTTCTTAAGGTTGAAGACCTTACAATGCAGTTCGGCGGCGTTGTTGCCGTAAATAACTTCTCTATGGAAATAAACGAAGGTGAAATAGTTTCCCTCATCGGCCCCAACGGCGCAGGTAAAACAACCGCCTTTAACGGTATTACCGGCGTTTATGAAGTAACCAACGGCAGAGTTACTTTTAATGATACCGTAATTGCCGAAGGCTATCCTACCGGCAAAATGAAAAAGCTTTACGGCGGCGAAAATATGGGCGTGTATAAGAAAAGGGTTTTCAATACCCCCGATAAGATCACCGCTATGGGTATGGCAAGAACCTTCCAGAATATCCGCCTCTTTAAGGAGCAGACTGTTTTTGATAACGTTCTTATTGCCAAACACCTTCATATGAAAGGCGGCCTCTTCTCCGATATCTTCCGTATTAATTATAAGGAAGAACAGAAAATGAAGGAAGAAACTATGGAGCTTTTAAAGCTTCTTAAGCTTGATGATGTAAAAGATGAGCTTGCCTCCTCCCTTCCCTATGGCAAACAGCGCCATCTTGAGATCGCAAGAGCCTTGGCTACTTCCCCGAAACTCCTTCTTCTTGACGAGCCCGCTGCTGGTATGAACCCTCAGGAAACCGAAGAGCTTACTGCATTTATTAAGCGCATAAGAGATGAGTTTAAGCTTACGGTTTTCCTTATTGAACACCATATGAACCTTGTTATGAAAATATCTGACCGTATCTACGTTCTGGACTTCGGCAAAATGATCGCCAACGGCACACCCGAACAGGTTCAGAATGATCCTCGCGTTATTGAGGCTTATCTGGGGGTGAGCGAAGATGCTTAAAATAGAAAACCTTTCCGTTAATTACGGCGGCATCAACGCCGTTACCAACGTTTCCCTTGAAGTGCCCGACGGTAAAATTATTACCCTTATCGGTGCCAACGGCGCAGGTAAGTCTACAATTCTCCGTACAGTCGCAGGCCTCGTTAAACCCAAGGAAGGTACTATTACTCTGGACGGTCAGGATATTACCAGCCTCACCACCAACGAAATAGTTTCCAAGGGTATAACCCTTGTTCCCGAAGGCAGAAGAATTTTCCCTAACCTTACGGTTTTAGAGAATATTAAGATCGGCGCTTATATGCGTAAGGATAATTTAAATGAGGATATCGAGTGGGTATACTCCCTCTTCCCCCGTTTAAAGGAACGCCATTGGCAAATGGCAGGTACTCTCTCCGGCGGTGAACAGCAGATGCTGGCCGTTGCAAGAGCCTTAATGTCCAAGCCTAAAATTATGATGATGGACGAACCTTCCTTAGGCCTCGCTCCCATTATCGTTAGGGATATTTTCGATATTATCAAGAAAATAAACTCTCAGGGCGTTACTATCCTGCTTATTGAACAAAACGCCAATATGGCCCTTAAAGCGGCTGACTATGGCTATGTTTTAGAGACCGGCAACATTACAATGGAAGGCAAGGGGTTGGACCTTCTTTCCAATGAGTCCGTTAAAAAAGCCTACCTTGGCCAATAAAAAAAGAAGAGCTAAGCTCTTCTTTTTTTTGTCAAAATTGCATCTGCTAAAATAAACCAATTTATTTTACCCCCTATTTGTAACCGTTTTGTCATCACTTTGGAAATATCTTGCAGTTTTTGTGAAATTTCATCAAAAAACCCATTGACAAGGTATTTTTTATGTGCTATCGTGGAGATGTAATAATTGGAAAGAGGTACAGTCCAATGTACAGTTTAGTTTAAAATACAATACTAAATAATAAAAAAGGATATCTTTATGAGAAAGAAATTATTTGTTCTTTTACTGACATGATGATATTTGCTATAGATATACCGTAATCGAATTGGAGAGATAATATGAAAAGATTATTATGTGTAATATCTGCAATACTGTTATTGTTTTGTTCTTGTGCGAACAGTACAATAACTGAATTGAGCCATGAGGAATCAGAAGCGGACGTTCAAATGTCCGCAAATAAAGAGCAAGCAAAATTAATATTTGTCGGCTACAAAAATACCTTTTTCAGTAACGCTATGTATTCGGGACTGAAGTCTGTATATGATGGCGAAATAATTTGCTTGGACATAATGGACGATAAAGATTTCGCGACACTTAATGAAAGAATAATAGAAGTAACTTCACAGAATAATGTTTCTGCTATAGTATACTCAACAGGCGCAGTCATATATGAAGTGCCGCAAACAGATATACCCGTGGTTTTACTTGCGATTAACGGGGAGGATTTTAGTTTATATGCTGATATTGTCGATATTTTAGTGATAACGCCTTCTTACGAACAATACAATGAATCCGCAGCACAAATTATAAAGCAACAAGACTGTAATGTTGTAGGAACAGTATATGGTGCCGGTGGTCCAGACAGCAAATATATATACAAATGGGAACATCTTAAGAATCAGTTGGGTGAATTGGAATATGCGGAGCCTGCAGGTAATGCTTTAAGGAATAAAGGCTTGGCGGAAAAATATATTTCAGATACAGATTGTGACTGCCTGTATTTACTAGATCACCCTGAGGCTTCATTGGAATATGTAAATGAAGATATGTACGTAATTGCAGCAGCCACATTTTGGGAGGATTGTTTTAATGCATTGATCTCCGGTAGTATAGACTGTATTATTAATCCTGATTTTTATAATATCGGTAGGCTAACAGGTGAGACAATCAATGATTTAATTGAAGGCGAAACAGTTGATCCAAAAATCTTTACAGAACCTGTAGTACTGCAAACGGCACAGGATGCTAAAGATTACGTTGAAAAATCGAAAGCAGGACTACCCGCGGCAAGCTGAGTTTTTTCGCGGCGCCGATTTTGTAAAATTCCCCTCTTTAATTTTTCGGCGCCGCCTTCCTGATTGACCCCTATGCGGCAACAAGACCGACACCTGCGCTGTGAGAGTATACCCTTTACATGGCAATAAACCCATAGAGGAGGACGTAATGAAAAAAATATTATCTTTTATGATTATAGTTGTACTGCTGATGGGATGCTCGGTGGCAACGAGCGAACTGTCGGAACCTACCGATAAATCAAATTCAGCCATTGAAGAAATAAATGAAAAACCTGTACTCGTTTCGGTTATGCTGAAGAATGTGGATGCATATGAAATTATCGACAGCGGCTTCAAAGCAGCTGCCTATGATAATAATGCGCAGTATGAATCCGTAGTATTTAATTCAGAAGATATTAAATATGAATCTGTTCCCAAGTTGCCCAAAGTACAGAAATTCCTTGATTCTGTGAATAATGAAAAAACAGCAGCATTTTGTTATGATTTTCAAGGTTTAGGTTTTCAGGAATATTTTCAGGCCGGTAATATATGTTGTGCGGAGGTGCTGTACGACAATGAGATTGATTATTCTTATGTAGACGTACTTGTTGAATTGCCGAGCTTATCCGAAATTTACTCGGTTGCGGGAGACTATATTGTTAATAATTTTACCGAAGATGATACCTGCGGATTTGCATATATGACGGGAGTAGCAGTAGAAGAAGAGAGCCCCGAATTTCTTGCAATCAATGAAATGACAAAACAAATGACAGGTAAGGTTGGTTTTGTCGGTTCGCTTAACGTGGAAAACGGCGAATCAACTGAAACATATACTCCGAAAATACTGGACTATATTGAACAGAATAGTATTTCCGTATTGTTCTGTAGCAGATTAATTTCCCCGGCGGCATTGTATGAAATAAAGCAAACTTATCCTGATATAAAAATTATATATGCAAATACCTTAACCGAGGGCGCCAATAGTGTTGCTGAAGGAATAGTTGAGATGGCGGTAGATATGCCGTTATACAGCATTGGTTACGGGGTGGCCACGGAGCTGATAAATTGTGTAAACGGTGCAGATTTTAAGAATACCATAAATCCGGAGCCATATAGCATATCCTCAAAAGAAGAAGCGAAAGAATACTTAAATAAAATTATGCAGGATTATCCGCCGGCAAAGTAAAAAAAAGCTTGAGCAATTTGCTCAAGCTTTTTTATTTTACTTATACATAGGGAACTTTTCGCAGATCTCAGCAACGCCTTTTGTGATGTATTCCTTGCTGTTTTCAAAGTCGGTAACTGCAAGGTTAATGTACTCTGCAATTTTAAGCATTTCTTCCTTGCCGAAGCCGCGGGTCGTAACTGCAGGGGTGCCGATACGGACACCGCTTGTAACCATAGGCTTTTCAGGGTCCTTGGGAACGGCGTTTTTATTAAGGGTAATATGAACCTCGTCAAGCCTGTGTTCCAGTTCCTTGCCGGTAACGCCGGTGCCTCTTAAGTCAAGAAGCATAAGGTGGTTATCGGTGCCGTCGGAAACAAGGTTTAAGCCGTAGCTCTTAAGAGCATTTGCAAGTACAGAGGCGTTTTCCTTTAATTTAAGCTGATATTCCTTAAATTCAGGCTTTAATGCTTCGCCGAAGCAAACTGCCTTTGCGGCGATAATGTGCATAAGAGGGCCGCCCTGATTGCCGGGGAATATTGCCTTATCAATAGCCTTTGCGTATTCTTCCTTGCAAAGAATAAGGCCGCCGCGGGGACCTCTTAAGGTCTTATGAGTGGTGGTGGTAACAACGTCGGCATACTTAACAGGGTTCTGGTGTAAGCCTGCGGCAACAAGACCTGCAATATGAGCCATATCCACAATGAAAATTGCGCCAACCTCTTTTGCAATTTCGGCCATCTTGTCAAAGCGGATCTCTCTTGCGTGAGCAGAAGCGCCTGCCATAATAAGCTTGGGCTTGCATTCAAGGGCAATTTTTCTCATTTCATCGTAATCAATATAGCCGTCTTCTCCAAGGCCGTAAGGCACAAAGTTGTAAAGCTTGCCGGAAGCGTTTACAGGTGAACCGTGGGTCAGATGACCGCCCTCTGCTAAGGACATGCCCATAACCGTATCGCCGGGGCTTATAAGGGCAGCGTAAGCCGCCATATTGGCCTGAGCGCCGGAGTGAGGCTGAACGTTTGCATGGTCAGCGCCGAAAAGCTCACAGGCTCTCTTTCTTGCAATATCCTCTACAATGTCAACATACTGGCAGCCGCCGTAGTAACGCTTGCCGGGATAGCCTTCTGCGTACTTGTTGGTAAGCACAGAGCCCATTGCAGCCATAACCGCAGGGGAAACGTAGTTTTCAGAAGCAATAAGCTCAATATTATCCTGCTGACGCTTAAATTCCAGCGCCATAGCTTCGCCGACTTCCTTGTCATGCTCAGCAACAAATTTTACGGTATCTATATAATCTCCGTACATATTAAAACCTCCGTAGGATATAATTTTCTAAGAATAAGTATATACCAAATAAACGCAAATTGCAACAAGGTTGACAGAAAACCGCCCAAATGTTATTATTACTCTGAGGTGAATTAAATGAAACCCGTTGGATATTTGCGGTCCGATTTCAAAGAAAAGTTCGGCATTCCCCGCCAGAGTCGTCTTGTAAAGGGCCTTGAAAGTAAAATTGAATTTGTTGCCCCTTATAATAACCCCGATTGTCTCAGAGGTCTTGAGGGCTATTCTCATATATGGCTTATATGGCAGTTTTCTGAAAACGTAAACGCCCCTTTTTCTCCTACTGTCCGTCCGCCCCGCTTAGGGGGTAATAAGCGGATGGGCGTTTTTGCAACCCGCTCTCCCTTTCGGCCAAACCCTGTAGGCCTTTCGGTGGTAAAAATAAGCCGTATTGATTTATCGGAACCTGCAATTTACGTGGAAGGGGCCGACCTTCTTGATAATACGCCTATATTCGATATTAAGCCCTATTTGCCCCATATAGATTCTATTCCCGATGCCAAAGGCGGCTTTGCGACAGATTTTAAGGATTACGGCCTGCAGGTAGATTTCCCCGAGGATATTCTTTCCCTTATTCCCGAAGAAAAACGGCAAGGCCTTATTGAGACCCTTAAGCAGGACCCTCGCCCTTCCTACCAGAACGATGAAGAAAGAGTTTACGGAATGAATTTCTCAAACTTTAATATTTCCTTTAAAGTAAAAAATAATACCGTAATTGTAACTCAAGTAAAACAGCCATTGGATTAACCAATGGCTGACTTTTATTTTGCAGTTATTTTTACAAGCACACCCTCATTGTTTATAAAGGCTCTGCCTTGCACTCTTTCGTAGGCGATCTCTTTAAATATTCCATTATTATTTCGTAGTTTTCTTCTTTATGGGGGAAGGTGCATAAAGAGCAGTCCTTCACTCCGTTTTTCAAAAACGTAGGGTTGCCGGGGCAGTTTTTGTTTTCATACAAAGGGCAAAAGCAAAACAAACAGTTTACCGCCTTGCTGTTATGGCAGGGGTAATGCTCACAGGATCTGTTTTCAAAATACTTACTGCTCATTTTGGTGCTCCTTTTTTAGGTGAAATTATTGCCTGTAAAAAGATTATAGGTTATAATATATTATACTCCTAATTTTGGCATTTGCAAGAGGAAGGTGAATTTATGAATCCAATGGTGTGCAAAAACTGTGGCGGCTCTGAATTTAGAAGAATAGGCATAAACTATGCCTGTTCCTATTGCGGTACCCGTTATCTGATCAACGGTATGGACGTAGGCGGCTTTCTTGAAGGAGCCCGCAGGGCTTACAGTATGGAGGACTGGAGCGAGGCCCAAAGGTACTATAATTTAGTGGAGCTTCATTGCCCATCCAATATAGAAGCAATTTATTTCAGCGCCTACTGTAAATTAAGAGAGGTTTATCTTACAGACAACGTTCCTGCCCGTAAAAACGCTTTTACGGTCTTAAATTCAGCTATAGACCTTATTGCAAAACACTTTGTTTGCGAGGATATTGAAGTGCTCAAAAAAATAAGCGCCTCAGTTATGGGCATTAAAAAGGTCTTGTCGGGCGGATTGCTCATAAACTGCTCTTCGCTTACAGATATACACAGAAAGTTCTGTGACTCCTTAAGCGTTATTGCCCACTCTTTGCCGGAAAACGATATTAACCGCAAAACGGTTTATCTTTGCGCCCTTAATCACGTGGCGTATATTATGCAAATAGCTCCCGATCCTACCGCCTATAATCAGATGGCTCAGTTTTACATAGATAAGATCAAAGTATTTGACCCTGATTTTTCTTTTGCTTTGCCGCAAAAGCCTGTCGGCCCTCCGCCGAAGGCTAAGGAAGCGGTAACTATGCCGGCTTTTGCTTTTACAATGGTTGCGTTTATATTTGAAATAGTTGGCTTTGGCTTTGTTATGGGCGTTATCGAAACTGCCATAATGGGCTTAATATTTAATATATTTGCAATAGTTTTCTCATCGATCGCAGTTAAAGCAACCAAAAGAAGCTTCAAATTTGCAAATGTCGTAAATATTCTGGGCATTATTGCAATGGTTATTGAAGTTATAATTGTGGCAGTCGCGGCAATTTTAAGCGTAATTTACGGGTGAGGTAAAAAATGAAAAGGATCATTATAGCTTGTCTTGTAATTTTAGAACTTTGCGCCCTTTCAGGTTGCGCTACTATAATAGAGCTTATGGATAGTGAGCCTTATGATTATGGTGATGGGGATGAGCAGGAGATTTGGGATGAGCCCGAAACTCCCGACGTAAGTGTTACCGTTCCCGAAGATATGGAGATCTTCAATTCCGTAAAAATTGAAGAAACCGTTGTATATGATGAGAATCAAGTCAGGATCACCGCTACCGAACTTAAAGAAGGCTCTTACAGTAACTATGAACTGAATCTGCTTATTGAAAATAACAGAGATCAGGGTATAAACGTCAATATAGAGTGTTTTTCCGTAAATGGCATTATGCTTTCCGGTATGATCTACGAGGATATTGCCTCCGGTAAAAAAGCCAACAGTTCCTTCTCAGTCAGCCAATATGAGCTGGATTCAAACAGAATATCCCAAATCAGCGAAGTAGAATTCCTTGTTTCTATAACCGACGAGGATTACTCCTGTATAGAAGAGGCCCGTAAGGCTGCCGTAACAACCAATATTCCTTTGGAGGAGCCCGATTTTTCCCAAAGCGTTAATATCTACAGCGATGAAAACCTGAAACTCGAGCTACTTGGTATTGACCGTGACAGTATCGGCGGGTTTGATATTGAAATTCTTGCTTATAACGGCCTTGACGTTCCCGTTTCAGTGACCTTAAGAACTATTGCCGTAAACGATTATACAGTAGACGGTAATTATTACGCAGAGATATCTCCGGGCAACAGGGCGCTGGATTTTCTGAGCGTATATTCTTGGGATGTCAAAGAGAACAACATTACTTCCATTGAAAAGATAGATCTGGAAATAGAGGTATACGAGCTTGTGGATTATAATACGGTGGTAGATAAGACCGCCACAATAGAAATAAAATAAAAATGCTCCCTTAAGGGAGCATTTTTATTATTTCTCGTAAAGCTTAAGCTCGGAAACCTCGGTCCAGTCAATTTCAGGGGGAGTGCCGTGGTTTTCAACCAGCTCAAAGCGGATATACTTTGCTGTAAAGGGCTTATCTAAAATATATTCCTGCCAGCCTTCTGCCTTTTCGGTAGTAAGGGTAGCGGCTAAAGTCCATTCAACGGAATCAATATCGTCTTCGATTCTGCGGATCTTGGCAGGCTCGTCGGTATTATTGTAATAAATATTAATGGTCTTTGCAAGCTCTTCTAAAATAGAGATGGTAATGCCAACGTTGCGGAAAATTCTTATTTTGCCTACAGTCTGCTCTTCTCCGAAAAAGTCTAAAATAGCGTTTGCAGGGCCCATTGTATGAGCGCCCCAGGTGCCGCCGTTTCTTTCGGTATCATCACCGATCAGGTTGCATACCCAGAAGGTAGGGTCACTTTCGGTATGAGAGCACCATTTGATTCTGGTGTAGTAAGAGCCGTCTCTTCTAACGCCGTATTTTTCTGCCATAATTAATTCCTCCTAATTAAAAGCTTTTTATTATTGTATCACAGTTTTTTTATGAGTACAATAAGAATTGATTTTTTTCGAAAAATATGTTTAAAACCTTGGTATAAATAAAAATAGGTATTGAAAAAACTGAGGAAATTTTATATAATAATTTAGAATATGTATTTTAGAGGTGAAGAAAATGGCATTAAATAAGAAGACTATTGAAGACATTCAGGTCCAGGGCAAAAAAGTGCTTGTAAGATGTGATTTCAACGTGCCTATGAAAGGTAGCGAAATAACTGACGATAAGCGTATTGTAGGCGCCCTGCCCACAATCAAGTATCTGCTTGAAAACGGCGCAAAGGTAATTCTTTGCTCCCATATGGGTAAGCCCCACGGTATTTTTACCGAAGGCTTCGGCTTAACCAAAAAGGAAAAGAAGGCTGTTGCCGCTTTACCTGAAAGCGAACAGGCTCAGGCTACCAAGGCTTACCTTGAAGCCGCTCTTGAAAAGGATCCTAAGAAATTTACTCTGGCCCCCGTTGCTGAGAGACTGAATAAATATCTTGATAATAAAGTAACCTTCGCTAAAGACGTTGTAGGTGAAGACGCTAAGGCTAAGGTTGCCGCTCTTAAGGAAGGCGAAGCTGTGCTTTTAGAAAACCTTCGCTTCCACGCAGAAGAAGAAAAGAATGGCGAGGAATATTCCAAGGCCCTTGCTTCTTTAGCTGAAATTTACGTTAACGATGCATTCGGCACTTCCCATCGCGCTCATGCTTCTACCGCAGGCGTTACCAAATACTTACCTGCAGTTTGCGGCTACCTTATTGAAAAAGAAATAAGCATTATGGGTAAGGCCTTAGAAAACCCTGCACGTCCCTTCGTTGCAATTTTAGGCGGCGCAAAGGTTGCAGATAAGCTTAATGTTATAGATAACCTTTTAACTAAGGTTGATACCCTTATTATCGGCGGCGGTATGGCTTATACCTTCCAGGCAGCCAAGGGTTACAGCGTTGGCACTTCTCTGCTTGATGATACTAAGATCGATTACTGCAAGGATATGATGAAAAAGGCAGAAGAAAAGGGCGTTAAGCTCCTTTTACCTGTAGATGCTGTTATTACCAAGAATTTTCCCGATCCTATTGATGCTCCCATTGAGGTTGAAACCGTTGCTTGCGACAGTATTCCCGAAGATAAAATGGGCGTAGATATCGGAGAAAAGACCAGAGAGATCTTTGCTGAAGCAGTAAAGAGCGCAGGTACCGTTGTTTGGAACGGCCCTATGGGCGTATTTGAAAATCCCACCCTGGCTAAGGGTACTATTTCCGTTGCTCAGGCTATGGCTGACAGCGAAGCTGTTACCATTATCGGCGGCGGTGACTCTGCTGCAGCAGCAGAACAGCTTGGCTTTGCTTCTAAGATGACCCATATTTCCACCGGCGGCGGCGCATCCTTAGAATTTTTGGAAGGCAAAGAGCTTCCTGCCATTGCCTGCCTTAACGAAAGAGACTAATAAACTAAAGAAGGTATAGAAAATGAACAAAGCGAAAAGAAGAACTATTATTGCAGGTAACTGGAAAATGAACAATACCCCCACTCAGGCAGCTGCTCTTATTGAACAGCTTAAGCCTCTTGCTGCAGGTGCGGACTGCGAGGTTATTGTTATTGTTCCTTACGTAGATCTTATGGTTGCAGTAGCTTGCACCAAGGGTACCAACATTAAGGTTGGCGCTCAGAATATGCATTTTGAGCCTAAGGGCGCTTATACCGGCGAAATCAGTGCAGAAATGCTTAAAGAGCTGGGCGTTGAATACGTTTGCATCGGCCACAGCGAACGCAGACAGTATTTTAACGAAACCGATGAAACCGTAAACAAAAAGGTTATTGCCGCTCTTAATGCAGGCATCACCCCCATTGTTTGCGTTGGTGAAACTTTAGGCCAGAGAGAAGATAATATTACTGCAGAAACCGTTTCTATTCAGACTAAAATTGCTTTCAAGGGCATCAGCGCTCTTGATGCAAAGAAGATAGTAGTTGCTTATGAACCCGTTTGGGCTATCGGCACCGGTAAGACCGCTACAAGCGATCAGGCAGACGAAGTAAACGGTATTATAAGAAACGTTCTTAAGGGTATGTACGATGAAGCTACCGCAGAAGCTATTACCATTCAGTACGGCGGGTCCATGAACGCTAAGAACTGCGCTGAGCTTCTTTCCAAGTACAACGTAGACGGCGGCCTTATCGGCGGTGCTTCCCTTAAAGCTGAAGACTTTGCAGTTATTATTAATGCTGCTTCAAAATAAGGTGTAAATATGAAGCCTTTAATGTTAATGATATTAGATGGTTTTGCCTACAGAGAAGAAATTCGCGGCAATGCTATCAGAGGTGCAAAAAAGCCTAACCTTGATAAACTTTTTGCAACATATGCGCATACCCATCTCGGAGCTTCAGGAATGGACGTTGGCCTTCCCGAAGGGCAAATGGGCAACAGCGAGGTTGGCCATACCAACATCGGCGCAGGTAGAATAGTTTATCAGGAGCTTACCCGTATAACCAAGGCGGTAAAGGAAGGTACTTTCTTTGAAAACGAAGCTTTGGTTGCCGCTATGGAAAATTGCAAGGCAAACAACAGCGCTCTGCACCTTTGCGGACTTTTGTCTGACGGCGGTGTTCACAGCCATAATACCCATCTTTACGCCCTTCTTGATATGGCTAAAAAGCAGGGTATTGAGAAGGTGTTTATTCACCCCATTCTTGACGGCCGTGACGTAGCTCCCGATTCGGGCGTTGGCTTTGTAAAAGAGCTTTTCCTTACAACCAAGGAAAAGGGTATCGGCACTATCGCTACCATCAGCGGCCGTTACTATGCTATGGATAGAGATAACCGTTGGGAACGCGTTGAAAAGGCCTATAATGCCATTGTAAACGGTGAGGGCATTAATGCTTCCTGCGGCAAAGAGGCTGTAGAAGCTTCCTATGCCCAGGGTGTGACCGACGAATTTGTGGTTCCCGTTGTGCTTAATGATTACAAGGGCGTTAACGAAAACGATTCTTTTGTTTTCTTTAATTTCCGCCCGGACCGCGCAAGGGAAATTACCCGTACTTTAGTGGATAAGGACTTTTCCGGCTTTGAAAGAAAGAAGGGCTTTTTCCCTGTTCACTATGTTTGTATGACTCAGTATGATGCTACAATGCCCAATGTAAATATTGCATTTAAGCCTCAGTCTTTGGAAAATACCTTCGGTGAATATATTTCTAAAAAAGATCTTAATCAGTTGAGAATTGCCGAAACCGAAAAGTATGCTCACGTAACCTTCTTTTTCAACGGCGGCCGCGAGGATGCTTATGAAAATGAGGACCGTGCGCTTATCCCTTCTCCCAAGGTTGCTACTTACGATCTCAAGCCTGAAATGAGCGCCTATGAGGTAGCTAATGAGGTTGTGGATAGAATTGAAAGCGATAAATACGATGTTATTGTTCTCAATTTTGCAAATTGCGATATGGTAGGTCATACAGGCATATATGATGCAGCCGTTAAGGCTGTTGAGGCTGTTGATGAATGTGTTGGCAAGGTGGTAGATGCCGTTCAGAAGAAAGGCGGCACCGTGCTGCTTACTGCGGACCATGGCAATGCAGACTGTATGGTGGATGATGAGGGTAATGTATTTACTGCACATACTGTAAACCCGGTACCCCTTCTGCTTATAGGTGAAGGCAAATTAAAGGACGGCGGCGTTTTAGCGGATATCGCTCCTACAATGCTGGATATGTTGGGCTTGCCTAAACCCGAAGAAATGAGCGGTAGCTCACTTTTAGCAAAATAATTAATTTAAATCGGCGTAAAGGCTTGACTTTGCGCCGATTTTGTGTATAATTGTATTGTTATATCCTTGCCCTTTTTTAAAGGAAAAGGGCCAAAAGTCCAAAAGGAGGTGCAATAAAAATGGAAAAAATGAACCAGTATGAGTGCATGTATATTATCGACGCTAACCAGAGCGAAGACGCTATCAATGCTCTCAAAGAAAAGTTTAACGGCCTTATCGCTAAGAACGGCGAGGTTGAAAGTGTTGATGATTGGGGCAAGCGCAGACTTGCTTATGAGATCGACCATAAGACCGAAGGTTACTACATGTTGGTTAATTTCAAGGCTTCCGTTGATTTCCCTGCAGAACTTCACAGAGTTATGGGTATTGACGAAGGCATCATCCGTTGCATGATCATCCGTAAGTAATGAGGTGACAGTATGGCTAACTTAAACAAGGTTCTTCTGATGGGCAGATTAACTGCCGATCCCGAACTGAAAAAGACCCCCAGCAATATCTCGGTTACAACCTTTACTTTGGCTGTTAACCGCCGCTACTCTCAGGATAATCCTCAGGTAGATTTTATAGATATTGTTTGCTGGAGAAACATTGCCGAATTTGTTACCAAGTACTTCAGAAAAGGCTCGGCCGCTTTTGTTTCCGGCTCCCTTCAGGTTAGAACCTGGCAGGACAAGGAAGGTAAAAACCGCCGCGTTTATGAGGTTGTAGCAGATGAAGTTCAGTTTGCGGAAAACAAGAGGGACAGCAATGCCCGTTATGAGGAAGCTCCTTCCTTTACCGCAGGCACACCCGGTGATTTCGAAGAGATGACCGGCGATGACGAACTGCCGTTCTGATAAACGGCAAAAATGAAATTAATAAGACAAGGAGGATAACCTTTTATGGAAAAGCAGAGAATGAATAGAAAGCCCAGAAGAAAGGTTTGCACTTTCTGTGTAGACAAGGCTGAATATATCGATTACAAAGATACTGCAAAGCTTCGCAGATATATGTCCGAACGCGCTAAGATCCTTCCTAAGCGTGCTACCGGTACCTGCGCTAAGCATCAGAGAATGCTTACCGAAGCTATCAAGAGAGCAAGACAGATCGCTTTACTGCCTTACATCTCCGACTAATTTTAATTAGTTAAATTACAGCTCACGAACTGTTCGTGAGCTGTTTTTTTATTAAAAAGTAACAACTTGTTACCGCTTTGTAACCGTTTTGTAATATTTTCAAAAGTTTTTTTGGCAAAATGCGAAATTAATGCAAATTGCCCATTGACACATAAATTCCCATATGCTAATGTGAACTTACAAAGGAGGCTTTAATATGAAAAAATATATTGCTTTATTGCTTATACTTATATTAATATTTTCATTTTGCGCCTGTAATAAGGTTCCCGTTTCACAGCCCCAAAGCGGTGCCCCTGTAGAGGAAAGTGAGCCCCCGAAAGAATTACAGGAAGAGCCTATGCAGGATTATAAAAAGCTAAGCCTTGCTTATACCGATATTGGACCGGTAATGGCAGATATGAGTGTTGGCTTGCTGGCATATATAGATCCGGGCCATACAGCAGTTGTGGTGGAGCCCGGTAATGAAGGATACATCGGTGCAAAGCCCTGGAGTGAGTCGTTATATAAAAAGAGCGGGGCTGCAGGTGTTGCTGTAGGTGATTGTCACGTAGCAGTTTTACTTAGTAACGGCGAGGTTTCCACCTGGGGCTCAAATAATTTCGGTCAGTGCAATACCTCAGAGTGGGCGCAGATCGTAGGCATATCGGCAGGCTCTTATCATACGGTAGGCTTAAAGGCTGATGGCACGGTAGTGGCTGTGGGCGATGATACCTATGGCCAATGTAAGGTTGGGGATTGGAACAACATTGTGGCTGTGGCCGCAGGCAATCGCCATACGGTAGGTTTAAAATCAGACGGAACTATTGTTGCAACAGGCGCCAATAATTTTGGTCAGTGTAAGGTTGATAATATCAGTGAGATCGTGAATATAAGCGCAGGTGCAAACCACACCGTTTTTCTTAAGAATGACGGTACGGTTATAACTACAGGCTTAAACAGCGACGGTGAATGTGATACGTCTCATTGGAAGGATATAGTTGCAATAGACGGCGGAAGCGGATTGACCATTGGTATTACCGCCGAGGGCAAGCTTTTGGTTGCAGGCACTTGCGATAAGGTAAATTCCCCTGAGCGTTTTTCCGAAGTTGGTTATGCCGTAGCGGGAGCAGGCCGTTATTTGGCTTTTGACCGCAGTGGTGAAGAGATAAACTTTTACTATTCTGAGACCGCTCCCGAGGATTGGGAAAACGTAAAAGCCGTTTCGGGTTGGTATAAAACCTTGATCGGACTTAAAGAAGACGGCACCGTTGTTACAGCAGGAAATAATCATTACGATCAGTGTAATATTTCTCATTGGTCGGATATTGTTCAGGTAAGTGCCAGCTCAGGTTTTTGTGTGGGCCTTAAGAAGGACGGTACCGTTATGTTTGCGGGGGAGGATTATGACGGTAAGTTTAATTTTGAGGATTGGAAGGATATCATTCAGATAAGCTCAGGGCAACATCATGTGGCAGGCCTTAAGAAGGACGGTACCGTTGTAGCAGTGGGCGATGATAACTACGGCACTTTGGAGGTGCAGGATTGGACCGGTATCGTAAAGCTTATGAATTACCGAAGCCTTGGGGTCAGAGGATATAAGAAAGACGGCACGGTTTTAGAAACCAGAAGAGCAGAAGAAGAAATTAAGGATAGCCGGGATATGTTTGGATTTACTTTGACTCCGGAGGGTATAGATGCTGAGTCTAACTGCTTTGTTGAATTTGAAAATCCGTATAAGCTTTATATAGCCACGCCCGTTGTGTGAAATATTATGGAGGTCTTATTATGAAAAAATATACTGCTATAATAATTGCGGTTCTGTTATTGCTTTCCCTTTGCGCCTGCAAAAAGCCCCACAAGGAATCTGTAGGTGCTCCTGCAGAGGAAGATGGGTCCATACATAGTGGAATTTCCAAAGAATACGAGACTGTGTATGAAAATGGCCATATACAACTCCCCGGCAAATTTTACAGCCATATTACACCCAAGGATAAGCATATATTCCTATCCTCTGCCTACGGCAGTACCATAAGCCTTATTTCGGTTACCGATATGGAGTATAATCATATTTACACAATAGATATTGCCCATTCTTCCAATATGATCAAAATAGCGGCAAGTAATGACACAATATATTTCCATTGCCCCGACCAAGAAGATAATATCTCTTATTTTGCCGCGTTTGATCTGGAAACAGGCAAAATGCTGTGGGAAAAGAAAACCGCGTATAAATCGGAATATTCGGCAATGGGCGCTTCACCCAAAGGAATGCTTGTTCTTGCAAAGGAGACCGACGGCGGATTTTTCGGCTGCCAGGAGGACGGCCCCCTGTATTTAATAGACAGAGAGGGAAATGTTTCTGTTGCAACGGAGTATTTAAAAGTAATAGCAGAAAAGGCTGTGGGGGTGCCCGACTTACGATACTTTTCTTCCTGCGCCTTAGGTAACGGAAACTGCTATATGCTTTTCAGAATTGTAGATAATGAAGGTATGTTTACCGTTATTTCAGAGTACTCTTCTGAAAACGTATTACTTAATACAAATAAAATTTCCGATATTACTTACCAACCTGCAGAGATCAGGTCTTTCCCAATAGTGGAAAATGAGTTCGGATTTCTGTTTTTGGGTGCGGATTGCGTTTGGGGTTTTGATAAAAACCTTCAATCAGTCTTTAATATTAAGGGTATGTTTTACCTTAATCAACTTCCCGACGGTAAAATCGCCCTTTTTAATACCGACGGAAACTATCATAACTACCTTGAAATATACTCTGTAGAAGATCAGCGGTGGGTAGGTAAATACGATCTGCTGAGCAGAAATGTTTCTACAGCAGCTAAAACAAACAGCGGTTACGAAATGTTGGGGGATTCCAAATTCAGAACTTACAATAACAATATGAAGCTCCTCAGTGAAGAATCCACCAATGTAGACAGCGCATTTATAGATCTGAACTATAAAATGATACTTGTTAACTGAAGCAGAGGTGAGTTAAGTGAAAAGATACTTTGCGTATGCTTTGATTTTTGCGCTCCTTTTTTCCCTTTGCGCCTGCAATAAGGCTCCTGCTCTTAAGCCCCAGAGCAGCGCCCCCGTAGAGGAAAGTGAGCACCAAGAAAGTGAACCTGAGAAAAACGAGCCTCAAAGGGAAAGCTTTTGGCCCTTACATCTTAAGGCGGAAAAATTTCCTTTATATAGCAGTGACGGGGGCAGAAACCATTTTGTTTATATTAACAGCAAGGGGAAGCTTGTAGCACAGGGGAATAACGATTACGGCCAATGTAACGTTGAGGATTGGAGTAATATTGTTTCCGTTGCTGTAGGCAACTGGTACTCTCTTGGCCTTACCGAAGACGGCAAGGTTTTTGCAGTAGGTGATTTCAGGGAAAATGAATCGGAAATTACAAAGCTCAGTAACGTAGGCTCTATTGCCTCAGGAGGGTTTCACAGCGTTGCCCTTTTAAAGGACGGAACCGTAAAAGCCTTCGGTCGAAATGAAAACGGCGAATGTGATCTTGATCAATGGGAAGATATTATTCAGATCGCGGCGGGAGACCATCATACCGTAGGCCTTAGAAAGGACGGCACGGTCGTAGCCGCAGGGGAAAATACCTTGGGGCAGTGTGACGTGGGCCAATGGAAGGGTATTGTGCAGATATCAGCCGCCGGTGATACCACCGTAGGCTTAAAAAAGGACGGTACTGTTATAGTAACGGGTTCTGCCATATACGGACAGGATGAGCTTGAAGAATACGGCGAAATAGTAAAGATAGATGCCTCATACTGCGGTACGGCGGGAATAAAGAAGGACGGTTCCGTATGCGCCGCAGGCAATATCAATGGAAAAGATATACTTGCATCCTACAGACGAATAGACAGTATTTCTATTTATGGGAATAGCATTTATATGTTCTTAGAGGATAAAAGTATGTACGCTCCTTTTCTTGAGGGCGCTCCCTGTGAGGAATGGAGCAACGTTGTAAAGCTTGTTGCAGGTGGAAGATTGGGCCTTTCTTCAGATGGCAGGGTATATGCCCGCGGCAATCATTTATACAACCAACTTGCAGTATACGATTGGGAAGATATAATAGATATAGATTCTTCCTCTGCCACAGTGGGCGTGAAGAAGGACGGTACTGTTATAGCTGTAGGAGATAATTCCGACGGAGAATGCAATGTTGAGGACTGGGAGGATATTATACAGGTTTCTACAAGCGATTGGCATACTGTTGGCCTCAGAAAGGACTCAACCGTTGTAGCGACAGGTAAAAATCCGGAGGGACAGTGCAATGTGGAGGAATGGTCCGACATAAAAAAGGTATATGCATACAGGGATTATACAATAGGTATAACAAACCAAGGCAAAATTGTATTTACAGGTAAACCCATAAGAGAGAGCGGGGATTTTCTTAAATGGGAAAATATAGTTGACGTTGACTCATCCGGGGCTTGCAGTAGAATTCATGCCCTTACAGAAGACGGAAGAGTGTTGTTTGACGGCAGTCATTCTTATTTTAGGCCCAATGAGTATTCGATAATGGATCTGAAAAGCGAATACGGCCCCGTAAAAGCAATAGCGTCCTATTTGGACAACTTGTATTTTGCTACGGACAACGGAGTTTATTTCCTTCATTCCACTTCCACGGATACGGTGTTTTTGCTGAGCGAGGAAAAAGATGTTGTTTCTCTTTGTAACTCGAATAGGGGAGTATACGCTGTTCTGGCAAACGGCACGGTTAAATTTATTGCCTTGCCGGAAATTATTCAGTAGTTTGAGAGGGAGTGCGTTATGAAAAAAATTTTAGCTTTGACCCTTATGATAACATTAACTCTTTCCCTTTGCGCCTGCAATAAGGCTCCTGCTCTTAAGCCTCAAAGCAGTGCGCCGCAGGAAAGTATTCCTCAAAAAAGCGGGCCTCAAAAAAGCGAGCCTCAGGAAATTAAGCCGCAGGAAGAAATAAAGCCGCAGGAAGAAATAAAGCTTTTGGATCTTGAAGCTGAGCCCTTTAGAAAAAGCTTTGTCAGCTCAATCAGAAACCATACGGCCTACGTAAAAAATAACGGCACCGCCGAAGTGATCGGCGTTAATGCTCAAGAGCAGAAGGATATATCCAAATGGAGAAATATTGAATCGGTAGCCGCAGGCAACTGGTATACCTTAGGGCTGGACTGTTACGGCAACGTTCTGGCGGTAGGCATTGAAAAGTATAACGAGCTTGAAATAGCAGGGCTTAGCGGCGTAGGCGCCATAGCCTCAGGAGGGTTTCACAGCCTTGCGCTTATGAAAGATGGCACAGTAAAAGCTTTTGGCCGCAATAAGGATGGCGAATGTAATACCGAAAGCCTTGCGAATATTATTCAGATAGCCGCAGGAGATCATCATACTGCAGCCCTTACGGATAAGGGCACCGTTATTTCAATAGGCGCCAATAATTTTGGACAGTGTAATACCGATCAATGGAAGGATATAGTAAGCATCAGCGCTTGCGGTTCCACCACCGTAGGCCTTAAAAAGGACGGTACTGTAGTTATTACAGGAGATACCTCTATGAATAAAAGCTTAGTTGAAGGCTGGAGTCAGATAGTTCATATTGATGCAGGAGTTTATCACATATGCGGTTTAAGAGCCGACGGAAAGCCTGTTTCTACCTCCAACGATTATTATGAGGGTATTCGGCTGGACACAATAGACTGTGCTTATGCTGTTTGGGCCACTCCTTCCGGTACTGTTGTAATTAATGAATACGGGGATCGTATTGATGATTCTTCATTTATAGATCCAAGTGAGCTTTCGGACGTTAAGAAGCTGGCCTGCAGTAACCGTCACCTTGTAGCCTTGAAAAATGACGGTACGGTTATCGCCCAGGGGGAAAACAGGTATATGCAGCTTAATGTGAGTGAGTGGACCGATATTGTAGATATTGTTGCGGGAGACAGCTTTACCTTAGGCCTTAAGAAGGACGGCACTGTTGAGCTTGCGGGTGAAGTAAGCAATAATGATATTTCCGATTGGACAGATATAGTTGCAATAGACGGCAGAAGCTGGTATGCGGTAGGCCTGAAAAAAGACGGCACGGTTGTGGATATAGGTACAACTATAGGTGAAAAATATGATCTTAGCGTTCTTAAGGATGTTGTAAAGGTTTCAACCGACGGAATTTATATTACAGCCGCCCTTTTAAAGGACGGAACAATAAAAGTGCTCGGTGAGGATAATTTTAATATAAGGGCCGCTGAAAACTGGAAAAACGTAACCGATTTTCATTATACTAAGCAGGGCGTACTTATAGGTTATACTAAAGATAATATTCTGTTTGCCGGTACGGAAGAATTTTTCGATACGGCATGTCTTGAATATACTACAAAGCCTTTTGTGTATTTATCTCAAGCCATTGCAGTATTGGAAAACGGTAAGATTTACTTAGTGCCCGAACCCGATTTTGACGTTCGTCCCATGACACATTGGGAAAATATTGAATCACTTTACCGCGGCTTCGGCGGATTTTTAGGTGTTACAACAGATGGTACTGTACTTCACAGTGACTGTGATTTCCCCAACGTGGATTTTGAGCCTCAGATAACCGATATAAGAACAAAGTAAAAAATAACGCATACCGAAAGGTATGCGTTAAAATAATGAATCCAACGTTTTTTCCAAAGAATACATATGGTTCTGTTCTTTTTTTATAAGGGCTTCAGCTTCCTTTTGCTTTTCCCTAAGGGTGTTTTTATCTGTCATTACAGGAATCTTGTTATAAGGATAGGCTTGTTGAATAGCCTTAACCGCCTTAATATTCCTTCTTAGTTGAGCGGTTATATTTTTGCTGTATTGGGCAATATCCTCCTTCTTTACAGGTGGCAGCTCCGGCAACATTACATTCAGTATTTCAAGGCTCTTAAGGCGGCCGTTTTCAAAATATTCGCAGGCCTTTTTTATAAGAGTATCATTTTTTTTCGAGCTTTTTTGGGTGAACGCAGGGTGTATCTTTAAAAATATCTTTTCAAGAACCTTCTCCATCTGAGCTATTTCTTGTTGGGAAGGCATAGGCTCTTCAAGGCGCTTAATGGCGCTTATAACTCTGTTGCCCATGGCGGCCCGCTCCATAGTTCGCTCTTTTAAATTGGCCTTTGCCTTTTTTAACACCTGTTCTCTTGTAAGATGCTGAAATTCGCATTTCAGTTCAATTTGCTTTTGCAAAAGCTCAGACTTGTATAAATACCCGTCCGCCTTGTATTCAAGACCGCCCAGATGGAACATATAATCACATTCGATCTGAACACTTGTAATTCTCAGCATTTTTTCCTTTACAACCAAAAGAGAGGCAAGCTGATTCATATTGGCAAATAATGCGCCTTCGCTGAATTTTTCTTCAAATGACATACCAAAACCTCCCTTTCGTTTTTAAGAATTTTAGCATAATTATCGGTATATGTCAAATATTAAAAAAGCACTCTTAAGAGTGCTTTTTTCAGTGCTTATTTATAATACTGTTTATCTGCTCGGTTACGGCTTCTATTTCCTTATTAGAACCGCCCTTCAGTGAGTTTATAATTTCAAAAAGCTTATTTTGTGCCTTTAAAAGCTTTTCATAAGCAGGGGAGACCTTGCTTTTCTTTTCAAGAGGCTTCCTGTTGCCCTCGGAAATACTTTGGTTGCTTATCAGATCAAACGCCTGGCCGGTATAAGGTGCGATCGCCTCAAAGCCAAGGATCTCTTTTATTTCCTTTGCAAAATTTTCTGCGCTTTCTTCTTCGCCGTGGTTTACAAATACCTTTTGGGGCTTTAAGACCTTTAGCCAGTCAAGCAATATTTCCTTGTCGCCGTGGCCGCTTATACCGTCCATCTGCTCAATATGGGCTTTTACGGTAATAGGCTCACCAAAAAGCTTTACTTCCCTTGCCCCGTCAAGAATAATGCGGCCCAACGTACCTGCAGACTGATACCCAACAAAAAGAACAGTGCTTTCCTCTCTCCATAAATTATGCTTTAAGTGGTGGCGGATACGCCCCGCTTCACACATACCCGAAGAAGAGATTATAACTTTAGGGGTAGGATCAAGGTTTATCTGTTTGGATTCCTCGGCAGTAACTGAAAAGTTGATCCCCTTAAAATCCAATATATCCTCGCCGTTATTTATAAGGCGTAAAGTCTCTTCATCGTAATAATCCATAAGAGAGCCGTCGTAAATTCTAGTGGCCTCTATGGCAAGGGGACTGTCCACCCAAACGGGGAAATCCGGATGACCATTAATAAGGCCCTTTTGCTTTATGCAGTGTATAAGATACAGAAATTCCTGAGTGCGCCCTACTGCAAAGGCAGGTATTACAAGGTTGCCGCCCCTGTCTAAGGTGTCCTGAATAATTTTTGTGAGCTGGGCTTCGTAATCCTTTCTTGGGCCGTGAGTACGGTCGCCGTAGGTGGATTCTATAACAACGTAATCTGCCTTAGTGGGTTTTTGAGGGTCCCTTATTAAAGGCCGGTCAATATTTCCTATATCCCCCGAAAACAGCAAGACCTTCTCTTCTTCGTTTTCTTTTAAGGTCAGCTCAACCGAGGCAGAGCCCAGTAAATGGCCTGCATCAATAAACCTGAATCTTACTTCCGGGCAAATTTCATACTCCTTATTATATGAACAGCCGTCTATATCAGCAATAAGAGCCTGTACATCTTTTTGGGTGTAAAGAGGCTCATATTCAGGCAAGCCCTGTCTTTTTGCTTTTTTATTGCGCCAGTCTGCCTCCTGCTCCTGTATATGGGCGGAATCCATAAGCATAATGGAGCAAAGACGCTTTGTGGCGGCGGTAGTATAAACCTTCCCCTTAAAGCCCTGCTTTGTAAGCATTGGAATTTTGCCCGAATGGTCTATATGAGCGTGGGTAAGAAACATAAAGTCAATTTCCGAGGCCTTAACGGGTATCTCGGCGTTTTCATAGGTATCGGCCCCCTGTTCAAGACCGCAATCTATCAGTATTTTTTTATTGCCCGTCTCAAGAAGGGTGCAGGAGCCCGTAACCTCCCTTGCCCCGCCTAAGAATGTAATTTTCATAATTATCACCTTCCGAATATATTTTACCGTAAATTTGCAGTTTAATCAATGAGTAAAAGATAAATTTGACATATGCCTGTTGCATAGGTTAAAATAAAGAAAAGAGAGGGTGATTTTTATGGTTGTACTTATAACAGGCGGTTCTTCGGGGATCGGTCTTGCTTTGTGTGAGAAATTCGCGAAAGAAGGCCATAATGTGTTTGAGCTGTCTCGCAAGGATGTGACCCATAATGCAAATATTACTCATATAACAGGCTCTGTAACAGATATAGAAAGTATCAGAAAAGCTCTTGAGATCACAGGCAGTGTGGATATGCTTATTAATAATGCAGGCTTTGGAATTTCGGGAGCTTGTGAATTTATAAATAACGGAACTGAGCTTTTTCAAACCAACTTCCACGGTATGGATAACGCCTGCAAGGCGGTAATACCCCTTATGCGTAAAAACGGAGGCAAAATAATCAATATAAGCTCGGTAGCCGCTGTGGCGCCCATTCCCTTTCAGGCCCATTACAGTGCCTCCAAAGCCGCAATAAATGCTTACAGTCAGGCTCTTGCCATTGAACTTAAGCCATTTAATATTCAGGTAAGCGCCATAATGCCCGGAGATATCAAAACAGGCTTTACCAAGGCAAGAATAAAAGAAAACCAAGGTAATAAAGAATATTTGGGCAGAATAGAAAAATCGGTTTTAAAAATGGAAAAGGATGAGCAAGAGGGAATGTCTCCCCAAAAGGCGGCCGATATAATTTACCGTATAGCGCTCAAAAAAAAGCTCAAGCCCCTTTATTCGGTTGGCCTTACTTACAGCTTCTTATCGGTTCTGGCAAGTATTTTGCCTTCATCTGTTCGTTTGTGGATAATTAATTTATTATACGGAGGGAAATAATATGAACTTTAACGGCTTTACAGACAGTCTGGGCATTCACGTTAAAAGCGCTTTAAGACGTATTGTTGAAAATAAGGTCGCCCCCGGCTGCGGCATAATGATAGGCAAGGGCGGAAAGCTTTGTTATGAAGGCTATGAGGGCTTTGCCGATAAGGAAAGGCAAATACCTGTAGATAAAAACACCTTGTATAAAATGTATTCCGCTACTAAGCTTGTAACGGTGGTTGCTGCCTTACTGCTTTGGGAGAAAAGCGCCTTTTCAATGCTGGATCCTCTTTCAAAATTCATTCCCGAATATTCCAATATGCTTATTCAGGATGAAAACGGCATAAGACAGGCTCAGAATCCAATTCTTATTAAACACCTTTTTACTATGACTGCAGGCCTTAGCTATGATGACGAATACGGTAATTATAAGGCTCTGGCGGAAAAATGGCTCAATGCCAAGGCCAGAGGCGAAAAATGGGACACCGTAAGAGTTGCAAGGGAAATTGCAAGAATGCCCCTTGCCTTTGAACCCGGAACTCATTACCGTTATAGCTTCTGTATTGACGTATTAGGTGCCCTTATTGAAATATGGAGCGGCAAAACCTTTGCCCGGTATTGCAAGGAGAATATCTTTACCCCGCTGGGAATGAATAATACCTCCTTTGATCTGCAGGATCTTGACCGCCAGAGATTAGCCGTTGCCTATACCCCCGCAAGCGGAGGCCTTAAGGTTGCTTCGGGTATAAATAATATCCCAATAGACGCAAGTCTTGATTTTGAAGAGGTCTCTTTCTTCTCGGGCGGCGCAGGCCTTATTTCCACTTTGGAGGATTTCTTTAAGTTTGCAAGAATGCTTTCCTTAGGCGGCAGCTACGGCAATATAAGAATTTTAGGCAGAAAGACCGTAGAGTATATGCATACTCCTCAGCTGAATGAAACCCAGCTGGCAGATTTCCGTAACGGTGAACATTGTTGCTTCGGTAATTCGTATTCCTACGGCTTAGGCGTAAGAGTTCTTGTGAATAACCATACCGCCGCAAACCCCTCCGTAGGGGAATGGGGTTGGTCCGGTGCGTTGGGTGTCTGGGTGCAGATAGACCCTAAGGAGGATCTGTTTTACGTTTACGTTCAGCAGCGAACTCCTGCCGATCACGATTTGTATATTCCCTTCCTGGATGCGGCTATTTATTCTTCTTTGGAGTGATTTTAATGGAATTTTTGCATTTACTTGAAAGTATAAGAACCCCCTTTTTTAACAGTATCGTTTCGGTTATAACCCTCTTAGGCGAGGAAACCGTTATGATAGCCGTGCTTTGCCTTATTTATTGGTGTATAGATAAAAAGACCGCTATGAAGACTGCCCTTACCTATTTCTTTTCGGGGCTTCTGGTTCACGGCCTTAAAATAACCTTCCGTATAGAACGGCCCTGGGTACGGGATAATACCCTGACCCCCGTCGGTCAGGCAATAGAAGGCACAGGCGGAAGCTATTCCTTCCCAAGCGGCCATACCCAAAGCGTCACCGCCCTGTTTTCACCCCTTGCTTTTTCTTATAAAAAGTTTTGGTTTAAAATTATTTGTTTCATTCTTATAGTGCTTGTGGGCTTTTCAAGGCTGTATCTTGGAGTACATACTCCCGAGGACGTGCTTGTAGCCTTTGGTATCACCTTATTAATAAGTATTTTAATAAGCATTTTCTATGAAAAACTGGAAAAACATTATTTAGCCACGGGGCTTGGCCTTTGCTTTTTTGGCATAGCCCTTGGCATATATGTTATTGTACTTTTTAATAATGGCATAATAAACGAAGATGTTACCGAAAGCATCTGCAAGGCAATAGGCGCAGGCTTAGGCTTCGCAATAGGCTGGATAATAGAGCATAAATATATTAATTTTGATCCTGAATGTAATAAGAAATGGGTCCAGGCAATAAAGTATGTTGTAGGTATAGGGCTTACTGTTGGTATAAAATCCGGCCTTAAGCCGATTATAGGCTCTTCTCTTGTGGCAGACACGGTTCGCTATATGTTTGTCGTTTTATTTGCCATTGCCATTTACCCCCTAATATTCAGCAAAATAAAGCTTAAAAAATAAACTTCTTATTGACAACCCCCTGCTGTTGCAATATAATAACACTATTAATGCGGCAATTTAAACTGCTAAAGTGAGGAAAAATTATGAACGAAATTTTTGAAGCGATCGGCAACGTAAACAGTGCCGTGAACAACGTTGTATGGGGTGTTCCCATGCTCATTCTGCTGGTTGGCGCAGGTATCTGGCTTACCATTCGCACCGGCGCATTTCAGTTTAGAAAATTCGGCTATGCAATGAAGAATACCATAGGCAAAATATTTAAAAAATCCAATGCAGGTAAAGGTGAAGTAACTCCGTTTCAGGCTGTTTCCACCGCCCTTGCAGCTACCGTAGGTACAGGTAATATTGCAGGTATTACCTTCGCTATAACCTTAGGCGGTGCCGGCTCGATTTTCTGGCTGTGGATAACCGCCCTTATAGGTATGTGTACAAAGTATGCCGAAGTTGTTCTTTCTGTTAAATACCGCGAAAGAAACAAAAAGGGTGACTGGGTAGGCGGCCCTATGTATTACATAACCAACGGCTTGGGCCGTAACTGGAAATGGCTTTCGGTTATTTTCTGCATTTTTGGCGCCTTGGCCGCTTTTGGCATAGGAAATGCGGTTCAGGTAGGCAATATAACCGATTCTATTAATACCGCAATTCAAACCTTCGCTCCCAATATGTCCGAAAATGTTCAGACAATTAATATTATTATCGGCGTTGTTGTAGCCGTAATTGTTGCTCTGGTTCTTATTGGCGGCATTAAGAGGCTCGGCTCTGTAACCGAAAAGCTGGTGCCTTTTATGAGCGCAGTTTATATTATTGCCTGCCTTATTATTATATTTACAAACATCGGCAGTATCGGAACCGTATTCGGAATGATCTTCAAAGGTGCATTTAACCCCGGCGCAGTAGTTGGCGGTGTTGGCGGCTTTACCCTTATGCAGTGCATAACCTGGGGTGTTAAACGCGGCGTTTTCTCCAACGAAGCGGGCTTAGGCTCTGCGCCTATGGCTCATGCAGCAACCAGCGAGACCAACCCTGTAAAGCAGGGCCTTTACGGTATTTTTGAAGTGTTTATGGATACTATCGTTATCTGTACCCTTACAGGCCTCTCTCTCCTTATGAGCGGAATAGATCTTAACTATGGCGTTAAAGGTACAACCGCCCTTAACGCGCAGGCATTCGGCACAGTATTCGGCGATAAAATGGGCGCAATTATTATTGCTGTCGGTATAACCCTCTTTGCTCTTTCAACCATCCTCAGCTGGGGTCTTTACGGCTCCCGCTGCTGTGAATATATGTTCGGTGAAAAGAGCATAAGAGTGTATCAGGTTATTTTCGTGCTTATAACCGTTGTTGGCGCAACAATGGAATTAGGCCTTGCCTGGGATATTGCCGATACCCTCAACGGCCTTATGGCTCTGCCAAACCTTGTGGCTCTTATAGGCCTTTCAGGTATCGTGGCAAAGCTAACAAAAGAGCATCTTGCTTCAAAGAAAAATTCTCCCTTGGAAAAATAATAAAAAGCCTCTGCTTAAGCAGAGGCTTTTCTTATTTGGAAGGTGAAACTCCGAATTTGTTTTTATAGGCGCGGCTGAAGGTATAAATTGAAGAATACTCTAAAGCAGTGGCGGTTTGGGTCACTGTCATATCCTTTAAAAGCTCCTTTGCCTTTTCAAGGCGCTTTTCATTATAATAATTCATAATCGAATATCCGTAACGGGCCTTAAATTCCTTTTCAAGATAAAACCGGCTGTAATGAAACTGGCCCTCAAGTATTTCCAGATTAAGCTTTCTGTTGCAATTGGAATCAATAAAGCCTTTAAGCTCTACCGCCGTAAGGGAATTTTCCTTATTTTCATCAAACCGATTTTTAAAATTATCCTCAATAACCGTTTGTATAAGATTTACGGCCAGCGCCTTGGTATACAGAGTGTTTTCTCCGTAGGTATCAATAAGCTCAAACATAGTCTTAATAAATTGGTCCTTGTTGCGTATCTCCAGAAGCGGCGTTTGCCGCTGCCCAAAAATATCCGTTCTCAGCATTCTTTTATCCTTATCGGTAAAGAAGGGAAGATCCTTATAGCAAATATAAACGTCTTTGCTGAAACGGTCAAATTCCATATCAAAATGAATATGGGGTTGGCTGATGCTCCTGCCCTTTTCAAGAACAAAGCTGTGGGGTACACCGGGGCTTAACAGCAAAACTGCCCCCTTTTCAAAATAAAAGTCCCTGCTGTTGTAAATAAGATGCAAGGTGCCCTCTTCAATATAAATAAGCTCGTAATCTAAAATCACTCTGCGCTCGATGGCCGTTTCCAGTACCGAATACATTGCTCTGCGCACGTAAGGGTTGATCAAATTAATATCCATAGCAAGAAATGTTAAACTCCTGAACAAGATTTGCTATTTAATTATAGCATATTTGTGCTAAAATGAAAACATAAATATTAAGGAGGATTACAAAATGTTAAATGATTTTTATATTCCAAAGGACATTGAAAATATATCCCTTTGCGCCGAGAACCCTAAGGGTGAAAAGGGTAAGGGCGGTATGGCAACCGAAGGTACAGGCGCTAATGCTGCAAGAGAATTAGGTCAGGGTTGGAAGGTAAGTCCCTGTATCGATATTGCTCCTGAAAGCACCGCCGTTATTGCAGACGTTAATTTTATGGGCGCCATAAAGCATATCTGGTGCACAATTATGACAAAGTATGACCGTAACCTTATTTTAAGAATATATTGGGACGGTAGCGATATCCCTTCTGTTGAGGTTCCTTTAACCGACTTTTTTGCTTATGCTCAGAATAAAAAGTTTACTCAGATCTCCTCTCTGCCCGTATGCGTAAATCCCGGCAGCGCCTTTAACTGCTATTGGGAAATGCCCTTCAGAAAAGGCTTTAAGATGACGGTAGAAAACCTTTCTCCCGAAAAAACAACCTTCTTTTATCAGATAGACTGCGAAAAGAAGTTCATTCCCGAAAACGCAATGTACTTCCACGCTCAGTTCAGAAGAACAAATCCTCTTCCTTATATGGAGGATTATACGATCCTTGATAATATCGAAGGTAACGGCGTTTACGTTGGCACCTATATGCTCTGGGGCGTTAAAAATAACGGCTGGTGGGGCGAAGGAGAAATTAAGTTCTTTATAGACGGCGATAAAAAATTCCCCACTATCTGCGGCACCGGTACGGAAGACTATTTCTGCGGCGCTTACTGCTTTGATGATAACTGCTCTGTAAACTGCGTAAATGACGATAACGGCCGCTATATTGAGTATACTACTCCCTATACAGGTATGTATATGAACAAGGTAGATACCTGCTATAATTCTCAGCGCCGCTTTAACCTTTACCGTTGGCATATTACCGATCCTATTTACTTTAAAAAGGATCTTAAGGTTACTATTCAGGCCCTCGGCTGGAGAAGTGACGGCCGCTATCTGCCCCTGCAGGACGATATTTCCTCTGTAGCATATTGGTATCAGGAGGGAATTTGCAAAAGCTTCCCTAAGCTTCCCGACAGAAATGGATTGGAGATAATATAATGAACGCTTTTAATGCCTTTAAAGAAATAACCAAACAGGAAATGCTCAAGGCTATAGACGGCCTTTGCATTGAAAACTATACTGCCGCTGCCAATATGATATTAGAAAGCGAAAAGCAGGGCGGCAGACTGCATATTACAGGTATAGGCAAGCCCTCTTACGTTGCTCAGTACGGCGCTTCCCTTATTTCCTCTACAGGTACACCTACCTACTACCTTCACGGCACCGAGGCGGTACACGGCTCCTGCGGTCAGCTTAATGAAGGGGACGTTGTGATCTACATTTCCAACAGCGGCGAAACAAGTGAGCTTAAAGCTACTGCCATAGCTGCAAGGAATAACGGCGCAAAGCTTATTGCTGTTACTGGTAATGAACAGTCCTTCCTTGCAAAGTATGCGGATATTCATATTTTAGCTCACGTAGATAACGAAGGAGGCCCCTTAAACCGTGCTCCCCGCACTTCCATTTTAAGCGAAACTCTGGTTATTCAGGCCTTAAGCGTAATTTTACAGGCCACCAAAAACCAAACTCCACAGGAGTACGTTAAGCGTCACCCCGGCGGTTCCTTAGGCGCCCTCAGAGAAAACGAAAAATAAACTTCAACTGCAAAACAGCCCTGAATTCTCAGGGCTGTTTTTTTCATATCTTTTAATTCAATATAAGTGAGTTACTGCTTTTCGGGGTATATTACCTTAACGCCGGATTCTTCAAGGGAATTTAACAGGGATTCTGCCGGTTTTTTCTCGGTAATAAAATAATCAAGATCATTAAACCGCGCAAAAAGGTTTATACATACACGGTCTGTTTTGGTGGAATCCATAACCGCGCATACTGTTTTAGCTGAACGGATAGCATTTATTTTGGTGTTTGTTTCATAAGGAAGCGTTAAAGTAAGCCCCTCACCCTCGCGAATGCCGGTTGCGGAAACAAACATAATATTTGCTTCAATGTTTTTGAAAAATTTCTCTGCTTCAGGGCCAATAAGACAGTCCACGTCCCTGTGCAAAATGCCGCCGGGCATTATAACGTTAATTTTAGTGTTCTGGGAAAGGTACATACAAATAGGCAGGGATGTGGTTATAACCGTAAGATTATTAAAGGAATCCAGCCTTTTTGCAATTTCGTAGGATGTGGTGCCGGAATCAAGAATAACAGAATCATTATCCTTTATCAGCTTAACCGCCTCTTCGGCAATAATTGCCTTTGCGTATTCGTTGTGAGTTGAACGGGAAGAGAAGGTTGGTAAAGGACTATCCGCTGTAACAGATACCTCCCCGCGGCTTCTTTTAACATGCCCCTGGCTTTCAAGATAGGTTAAATCTTTTCTTATGGTGGCAGGAGAAGCGTCAATCATCTCAAGAAGCTGGCTTACGCTTATTATCTTTTTTTCTTCTATTATCTGAAGTATTTTGTTTCGTCTGCTGGTTACATATAACATAAAAGAGCCTCTTTTGTATACTTTTAATTAATTATAACACATTATGATAGTTTATACAACATATTTAGAATCCAATTATGGCAATAACGGCGCATTTTTGTGCCTGGTTAAATAATACTTGACTATAATGATAAGTTATGATAATATTACAACAATAAATAATACTTTATGCTTATTATTAACAGGAAGGTGAAATGGATATGATAGGCAATATACGTCAGTTACTTAAACAGGCAGATGACGGCAAGTTCGCAATTCCGGCCTTTAACTATTCCGACGAATGGGAACTATACGGAATAGTTGCCGCCGCAGAAGAGCTTCGCTCACCTATAATTATTGCAACCATTGGCCAGGTTACCCAAGCCCATGGTTTTGAGTATTTAAGCTCCCTTGGAAACATAGTAGCAAAAAGAGCCTCCGTACCAATTGTGAACCATCTTGACCATTGTGTTGATGAAGAAAAATGCAAGCAGGCAATTGATGCCGGCTACCGTTCCGTAATGATAGACGGCTCACCTTTGCCCCTTGAGGATAATATGGCCCTTACCCGCACTATTGTTGAATATGCCGCGCCTCACGGTGTTGCGGTAGAAGCCGAGGTTGGCAGAATTTGCGGAAGCAACGCAGAAGGAACCTATACGGGAAAGGACTTCCTTGTTGAACTGGAATCCGCCGTTAAAATGGCCCAATGTGCAGATATTGCCTCATTGGCTATAGGAATTGGCACTGCTCACGGATTTTACGAAGAAAAACCCGAGCTTAATTTTAAGCGGCTTTGCGAAGTTAACGAAGCTATTGATACCCCGCTTGTGCTTCACGGCTGCAGCGGTCTTCCTGCAGAGGACGTTCAAAAGGCAATTCAGCTTGGTATAAATAAAGTAAATATAGGCACACAGCTCCATTATGCATACCTTCAGGAGCTTCAGGCCGTACTGAAAAGAGACCCTGAAACAACAAGCATAATAACAACAATGAAGCCTGTTGTAGAGCGGGTCAAGCATCAGGTTATGGAATGTATAAAAATGTGTATGTCTGATAATAAGGCGTAAAAAGAAAGTGGGTATAAAAATGGAAAATACAATGAAAGCGGTTGTTGTAAAGGGTTCGGGTATTGTTGAAATAGAAAATAATATACCTATCCCCGAAATAGGCGAATACGAAGCTCTTGTAAGAATTCGCGCCTGCGGATATTGCAACGGCACGGATTCACATATTATTGCAGGCACTCTTACCAAAGAAGGGGGTATGGGTGAGTTGCCCACAATTTTAGGGCATGAGGGCGCAGGCGAAGTTGTGAAATTAGGCAGCAAAGTGCGCTACATAAAATTGGGAGACCGTTTTATCCGTCCCAATTTACCTAAAGAGCCGGCCCCCGGTTACTCACGTACCTACGGAAATATGTCGGAGTACGGCATTGTTGCAGATAAAAAAGCAATGCTTGAAGACGGTATTCCCGAAGAGGATATTCCTTATAATGACAGCCAGGGGCAGTTCCCCAACGATATGGATTTTGTAGACGGCGGCGTATTGCTTTCCCTTTTGGAGTGTCATAGCTCTATTGAACATTTCGGTATTTGCGAAGGCAGTAAGGTTTTAATTTACGGCTGCGGGCCTATGGGTCTGGGGATGCTGAGAATGATAAAATTAAAATCCCCCTCTGTTGTTGCAGTTATTGATGCGCAGGAAGACCGTCTTGAAATGGCAAGGGAAGCCGGCGCAGACATTGCCGTTAACTTCAAAAAAGAAAACGTGGACGAGGTGCTTAACGGCGAAAAGTTTGATTTTGTGGTTGACTGTGTAGGCTCTTCGTCAATAGTAATAGAAGGATCTCATCGCTTAAAGCAGGGAGGAAAGCTTTGCGGAATGGGCGTTTTGAGATCAGACGATTGTATGATAGATGCTTCTAAGCTGCAGAATAACACAACGCTTCATATGCACAATTTCACCTATAAACGTTTTGATTCCCTTGAGCCCGTTCTTCAGCTTATAAAGGAAAAAAAATTGGATCCCAAGAGCTTTTACTCCCACGTTCTTCCCTTAAGTGAGATCAACCGTGCGGTAGAAATGGTAAAGAACAAAGAAGTACTGAAAATTGTGTTTACCATAGACTGAAAAGGAGAAACCTTATGGATATGAATAAAATTAAAGCCGTATTTGCAAATGCGGCAAATATACTTGTTGAAAAAGAATCATATCTTTGTGATCTTGACGGCGAAACCGGCGATGGAGACCACGGCATTACAGCCGCCAAAATAGGTAAAGCTATAGCTAATGCAGCTGAGAACTTTAAGGCTGATGATATCAGCGAATTTTTCTACTGTATTTTTGATGAAATAATGACAATCAACGGCGGTTCTATAGCTCCTCTTTGGGCGCTTATGGCCGACGGCGCGGCAAATGCTTTAAAAGGTGAGGGTATCAGCTCTCCTGTAAAATCTGCATTTAACGGAGCTCTTGCAGGTATCCGCGAGGTAAGCTCAGCTGCCGAAGGTGATAAGAGCCTTGCAGACCCGCTTATTGCTGCAATTAATGCAGTTAACTGCGAAGAAACCGATTCTGCAGTGCTTTTAAACAAGGCCGCAAAGGCTGCTTGGGCTGCAGCAGAGGATACAAAAAATATGCCGGCAAAATTCGGCAGAGCAAAAAATCTTCCGGATAAGGGCCTTGGTCACCTTGACCCCGGTGCCGTATCCTTTGCTATGTTCGTAAATGAATTAAGCCGCAGTTACAAGGAGGCTACCGATGAAAAATAAATTTATAAATAATCCCGAAACCGTAACAGATGAAATGCTCGAAGGCCTTGCCCTTGTAATGAGCGACTATATTGACGTTGACGGCCATATTGTATCCCGCAAGGGCTTTAAAGAAGACAAAACACCTCAGGTTACCTGTGTAACCTTAGGCGGAAGCGGCCACGAACCCAGCTCCCTTGGTTTTTGCGGCAGGGGCTGGGAATGTATAAAGGTGATCGGCGACGTTTTTGCGGCACCGTCTCCTGCGGCGGTTGCCCAAGGACTCTTAATGGCCGATAGAGGCAAGGGCGTTCTGCTTTACGCCGGCAATCACGCAGGCGATGTGTTAAGTGCTGTTTTAGCAAAGAAGATGGCCGCAAGAAAGGGGCTTACCAACGTTGAACTGGTTATTTTCGGTGATGACGTATCAAGCTTCTCCCGGGAGGAAAAATCTCAGCGCCGCGGTATGGGTTGCAGCCTTGGCCTCGGCAAAGTAATCGGCAGTGCCTGTGACAGCGGCCGTACCCTTGAACAGGTAAAAGATATAGCACTGCGTTTTGCAGATAACACCGCCTCTATTGCAGCGGCAAACCGTGGCTCAACACACCCTGTTACCGGAAAAGAAATATCCCGAATTTCGGAAGGAAGAATGGTTATTGGTATGGGCCAGCACGGCGAAGGCAACGGAGGCGACAGAGAGCTTGTTTCTGCAGAAGCTACCGTAAAAGAAATGGCAGACCGCCTTATATCAGATCTGTCCTTGAAATCCGGCGACAACGTATACGTACTTGTTAACGGCTCAGGCTCCACAACCTATATGGAACTTCTTATAGTTTACAAAGACGTAGCTAAGTACCTTGAAGAAAAGGGAATAAAGGTTGTATGCAAGCTTGTGGGCGAATATCTTACAACCCAGGAACAGGGCGGATTCCAGCTTAGCATTACCAAATTAGACGACGAGCTTACAGAGCTTTTAAAAACACCTTGCAATACATTCTTTAAAAGACAACTTTAATTAAACGAAAGGACAGGAACAAACAATGAAAATGATCATCAATGGCTTACACAAAGACGCAGCAGACGGAAACGTACAGCAAGTAATTAATCCTTACGATCTTACTTTGGTTGATACAGTTCCCGCCGCTACTGCTTCCGATATTGACGATGCCGTACAGGCAGCAGTTATCGGTAAGAAAATTTGGAAGAATACTCCCATGCACGAAAGGATTCGTATTCTTAAAAAGTTTACTGCACTGGTTGAAAGAGACCGCGAAAAGATCCGCCGGGTAATGTGCAACGAAATAGGCAAAACAGTGGGCGGCTGCGACGGCGAAATAACCGCTTGTGTTAGCATTTTTAATGCATACTGCAGCAAGGGTGCCGTATATGCAACAGAAACTCTGCCCCTTAATTCCGACCCCGGCTGTACAGGTGATATTATTTTTACCGTAAGAGAGCCCTTAGGCGTTATTGCCTGCATAGTACCCTATAACTATCCCGTTGAATTGTATGCGCAGAAGGTTGCTCCTGCTCTTGTTGCCGGCAATTCTGTTATAGTTAAGCCTGCAAGCGATACTCCTTTAAGCTCTATTATGATCACGGAGCTGCTTTTGGAAGCAGGCGTTCCCAAGGAAGTTATTCAAATAGTTACAGGCAGTGGCGCTAAAATCGGCACACAACTGGCTTTACACCCGAACGTTGATGCAATAAGCCTTACAGGCAGCACCGAAGTAGGTATAGATACTGCTTCAAACTGCGCAAAAACACTTAAAAAGGTTTTCCTGGAACTTGGCGGAAACGACCCTATTATTATATTTGATGATGCGGATATTGACCGCGCTGTAAAGGAAACTCTTTTGGGCAGAGCATCTAATTCCGGCCAGACCTGCTGTGCTACAAAGCGTATGCTTGTTCAGAAGGGTGTTGTAGATATTTATACCGAAAAGCTTGTTGAGGCTCTTAAGCAGATTAAAGTTGGCGATCCTCACGATCCCGAAACCGCAGTAGGCCCTCTGATCAACGAAAAAGCGGCAATTGCAGTTGAACAGCAGATCAACGATACTGTAGCTCTCGGCGCAAAGGTTGTATACGGCGGTAAGCGTATTAACCGTACATTTATTGAGCCTACAGTGCTTTCAGGAGTAACAAAGGATATGCCTATTGCAAAAGAACTGGAAGTATTCGGCCCCGTATTCCCCATTATTGCATTTGATGACGTTAACGAAGCTATAGAAATTGCAAACCAGACCCCCTATGGCCTTTCCGGCGGCGTTATGACCAACGATACCGGAATAGCCCTTAAAGTTGCTATGAACATAGAAGCCGGCACCTGCGTTATCAACGGTTGCGGCAACTACAGAACCACCTACCATGCATTCGGCGGTTATAAAATGACAGGTATCGGCCGCGAAGGCTGCGGTTATACCCTTGATGAATTCACTCAGGTCAAAAGCATAGCCCTTAAGCAGATGATAAAGTAAAAACAAAAAGAGCTTGAAGATCATTCAAGCTCTTTTTTATTGCCCGTTAAAAAATTTCAAAGCAAAGCCGTTTTCAGCGCCTTTTAATGAGTATATTTTCAAAATCCGAAGGCATACAGTTGTCAGAGTAATTATCGTAAGAATAGCCCGAGTCTATAGAGTTTTTTAATTTCCCGTAATATTGCAGCCCTTCTTTATTGTAAACAGCAAGGTAACAGCCGCAGCTTTCGTAGCCTATTTCGTCTATAAGGCTGTCGGCAATAGCAAGCTGACCGTCCTTGTAATGAACTGCCGTGCCGGAGTGAATATCGGTGTATTCATCAAATTTGCTGAATGCGTCCTCAATAAATAAAGCCTCTTTATAGCCTTTTGCATCCTTTTCAAAAAGGGCTATATTTTCATTAAAGGCAAACAGAAAAAAGTTGTCCTTTCGAATACAACGTACAAAACCTGTTGCTTCATTCTCATAGGTGGTTTTATTTATAAGCTTATGGCTTTTTGTGCTTATATCATAAACAAAGGTGTCGTTCATATTGGAGGTCATAATAATAAGATGCTCTTCGCTTTTATCAACCCCTAAAAACAAAACGGTTTCATCTTCATTGAGAGGGAATGCGGTCGTTAAAGAGGAAGGGTCTATGCCGCTTTCCCTTTGGTTGGAGGGAATACTGTAGTCTATAGAATATATCCCGTAGCCTCCTTCTATTTTGCCAAGATCCGGCTGAGCAATATCTTCTCCTGTTTTGGTGTTATAGGAGTAGTTGTTAATAGGGAAATAGGCTCTGTTTTTTGTGTAGGTGGGAATGTTATGCTCCTTATAGGCGGTATTGCCTAAGGAATAACAGCTTTCTTCTATTCCCATGCTGATCCCGCCAAGATCTTTGCCTACGGAAAGGATCATAAAGTCTTCTTCAATAACGGGTATTTTAAAGAATTCATAAAAGCGGTCGTAAACCTCCTTTATATCCTTGTAATTATAAATTTCAAGGTTCTCATAGCCTGTAACGTTCCAGCTTATATGGGGCAGGTCAATATTAACCGAAACAGGGTAGTATTCATAGTAATCCTTTAAAAATACCGTGCGCTCCTCCTCGCCGGAAGGGCCAATGCTGTCGTAAATTTCCTTAATAGCCTTTGAAATGCCCTGCTGCTTTTCTGCGGGAACGGTAGTATCAAAGTCGAATTCTATGCTTGAAGGCAGGGTAACCCCCTGATAGTTTATTTCCTCGTTATGGTATTGAACCGTATCAAAATACTCAAAGCTTGTATTTGTACTGCCGTTTTGATACTCAGTTTCCCAAAAAAGCTGATTATTAAGCTGATATCTGGTTATAATACTGTAATTTTGGGCAATGGCTTTGTTGCCGTAAATAACCTCTTCGGTAACGGTGAAATCATCACTCTGCTTATTTAAATTTACAGCAATAGCGCTTACGCTTAAGGAGAAAGCCAGAATAAGAGCAAGAAGAGTAATAATAAATTTCTTCATTTATTCCTCCTCCCCCCGTATTTCACTAAGGGCATTGCCTACTCGCGAAGGGCTGTAGCGGTAGCGCTCTTTAATATAATCTACAAGCCCTGTGTTTACCGCCTCTAAGTCCTCGGTTTTAACGTCGGCAATAATGCAGCCCTTTTTAATAAGTATTGCGCGGCTTATAAAGGAAGAGACCTCCTCTATAAGGTGGGTGGAAAGGAGTATGGTTTCCTCAGGCTCAAGTATGCCTAAGAGCACCTTGTAAAAATCCTCCCTGTTAAAAATATCGTTGCCTGCAAAGGGCTCATCCATAATTATAAGGTTTGCGCCCTGGGAAAGAGCAAGAATAACCTCAAACTGATTTTTCTGGCCTGTAGAGAAAAAACGGATATTCTTATTCATAGGCAATTCAAAAAACTCCATAAGCCCAATAAACCGCTTCTCATTGAATCTTTCAAAATGCTCCTTATAAAAAAGCATATGGCCTTTGGCGGTTATATCGGGGAAGAAGGAATGTTCGCTTGTGGCAAAAGAAATTTTTGCAATATTCTTTTTGCTTATAGGCTCACCTTCAAATAATATTTCCCCCTTGTAAGGCAGAAACCCTAAAATGCATTTCATAAGGGTGGTTTTGCCGGCTCCGTTTTCGCCGAATAAACCAATTATCTCGCCGCCGCCTAAATGAAGGTCAATATTCTTAAGAGCGGCCTTTGTTCCGTAATATTTAGTTAGATCTTTTATATCAACCATTTTAAATTCTCCCATATATTTAATAACTGATCAGGCGCCTGCCAGCCTTCGGGTATAACCGTAATAAAAATAAGATAATAAATAACAATAAGTAAAAGTCCCGTTAAGGTGAATACCAATGCCAATAATACAGGCAGGAAAAACACCCTCTTATATAATTCGCTTTTTCTTTCAAGGCGCTTTAAGGTGTAAATGCTTTTTGCGCCGTTGAACAAATAAATGTAATTATAAACCGCCGTAAGTAAAGAGCAAATTATGCCTAAAGGAAAATACTTAAAACAGTTTTCCATTAAGTGAAAACAATCAGCCTTTGTTTCTTCGGGTATTATCGGAGCCTTGCCAAAGGAATATGCAATGCTTTCGTAACAACCCTTCAGATTCCCGAAAAAATGAAAGCTTGTAAGTAAGGCTAAGGCCATAAGCGTTATAAACAACACCTTAAATATTTTAAGCTTTAATCCTAAGGGCGCGTAGTTTTCCAATTTCATTTTGCCTCCTCCTTTAATGCTCGCTCTATTAGGTGACAAAGAATTACTACCACCGAAACGGTTATTACTACCACCGAATTTGCCCAGTTTTCAAGCTCGGGCGCAAAAAATAATACTGCGAAAACAGGCATTGCCAGCGCAAAAAATGAAAACTTGCCCTGCCTTTGCTTAAAGGAAAACTGAGCAGAGGCAACGCCCAGAGCCGCACATAAAATAAGGTTTCTTACCCATAAATGAATTGCCTTAAGGGGAATGATCGAATGTAAAAACTCATTTCTGTAGTAGGCTAAAAATACGTCCTTAGGGAAATAGGCCTGCGCAGGTATAAGTAAACTGTATATATCCATAAGCCTGTAGCTTATATAAGCTTCATATAACCATACTAAGAGGAAAATCAGGAAATTGTATACTGCCTGTAAAACAAAAAACTGTTCCTCGGTTATTTGCAGGCGGCTTACTGTATATCCGGCTTTGGAACCTAAGCCGTTTCCTGTAAGGCTCAGAATTACGTATATTAAAATAAACTCAATAATAAAAACAACAGGAATAAAGGCTCTTCCCAATACTATCTCAGGGGCAAACTCTAAGGTTTGCGGGTAGTTTGCAACAGCAAAATATACTAAAGCCCTTTGAATAAGCCCTCCCGCAAACAGAATAACCAATACCTTTAAAAGGCTGCATCTTGCAAAAAAAGAAAATACCGATAAATGCTTTCTCATTTTTTCTCACCAATACCTTTCCAGAAGCAAAACAGCCTCATCCTTTGAAAACCCCGTTTGCTTAAGCAAACTAACAGCCTTTAAGGCTCTTGTTTTTGTAAGCTCATCTTTAATTTCGGCTGCTTTTTCTTCTGTTACGGAAATATTACTTTTGGCGCCCGCCTGAGAAATAATAATGCTTTCGTCCTCCAGCAGTTTATAAGCCTTTTGCACTGTATTTGGGTTTACCCCCAAAAGAGCAGAAAGTACCCTGCGGGAAGGAAGCTCATCATTATTCTTTATTTCACCCGAAACGATCCCGCTTTTAATAAATGAGATTATCTGCAGGTAAATGGGAATGCCGTCTTCCGCCTTGAAATTTGTAAATTCGATCATATGGTTAACCTCACTGTATTATTCGATTAATACGGTTTTGTGACTGTACTATACCACTAATACAGTTATATGTCAATAGTTTTTTCAAAAAAAAGAGATGCTTTTTGCATCTCTTAAAATTCCAAAACAAGGCCGGTGTAAAAATGTGTACACTTTTCGCCTAAGTATTCCTTTAATATTCCGTAAGCTTTTTCGCCCGTACAATGGCCTGTACAAATAAGGTCTATGTCGGTTGCTTCAATTTTCTTTGCAAGCCTTTTAACCTGTCTGTCCCTTTTCTCAAAAAGGTGAAAGCCTCCTATAAGGGCCCTTATTTTTTGGTTGGGGAAGGCCGCCATAGCTTCTTTTATAACTATATTGGCGCCGCTGTGACAGCAGGAATTAAAAATAACAAGTCCCTTTTCGGTTTCAAATATAAGGCTCTGCTCGTGAGAAAAATCGTCGGCCAGGAGAAAAGGGCCTTTTTTTGTAAAAAGGTTGCTTTGCAGCCCCTTTAATGCCATAGGCCTTTTATGGTCAAGCAAATAAACTCCCCGGTCTATTTGTGTCTTGCCTTTTTTTGCAAACACTCTTTCGGAAAAAGCCCCAAGAACACCTTTGGGAATTCCGTTATAACGCTTCTTTTTAAAGGGCTTTTTTGCGTGGCAGGTCTCCTGCAGGCTCCGTACAAACAAAGGCGCCTTTTGATTTTCCTTTAAAAATCGCTCCATTCCCCCCGAATGGTCGTAATGGCAATGGGAGAGGACCGCCATATCAACAGCCTTAATATCCTTGCCTAAGCTGTCGGCGTTTTGAAACATAAGGTCTGTAGCCCCGAAATCCAGTAATATATTCTTGTTATTATACTCAATGTAAATACTGAGCCCCCATTGGGCGTATAAGCCTCCCTGAGGAATATTATCTACCAATACCGTTGCTTTCATTTTATAATAAGCTTCTCCTGTAAAGCCGTAATTTGGGCCTTATAAAAATTAGTAAGGGCCTTTTCCATATACTCAATATCCTTTATATTGCAGGTCTCGTTTGCTGAGTGCATACCAAGCATAGGCACACCTATATCAACACTGTTTACCGCAAAATGGGTAAGGCTTATATTGCCTAAAGTAGATCCGCAGCGCATATCGTTGCGCATTGCAAAGTTCTGCAAAGGCACTTTTGCAATATCCCTAAAAACAGCGGCGGAAAGGGCGGTGGTGGTGTAATTTATGTTATGCTTAACGGCGATACCGTTTCCTAAAATACATTTATGGCCAGCCTCATACTTTTCCGGGTAGTTAGGGTGATATCCGTGGGCATTATCGGCGCTTACCAAAAAGGAAGAAGCCTTGGCCTTCGGGAAATCAACCCCCTTGTATTTGCAGGCCGCCTTTAAAACGTCCTTTAAAAAAGAGCTGTCGGCCCCTTCAAGGGTGTTGGAGCCTATCTCCTCGGAATTAAATACAGCAAGTATCCTGCCGTTTTCTTTGTTTGCTGTATTTAAAAATGCCTCTAATGCGGGGTATACACAGGCAAGATCGTCAATACGGGGAGAAAGTAAAGTATCCTCTGCCAATAAAGGCTTATCAAGCGGGTAAAAATAAAGCTCCTGTTCCAGTAACTCCTCGCCTTCACAAAGCAGCTCCTTTGAAGAAAAATCTTTTATTTTTAAGGGGCAAAGCTCGGTCTGAGAGTTATATTTATGGCCTTCGTTTATATCGCGGTTCAGGTGTATTGCAAGGGAAGGCAAAACTGCCAGTGGCTCTTTTAAGTTAATATTCTTAGAGTAATATTCCTCCCCCTTTTTTACAATTATTCTGCCTGAAAGGCCTAAGGGTCTGTCAAACCAGGAAGAGTAAATAAGCCCGCCGTAAGGGGAAACCGAGTATTTTTCCTTTAAATCATATTCAGGCTTAAGCTTAAGGGCAGGGGAGTCGGAATGGGTGGCGGTAATTAAAAAGCCGTTGCAGGCGCTTATATCCCCCGCAATTAAAGAACCGCCCTTTATAATATAAAACCTATCGCTTTCTATTTCCCCAAAGCTCTGCTTAAAGCCCTTTTCTTTAAGTGCCTTTGCAATGTTTTCGGCGCAAATATAGGCGTTTGGCGTATTTTCAATAAAGCTTAATAATCCTTGGGTGTTCACGTTCTTCTCCTTTGTTTTTTCTTTATTATCCGTTTTATTAAACCAAATGTCAAGTCTTACTTGTAAAATACATTTCGGTATGATAAAATAACCTCAAATCGGAGTTGATAAAATGACAGAGCGTTTTTGTATAGATCTTCAGCCGAAGCTGAACCTGAGCATAGAAGAAATAAGCCTTTTTAAAGAGGCAGGCTTTTCTAACGTACATATCAGCGCAACAGATAAGCCCTATAATGAAAGTGAAATTTATAATACCGTAAATGCCGCCGCCAAGGCAGGTATAAAGTCAGTTGATCTGCATCCTTATTATAAATATAACGGCCGTATGTGGCATAGCTGCCCTGAGCGCAGAGAAGCTATTGAATTTAACCTGAAGCAGATCGGTATCTGCAAAAGCCTCGGAATAAAATCCTTGGTTTTGCATCCTTCGCAGGGAGAAGGGAATTACATAATCTCAAATGAGGGCCTTAAAGCCTTTGAAATACTTGCAGAAAAAGCCGAAAAGGAAGGCGTGATACTCTGTATTGAAAATTTAAAGCACCATAATCAGCTTTCCTTCCTTTTTGAAAATATTAAAAGTCCTTATTTTAAGTTCTGTTACGATAGCGGCCATCATCACGCATTTGCAAAGGAAAGGGATTTTATAAAGGAATTCGGTTCCCTTTTAGCCTTTACCCACCTTCACGATAATGACGGCCAAAATGACAGCCACCTTCTTCCTCTTGACGGCAGTATGGACTTTGCTTCCCTTAAAGAAAGCTTAAAGGCTTATAACGGCTATTTGAATCTTGAGGTTAAACCGGCACCTGAAAATTATCGCAATGAGCCTCTTTATATTTACCTTAAAACCGCTTATGAAAGACTAATAAATATATTCGGAGAATAGTATGGAAAACATTAATATTACCACCCATGTTGACAAAAAAGCCTTCCGCGGCTACCTTTACTGGGCATCCTTTCAGTCAAGCATTATGGCCTTTGTAAAGCTTATAGGCATTTCGGCCGTACTTGCCCTTGTTATGACCTTCATTTTCGAAAAAAGCTTAACCTTCTTTATTGGCTGGACCCTCATTATAATGGCTGTTTATATTTTGGTTATTGTGGTTTCCAATGAGAAACAGCTTAACGAGATGGACAGAATAAGAAACTTTCCCTTCCTTAATAAAACCGCAACCTTCACCTTCGATGAAGAAAGCTTTCGGGTTGCCGGTAAAAAATACGGTTACAAGCAGATATTCCGCCTGTTTTCAACCAAAAACCTGTTTTGCATTAATTATAATAACGAAAAAACCTTCCTTATAAAGAAGGAAGATATGACCGAAGCCCAAATAAACTCTATTGTGGCGGCGGTTAAGGAAAGGAGAATATAAATATGTACGATCTCGAAATGTTTATGGACAGTTTTGCCGTTATCTACGGTATTACAATGGTCTTTGCAAGCTTTTTATCCATTGCATTTTACGTGCTTGGGGCCATTGCCCTTCAGTCTATTGCCAAAAACAGAGGCATAGAAAACAGCTGGCTTGCCTGGATCCCCGTTGGCAACGTTTATATTTTAGGCGCCATTGCCGACGATTATAATTTAAAAGCAAGGTTTAAGAAAACTCACCTTCGCAAAACCCTCCTTTATTTAATGATTTTCCTGATAGTTGCCCTTATTGTTATTATCCCCTTGCTGTCTATCGGTATAATAGGGGTCTCCATGCCTGAGACCGAAAACCTCGGTATAGGCATAATAGTTATTATGCTTTTGGCATACCTTGCATTGTTCGCCCTTGCTATTATCGTAAGCGTATTTGAATACATAGCCTATTACCGCCTGTTCCAGTCCTGCTCACCTAAAAACGCAACCCTGTTTATTGTTCTTTCGTTGTTTGTTTCGGGGGCGCTGCCTATAATTGTATTTATCTGCAGAAATAAAAATGAGGGTATGCATCAGGGGGTATTAAACTATGGAGCTTAAAAATAAAATTGTAAACTTTCTTGGTGACAGTATAACCGAAGGCGTTGGCGTTGAGGATCAGTCTAACCGTTACGATATGCGCCTTGCCCGCCTCTGGGAACTGAAAAAGGCCAATAACTACGGCATTTCCGGTACCCGCTTTGCTCATCAGCATAAAACTTCCGAGCCTCCAAGCTTCGATCTGAATTTCTGCGGCCGCGCCCTTTATATGGATAAGGAGGCCGACCTTATAATCGTTTTCGGCGCCACTAACGACTTTGGCCATGGCGATGCCGCCTTCGGGTCCGACGGACAGAATACCCCCGAAACCTACTGCGGTGCTGTGCGTTACCTTATGAACACCCTTAAAGTAACCTACCCCGACGCCCGGGTAGTATTTATAACCCCCGCAAGAAGAGACACCGGCCCCGATTGCTCTGCTTACAACTCCCGCCCGCTTATAGATTATGTAAATAAAATTAAAGAGTATGCGCCTGAGTTTGGCTTCCACGTATTGGATTTTTACAAAAAGCTGCCTATCGACCCGGCAAAGCCCAAGCAGAGGGAAAAATATGCCCCCGACGGCCTTCATTTTAACGATGACGGCCATGAGATCTTAGCTAAAACCATTGCCGATTTTGTTGAAAAAATATAAAAATATATGCCGCAGATAAAATCTGCGGCATTTTTTTAAACTATTCGGTTCTGCCCTTTGCCTGAAAAGAAGAGGTTAATGTTTTCGCTTATAATATCCATACAGCGCTGTCTGGACTGCCTTGCCGCCCAGGCCATATGGGGCAGAAGAACAACGTTTTCATAATCCAGTATTTCGTTAAAGGGATGGCTTTCGTCAAAGGGCTCTTTGGAGTAAACGTCAACTCCAAGGCCGCCTATTTTACCGCTTTTAACTGCTTCGGTCAGCGCCGCCTCATCGCATACGGCGCCTCTGGCGGTGTTTACTATAACAACACCGTCTTTCATTGATCCAATGCGCTCTCTGTTTATTAAATTACGGGTGGTTTCGTTAAGGGGTGTATGCAGGGTAATAATATCACACTGTTTGCACAGGGTATCTATGTCCATGATCGGGAAGGGGCCCTCTTTTTTATTGCGGCAAACAAAAACCTCGCCGCCAAATGATGAGGCTATCTGTAATACCTTCATTCCAATATTACCGCCGCCTACAACACCCCATTTAAGAGAGGATATTTCATTAAAAGAAGGGCTTACCTTGTTTGCAAGGCCCGCCTTGGTGTAATCACCGCTATGAACAAAGGAGCGGTAGGTTATAAGCTTGTTTATAAGCATTAAAACCGCCGCAACGCTTACCTGCGCCACACTGTCGGTTGAATAGCCGGGAACGTTGCAAAGGGCAATTTTGCGCTCCTTACAATAGGCGGTATCAATGTTATCATAGCCTGTGGCGGTAACGCAAATAAGCTTTAAATTTTCTGCGTGCTTAAGGTTGTCCTCATTAAGCTTAACCTTGTTGAGTATTACAACGTCCGCGTCCTTAATTCGTTCAATGCTTTCCTGCCTAGTAGTTTTAGGGTAAATTACCGTTTGGCCCAAAGCCTCAATACAGCCTAAATTTACATCCCCTAAAGTGTCTCTATCTAAAATTACAATTTTCATTTTATTCACCTCATTTCTATTATACATTTTCCAACAAAATTTGCAAGGGATATTGACTAAACCTTAAAAAAGGTATAAAATAATTCCTACTTGTAGGAAATGGAGGAAAGGTATGAAAGGCAAGCATATCTTGAGCCGTGTGGGCAAGCACATATTCGGCACCGTAAAGGTTGGCGAGAAAGGGCAAATTGTAATTCCCAAGGAAGCAAGGGAAATTTTCGGCATAAAGCCGGGGGATTCACTGCTTATTTTAGGGGATGAAAACAGCGGAATTATTGTTTCGCGGCCCGATATAGTTAATGATGCGGCAATGAAGGTGTTTGACAATATGGAGAAAGGAAATAAAGAATGAATATATACGAAACTTTAGGAATAGATAAGAAGGTTATAGCCTTCTGCGAGGAAATTGAAAAAGAGCTTAAGCCACGCTTTGAGGAGCTTGATTATATTTCCGAGCAAAATCAGGCCAAGGTGCTTTTCGCAATGCAGAAAAACAGGGTAAATGCAAATTGCTTTGCAGGCTCCTCCGGTTACGGCTATAACGATGCCGGCCGCGATACTTTAGAGAAGGTCTATGCTGATACCTTCCATACAGAAGCTGCTTTGGTTCGCCCTCAGCTTGTTTGCGGTACCCACGCTTTAGCTGTTGCCTTAAGTGCTAACCTGCTGCCGGGTGATGAACTTTTATCCCCCGTTGGCAAGCCTTACGATACCCTTGAGGAGGTTATTGGCATAAGAGAAAGCAAGTGCTCCTTAAAGGAATACGGCGTTTCTTACGCTCAGGTAGACCTTCTGGAGGACGGCTCCTTTGATTACGATAATATTGCCAAGGCAATAAACGAGAAAACCAAGCTTATTACCATTCAGCGTTCCAAAGGCTATCAGATGCGCCCCACCCTTTCGGTTACTCAAATAGGCGAGCTTATTGCCTTTTGCAAGAAGATCAAGCCTTCGGTTCTTTGTATGGTAGATAACTGCTACGGCGAGTTTGTTGAGGTTATTGAGCCTTCTGACCTTGGCGCGGATATGATAGTAGGCTCCCTTATTAAAAACCCCGGCGGCGGTCTTGCTCCCATCGGCGGCTATATCTGCGGCACTCAGGAGTGTGTTGACCGTTGCGCCTACAGGCTCTCGGCCCCCGGCCTCGGCCAGGAAGTGGGCGCCAGCCTTAACGTTATGACCTCCCTTTACCAGGGCTTCTTTTTGGCGCCCACCGTTACCGCAGGGGCGGTAAAAGGCGCAATTTTCGCCGCAAGCGCCTATGAGAAGCTTGGCTTCAGGGTAGTTCCCACTTCCAAGGAAAGCCGCCACGATATTATTCAGTCGGTTGAACTTGGCTCTAAGGAAAAAATGATCGAATTCTGCAAGGGCATTCAGGCCGCAGCACCTGTTGACAGCTACGTTACCCCTGTTCCTGCTCCTATGCCCGGTTATGACAGTGACGTTATTATGGCTGCCGGCGCCTTTGTTCAGGGCTCTTCCATTGAGCTTAGCGCCGACGGACCCTGCAAAGAACCTTACGCCGTTTACTTCCAGGGCGGTCTTACCTGGTATCACGCAAAAACAGGTATTATGATGTCCTTGGATAAACTTTATAAAGCAAATCTTATTGAACTGTAAAGGAGAATCTTATGCTGTATTACTTTCTTTCCATTGCCGCACTCCTCTGCTGGAGCGGCTCCGATCTGTTCTCCAAAATGGGCACAAGAGAGCAGGATAAAAACAGCCACTGGAAGGTAGTCTTCGCTGTTGGCCTTATAATGGGCATCCATTTCTTTATTACCCTTATCGGCGGCCATATTATAGATACTTCCTTCGGCGGCCCCGATAACGTACATAAAATCGTTGCCAGTCTCTTGTACACCGATTTTCAGCTTATGGACTTTGTAAATTACCTGCCCGTTGCAGGCCTTTACATACTGGCTATGGTCTTAGGTTATATCGGCCTTCGTTATATTGAGCTGTCTATTTCCTCTCCTATCTGCAACTCCTCAGGCGCTCTGGCATTCCTCCTTTGCGTTCTTGTAGGCCTTATTCCTACCGAGGATATTACAGTTACCGTTATTGTAGGTATTGTTATGATAACCGTTGGTATCGTTGCCTTAGGCTTTGTTGAACAAAGAGAGGATGAAGAGGTAAAAAAAGCAAGACAGGAAAAGGCTAACCGTAAATATACAAAGAGTATTCTGGCCTTCTTACTGCCTATATCTTATCTTATTATTGATGCCTTAGGCACCGTAGGCGATGAATTCATTTTCGCCAATTCCGAAATTACCGATTATGCCGCAAACTCCGCCTTTGAATTAACCTTCTTTGTTCTTGCTGTCTTCGCCTTTATCTGGCTCAAGTTCGTTAAGAAGGATACCATCTTCAAAGGTAATAAGCACTTATACTGGGGCGGCCTTTGCGAAACTGTAGGCCAGATCTTCTATATGGCCGTTATGTTCAGCGATTTCTCCGCAGGTATGGTTATTATCTCCGCTTACTGCGCTATCTCCGTTCTTTGGAGCCGCATCTTCTTAAAAGAAAAAATGTCCTGGAAACATTACGCCGTAATTGCTCTTGTAATTGCAGGTATCGTAATCTTAGGCTAAAAACAAAAGCCCCGAATAATCGGGGCTTTCTTTTTTAGTTATTCTTCAATTGCTCTCTCAGCCTTTCAATGGAAGTCTTGTAATACTGGGTTTGATTAACCTCCCGTATTTCAAATTCTTCAGCAGAAAGATCTATAATATAACACTTGTGTTCAAGTATGCCTTTTATTGCCTCTGCGCATTTATCAATGGCTTCGTCTGTATTTCCGTATTCCTCTTCAAAAGGCGCTTTCGCTTCGTTATAATATTTACCGTATTCTTCTGCGGTTATCTGTTCTCCGTAACGGAAAAACTTTTCATATCTTATCATTGAAGTGTACAAAGGATTGAACGAGTCGACAGTTCCTACCTCCGCTATTTCCGTAAGCTCGCTGCCGTCCGGCCGCATAGCCTTCAACGTTCCGCCTTCTATAAAAAAGATCACCTGTTTTGAGGCCTTGAACGCGCTTATTGCATCTTCTGCCTCGTATACGATCTCTTTATCCTCAAGAGTAACCTTATGAATGGCGCCCCTGGTGCAAACGTATACCGTGTCGCCTACCCGGTAATACTCAATAAATTCCCCTTCAAACAGCAGTTTTTTCTCTCCGTCTTCCTCTTCGCTCATTAATGCATACAAGGCTATAGGAGTACCTTCACTGTCCTTTTCAGTCTTACAACGCGGGAAGGTGTATAGTGCTACGTCATATACCAACTGATAATCGGCTTTAAAAAGCTCTTCTATATTGTACTTTGTAAAATCAATATCAGCGTCGCGCTCCACAAAAACGTAGGTATCTTCTGCTTCCGTCTTAGAATTTTCCGGGGCAGGAGGTTCTTTTGATTCAGTGGCTTCCGGAGCACTTTCGGGTGTGCTTTCTTCGGGTATACTGCTTTCGGGTATGTTTTCCTGTACAGGCTCGCTTTCCGAAGGTGCCTTAGTTTGTCCGCAGCCAAGTATGGGCAAAAGCATCGCCACGCATAAAACCAACAATAATAACCTTTTCATTTTATTCACCTCTTTATTGTCTTGTTTTTAATATACCATACAATTAGTAGTATGTCAATGAAATTTTGGAAAAATTGTCTTGTTTTTAATAGAAAATAGAAATTATGACAAAACGGTTACAAAAAGAAATTTATTGTTCCAATTTAGGAGAATCAATAAATATTCTTGGGTGATTTTCATTGACACTGTAAGTAGAATTTTGATATAATAAAAAGTAATTGAAGTACAGGAAAGGTGCTATACATATGATTTGCAATACAATACTTGACGCTATGGGAAATACCCCTATTATCCGCCTGAGAAATATGGTAGATGAAAACAGCGCTGAGATTTTAGTAAAATTTGAAGGGCTTAATGTGGGCGGCTCCATTAAAACAAGAACCGCTTACAATATGATAAAGGATGCCGAAGAAAAAGGTCTGCTTAATGAAAACACAATTATAGTTGAGCCTACAAGCGGCAACCAGGGCATAGGCCTTGCGCTCGTTGGCGCCGTAAAAGGGTATAAGGTTAAAATAGTAATGCCCGACTCCGTTAGTGTAGAACGCAGAAAACTGGTTGAACATTACGGCGCTGAGGTTATTTTGGTTCACGATGCAGGCAATATCGGTCAGTGCATAGAGGATTGCTTATCTCTTGCCTTAAAAATGAAGGAAGAGGATAAAAACGTATTTGTGCCTCAGCAGTTTGAAAACCCTGCCAATACTCAAATACAAAGAGAGCGCACCGGCGTTGAAATTTTAGAGCAGGTAGGAAAGCCTATACACGGCTTCTGCTCAGGTATCGGCACCGGCGGTACCATAACCGGCATAGGCGAAGCCTTAAAGGCAAAAAATCCGGATATGACTATCTGGGCGGTTGAACCCCAGAACGCCGCAATTTTATCCGGCGGCTCCATTGGTACTCATATTCAGATGGGCATTGGCGACGGTGTTATCCCCGCAATTTTAAATCAGGAAATATTTGATGATATTTGCATAGTTGAAGATGAAGAGGCGCTTCAGGCCTCTAAGGATCTGGCCGCTAAGGAAGGTATTATGTGCGGCATTTCCAGCGGTACCAACGTGGCTGCCGCCATGAAGCTTGCTAAAAAGCTTGGCAAAGGCAAAACCGTTGTTACGGTACTGCCCGATACAGCCGAGAGATATTTTTCCACTCCCTTATTTGATTAAAAAAAAGATCCCCCGATCATTCGGGGGATCTTTTAATTTTCAGTTAATTATTCAGCAAGAGCGTTGCCTTTGCCGTCAACCTCAATTTTGCCGCAAAGGATCATAATACCTTCAATAAGGCCCCAGATGGAAGTAGCAGCAGCGCCGATACCGCAGGTAAGAACTGCAATAAGGAGCTGAGCTATAGCCTTGCCGGTATAGCCGAGATAGAAGTTATGTACGCCGAAAGCGCCAAGGAAAATACCTAAAAGACCTGCAGTAAGCTTGGACTTAGCGCCTGCGGGAGCAGGAACAGGGCCAAAGGATACGCCGCAGTTGGTGCAAATAACAGCGCCGGGCTGAGCAGCAGAACCGCAGTTGGGGCAATAAGCAGAGCCGTTGCCAACAGCAACGCCGCAGCTAAGGCATACAGCCGCATTATCGGCTATCTGATTTCCGCAATTTTTACAATACATAGTTTAACCCTCCGAAATAATATATGTTATTTGAACAAAGCTTTCTAAAATGATAATATCACATATTAATAACAATTTCAATAAAAAATTTTAATTAAACATCCTGAGCTATAAGTTTTTTTATAGCCTCAATAGCTATTCTTATGGCCTTATCTGTATCGTGAGACTCATCGTCCATAGGATCAAGCCCCTCTTTTTTGCGCTCCTGATTCCAAACCGTATGAAATACCGCGCCGCATCTTACGTTTAAAGCCGCCGCAACGGTGAAAAGGGCCGCAGATTCCATTTCACTTGCAAGGACACCAAGGCGCTTCCAGGCCTCCCATTTGTAATCAAGAAGAGCGGCTGTAGGCATACGGGAGGGGGAGTGCTGGCCGTAAAAAGAGTCCTTACATTGTACGACCCCCGTATGATAGGTATAACCAAGGCTTTTTGCTCCTTCCGTAAGAGCGCACAGCACCTGAAAATCGCTTACGGCAGGAAACTCAATAGGCGCATATTCTCTGCTTGTGCCTTCAAAACGTACCGCTCCCGTGGCTATAACGCAATCGTCGGACTTGACCTTCAGGTTGATTCCGCCGCAGGTGCCAACCCGAATAAAGGTGTGAGCGCCAATGGCGGTCAGCTCCTCCATTGCTATGGCCGCAGAAGGGCCGCCAATGCCTGTGGAGGTAACCGAAACCTTTTTCCCTGCAAGTGTGCCGGTGTAAGTAACGTATTCACGGTTATGGCCGGTAAGTTTAGGGTCTTCAAAGTATTTTGCAATTTTTTCGCATCTGCCCGGGTCTCCCGGAAGAATAACGTATTCTCCAACCTGACCCTTATCCAGAGCAATATGGTACTGCTTAGGCAAATTAATGCACTCCTTTAGTTAATAGAGCCGTGGAAATGATAAATTTCCTCGGAAATAGTTTTCTTCATATTAAGGGCTTCTGCAATATCCATATTGGAAAGAGTGCCGTCCTTATAGATAATTACACGGCAGGTTTCGTTGTTATCAATAAGGTTTACCGCCTCGCAACCCATATGGCAGGCCATTATGCGGTCACGGGAGGTGGGGTTGCCGCCGCGCTGAACGTAGCCCAAAACACTGGCGCGGGATTCAATTTTAAAGCGGTTTTCAATAAATTTTGCAATTTCGTGGGTGCCGCCAACGCCCTCTGCAACAATTATAATAAAATGCTTCTTGCCGGTTGCCATAGCGTTCTTTATGCGCTGAACAATATCTAATTCCAAGTCGTATTCAATTTCAGGAACAAGAATGGAGGTGGCGCCGGTTGCAAGGCCTGTATCTAAAGCAATATGGCCTGCGTGTCTGCCCATAACTTCAATTACGGTGCAACGGTCATGAGATTGGGAGGTATCTCTTATTTTATCTATCATCTCAACGGCATTGTTAACAGCGCTGTCAAAGCCTAAGGTGTAGTCGGTGCAGGCAATGTCGTTATCTATAGTTGCAGGGATGCCAATAACGTTTACGCCGTGCTCGCGGCTAAGATCCATAGCGCCGGCAAAGGTACCGTCACCACCAATAACAACAAGACCCTTTAAATTATGCCTTTTGCATGTCTCGGCTGCTTTGGCTCTTCCTTCAGGAGTTCGGAATGCAGAGCAACGGGCAGTGTAAAGCAGGGTGCCGCCGCGGTGAATAACGTCGGAAACCGAGCGTCGGTTCAGCTCAATGTAATCATCGTTAATAAGTCCGTTATAGCCTCTGATAAAGCCAACGACCTCATAGCCTTTGTTTATAGCGCCTCTTACAACCGAACGGATAGCCGCGTTCATACCGGGAGCGTCACCGCCGGAAGTGAGTACGCCGATTCTCTGTACTTCTGCCATTTTTCTTCCTCCTATTTTATAACAACGTTTTCCTTGCCTATAATTGCTTCAAGCCTTTCGCCTAAATCTTCGGTAATTGCAATGGGCTGAGCAAATTTATAATACTTTTTATCGGTTTCAAGGTAAAATACCGCCGTGCCGATACCCGGGCGCTGCCTTAACAGCTCCTTTATCTGCGCCTCGTGTTTCATATTGGCTAAAGAAAGGCGAATATAAACCTTCTCGGCTATCTGGCCGCCGCCGCCCAAAAGCTTTTCCATTGAGCCCATAAGAATTTTCGCAGGCTCGTCTTCTCTTATGGAAAGTCTGCCTTTTACAACAACAGGGTCGGTGGTCTCAAGCATCTCAAGATACTTTTCTCTTACTTTTGGGAAAACCAAAACTTCCGTGCCGCCCGTTATATCTTCTATTGTAAAGAAGGACATATTGGTTTCGTTTTTGGTAAGTTTGGTAACAAGGTTGGTTATTACCCCCGCTACGGTAATAGCCTGGCCGTCTTTAAATTCGGTATGGCCTTCCTCGTCGGGCTGAAGGGTAATAACAGGCACTGCGCCGTAACGCTTTGCGTCTATCATATAGGAATCCATTGGGTGCCCCGAAAGGTAAATACCTGCGCATTCCTTTTCTAAATTTAAAAGTTCGCGCATTTCATACTCTTCAACCATAGGATAAAGATCCTCTTCCGTAGGAGCAAGCTCCTCACCGAAAAGGGAAAGCTGACCTGCAAGGTTCATTTTCCTGTCCTGCGCAACCGTGTTTACAATATGCTCGCAAGCGCACATAAGCCTGTGGCGGTTTATGCCTAAAGTATCAAAAGCACCGCACTTAATAAGGCCTTCAACGGCACGCTTGTTAAATTCCTTGTCTATCATACGCTTAACAAAATCGTAAAAGGAAGTAAATTTACCGTTTTCTTCTCTTTCCTTGCAAACCGCATCAATAAAGCCGCGGCCAATGTTCTTTATTGCTACAAGGCCAAAGCGTATGCTGTTGCCGTGGGGGGTGAATCCCGCCTCGGAAAGGTTAATATCCGGCGGAAGAACCGTAAGTCCTAAGCGAATGGCCTCTTCTTTGTATTCGGCAATTTTAACAGGAGAGTCCAGTACGCTGGTAAGAAGAGCAGACATATATTCTCCCGAATGATGGCGCTTTAAATAAGCAGTACGGTAGGTAACGTCAGCATAGCAGGCTGCATGGGATTTATTAAACGCGTAAGCCGCAAATTTAACCATCTCGTCAAATATTTTGTTGGCGGCCTCGGCGGTCGTGCCTCTTCTTAAGCAACCTTCAACGTCAATAGAGCCGTCTTCCTTAAGCTTGCCGTTTACAAAGTATTCGCGCTCCTGTTCCATAACCGCCGCCTTTTTCTTTGCCATTGCGCGGCGAACAAGGTCGGCTCGGCCAAAGGAGTAGCCTGCAAGCTCACGTACTATCTGCATAACCTGCTCCTGATATACCATACAGCCGTAGGTTACGTCAAGTATACCCTTTAATTTCGGGTCGTCATATTCAACCGTGTCAGGGTTATTCTTACCCTGAATGTACTTTGGAATAGAGTCCATAGGCCCCGGGCGGTAAAGGGAAATAATAGCTATAACGTCTTCTATGCAACGTGGCTTAAGCTCTATAAGTACCTTTCTCATGCCGGCGCTTTCAAGCTGGAACACGCCTGCGGTATATCCGCCGGAAAGCATTTCGTAGGTTTCAGGGTCGTCATAAGCGGTGAAAACAGCCTCGTCAAACTCTTTGCCCGAAGCTCGTATCATTTTAACCGTGTCATCAATAATAGTAAGGTTTCTGAGGCCCAAAAAGTCCATTTTAAGAAGGCCTAACTCTTCAACCGTATCTTTAGGGAACTGGGTCACAACCGAAGCATCGCTGACAAAAAGAGGCATATAATCACTAACAGGTCTGTCGGTTATAACAACGCCTGCTGCGTGCATGCCCGTTTGTCTGGGCGCGCCTTCAAGGCGCATAGCGGTATCTATAAGGGTGGTAACCTTCTCATCCTCACTATAGGCGGTTTTAAGGTCGGGAGAGACCTGCAAGGCTTTTTCCAATGTTATGCCCAGGTCATCAGGCACAAGCTTTGCAATTTTATCAGTATCCGCATATGGAATGCCTAAGGCTCTGCCAACGTCTCTTATAACACCCCTCGCTTTAAGGGTGCCGAAGGTAGCTATCTGACAAACCTGCTCCTTGCCGTAACGGCGTATGCAGTAATCAATAACCTCCTGCCTTCTTAAGGGGCAAAAGTCAACGTCAATATCCGGCATACTTACTCGCTCAGGGTTTAAAAAACGCTCGAACAGTAAGGAAAAGCGTATCGGGTCAATGTCCGTAATACCAAGACAGTAGGAAACAACCGCGCCTGCGGCACTGCCTCGGCCCGGGCCTACAGGTACACCTGTAGATTTGCCGTAATTAATAAAGTCCCAAACAATAAGGAAATAATCAACGTAACCCATATGCTTAATGGTATTAAGCTCGTATTCAAGTCTGTCCTTCAATTCTTTTGTAACAGGGGAATACCTGCGTTCCAAGCCCTCATAGCAAAGCTTGCAAAGGTATTCGTAATGATCCATATTATCGGGAGTTTCAAAAATAGGCAGCTTTAAATTGTGGAACTCAAAGTCCACGTTGCACATCTCGGCAATTTTAACCGTGTTTTCAATAGCCTCAGGGCAAAAAGAAAACAGCTCAGCCATTTCATCGCCGTTTTTAATGTAAAATTCGTCGGTCTCCATACCCATACCGTTGTCTTCATCAACCGTATGGTTGGTTTGTATACAAACAAGCACGTTCTGTGCGTAAGCATCTTCTTTTCTTAGGTAATGGGCGTCGTTTGTGGCAACAAGCCCAAGGCCGTATTCCTTGGCAAGGGCAATAAGGTCGGGCAGTATTTTCTTCTGCTCGGCAATGCCGTGATCCTGAATTTCAATAAAGAAATTCTCCTTGCCGAAAATATCAATATATTCCTCGCAAAGCTCTCTCGCTCTTGCCATATCGTCGTGCATAAGAGCCTTGGGAATATCACCTGCAAGGCAGGCAGAAAGGCAAATAATACCTTCGGAATATTTTCTTAACAGCTCCACGTCTATTCTGGGCTTAACGTAAAAGCCTTCGGTGAAGCCGTAGGTAACTATTTTCGCAAGGTTATGATAGCCCTCGTTGTTTTTTGCAAGTAAAACAAGGTGGCTGTAGTTATAGTCGTTTCGTTTAACCTTCTCAAAGCGGGAGCCGTTTGCCTTGTAGACTTCACAGCCGATAATAGGCTTGATTCCCTCAGCCTTGCAAAGCTTGTAAAAATCAATGGTGCCATACATAGCGCCATGGTCGGTTATGGCGCAGGCGGTCTGCCCCAGCTCTTTTAAAAGGGGTATTAATTTTTTAATTTTACACGCGCCGTCAAGTAAGCTGTACTCGGAGTGAACGTGTAAATGTACAAAATCTGTCACTGGAGGGGCTCCTTTATATATTCCTGAATCTTTAAAAATCTGCGTTGTATACTGCTTTTTGAAACAGGCGGATCGCAAAGAGCGCCAATTTCCCCAAGAGACATTTGCGGGTTATTCAGGCGCAAATAGGCAACCGTTTTCAATTCCGCAGGAAGCAGAGCAAGCCTGCCGTTGTCTCTTAGTTCCTTTATAATACGCAGCTGCTCAAGAGAAGCGTCTGCCTGTTTTTTTAAATTTGCAACGTCGCAGTTATTGTTTCTGTTAATATCGTTTTTAACCTGTTTTTCAATTTTGGTATTCATAAGCTCAAAGGCGCCTTTAACCGCGCCTACGCTCATTAGAATATCCTCAATGTTCTCGCTTTTACGGTAGTATAGAATATTATACTTGCCACGCTGTACCCTTTTAGGCTCATAGCCCTTTTCGGTAAGGTATAAATATATATATTCTCTGAGCATTTTATTCTCAAAATAAAACTCAAGAGAATAGCCCTTTTGAGGATCGTTTATTTTGGCACAGCCCAAAAATATGCCCTTGAAAAAAGCGTTTTTGCAGCATTCCTTTTCAAGTATCTCAGCCTTGGGAATAGGCCTGTTTCCATATTCCCGAATTATTTTTTCATAAAGAGCAGAGCTTAAACCAAGGGTACGTTCGCTTTCCCTTTTGGGCGCTATGCCAAACTGCTTTTTGCAGTTTTCCTCTATGTAGCTTAAAACCTGCCCGTCGCTGATATTAATACGAATACCGCTTTTATAACTGCGCATAAGCCCTAAAAGCAGGCCGCAAAGCTGAGCCCTTCTGCAACAGCGGGCCTCGGTTATTTCAAGAACCTCTTTTTTTATTTCTTCACTAAAGCTCATAGCTTTTCCTTTTAAAATTTTCAGTGGGCAATATCTCTATGGTGTACCACAGTCTTCTTGCCGCAGTTTTCAAAAAAGACTTTAAGCCTTTGGGCAAAGCAAACCGAACGGTGATGGCCGCCGGTGCAGCCAATACCAATAACCAAAGTTGCCCGGCCTTCCTTAACAAACAAGGGAATAAGAGAAGCCAGCATTTCGCTAACCTTATCGTAATAATCCAAGGTCTCCTTAAAGGAGAATACGTAAGAATCCACTTCCTTGTCAAGGCCGGTCTTTTCCTTCAGGGCTTCAACGTAAAAGGGGTTTGGCAAAGCCCTCATATCAAAGATAAAATCACAATCGTCCGGAACACCCTTCTTGAAGCCAAAGGAGGTAATATGTATTTCAATATCCCTGTCGGCTCCTATAAGATAGCCGGAAAGGATGTTCCAGAGTTGGCCGATGGTAGTAGATGAGGTGTCTACAATATAATCAGCCATATCGTAAAGGGGAGCTAATATCTTGCGCTCCAAAGCAACCATATCCGATAAGCTTCCGCTTGTGCGGTTCATAAGCGGATGCCTTCTCCTTGTTTCCTTGTAGCGTTTTACCAGCACGTCGGTATTGCAGTCCATAAACAAAAGTTTGCTGCCCTCAACGGTTGAAAGAATATTATTTATCTGCTCTACTGTCTGGCCGAAATCGTCTGCATTGCGAATGTCTGCGCCTATGGCGACTTTGTTCATATCCTTGCAGATCAAAGCAAAATTCGGTATAAGCTGCGGCGGCATATTGTCAACGCAATAATAGCCAATGTCCTCCATAAGGTCCAATGCCTTGGACTTACCTGCGCCTGACAGACCTGTCACAATAACAAATTCCATATTACTGTTCTCCTAAAACGCGGATCTCTTCCTGCAGTTCAACTCCGAACTGCTCCTTAACGTCTCCCTTTATTTTAGCAACAAGAGCGCAAACGTCTTCACAGGTGGCGCCGCCCTTGTTAACAATAAAGCCTGCGTGCTTGGGGCTAACCTGCGCGCCGCCTATACTAACGCCCTTAAGGCCGCAATCTTCAATGAGCTTGCCTGCAAAATAACCTTCGGGGCGCTTGAATACGCTTCCTGCGGAAGGCATATCCAAAGGTTGCTTTTCATTGCGCAGAGTGGTGTATTCGTTCATTTTATTCATTATATCCAAAAGATCGCCTTCATTAAGCTTAATAAAGGTACGGGTAACAATACCCTCGTTATCCTTGAAAAAGCTGTGACGGTAGCCGAAATTATGCTCCTCTCCGTGAAGCATTTTAATGTTGCCTTCACCGTCAATATATTCGGTGCTTTGAATAATGTTGCACATCTGTCGGTTATACGCCCCGGCGTTCATATAAACCGCGCCGCCAACAGATCCGGGAATGCCGTAAGCAAACTCCATGCCGGTAAGGGAATAGTTCTTCGCAAGGTTTGCCACCCTCGCAAGGGAGGCTCCTGCCCAGGCTTCAATGGTACCGTCTTCTTTTACCGTAACACGGGAAAGCCTGTCGGTCATAATAACAAGACCGCGAATACCCTTATCGCTTATGAGAACGTTGGTGCCGTTGCCTAAAACCGTGTAGGGGAATCCGGTTTCTTTGCATATCTTAACCAGCTCGCAGATCTCCTTGCGTCTTGTGGGGTATACAACAATATCAGCCATACCGCCTATTTTAAAGGAGGTGTGTTTTGCCATTGTTTCGTTTACCATATTGAATATGCCGTTGCGGGCAAGATAATATATAATTTGCTGTAATCCTGTCATAGGGTATTCTCCTTATCTTAACTTGGCTGTCTTTTGTCTGTCGTGCAAATAATATAAAAACTCGTCAAGGTTGGTGTTGAGTACGTCCTTTTCCGTAAGGCCAACTTCCTCTATTTTCTTAACAGCAGGTTCAACCTTGCCTATATCGTAACAAATATGAGCGTCACTGGACAGAACCACCGGAACCCCGTATTCCTTGCAAAGTCTTGCAATTTCAGGGCAGTTTTTTTCGCTTCCGGGGCGGCAATCAAAGGAATGGGCGTTTATTTCAACTATCTTACCGTACTTCTTAAATTCCTTTATTACCTTTTCGTAATCAAAAGCGTATTTGTCAGCTCCGCAATGGCCTATAATATCAACGTAAGGGTTCTTTGCAATATTCAGCCACATTTGTGTATTGAGTTTTTTATCGGTTATTTCGTAAATAGGCGCATGGGTCGATGCTATGATCACCTCAAAGCCGTTCTCGTATTTGATATAGTTTTTAATACCGCCCTCTGTTCTGCTGTAGTCCAGGTCCGTGTGCCCAAATTCGTCAAGCACGTTCACCTCAGCTCCGGTTACAACCCTTATGCCCTCAACGTATTCGGGTATGTATCTTAAACCGCCGAAATGCCATGGGTGCGGCGCATCGGGTAAAAGCGGTGCATGGTCGGTCATGCAAATACCCTTATGGCCAATAGATGCGGCATATCTTACGTTTTCCTGTAAAGTGGAGTAGGCGTGGGAGGAAGCAAGGGTATGGGTATGGGTATCAATTTCTATTTTCATTGAAGCCCTCCCATTTCAGCGGCGGCATTTTCTAAAATTCTCTTGTTTAATTCCTCTGCGGCATTGTAGCCTAAGTTGCGCTGCTTCTGGTTCATAGCCGCAACCTCAATAACTACCGCAAGGTTTCTGCCGGGACGAACGGGAACCGTAAGCTTAGGAATAGAAAGCCCTAATATTTCGGTGGTCTCCTGGTCCATACCCAGGCGGTCATAAGCCTTGTTCTCAACCCAATGTTCAAGCTCGATCACCATATCGATCTTTTCAACCTCTTTTACTGAGCCAACACCAAACAGCATCCTCACGTCCACAACGCCAATGCCCCTCAGCTCAATAAAATGGCGGATAATAGAGGGCGCCGTTCCAAGCAGGGTAATGGCTGATACCCTCTTTATTTCAACGGCATCGTCGGCAATAAGCCTGTGCCCTCGCTTTATAAGTTCAATGGCCGTCTCGCTTTTACCTATGCCGCTCTGGCCTAAAATAAGTATGCCCTGGCCGTAAACTTCAACAAGCACACCGTGTATTGTGATCCTGGGGGCCAGCTCCCTGTTAAGGTAGGCGCTTAAAGCTGAAGATATTTCGGTGGTAGGTTCCTTTGCCCGCAAAAGGGAGATCTGATGCTTCTGCGCAAGCTCCAGCATTTCAGGGAAAATTTCCAGGCTGCGTGTAACTATCATAGCGGGGATATTCCGCTTAAACACACCCTCCAACGCTTTATAACGTTCTTCTGTTGAAAGGTCTTCAACGTAGGAGTGTTCAACCTTACCGAAAAGCTGGATCCTTCGGTTATCAAAATATTCAAAAAAGCCGGTAAGCTGAAGGCTGGGACGGTTAAGGTCGGTGCTCTTGATAAGAGTACTCTCCCATCCTTCCGGCAAATAAACCTTTTCCATAGGGAAATGATCAATAAGGTTTTTTAAAGTAATTGAATAATCTGTGCTCATAGAAGTTCGTCATCCTTTGCAGTTTTACATAAACCGCAGAGTTCCAAAAGGGCGCACTTCACCCCTGAATATACTCTGTCTACTATATTATACTATATATCAGTCGGTTATACAATTATTTTTTATTTCATTACTGCAAAAAAAATCCTTGATTTTTTGCGAAAGATGTGGTAATATATTTTAGTCTCTAAAACTACCGAGGAGGTGTCATTATGGCAAAGTGTGATATATGCGGCAAAAGCATCGCATTCGGAATCAAAGTTTCCCATTCTCACAGAAGAAGCAACAGAACTTATAAGCCCAACATTCAGCGCGTAAAGGCTATTGTTGACGGTACTCCCAAGCACGTTCACGTGTGCTCAAGATGCCTGCGTTCCGGTAAGGTTCAGCGTGCTATATAAGTAATGGTCAATGTTTATTGAAAGCGCAACTTTTTGTTGCGCTATTTGCAATGAAAAAAGGCTTCAGTATTTAACTGAGGCCTTTTTTGCTTAAAAAAAACGGCACACGTTTTGTGTGCCGTTTTAATCTATTAGGATCTATCTGAGATTCTTAATTTTTCTTACGCCTACAAATGCAACTGCTGCTGCCATAACAAGAGCTATTGCAAATATAACGCTCATATCGCCTGTAGGAGGATTATCCTTTTCGGGTTCTTCCTTTTCTTCTTCCTTAGGCTCTTCCTTAGGTTCTTCCTCTTCAGGTTCTTCAACGGGCTCTTCAGGTTCCTCTACGGGCTCTTCAGGTTCCTCTACGGGTTCTTCGGGGATCTTTTCAAATTCTGCTGTAATAACAACGTCCTCTGCGGGCATTTCGAAGGTGTTGCCTTCAAGCTTTTGCCCGTTTGCATATAAAGCCTTGAATTCATAGCCTTCCTGAATTGCTACGGTAACCTCAACAGGATCGCAAACGTAAGCCTTTTCGGGAGCGCTAAGTCTGCCGCCTTCAACCTCTTCTACGGTAATATCGTACCGGGTGCAGATATGAACGTCCTTATCAAATACGTACATTCCCTGATGGCCTTCTTCATCTACGGCAAGTGAGTTATAATCCATTCTGATAAATACAGGCTCTCCACCTTCAATATATTCAGCAGGCTCTTCAACTACAAAGAGCTCGTCTATGGTAAATTCGGTCTGGGAATCAAAAGCAATACTAACGCTGTCTATTTCCTTAAAGTAGTCTTCGAAGGGCTGAGATTTAGCCATAAGGCAGCCGCCCTTTACCTTGAAAAGCTTTTCGATCAATATTGCAGGGAACTCTACCTGACCCTGTGATACAATGCCTTCATAACGTGTGATACCGCCGTTCTGTACGTAAGTTTCACCGATCACGCTGCCTGCTGTAACTTTACCGCTGTTTACAATAGTATTGTCAGAGTCAATAACGTTTGCCTCTACTTCAGCGCCGTCAATAATAAGCTCTGCGTAATCATTGGGCTCTTCCTCTTCGGTAGGCTGGTTCATATAGTTATAATAGCCGCAGTATATTTCGTCTGCAGTAACCTTACCGCCTGCAAGGATAGCTCTTGTCCAGATAAGGCTTTCAAAAGATAAGCAACCGCCAACTTCAATGGTACCTGCGGTAATAACAGCCTCTTCGGGAGCGTTCTGCGCTTCTACCCAAAGGTTGCCTTCTGTTCTTAAAGTGCCGCCGTGAACCTGTAAGCCGTCGTAAATTTCAAAATCAGCCTTCTGTACGTCCAAAGTACCGCTTTCCATAACGATAGCGGAGGTGCCCATTCCTATAAAATCACCGTTGGAACCATTTCCTATTACGGAAAGCTGACCGTCACCGGTAATATGAAGAGGGCATTCAAGATATGCGAAATAGGAATAGGTATTAATTACGTTTTCCCCTTCAAGCTTTAAAGTAACCTTTTCAATTGCGCCTTCTTCAAGGTCGTTGCAGATAACGTCCGTATCACCGCAGGCGCAGCTTGATTCGTTGGTACTGAAAACTGCATTTCTTAAGGTGATAGTAACGTCGTCCATAGGAGCAATGTTAAGGCTGAGGCTCTCGCCTGTCAGAACAACGTCCTTATAAACAATAAGTCTGTGTACGGGATAAGTGCCTGTAGCTGATGCATAAGAAGAACTACCCGACCTGGTTTCTTCGTGAATGTATTCCCAGGATCCGTCGGGAGCGCTCATATCTCTGTCCAGTTTGGAGATATCAATAACAACCTCGTCGGAAGCTGCGCTAACGCCCATAACGCAAAGGGAAAGCATTATGCAAAGAGCCATAGCAATACAAAGTATTTTTTTCATATGTAACACCTCTGAATAAATAATGTGGCTTATGATAATTTTACTAAAATTTTAGTTTTATTGCAATAGATTTATCAAAAAAATCCCCTCTGCAGGTTGAAAAATCCAAGAATATGAATTATAATATTAAAAGAAATTATGCTTTAAAGGAGTATACTCATATGATAATGAAGGCTGAAGAAAAAAGTTTTGAATTAAGACAGTTTATGAAGGGCGGCGACGGTGCTGTTGCTATGAGAACCTTCAAGCCCATCGGCGGTCTGCCTACCCACTACCGTGTGTTCGGCGAAATGCATATTAACCCCGGATGCTCCTGCGGTAACCATACTCACAGCGGCGAAAGCGAAATTTATTACATCCTTCAGGGCGAAGGCGTTCTTAACGATAACGGCGTTGAGAAGGTAGTTAAAGCCGGCGATATGGAGATCTGCTATGACGGTCAGTTCCACGGCATTGCAAATAAGTCCAATGAGCTTCTTGTTGTTCTTGCAATTGTTATAACCAACGCGTAAAATTAAAGCTGACAGGCTTGCCTGTCAGCTTTTTTTATTGATTATTCAGTATCTCCATAAATTCTTCCCCTGTAATTGTCTCCTTTTCGTAAAGGTGACGTGCAATATTCCCAAGCACCAGCCTGTTTTCATCAAGAAGCTTATAAGCCTTTTCATATTGCTTATTTACCAGCTTTATAACCTGCCTGTCTATTTCGGTTTGGGTCTCATTGGAACAGGCAAGGGAAGAATCGCCTCCTAAGTATTGGTTGTTTAGCGTTTCCAAAGCAACCATACCAAAATCCTCGCTCATACCGTAACGGGTTATCATTGCCCTTGCAAGTCTTGTGGCCTGCTCAATATCGTTGGAGGCGCCGGTGGTAACGGAATTAAAAATAAGCGCTTCTGCAGCTCTGCCGCCTGTATAGGTGGCAATTTTATTTTCTATTTCTTCTTTTGACAGAAGATAATGATTACCTTCGTCTACCTGCATCGTATAGCCTAAAGCCCCCGATGTTCGGGGAACTATGGTTATCTTTTCAACAGGAGCGCTGTTGTTTTGCAAGGCTGCAACAAGTGCGTGGCCAACCTCATGGTAGGCTACTATCATTTTTTCCTTGTCGGTCAAAATGGCGTTCTTCTTCTGATATCCGGCTATTACAACCTCTATGCTTTCCTCTAAATCGCCCTGCAATACTATCTTCCTGTTGTTGCGTACTGCTCTTAATGCCGCCTCATTGACAATATTGGCAAGCTCGGCTCCCGAAGCGCCTGAAGCCATCCGGGCAATGCGGTTGTAATCTATTCCGGGATCAACTTTGATCTTCTTTGAGTGGACCTTAAGTATCTCCTCTCTGCCTTTAAGATCGGGCAACTCCACAGGCACGCGCCTGTCAAAACGGCCGGGGCGGGTAAGGGCAGGGTCAAGAGCTTCGGGGCGGTTGGTTGCTGCTAAAATTATAACGCCGCTGTTGCCTTCAAATCCGTCCATTTCAGTTAAAAGCTGATTTAACGTCTGCTCTCTTTCGTCGTTTCCGCCAACAAGGCCTCCGTCACGCTTCTTGCCAATGGCATCGATCTCATCTATAAATACAATACAGGGCGCTTTTTCCTTTGCCTGCTTGAAAAGATCTCTTACCTTGGAGGCGCCCATACCAACAAACATTTCCACAAACTCTGAGCCGCTCATTGAAAAGAAAGGTACGTTGGCTTCACCTGCAACCGCCTTGGCAAGCATTGTTTTGCCGGTACCGGGCGGGCCTACAAGCAAAATACCCTTGGGCATGGAAGCGCCTATCTCTTTGTATTTGGAAGGATCGTGCAGGTATTCAACTATCTCCTTAAGGTTATCCTTTGCCTCGTCTTCTCCTGCAACGTCGGAAAATTTAATACCTTCGGAGGATTTAACGTATATTTTAGCGTTGCTTTTTCCCATACCGAACATCATAGATCCTGCACCGCCGCCTGCCTTATCCATCATCTTTTTAGACATAAACTGTCCTAAAGCAATAAAGATCCCTATAGGCAGTATCCAGGATAATATAAAGCTTAGTATTGGTGAAGTCTCTTCAATAATCTCTCCGGAGAAGGTCGCACCTGACTCATAAAGCCTCTGAGTAAGATCGGGGTCAGCCAGCAAACCGGTTTCATAAACCTGTTTATTGGCTTTATCGGTAAAGAGGATCTTATTGGCCTGTATCTCCACCAGGCCTATATTCTTCTCCTCAGTCATTGCCATAAAAGTGCCGTAATCCACTTTATTTACCTTATTTCCGGAAATAAGGGGCAGAATAAAAGAGTTAAAAACTATAAGTGCAACAAGCACCAGCAAATAGTAAAACATCAAAGGTTTGCGCGGTTTTTTTACTTCGTTCAATTAAAATTTCTCCTTGTAACATTTTACTGAAAGTATACAATAAAATTATTTCCAAATAATAAACAAAAAATGTGCAAGTTGTAAATTAATAATAAAAGCCCCCTTGGGGGCTTTTATTATTGATTCGAAAAATCAACAGGCTCAAATTCCTGCAGTTTTGCTAAAAAACCGTGGCTCCATAAGGTGTCTTCAATAAGATCAAGGGTATTGGCATTTTCAGCGCTTACCGTATGATAATGATAGCCGGAGGTAACGTTTTTTAAAAGGCTGGATTTGCCCGAAGCAATATCCTTTAAAAAGCTTTTAACCTGAAGGCGGGACCGTATATTCATAGGCGCCCGCAGGGTGCCGTAATATTTGTGATAAATAAATACGTCCTCTACCGTTCCGCCGTGGTCTACAATAAGGTTTAATTCGGTTTCAACGTCCTCGTCGGAATGAATAACCTTAAATACCCTTGAAATTGATCCCTTATCCAATACGTACCCTTTTGAATGGGCAACTATATTCTTTCCTGCAGACCGCAAAAGGGCAATATCCTGAACTATGATCTGTCTGCTTACGCTAAAGTTTTTTGCCAGAACACTTGCTGAAACAGGGGAAGTGGCCTTTTCTAAAGCCTTTAAAATTTCATCTCTTCTTTCAGTACCGTTCATTTTTGCCTCCTTAAAGGGCGTGTAAATGTTTTAATGAGAAATCAAGTATAGGTGCAGAGTGGGTAAGAGCGCCGCTTGAAATAAAATCTACTCCAAGGTCCGTAAGCCGGGCAATGTTTTCTTTTGTAATATTGCCCGAAACTTCAACCTGAGCCCTGCCGTCTATGTAGGCAATAGCCTCTTTCAGCTGATCGTAATTCATATTGTCCAGCATAATAATATCCGCCCCTGCATCAACCGCCTCTTTTACCATATCAAGAGTCTCAACCTCAACCTCGATTTTTCTTACAAAGGGCGCATATTCTTTTGCCATTTCAATGGCTTCCTTAACGCCCCCTGCGGCGCCTATATGGTTATCCTTTAAAAGCACACCGTCGGAAAGATTGTATCGGTGGTTCTTGCCTCCACCTGTTCTTACGGCGTATTTTTCAAAAATACGGTTATTGGGGCTTGTCTTTCTTGTGTCAAGAAGGGTAGTGCGGCTTCCAAGGAGCATATCCGCAACACTTCTTGTGTAGGTAGCAATTCCGCTCATTCTCTGCAGATAATTAAGGGCGGTGCGCTCACCTGAAAGAAGAGTGCGTATATCACCTTTTATTTTTGCAATGACCTGCCCGTTTCTTATTCTGTCGCCGTCATGGGCGTAGAAGGTGGCCTGAACCGAATCGTCAATCAAGGTAAATACCCGTTCAAAGACCTGTATGCCGCAAAGCACTCCGTCTTCCTTGCATATAAGGTCAACCTCGCCCACAGTCTCGCATCTCATTACACAGTTGGTGGAAACGTCCTCGCTGGTAATGTCCTCCTCAAGCGCAGAGAGAATAAGTGGGTCTACCTTAAGCTTCAGAGTAGCCTTGTCAAACATCTTCTGCTCCTTGCTGTCTCTTTCGGCTCGGGCAATTTCATCAAGAACCAGCTTCTTGTATTCCGCTTCCAGACTCAAGGTGTCTTTGTAGGGCTCAAGGTCAACTATTGGAAGAGGGTACACATCAACAGGGTTTTCGCCGATCTCCAAAGCAGCTCTTTTTGCAAACACAAGACTCTCCAAAAGTGAGTTGCTGGCAAGGCGGTTCTTGCCGTGAACACCGTTGCAGGCGGTCTCTCCAACGGCATAAAGACAGCGCATGGAGGTGCGGCTGTTATAATCGACCTTAATACCACCCATAAAGTAATGCTGTGCAGGAACAATAGGAATACATTCCTTTGTGGCGTCAAAGCCCATTTCCTTGCAGTGCTCAACAATGTTGGGGAAATGCTCCTTAAGCTCTTTTTCGGGAATAGGGCGCAGATCCTCCCATACAAAATCGGTGCCGTCCTTAGCCATCTGCTCTCTTATGGCGGCTGTTACCATATCGCGGGGCAAAAGCTCGTCAACAAAACGTTCCTTGTTTTTGTTGTAAAGCTTTGCGCCTTCACCTCTTACGGATTCGGAAATAAGAAAGCTTCTGTCCTCTTCATTGGGTGAATAGAAAGTGGTCGGATGGGTCTGAATGTAATTAATATTCTTAAGTGCAATGTTGTGCTTAATGGAAATAGCAAGAGCATCGCCGGTAAGATGTCTGAAGTTGGTGGAGTGACGGTATAATCCGCCTATGCCCCCTGTTGCAAGGACCGTATATTCACAGCTTACGGTATCTATCTCACCGTCTTTGCCCTTAATTACAGCGCCTACACACCTACCGTCAGCTTCAATAATATCCAAAAGGGTCGTGTATTCCAGAATCTCAATATTGGCTCTCTTTTTAACTTCCTCATAAAGCTTGGAGGTTATCTCCTTGCCGGTCACGTCCTCATGGAAAAGAATGCGCTTGTGGGTATGGGCGCCTTCTTTTGTAAATTCAAAGGATCCGTCGGCCTTTCTTTTAAACTCAACGCCAAAGGAAACAAGTTCACTGATCACCTCCATAGAAGAGTTTATCATTATGGAAACGCTTTCGCGGTCATTTTCATAGTGGCCCGCCTTTAAGGTATCCTTAAAAAAGGATGCGTAATCCGAACGGTCCTTCAGAACGCAAATGCCGCCCTGGGCAAGATAAGAGTCACTGCTCTCTACATTGGATTTGGTTATAACGGTTATTCTTTTCTCTTCGGGTAAATTCAAAGCGCAATAAAGCCCCGAACAGCCCGAACCTACAACCAGTATATCGGTTTTCATAATATTCCCTCCGAATTTTTTATTTACATAATTATAGCACCTGACAAGACACCTGTCAATATAAATACTTGACAATCCTTTTACGGTAAACTATAATATAGCAAGTAATAATTCGGAGGTGCTTTATGTTTACAACAAAGCAGCTGCAGGAAGAAATAATGCGGCTTAAAAAGGAAAAGGATATTTGCATTCTGGCTCACGCTTATCAGTCTCAGGATATTCTGGAGGTTGCGGATTTTATAGGCGATTCCTACGGTCTTTCAAAGGAAGCGGCAAAGGCCCCGCAGAAGACCGTGCTTATGTGCGGAGTTCGTTTTATGGCCGAAACCGCAAAAATTCTAAGCCCCGAAAAAAAGGTTATTTTGTCTCACTCTCAGGCTGGCTGTCCTATGGCAGAGCAGCTTAGTGTTGAAGAACTGAAGGCCCTTAAGCAAAAAAATAAAAACTGTGCAGTTGTTGCTTATATTAATACTACCGCGGCGCTTAAAACTTTGTGTGATGTGTGCGTCACCAGTGCCTCTGCTTTAAAAATAGTTAAAAACCTACCGCAGAAGGACATTTTGTTTATACCTGACTGTAACTTAGGCTCCTGGATAGCCGAAAAGGTGCCCGAAAAGAATTTTAAGTTTATAATAGGCGGCTGCCCTATACATACCCGTGTTAAAGAAGAGGATGTACTGAAAGCAAAAAAGGAACACCCCAATGCCCTTTTGCTTGTTCACCCTGAATGTTTAAAGGAAGTAACCGATAAGGCTGATTACGCAGGCAGTACCACAGGCATTATGAAGTTTGTAGCTGAAAGTACGGCAAACGAATTTATTATAGGTACCGAAAACAGCATAGTTCAGCATCTGCAGTTTTCTTATCCCGAAAAGAAATTTTACGCCCTTTCCAAAGCCCTTATCTGCGAGGATATGAAACTCACCACCCTTATGGACGTTTATAACTGCATTAACGGTGGCGGCGAGGAAATAATTTTAAGTGAAGATACCCGCCTTAAAGCAAAAGCGGCAATTGATGCAATGCTCTCTTACGGCGGTTAAAAAAAGAAAAACCCGAGAGTTTTATCTCGGGTTTTTTGTTGCCAATTAGTCTTCGTCAGCTCTCTTGTAGGTCTTGCCCCAGTCTCTGAGACGAGCTTCCCAGCAGTCATTATCCTTTTCATCAGGCCAGATAGTAACCAGAGTAGCAGGTTCGGTCTGAGAATTGTTAACAATGTAATGCTTTGTGCCGCCGGGTATGTAAATGAGGGTACCGTTCTTCATAATAACGGGTGTGTCCTCAAGGTAAACGGTGGATTCACCGGACATACCGAGGTAAACTTCAGCCTTGGGATGAGCAGCGCCTTCAAGCTTGCCTTCTGCATTGTAGGAACCGGTATGACCGCCGGGAGCTACAGTGCCGTGGTTAACGTTAACGCAGGGTTCACCGGCCATATAGCTGTCCAGAAGAAGTCTGGATTCGTAGTTACCGCTGCCGTAATTCTTGATGTCTTCAGGATTAAAAACTTTTACGTCCATTTGAAATGGCCTCCTTAATATTGTTAACTTAATTATGGTATGTTTTTATGAAAAAGTCAAGTGTTTTCGGTTGGTTTATTTAAATTAACTGATTATAGTAAATAATAAACCGGTTACAAGAGAGATTATAAAGGTTAAGAAAAGTACAATAAGGTTTTCTTTGTGAGGGCGGTTTTGCTTAAATAAAACTATTATTGCAACCCCGGAATTAACGCAAAGCCCTGTAAGAAGTGCGCCGAAGGAAACAATACCCGAAACGTAAAGTTCCGTAAGCATAACCGAAGAAGCGCAGTTTGGAATAAGGCCTATAATGGCTGCAATAAAAGGCTGTAAAAGGTTGCCGGTAAGCAAAAACCTTTTAATGTTCTCTTCTCCTATAAGCTCTATTGTGCCGTCAAGCAAAAGGTTGCATAAAAGTAAAAACAAAAATATCTTAACCGTGTGCTTCAGTGCAGGTAAAACAATGCCCTTGGAATCCTCACAGCCGCAGCCAACGCAAAGGTCGTGAACGTCCTTATTCTGCGGGCGGTTCTTAAAGGCGAGGTCTATAACAAAGCCGCATAAAAACGCCAATATAAACTTGCATAAAGCAAGCATAATTACAGTTTTGATCCCTCCGGGCGCTCCTAAAAGAATAAGAAAGGCCTCGTCGGAGGTTGCTAAAAATACAGCAACAAGAGTGCCTGTGCCAATAAGGCCTCCGGCATAAAGGTTTGCCGCCGTAACCGAAAAGCCGCATTGTGGAATAAGCCCTAAAGCAGAGCCGGCCAGTGCCCCTGTACCGTTTTTGTAGCCCAGCAGCTTTACAAGCCTGCCTGTGGAATGCCGTTCGCAATATTCCATAACAAGAAAGCCTAAGAATAAAAAGGGAAGCACCTTAAGGCTGTCTAAAAAAGCGTGTTCAGCTATATGTAATATTTCGTGCATATGATTCTCTTTCTAAAAGACGAGATGCGAAAAAGCATCTCGTCTTAAAATTTTAGTGATGGCCGCAGGCTTCGCAGTTGCCGTTGCAGTTAAAGTCAACCAGCTCCTTGGGTAAGGGCAGGCAGTTCTTGGTGTAGTAATCCACCAAAGCTGCCTTTACGGCCTCTTCAGCTAAAACCGAACAATGAAGTTTAACTGCAGGCAGACCGTCAAGGGCTTCAACAACTGCCTTATTAGTAAACTTCAATGCCTCGTCAATGGTTTTGCCCATAACAAGCTCGGAAGCCATTGAGGAGGTTGCAACAGCCGCGCCGCAGCCGAAGGTTTTGAACTTAACGTCGGTAATAACGTTATCTTCTATTTTAAGGTACACACGCATAATATCGCCGCATTTGGCGTTACCAACTTCGCCTACGCCGGAAGCATTTTCAATTTCGCCTACGTTGCGTGGGTTTGTGAAATGATCCATTACTTTTTCTGAATACATATTAGTTTTCCTTTCCTTCTTTAATAAAAGTGTCCCAAAGGGGAGACATATTTCTCAGTCTCTCAACAATTTCGGGTAATTTTTCAAGTATATAATCAACATCCTCTTCGGTGTTGGTATGATCAAGTGAAAATCTTAAAGAGCCGTGGGCAATTTCGTGGGGCAGGCCAATAGATAACAGCACGTGGCTTGGGTCCAGAGAACCTGAGGTGCAGGCGCTGCCGGAAGAAGCGCATATGCCGCTTATATCCAACCATAAAAGTAAGCTTTCGCCTTCAATAAATCGGATAGAAACGTTTGCGTTGCCGGGCAAACGGTTGTATCTGTCACCGTTAAGGCGGGTGTAAGGTATTTTAAGAAGGCCATCTATAAGACGGTCACGCATAGCAATAACCTTCTTGTTGTTCTCCTCCATTTCAAGGCAGGATAATCTTAATGCCTCCGCCATACCTACAATGCCTGCAGGGTTTTCGGTGCCTGCGCGTTTGCCGCGCTCCTGACCGCCGCCGCTTATAAGGTTAGGCATAACAATGCCCTTTCTCATATATAAGCCGCCAATACCCTTGGGGCCGTTAAACTTATGAGCAGAGAAGCTCATAAGGTCTATTCCCATCTCCTTAACGTTTATGGGCATATGACCTACAGCCTGTACGGCGTCGGTATGGAATAAAACCTTAGGATGCCTGTGAGTGATCTCAGCAAGCTCCTTAATGGGCTGTACAGAGCCGATTTCGTTGTTAGCGAACATAATTGTAACTAAAATTGTATTTTCTTTAATTGCCGCTTCAAGATCCTCAGGTTTAACAATGCCGTTTTCGTATACGGGCAGTAAGGTAACTTCAGCACCGCATTCTTCAAGGGCGTGTAAAACAGCGTGATGCTCAAAGGCGGTGGAAATAATGTGGGGAGTTTTGCCCTTTCTTAAGGACTTTAATGCCAACTCCTTAATTACCCAGTTGTCAGACTCAGAGCCGCCTGCGGTAATATATATTTCCTTAGCTTCCGCGCCGATGCAATCGGCAATTATCTGCCTTGCTTCATCTACACCTGCCTTGGCCTTCTGGCCTGCCTGATGTACCGATGAAGGGTTTCCGTATATTTCCGTAAGATAAGGCATCATTTTCTCAAGTACTCGCGGATCCATTGCGGTGGTAGCCGCGTTATCTGCATATACAAAACGCTTTTCCATTTTTATACTTCCTTTACCTGTATTTTTCTATCATACTTACCGCCATTTTATCGCACCTCTCATTTTCGGGATGCCCTGCATGACCTTTCACCCAAATAAAGGTTACCTCATGCATTTCCAAAAGTGCGGAAAGCTCATTCCAAAGCTCAGGGTTCTTAACCGGCTTTTTGCCTGCGGTCTTAAAGCCGTTTTTCTGCCAGGCTGAAAGCCAGCCTAAATTAACAGCATCGGTTAAATACTTGCTGTCGGAGGTAAGGGTAACCTTGCAGGGCTCCTTTAAGGCCTTTAGGGCCTCTATAGCCGCAGTAAGCTCCATTCGGTTATTTGTGGTACTCTTTGCTCCCTCGCAAAGCTCCTTTTCCTTGCCGCCGTATCTTAAAACAGCGCCCCAGCCGCCGGGCCCCGGATTACCGGAACAAGCCCCGTCGGTGAAGATCTCTACCGATTTCATAAATAGTATACCACCTTAGTGTAGATTATGCAATGCCTTTATTGAACAATAGAAAATTTTTTATTGTTCATTCATAATCAGGGATATCATTTGTTCGATATTATCAACCAGCCAGCCTGCCTCTTGTTTTGCTTGCTCGCAGGCTCCGTTTAGTGAAAAGCTTTGAAACTCCCTCAGCATATCAAGGTCGTTCAGGCCGTCACCTACACAGTAAATATCGTTATAGGGAATATCAAGAAGCTTAGAAAAACGGCTTATGCCTTTTGCTTTGCCGCAGGTAATATTGGGCATATCAAAATAAATGCCCTGCCGCATAACAAGAATTTCGCTGCCCAGCTTTTTTGAAATTTCCGTTTCAAAGGCATCGGCGGCTTCTTTACTTTCAAACCGCGCAAAGCCCGAAATAAACTGTTTGTTGTAATCAAAATCAGGCTGGCCTTTTTGCTTTAAATGTATACCGTCTACAGCGCTTGCGCCAACAAACATATAGTTTAGCTTTGCCGCTGTATCGCAAATGGTTTTAACTGCGCTGCCTTCAATTCCTATAATATCAATAAGCTCACAGTCTTTGTTGTAAACGGTAGCGCCTGTAGAAAGAATATAGTAGTCCGGCTTGATTCCGATAAGCTTTAGATCCTCCTGCAGGTGAGTAATGCTCCTTCCCGTTACCATACCGAAAAGATTGCCGCTTTTTTGCCAGGCCTCAACTGCGTTTTTTGCAGAGGTATAGTTTTTGTCTTTTCCGAAAAACAACGTGCCGTCAAAATCCGATAAAATTATTTTCATAAGTGCCTCACGTAATAAAGAAGGTCACGCCCGCCGTAAGCAGGGTAACAATAACCCCCGCAATAAGCACGCCAACGGCAATTACAGGCAGGGATATCCTCAGACGCATATTCATTAGTGCGGCAATAAGGGCTCCGGTCCAGCCGCCGGTTCCCGGCAGGGGAACAGCAACAAAAATAAGCAAGCCCCAAGGACCGTATTTTCTTATTTTAGGTTCGTGCTTTTTGCCCTTCTGTTCCAGCTTTAAAGCAAAATCTCTTATTTTGCCGTTTTTCTTTTTCATCCATCTGAAAATGCGGCGAATGAAAAGAATAATAAAGGGCAGAGGCAAAAGGTTGCCTATATATGCAATTATAAAAGACTCAAGGTTGGAAAACCCAAGACCCACTCCTACAGGGATGGCCCCGCGCAGCTCAATAACAGGGAGCATGGCGGTGCCTAATGTGAGCAGCAGCTTGTACCAGACCGAGGAAGTTATTGATGCCAAAAGCATTTTATCGCCCTCCGAACAGTTTTCATATAAGTATACCACATTTTATTTGTAAAACTCAAGAAAAAATGCATATTTAATAAAATGGCTGTCAATATTAATGCAAAATAAGGAGGTGCAGAAAATGAAAGCCGTAATTTTAGCTCAGAATAAGGCAAGTGCCCTTTCTCCTGTTAGCAGTAAGGAGGGGGCGCATATGTCCTCAATTATTAATAAGCCCTGTATAGAATACCTTTTAGAACTTTTGTATTTAAATGAAGTGAACGGCTGCGCTGTCAACCTTTTAAAGGAGGATAGCAAAACCGAAGAATACCTGAATGACCTTAAGCCGGATATGCCATTGAAATTTTTTTATTCTCAATGCTACAAGGGAAGTGCAGGGGCTCTTAAGCTATGCGGTGACTTTTTATCCGATAACTTTATTGTTTTACACGGCAACTGCCTGACCGACCTGGATCTGTCACAGGCAAAAGACGCCCATAAAAAAAGCGGCGCCTACGTAACCGTACTTACCAAAGAAAACTCCCCCTTCTGCTCCGTTTACAGTAACGGTAATAAAAGAGTTCTTCGTATTTCCCAAAAGCCGGGCTGGGAGGAAAGCCTTATGGGTACCAACAGCGCAGGAATATATATTTTTTCAAAAAAGGTTCTGCCGTTCATTCCCGAAGGTGAATTCAGCATTGAAAATCAGCTGTTGCCGTTACTTTTAAAAAAAGGTTTGCCTGTTTTTGAATTTCCCGTAAAGGGTTACGTTAAGCATATAAATGATATTTATACTTTTAAAGAGGCCAATTTTGATATGCTCAATTCAAAATTGACAATATCGCCTCTTATATCAAATAAAAGCAGAAACGGTTTTAAGGGTTTTAGGCCTTATTTTACGGGCAAGGGCGTTATAATTCATCCTACCGCCCGTATCGGCCCCAATGCAATAATAGGCGATAACTGTGTTGTTGAAAATGACGCTGTAATTAAAAACTGTATTTTAGGTAAAAACGTAACCGTGGGCAGCGGCGCGGTTGTAAGCGGGGTAGTGGGGGATAACACGGTCCTGCGGCAGGGTTGTACTCTGCATGGAGGCGCATTTGTTGGAGAGAACTGCGTTGTGGGGAGAAAAAGCACGGTTGGTAACAACGCTTTTGTTTATAACGGCTCGTCTGTCGGAAACTGTATTACGGTCAGGGATACTCAGGTGAGCCCCTATGATGCCGACAGGCTCTTTAACGACGGCAAAATCGAAGGAAATATTTTTAATAAAATGACACCGGTTTTTGCCGCAAGATTAGGAGTTGCCATAGGAGAGGCCTTTGGGGGAGAGATATTTGTCGGTCACTCAGGCCTTAAGGCTCAGAGCTTCGGGAAGATCATAAGCGGCGCCCTTTCTCTTTGCGGGCTCAGAGTAATAAATGCAGGCTGCTCCTTAAACGAGCTGAGATATGCCTCCGTCAAAAACTGCTGCCCTTGTGTATTTATAGGCGAAAATGAAGACAATATTTTTATCTGTGTGTTTGACAGTGACGGCAGCCCCATAAATTACGTTCTTGAAAATAAAATACAGAGCGGATATTTTAAGGGTGATCATAATTTTTCCTGTGCCGAAAGAATTTATGAGCCTCAGGTGGTTCAAGCCACAGAGGTATCTTTTATAAAAAGCCTTGAAAGGGTAATGGGGCCTACGTCCGTAAAAGCTCTTATATACGGGCAAAGAGAGCTGTGCGCCCTTTTCCGTAAGGCCCTTAACCGCTCAGGCGGAGCCTTTTCCGAAGATATTGAATTTGAGTTTTTTGAAAACGGTAAGGATCTGACCGTAAAAGAAAACGGACTCTCCCTTTCCAGACAGGAGCTTATTCTGATCCTTTGCCTTTTTGAAAACAAAAAGGAATTACCCCTGCCTTCGGATATACCTTTGTTTTTATTAGACAGGATAGGTATTGTAAATAAGGGGGAAAAATTTGACGCCTATGAAGAATATCCGTATTTTTACGATAATCTGTTCTTGGGCGCAAGGCTTATTAATATAATGGAAAGTACAGGAAAAAGCTTAGGTGAGCTTTACGGAATGTTGCCCGAATACCATTTTACCGAAGGTGTGGTTGAAAGCAGAGGCGGAAATCTTATAGGAAAGCTTAAAGAGCTTATTCCTGCAGCGGACGTTAAAGGCAACGGCATTTCCATTACCGCCGATCAGGGCATTATAACCATTATTCCCAAAAGAAACAGGGATATTAAAGTCCTTGCCTATTCAAGAGATACCGAAAGCGCACGTGAGCTTTGTTTTGATATGTGCGATATTCTTAAAAGCATTGACACAAACTGAGTTTTGGTGTAAAATATAGTTAATATTTCTGTTCGTGTCCATGGCAAATCTACAGTCTCGGGTCGTTGTGGGGCTGTGTAATAATTATGCAGATACGCCTGATAATTTATCAGGCGCTCATTTGCGTTTTCAAAAAGAAAAAAGGAGGAACTATGCAGAAAGAAAACAAAGTTAAAACCGTTTCTAAAGCTCCGGTCCATCGCAGGAAACCCAAAGCAAGGCCCGAAGCTAATATGGGTGCGTCTAAGCCTCAGATAAAAAAACCTGCAGCAGGCAGATCTAAGGTCAAGCAGGATAACGCTAAAATAAGAATAATTCCCTTGGGCGGTCTCGGTGAAGTAGGCAAGAATATGACCGTAATTGAATACAAGGAGAAAATGGTCATAATAGACTGCGGAATGACTTTCCCCGACGATGATATGCTGGGTATAGACTACGTTATTCCCGATACTGCCTTCCTTGAGCAGAATAAAGACAAACTCCTTGCCATCTTCCTTACCCACGGCCATGAGGACCATATAGGCGCTCTGCCTTACGTTTTAAGAGATTTCGATCTTCCCGTTTACGGTACAAGGCTTACTTTGGGCATTGTGTTCAACAAGCTTAAGGAGCACAGGCTGGAAAAGAAGGCTCAGCTTATTGAAACAGCAGCAGGGGAAACTGTCAACGTAGGCCCCTTTGAAGTGGAGCTTGTAGCGGTAAACCATTCTATTGCCGATGCGGTGGCCCTTGCTATAAAAACCTCTTTGGGTATCGTTCTTCATACGGGGGACTTTAAAATGGATATGACACCTATTTTAGGTGACCCTATTGATCTTACCCGTCTTGGTGAGCTTGGCAAAGAGGGGGTTTTAGCCCTTCTTTCCGAATCCACCAACGCAGAACGTCCGGGCTTTGCCTCTTCTGAACGTCACGTTGGTCAGACCTTCGATAATATTTTTAATCAGAACCCCGATAAGCGCATTATCGTTGCCACCTTCGCCTCTAACGTTCACAGAGTTCAGCAGGTTATAAATGCGGCGGTGAACGCAGGCCGCAAGGTTGCCGTTTCAGGCAGAAGCATGGAAAACGTTCTTTCGGTAGCAAGGCAGTTAGGTTATATGTCCATCCCCGAAGGTACCCTCATTTCCCTTGATGAAATAGGCCGCTACCCCCAGGAAAGAATGGTTATTATAACAACAGGCTCTCAGGGTGAGCCTATGAGCGCCCTTTACCGTATGGCTTATTCCGATCATAAAAAGGTTGAAATAAACCATAACGATATAGTTATCATTTCCGCTCACGCTATTCCCGGCAACGAAAAGTTTGTTTACAGAGTAATAAATGAAATAATGAAAAGCGGCGCCGAGGTGGTTTACGGGATCGATGAGGACGTTCACGTTTCAGGTCACGCCTGCCAAGAGGAGCTTTCAATGATGCTCTCTCTTACAAAGCCTAAATATTTCTTCCCCATTCACGGCGAATACCGTCATCAGAAGACCCACTCAAAGCTTGCAAAGTTTGCGGGCGTTCTGGATGAAAACATCTTCATAATGGAAAACGGTTCGGTTGTGGAGATCGACCGCAAAAAGGCCCGTATGACAGGCAAGGTTCAGGCCGGCAGAGTGTTTGTGGACGGCCTCGGAGTAGGTGACGTTGGGAATATTGTGTTAAGAGATCGTCGCCATCTTGCGCAGGACGGTATTATTATCGTGGTCGCCACCTATTATGAAGGTACACCAACTTTGGTTTCGGGGCCCGATCTTATTTCCCGTGGGTTTGTGTACGTCCGCGAGGCTACCGACCTTATGGAAGAAGCAAGACACTGCGTTACGGAGGTAATTTCGAAATGTGAGGACCGTAATGTTACCGACAGGGCTGTAATAAAAGCTCAGGTAAAAGACGCCCTTTCTCATTTTATTTACGATAAAACCAAGCGCAGCCCCATGATATTGCCAATTATTATGGAAGTATAAAAGAGCGAATTTTTTTCGCTCTTTTTTCTGAATCCAACAAATTTGCCTCTTTATGATGTTCAGTTTGGCTTTTTTCTGTTTTTTTGGCAATTGTGGTGAAATGGCTTGAAAATGACTGTTCAGAATTCACAGAAAGCCTTGCTGCAATAATTTCAGAGTGTATTTTCGGGCTTGACGGCCAAATAAAAATACTGAATGACCTTTAGTCATTCAGTATTTTTTATTTAACGATATTCTGCGCCCAGGCTCCGCTTTTGACCATTATATAACCAACAATACATTTTAAAATATCCAAAGCGCAAACCGTAACGTAAACCCATAAAACAGGCAGGTTTGTGAAATGGGCCAGAATATATGCTATAGGTATGCTTATTATCCACATAAACACACTGTCGAATATAAAGGCAATTATTGTTTTGCCTCCTGAGCGTATAGTAAAGTATGCGGAATTCATATAAGCCTGTACCGGCATAAAGCAGGCGGTTGCTATAATAAGCAGTGTGGAAAGAGCACGTATTTCATCAGTCGTGTTGTACATTAAAGGGAATACTGAGGCAAATGCCGCCATTCCCAGGCCGAAAAGGGTGCTTACTCCAACGCTGAAGAAGGTTAATTTATTGTGCTCATCCTTGGCCTGTAAAATTTCTCCCGCACCTAAAAGTTGGCCTATACGTATTGCAATGGCGCCGCCCATAGAAGCATAAATAAGGCTGAATACGTTGTTTATGGTAGAGTTTATGTTAAGAGCAGCTACAACGTCAATACCCCTTACGGAATATATCTGAGTAAGCATTGCAACGCCAAGGCCCCAAAGCCCCTCGTTTAAAATAAGGGGAGTACCTTTTACGGTAATATCCTTAACAAGCTTTACGGGTATTTTAAAAGAACGGTATACGCCTTCTATATAGGGGTTTGCTTTGCGGTTACGGTGGGTCCAGTAAATAACTATAAAAGCTTCCACAAAGCGGGCTATAACCGTAGCCCAGGCTGCGCCTGCAACTCCCATAACAGGTAAGCCCATTTTGCCGAATATCATTATGTAATTAAAGAACATATTTACAAATACCGCCGCAACTCCTGCAACCATAGGTATGAAGGTCTGCCCGGTTTCCCTTAAGGTTGAAACGTATATCTGGCTTAAAGCAAAGGGAATAAGCCCTATAAGAGAAATATACAGGTAATCCATTCCGAAGGCAAGAGTCTGCACATTTTCGGCCTCGGTGCCGTTAAGGTAAAGCGAAATAAGCTCACTGCCCCAAATTAAAAATATCGCTCCTGCAATAACGGTAAATATTCCGCAGGAGTAGATCTTATAACGGAAAGAATAGCGAATACCTTCGTTGTTCCCGTCGCCGTAAAACTGAGCGCCGAAAATGCCTGCGCCCGCCACAGCCCCGAATATTATAAGGTTGTAAACAAAATGCAACTGATTCGCAATAGATACGCCGGACATCTGGAAGGTGCCTATAGCCCCTACCATAATGTTATCCAGCATAGAAACAAAGCTGGTAATACCGTTTTGTATAAGCATAGGCAAGGTAAGGGTGAGTATCATTTTATAAAATGCCTTATCGCCTATAAATTTTCTTTTAAGTGTCTGCAATTTGTCCCCTCCTTATCCTATAGTTTTCTTTGCAAGAATAAAAACCGTTAAAAATACAATGCTTAAGAAAATGCAAACAAGCCGTAAAGTTTTCCAAAGCCTTTTTTTCTCCTCGGTTGCAAGGATCTGTCCTATAATACAGCACAGACCTAAAATACCGAATATAAAACAAATGCCAAGCATAAGCTGTTTCATAAAACTTCTCCCTTCTTATTTAAAGACCATATAATTCTATAATAAACAAATATAAAATTCAAGTGAAATGTCCCGAATAAGCTTAAAAGGAGTAAAAATGCGCCGAAAACCAAGGGCTTGAAGGGTTATATCTTTATTTTTTGTCTCTTTTTTGCCGTTATCTTAAAATTACTAAGGTTGATTATGTTTAGAATTTATTGTATAATATACTTTGTCTATCCTTAGATAATAATACAAAGAAGGAGTTGGTACTGTCTTTATGGACGACGTGCCTATACGATTGTTTATTATTGCCGTAGCACTTGTTGTAAGTATGTATTTTGCGGGAACGGAAGCTTCGCTTCTTAACGTAAATAAAATACGTATGATGAGCCTTGCGGATAACGGCAGTAAAAAAGCAAAGCGCGTGCTTTATATCTTAAATAATTATGACCGCGCTATCATCACCCTGCTCATAGGTAATAATATTGGTCATATTACCTTCGCAACGGTTGTTACCGTTATGGTAACGGGCATATGGGGCTCGGGGGCTGTTGCCCTTTCTACCGTGGCTTCCACTGTAGTGGTTTTCCTGTTAGGTGAGCTTCTGCCTAAAATTTTTGCCAAGCAGTTTAATGAAAAATTTGCAATGGCAGTTTCAGGTTCCCTTATTCTTATTATGAAGGTGCTGTATCCTCTTGCCGTAGTATTTAACGGCATAAGTAATATTCTTTCCAAGCCATTTAAGCTCAGCGAAGAGGAAGAGCCTACGGTTACTGAAGAGGAACTGAAGGATATTATTGAAAACATCGCCGAAGAGAGTGACCTTGACGAAGAAAAAAGTGAGCTTATGCAGTCTGCTCTTGAATTCGGCTATACCGCCGCAAGGGACGTTATGACTCCCTGGGAGAAGGTTAACGTTATAAGATCCGATATCCCTAAACCCGAGCTTTTGGAAATTATTAAAAACGGCCGCATTTCCCGTCTGCCTGTTGTTGGCACAAGAGGCACCGTTAAAGGTGTATTGCAGGTGCGCCGCTTCCTTAAGGCTCATATAAGCACCGGCGGTACTATCGAAATGAGCGAGTGTATGGATAAAGCCCATTTCGTTGCAGATGAAACCCCGCTGGACGAGCTTTTATCCCGTATGAGTAAAAGTAAGACCCATTTCTGCTTCGTGCGTAACGTTGCAGGTGAAACCATAGGTATTATTACTATGGAGGATATATTAGAAGAGCTTGTCGGTGAAATATACGATGAGGACGATCCTGAAGGGGGTATAGCGTAATGATATTTAACGTAATTGCCCTTGTTGTCCTTATAGGCTGCTCAGCTTTCTTCTCCGGAAGCGAGACCGCCTATTCCTCTGCAAACGAGTTCCGCCTGAGAAAAGCGGCAGAGGAAAAGCCCTGTAAAAAACATAAGTTTGCCTATTTTATTTATGAGAATTACAGTAAGACCATTACTGCGATCCTTATAGGCAATAACCTTGTTAATATTGCCTCCTCTTCTATAGGCACCCTTATTGTTTTATCTCTTCTCGGTGAGGAATACGCCTGGGTGTCCACCGTTTGTATGACCGTATTAGTGCTTATTTTCGGCGAGATAATGCCTAAAATAATCTCAGCAGGTATGCCCGAGAAATTTGCCTGGCTTGTCTCCTGGCCCTTAAGAGTGCTTATGTTTATCCTTTCGCCTCTGGTTTGGCTGGTGGATAAGCTTATAAGCCTTATTTCAAAGCTCTGGGAAAAACGTCTGCCCGACGGCCCTGCCGTTACTGAGGATGACCTTGAAAACATTATTGAAACCGTTGAAGATGAAGGCGTTATAGACGAGGAGACCTCCGAGCTTTTAATGAGCGCTTTGGATTTTGATGAAGTTCAGGCATATGAAATTATAACCCCCCGAGTAGATATCCTCGCTGCGGATATTGACGACAGCTTTGAAGAAATTTTGGAAGTTGCCCTTCAAAGCCCCTATTCCCGCGTACCTGTTTATAAAGATACCATAGATAACATTATAGGTATTCTTAACGTGCGCCGCCTCTTTAAGCGTATGCTTTCGGAAGAAAAACCCGATATTCGCTCCCTTTTAATGCCGGTTTACTTCGTTCATAAAACCACCGCCCTGCCCGACGTGCTTTCCAAAATGAAAAAGCATAAGAGCCATATGGTAATGGTGTCCGACGAATACGGCGGAATTATGGGCCTCCTTACTATGGAGGACGTTTTAGAGCAGCTTGTAGGTGATATCTGGGATGAAAGTGATGATATCGAAGCCGAGATCGTTCAGATCAACGATACCCTCTATGACGTAGATGGCGATATGCGTATTTATGATTTCTTTGAGGAAATGGAAATTGACGACCGGGATTTTGATGACGATAACGCCACCTTAGGTGGCTTTGCCATTGAAATGCTTGGCGGCGAGCCGGTCCTTGGCGGCAGCTTTGATTATAAAAATCTTACAATAACCATCCGCCGCCTCCGTAAGCGCAGAGTTGAGCGCCTTGCGGTTACCGTAAACGCCCCGCCGGAAGACCCTCTCAGTGATTTTTCAGACATATAAAAAAAGCCCCGAATAATCGGGGCTTTTATTTTTATATGATTTCTTTCCAACGCTAACCATTTAACTTCTCTTTCATTTCCTGCAAATTCGGCCATAGATCCCAGCCGTTCATCTGATCTTTAACTTTAACAAAATAGAATGTATCGTCAGAGTGACAGTACACCATCATTCCACCAAAATGAAAGAAATTGTAAAGATCAAATGTGTCAGTTGAAAAACCTTCGTATGTATGTCCATAGTCTTTTGTAACAGCCAAAGGAACTAGAATGTGATCTGCAATTCTTTCTGTTTCCATAGTGGGAAGATAAAGCCTGTAGGTTGTTGTGGTGGTATTATTCCTTTCATGCCATACAAGAATATTTTCATATGCACTAAGTCCGGAAAGTATATCACCTTCAGCTGCGCGTCGCAAAAGCAATTTTTCGGAAAAATCATAGTTGTACCACCATATTTCAGACCAGTTAAGCGGAACAATATACCCGTCACCAACGTCAACAACATACGGTTTGGTGCTTTTGTCTTCAAAATGGAACAGCCAATTAGAATTATTTTTAATTTCATCAGGAATATCGTCAATGAACACATCCTCCAACATTTCAACAAAGCGTTCCTCGGAGAAAAATTCCTCGTAAGTCATTGCCCCGTTTTTTGGCTCCTTCAAAGGTTCAATAGAATAGGCAGGCTCACGTTTTGTATAATCTATAATTTCCTCTTCGCTTTCCATTACGGGGGGCTCGGTGTCATACACAGGGCCGGAGGGCTTACTGCTTTCAGGGGCAGGGGCGCTTTCCTGTACCGTTTGGCTCGGTTGTGGCTTATTTTGCCCGCAGCCAAGTATGGGTAAAAGCATTATTACACATAAAATAAGGGCAAAAAATCTTTGAGTCTTCTTCATAAAAAGCGCCTCCTTTATTTTTATAAAAAATGGAAATAATGTAATTCAAAGATAACATACTAAAAAGCCTTAGTCAATAGGCAAAATGCACAAAAATATGGGAATTTTCAAAAATTTTCTGCAAAAATGACAAAACGGTTACAAAGCGGTAACAACCTGTTACTTTTTTGTTTTTGGCGGCGAAAACAATATTCATATTGACAATAAAATTCGAAATTATTATAATATAAACGTAAAGGAGGGCGATAATAATGAAAAGAATATTAGCTTTGGTTTTATGCCTTGTGTTGGCGCTTGGTCTTTGCGCTTGTAAGTCTGAGCCCAAGGAAAGCGCAGAAAGCGAAATTAAGCCGTCTTCCTCTACAGAGTCGGCCCCTTCCTCTTCACAGGGCGCGGTAAACAGTATAGTTGCTCCCGAAAGCCTTAACGCTAAAAAGTACGCTTGCTCCGTGGCTTCGCCTGACGGTGTGATCTTGCGCACAGGCCCCTCTTCCGATTACGAAGCCTTAGGCGTTATTGATGACGGTGCAAAGCTTACCGAGCTTGCAAATCAGAACGGCTGGGTGTACGTTGACGTGGAAGGTCAGCAGGGCTGGATATTCGGCCAGTACGTTGCTTATTTTGAAAATTAATTAACGGAGGATATAGATATGGTAACAAAAGATATGCTTATTATTGATGCTCTGGCAATTGACGAAAGAATTGCAGGCTTTTTCTTTGCAAGCGGCATGCATTGTGTAGGCTGCTCCGCCGCAAGAGGCGAAAGCATTGAAGAGGCTTGTATGGTTCACGGTGTTGACGTTGACGAGCTTCTGGAAAAGATAAACGATTTTTTAGAAGAAAATAAATAACCGTGGATATTGTTTTAACCGAAAGACTTAAAACAATAAGTGAGATGGTCAGGGGCAGGGTCTGTGCCGATATCGGTACGGATCATGCCCTTTTGCCTTGCTGGCTTGTTTTAAGCGGAAAACTTAAAAAATGCTTTGCCTGCGATATTGCCGTAGGCCCTCTGGAAAGGGCGCAGGCCAATATAAAAAAATACGGCCTTGAAGAAAAAATTGAAACGGTGCTTTGCAACGGTATCTCAGAAAGAGTGCTTAAAGAAAGCGATACTATAGTTATTGCAGGTATGGGCGGGAATATGATAGCCGATATTTTAAAGGAGCACAGCTTTTTAAATCACCGCCTTGTTTTACAGCCAATGACAAAGCAGGAGGTTTTGCGAAAGTACCTTACAGAAAACGGCTTTGTTATTGAAGAAGAGCGCACCGTTCTGGATATGGGCAAATGCTATACCGTTATGCAGGTAAAAAAAGGCCAAAGCAAAAAATATACTGCCGGTCAGCTTGAAGCAGGCCTGCAGCCCTTAAGGCGCTGTGATCTTACCGATAAGATATACATAAAAAATAAGCTTGCCGCCCTTAAAAAAAGGCTTGGCAATAAAGAGACCCTTGATTACGTAAAAGAAGCTATAAAGGAGCTGGAGGAAGTATTATGAATTTTTCAATGCTTATTAATCACCTTTTAGAGTGCTACCCCTATAATTACGGCTGTGATTGGGATAATTTCGGCCCCCAGGTAGGGGATTACGAAAAAACAATAAACAAGGTCCTTGTGGCTCTGGATATAACCGAGGATGTGGTAGACGAAGCAATTAGCCTTGGGGCCGATTGCATCATAAGCCATCATCCCCTTATTTTCAGCCCTCTTAAGAGGGTTTGCAGTAAGGGTACGGGGGCTTTATGCTATAAGCTTATTGCAAATAATATCTGCGCTCTTTCGCTTCATACAAACTTTGATGCGGCCCCCGGCGGTGTTGGTGACAGGCTGGCGGAAATTTTAGGCCTTGAAAACATTTCGGTTTTCGGAGAGACCGAAGAAAAAGAGCTTTTCGGCAGAATAGGTGATATAAGCCCTGTTGCACCTGAGAAATTTATTGAAAACCTTAAGGCTGCCCTTAATACAAACAGCGTAAGGGCAACCCTTAACCAGAATATCTGCGCCCGTGTTGCGGTTATTGGCGGCGCAGGAAGGGATTTTATAGAAAAGGTTGCCCTTATGGGGGCCGACACCTTTGTTACCGCCGATTGCCGTTACCATGATTTCCAGAAAGCCGCTTCATTAGGCCTTAACTTAATTGATGCCGGCCATTTCCCCACAGAAAATCATGCCGTATGGGAATTTAAGCGCAATTTAAATGAAAGCTTCCCTGAAATCGAGGTTATAGTAAGTAACCATAAAAATATTGTTGAAACCTACTGAGGAACCTGAATGCCATTTGACGGAATATTTATGCGCGCCGCCCTTAACCAAATAGAAGAAAGGGCTCTGGGCGCAAGGATCGAAAAAATATATCAGCCTGAAAAGGAAGAGATCATTCTTGTTTTGAAAAAAGAAAGGCTGCTTATTAATTTATCAAGCGAGGCCGCCCGTATTGGATTTTCCCAAAACAAAAGGGAAAACCCGCCTGTGGCCCCGAACTTTTGTATGCTTTTAAGAAAGGTATTAAACGGCGCAAGGCTTTCTAAAGTTGCCCAACAGCAAAATGACCGTACCGCAACTCTTACCTTCGAAGCCTATAACGAAATGGGCGATATTGTTGAACGGTGTTTGCAAATTGAAATAATGGGCCGTCATTCAAATTTAATTTTAACCGAAAACGGCAGGATTCTTGATTCCGTAAAGCGAATAGACTTTTCCGTTTCTACCGTAAGGCAAATACTCCCCGGTATGCAGTACGAGCTGCCGCCTCAGCAGGATAAGAAGACTGTGTACGAGATCGATACCCAAGAGCTGGTACAGGAAATAATAAGCTCCGAGGCCCCTGTTCATAAGGTGCTTTTAGGCAAAATAAGCGGCCTTTCACCTTTATGGGCAAGAGAGCTTTGTTATAAAGCCACAGGCAGTACCGAAACAAGAGGCTGTGAAATAAAAAATAAAGAAGCCCTTGCTGAAGTCTTAAACGGTTTTGCCTCTCTTGTTAAGGAAAATAAATTTACTCCTGTGCTTTTAAACCTGCCCGGCGGCAAAAAGGATTTTACCTTTGCCCCTGTGTATCAATACGGTGAGTCTGCTTTGGAATATGCGGAATCCTTTGAGTCTCTTACGGATAATTTTTATGCTTCCCGTAACGCTATGGAGTATATCCGCCAAAGAGGCACCGATATCCGGAAAATTATCAATACCCAGATAGAACGTATTGCCAAAAAGCTCGACCTTCTTAAAAACGAATACCAAACCAATAAGGAAAAGGAAGTTTATAAAATTTACGGCGAGCTTGTAAACGCTAACCTTTACAGAATAAAAGAGGGAGATAAGGCTCTTGAAGCCGAAAACTATTACAGCGAAAACTGTGAGCTTATTACCATTCCCCTTGATGAACAGCTTTCTCCAACCCAAAACGCTCAGCGCTTTTATAAAATTTACCGCAAAGCCAAAACTGCCCGGGAATATCAGCTTCGGGAAATGGAAAGAGCTCATATGGAGCTTACCTATCTTCACTCTGTAGCCGACGCCCTGAGCCGTTGCGAGACCGCCCAGGAGCTTGCTGAAATACGTGAAGAGCTTGAAAAAAGCGGTTTTGCAAAAAATAAAGGCCAAAGAGTTTCTAAAACCAAACAGAGAAAATACCGCGTATATGAAAGCTCCGACGGCTTTGAGATCCTTGCAGGCCGCAATAACCTGCAGAATGATGAGCTTACCAACAAAGTTGCCGCAAGGCAGGATATATGGCTTCACGCCAAGGATGCTCCCGGCGCCCACGTTATAATCCGTTGCGGCGGTGTGACTCCGCCCGACAGCACCATAGAACAGGCCGCCGTTATTGCCGCCACCCTCTCCACCACCACCGGTGACGCCAAGATACCCATAGATTTCACAAAGGTCTGCTTTGTGAAAAAGATCCCCGGCGCTCACCCTGGCCTTGTCACTTACACAAATCAGACCACAATTTTGATCCAACCCAATAAACCCCTTTGCGACACCCTCGCAAAAAAATAAAAAAGCCTCCCTTGTGAAAAGGGAGTCTTTTTTATTTGTTCAGGATCTCTTGCGTTTTTGTATTGCACACTTAGGACATCCGCTTCCTTTTTTCTTTGTTGCATAATTGTATTCCACTCATGTCCACATGTGCTGCATTTCCACCAGACTCTTTTATTGGAACCGGCACAGATTTCTGTTGGTTGAATTGAGTTTTTTTCATAATTCCACTCTTTTGCTAATGCGGGGTGTGTAGTGACCAAATCATTTATGCCTTCTACTACAGCTTGATTTATACAGCATGGGCATTTACTATTCCTTTTAACACGATGCGAAATCGTAGTATGCCAATTGTAGCCGCACTTCTTGCACTTCCACCACACATTTTCATCACTAGTAACAGCAATATTCTCAGGGGAGATTTTATTTTTTTCATAATCCCACTCTTCTAATAAATGTGGAGCTTTTTCTGCAAGGCTACCGAGCCTTTTTAAGTTTGTTAACTTTAGTTTTTCTGCGCCTTTTTTGGTTGAACACACAGGGCAACCTGTATGGTCTTTACCGGTTCTTTCAACCAGTGAAGTCTTCCACTCTTTACTGCATACGGAACATTTCCACCAAACTTTTTCATTTGATCCCGGATGAAACATTGAGGGTAGTAAATCCCCATTCTTTTCATAATTCCATTCTGCTGCAATTTCAGGGAATGCATCTTCCAGAGACAGGTCAGTTTTTCCAAGATATTTTAGAATTTCGTTCCTGTCTTCTTTAATATTGACAATAGTAGGCCTATTTAATTTATGGAGCATATAAGAAATAGCATTTCCCAAATAGTAATCGTTTGCTTCCGGAATGGGTATCTTGTGATCACAGTTAGTCATCAGTTCAGGATGCATATTATCGGTGATTCTAATAAGCACAATTCCTTTTTCTTTGCAAGCAGAATACTTTCTCTGGTCACGTATTCTGTTAATATCCTTATAGTGAAAAGCTCTTCCGTCATATTCAATACCTACTTTTATTTCCGGTATATAAATATCTATCTCCATAGAATTTTTATTGGCAAGTCCTCTATAACCGTTTATTGCATCGGGAAAAACTTTTTTAACATAGTAATAAATTGCTTGTTCGGGGAAAGAAGTACGGCGCCTGGAATAGCAAACTGGACAGCCACGACCTTTGGTTCTATTAGATATAGAGGCCTCCCATTCGTGGTCGTTTTTACACTGCCACCACACTTTTTTCCCGCTACCATAGGTTAGTTGATAAGGAGTTAATGCCCCGTTTTTTGTTGGATGCCACTCTTTTACTAATTCAGGGTGAGTGGTAGCTAAGTCATTATATCCTTGTAATACCTTTTTATTTGAGCAAACAGGACAGCCAACTCCCTTTCTTCTGTTATTTATTTGAGCCTCCCATTCGTGACCATTTTCACATATCCACCATGCTTTTTTTCCACTACCATAGGCTATTTTATTGGGTGTTAATTGGCCGTTTTTTGTTGGATGCCACTCCTTTGCTAATTCAGGGTAAATAGTGGCTAAGTCATTATATCCTTGCAATACTTTTTTGTTAGAGCAATAGGGGCAACCGCCGCCGTTTGCTCTACCGCCAATGTAGGCTTCCCATTCGTGACCTTTGTTGCAAATCCACCACACTTTTTTGTCACTGCCATGTGTAAATTGTTCTGGTAAAAGATCTCCATTCTTAGAGTAATTCCATTCCTTAACAAGTTCAGGGTGAGTAGTGGCTAAATTAATTGCTTTCTTTTGAGAGGACGTGCGTTGCAAATATGAACAAACAGGACAGCCTCGTCCCTTAATCCTATCAGAGACAATGGCCTCCCATTCATGACCGTTTTTGCAAATCCACCATACTTTTTTTTTGCTGCCATGGGTTAGTTGATTAGGAGTTAATGTCCCGTTTTTTGTTGGATGCCACTCTTTTACTAATTCAGGGTGAGTGGTGGCTAAGTCATTATATCCTTGCAATACTTTTTGATTAGAGCAATAGGGGCAACCACCGCCGATTGCCCGGTCTTTTATGTCAGCTTCCCATTCATGACCATTTTCGCATATCCACCATACTTTTTTCCCGCTACCGCGCATAAATTGTTGAGGAAAAAGATCTCCATTCTTAGAATAGTTCCATTCCTTAACAAGAGCAGGGTGTGTTGTGCATAAGTCATTTTCGCCAATAATAGGTTTTTGCCTTGTACAATAATGACAGCCATGTCCAAGTGTTCTATCATATATAGATGCACACCATTCATGACCGTTTTTGCAAATCCACCATACCTTTTTATTGCTTCCTCGCATGAATTGTTCAGGCAATAAATCTCCATTTTTAGAGTAATTCCATTCCTTAACAAGTTCAGGGTGTGTTGTACATAAGTCATTTTCACCAACAATAGGTTTTTTCCCTGCGCAATATGGACAACCTCTATTTCGCCGAGCGCGATGATTTGCACTTGTGCTCCAGCTGTGACCTTTTAAGCATTTCCACCAAACTTTATAATTAGAACCATGAGGAACAGAATATGGTGAAATATTTATTTCGTTATTTTTCTCCCAATCCCATTCAGCCATAAGATTAGGGTAATCGCTTACATATTTCTTTTCTTTTGTTTCCGTCGTAGTGCTCACCAACTTTTGCTATGAATAATATGTTTAACTGTATATTTCTTGTATTAGGAGAGAAGGAATCACAGAAGTAACTCTTGCTGTTTTTTCTTGCTGAAGCTTTTTAAGATGAGATCGTAGGATTTATCGGCAAGCTCTTTTAAAAGCTCATCAGGCACCTGACCGTTGGGGTCAACAGAGTTCCAATGAGCCTTATTCATATAATACCCCGGTATAATATCCTTGTACTGTTTTCTTAAAAGCTCGCCTTCAAGAGGTTCCAACTTCAAAGTTATATAGTAGGGGGTGTTATTATCGTCAAGGCAAATTGCCAGAAACATTTTTCCGCCTATCATATAGCGGACCCAGTTCCAGTTTTCAGTATTTACGGTTACGGAAGGTTTGCTTCTTAAATACTCATCAAGCCATGTATATCTCATAATTCACCTCACTGATATTTTGTAAGGGCTGCTTCAAGGGAGGCCTTTATTTCCTGCCTCAGCTCCATTGGGGAAAGTATTTCTACCTTCTCGCAGTATTGCATTGCCCAATAAAGCATAGCCTTTTTATTTACCATTACGTTTACTGTAGAATGGTTTTCATCAAGATGGGAGAAGGCCGTATCTGCACCGAACCAATCAATAACGTCGCCTATGGCGCTGTTATGTACCTTAAAACAAACGGGAATACTTTCTCCCGAGAACATATAAATATGCTCCGCAAGGTGCTTAGGTAAATTAAGCCCCTGTTCAAGCCCTTTAATATTTTTTAAGTCCTTGGCGGGAGAATTCTTAAGTTCAATATCGGTTATTTTGTCTATACGGTAATTGGCAATACTGTCATACTTATCGTTATTGCAAATAAGGTAATAGCGGCCGTTGGCGGCAGCAATTTTAATTGGGTTTATAAGATAGCGGCGCACCTTCCCGTCAACACTTTTTCTCGGGTGAAGCTTTTTATCGGCGCCGAATTCATTATACGTAAATTCCACCTGCTTTTTTAGGTGGATAGCCTCGTCCAGTATCTCTAAAATATAGGATATCTGCTTGTTTTCAATGCGGTTTTCGTAAAGGGGGGTTATGTTTGCTGCACGGGCAGAAAAATATTTATTGGAAAGGCCTTTTATTTTCTCAATAAGCCGCTGACACATATTAAGGGGAATATGCTTTGAGAAAATAATACTGTCAATAATAAGCCTCAGCTCAGTATCGTCAAACTCGTGGTTCATATACCAACCCTTATCATTTTCAATATCATAACAGTCCCACTCGCAAAGGATGGAAAGGTTACGGCCTACAGCCTTTCTCTCACAGGTCATATTATAATCCCGTTCAAGGATCGTTATAAAATCCTGCTGGTGAAGCCTGTGCTCGGAATCGGTGTAGCGCTTTAAAATATCCAGTATATTCACTATAAGCATTTTCTTCGGATGCATACTGTCCATATATATCAACTCCTTAAATAAATTATAACGGCTCTATTTTAATTTTACAATAGAAAATGTACCCTTTTCGGTGCATATTTTTTATTGTTCTTTTGGTGTATTTGTGGTAGAATGAACTTAAATAAACCAAAGGAAGTAAAACTATGGAAATACTTGCCCCTGCAGGCAGCCAAGAGCAGCTTACAGCCGCAGTAAGAAGCGGCGCAAACGCTGTGTATTTAGGGCTCAAAGGCTTTAATGCCCGTATGAGCGCCGAGAATTTTGATAATTTAAAAGAAACCGTTACCTATTGCCATATAAGAGGTGTGAAGGTTTACGTTACCTTGAATACTCTGTTTTTGGAAAAGGAAACCGATAAAATAAAAGAAGCCTTAAAGGAAATTGCCCTTTCCGGGGCGGACGCTCTTATTACGGCAGATCTGGGCGTTGCCCTTCTTGCAAGGGAATGCTGCCCCTCGTTGCCGCTTCACGCCTCCACTCAGATGACGGTCCATGATATAGCAGGCGCAAAAATGCTGGAGCGCTTAGGCTTTAAGAGGGTTATTTTAGCAAGAGAGCTTTCTAAAGAGGAAATTTCGGATATTAAGAAAAATACCGGCCTTGAAGTGGAGGTTTTTGTTCACGGCGCCCTTTGCATGTGCGTTTCGGGGCAGTGTTATATTTCTTCTTTTTTAGGTCAGCGAAGCGGTAACCGCGGCCGCTGTGCCCAGCCGTGCCGCCTTAATTTTAAAACCGAAAACAGGGAATTTGCTCTTTCCTTAAAGGATCTTTCGCTGGTTAATAAGGTTAATGAGCTTAAGGAAATAGGGGTTACCTCCCTTAAAATAGAGGGCCGTATGAAGCGACCGGAATACGTTGCAAAGGCCGTAACTACCCTTAAGGAAGCCCTTATAAAGGGGAATGCCGATACAAGCGAGCTTCAGGCGGTATTTTCCCGAAGCGGCTTTACCGGCGGATACTTTGAAGGCAAAAGAAGCCTTGATATGTTTGGCATAAGAACAAAAGAGGACGTTGTTGCCGCAAAAGACGTACTTTCAAAAATTGCAAACGAGTACAGAAACGAAATGCCTCTGATACCCATTAAAATGGTGTTTACTGCAAAGGCAAATGAAAACTGCCGCCTTGTTTTAACCGACGGGGAGAATAAGGTTACAGCCTTAGGGGATATTCCCTCTTTTGCACAAAACAAGCCGCTTTCTGAAGAGTATGCCGCCGCCTATCTTAAAAAGCTGGGCGGTACGCCCTATTACCTTGAAAATATTGAATGCCAAATTGAAAACGGCCTGTTTTTAAGTGCTGCACAGCTTAATGAGCTCAGAAAAAACGCTACAGAACAGCTTTCTCTTTTGAGAGGTAAAACAGTTCCTCATAATTTTAAAGATATGCCGCCTGTAACTCATATCCCCAAATATGAAGGTGGCAAGAAGATATATCTGTTCCTTTCTGCAAAAGAGCAGTATAGCGAATTTTTAAAAAACAGCGCCGACTTAATTTTTATGCCTGCCGCGCAAATAGATAAAGAGCTTGTTTTACTTGCAGGTAAAAAGCTTTGCGCCCGTATCCCCAAATTCCTTTTCGGTAAAGCCGAATATAAATATATTGGCCTTCTTAAGTCCTTAAAGGAAATGGGTGTGGAAAAAGTAAGCGTTGCAAATTTAGGCGGTATTTATATTGCCAAGAAACTCGGTTTTGAAATATACGGCGAGTATACAATGAATATTTTAAACAGAATGTCGGTAACCGCCCTTAAAATATTAGGGGTAAAGGAAACGGATATTTCGGTTGAGACCTCCCTTACAAACGCTTCCCGTATTGCCCCTGTTATTCCTTTAGGGCTGGTAGGCTACGGCCATTTGCCCTTAATGAGCTTCCGTAACTGCCCAATCAAAGGGCCTAAGGGCTGCGGCGGCTGCAACGGCGGCGGCATTATAACCGACCGGATGGGTGTGGAATTTGAGATCAAGTGCTTCGAGAAAAATTACTGTGAGCTTCTTAATTCAAATGCTCTGTATTTAGGTGACCGCAAGAGTGAAGCTTACGGCATATCCCATTTTTCTCTTGTGTTCCAAAACGAAAATGCCGAAAGCTGCCGCAGAATTTTAACAACTTTCCTTCAGGGCGGCGCTTACAGCGGTAAGTACACAAGAGGCCTGTATTACAAAGAACTTCTTTGAAAGGAGATTTAATATGAACATAATTACAATAAGCCGTCAGTTCGGTAGCGGCGGCAGAGAGCTGGGTAAACGTCTTGCAGATATTTTAGGTTATGATTATTACGACCGTGAAATTATAACCGCAGTTTCCAAAGAGTACGGACTGGACGAAAATTATATAGAAAACTCCCTTGAAAATCACGGCTGGCGTTCTGTGCCCATTAGTTATCGCTGTTCCTTTGCAAGTCACTCGGTTTTGGCCCTGGAGCAGGTAGATATCCTTTTAAAGCAGAATGAGGTTATTAAGCGTATTGCCGCCTTGGGAAGAGATTGTATAATCGTTGGCCGTAATGCAGATGTGATATTGGAAGAATATAAGCCATTTAATATTTTTGTGTGCGCTCATACTGAGGCGAAGGTCGACCGCTGTATAAAACGCGCTCCGCAGGGTGAAAAGCTTACTCCCAGAGAAATTGAACATAATATGCGCCGTATAGATAAAAACAGAGCCCGTACCCGCGCTATTATGACATCCGCCCCCTGGGGCAGCCCTTCTTCTTACCATTTGACCGTCAATACAACCGGCAAAGAAATAAAAAGTATTACTCCGCTGGTGGCCCAGTACGCCAAAGGCTGGTTTGAGGGCAAATAAATGTTCAGAGAAGTGGCAAGAAAAAACAGAGCTCTTTCAAAGGAAGAGTGCTTTAAAATTTTAAAAGAAGAAAAAAGGGGAGTCCTTTCTCTTATAGGAGATGAAGGCTATCCTTACGGCCTGCCAATGAATCATTTTTATAATGAGGATGACGGGATGATCTATTTTCATAGCGGCAAAAACGGCCATAAAGCAGATTCCCTTTTAAAAAATAAAAAGGTGTCCTTTTGCGTTTATGATAAGGGATTTAAAAACCCCGGCGATTGGGCCCTTAATATTAAAAGCGTTATTGTTTTCGGTAAGGTTGAAATAATTGAAAACCAAGATCTGCTTATAGATGTTTGCAGAAAGCTTTCTTATAAATTCACAAACGATACCCAATATATTGAAAATGAAATTAAAACCGGCGCAAAGAACACATTGTGTTTTGCAATTAACATTGAACATATTACAGGTAAGATCGTAAACGAAGCTTAAAGGAGAATTGTTATGAAAAAACTGCTTGCTCTTATTTTAGCGTTAATGCTTATTTTTTGTTCCTGCGCAGCAAAGGAAATAGTTTGGTATACAGAAGGTGAGGTTTTATATTCCGCCGAGGATATGAATGAAATAGTTTCGGCCCAATATAAAAAGCCCAAAAACGTAATTGTAATGATAGGCGACGGTATGGGTCTTAACGATCTTCAGCTTTGCCGTGAAAACTGCGATTTCAAATACGATTTCGGTCTGGCAATAGATCAACTGCCTAATCGCGGATTCGCAACCACCCGCTCTGCCGACAGCGAAGTAACCGATTCTGCCGCTTCTGCCACCGCTTTGGCTACAGGCTTTAAGACCAATAATAAAATCATTGGTCTTTCTCCCGAAGGTGAGGTCCTTAAGAATATAAGCGAAATTGCAAGAGAAGAAGGTAAAAAAATAGGCATTGTTACCAGCGACGGTATGACCGGCGCCACCCCCTGCGGTTTTACGGTACATAATGAATCCAGAGAAAATGATGCCGAGCTTGCCAATTCCCTTGTAGAAATGGCTCCCGATGTGCTTATCGGTAATTCGGGCTATATGTCCTTTGTAAATTCCCTTACAGAAGAAAACAAGGCGCTTCTTGAGTCCTACTCAGTAGCGAAAAACTTTAATGAATTTACTGAGGTTTTAAATAACGACATAAAGGGTAAGAATCCCTTCTTCGGCTTTATATATACCGACAGTTACGAGAAAACCTACGATCTTGCCCATTATACCCAAACCGCCCTTAACCGCCTTGAAAATAAAGACGGCTTCTTCCTTATGGTTGAAAACACCGGCGCAGATAAGGCAGGTCATAATAAAAACGCACAGGGCAAGGTGGATACGGTTGCGGTATTCGATAAGGCGGTTGCAGTAGCAATGGAATACTGCAAAGAAAACCCCGATACTATCCTTATTGTTACCTCCGACCACGAAACCGGCGGTGTTGTTCTGGAGGAAGGCTATGTTCTCGACAAATCTATCTTCTCCGGTACAGACCATACCGGTGTAGACGTTGGAGTTTTTGCCTTAGGCTACGGCACCGAATATTTTAACGAAAAAACCGTTGATAATACCGATATTGCCAAATTTGCAATAAGCGCTGTAAGGGGAGTACTTGAATGAATATACAAAGCTTTACCAATGGCTTTTTAATTGTTCACGATAAAGATAATATAGGCAAAAAAGAAGAATGGTATAAAAGCGGGATACCCAAAGAACAGGCAAAGGAAGCATATGTCCCCTCCAACGTTCATATGTTCTTTCCGGATGCTTACGGTATAGCCTGGTATGAAAAGGAGTTTACCCCGGAATTTTTGGCCGATCGGAAAAACGATCTGGTTTTAAAATTCGAAACCTCCTGTTTTATAACCGAGGTGTATCTGAACGGTGAATTTGTAGGCTCACACACGGGCGTGGAAGATCCTTTTGAATTTACTGTGTCCGACTTTGTAAAAGAGGGTGTGAACCGCCTTTGTATCAGGGTGTCCAAGCCCTATACAGAGGACGTTGACGGCTATCGCTTTGATGAGATACCCCATAGGAATCAGCTTAAAACAGGAATAATGCCCGGTACCTGCCTTAACATTTACGGTATCTGCGGCAAAATAGAGCTTGTTAAGGTGCCTAAGGTAAGGCTTACGGATATTTACCTTTACGGCAATATGGAAACCGGCTGTATAGATATTGATTTCAGTGCTTTGAATAATACACAAACGGAAACGGAAGCAAATGTTTCTTTTGTTGTATCCCATAAAAGAAGCGGCTTTATTTGCGCTGAAGAGGAAATTGAAGTTGCTCTTCCTGTAGGCATGTCACAGAAAAAGTTAAGCATAAAGGTTGGGGAAGTAAACCTTTGGTCGGATGAGGATCCGTTTTTATATACGGTACAGGCCTCCATTAAAGCGGATATTACTCACAGAACCCAGAAAAACTGCGGCTTCAGGGAGTTTAAAGTCGGACAGGACGGTTTCTTTTACTTAAACGGTAAAAGAAAGCTTTTGCGCTGCTCTCATACGGGCAACTGCTTCTTATGGGGCATAAATATGCCTGCAGTTAATGAGGATCTTTGGCGCCGTGACTTTATTTTGGCAAAAGCCGTTGGCTTAAACTGTGTTCGGTTTATTTCCGGAGGCGCTACTGCCGACCAGCTTGATTTTTGCGACGAAATAGGCCTTATGATATACGAAGAGCCTTACAGCTCCTGGCTTCAGCAAAACGGTCCGAGAGCCAAGGAGCTTTACGAGTACGATCTTTTTACTCTTATTAAAAGGGACCGTTCTCATCCCTGCATAGTAATTTGGGGTTTACTTAACGAAACCGTTCCTACCGAGCCCTTTAACGACTGCTGTATTATTGCAAGAAACTGCCTTGGTGAACTGAGAGAAATTGATAACACAAGGCTTGTACTGTATTCCAGCGGCAGGTTTGACGGCCTTGTTGGTGTAGGCTCTGTATCCAACCCGTTTTCGAATAAGTGGGAATGCCTGTGGGACGGCGAGGATGAAACCAGCGACGAGGCAGTAAAGCCCTCTCCCAAAGACCCGGGCGCATTCTGGCGGAAGGTGGGTGATAAACACGCATACCCCCGTTTGCCTATAAGCAAATACGATATCGAGCTTATGCGTACCGTAGGCCAAAAACCCTTCTTCTTCTCAGAATACGGCGTAGGAAGCCTTTTGGATACCAAGTGGCTTTTAAGAATAATTGAACAGTACGGTATTGATATCCAGTCTCCCGACTGTGCTATGATAAAGAAAATGGACGATCAGTTCATGCGGGACTACGAACAGTACGGCCTGAATGAGTGTTATCCCTTCCCTATAGATCTTCTTCGTGAAAGTCAGCGGCTTAACGCACGGCAGAGAATGCTTTGCTTTGATATAATGCGTTCCAACCCCAAATGCTGTGGCTTTAGTATGACAGGGCTTCTGGATCATTCTATCTGCGGCGAGGGTATGTGGACTTTAATGAGGGAATTCAAGCCCGGTTCCGCCGACGTTTTCCAAAATGGAATGGCGCCCTTGAAATGGTGCTTATTCTTAAGCGATTCCAACGTTTATTCAAACCGCCCCTTTGAAATAGAAGCGGTTCTTGCCAATGAAGATATTCTTAAGGCTGTGCCTTATACTGCCCGCTTTAAGATCATCGGCGAACATGGCGCTGTCTGGGAAAAGGAAATTACCGTTACCCCAACCGATGAACAGCTTAAGCTGTTTTCTGTTCCCGTGCTTAAGGAAGTAATCTGCCTTAATGCTCCGGAAGGTAAATACGTTTTCAGAGCAGAGCTTGTAAGCGGCGCCGCTGCAACCGACGGTACGTTGCCGTTCTTTATCTCGGAGGACAGTCTTACAAAGCCCGTTAATATGAAAATAGGCGCCGTTGGTGTTTCGCGTAAGGTTAAGGAATTTTTACTTGGCAAGGGCATTGAATGTGAAACTGTAAATGATCAGAAGGTCATTCTTGTGGGTGATATTGAGGAAGAGGAAAGGGATTCCCTTTGGGAAAGCATTATTGCTAAAGCTAAAGAGGGCGCTAAGGTTATTGCTGCATCCCGCTTTGCTTTGGAAAAAGGGGAGCAAATGTGCTATTACCTGCCTTTGGAGGAAAAGCCCGACCGTTATCCTCACCATAAGGGTTTTACAGACTGGCTTTATCACAAAGAGTATATTGCCAAAAGTCATCCGTATTTTGAGAATCTGCCCTGCGGTAAAATAATGGATTGGGAATATTATATGTATCTTATCAGCGGCGCATGTTACTTCGGCGGCAAATTGCCGGATGAAACAATAGTAGCCTGTGTAGGCCCCGGCAACATTAACCCCGAAGGTTACGAAGGCGGCTTTAACCTGGCAAGATATAATATAGGCAAAGGCTCTTTAGTTGTTAACAGTCTGAATATTCTTGAAAATATAGCCCTAAACCCTGCGGCAGACCGCCTTCTTGTGAATATCATTCGCAATGAAGGTAATTAAAGCTATATATTAAGCGGTGGAAAATTATTATATAAAAGACGGCGTTTGCCGTCTTTTATTATTTATAAAATAAATCGTTTTACATATTATTCAAGAATTATTTTATATTGACTTGTATGGGGTGTTTTTTGATAAATAATTTATTAATTTTACTAATTAAATATTGCAATTACGCAATCGTTTGTGTAAAATATAGTTGAGTAAAATGGAGTACTGTCTGTTTTGCTCCAACAGTATAAAAGTTTTAATTTTTATAGCACAGAAAGGAAAAAAGTTATGAAGAAGTTTTTAGCGGTGATTCTTGCTCTGCTTGCAATTTTCGCGTGTCTTCCCATGTCTGTTTTTGACACTGTTGCCGTTGCGGCAGCAGAAGGCACAAACATTGTTGTAAATCCGAGTTTCGAATCCGACGGTTCGTGGTCACCATCCAGCAGCGCCTGGAGTGTGGTTTCCGCCGAAAACGGAGTTACTCCTGCCTCCGGCAGCAGAATGATGAAGGTTTGCGCAACCAGCACAAACATTTGCCCCGGCACATCCATCTCCGTTGACCCGTACTCTTATTACACCTACTCTGCAAAGATCTACCGTAAAGATACAGCAGGCGTTGCTTACATCAACCTTATTGACGGCAGCAGCCATGCAGACATTGCAGATACCGTTGTTGGTACAGATAATGCAGGACAGTGGGAAACCGTAAGCATTTCCATCTACACAGGCGGCCGCAATTATATTTGCCCCAGAATGGTTGTAGATAACAGCCCTTCCGGTCAGCCCGTATACTTTGACGATATTTCTCTTGTTAAAACAGGTACTTTGGAATCCGAAGCGGTTTCTTCCTTTGTTGCAGCTTCCGATTCCACCAAGGCTTCCTTTACCATAACTCAGAACGGTATGCTTATGAACAGCCTTTCCACAGGCAAGGAAGGCGCTAAGGAATATATAACAAGCAGCATTCCTGTTGCTCTTGTAAGCCGCATCAACAATGCTAACGTTACCTGGAATTATCAGAGCTATAAGGCTGTAAACGTTGACAGAGGCATTGCTCACACCGTTACATTTAAATCTGCTGATGAAAAGTATGAACTTAAGGCGGTTATTACCCAGCATGAAGACGTTGGCCCTCTTGAATTCAATCAGTATATTACCGGTCTTACAACCAACGTAAGCCTTTGCTATACCGACGCTGTTGCGGCAAGCATCAAATTATCTCTTGATTCTTCCGAAACTGCAGTTCTTAACAGATTCAGCCGTTCCCGTATGAATGACGGTTCCGATGAGTACTTTGCTGCAGGCGATCTTAAGACTACCCTTACTCCCGGTGCAAATATCCTTACCTCCGTTGAAAACCATTATCTGCCCGTTGGCAGTATTCTGCCCTTCCAGGTAATTGATATTAACGGCGATCACGGTGTTTATATCGGCCATTATTGGTCCTTCGGTAAAATGCAGGTTGGCATGAACGCTGACAGACAGGTTACTATTTACGACGTTCTGGGCACCGTTGCCGACAGATGGATAAATAGGAATAAGGGCGAAGAGCTTGCTGTTCCCGGCTTCTTTATCGGAACCTACGAAGGTGACGTTGACGACGGTTCCAATGATATGAAGCATTGGTATTGGGAATATAAAATAACCCGTTCTCTTTATGAAAACGAAGGCGAACCCTATATTTCTATGGGTATTATATCCGACCGTGTATCCAATATGGATACCCAGTTCAGACTCTGGCCTGACTTTGCCGATTACGTAAACGTAATTAAGCAGGACTACGGCTGGACGGTTCCCGACGGTGTTAATTTCCGCGATGACGTTGCAACGGAAGACCTTTGGCTTCCCGATAAAAAGTTCGGCACCGTTAATCCCTTTACCGGCGAAGATAACGGTCTGCCTTACTATGGTCTTTACGAAGCGTTACAGGCGCAGTTAGAAAAAGACGCAAGTGATAACCCCGTATACTTCTCTCTGTATATGGTTGACACCTATAAAGGCGTAGATATCGGTACCAAATACGGCCGTGAATTACAGCTTCAGGCACTTAAAGAAAGAATGAGACCTGAGGATAACGATTACGGTATCGGTTACGATTACTGGAGAAGTGACTTCGACGTAGAACAGAGCTACGATTACGATGACCATGAAGGCCTTCTTTATATTCTTGACAGCATGATAGAATATTCCGATGACTTCCGTTATGAGCATTGTATGGGCGGCGGCTCTCTTAAGGATTTCACTACCTTAGAGAGAATGACCTTTATGACTACCGAAGACACAGCATTCCCCTTAAATCACCGAGTTTCTCTTTATCATAACTCTTATATGATCCATCCCGTTCAGATGAAGGCCGACCTTAACCTTACCCTTTACACAAGACATTGCGGCCGCGTTAAGCCCAGCCCTGCAAATATTCTTGACAACGGCGGTATGGCTCACGAAAGTGAAGATTACTTAACCTATTGTATGAGAACCTCTATGATGGGTTCCTCTATGCTTTGCCTGCATCCTGCCGGCTTCTCTCACGGCAATAACGTTCAGCTTCTGAGAGAACACTATGGTTTCTACAACGAAACTATAAGACCTATTTTACGTGATACCTCCGTATATCACATTCTTACCACTCCCTACGCTACCGGCGGTAATACTCTGCAGAACTCCACCAACCTTTGGTATTGGAACGATTGGGACGGTATTGAATATTTCAACCACAATATCAATCAGGGTATAGTTTACCTCTTTAAAGAAAACACCTCTGCTCCCACATCCAAGACCATTAAGTTAAAGGGTCTTGAAGCAGATAAGCTGTATGACCTTACCTTTATGGACAGAACCAATCTGAACACCAGAATGACCGGTGCTCAGCTTATGAGCGAAGGCATTAAAGTTACGGGTATGACCACAAGATACGATTCTGAAATTATTCTTGTTGAAGAGCTTAACGATCATCTTAAGCTTACAACCCCCAACAGAACCGTATTCCATAAGGGTGAAGCTATTGACCTTACCGGTATGACTGCTACCGCTTATTATCAGGACGGCACTACCGCTAAGGTTACCAACTACACCATTGAAGGTTACGACCCCAACACCGTAGGCGTTCAGAACGTTATAGTTAAGGGTGGCGGCACACAGGGTTCCTTAGAGGTTGAAGTTAAAGATCATCTTTTAAAGGAAACTTCCAGAACCAACGCAACCTTTACCGCCAACGGCAGTGTAAAAGAAGGCTGTACCTATTGTGATTATACCAAGTCCACAACCATCTATAAGGCAAGCAAGGTTGTGGTAGATAAAACTGAGTTTGAATATATTTTCTCTGACTGCAGACCTGAGATCACAATTTATGACTCCCAGGGTACCAGACTTATTCAGAATACCGATTATACCCTTACTTATCCCGCAGGCAGTGCGGTTGTAGATACATACGTTGCTAAGATCAAGCTTATTGGTGATTACAGCGGTACTAAGGAAATTGTCTATAACGTAAATCCCAAGACAGTAAAGAATCTTGCTGTTTCAAGCAGATCCTCCAACTCCATCAGCATAACCTGGGCAGCTCCTACAGGCGGTGCAGACGGATACAGAGTTTACATTTTCGATAAGGATACAGGTAAGTTTGTAAGCAGAATTACTTCAACAACCGCGCTAAAGGCAACCATTGCCGATCTTAACGGCAGCACAAGCTACAGAATCGGTGTTAAGGCTTACAAGAAGAATAAAGAAGGCACCAAGCTTTACAGCCAAATGGTTGAAGTAAGCGGTACTACCACCGCAACCTCTGTTAAAGCTCCTTCTAAGCTTACTGTCGCTTCCCGCACAACAACCTCTGTTAAACTTTCCTGGCCTAAGGTTACAGGCGCAGACGGTTACAGAGTTTATAAGTACAATGCATCTACCGGCACTTGCGAAGTTTTAGCAACAATAAGCGGTGTTACTTACAACGTAACAGGCCTTAAGGCCGGCACCAACTACAGCTATGCAGTAAGAGCCTTTAAGAATCAGTCCGGTAAAGGTTACTTCAGCGATATGGTAGTTCTTAATACCACCACTTCCCCCGCTGCACCCTCCAAGCTTACCGTATCTTCCCGTACAACCACTTCCGTTAAGCTTTCCTGGCCTAAGGTTACAGGCGCAACAGGTTACAGAGTTTACAGATACGATGCTTCCACCAAGACTTATAAGACAGTTGCTACCACCAAGAACCTTTATTATAACGTAACAGGTCTTAAGGCCGGTACTAACTACACC
>JAZQIZ010000009.1:0-106367 GCA_045541395.1 Eubacteriales bacterium
CAGGATTTCGGACTGCTTACAGATCGAAGCGTGGAGGAAAACGTAATGGTGCCGCTTCTGTTTTCCAAGGAGCCTTTACGGAAAAGCACTAAAAGAATAGAGCCTATTCTTGAAAGCTTAGGTATTGCTGACCTTGCAAAGCGAAGAGCTAACCAGCTTTCGGGCGGTCAGGCGCAGCGAGTTGCCATAGCAAGAGCTTTGGTTAACGATCCCGACGTAATTTTGGCAGACGAGCCTACCGGGGCGCTTGATACCAATACTTCCTCGGAAGTTGTAAGCATATTCAAAAGCCTGAATGAGCAGGGCAAAACAATTATTATCGTTACACATAACCCCGAGGTCGCCAAAGCCTGCCATAAGACCTATGTAATCAGAGATGGTTTAATAACTATAGACAAAACAATATAAAACCAGCGATAACGGCGTAATACAGAACAACCCTTTAACCTTAAAAAATCCCCTGACAGCAGGGGATTTTGGGGTATCACAAGGGATGCGAAAGCCATTTCCCTCGGTATCTCCTAAGCGGAACGCCCCCGGTTCGAATCCGGGCAAGCGCGCCAAAAAACAGCACCTCTCCGAGGTGCTGTTTTTTAAGTAATTACTTTTCGTTTATAGAGCCCTTTTCTTTAAGCTTTCTTGCAATATATACAAAGGGGGTATCAAGAAGGCTTGTGAAAATATAGATCACGTAGCTTGAAACCATAACTGCAATAAGAGTCTTATTATCATACCAGCCGGCAAAAGCAATAAGGGTGAAAATTACGGTGTTGAGTATTTGGGAAATAAGCGTGGAGCCGTTATTGCGTATCCATAAGAAGCGTTTGCTGTCGCCAAATTTTTTGGTAGTAAAGTCCCACCAGAGATGATAAAGCCAAACGTCAAAGCGCTGAGAAATAACGTAGCCTGTAAAACTTGCTAAAAGCAGGCGAGGGGTAGTTGAGAAAATTGCTTCAATGGAAGGCCTTGCCCAGTCATTAGCGGCGGGAGAGTATAAGAGCCAGTACTGAGTAAACAGAAGCATTATTACGGAGGTAAATACCCCCAGCCATACAGCCCTTGCCGCGCTCTTTTTACCCTCGTTTTCGCTGAGTATATCGGTGATCAGATAGGTGGATGCGAAAGCAACGTTCCCTAAGGTCTGCTCCATACCGAAGGCGTTTACAAGCATAAGCACTTCAATGTTGGCAAGTATGGTTGCAATTACGGTCATAGCGTAAAGCCCCGATTTACCAAACAGCTTATAGGCAACAATAACCGAGCCGTAAATAAGAAGTACAGAGCCAACTAACAGGATCTCATTTAACATTTTTAATTCCTTTCTCTTGCAATAAAAAAACGCGCACCTACAGGCGCACGTGTTTTTACTCAAGCCCATAGTTTTGTTTATAGACAGGATGGTTTCGAACTGTCGATTAAAAGTATAGCAATTCTTTTCAAAAAAATCAACACCGAAGATATAAAAATCTTCGGTGTTATCTGTTTAGTCAACCTTTACGTTAGCGGTTATAAGTCTATGAGCGCATCCCTTTACTTTTGCGGTAACCGTGCATTCCTCTCCGTTCCAGCTGTAACTGTCTGCACCAAATATCTCAAGACCGTTTGCTCCAAGATCTAAGCCATTAAGGGTAAAAGTAAATTCCTTTTCCTCGTCGTCAATATTAAACAAATTAATAACGCCGCCGTTCTCCTCAGATACGGTATGAAGATGTATGTTTTCGGCAATGCCAATGAATTTGCCTCGTACAAAATATTTTTTAAGCTTCTTATAGGTCTGCATACATTCTGCATAGCTTTGGTATCTCTTCTCGTGGTCGTAGGGAGCTAATTTGTTTGGAGGTTCTACCGTTGGATGATTGTCTTTGCCGCCAATACCTAAATGACGGATAGTGGAAGCTGCCCACCAGAAGAAAATGCAATTATCGTTATCTGCGCCCATATTAATATGAAGATATAGGGGAATATCGCAGCCAAGACAGTGATAGTAGGAAGAAAGTGCCTTACCTGTCTTAAGGTCATTAATGCAGTCCCACATAAATTCGAAGCCCCAGTTTTCATGATAGCTGCCTTCTTTGCCCCAGCCCTGACGGAAATAAGAGGGAGCATATAACGCGGAGTTCCAAGGCCAAACAGGGTCGTGTGTCTCGCATATTACTCCCGGGCAGTTATCGTGAATATACTTGGAAAGGGAATAGATAGCATCAGCGTGCTCGGATGCAACCGAGGGAAATCTTGAATGATGATGAGTGGGATCGGTGCAGGGGCCTCTCCAGTCAGACTCGTCAAACATAATAAAGCTCAGTCCTGCATCTGCAAGTTTTTTAACCCTCTTTTTCTTTTCTTCAAGGTAAATTGGGTTTGAAGCGCAAACCTCCCACATAAGCTGGTGAGATGTAACCATTGTTGGGGGAACCATTGCGGGGAACTGTAATGGGTTCTTCTCGGTCTTAACCATAAAGTTCTGCGGCCAGTAATTAATATAGGTACGAACTATGGTTCTTAAAGCAACGTTAAGCCCAAATTTCTCTTTTATCTCTTTTATAAAATCTTCAAGATATCCAAGGCGGGGCGCATCCCATAAACCTAAGCCCTCAGCGAATTCCCAGCCCGGATCAAGATACAAGGTTTCGCAGCCGCACTCAACTGCCTTCTTTGCTTCTTCAAAAAGCTTTTCCTTGCTGTAGTAAGCAAGCAGGTCCTTGGTGTTGGAATGATGCCAGCCAATATCATAGAGCTCATTCCAGTGTACGGGCGGGTTGTAATCCTCGGGGTAGGAGTGGCCGTTTTCATTAAGGAATTTCCTATATATATAATAAGGCTCATTTTCATTTTCGTAAGCAGTAAGTATTGTTGTGCCGAAGGTATAGGATTGATTGGGCTCAAGTATCCTTGCGGCATCAGGCTCTCCGTACAAGCAAAGGCCTGTGCCGGCAAAAATAATATGATCGTTTGTCGGCTGACAAAGACAGTACTCAATTTCCTTTTCATTGTGTTTAAATGCTAGAACACCTTTATCTGTGCCAAGTGTCCATCCTTCGGAACGTAAAATGCCAAAATCAACAAGTTCAGGTTCGGGGCGGCAGAATTCAGGTCGGTTATGGTCTGAGTATACACTGTTGCCGTATACGTCACCTTCGGGGAATATGCCGTTTATAATGTGGGCGTATCTACCGTTTATAAGTGTATTCATTGAATATATGTGGCGCCAGCCGTCCTGCTGTATTTTATAAGGTACTGCAGAAAGCTTTGTGTTGCTGTTAATATCAGCATCAACCTTAAAGCCCATCATAATATTGTCAAATTTAATTGAGTAATCGCCGTTATTGGTAATAGTTATAACTTCTTTAAGCACATCGGAAAATTCATATGTGCGCGTAACTGTTAAGGATAATTCGGGAAAGTTTGCTGTTACGGTATTGTTACCTTGCTTTTCGTCAGCTGATGAATAAAAATCAAAGCTTTGTTTGTTTGCTTTGCCTTTAAAATGGTAGCTGTATTCCGGTAATAAATCAATATTGCCCTGAGCAATTATCTTTTTTATGTCTAATGTTGCCATAATCAAGCCTCCTGTGTAGTCATTAATGTTATTTTATAATTATATAATGTAAATTTTAACTCTTTTTTTATTGAAAATCAACACTTTTTATGTTATATTATTCAAGTAAGAAAAAATTGAAAAAATATTTAAAAATCCTTGAAAAAACACTTGCATTTCAAGGATTTTTATGTTATAGTGTATGAGCGACTATATGCGATGAAGCGGAAGGTGGCTGCCTGATGGCAGGGAATTTCCGCTGAGTAGGTCCGATTTTTAAACCGGGCGAATCATACAAAACCGGCATTATTGTACACACGTTTGTACCTCTTTTGCTCACTAGCCGGAACTGTTCCCCAACGGTAACCGGTTTTATTATGGGCAGGCGTGCAACGCAAGGCGCAATGTAAAGGTTTTGGATGCCGCCAAACCAAATTGCTTAAAAAATTTAAGGAGGCGAGCAAATGGCAGTCAAGGAAAAGGTGAGAATCAGGCTCAAGGCTTACGATCACAATCTTATCGATCAGGCATGCGAAAAGATACTGGCAACCGCAAAGAGACACGGTGCGGAAGTATCCGGTCCCATACCCCTTCCCACAAAGAAGGAAGTAGTTACTATCCTGCGTGCGGTTCATAAGTACAAGGATTCCCGCGAACAGTTCGAAATGAGAACACATAAGCGTCTTATCGATGTGATCAAGCCTTCCCAGAAAGCAATGGAAGCTCTCACAAATCTTGAACTCCCTGCAGGCGTTGAGATCGAACTCAAGTAAGCTTGCTAGAGTAATGTTGGTGAAACACCAACCAATAACCTAAGAATGGAGGAAAATTAGTTATGAAAAATGCTATTATCGGCAAAAAGATCGGCATGACACAGGTTTTCGATGAAAACGGTAACTGTCTGCCGGTAACCCTCATCGAAGCCGGCCCCTGCGTAGTAATTCAGAAGAAGACTGTTGAGTCTGACGGTTACGAAGCAGTAAAGATCGGTTACGATGATACCACAGCAAAGCACGTAAACAAGCCCCAGAAGGGTGAGTTTGACAAAGCAGGCGTTGCTTATAAGAGAGTTATGAAGGAATTCGCTTTTGATGAAGCTGAATCCATGAACGTAGGCGACGTAATCACCGTTGATAAGTTCACCGTAGGTGAGTTTATTGATATCACCGGTACTTCCAAGGGTAAAGGCTACCAGGGTGCAATCAAGCGTTGGGGACAGCACACCGGTCCTATGACTCACGGTTCCAAGTACCACAGAGGTCAGGGCTCCATGGGCGCAGCAAGTGATCCTTCCAGAGTTATGAAGGGTAAGCATATGCCTGGTCACATGGGCGCTGAGCAGGTAACTGTTCAGAACCTTTCCGTTGTAAGAGTAGAGGCTGAAGATAACATCATCGCTGTTAAGGGCGCGGTTCCCGGTCCTAAGGGCGGCTATGTGTTCATCAGATCCTCCGTTAAGAAATCCAACTGATAAGGAATCTGAAAGGAGGAAACAAAATGCCAAACATTAAAGTATTTGATATGGCTGCTAAGGAAGTAGGCGAAATGAACCTTCTCGACAGCATCTTCGCTGCAGAAGTAAATGAAGCTGTTCTTCATATGGCGGTTGTTAACTATCTTGCTAACCAGCGTCAGGGCACTCAGTCCGCGCTTACAAGATCCGAAGTATCCGGCGGCGGTCGTAAGCCTTGGAGACAGAAGGGTACCGGTCGTGCAAGACAGGGCTCTACCAGAGCCGTTCAGTGGACTCACGGCGGCGTAGCATTTGCTCCCAAGCCCAGAGACTACAGATTCAGCATTAATAAGAAGACTAAGGCTGTTGCCTTCAGATCTGCTTTCTCCGATAAGGTTGCTAACAATGAATTCGTTGTTGTTGACAATATCGCAGTTGCTGAAATTAAGACCAAGACCATCGTAAATATGCTCAACGCTTTCAATGCTGAAGGTAAGGTTCTTATCCTTCTTGCAGAAGCAGACAAGAACGTTCTCATAAGCGCAAGAAACATTAAGGGCGTTAAGGTTGCTTTCGTTGGTGCAATGAATGTTTATGACATTATCGGCTGCGCTAAGGTAATCGCTTCCAAGGCTGCAGTAGAAAAAATCCAGGAGGTGTATGCATAATGAAGTCCGCTTACGATATTATTCTTAAGCCCGTAATTTCCGAAAAGAGCATGTACGGTATTCAGGACAAAAAGTACACCTTTGATGTAGCTCTTGATGCAAACAAGATCGAAATAGCTAAGGCTGTTGAAGAGATCTTTAAGGTTAAGGTTGCAAAGGTAAACACTATAACAGTACGTGCAAAGAGTAAGAGACTCGGTATCCATAAAGGTCATACCTCTAAGCGTAAGAAGGCTATGGTTACACTTACTCCCGATTCGAAGACTATCGAATTCTTCGACAGCATGCAGTAATAGGGAAAGGAGTTTTGAATTATGCCTATAATGAAGTATAAACCCACCTCTCCGGGCAGAAGAAATATGTCGGTTCTCACTTTCGAAGAGATCACTAAAAAGACTCCGGAAAAGTCCCTGACAACTGTCCTCAAGAAGAAGGCCGGTAGAAATAACAACGGCAGAATCACCGTTAGACATCAGGGCGGCGGCAACAAGAGAAAGTACAGAATTATTGACTTTAAGAGAAATAAGACTGACGCTGTTGCAACCGTACTTGCTATTGAATACGATCCTAACAGATCCGCTAACATCGCTCTTATCCAGTATGAGGATGGCGAAAAGGCTTACATCATCGCTCCTGTTGACCTCAAGGTTGGCATGACCGTTGAAAGCAGCACCACCGCTGATATTAAGCCCGGTAACTGCTTACCTATCGCTAATATCCCTGTTGGTACTCTTATTCATAACATCGAGCTTTATCCCGGCAAGGGCGCTCAGCTTGTTCGTTCTGCTGGCGGTACCGCTCAGCTTATGGCTAAGGAAAACGGCATGGCTCAGGTAAGAATGCCGTCCGGCGAAGTTAGACTTATAAGACTTGATTGCAAGGCTACTATCGGTCAGATAGGCAATCTTGATCATGAAAACGTAATCATCGGTAAGGCAGGCAGAAAGCGCCATATGGGTATCAGACCTACCGTTCGTGGTTCTGTAATGAACCCCAACGACCATCCCCACGGTGGTGGTGAAGGTAGAGCACCTATCGGTCGTCCCACTCCTGTTACTCCTTGGGGTAAGCCGACATTAGGTTACAAGACAAGGTCCAAGAAGGCTAAGTCCAATAAGTTCATCGTTAAGAGAAGAAACGGCAAATAATAGAGGAGGCATTTAAAGATGAGTAGAAGCGTTAAAAAAGGCCCATTCGTTGAGCCTAAATTGCTTAAAAGAGTTCAGGAAATGAATGCTGCCGGTGAGAAGAGAGTTCTGAAGACCTGGTCCAGATCTTCTACAATTTTCCCCGATTTTGTCGGTCACACTTTCGCAGTACACGATGGCAGAAAGCATGTTCCTGTATACGTTACAGAGGATATGGTAGGACATAAACTTGGTGAGTTCGCTCCCACCAGAACCTTCAGAGGTCATGCCGGCGCTAAGAAGTCCGGTAACTAAAGGATAGGAGGAAAAACTGATGGAAGCAAAAGCAGTAAGAAAATATGTTCGCATATCTCCCATGAAAGTTTCTATCGTGCTTGACCTTATCAGAAACAAGCCCGTTGCTCAGGCTAAGGCTATTCTGAAGGCTACACCTAAGGCTGCAAGCTACGATGTTTTAAAGGTACTTGACAGTGCAGTTGCCAATGCCGAAAACAACTTCCAGATGAATAAAGATGCTCTTTACGTTAAAACCGCTCTGGTAGGTCCCGCACCCACCATGAAGAGGATCCAGCCCCGCTCCCGCGGCAGCGCTTATCCTATACTCAAGAGATCTTCCCACATCACAGTAGTTGTTGCTGAAAAGGAATAAGGAGGTAGATTATGGGCCAGAAAGTTAATCCCCACGGCTTAAGAGTGGGTATAATTAAAGACTGGGACTCCAAGTGGTATGCAAAAGATCACCTCTTTGGCGATCTGCTTGTTGAGGACAAGAAAATAAGAGACTTCATCAAGAAGAATCACTATGAAGCAGGTATCGCATCCATAAAGATCGAGAGAGACCCTTCTGATATCAGAATCTTCATCCAGTGCGCTAAGCCCGGCCTTATCATCGGTAAGGGTGGCGTTGAAATTGAAAAGATCAAGGAAAACGTTAAGAAGCTCATTGGTAAAGATGTTAAGATCAACATTATCGAAATTAAGAACCCCGCACTCAGCGCTCAGCTGGTTGCTGAAAGCATTGCTGCTCAGTTGGAAAGAAGAGCTTCTTTCCGTCGCGCTATGAAGCAGGCTATCCAGAACACCATGCGCTCCGGTGCAAGAGGTATAAAGACAAGCGTTTCCGGCCGTCTCGGCGGTGCAGAAATTGCTCGTTCCGAACACTATCATGAAGGCACTATTCCCCTTCAGACCTTAAGAGCAGACATTGACTACGGTTTTGCTGAAGCACACACCACCTACGGCAGAATCGGCGTTAAGACCTGGATCTACAGAGGCGAAGTTCTGGAAGCAAGAAAGCCTTCTAAAGAAGGAGGACGCAACTGATGTTAATGCCGAAACAGGTTAAATACAGAAGAGTTCATCGCGGCAGAATGACCGGTAAAGCTCTCAGAGGCAACAAAGTAGCTTACGGTGATTTCGGTCTTGTGTCCGAAGAACCCTGCTGGATCACAGCAAATCAGATCGAAGCTGCCCGTATTGCTATGACTCGTTTCACAAAACGTGGCGGTCAGGTTTGGATAAATCTTTTCCCTCATAAGCCTATTTCCCGTAAGCCTTTAGAAACCCGTATGGGTAAAGGTAAAGGCGCTCCCGAATATTGGGTAGCAGTAGTTAAGCCCGGTAAGGTAATGTTCGAAATCGCCGGTGTTTCCGAAGAAATGGCAAGGGAAGCATTCCGTCTTGCGTCTCACAAACTTCCCGTTAAGTGCAAGATGATCGCTAAGGAAGGTGATAAGTGATGAAAGCTAAAGACTTAAGAAAGAAATACAGAGATATGAGCGTTTCCGACCTTGAGAAGAAGGTAGCAGAGCTGAAGGAAGAGCTGTTCAACCTCCGCTTTCAGCACGCAACCAACCAGCTCGAAAATCCCCTGAGAATTCCTGCAACAAAGAAGGAAATCGCTTTGGTTATGACTATTCTTCGTGAAAAGGAGTTAGAGGCGTAAGCCCCTAACGGAAGGAGGACAATAATATGAGCGAAAGAAATCTTAGAAAAACAAGAGTTGGTATAGTTGCCAGCGATAAGATGGATAAGACCATCGTTGTATCTATCGCAGACCACGTTAAGCACCCCCTTTATAACAAGATCATCAAGCGTACCATCAGACTGAAGGCACATGATGAAAATAACGAGTGCGGCGTAGGCGATAAAGTATTAGTTATGGAAACAAGACCTCTGTCCAAGGATAAGAGATGGCGTCTTGTAAGAATCATAGAGAAGGCTAAATAAGCCCTAATTCGGAAGGAGGAAACAACCGTGATTCAGCAGCAGACATTTTTAAAGGCAGCTGACAATACCGGTGCTAAGGAGCTCATGTGCATTCGTGTGCTCGGCGGTTCCGGTAGAAAGTACGCTAACATCGGCGATGTTATCGTAGCAAGCGTTAAGAAAGCAGCTCCCGGCGGCATGGTTAAAAAAGGTGACGTTGTAAAGTGCGTTATCGTTCGTTCCGCTCAGGGTATAAGCCGTGCTGATGGCTCTCATATCAGATTTGATGAAAACGCTGCAGTTATCATCAGAGAAGATAAGACCCCCAGAGGCACCCGTATATTTGGCCCGATAGCCAGAGAGCTCAGAGATAAGGAATACACTAAGATCCTTTCTCTTGCTCCTGAAGTGCTGTAACGGGAGGTTAAAAGTTATGAATAATTTACATGTTAAAACCGGCGATACCGTAGTAGTAATTTCCGGCAAGAACAAAGGCAAAAAGGGTAAAGTACTCGTAACCTCTCCCAAGGAGAAGAAGGTTATCGTTGAAGGCGTAAACATCATTACAAAGCATGTTAAGCCCCGCTCCCAGATGCAGGGCGGCAGCATTGTAAAGACTGAAAGCGCTCTTTATGCCTGCAAGGTTCAGCTTTATTGCGATAAGTGCGATAAGGGCGTAAGAACCGCCGTTAAAGAAGAAAACGGCAAAAAAGTTCGCGTTTGCAAAAAATGCGGCAATGTAATTGATTAAGGGGGATGCGAAAAATGGCAAGACTTAAAGAAATGTATTTAAACGAAGTAGCTCCCGCACTTAACAAAAAGTATCAGTATAAGAGTGTTATGCAGATACCTAAGCTCGACAAGATCGTTATCAATGTCGGCTGCGGTGAAGCTAAGGATAACTCTAAGGTTATCGATGCTGTAGCAGGCGATCTCGCTAAGATCACCGGCCAGAAGCCTATCGTTTGCAAGGCCAGAAAGTCCGTTGCAAACTTCAAGCTCAGAGAAGGCACCCCCATTGGTGTTAAGGTTACTCTCAGAGGCGAACGTATGTACGAATTCCTCGACAGACTGTTCAACCTCGCTCTGCCCCGTGTACGTGACTTCCGCGGTATCAATCCCGATGCGTTTGACGGCAGAGGTAACTATGCTCTGGGCCTCAAAGAACAGCTTATCTTCCCTGAAATTGAGTATGATAAGATCGACAAGGTTCGCGGTATGGATATTATTTTCGTTACTACCGCTAAGACAGACGAAGAAGCAAAAGAGCTGCTCAAGCTTATGGGCGCTCCCTTTGCTAACTAATTGAGGGGGATATAAGAATGGCAAAGAAAGCATTAGTGCTTCAGCAGAAGCAGGAAGCAAAGTTTTCCACAAGAGCATATAACAGATGCAAGATCTGCGGCCGTCCTCACGGTTATTTAAGAAAGTATGGCATTTGCCGTATTTGCTTCCGCGAACTTGCATACAAAGGTCAGATCCCCGGCGTTAAGAAAGCCAGCTGGTAATTGCAGTTAAGTGAAGGAGGAAAATATCTATGCAGATTACAGATCCTATTGCTGATATGCTTACACGTATCAGAAATGCTAATAGTGCAAAGCACGATTCTGTTGATATCCCGGCTTCCAACATGAAGAAGGCAATTGCCGAAATTCTTGTTGAAGAAGGCTATATCAAAAGTTTTGAAGTAGAAGAAGACGGCAAGCAGGGCGTTATCCACGTTCAGCTTAAGTACGGCCCCGGCAAGACCAGAATTATTCAGGGTCTTCGCAGAGTGTCTAAGCCCGGTCTTCGCGTATATGCAAGCCGTGAGGATATGCCTAAGGTACTCAAGGGCTTGGGTGTAGCAATCATCTCAACATCTAAGGGTGTTATGACAGATAAAGAAGCCAGAAAGGCTAATGTTGGCGGCGAAGTGCTCGCCTTCGTATGGTAAAAAATTGGAGGTAAACTATGTCGAGAATTGGCAGAAAACCCATAGTTATTCCCGCCGGCGTAACCTTCGAGGTTAAGGAAGGCAATAAGCTTTTCGCTAAAGGACCTCAGGGTGCATTGGAGATGACAGCTCATCCCGATATGAAGATCAGCGTTGACGGTAATATCATCACAGTAGAAAGACCTTCGGAAGATAAGATGCATAAGTCTCTCCACGGTCTTACCAGAACACTGGTTAGCAACATGGTAGAAGGCGTTTCTACCGGCTTTAAGAAAGAGCTTGAAATCAACGGCGTTGGTTACAGAGCACAGAAACAGGGTAAGGACCTTGTAATGAACCTCGGTTATTCTCATCAGGTTATCTTCTCTGAAAACGAAGATATCCAGATTGAAGTTCCCGATCCCAACAAAGTAATAATCAAGGGTGCAGACAAGCAGAAGGTTGGCCAGTTTGCAGCCGAAGTTAGAGAAAAGAGACCCCCCGAGCCTTATAAGGGCAAGGGCATCAAGTACGTTGACGAGCGCATTATCCGTAAAGAGGGTAAGGCCGGCAAGGGTTCTAAATAATGAGAGGAGTGAATTATTGTGGTTAGTAAAGCTGATAGCAACAAGGCGCGTCTTAAGAGACATGCAAGAGTTCGTGCGAAGATCTCCGGCACTGCAGAGTTTCCGCGTTTAAATGTATACAGATCTAATGCCAATATATACGCTCAGATCATTGATGATGTTCAGGGTGTAACACTTGTAGCAGCTTCTACGCTGGACAAGGAATTTGAAGGTATTGGTTCTAATAAAGAGGCCGCTAAAAAGGTTGGCCAGATGATCGCAGCTAAGGCTCTTGAAAAGGGTATCAAGGAAGTTGTATTCGACAGAGGCGGCTACCTTTACCACGGCAGAGTAAAAGAATTAGCTGAAGGTGCCCGTGAGGGCGGACTTTCGTTCTAAGAAGGAGGAGAAACAATGATTGAAAAAATTGATGCAACAAAGCTCGACCTTCAGGAACGAGTAGTTACTTTAAACCGCGTTTCCAAGACTGTTAAGGGTGGTAGAATAATGAAATTCTCCGCACTTGTAGTTGTTGGTAACGGCGACGGTATCGTAGGCGTTGGTATCGGTAAGTCTTCTGAAGTTCCCGATGCTATCCGCAAGGGTATTGAAGACGCTAAGAAGAACCTGGTACATGTAGCTCGCAAGGGTACTTCCATTCCCCACGAAGCTATGGGTAAGTTCGGTGCTTCCATGGTAGTTCTTAAGCCCGCTGCAAAAGGTACCGGCGTTATCGCAGGCGGCGCAGTTCGTGCCGTAATCGAGCTTGCTGGTATCGCAGATATCAGAACTAAGGCTCTTCGCTCCAGAAACCCCATCAACCTCGTAACTGCTACTCTGAATGGCCTTGCCGGTCTTCGTAATGCAGAAGAAGTTGCTGCTATGCGTGGTCTGGACGTAGAAAAAGTTGTTAAGTAAGAGAGGTATTTATTATGGCACTTAAAATAACACTTAAGAAATCCGTTATCGGCTATAAGAAGAACCAGATAGATACCGCTAAAACATTCGGTCTGAAAAGACCCGGCGATGTATCCGTTCAGCCGGAAAATCCCGCAACACTCGGCAAGATCAAGGTTATTTCCCATCTTGTAAGTGTTGAAAAAGTAGACTAAGGGGGGCTTCACAATGAAATTGTTTGAGCTTAAACCCGCTCCCGGTTCCAAGACTGCCGAATACAGAAAGGGCAGAGGTATTGGCTCCGGTAATGGTAAAACAGCAGGCAAGGGCCATAAGGGCCAGAATGCTCGCTCCGGCGGCGGTGTACGCCCCGGTTTTGAAGGCGGCCAGATGCCCCTTCAGAGAAGACTTCCTAAGAGAGGCTTCAATAATATATTCGCTCTCGAATACACTACCATCAATGTAGAGAGACTCAATGCTTTTGAGGACGGCGCTGTTGTAACAGCTGATGAACTCATTGCTGCAGGCATTATCAATAAAGAACGCGACGGTATTAAAATTCTCGGCAGAGGCGAACTTAACAAGAAGTTAACTGTTTGCGCTGCAAAATTCACCGCTTCCGCAAAGGAAAAAATTGAGGCTGCCGGTGGCAAAGCAGAGGTGGTATAAATGTTTAACACATTAAGAGCGGTAGCTAAAAATGCCGACCTTAAGAAAAAGATTTTATTCACTATAATGGTTCTGCTTATATACAGAATCGGTGCAGTTATCCCTGTACCTTTTATCGATACTGCTTCACTTGGAACATTGTTCTCCGCAGAAGTAACTCAGGGCCTTACAGGTATGTTAAATATCCTGTCCGGTGGTGCGCTTGCTCAGGCAGCAATCTTCTCCTTAGCTATTTCTCCTTATATCAATGCTTCCATTATCATGCAGCTGCTCACCTTCGCTATTCCTGCTTTAGAACGTATTTCTAAAGAAGAAGGTGGTCAGAAGAAGATCCAGCAGATCACAAGATATGTTGCAGTTGCCCTTTCCGTTATTATGGCATATGGCTACTACACCATTCTTAATTCCCAGTCCCTCGTTACTAACCCTTCTTTTATTAAGGGTATCGTAATAGTAAGTGCTTTTGTAGCCGGTGCTATGATCGTAATGTGGATGGCTGAGAAGATCAACGATAAAGGTATTGGCAACGGCGTATCCATGATCATCTTAACCGGTATCCTTTCTCAGGGCACTGCGGTTGTAAACTGGATCGTTAATGCTTTTGCTACCGCTAAGTATTGGCATGTTATCGTTGTAGGCATAATCGCTGTTCTTATGATTGCGGCTATCGTATTCGTTAATCAGGCAGAAAGACGTATTCCCATTCAGTATGCTAAGCGTGTTGTTGGCAGAAAAATGTATGGCGGAAACACAACCCACCTTCCTATGAAGGTCATGATGACCGGCGTTATGCCTATCATCTTCGCTTCCTCCTTCTGCATGCTGCCTTCCACCATCGCAGCATTCACTAAGCCCAGCAGTAGCTTCGCAGTTTGGGTATCCAAGTATTTCTCTGCTGATACAATCGCTTATGCAATTGTATTCTTCCTGTTGATTATCTTCTTCAACTATTTCTATGTTTCTATGACATATAATCCTGTTGAAATTGCTAATAATCTTCAGAAGCAGGGCGGTTCCGTTCCCGGTATCAGACCCGGCGAGCCTACCGCAAATTACATCCAGAAGGCACTTAACAAGATCACTCTGTTTGGCGCTTTCTTCCTGGGCCTTGTTGCTTTGCTTCCTATGTTATTCTCCGCGATTTTCAATCTCGGTTTCTCTGTAGGCGGCAACTCTATGCTCATCGTTGTAAGCATCATTCTTGAAATCGCTGCAACAATCGAATCCCAGATCATGATGAGACATTATAAAGGCTTCCTTGACTAAGAGGTAATTTTAAATGAAACTTATATTATTAGGCCCTCCGGGGACAGGTAAGGGCACTCAGGCTGCAATTATCAGCAAGAAGTATAATATCCCTTCCATCAGTACAGGTGATATTATTCGCGCTAATATTGCAAACAAAACTCCCATCGGATTACAGGTCGAGTCTATTATTAAGGCAGGCGAACTGGTTTCTGATGAGATCGTTATTAAAATGATCGAGGATAGAGTTAAAGAGGCTGACTGTGAAAACGGTTTCATCCTTGACGGCTTTCCCCGTACAGTTGCTCAGGCAGAAGCTGCCGAGAAAATGGGCATTAATGTAGATAAGGTTTTGGATATTACTCTTCCCTTTGACGTTATTGTTGAAAGGGTGTCCGGCAGACGTGTCTGCCCTAAATGCGGTGCCTCATACCATATCACCGCCGCTCCCTGTAAGGACGGGGTTCACTGCGATAAGTGCGGTGAGGAAGTAATTCAGCGCCACGACGACGAGCCGGACGTTGCTCGCAACAGACTCGCCGTTTATGAGGAAAAGACAGCACCCCTTACTCAGTATTATGAGTCTAAGGGCCTGCTCCATAGAGTAAGCAGCGAGAAACCTATCAATGAGGTTTCCGAAGAAATCTTTAGGATATTAGAGGGTTAAAATGATAATCCTTAAGTCTCCTCGAGAAATCGAGCTTATGAAAAAAGCAGGCGCCATTGCGGCGAGTGCATTAAAGTTAGCCGGAAAGATGATAGCTCCCGGCGTTAACACAATGGAAATTGACAAGGCTGTTAAAAAGTACATTGAAAGCCGGGGAGCGAAACCATCTTTTCTGAATTACAACGGCTTTCCAGCTTCCTGTTGTATTTCGGTAAACCAAGTTAGCATTCACGGTATCCCTTCCAAAAGTATGATTCTTAAAGATGGAGATATCGTAAGTGTAGACGTAGGCGCACACTATAAAGGGTATCATGGCGATTGTGCCAATACCTTTGCCTGCGGTAATATTTCCGAAGAAGCAAAAATGCTTATTGAAACTACGAAACAGTCCTTTTGGGAGGGTATGAACTTCGCAAAAGACGGCTATAGAATAGGTGATATAGGCAGTGCTATTGAAGAATATTGCAGGCTTCGCGGCTATGGTGTAGTTTACGAATTTACCGGTCACGGCATCGGAGCTAAACTCCATGAGGATCCATCGGTTCCTAACCTGGGCCCTAAAGGCCATGGACCGCGCCTCAGAAAAGGAATGACTATCGCCGTTGAACCTATGATCAATGAAGGTTGCGATGAAGTGAACATCCTGAAAGACGGATGGACCACAGTTACTGCCGACGGTAAACTGGCTGCTCATTATGAAAATACAATTCTTATAACAGACGGTGAGCCTATAATACTCACTGTTGCAGATGAGGACTGAAAATGATCGAGTATGGCTGTATTGTAATGGCAAAAAGTGGGCACGATAAAGGTAGCTGCTTTGTTGTAGTAGGGCAGGAGTCGGAACAATACGTATATATTGCCAACGGAAAACAAAGGCCGTTGGAAAATCCTAAGCTCAAAAATGTAAAACATATTGAAGTAATTCAAAATGCGCAGAAGTTTAAAGCTCAGGGAGATCCGACAAATAAACAAATAAGGCGGTTTTTGTCCGCCTATAACCAACCTCTGATGGGAGGATTAATAAATGGCTAAAGAAGATATAATCGAGTTTGACGGTACAGTATTAGAAGCACTGCCAAACGCAATGTTTTCGGTGGAGCTTTCCAATGGTCACAAGATTCTTGCTCATATATCCGGAAAACTGAGAATGAATTATATCAAGATACTTCCGGGAGACAAGGTGACTGTGGAAATATCCACGTATGACCTTTCCAAAGGGCGCATAATCTGGCGCTCTAAGTAAAACGGAGTTTTTATTAGGAGGAATTATTATGAAGGTAAGACCTTCCGTAAAACCAATTTGCGAAAAGTGCAAAATTATTAAGAGAAAAGGCAAAGTAATGGTAATCTGCGAAAACCCCAAGCATAAGCAGAAACAGGGTTAAGTTTTGCCGTAAAAATGGAGGTGCAAGAAAACTATGGCGAGAATTTCAGGTGTAGACATTCCAAATGAAAAGCGCGTAGAAATAGGTTTGACCTATATTTACGGTATAGGCAGAGCAAGATCAAATGAAATCCTGGCAGGCACCGGTATCGATCCCGATACCAGAGTAAGAGACCTTACAGAAGATCAGATTTCCCAGATTCGTGACTATATGGAGCATAACTACTTAGTAGAAGGCGACCTTCGTCGTGATACTGCTCTTAACATCAAGAGACTTGTTGAAATCGGTTCTTACCGCGGTCTCAGACACAGAAAAGGTCTGCCTGTTCGCGGTCAGAGAAGCAAGACCAATGCAAGAACACGTAAGGGTCCTGCTAAGACCATAGCAAACAAAAAGAAATAAGTAAGGGAGGATTAAAGAATGGCTAAGGCTCCGAAGAAGGTAATCAAAAAGCGTCGCGAGAAAAAGAATATAGAACGCGGTGCTGCACATATTCGTTCTTCTTTCAATAACACCATCGTAACAATTACCGATGTTGACGGCAACGCTCTTTCCTGGGCTTCCGCTGGCGGACTTGGGTTCAGAGGATCTAAGAAATCCACTCCCTTCGCTGCACAGACAGCAGCAGAAACCGCTGCAAAGGCTGCTATGGAACACGGCCTCAAAACTGTTGAAGTTTATGTTACAGGCCCCGGTTCCGGCAGAGAAGCTGCTATAAGAGCTCTTCAGACTGCTGGTCTGGAAGTTACTATGATCAAGGACGTAACTCCCATTCCCCACAATGGTTGCCGTCCTCCGAAGAGAAGAAGAGTTTAATTGGAGGTATAATCAATGGCTAGATATACTGATTCTGTCTGCAAGATCTGCAGAAGAGAAAAGCAGAAACTGTTCCTTAAGGGTGACAGATGCTATACAGGCAAGTGCGCTCTGGCTCGTAGAGAGTATGCTCCCGGCCAGCACGGTCAGCGCAGAAAGAAGATGTCCGAATATGGCGTACATCTTAGAGAAAAACAGAAAGTTAGAAGATTTTACGGCGTTCTGGAATCTCAGTTCGAGAAGTACTATGAAATGGCTATCAAGCAGAATGGTATCGCAGGTGAAAACCTTCTCACCATCCTTGAAAGCAGACTTGATAACGTAGTTTACAGACTCGGCTTCGCTATGTCCAGACCCGAAGCACGTCAGCTGGTTGTTCATGGCCACTTTAACGTAAATGGTCATCGTGTAGACATTCCTTCTTACCTTGTTAAGGAAGGCGATGTTATCACCATCAGAACTACCAACAGCCCCAAATTTGCGGCAATCCTTGAGGCAAATGGTTCTAAGCCCGTTCCTAAGTGGCTCGAATCCGACAAGGAAAATATGACCGGTAAGGTTATCACTCTGGCTTCCAGAGAAGATATCGACCTGCCCATTGAAGAACATCTTATCATAGAGCATTATTCTAAATAATTTGTCCCTCATCCGCATCTTAACTGTAATTATATACAGTTTGGACAAACGACAACATATAATTCAAACAAATTAATAAGGGGGAAAATTCGTTGATAGATATCGAAAGACCGCAGATAGGCGTAGAATTCATTTCTGAAGATGAAAAGTACGGCAAATTTACAGTAGAACCGCTGGAAAGAGGCTACGGTGTTACCTTAGGTAACTCATTAAGAAGAATTATGCTTTCTTCTCTTCCCGGCGTTGCTGTTCAGTCTATTAAGATTGACGGCGTCTCCCACGAGTTTTCAACTGTGCCCGGGGTTAAAGAAGATGTAACCGAAATGATTCTCAATATTAAGGGAATCGTTGCCAAGCTTCACAGCGACGGCCCCAAGGTTGTTTATATCGAAGCTACCGGTGAGCAGGAAATAACTGCAGGCGATATTAAATGCGATTCTGACGTGGAAATTCTCAATCCCGAACTTCATATTGCTACTTTAGGCAAAGAAGGCAGACTCTTTATGAGCATTACACTCAATAAAGGCAGAGGCTATTCTCTTGCTGATAAGAACAAGAAGTATGTAGAGGGTATTATTGGAGAAATACCAGTAGATTCGATATACACTCCCGTTGTCAAAGTCAACTACAGCGTAGAAAATATGCGTGTAGGACAGATAACCGACTTTGACAGATTGACCCTCGAGGTATGGACAAACGGCACCATTACTGCTAAGAATGCTCTCAGCCTCGGCGCAAAGATTATGAGCGACCATTTGAGCCTGTTCATTAATCTTACCGAACAGACTGACGAAACTATCGATGTTTGGAAGGATGATCACACCTCCAACAAGAGCAAGGTATTGGAAATGACAATCGAAGAAATGGACCTTTCTGTTCGTTCCTTCAATTGCCTGAAGCGTGCCGGTATTAATACTGTTGAGGATCTGGCAAATAAGACACAAGATGATATGATCAAGGTAAGAAACCTCGGCAAAAAGTCGCTTGAAGAGGTTATTGCCAAGCTTGAATCCCTCGGTCTTGCACTTAAAGACGATGAGGAATAAAGCTTAAGTTTAATGAAGGAGGTATAGAGTTATGCCCGGAACAAGAAAGTTAGGCAGACCGACAGACCAGAGAATGGCTATGCTCAGAGGTCTTGTTACCTATCTGTTTGAAAACGGAAAGGTTGAAACAACCGTAACAAGAGCAAAAGAAGTTAGAGCTCTGGCTGAAAAGATGATTACTTTGGCTAAGAAAAACACTTTAGCTTCTTACAGACAGGTGCTTGGCTTCATCACTAAGGAAAGCGTTGCACACGATCTCTTTAATATTATTGCTCCTAAGTATGCAGATAGAAACGGTGGTTATACCCGTATCTATAAGTTAGGTCCCCGTAGAGGTGACGCTGCAGAAATGGCTCTTCTTGAACTTATCGCTGTAGAAGATAAGAAGGTTGCTAAGAAGGCAGCTAAGAAGGAAGAAGTTAAAGTTGAAGAAGCTCCCGTAGTTGAAGCTCCCGTTGAGGAAGCTGTTGCAGAAGAAGCTGTAGCTGAAGAAGCTGTAGTTGAAGAAGCAACTGAGGAAGCTGCTGAATAATTTTAAACTTGTGAAGACTTGCAGATTAATTCTGCAAGTCTTTTATTATTTCTTAAAAGCGGAAATTCTTATGTTGTTGAAAATTTGTCCGCTTTAAAATCAATATCAGCTGTTGCTTAATTTTAATGTATTACAATAAGAATCAGTCGATATAATTAGTTCGTATTTGTGTATTTTGTACATATATTTTCAATTATTCAAAAAGACTTGAAATATTATTAAAAATGCAGTACAATATACAAGGCGTATTTTGTCATTTAAAAATTTATTTAAATAAATGGAGGAATCCCAAAATGTTGAAAACCGATTTAACCGGAAGAGTAACTGTTGTTACTGCAGGCGCAGGCGTTAACGGCCAGGCTATTTGCAAGACCTTTGCTGCTAACGGTGCAAAAGTAGCTGTATGCGACAAAGATTTGGAAGCTGCAAAAAAAGTAGCTGCTGAAATCGTTGCAGAAGGCGGTGTAGCTGAGGGTTTTGAACTCAATATCAGAGATTTTGAATCCTTCGAAGCTGTTCTTAATGACGTTAGAGCAAAGCTCGGCAAGGTTCAGATCCTTGTCAACAACGAAAATGAAGAAGTTGCTCCTGAAGACAGAAAGCCTCTTCACGAATTTGATTTCAACCTCTATGAAGATATCGTTTATGCTGATATCAATGGTCTCTTTATGTTCACTAAGGCTGCTATGCAGGACATGGTAGAAGCAAACAAGGGCGTTGTTGTAAACGTTACTTCCGTTAAGGGCCTTGTTCCCGTTGCTAACCAGACTCCTATAGTTGCTGTTTCCGGCGCTACTGTTGGTATGACCAGAATGTGGGGCGTTGAATGCAAGGATGCGAATATCCGCGTAAACGCTGTTGCTGCAGGTCTTTCCAAGAACGAAAAGAACGCTCAGTATCTTGATACTCCCGAAAAGGTTGAGCCCAAGCTCTCCCACCTTGCCGTACATAGACTTGCTGAAGCTGAAGATATTGCGAATGCCGCTCTCTTCTTAGCAAGTGACGAAGCTGCTTATATTACAGGTGTAGTTCTCCCTGTAGATGGCGGCCTTAATGCTGGTTACGTTAGAAGCTTCTAATTAAGGGGGCTTTGAAATGGAGATCGTAAAAAAAATTGATTGCGATAGAGTTAATGACTCTTTTGAAAGCATATTTGACGGTGTTCACGGTTATAAAAAGCCATACAATCATATGGTGGCAGACTTAAACGGTAAGGTTGCTATTCTTACCGGTGCTGCGGGTATGATCGGTTTTGCAACTGCAAAGCTCTTTGCAAAGTCTGGCTGTACCGTTTGCATTTGGGATATTGTTCCCGATGAAGTTGGCGCAGAACGTGTTGCTGAAATTGAAGCCGAAGGCGGTAAAGCTGCATATTACAATATTAATCTTGCTGATCTTGAAGCTATTAAGGCAGGCGTTGAAGATGTTGCTGAAAAGTATGGTAGAATTGACTTTCTATTCGGTAACGGTGGTGTAAACGTAGGTAATAGACAGCCTGTTTATAACTTCCCCGATGAAGCATTCCCCAAGAATATCGATATTAACCTTACCGGCGGTACAGTATATATCGCTCAACAGGTTATCCCTTATATGATCAAGCAGGGCGGCGGTAGCATTATGTTCACCTCCTCTGTTTGCGGCGTAACCGGTTTAAGACGTCAGTGTGGTTTTGTAGCTTCTAAGTTTGCTATTGCCGCACTTACTAAGTCTATGGCTTTGGAATACGGCAAGTATGGCATTCGCGTAAACTGCCTCGCTCCCGGATCACTGCCTCTTCCCGGTGCTAAGCTTAATTTCTTATGGGATACCGTATCCTTTGACGATTACGCAGGTAACTTCGAAAATCCCGCTTCTATGGTATTCGATATTGCTGCACGTCGTCCCGCATATCCTACAGATATGGCAGGTCTTATCCTCTACTTTGCTTCTGACGATGCATCCTATTGTACCGGTCAGGTTGTTTGTGTAGACGGTGGTTGGACTGCCGGCTGCTCTCAGGATCTTTAATTTATATAATTGTCTCCTCAAATACACAATGGAGGTGTAAATAATGGCTGGAGTAACAAAAATCAATTGCGATAGAGTAAATGACCCTATCTCTAAAATATACGAAGGTGTTTACGGTTATGATAAGCCCTATAACATTATGCATGCTGACCTTAAAGGCAGAGTTGCAATCTGCACAGGCGCTGCAGGTATGATCGGCTTTGCAACCGCAAAACTCCTTGCTCAGTCCGGCGCACACGTTTGCGTATGGGATATGGTTCCCGAAGAAGTTGGTGCTGAGCGCGTTGCTGAAATTGAAAACGAAGGCGGCAGCGCATCTTACTACAATATTAACCTTACAGATAAAGAAGCTGTTAAAGCAGGTGTTGAAGACGTTATTGCTAAGCACGGCAAAATTGATATTCTTTTTGCTAACGGTGGCGGCAACTGGGGTAACAGACAGCCTGTATATAATTTCGATGAGGAAAAATTCCCCCTCAATATCGATATTAACCTTACCGGCGGTACTGTATATCTTTCCAAGGTTGTAATCCCTTATATGATCAAGCAGGGTGGCGGCAGCATTATGTTTACCTCTTCTGTTTGCGGTGTTACAGGCCTTAGAAAGCAGTGCGGTTTCGTAGCATCTAAGTTCGCTGTAGCTGCTCTTACCAAGTCTATGGCTCTTGAATACGGCAAGTATGGCATCCGTGTTAACTGCCTTGCTCCCGGATCCCTGCCCAGACCTGATATGAAGCTCAACCATCTTTGGGATACCGTTACATTTGATGATTATGATTCTAACTTTGAGAATCCCGCTTCTATGGTATATGATATTGCGGCTCGTCGTCCTGCATTCCCTTCCGAAATGGCAGGTATTATCCTTTACTGGGCTTCTGACGATGCTTCCTACTGTACCGGTCAGGTTGTAGCTGTTGACGGCGGCTGGACTGCAGGCTTCTCAGGAGATCTTTAATTGATCCCTAAAAGGAGGAATTTCAATGGCTTTAAAAGCTGATGTTAAGGGCAGAGTAGCTCTTATTACCGGTGGTGGCGGCGGTATAGGCGGCTGCACCGGAAGACTGTTTGCTCAGAACGGTATGCGCGTTATTCTTACTGATATAGTAAGAGAAAAAGGCGAAGCTGTTGCTAAATCTATAAGAGATGAAGGCTTTGATGCTGAATTTATGTATATGGATTGTAGCAGTAAGGAGTCTATTGATGAATGTGTTAACGCTGTAATTGAAAAGTACGGCAGAATTGATGTACTTATGAACAATGCAGGTGTTAATACAGGTCCTGATGAAAGAAAACCTGTTTATAACTATAAACCCGAGGTGTTTAATTGGGTTGTAGATATTAACCTTCATTACGGTATGGTTTATATTACCCAGAAGGTAGTTCCCTATATGATCAAGCAGGGCGGCGGTAACGTACTTAATACTACCTCCATAGCCGGTGTTGCAGGCCTCCGCTTACAGCATGCTTTTGTATGCTCTAAGTTTGCAATGAGCGCCCTAACCAGGTCTATGGCTCTTGAATATGCTAAGTACAACATCCGCGTAAACGCTCTTGCTCCCGGCTCCACCTGGGGCCCCGGCGGTGATAAGAAGTATAACCCCGAAACTGACGCATCTAAGCCTTTCTATGAAAGATTTACTTTAGGCGGTCAGTTTGAAAATGTTCCAATGAACCGTCCCGCCGGCTCGGAAGAAATGGCAGGTTTAATGCTGTATCTTGCTTCTGATGACGCTTCCTATTGCACCGGTCAGGTAATTGCGGTAGACGGCGGTTGGACAGCTGGTTTTAGTAAAGATTATTAATAGAATTGGAGAGAATAACTATGGCTAATTTTGCACAAAAGGTAATGAATGTACAGAACCACAACGGCGAAATCTCTATTTTCTTCGTAGGCCAGGCAGGCTATATAATTAAGACTGCTTCCGGTAAAATCATCGGTCTTGATATGTACCTTACCGACTGCGTTGAAAGACTTTGCAACTTCAAGAGAATTAATGCAAAGATTATGGCTCCCGATGAATTGGTATTCGATTATGTTATCGTTTCCCATAACCATCCGGATCATTTTGATGTAGATGCGCTTCCTATTATTATGGGTAACCCCTATACCAAAATGGCTACATCCGTTTGCGGCGCTGAAGAAGCTAAAAAGGCTGGTATCACCAAAAACGTTACTGTTATGGAACGTGGCAATGAATATGATATGGGCGATTTTAAGATCCGTGCCGTATATTGTGATCACGGTGAATTAGCTCCTTACGCTCTCGGCCTTATCATTGAGGTTGACGGCTTCAAGATCTACTATGCAGGCGACACCGCATACAGACCTGAAGAGGTTAAGGCTTTCGCTGAAGAAAATATTGACGTTATGATCGCTCCTATCAACGGTGCTTACGGTAACCTCAATGGCGAGCAGTGCGCTCTCTATTCTCAGCTTATTCAGCCTAAGCTTACAATGCCCTGCCATTTCTGGACTTTCATCGAACACGAAACTCCCGGCGGCGGCCCCTCTGATTTCAAGGCTGCTATGGAAAGAATCTGCCCCGAAAACAAATATGCTTTCTTAACTCAGGGCGAATATATTAAAATTACTAAGTAATTAAATTAAAAACGGTAGCATAAGCTACCGTTTTTTTTAAAATTATCTCATCCAAAATAAACCAATTAAATTTATTACCGTTTTGTCATAATTTCTATTATTTATTAAAAACAAGGCATTTTTTCCATAACCGCATTGACATCGCCCCCTAATTATGGTATATTTAAAACAGGAGATAAAAGAAGGTACAGTCCAATGGTTAATTTTATATCCGTTCATAGGTTTTTAAATAATGATAGGTGTTAAAGATGAAATTATACAGATTTACAGCAGTTTTATGTTTATTGTTAATTATGTGCTCTTGCGCGCAGGGAACTACGCAGAATAAAGATGATATGACTCCTCCTTCTAAAGAGGGTGTATCTGTTCAGGAATCAGTATTTGAAAGCACACAGGAAAGTGCTGAGCCGGAATCAGATATTCCTGATGTAGTTTTAAAGAATTATGACGAGGAATGGAGCAATTTAAAGGAAGCGGCAGGTATTCCTTGTGAGATTTTAACCAAAGGCGATTCGGATTCTAAATATGAAGACGGTGAGTCTTCGGAAAAGCTGTATGTGGATTGCAAGACTTTAGTGGATAATGAAACTGCTTTAAGTGAATTATTAACAAAGCACCGTAAACTAACTGCCGAAGAAACTTACCTTATTTTAAACAAGGCAACATATACTTATGGCCCTGATATGATGGGTTATATAATTCACACAGCAATTAATTTTACTGTGCCGGCAGTTGGCCAGGAGATTGCATTTATAAGAACAACGAATAATTTTATAAATTCAGACAGCCGTTGGAGTTTAAACGGTACAAGATGCTATACCGTATTTGAATCGGAATTAGGCGGGTATGTATATATTTTCTTTGACTGGTATCCTGAAGATACTGGGTTGAACACAAAGCTACGCAGGGTGTTTTATTGTAACGGAGAATATACCACTGACGACATTTCAACCGTTAAGGGCAGTATTAATAAATTTGTTGAGTTGTATCCCGAATTTAAAGCTTTAGAGAAAATGGATGAGGATGGTATTGTTGTAAATATAAATATTCTTTTAAAGGATGGGGCGTTTATAGCAGGTACCTACAAAGGCGCAAAGGGTGAATTTATGTCCGACTTCCTTTTTGAAGGAAATACTGTTCCTCCTGAGAATAACAGCGATAACGAAGCAGATATATTGGATATCACAATACTGCCGCAGGACTACCCGTCCGCAAACTAAAAAAAGAAAGCCCCGATTGTTCGGGGCTTTTAATTTTACCATTTTTCGTTGTGAACTCTTTCTTCCTTGTAACGTTCGGGTGTTTCAGGGTTAGGTTTGCCCGGTCTGCCCATAGGAATGGCGGAGTAGGGGAGTATTCCCTCGGGAATATTCAGAATTTTTCTGAACGCCTCAATTCTGTCCTCGTTGGGGTAAACACCGCACCAGCAAGCGCCATAGCCTAAGGCCTTTGCTGCATAAAGAATGTTCATTGTTGTTGCAGAGGCATCAGAATAACACTGGCCTAAAGGAGTAATTTCAGGGTCAACACAAACTATAATAACCGCAGGAGCAAATTTGGCCATGCTCATGTAAGGGTGATTCTCTGCTAAAGCAACCCTTGTTGCTTCGTCTGTAACCACAACGTAGTGCCAGGGTTGGCCGTTTTTAGAGGAAGGAGCCTGCATAGCAGTATTAAGTATCTGCTTCATATCCTCTTTGTTAACAGGTTCGTCGGTAAAACGACGCATACTTCTTCTTGTATTAAGAAATTCTAACATTTTATCACCTTATTCAACTGAAATAACATAGTAGTAAACAGGCTGACCGCCACTAACAACGTTAATATCAGCGCCACTAAGCTTGTTTGCTATAATTGTCTTAACCTCTTCTGCTTCTGTTTCGTTGGCATCACAGCCGTAGAATACGTTAACGTATGCTTCATCACCGCCAATTGCCTTATTAACAATAGCAGTAACACATTCATTAAGGCTCTGAGCAACAGTATCTACCTTGCCTTCGATCATACCTAAATACTGGCCCTTTTCAATATGAAGACCGTCAAACTCAGAATCTCTTGCGGCATAGGTAACAGATAAAGTCTTAACCATGGAGCAAGCTTCGGTAAGTGCGGCTTCATTGGTTTCTTCGTCTGCATCAGGATCAAATGAAAGCATTGCGGTTATGCCCTGAGGGACTGTCTTGGTGGGAATAACAATAACCTTCTTTTCTGTAAGATCAACACACTGCTGAGCAGCCATTATAATATTCTTATTGTTGGGCAGAACAAATACAACCTCGGAAGGTGTTCTGTTGATTGCCTTTAAAATATTATCGGTGCTGGGGTTCATTGTCTGACCGCCTTCGATAATATTGTCAACACAAAGATCGTTAAATACTGCCGCAAAGCCTTCGCCTGCTGCAACTGCAACAAATCCGTATTTGTTTTTTGCAGGAGCAATAATTTCTTCTTCGGTAACTTTCTGCTCAGAAGCAGCCTGTACCATATCCTCAGAAAGGGCTGTGTGCTGTTCCTTCATATTTTCGATCTTAATTTTGCTTAAGGAACCAAGCTTAACTGCAGCCTCCAGTGCAAGACCGGGGTTATTGGTGTGAACGTGGGTCTTAACAAAATCGCCTGCGTCAACCACAACAACACAGTCACCAATAGTGTGGAGGTAAGAACGGAAATCATCAGCTTCTGTGCTAACGTCAGCCTTGTCAATAATAAACTCGGTGCAGTATGCGAAGTTAATAGACTCTGTGTCAAATTGCTCAAAATCGGCCTTAGGAGCGGTTTCTTCTTGGTCGGTGGCTTCTATTAACTTGCCGGTCTTTAAAACTTCGTACATGCCCTCAAATGCAACCATAAAGCCCTGGCCACCGGCATCAACAACTCCGGCCTGCTTAAGAACAGGAAGTATCTCGGGAGTTTTATCAAGAGCTTTCTGTCCGTTCTTCATAAGGGCGTCAAAAACGTAATTCAACTCATTATCTTTTTCAGCAGCGGCTATTGCAGCCTGTGCTGCCAGACGTGATACTGTAAGGATAGTACCTTCGGTAGGTTTCATAACAGCTTTATATGCGGCTTCTACACCTAAGTTACAAGCGTGTGCAAAACTAACTGCATCTGCTTCTTTCATGCCCTTAAAGCCTTTGGAAATGCCTCTGAATAACAGAGAAAGAATAACACCTGAGTTGCCGCGTGCGCCTCTGATAAGAGCATTCGCAACGCCTGCGGAAATAGCATCAAGAGATTCCTCCTTGGAGGATGCAAGATAAGTCTTAGCAGCCGCCATTGTAAGAGACATATTTGTACCTGTATCTCCGTCGGGAACAGGGAAAACGTTTAAATCATTTAACTGTTGTTTTTTATTGTTCAGGTTATTTGCAGCGGATATTACCATATCGCGCCACAGCTGTGCTGTAATATTCACTTTGGCTAATCTTCCTTTCGGTTACATCTTTAATGATTCAACGATGATGCTCACCTTTGAAACCTTGGCGCCTGTGAGTTCTTCAACGCTGTGACAAACACTGTTTCTTATACTGTCTGAAATGGCAGGAATATTAACTCCAAATGTCATAATTATATGAAGTGTAATATCAATGGTCTTGTTATCATTACATTTGATGTCAATACCGCGCTCCATGTTCTCCCATTTTAATAGAGAAGCAAAGCTATCGGCTGCGGTTCTTGCCGCCATACCAACGACACCGAAACAAGAAGTAGCAACTCCGCCAACTATACGTGCTATAACTGCATCAGATATTGCGATTATACCGTACTTATTCTTTAATTTAAGCATACTGTGCTCCATTTCTGCTGCTGCATCAGCTAAGTTGTATTGTTATATGTCTACAAAAAGTGCAGTTGAGGCAGACGTTTAATTTTGCGCATAACAATCTAAAATATAGTATAAACTAAAACTTCAAATTTTTCAATCATTTTTTCTTTTGTTCTTAAGCCGCAATAAGAATATTTAATAAAATTTTAATGTTTGACTCATAATTTTGATAAAATTATACAATTATAATCAATTTTAATTAAAAATTACATATTAAGCCAATGAAAACATAAAAAAGTACAAAAACAACAATAAAAGAGGCTGTTTAATAACAGCCTCTAAGTTATAACGTAATTTTAACTTTGGAACGCTTTCGGTAAGCTATTATCCAAAGAGTGGTTTGCGCTATAAAGGTTATTCCCCAGGAAATACCGTAAACCAAGAATAAGCATTGATGAGTATGAAATTGAGGTAACCGGAAAATCGTGTTGACCCAAAGTATTCTGAACCCGCAAACGCCTAAAATAGATATTATCATAGGTAAGAATGAAATACCCATACCCCTTAATCCACCGGCAGAAACGTCCATTAGTCCGCAAATAAAGTAGGTGGAGCATATTACCCCTAACTTCTCAATACCTATAGTAATTGCTTCAGGGGAGTCGGGCAAATATACCTTTAGCCAGTAAGGACTTACAAGATAAATAATTCCCGATAAAACTATACAGCCAACAAACACACAAAGCATACAGCGTATGAATACCTGTTTAACACGCTTATAGTTATTTGCACCAACGTTTTGCCCTGTAAAATTTAAGGCTGCCTGATGCATTGCACCAACAATACAGGACATAAAACTTTCAATATTGGTAGAGGCGGTGGAGGCCGACATAAACGTACTGCCAAAGGAATTGATAGCACCTTGAATAACAACGTTGCCAATAGCAAATAAGCATGACTGTATACCCGCGGGCATACCAATTTTAAATATTTTTAAAAATGGCACCCAATGAATACAGAGCTTTGATAATTTGAGTTTGCAAGCATCTTTCCTTTTCATTAATGCTACAACTACAAGAATGGCAGAAACACCTTGAGAAATGGTCGTTGCCCAGGCAACACCGTCTGCGTCCATGTCAAACTCTCGTATAAACAGTAAGTTCAAGCCAACGTTAATAACACCTGCTATTGCCAGGAAAATAAGCGGTGACTTGGTATCGCCCGCCGCACGTAAAATAGAAGCGCAGAAATTATACAGCATAATAAAGATGGTGCCTAAAAAGTATATTTTCATATACTTAATAGAGTAGGGAAGTACCTCAGCAGGCGTGTCGATCATAGAAAGAAAACTTTCGCTGAAAATTAGTCCTACTGCCGTAATAACAGCGCCGCAAATAATTGCAATAGGAATAGAAGTATGTACCGACTTGTGAATAGCATCTTCGTCCTTGGCGCCAAGTGCCTGTGCAACTGTTACGCCGGCACCAACCGAAAGCCCCATAAAGAAGTTTACAATAAGTGCGATTATAGGGCCGGTGTTTCCCACACCGGCAATGGCAACGTCTTCACAGTATTGGCCTACTATCATAAGGTCCGCCGCATTAAAAGCAAGCTGCAAAAGGCTTGTAAGCATAACGGGAATAGCATACAGAATAATATTCTTAAGTAACGGACCCTCCAACATATCCGGAGTTCGTTTCTTAGTTTTCTGCAAGATAACTCATCTGCCTTTCAAGTATTAAAGATACACAAATAATATCACCTTCAAAATAAAACTACAAGTCACAAAATCGGCCTTTTATATCCAAAAACCTAACGTATGGGTAAAAAAAAAGGTGTTTACTTGCGTAAACGCCTTTTTTTGTGAATTTATTAGTCTTCTTCTTCAGCCTTTGCTTCTTCAATAACCTTCTGAGCAATGTTTGCAGGAGCTTCCTGATAACGGGTAAACTCGAAATCAAAGTAGCCTCTGCCTCTTGTCATAGAACGAAGGTCAGTAGCATAGGTGTGCATTTCAGCCATGGGAACTTCGCCTACTATCTCCTGAAGGTCACCGTCAACAGGGTTCATGCCGAGAACCTGACCGCGACGCTTGTTAATGTCGCCAATGATAGCGCCCATTAAGGATTCGGGAACATAGGTTTTCAGTGTGCCGATAGGCTCAAGCAGTGCTGGGCTGGCCTGAGCAAGACCTGCCTTGTAAGCAAGGGATGCTGCAACCTTGAATGCCATTTCGGAAGAGTCTACAGGGTGATAAGAACCGTCAACCAAAGTAGCCTTAAGGTTAACTACAGGGTAACCGGCAATAACGCCCTTGGAAATGCAGTCACGCAGACCCTTTTCAACTGCAGGGAAGAAGTTCTTTGGAACAGAGCCGCCGAAGATCTGCTCACAGAATTCAAGATCTTCCTGCTGGCCGGGTTCAAACTCGATCCAAACGTGACCGAACTGACCGTGACCGCCGGACTGTTTCTTATGTTTACCTTCAACCTTAACCTTCTTACGAATGGTTTCGCGGTAGGGAACCTTAGGAGTCTTAAGAGTAACGGCAGTGCCGAACTTATTCTTCAGCTTGGAAATAACAACGTCAAGGTGGTTATCGCCAACACCGGAGATGATCTGCTGGTGGGTTTCTTTATTGATGTAATATTCAAAGGTTGGATCTTCTTCAGCAAGCTTCTGTAAGCCGGAGGATATCTTCTCTTCGTCGCCCTTTGCAGCGGGAACAATAGCAAGAGAAAGAGCGGGCTTGGGGAACTGGATCTTATCAAATACAACAACTCTGGAAGCTTCACAAAGTGTGTCGCCGGTGTTGGTATTGGCAAGCTTGGTAACAACGCCTATATCGCCGGTATGAAGTCTGGGCACTTCTTCCTGCTTCTTGCCGGTTACAACGAATATACGGCCTATCTTTTCAACCTGACCGTTATTACCGTTAACTATCTGCTTATCTGCAGAGAGGGAACCGGAAATAATGCGGAAATAAGACATCTTGCCAACAAAGGGGTCGGCAATGGTCTTAAATACAATAGCAGAGAAGGGATCGCTTTCAGAGGGAGCTATCTTAATTTCCTTTTCGTCCGCATCCTTAGCAGTAATCTCTGTATAATCAGGAGCAGGGAATACGGAAACAATTGCATCAAGAAGGATCTCAGAAGAAGCAAGGTCGGTTGCGCTGCCTGCGAATACAGGGAAGATCTCACAGGATTCCATACCTGCCTTTAAACCCTTGTAGATTTCTTCTTTGGAGAATTCTTCGCCCTCAAAGAATTTTTCCATAAGCTCTTCATCGGTACCGGCAATAGCTTCCATAAGACGGTTTCTCATATCTTCGAGAGCGGCCTGTTCGTTAGCAGGAACGTCAATAGAGTTACCGGAAGTATCAAGTGCACGGTTTTCAATAAGGTCAATATAACCTAAAAGGTTTTCTTCACTGTCAATAATGGGTAAGCTTGCTGGGCAAACCTTAGAGCCGAACTTTTGTGTAAGTTCGTCAAGAACTTTAAAGAAATGAGAATCTTCTTCATCAAGATGAGAGATAATAAATGCTCTGGGCTTTTCTTTGCCGTAATCAAATACCTTTTCGGTACCAACGTTAATGCCGCTCTTACCGGAAAGCAGAATAAGTGAAGTATCGGTAGCTTTAATACCCTGGAGGGTTTCACCAACAAAGTCGAAGAAGCCCGGAGTATCAATAATATTTATCTTAAGGCCTTTCCATTCAACAGGGCAAATAGATGTGGAAATGGAAATACGTCTTTTGATTTCCTCGGTACCGTAGTCAGAGCAGGTAGTACCTGCAGCTATATTGCCCGGACGATCAATGGCTTTGGAGGTAAAAAGCAGAGCTTCAGTGAAGGTTGTCTTACCGTCAGAGCCATGGCCTGTTATACAAATATTTTTAATCATGTTTTGGGGGTATTCTTTCATAAGAATATTTCTCCTTCCGAATAAATTGCTTTTTAAGCTATAATACAGCTCTTTATACCTAAACAGTATAACTCAAAATGTGAAACTTTTCAATCTTTATTTTAAATTTTGATGGATATTGTAAGTTTTGCACAATATTTTGATTTAGAAAAACCGAAATATTATGAAAAAAATATTTATTTAAGGTAATAAATATGTTAATATATAATAAAACGGAAAAGAAAAGGAGCAGGGTATGTATTCCGGCTTTAAGAAAAACTTTGTAAACGGTGTTGAATTCCTCACCATTCCCTCTTTTGAAAAAACAAATTCAGTAAAACATCTTTTCTCAACCCGTCTGGGTGGTGTGTCCGAAGGTCCGTTAAGCTCTATGAATCTGGGATTTAACCGAGGCGATAAAAGAGTCAACGTTGAGGAAAACTATCACAGGATATGCAATATACTGGGCGTTCAGTATAACAGTCTCGTGCTTTCCGCTCAGACTCACACCGCTAATGTTATTTCCGTTAACAGAGCTCAGCGCGGTATTGGTATAAGCCGCCCTTCTTTTAATGATGTAGACGGGCTCATTACCGATAGCCCCGACGTTACCCTGGTTACTTTTTATGCCGATTGCACCCCCCTGTTTTTTCTCGATCCTGTAAAAAAAGTAGTTGCTCTTGCTCATTCCGGCTGGAAAGGCACTGTACAGAAAATAGGCAAGGTTACTGTAGAAAAAATGGTTAAAGAATACGGTTGCAAAACAGAGAACATCCTTGCGGCCATAGGGCCATGTGCAGGCCCATGCTGTTACGAGGTATCCGATGATGTTGCAATGCAACTTATGCGGGCAGGCAATAATGGTGATTGCCTCCGCTATAACAGTGTTACAGGCAAACTTCATGCCGACCTTTGGCGCACAAATTACCGTATTATGCTAAATGCGGGCATTAAAGATGAAAATATTACGGTTGCAGGCGAGTGTACCGTATGCAACGCCGATAAATACTATTCCCACAGAAGACAAGGCCCTGAACGCGGCTCACTTGCAGCGTTTATTTCCCTTAGAGAGGAGTATAAATGATTAATATAATACATATTGCTGATTTACATCTCGATTCGCCAATAGGAACTCTTCCTTCTCATATTGCAGTTTTAAGGAAAACTCAGCTCATGAGTGCCTTTCAGGATGCTCTTAATTACGCAAAAAACAATTCCACCAATATAATTCTTATTTCCGGCGATCTTTTTGATACCCCGAAGGCAGGTCAGGCGGCTATTAATAAGCTGACTTCTTTTGCCTCTTCAAATCCGGAGATACAAATATTTGTTTCTCCGGGGAACCATGATTGTGTTTTGGGAAACAATTATATTAATGCTTTTTCTCAGATGCCCAATATAAACGTGTTTACAAAAGGTGCGGTGGAAAAAGTAGATATTCCGGCTCTTAATACCTGTGTTTACGGTGTTGGATGTATTCACCCGCATTCAGAACATCGTCTTTTGGAGAATTTTTGGGTAGAAGATCCTACTCGTATAAATTTAATGTGCTTTCACGGACTTTTGCAGGGTTATGGAGGACATGACCCGTATAATCCCATAACCAAAGAGGATATTGCCCAGAGCGGTCTCGATTATATTGCCCTGGGGCACGTTCACACTTATTCGGGTATTCAGTCTTTAGGACTTGTTAATTATGCGTATCCCGGCTGTATTTTAGGTCGTGGTTTTGATGAAACAGGTGAAAAGGGATTTATTGCGGGCACTATAGGCAAAGGGGAATGTCGGCTTGAATTAATAGAAAGCAATTATCCATCCTTTGAACGCGTATTTGTAGACTGTACAGGCTCAAAGGATATTACGGATATTATCGAAAAAGTCAGTGAAGCAACCTCGGTTTTATCGGATACCTCTTATGTGAGCATTGTTTTAGAGGGCTATGTAAGAAGTGATATGATCATAAACCGCAGTGTAGTTTCTGAATCATTTTCAAGGTTCGCTTACGTAAAAACCTACGATAAAACCAAGCCCGTTCAGGATTACATAAGTCTTTCTAACGAGCAAAGCCTTAAGGGAATGTTTATTCGCACCGTTTTAGAATCAGGCGCCGATGAAACAGTTTTACAAAAGGCAATATCTTTAGGGCTTGCCGCCCTTTCAGGAGAGGAGCTGAATATGGATGAATATTGAGAAGCTTAATATTAACGGTTTCGGCAAGCTTATCTCCAAAGAAATAAAGCTTAATAAAGGGCTCAATATAATATACGCCCCCAATGAAAGCGGTAAATCCACAACCGCCTCATTTATCAAGTTTATGCTTTACGGGTTTTCCAAAAAAGAGCGCGCCTCAGAGAAAAACCCTGTAACCTCCAAGCAGAAGTATATTCCATGGGAGGGTCAGCAGGCAAGCGGCAGTGTGAGATTTACCCTGAAAGGCAATGATTATACCATCTCCCGCACTGCAAAAAAGACTACCCAAACCTTCTCTGTAAATGACAGTATTACCGGAGAACAGCTGTCCGTTTATAAAGAGCCCGGTGAAGAATTTTTCGGCATAAGTCTTGAGACCTTCGAAAGCACTGCATATTTTTCTCAGGCATCCTTCTCAAGCCTTGAAATGGATGAACTTGAATCCAAGCTGAGAAATATGGCAACAGGGGCCGACGAAGAGGTCTCCTATGAAAAGGCATCAACTAAGCTTAAAAGTTTATTTAATAAAATATCAGGTTCAAGAGCAGGCAGTCGCTCTAAAATAAGCCTTTTAACTGCAAAAAAAGAACAACTGGCTCAAAAAAAAGCGGCTATAGAAAACGTTTTGAATACTGCCGCTCCCGCTAACCTTGAAATGCTCAGAAGTAAGATCGAAAACCTTGAAACAATGCTTGAAAATAAAAAGCAGGAAATAGAGAATAATACTTTACCCCAAACCGAGAACGATCCTTCTGCTGATTCAGTATTAGCGGCAAATAAATCAAGGTTGGAGGCGTATTCCAACATTTCCGATATAACCAGAGAGGAACTTAATTCATTCACAATAGAGTATTACCGTTGCAAAGCCGAGCTTAATAAATACTCTGATATTCCGGCCGCGCCTAAAAGATCCAATCTGGGAATATGGATGCTTATATTATCCTTTGTTTTTGCTGTTATAGGTGCCGTCATTTGGTTTGAGGTCCGTAATATTTTTGCGTTGGTACTGACGGTTATTGCGCCTGTTCTGCTTATTACCGGCATCATTCTTATTGCAAGGGCAAATAAAAAATATCTCTCTGCTTTAAGTGCCTATGAAACCGAAAAAGAAAAGTACGGTGAATTAACGCAAAGCGTTGCTCAGGTCCGCAGGATGCTTGCAAAATACGATCTGGCGGGCGGTGAAATAAGCGAAGGCTTAAAGAGGCTTGACAATCTTGTTGAAGAAAGAGATGCCCTCAAAAAGGATATTGTTAAAGCTGAAGAGGTTATAGAAAAATGCAGGACCCAAAATAAAGAACAGCTTTTCTTAAAAACACAGACTCTCGAAAAAGAATACAGGGAGCTGGAAACCGAATACAATTCTTTGAGAATCACCATTGCTGAAAAGAAGGCTGACAGCGAGAAGATTGCTCAGGCCAAGGAAACCTTGGCCTCCATTGAAAATGAAATAGAACAAAATGAACAGGCTCTTTCTCAGTGCAGAGAGGATGCCGCTTGCGTTCTTCTGGCTATGGACTGTCTTGACAACGCCCATAATGAAATGATAAGACTTTTCGCACCGGCGCTTAATAAAGCAGCTTCCTCGTATGTGAAAGAGTTCAGTGCAGGTGAACGTACCCTTACTGTAGATGCCAAGGGCAATATAAGGGTTTGTGAAAACGGTGTTATCCGTCCGTTGGGCTATTACAGCGAAGGTACTGTAGATGCGATCTACGTTGCCGTGAGACTTGCGCTTATTGACCTTCTGTATAATGATGAAAAGCCGCCTTTGGTGTTTGATGACACCTTTGCAAACCTGGATGAAAGAAGGCTGAAAAAAATGATGGAGCTTCTCTCTTCGCTTGATTCGCAAATAATTTATTTTACCTGCAGGGATCCCCGTCCGTTTATTGAGAACAATAATTATAACCTTATTGAACTTTGAATAAATTTATGGTATTATATACAAAAAACTAAAGGAGATTTACTATGACTCTTGTTATTTTAGCCGCAGGATTAGGCAGCCGTTACGGCGGCCTTAAGCAGATCGACCCTGTAGGTCCCAACGGTGAATTTATTATAGACTATTCTATTTTTGATGCAAAAAAGGCAGGTTTTAATAAGGTAGTATTCATTATTAAAGAAGAAAATCTTCAGGACTTTAAAGATACTATCGGAAACCGCGTAGAAAAGCATATAAATATTGAGTATGCATTTCAGAATATTGAAGATCTTCCCGAAGGCTATAAGGTTCCCGAAGGCCGCGAGAAACCCTGGGGAACTTCTCAGGCTCTTTTGAGCGCGCAAAATGTTGTTAATGAAAACTTTGCAGTTATTAATGCCGACGATTTTTATGGCCGTGATTCCTTTGAAAAGATTTTTTCCTATCTGAAGAACTATGTTCCCGGCAACGGCAAGAAAAACTATGCTATGTGCGGCTTTGTGCTTAAGAATACACTTTCTGATCATGGTCACGTTGCAAGAGGCGTTTGTAAAACGGAAAACGGTATGCTCGTCCATATAGATGAACGCACCAAGATCCAGCGAAATAACGGTCAGGCTCAGTATTTTGAGGAGGAGACCGGCTGGACTGATGTTGATGAAAACAGCCCGGTTTCAATGAACTTCTGGGGCTTCGATCCTTCTGTTTTTGAAGAAATCAGAAAAAGAGAACCGAATTTCCTTGATAATTTAAAAAATCCTTTAAAGGATGAGTACCTGCTGCCTGTAAGCGTACAGGATCTTATGAATGACGGCGTTTGTGATGTAACTGTTCTTCATACCGGTTCTAAATGGTATGGTGTAACCTACAAGGAAGATAAGGCGCCGGTTGTAGAATTTATTCGTAGCCAGATAGATACGGGTGTGTACCCTGAAAAGCTTTGGGATTAATAAAAAAGGCTCTTAAAAAGAGCCTTTTTTATATGGATTTTTACATAAAACTGTGTTATAATACATTGGTATGTAAATCTATTGAAAGGGGTAAGTCAGATGTATAATACAGATTACCATTTTCATACCCATCTTTCTTTTGACGGCTCTTCGTCTTTAGGCGAAATGGTTAAGGCTGCATCGAAAAAAGGCTTAAATGAGATTTGTGTTACAGATCATTATGAATGTAATCGTCCTTCTTTTATTAAACTGAATACTCCTGTTTCGGTAATGCGCAGGGAGTTTTATAATGCTGTTGCCGCTAATACTACTAACGTTAATTTGCGTTTCGGTATTGAACTGGGGCAGCCTGCAGGGAATACATATCAGGCACAAATGGCTCTTTCCGAAGGCGGGTTTGATTTTGTTATGGCCTCGGTACACGCTATTTATAACGGTACGAAATGTATCAGCAGAGTAGATTACAATAACCCCGAAGAGGCGGACGAGGCTATTAATGCCTATTATGATATTACCGAGGAAATAATTAATTGGGGCAAATTTGATATTCTTGCTCATTTTAATATTTTTCTTCGTTATGTTGCTCGCCGGAGCGCAAATATAGATATTCGCAAATATTACAGCCGTATGGAGAAAATATTCAAAATGCTTTCTTCTGAAGGCAAGGGCCTGGAGGTAAATGCAACAAGCTTTTATCAGCCACTTAAAGAAACCTTGCCAAACCTTGAAATTTTGAAGCTCTATAAAGATTGCGGCGGTGAAATTATTACAGTTGGCTCCGATGCTCATGAAATGAACAATATCGGCCGCGGCACCGAAATGGCCGTATCCGTTGCAAAAGATGCCGGCTTCAATAAAATAGCACTGTTTAAAGAACGTAATGTATCTTTTGTTAATATCTGATAATCAGGTGATATTTTGAAAATAACCGTTAAAGCATCAGCAAAAATAAATCTGTCTTTGGATATAGAAGGTGTACGGAAGGACGGATACCATCTTCTTAATACCGTTATGCAGTCAGTTTCTTTATATGATTATATAAATATTGATACTGACGGAAAAGGCATAAGCCTTTCAGGTAATTTAAAATATGTGCCTTATAACGAAAAAAATATTGCTTATAAGGCAGCAAAACTATTCTTTGATCTTGTAAAAGAAGAGCCTCATGTGAAAATCGATCTTATAAAGCATATCCCCGTTTGCGCCGGTATGGGCGGCGGAAGTTCAAATGCGGCGGCTGTTCTTTTAGGTTTAAATAAGGCTTTTGGCGATCCCATTGCAAAAGAAACTCTTTGTAAAAGTTCCGTATCTTTGGGCGCAGACGTTCCGTTCTTTTTTTACGGCGGAACCAAACAGTGCAAGGGTATAGGAGAAAAAATAACAGATATTCCTTCAATGCCCCAATGCCCAATAGTTATTTTAAAGGATAAAACAGGAGTTTCCACGGCGGCGGCTTTCTCAGCCTTTGATAAAAACCCTAAGGCTACGTCCAATACGGAAAATATTATTGCTGCCATAGAGAATAAGGATCTTTCTTCTTTAGGCAACTCCCTTGGCAATGCTTTATATGATAATTCAGCAGGTCTTTGCCCTCAGATAACAAAGAATATAGAGATACTAAAGAGCTTTGGCGCTTATTCCTGTATGACGGGCAGCGGCTCGGCAGTATTCGGCCTCTTTGAAAGTAATGAACAGGCAAATAAGGCCTTTAATGAATGTAAGGGGAATCATGATAATACTGTTCTTTGTGCTCCCACGGAAAATTCAATATTGTTTTATTAAGAAGCACGGTTAACAGCCTGCTTCTTTTTTTATTTAGTTAACTTAAAATTTACTTTTTATTATTGAAAAAGCCGGGGTAATGAGCTATAATATAATAGTTATATTGGGTATTTATGCCCCAATATGATAAGGTAATAAATAAGGAGAATTAAAATATATGAAATTAGGAATCGTAGGACTGCCTAACGTAGGTAAAAGCACTCTTTTTAATGCAATAACAAACGCAGGCGCTCAGTCGGCTAACTATGCCTTCTGTACAATAGAACCAAACGTTGGCGTTGTTGATGTTCCCGATGCAAGGCTTGATAAGCTGGCACAGATGTACAACCCCAAAAAGAAAACCCCCGCAGTTATTGAATTTGTTGATATTGCAGGTCTTGTTAAAGGCGCATCCCGCGGTGAAGGTCTTGGTAATAAATTTCTTTCTCATATAAGAGAGGTCGATGCAATAGTACACGTTGTGCGTTGTTTTGACGATATCAATATTATTCACGTTGACGGCAGTGTAGATCCCGCAAGAGATACCGAAACTATTAATTTTGAGCTTATTTTTGCTGATATGGAAATGCTGGAGCGCAGGATCGACCGTGTAACTAAGTCTATGAAGGGTGATAAGAGCCTTGCTACAGAGCTTAACCTTTTAAAGCGTGTTTATGAAACCCTTGAAAACGGCAAGCCGGCAAGAAGCCTTGAATATACCGATGACGAACTGAAGATTATGAAGAGCATCTCTCTTCTTACTTTGAAGCCGGTTATTTATGCTGCAAATATGGACGAAGCAACCTTTGCCGCTGGCGTTGAAAATAACCCTTACTTTAACCGCCTCTGCGAAATTGCCAAGGAAGAAAACGCCGAAGTTCTTCCCATCTGTGCTGCTCTGGAAGCAGAGATCGCTTCTATGGATGAAGAAGAAAAACAAATGTTCTTAGAGGAAATAAACCTGGATAAATCAGGTCTGGACCGTATGGTAAATGCCTGCTATAGCCTCTTAGGCTTAATAAGCTTCCTTACTGCAGGTGAGGATGAATGCCGTGCCTGGACTATTACCAAGGGTACAAAAGCCCCCGGTGCCGCCGGCAAGATACATTCCGATTTTGAGCGTGGTTTTATCCGCGCAGAAACTATTTCATTTAATGATCTTGTGGAGTGTGGCGATATGGCTAAGGCCCGTGAAAAGGGCTTGCTCCGCAGTGAAGGTAAAGAATATGTAGTTGAAGACGGAGATATTATTTTATTCCGTTTTAACGTATAAGGAGAAAAACAATGAAGTTTTCTGAAAAACTTAAACAGTATTTTATAAAGCAGGATCCTTCCTTGCCTCCAATGGAGCCGGCTGTTGCTCGTAAAAGAGGTGAAATAGCCCCCGGCACAGGTGAATTGACCGCCCAGGGGTACAGAGTCCCTTTTGTGGACACTCTAAGGGGCGTACTGCTGATAATCGCAGTTCTCTACGAAATCGTTTACGTTGTTTATACATATGGTTTTTTTGACGGAACCGTGATCTCCTCTTTAAGTGAAAAGGTGCTTACGGGAGAGAACCTGAATTATTGGATATTCGGTTTTCAGGCAGCGTTTGTAATAGTTTCAGGAATGTGCGTAAACTATACGAAGAATATTTTCAAGGGTGCTGTTCGTCTTGCTGTATGTGCGGTAATAATAACTGTAGGCAGTATAGTTTTCTTTGGTTTTGAATCTGCCGTTTGGTTTGGTATGGTCCATATGCTGGCTGTAAGCTGGGCTGTTTACGGTATTATAGATAAAAAGTGCGTTAAGATATATGATAAGGTAGGGGTTGCCGCCTGGATGGTGATCTTTCTGATTTTCTTCCTGCTTACTCAGTATTACGCTGTTCCCAGGCTTTATATAGGCAGTGTGGAGATCCCATATTATTTCCTGGGATTTACCCCCGCGGATTTTGCCCCTCTTGAATTTTTCGGAATTCTGCCCTGGATATTCATTTTCTTCTGCGGTGTAACCTTAGGTAAATATATGCGTGACGGTTATATTGCCGAAAACACTTATAAATTCCGCATCCCCGGTGTGGATATTATCGGCCGCAACGGCAGATTCATTTATCTGCTTCATTATCCCGTAGTTTATGGAGTAATACTCCTTGTTGATAAGTTTGTATAAAAACTGACATCCTATGAAAGAAGGTATAAGGATTGAGCGAAAATAAAAATAATCCAAACGAATTCAATAACAATGAAAATAACTCAGGTTTTTTAAGTGACGGTGAGATATCCCGTCTTAACTCTGAGGAACTGTCTTTAATGGATAACGCAAATACAGATGAGCCTTTAGAAGAAATATTACAGGCGCCCGTTGAGTCTGCATTTAACGCGGAGGATCTTGCTCTTTTCCGCGCTATCAGAGAAGAAGCCAGAAAAAATGCAAAGGAAGAACCGGAAGCTCCGGTTGAAGCTATAAATGAGGAAGATAAAACCCTTATCAATACTTTCAGCGTTAAAGAAGAGCTTACGGAAGAGGATCCTAATAATTTTGGAGAGACTATTGTAGTTGCATCCTCCGGCACCGAGGGCTCACAGGACGGGGCGGATGTGGAAAAGGCTCAAACCATTAAAATAGATTCCCCTGAAGAAGAAAAAAAGAATAGAAAAAGAGGGAAAAAGGGTCCCAAACGTCCTTGGTGGCAGTCGATCCTGCTAGGAATATGGTCTGTAATAAAGGTCATCTTCTGGTACGTTTGCATTGCTGCAGGCGCAGTTGCAGTTGGCCTTCTCATTTTCTCCCTTTGTATAGATCAGTTTGAGGATCCCGATCTGGATGCTCTCTTTGCTAACCGCCAGCTTGCTCAGACGACCGAGATATATGCAAAGGACCCTGAGACCGACGAATACGAACTTGTAAAAGAAGTATATCTTGATGAAAACCGTGAATGGATCAATATTGAAGATATGCCCAAGTGCCTTATAGATGCTCTTGTTTCTATAGAAGACGAACGTTTCTGGAAGCATAACGGTGTTGACTGGAAGCGTACCACAGGTGCTATTATTAAATATATTGCCGGTGTTGACGATTACGGCGGATCTACAATTACTCAGCAGCTCATTAAGAATATAACAGGTGAGGACGATTATGCCTGGCAGAGAAAGGCCAAGGAAATTCTTCGAGCTCTGTATATAGAAAAGAAGTACGATGATAAGAATATTATTCTTGAATACTATCTTAACACAGTATATTTCAATTACCGTGCTTACGGCGTAGGCGTTGCTTCTGAAATGTATTTCGGTAAGCACGTTTCTGAACTTAATGCCGCTGAGGCGGCAAGCCTTGTGGCAATAGTTCAGAAACCTGCTGTTTATGAGCCCTATTACAATCCCGATAATAACGCCGAAAGAAAAGAGCTCGTACTTGAAAAGATGCTGGAGCTTGGCTATCTTACTCAGGAAGAATTTGATTATTATATTGATTACCATATCAGTTTTAATCCCAAGGGTATGGAAATGCAGTATGAAACCGATAACAGTTATTATATAGATCAGGTTATAAACGACGTTATACGTGATATTTCCGAGCAAATGGAAATTACCCCCGAAGCTGCGGAAATTTATTTCTACAGCGCAGGTCTTAAGGTTTATTCCTGCCTTGATCAGCAGGTGCAGGACGTACTTGATCATTATTTCATTGAAGATCAGTCATGGTGGCCGGAAGGCTATATTGATGAAGATTATCAGGCCGCTCTTTATATTATGAATCCCTTTACCGGTGAGGTTATGGGTATGGCCGGCGGGCGCGGTGAAAAAACCAACAGAGGTCTTAACCGTGCTACACAGTCTCCCCGACAGACAGGTTCTGCCGTAAAGCCCCTCTCCGTATATGCACCCGGCATAGAGGAAGGCGTCCTTAATTTAGGTTCTATTGTGGATGATATTCCTCTTACCTTCAACGGCAACGTTCCTTATCCCCAGAACGTATCCCGTACCTTTAACGGTCTGACAACAATGTATGATGCTATAAGATACTCCCTTAACGCAACACCCGCACAGATACTGCAGGATCTTACTTATGATACTGCCTATGAGTATCTTACAGACCGTTTGCATTTTGAACACCTTGTAGAAGAGGATATCGGAGTTGCCGCTATGGCAATGGGCGGTATGACCTACGGTGCAACCGTCGCGGAAATGACTGCAGGCTATGCTGCAATTGCAAATAAGGGCGTATATACCGAGCCTATAACTTACACCAGAGTAGAAGAGGCAAACGGTAAGGTACTCATTGAAAATACTCCTGAAACCAATCAGGCATTCTCCGAGGAAACAGCATGGCTTATGCAAGAACTGTTGGTTGACGGTGTTCATAATGGCTTTGCTGCGTTAGATCTTAAAGATATTCCTCTTGCGGGTAAAACCGGTACTACCGATAGCGGTGTTGATAAGTGGTATATGTGTTATTCACCTTATTTTGCTGCCGGTATTTGGGTCGGCTACGATGAAAACAATATTTCCCTTGATGATGCAGGGGTAATGGCAACAGTTTCAAGATATGCGTTCAAGTACGTAATGGATGAGGTTGTTGAAGTAAAAGGCTGGGACGGTGGCTCTCTTTCCGAAAAGCCCGACACTATCGTTAGTGGTGAATATTGTCTCGATTGCGGCGGTACTCCTACCGAAAACTGCGAAAAGGACGTTCGCGGTGACCGTATAGCCTCTACCTATTTCGTTAAGGATCAGGAGCCTCCCAAGTGTACTTGTCATACATTGGTTTACATCTGCAAATCCTCCGGTATGGTTGCCCATAACGGTTGCCCCAAGGCCGAGCAGAAAGCTCTTGTTTTAACCAACAGAAGATTACCGATGAAAATAGGATTGCAGGATGCTTATTATATGTGGATGAATATTCCGGACGGTGTTCCTGTTTCAGATGAAGGGGTTGCATTCCAGAACGTTCTCGGCCCCGGCAACAGCGTAGGTAAAGGCGATGGCAAGAAGGTAAATCATTTATGTACCGATCACAGCATTCCTACCGGTAAACAGCCTGAGCTTTATAATCCCAACACCGCGGTTAAGCCTACCTATAAGCTTACTGCAGTTGCAAATGCAAATGCAACATTCTCCTTCGGTAATTCCGTAAAGATCAAGGTTGGTAATGATTATACCTTTAAGGTAACGGCAAAAGAAGGTTTCCTTATTTCTTCTCTTACAGCAAACGGTGCAACGCTTGCTCCCGACAGAGGTAATGATAAGGTCAATACCTACACCGTAAAGGACGTATATGAGGAATACACCGTTGAGGTTATTCTGAAGGAAGATCCAAATTACGTTCCTCCTGTGGTGGAAACTCCCTCAGAGCCGGAATCCTCCGAGCCTGAATCTTCTGCTCCTGAAATATCCGAGCCGGAGCTCCCTTCCCTGGATCCTAACGATCCAAACTATATTCCACCCACAACTCCACCACCACCCGGTTTATTATAAAAAACAGAGGCTTTGTTCTTCAAAGCCTCTTATATCCGCCCGTAGCTCAGCTGGATAGAGTAGCAGATTCCGATTCTGATGGTCGGGGGTTCAAATCCCTTCGGGCGGGCCAGAAAAACCGACTTGTTTCGACAAGTCGGTTTTTCAATGAAATTCGCCTTACGGCGAGTGAAATAGCTACACTATGAAATACGCTTTCGCGTATGAAATATTTGCTTCGCAAATGTTTAAGAGGCGAATTTTATTTCACTTTCTGCCTTAGCAGAAAATTTCATAATCCGTTAGGATTATTTCATATCGAGCATAAGCGAGATATTTCATTTAATGAAAAATTTGTAGTGGTTCAAATATATAGGTCACAAATTCAAAAAGGTTCGAAATTGTGCTCTCTTTCCATAAAAACAACACCTCCTGCAGGTGTTGTTTTTTTATAATTACAATAAGAAGGGATTTGTACCCTCCAACTTCTTTTTTATGCTATTTTCTTGTAATAGAAATTCAAATATGATAAAATAATCATCAAATACGAAGTAAGAGGTTTTTATGAAAAAAACAGTTTTAGGAATCCTTGCTCACGTGGACGCAGGTAAAACTACTCTTGCGGAAGCAATATTGTATTCCACGGGTAAGTCCCGTTCCTTGGGCAGGGTAGACAAAGGGGATACAAATTTAGACACCCACAGACTTGAAAGGGAGCGCGGTATAACTATATTTTCCAGTCAGGCAGTATTCAATATAGGAAATATGGAAGTGTGTCTTCTTGATACGCCGGGCCATATTGATTTTTCTGCCGAAACTGAAAGAGCATTGCAGGTGCTTGACTATGCAATACTTGTTATAAGCGGACTTGACGGTGTTCAGGCTCATACCCGTACTTTGTGGCGCCTTTTGCAGTTTTATAATGTTCCCACCTTCGTGTTTGTTACCAAAATGGATTTTGCCCGCAATACTCAAACGGAACTTTTATCTCAACTTCAAAAAGAGCTTGACAGCGCCTGTGTAGATTTTTCTAATAAAGAGGCCCGTGATGAAGGCCTTGCCATGTGTTCTGAAAGGTTACTTGATAAATATCTTTCGGGAGAAGAAATAACTTCCGAGGATGCGGCAGGCCTAATTTTGCGCCGCAGGGCCTTCCCTTGTTATTTTGGTTCCGGTCTTAAGCTTGAAGGAATTGATTCTTTCTTGAATGGCCTTGAAACTTATACTGTTTCACAAAATTATCCCGATGTCTTTGGTGCCAAGGTGTTCAAGATCACCCGCGATAAGTCTGATCGACTGACTCATCTGAAAATTACGGGCGGTAAGCTTAAGGTCAAAGATACGGTAGACTTTGACGGTGTGCCTTCTAAAATCAATCAGATTCGAATATATTCAGGTGAAAAATATGTAACTGTTGATGAAGTTGAGGCCGGAAGTATATGTGCCGTAACAGGGCCCGGTAATACCTATAACGGACAGGGAATAGGTTATGAGGCCAATTCTGAAAAACCTATTTTAGAACCTGTTATGAACTATAGGATAGTTCTTCCCAAGGATGTTGATGCCCGTACTATGTTGCCAAAACTGAAAATGCTTGAAGAGGAAGATCCTCAGCTGCATATTGGCTGGAATGAGTACCTGCAGGAAATTAACGTCAGTCTTATGGGAGAGGTTCAAGTTGAAATTTTTAAAAGCATAGTTGCGGATAAATTCTCTGTTGATATTGAAATAGATGAAGGCAGGGTATTGTACAAAGAAACAATATCCAATAAAGTTGAAGGTGTTGGCCATTACGAGCCTCTGCGTCACTATGCTGAAGTCCATTTGATTTTAGAGCCACTTCCTCGGGGAAGCGGGCTTGTGTTTGGCAGCTGTTGCAGTGAAGATATTTTAGATAGAAACTGGCAAAGGCTTGTTATGGGGCACCTTTCCGAAAAAAAGCACCTAGGTGTTCTTACGGGATCACCTATAACGGATATGAAAATAACCTTAGCCTCGGGTAGAGCCCATATAAAGCATACCGAAGGCGGGGATTTCAGACAGTCTACCTACAGAGCCGTAAGGCAAGGCCTGATGAGAGCTCAGTCTGTATTACTTGAACCTTATTACTCTTTTCGTATAGAGGTTCCAAGCGAACAGATCGGCAGAGTTATAAACGATATTCGTATGCGCAAGGGAACCATGAACCGTCCTGAAGACTTGGGCGGTGTATCCCTTATAACAGGCAAAGCCCCCGTTGTGCAAATGAACGGCTATGCTTCCGAAGTTGCGGCATATACAGGCGGAAAGGGAAGAGTATTTTACGAGCTTGCTGGTTATGATGAATGTACTGAGACCGAAAAGGTTGTGAATGAGAAAAATTATAATCCAGAAAGTGACCTTGAAAATTCTCCCGATTCTATATTCTGTGCCCACGGAAGCGGTTTTCCCGTTAAGTGGGATCAGGTGCCTCAGTATATGCACCTTGAAAGCTGCTTGAAAAAAGAATCGGAAAAAGAGGTTCGCCGTCGTAATTTCAGTATAGATGACAAGGAACTGGAAGCAATAATGGAAAGGGAATTCGGTAAGGTTGAATATAATCTTTACCGACCTAAGCCTGTATATAAGGAAGAGGAACGGGTTGCTGTTCCGGTGGTAAGAAAGCAATACGTTATAGTTGACGGATATAATCTTATATTTGCCTGGGATGAGCTTAATTCTATTGCAAAGGATAGTCTTGAATCAGCAAGAGAGCGGCTTATGAATATTCTTTCTAATTACAGTGCCTTTACACATATAAACGTTATTCTGGTATTTGATGCCTACCGTGTGCCCGGCGGAAAGGGTGAACGGTTTGAATACCACAATATTCATGTAGTATATACTAAGGAACACCAGTACGGCGATAACTATATTGAAATGCTGGTTGCCGAAATAGGTAAAAACGAATACGTAAGGGTTGTAACCTCCGACAGGCTTATTCAGCTTTCCGCTATCCGTTCAGGTGTTCTTCGTACATCCTCCCGTGAATTTATAGGTGAAATAAATAACGTGGAAGGCCAAATTGCAAACGTACTGTCAGATCTCGAAAAGCAAACCCCTAAAACAACCATAGGCGGTATGTTAAAAATCGAATAAAGTAAAAATTGTGCAGAAAAATCTGCACAATTTTTATATATTCCAATATTTTTTGCCGAAATCATCTAGTTCCTTTAAATAGCGTTTCTGGTCTTTCGGAAAGCTTAATCCATGGTCTGCTCCATCAACAATAACCAACCGTTTTTCATTAGAGCAGTTGTTGTAGTTCTCAACACTCATTGTGTATGGCACAAAACCATCGGATCTACCGTGAAAGAATATTGCAGGTACAGTACAGTGTTTAACCGCCTCGGAAGGGGAATCTGCCTCAAGATCAAAACCGCCGTACAGCCTTGCACCAAGCTTAATAAAAGGATAAACAAGCTTCTGAGGGAGCTTCATTTCAACAATTATTTTTTTAATAATTTCTTTTGCGCTTGTGTATCCGCAGTCTGCAAGTACTCCTACAACGTTCTCGGGAAGTTCGTTTTGTGCCGCCATAAGCACGGTGGCGGCCCCCATGGAAATTCCTGTTATAATAATTTTGGTTTCTTTGCCGAATTTCTTAATGGCAAGGTCTATCCATTTTAAGCAGTCTTTGCTTTCCTTTATTCCAAAAGTAATTGTATGCCCCTGGCTCTTTCCTGCACCGCGCTGGTCAACAAGCAGAGCGTTTCTGTTAAGTGCAAAACATCTTTGCACTCCACCGGCAAGATCTCTTTGTGCGCTGCCCTTATAGCCGTGAAACATAATTTCAATGGGCCCTCCGGGGTTACATTCATAGTATTTGCCGTACAAAGTAAGTCCGTCATAGGAAGTAACCGAGAGCTCCTTGTTTGGTAGGGCGGCGGTTTGCTTTTGCCATTCAATCATAAGTTCTCTGTATTCCTCGTATTCTTTTCCGGGCGGAATATCGTATTCAGATGTAGCCTTGCGCTTGAATGCGTAAAAAACTTTAAAATAACAGAATAACGAAATAATAAGTATGAGTATAATAAGCGCTCCTGAAATTACAAATACCATTTTCATCACCTAACAGTATTTTATCATCATTTTCTTCTGTTTTCAATTATAATTATCTTGCTTTTTATGAGCCTTTCCTTTACAATATAAAAGACGAATTTAAAGGAGATGCTAATGGAAGTAAATTATAAAAATAAAAAACGTTACAATACAGCAAAATATCCTATAAGACAGCCGGTCATAATCGTTTGGCTTATTTGGCTTTTATCTAAAATAATGCTTTTGAATAAAAAATATAAGGTTGAAAAGATTAATATGGATGGTTTGAAGCCTCCTTATATGATGCTTAGCAATCATATGTATTTTATTGATTTTGAACTTGCTGCTATGGGTACCTTGCCTTACCGCGTAAGCAACGTTGTCAGTATAGACGGTTATTACCGTCGCCCTTGGCTTTTGGAACTTATAGGCGCAATTTGTACCCGTAAGTTTACTATGGATCTTCATTTAATAAAATCTATAAACCGCGTTCTGAAAAAAGGCGATATTCTTTCTATGTACCCCGAAGCAAGATATTCCCCTTGCGGTATAGAATCTTATATTCCTGAGGCCGTGGGTAAGCTTATTAAAATGAATAAGGTGCCTGTTGTTGCTGTGGTGCATCACGGAAACCATATCCATTCTCCGTTTTGGAACTTCCGTAAAAAGCGCAAGGCGCCTCTTTATACTACTATGACACAAATACTTACTGCAGAGCAGGTTTCCCGAATGTCTGCGCAGGAAATTCATAATACCGTTGTTGAAGCCCTGCGTTATGATGATTATAAATATCAGAAGGAAAATAGTATTCTTATAAAAGAACCATTTCGCGCCGAAGGCCTGCATAAAGTTCTTTATCAGTGCCCCCATTGTCTTACAGAATCCAAAATGGCTTCCGAAGGCACCGAACTTTTCTGCAAAGAATGCGGCATGCGTTACAATATGAATGAGGATGGTACTCTTACCTGTCTTAACGGTGAAACGGTCTTTTCTCATATTCCTGATTGGTTCAGATGGGAAAGGGAGCAGGTAAGACAGCAGATCGATAACGGAACCTATTCTTTTGAGGATGAAGTTGAGGTTTATTCCTTGCCGCGCTGTTGGCGTTTTGTTCCCTTGGGAAAAGCTCATTTAAAACATGATCCGGAGAATGGTTTTGTGCTTGAGGGTAATTACAGAAACAGCGATTACCGGATTCAAAGAAAACCATTGCAAACCAACAGCTTACATATAGAGTATGATTATTGCTATATCAAGCCCTTTGACTGTCTTGATATTTCCACCGAAAACGATTCTTTTTATTGCTATCCTACAAAGGAAAACGTTGTAACAAAGCTTGGCTTTGCAACCGAAATAATATACGAACAAAACCGAACCAAGAACAAACAAAAGACCATATCTTAGATATGGTCTTTTATAAATTTTTCTATAATTTGGCCGAATACACTTACTCCGTTTTCGTCTACAGCGTCATCGTGCTCACAGTGCCCGCCGTGGAGTACTTTAGAAAAAATTTTATTATCGTCATATTTAAAGTGTTTCAGGGTAGATAGTGTAAGCATTGTTTGTTCAAAGCGGTTTTCCATATCGTTATCGGAAACCAAGAATATCATAGAGGAAGAATCATTTCCATCCGCACCTATAAAGTACAAAGGAGCGGTTTCGTCTACTATAAGACGTCTTGAATCGTACCCACGCTCTTTCAACACATTAAAATGAGCGGTAGGCTGTCCCGCATTGTGAACATAACCCTGAATGTCGATAGGTTTAAGTCCGTTTTTAGCAAGATAATTTTTATCGAAACACAGCATCATAGAGATATATCCGCCGGCAGAAGAGCCGCCTACAAATATTTTATCGCAGTTGCAATAGTTCTTTATATTATTAAATACCCAAGCAACTGCGTCGGAGGCATCTTCTATAAAGTCGGGGAATTTTGCCTCAGGGTACATTCTGTAATTTGCGCTTGCAACAGCAATATTTTTGCTTGTAAGGTATTCGAAGGGAACACGGTTCCATTCCTTGCACCCCTCTACAATACCGCCGCCGTGAAAGAATACAAGTACTGCGGATACATCATTTTCGGGCAACAGCAGATCTAAAAGTTGGTCTTTGTCGTTATAACAAATGTCCTTTATTATTTTCATAATAATACCTCCTTATATGTATTGTATCATTAAAGTGTTTCTGTTGCAAATATGAAAACTATGAATGCTTATAGTTTTAAAGCTATAGGATATGAGTGTTTTAGTATTTCTAATTCAGGAGTGCCGGTGTTATAATGGTAGCAAAGGAGTTGATGTAATGGCAGGAATAATTTTAAATCGTCTGGCGGTTATGTTTGTGTATTTGATTCCCGGATTTATTCTGTATAAGAAAAAAATAATTACTGATGCAGGCGCAAAGGATATAGGCAAGTTGCTTATATATATGATCCTTCCTGCGGCTATTATAAACTCTTATAATATTGAATATTCAAAAGAAAAGGTAATCGGCCTGCTTATTTCTTTTACCGTGGCTTTGGTGGCTGTAGTTATTTCGGTTGTTTTGTCAAGGTTGTTGTTTAAGAAAGATAAGCCTATTGAAATATTCGGCGCATCTTTCTCTAATGCAGGCTTTATGGGTATTCCTCTTGTAGCAGCCGTTGTTGGGGCGGATGCGGTATATTACTGCGCGGCTTTTGTTGCTATTCTCAATATACTGCAATGGTCCTATGGTGTGTTTTTAATGACCGGTAATAAGACAAATATTTCTCCCAAAAAAATCATTTTTAATCCTATTTTGCTAAGCTTTGTTATCGGTATATGCCTGTTCTTTTTCCCGGTTAAGTTGCCCGAATTTTTCGGCGGCATACTAAGTACCGTAGCTTCAATGAACGCCCCTGTTGCAATGCTCGGTGTGGGAATCTATCTTGCTCAGGTTTCTTTCAAAGAGCTGTTTTATGAGAAAATAAGCTATAAGGTTTCTCTTATAAGACTTCTTGTTATTCCGCTTATTACCGCTATAGTGATAGCTTTGCTTCCTATGGGGGATTATACATTAAAGCAAACCCTTGTCATTGTAGCTTCGGCGCCTATCGGCTCGAATGTTGCGGTTTATGCTCAAATCTATGGGTGTGACTATAAACAAGCAGTAAAGGAAGTAGTATTAAGCACTTTGCTTTGTATAGCTTCAATGCCTCTCATTATCGGAATCTCCGATTATATTCTTCAAAATATTCGGTAATTACTATTTTACAGCATCTTGCAGCTTTCGTAAGGTGCTTCTTGTTGTTAAGCTGCAGTTGAACGTACCGTTTCATGGGCATATCCGAAACGATTCTGAATTCAAGCCCGTCATCAATAAATGGTTTCCAGGTGATTTCGGGTATAAATGCAATTCCTAAATTCATTTTTACAAGATCCCTAAGCATAGCAGGAGAGTCTACCGTCATAACCGTATTAATGGGAAAACTATGTGTTTTGCATAGTTCTTTTGTTATCCTGTGCAAATTGTGTGACGGACCAAGCTCAATAAATCCGTATTTGAAAAGATCCTTTGCAAATATCCGTTCCTTTTCTCTTAAAGGATGATTCTTGGGTAAAACCACACCTATCCGTTCTTCGGAAAGTAAAATAGAGTGGGGTTGAGGTGTGTAATCGGAATAAATCTTCAGGTCCCAATCGTCACATATGTCCTGAAAAATACGCGGCATGATTTTCGGGTAACTCTCTCTTATGTTATGAATAATATCAGGAATAAGAAGTGAGGCAGAATCCACGGCAATATTAATATTGGAAACAAGAGAGCCTTTGTATTCGTCAATTTCAGTACGGGCATTATCAATATCCTGAAGTATTCTTTCGCAATATCTTAATAGTATTCTTCCGGCATCGTTAAGAATGATCTTCTTTCCGATGCGATCAAACAGGGGAGTTCCAAGCTCCTCTTCCAGTCTTTTAAGCATCTGGCTTAAAGAAGGTTGAGCAACAAATAAAAGCTGTGAAGCTTTGGTTATGTTCTCCGTCTGTGCAAGAACTTTAAAATATTTTAACTGCAGTAATTCCATATATAACTCCAATACTATAGATATGTACAATAATTATAGTTCAAAAACTATAAAAAGTCAATAATGATATGGAAAACCGGCCGGTTTTTATTGACATCCCCGTAAATTATTAATATAATTTATAATAATGAATTAATTTTTTTCAGGAGGATATTATGAAAAACGATCTTTTAAAGCTTTTAGCACGTAATGCCCGTTATTCATTGGAGGATCTGGCAGCAATGCTCGGTACCGATGAAAAAACCGTAGAGACTAAAATCAAGGCACTTGAAAAGGAAGGTCTTATTTGCGGCTACAAGGCGGTTGTAGACTGGGAAAAGCTTGACGATGCTTTTGTTTCCGCCATTATAGAAATTAAAGTGGTTCCCAAGGCAGGCTTAGGCTTTGAAGAGGTTGCTGAAAAAATTATGTCCTACCGCGAAGTTGAGTCTGTATACCTTATGTCGGGCGGGTATGACCTTAACGTAGTAGTAAAGGGGAGGACCTTACAGGACGTTGCCCGTTTCGTATCAAAAGAGCTTGCTCTTATAGATTCCGTTACTTCTACTGCAACTCACTTTGTGCTTCGCAGATACAAGGAAATGGATGTTAAGCTTTATAACGGTAACGATGATGACAGGGGGCACGTTCTTATATGATGGATTATTCAAAGCTTGTTAATTCTACAGTATCAAATATGAAACCTTCGGGTATCCGAAAGTTTTTCGATATTGCTGCTACAATGGATGACGTTATTTCATTGGGCGTAGGCGAGCCTGACTTTCCAACCCCATGGCAGGTAAGAAAAGCAGGTATTTCATCCCTTGAAAGAGGTAGAACCAAATATACCTCCAACTGGGGTCTTGCTCAGCTTCGCGAAGAAATTGCAAACTGGCTTGAGCGTAAATATAATGTAAAGTACCGCCCGGAAACCGAAGTACTTGTATCGGTTGGCGGCAGTGAGGCTATAGACCTTGCTATACGCGCGTTTATCGAGCCCGGTGACGAGGTTATTATTCCTCAGCCCAGCTATGTGTGCTATGATCCCATAACTCAGCTTGCGGGCGGCGTTCCCGTTATTGTTGAAACAAAAGCAGAGGATGATTTTAAACTTACACCCAAACAGTTAAGAGCCGCTATAACTCCCAAAACCAAGGCGCTTATTCTTCCGTACCCCTGTAACCCTACTGGTGCAATTATGGAAAGGGAGGATATTGAAAAGCTTGTTGAGGTTCTGAAGGATACCAATATAATCGTTATTTCCGATGAAATATATTCCGAGCTTACCTTCGGTGTGCCTCATACCTGCGCCGCTTCTGTAGAAGGTATGTATGAACGTACGATCGTTGTAAACGGATTTTCCAAGGCCTTCTCTATGACCGGCTGGCGGTTAGGCTATGCCTGCGGCCCTAAGGAACTTATTGCTCCTATGATAAAAATACATCAGTATGCAATTATGTGTGCTCCTACCACCTCCCAGTATGCCGCTATTGAAGCGCTGCGTACCTGCGATGAGGACGTTGAATATATGGTCAAGGAATATGATCGCCGTAGAAGGCTTATAGTTTCTTCTTATAATAAAATGGGTCTTACTTGCCGTGAGCCTAAGGGCGCATTTTATGCTTTTCCTTGCATTTCATCAACAGGGCTTACAAGCGAGGAATTTTGTGAAAAACTCCTGGACTCAAAGCATGTTGCCGTAGTACCGGGCACTGCATTCGGTGACAGCGGCGAAGGCTTCGTTCGCTCCTCGTATTGCTATTCTCCCGAGCATATTATAGAAGCAATGCGCAGAATAAAAGAATTTCTTGAGGAACTTTAATTTTAAGGCCGATTTTATCGGCCTTTTTTATTGATAAATTGTAAAATAGTTGGTATAATCTTTTTAAGAACTTTATAAAAGGAGTTTTATTATGTTTGAAAAAATATGGGAATGGATAAATAATGCTATCGGATTGGCAAACAATGCCCTCTATAGCTATATCCTTATAATCATTCTTGTTTTGGGCGGCCTTTGGTTTACTGTAAGAACCAAGTTCGTTCAATTCAGACTGCTCAAGGATCAGATAAAGTCTGTAACCGAAAAAAGTGAAAAAGGCAAGGTTTCTTCTTTTCAGGCCCTTATGGTATCAACCGCCTCTCGTGTAGGTACAGGCAATATCGTAGGTGTTTCCACTGCCCTTTGTTTGGGCGGTTTTGGTTCTGTATTCTGGATGTGGGTTATTGCAATTATCGGCGGCGCATCTGCCTTTGTTGAAAGTACCCTTTCTCAGATATATAAAAAAAGAACCCCTCATGGCAGTATAGGCGGTCCTGCTTATTATATTGAAGCAGGAATAAAAAGCAAGGTGCTTGCTGTAGTTTTCTCAATATTGCTTATTCTTACTTACGGCGTAGGCTTTAATATGCTTGCTTCTTACAATCTACAGTCAACCTTCGCTGAATACGGCTTTTATAATCAGGCATATACTCCCTGGATCATTGGCGGTATAGTTGCTTTGGCTGTTGGTTATTGCTTATTCGGCGGCGGAAAGCGCGTGTTAAAAATAACAGGCATTCTTGTCCCAATAATGGGAGTTGCCTATATTCTTCTTGCGTTAGTTATTGTTCTTCTTAACGTAAAGGCGCTTCCCGGATTATTTGCAAGAATTTTTACCGAAGCCTTTGATTTTAAGGCAATATTCGGCGGTTTTGCAGGTTCCTGTGTTATGCTTGGTGTTAAGCGTGGCCTGTTCAGTAACGAAGCCGGTGTAGGCTCTGCTCCCAATGCTTCAGCTTCTGCCGAAGTAAGCCATCCTGTAAAGCAAGGTCTCGTTCAGGTTTTATCTGTGTTTATTGATACGATTCTTGTATGCTCGGCAACTGCATTTATGTGCATGAGCTCCGGTGTAGAACCTTCCGAAGCAATGGCAGGAGCACCTTATGTTCAGTCCTCCTTGAGCGCTGTTCTCGGTCAGTTCGGTCCTATATTTATTACCGTGGCCATGATACTCTTTGCCTTTACGACCCTCGTAGGCAATTTGTATTACGTTGATAAATGTATAGTTTATATTAAAGGCAAAAATCCGGGCAAAACATTCTGGTATGTTTATTATATAATCGCGTCCCTTATAATTTTCTTAGGGGCAGGTCTCAGTGCAGATTTCCTTTGGAACGTGGCAGACGTAACTATGGGGCTTATGACCTTAATCAATATTCCCGTTATATTTATTCTGGGCAAATATGCTTACAGGGCTCTCGACGATTACTGTAAACAGAAAAAAGAAGGAAAGGACCCTGTATTTAAAGCAGAAAGCATAGGCCTTAACAATACTGACTACTGGAGATAAAATTTAAGAATATAAAAGAAAGCATTTTTCTGAGCATTCTTGTTTCAGACGGTATTGATACGGTTTATGTGCTTCCTTTTGAACAGTATTAGGTTGAAAACAATCAATTGACTTTATTAACAAACTGTGATAGAATTAAAACAAATTTATGAACATGCGGGCCACCGTTGTGTTTAGTTTAGGAGAAATTATTATGGAACAAAAAAGAAGTAATTTTACCGGCAAAATAGGTTTTGTCCTTGCAGCAGCCGGTTCCGCTGTTGGTTTGGGTAATATTTGGCGTTTCCCATACCTTGCTGCAAAGTATGGCGGCGGTATTTTCCTGCTCGTCTACATAGTTTTAGCTGTTACATTCGGCTTTGCCCTTATGTGCGGTGAAATCGCATTAGGTAGAAAAACAGGCAAGAGTGCAATTGCTGCATTTTCCACTATCAGCAAAAAGCATACTTTTATAGGCGTTCTTGCTTCAATAGTACCTGCCATTATCCTGCCCTACTATTCCGTTATCGGCGGTTGGGTTACTAAATATTTGGCAGCTTATGTTACCGGTCAGGGCTCTTTAGCAGCTTCCGATACTTATTTTACAGATTTCATTACTGCTGTAGGTGAACCTATCGTTTGGTTTGCCGTATTCATTGGTTTAACCGCTATAGTAGTTCTGTTTGGCGTTGAAAAGGGTATTGAAAAGGTAAGTAAGGTTATGATGCCCGTTCTGGTTGTTTTAACCTTAGGTATCGCTATTTACTCATGTACCCGCCCCGGCGCTTGGGAAGGCGTTCTTTATTACATTACTCCCGATTTTTCTAAGTTCTCTGCAACTACCGTACTTGCTGCTATGGGTCAGCTGTTCTATTCTATGTCCTTGGCAATGGGCATTATGATCACATACGGCTCCTATATGAAGAAGGACGTTAGCCTTGATTCGTCTGCAAGACAGATTTCTATTTTTGATACCGGTATTGCTTTCTTAGCAGGTCTTATGATCATCCCTGCAGTATTCGTATTCTCCGGTGGTGATGAAGCTGCTCTTGGCAAGGGTCCCTCTCTTATGTTCGTAACTCTGCCTAAGGTATTTGAAAGCATGCCCGGCGGCGATATTGTAGGCGCTCTGTTCTTCTTACTGGTACTCTTTGCTGCTCTTACTTCCTCTATCTCCCTTATGGAAACCGTTGTTTCCGTATTAAGAGATAAGTTTGGCTGGAAGCGTAGATTTACCTGTATCGTAGTCCTCATATTCTGCATTCTGTTAGGTCTTCCTTCCTCCTTAGGCTTCGGCGTTTGGAGCGGCGTTTCTGTTTTAGGTATGACCTTCCTTGATATGTTTGACTTTTTAAGCAACAGCGTTCTTATGCCTATAGTTGCATTACTTACTTGCTGGTATATCGGTTATGTTCTTAAGCCTAAGACTCTTATTGAAGAGATCCAGCTTTCCTCTAAGTTTAAGGCAAGAAAGATGTTTGAGATAATCATTAAGTATATTGCTCCTATCTGCATCATCCTTATTCTTATCTCATCTGTACTTGACGTTCTTGGTATTGCTAAAATATAATCAGTTTATTAAAAAGGCTTCGTATGAAGCCTTTTTTTTATGAAAAATTACAATTATGTATTTTAAATTTACCGCATATGTTGTATAATATATCTATTAATTATAGAAACCCGGTGAATGTATGAAAAAAGTAAAAGTATTTTTAGCAATATGTTTTTGCAAATGTGTTCGCTTTGCGGCAAAACTTCTGGGGAGAGGAAGCAGCCTTCCCGGCGCCCTTACCTTAAAGCTTTTTCCCGGTATTTTAGGGGATATAACCTTGCCCGATAAAGTAATTGCTGTTACCGGCTCCAACGGAAAAACCTCAACTGTTGAGATGATTGCTCACGTCCTTATTTCTTCAGGTAAAAAGGTTGCTTATAATAAAGAAGGCTCCAATCAGATCGAGGGCGTTACAACCTTCCTTCTTAATGACTGTAGTCTTTCAGGCAAGGTTAAAAGCGAAATTGTATTAATGGAATCAGATGAGCGTTTTGCCCGTCATACCTTTAAATATTTCAAGCCTAACTATTTCGTTATTACTAATCTTTACAGAGATCAGCTTACCCGCAACGGGCACCCCGAATGGGTATATAATGTAATTTCCGAAGCAGTAAGCGAAAATATGACTCTCGTTTTAAATGCTGATGATCCTCTTGTTTCTCTCTTTGGCCATAACAGAGAAAAGGTTTTGTACTTCGGTGCAGATAACCTGCCTTTTGATGAAAAGGAGAACTCCTCAGTATATAATGACGGCAAATATTGTCCTGTATGCAAGTCCTCTTTGAAATATGATTATTATCATTACAACCATATAGGTGCCTACAATTGCACAAAATGCGGCTATAAAAAGCCGGAAACCAGATGGACGTTAACAAATGCCGATCTTGAAAACGGAGAGATCACCGTTAACGGTAATTATAAAATTCAGCTTTCCTTTTCCGGTATTTATCATTGCTATAATACCCTTGCGGCCCTTGCCGTTGCAGATATAGCAGGTATTCCTCTTGAAAATGCCGCAGAGGTCTTAAGTAATTATAATCTTCATTCAGGCAGAATTCTTGATTTTAACTTGGGCACAAAGCAGGGAAGATTACTTACATCCAAACACGAAAATTCTGTTTCCTACGATCAGTCAATAAAAGTAGCCTGTGCCCATAAAGGTGAATGCTCTGTCCTCGTAATTGTAGATGCCGTTAGCCGTAAATACTTTACAAGTGAAACGTCATGGCTGTGGGATATAGATTTTGAACTTCTTAATAACAGTAATATAAAACAGGTGGTACTGGCAGGTCGATATTGCAACGATCTTGCTTCCCGTTTTTCTTTTACTGATATCCCTCAGGATAAAATAAAAGTATTTGAATCAATAAATTCTGCTGCAGAGCATCTTAAGAGTACCGAAACAGGATATATTTACGTTATAACCTGTTTTTCTGATAAAGGCAAATTTATGTCACTTGCAAATAAGGAGGCTAAGGTATGACTGTAAAGGTTCTTCATCTTTATTATGATATTATGAATCTCTACGGGGAAAACGGCAATGTTCGCATGCTATGCCGCCGCCTTGAAGATCAGGGAATTACCGTAGAACTTCATAAAAAAACAATAACCGATAATATTTACTTTATGTCTTATGATGTAATTTATTGCGGTGCCGGAATAGAATCCTCCCGAAATGCCTGTCTTGAACATCTTAATTCTTTGGGTAATAATTTAAAAGATGCTTTTAATGCAGGTAAGGTTATGCTTTTTACCGGCAATTCTTTTGAGATGCTTGGTACATCCCTTTCAGATCCCGAAGGCAAGGAATTCAAGGGACAGGGCCTTTTTGATTTTAAAACTATAGAACAGCGTAAAGACAGATATACCGGAGACGTGATCCTTAACTGCAGCTTTTTAAATAAGCCTCTTGTAGGATTTATTAATAAATGCAGCCGTCTTGAAGGTTTGAAAAACAGCCTTTTTACAGTAGAAAAGGTTATCGGCACCGTAAATGATAAGGAAGAGGGAGTTTATAAAAACAACCTTTTCGGAACCCAGCTTACAGGTCCTATTCTGGTCAAAAACCCTCACTTTGCAGAGTATTTTGTAAAGCTTATTTTGAAAACAAAGGGTATTACTTCATATATCCCCAAGGAATACACCTATGAAGAAGCAGGTTACTCTATTACCGTAGCCGAGCTTATGGGCAGTAAAAATGTTTGAATCTGTAATTGAGATAGATGTTCACGGCCTAAACAGCTTTCAGGCAAAAACCCTTATAGATTCTAAAATAAAAAAATCCAAAGGCGCTTACCGTATCCGCGTGATTCACGGCTATAATAACGGTACAGCTTTAAGAGATATGATCCGCAATGAATACGGCGGTAATCACAAACATGTAAAGCGTATTGAGATCGGTTTCAATCAAGGGCAGACCGACCTGATTTTAAAGGAGATGTAAATAATGCAAAAAGTAAATGCATTTTTTGAACGTAAGAAAATTAAAATCAGCTTTAAAAGGTACTTTATTGATGCTATGGGAGCTATGGCAATGGGTCTTTTTGCTTCATTGCTTATCGGTACAATATTTGATACTATTGCCGATCATTTGGGATTAGAGTGGCTTGCTCAGGTAGCGCAATACTGTACGAGCGCAACGGGCGCCGCAATGGCTGTAGCCATCGGTGCGGCTCTTGAGGCTCCTGCCTTGGTGCTTTTGTCATTATGCGCCGTTGGTGTTGGGGCCAATGCTGTTGGCGGTCCTTTGGGTACCCTGTTTGCGGTTATTGTTGCTGCAGAATTCGGTAAGGCTGTTTCCAAAGAAACCAAGGTGGATATTCTTGTTACTCCCACTGTTACGATCCTAACAGGTCTTGGAATTACGGCTCTTATAGGCCCCGGTATTTCTTACATAATGACCTCTCTTGGTAATCTTATAATGGAAGCAACCACCCTCCAACCCTTCTGGATGGGCGTTGTAATTTCCGTTTTAATGGGTATGATTCTTACTTTGCCTATTTCTTCTGCAGCTATATGCGCCTCATTGGGTCTCGTTGGGCTTGCGGGTGGTGCGGCAACAGCAGGCTGCTGCGCTCAGATGATAGGCTTTGCAATAATGAGTTTTAAGGAAAATAAATGGAGCGGTCTTGCGGCTCAGGGTATCGGCACCTCAATGCTGCAAATGGGTAATATTATGAAAAACCCCCGTATCTGGATCCCTCCAACACTTGCCGCTGCAGTAACAGGCCCCATAGCAACCTGCGTTTTTAAGCTGGAAAACAGTATTGCAGTTGCTTCAGGTATGGGTACCTGCGGTCTTGTCGGCCCAATAGGTATTATAACAGGTGAAAGCTTTGGCTCCGGTGCTGACTGGCTTGGCCTTGTGCTTGTTTGTATAGTTTTACCGGCGATCCTTACCTGGCTTTTTGCCTTACCAATGCGTAAGCTTGGCTGGATAAAAGAAAATGATTTAAAACTTGATCTGTAAAATTAAAATCGGTATCTTCGGATACCGATTTTTTTTGTTCTAAAACTAACTTTCCCGTAATAAACTTTATCAGGTGATGAATATGCAAAGGATAAATTCAATTATAAATTTTCTTGCTCCTAATATAGCGCTTTTAGTTTCGTCAATAAATTATAAATATAAAAGCTTAATAAACGAACTGCGTATAAGAAAAGGACAGCCTTTATGCGCTGTGATCAATTCAAAAAACTATTATATTTCAAATTCAGGTTCTCTTTTAGAAGGCTGTGATAACGCTTATATTTGTACCGGTCAAGATGTTGACGACACTTTTCTTAATTTAACCAATCATTCTGTTTATGCCTATGAGGATCAGATATCTCTTGGATATTTGCCCCTGCCGTTCGGTAACAGGGCTGGGCTAAGCGGTAATCTTAATTTTGTCGACGGGAATTACCGACTTTTAAATCCTTACGGAATATGTATCAGAATTGCAAGGGAGCATAAAGGTTGTGCTAAAGAGCTTATTCCCGTTTTTTATAATGAAGATAGTATTTGCTCAGGAGTGTTGATCTCTCCTCCCGGCGGCGGCAAAACCTCAATGCTGAGAGAATTAGCTCGGTGTCTGTCGGTTTTGGGAAAAAGGGTATGTGTTATAGATGAAAGAGGCGAAATAGCAGGTCTTCATAAGGGTGTTCTGGCAATGGAATTAGGGCCTAATACTGATGTGATATCCGGTTCTAAAAAAGAAGACGGTATTCTAATGGCAGTAAGGAGCCTTAGCCCTGACGTTCTGATATTTGATGAATTAACTACCTCAAAACAAGCCCAAGCAGTTAATGATGCCCTTAACTGCGGTGTTGCCGCAATTATGTCTGTCCATTCAAACAGTATAGAAAAAGCTCTGAAGCGCCCACAGTTAACCCCGCTTGTTTTATCCGGTGCTTTGGACGTGGCAGTACTTCTCAAGGGTGCTGTTGAGCCGGGCAGAATTATTGAAATAAGCAATCTGAAGGATGATAAAAATGAAAATAACAATTCTCATAATGGTGTTCCTTTCGCTGACAGCTGCGGGATTTTTTAAGGCTGCCTCTGTCAAACAAAATTTATATGAAACCCAGGGTTTGATTTTACTTATTGAGCAAATAAAAGAGCGCCTTCGCTATTATAAGGCTCCCATTCATAATACTCTTGTATCGGTTTGTTCTTCTCTTTCTAAATATCAGTTGTGCCAAGGCCTTCTATTAGCTTTAAAAACCAATACAACTCCCTTTGAGGCCTGGAAAACGGCCGATGCTCAGAAATTCTTCAGCGAGGAAACCCTTTCAATAGCAAATGAATTCTTTTCTCTTTTGGGAACAAGCGGAATCGAAGGCCAGGAAAGTCTATGCAACGGTTGTCTTCAAAGACTCAATAGATTATATTTTTCTGCAAAGGAAGAGGCAAGCGGAAAAATGAAAATATACAAAAGTATGGGGCTTCTTTCCGGAATCTTAACGGTAATTGTATTTATTTAGGGTGAAAAATAATGGATGTGGATCTTATTTTCAAAATCGCCGCCGTTGGCATTGTTGTAACGGTATTAAATCAAGTGCTTGTACGCTCAGGCAGAGAAGATCAGGCAATGCTTACCGCTCTTGCAGGGGTAATAGTAGTGTTGCTTATGCTGGTACAGCAGATACATACCTTGTTTGAAACCGTAAAGTCGGTGTTTAACTTATGATATTCAGGGTTATAGGAGCTGTTATAACTGCATGTATTATTACTGTGGTGCTTCGCTCTTATAGGGCGGAATACGGTATGCTGGTTTCATTGTGCAGTACAGCCGTTATATTTATTTGGTTTGCAGATTATATTGAACAGGGAATAAATCACTTGAACTCTATTATAGAAAGCTTCGCAATTCCTTCACAGTCCTTCGGAGTTCTGATAAAGTGTCTTGGAATAACCGTAATATCCAAAATATCCTCAGATATCTGCCTGGATTGCAATCAGCAGGCAATGGCGTCTAAAATAGAAATATGTTCAAAAATTGCCGTTCTTATAACCGCCACACCGATATTTGCCGAGGTCCTCAATACCATAACGGCTTTTTTATAAATTATGAAAAAAATAGTTTGTTTTATAATAGCTCTGCTCATGCTGACAGTAGGTGCGCTTGCTTCTGATATTTCTGTAGACGAGCTTTTGGATAACGCACCTGATGAGGTAACAAATAAAATATCTACCCCTGACGAGGCAGGAAAACTTTTGGATGCGGAAGAAATAATAAATTTTCTGACAGATAATCTTCTTGATTCCGTAAAAGGTAATCTCAAAATAATCGGATGTATGATTGGCGTAGTGATAATAATGGGTATATACGAGGCCATGGCGGATTCCTTTTCGGCCGGCTCACGTATTGGGGATTTTGCCTGTGTGACCCTCGTTGCCCTTCTGGTTTGCAATCCGCTGTTTGTATTAATAGATGAGATCCGTATTGCCGTAGAGGACACCGCTCATTACGTTTGCCTGTCGGTTCCGGTTTTTGCAGGGCTTCTTACTGCGCAGGGAAACGTAACCTCTGCTACAATATTTAATTTACTGCTTTATAACGGAGCGTCAATAATTGCTCAGTTATTTTCATCTGTTGCAATGCCCCTATGCCATGGCTACGTTGCCATAGGGCTTGCCTCTCAGATGGGAGAAATGACTGCCCTTAAAAATATTACCTCGGGAATAAAGGCTACGGTTAACCGTGTTATAGTCACCGTTTCAATGGCCTTTACGGGGCTTCTCTCCTTGCAGAATATGCTTGGCAGATCGGGTGACGCACTTTCCAAAAAGGCCTTGAAGATCGCCGTAGGTTCCGCTTTGCCTGTTGGTGGTTCAGTCCTTTCCGATTCAGTAGACGCCTTTTGGGAAAGCTTGGGGCTTATAAAATCTGCAGGCGGTATAATTGCTGTTGCCGCAATTTTTTATCTTATTGCAATTCCTGTGATAAAAGCTCTGGCTGCAAGCCTTTGTGTTCGTCTTTGCAGCTTGATTGCTTCACTTGTAGGTTCAACGAGGGCAGTAGGGATGCTTACAGTGGTTGAAAATGCTTACAGTATGATGCTTACCGCCGCATTTGCCGTTTTGGTAATATTCGTTGTATCTATAGGTATTCTGTTATCAACAGGAGGAGCCGTATGAATTCAGTTGGAGAATATTTGAAATCAGTTATAACAGTATCTCTCATTAGTGGTGTGATCTCCATGATCGCACCGAGAGGTTATAATAAAAAGGTGTTCAGGTTTATCTGCGGCATTTTCATGCTTCTTTGTGTTATAGCGCCAATTAAAGATATTGTTTTTGATTTTAAGCTTGATCTGAATTCAGACAATAAAGAGTATTCCTTTGAAAAAACAGAAGAGTATATAACAGAAACCTCTGAAAACCAAATTAAAAGCCTTGTAAACGGCTGCGTAAAACAGGTAACAGGTACCAATGCTTCTGACATTACGGTTACATTGCGCAAGGAAGATCAAGAGTATGTGGCAGAAAATATAACCGTGATTTTAGATGAAAGCTATGCTAATAAAGCTGACGCTGTAAAAGATTTGATTTTTTCAAAATATGGACTTAAGGTACAGGTCATAACCTGAAAGAAGGGTGAATATAATGGGAAACGTAAGAACAAATAGCCTGAAAACCGTACTGAATAAAATAAAAAAAAGTAACCTTCTTATAATTGTAGCAGCCGTGTTGGTCCTTATGCTGGTTTTTGCTTCATTTACAGCAGAAAAAGGGGATATTACTCCTGAGAAAGCTATTGATCTTTATAATAAACAGTACTGTATCAGCCTTGAAGAAAAGCTGGAAACAGTGGTTTATGCCGTAAACGGAATAGAGAAATGCGTTGCTATGGTGACATTAAAGGGCGGCGTAGAATACATTTACGCTTCGGATAACCAGCAAAGCCATACAAGCGGTGATAAGGAAAGTATGGAAGAGAAAAGCAACGTTACGGTGTTGTCGGATAAACAGCAGGGAGAAAAGGCGGTTGTTATTAAGGAGTTATACCCTGAAATAAACGGTGTTGCTCTTGTTTGCAAAGGTAATAACAGCCCTTCAGTTATCCTCGCAGTAAAAAATGCGGCCGCAACAGCTCTTGGTATCAGTACGGATAAAGTGTGCGTAATAATTGAATAAAGGAGTATGTTTATGAAAATGCTAAAAAAACACTTTTTACTTATTACTCTTTGCGGCATAATTTGTGTTGCTTTGTTTTTGGGAGCCACTATGAACAAGGAAAATGCCGATGACGTGCTGGATGCAAAAGAGGCAAATGCAACAGAGGAACAATTGGAGGATGATAAGGTCTTGGGTAAGGCGGAATTCGTAAGCGCAACCAATGAGTATTTTGACAGCGCCCGACTGAATCGTCAGGAAACAAGAGCTGAAGCCACCGGCATACTTCAGGGTATAATAGATTCCGAAACTGCCACAGAAGAGGAAAGGGAAGAGGCACAGAGTAAAATAATCGATCTGTCGGAAGCGGCTGACGCCGAAGGCCGTATAGAAAACCTTGTGAAGGCAAAAGGTTATACCGAATGTATCGCAATTATAGGCGAGGAAAGTGTTAACGTAATAGTGCAATCCGACGGTCTTGAAAGCGCAGACGTTGCAATAATCAAAGATATAGCAACCGGAGAAAGTCTTAAGAATCCGTCCGATATAAAAATAATTGAGAGTAAATAGTTGTTTTTTTGAAAATTTATGCTATAATATCAGTATATGTACGTGTTTGCAGTGTATTTTTCGTTAGAAAAAGGAGATGTTTAAATGAGCAAATTTTTCACAAATAATGAATTACAGAACATTGAAATATCTGATGACGTTATAGTTTCTATTGTTGCTATTACCGCCTCTGAAGTAGACGGTGTTGTGCCTAACGGCAAGCCCGTTGCTATGGATCTTAAAGAGCTGATCACAAAAAAGAGCTTCGGTAAAAACGTTGTTGTTACCGAAGAAGGCGGAAAGATTTCTATTACTATTTCCATTACCGTAGAATACGGTAAGCCTATTACAGAGATATGCCAGAACGTTCAGAAAGCTGTTTACGAAGCGGTTACGAACTATACCAGCCTTGACGTTACAAGTGTTGACGTTCAGGTTGGCGGCATTTATTTTCCCAAGGCCGCAAAATAATTTTTCAAATAACCCCTTGTTTTTTTAACAAGGGGTTTATTTTTTTTCATTTTTATAGTATAATTATAAATAAATAAAAATGGGGAAGTAGGACTATTTTATTATGGACAGAAGAAAAGCAAGAAAAGAAGCCTTTTGCGCTATATATGAATACTATTTCAACGAAGGCGATACAAAAATAGAAGACATTATTTTAAGAGAACAGCAACAGCGCGGTCTGGAACAGGACGATTATCTGGATAGTGTTTGTCTCGGAGTTACAAGTAACACCGAGAAACTGGACTTGGTTATAGAAAAATATCTAAAGGGCTGGAAATTAAACCGTATTTCCAAGGTAGCCAAAGCCATCCTTCGTCTTGCTATTTATGAAATTATGTTTGTGGAGGAAATTCCCGTTAACGTATCCATAAACGAAGCTATTGAGCTTGCAAAGCTTTACGGTGAAGATGCTGCTCCCGGCTTTATAAACGGTGTTTTAGGTGCATATATCCGCGAAACAGAAACAACGGAGCAGTAATATGGAGCCTATTACCGTAAAACAGCTCAATACTTATATTAAGTCAATTATAGAAAGTAATGCGCTGCTTTATAACGTGGCTGTTAAGGGCGAAATATCAAACTTTACAAATCATTATAAAACAGGCCATTTCTATTTCAGCTTAAAATACGATAATGCCCTTGTTCGTTGCGTTATGTTCAGAACCAGCGCGTCTCGTATTAACTTTATTCCAAAGGACGGTATGCTGGTAACCGCAAAAGGTAGGGTAAGCGTATTTGAAAGAGACGGCCAGTATCAGCTTTACGTTGAAAATATGCAGCCTGAAGGAGCAGGGGATTTAAACCTGGCCTTTGAAATGCTTAAAGAAAAGCTGCGTTTGCAGGGGCTTTTTGATAAGGAAAGAAAAAAGCCTTTGCCTAAGATCCCTTTGCGTATAGGCGTTGTCACGTCTCCTACAGGTGCTGCTGTCAGAGATATTATAAACGTTTTAGGAAGAAGATTTCCCGCGGCAAAGGTTATTCTTTACCCTGTTCTTGTTCAGGGTGAATTCGCGGCAGATTCTATTTGCAAAGCGTTAAAATACTTTGATGATACAAACGGTGCTGATGTTATAATCGCAGGGCGTGGCGGCGGTTCAATTGAAGATCTGTGGGCCTTTAATGAGGAAAAGGTGGCTTTAACCATTTCGGAGATGCGTATTCCTGTTATTTCCGCCGTGGGTCACGAAACTGATTTTACCATAGCGGATTTTGTTGCGGATCTAAGGGCTCCAACTCCTTCTGCGGCGGCAGAACTTGCTGTACCCAGCACTGCCGAGCTTATAACAAAGTTCAATAATGTTCAAAACAGACTTAAATTACTTCTATCCAATAACTTAAAATACAAAAAACAGCAAATAGACTATATAAACAACAGTGTTGCTTTTTCCGATCCTTTGCGGTTTATAAATGAGCGCAGAATGGTGCTGGATCACATAGTTGCGGCCCTTAATTCCGGCATGAAGCTTAAAACTGCCAATGCCAGTGGGGCCTTTTCGGTGCTTGTTGGCAAGCTTGACTCCTTGAGCCCTCTTGCGGTACTGAATCGCGGTTATTCAGTTATGAAAAGCAAAGAAGGTAAGGTTATTAATAAGGCGGCTGTATTGACTGTAGGCCAGAGATTGACAGCTTCGTTTGGTGATGGTAGTGCCGAAGTTACGGTAGAAGAAGTGAATTTAAAGGGAGAATAACAATGGCTGAAACAAAAAGCTTTGAAGAATCCATAAAAAGACTGGAAGAAATAGTTAAATTATTAGAAAACGGTGATACCCCTTTGGAAACATCTATAGGGCTTTTTGAAGAGGGTGTTGCCCTTTCAGGCTATTGCAATAAACTGCTTGAAAGTGCCAATCAGAAGGTAGTTATGCTAACACAGCAGAACGGTGAAATGGTTGAGCAGGAATTTAAGGGGATGGAAGAATGAGTGCTTTCAAGGAAGAACTTAACGTCCGTGCGCTGGAAGTGGAATCAAATCTTACCTTCCTTATGCCTCCGTTTTCAGGCACAGAAGAAATAATATATGAATCTGCAAGATATAGTCTTCTTGCCGGCGGAAAGAGACTGCGCCCTATTTTGTTTTTGGAATTTGCAAAAATATTCGGCGCAGATAAAGAAAGTGCTATGCCCTATGCCTGCGCCCTTGAAATGATCCATACCTATTCGCTTATTCACGATGATCTGCCCTGTATGGATAATGACGAATTCCGTCGTGGAATGAAAACTAACCATATGGTTTACGGTGAAGCTATAGCGCTTCTGGCAGGAGATGCTCTTTTGAACCGCGCTTATGAAATTATGCTCAGAGCGTCGGTCAACAAGGGATCAAATGCAGTTAACGCAATGTACTGTATTGCTTCAAATTCAGGTATTGAAGGTATGGTTGGCGGCCAGGTAATAGATCTTGTAAGTGAAGGTATCGACATTGTCGGTGAAACTCTTATCGATATGTACAGTAAAAAAACCTGCGGTCTTTTGCGGGCGGCATGTGAAGGCGGCGCCGCTTTTGCAGGTGCCGATCATACTGTACTGCAAACAGTAAGAGAATATGCAACTCAGCTTGGTATTGCATTTCAGATAAGAGACGATATTCTTGACGTTATTGGTGATGAAAAGCTTTTAGGTAAGCCCGTTGGCAGTGACGATTCCAACAGTAAATCTACTGCAGTTCATATTTATGGACTGGAAAAGGCTAAGGAGCTTGCAAATTATCACACCCGGAAAGCTCTTTCTCTGCTTGAAGGTATCCCCAATAACAAATTTTTAAAGGAACTTACAAATTATCTTTTAACAAGAGAAAACTAATATGAGTATTTTAGATAAAGTTAATTCTATTGAGGACGTTAAAAATTTAAGAAGCGATGAGCTTGCTCCTCTTGCTGCGGATATACGCTCTTTTTTGATCAAAAGCGTTTCGCAAACCGGCGGTCACCTGGCTTCCAATTTAGGCGTTGTAGAGCTTACAATTGCAATACACCGTGTTTTTAACCTGCCTCAGGATAAGCTTGTTTTTGATGTTGGCCATCAATGCTACGTTCATAAGATCCTTACCGGCAGAAAGGATAAAATGCCGACCCTCAGGAAATTCAAGGGCTTAAGTGGATTTCCAAAGCCTTATGAAAGTGAAACTGACTGTTTTATAGCAGGTCATGCAAGTAATTCAATTTCTGTTGGTCTCGGATTCGCTAAAGCAGAACAGCTGCAAAACACAAAAAACAGCACTGTCGTTATTATTGGTGACGGTGCAATGACCGGCGGCTTAGCTTATGAAGGCTTTTGTAACGGCGGTAAAAGCGGCACCCGCCTAATTGTTTGTTATAATGATAACGGAATGTCCATTTCCAAAACCGTAGGCAGCGGTTCAAAAGCCATAACCAAAATAAGAAGCTCCCGCAAATATTTTAAAGTAAAAAACAGAACCAACAGGCTTCTGGGAAAACTTCCTCTTATTGGCGCCCCTTTGCAGAAGGCAATTAAAAAATCGGTTAAATTCTTTAAGAATATGATCTATAAAACCAATTTCATAGAGGATATGGGCTACTCCTATTTAGGTCCTGTAAACGGTCACGATACCGAAGCTCTGGAGGTTATCCTTGCCAGAGCAAAAGAAATGGAAACACCCTGTTTTGTGCATATCGTTACAACTAAGGGTAAGGGCTTTGAAGCCGCAGAGAATGACCCTGAAACCTTCCACGGCGCACCTAAATTTGATGAAAATACCGGCGAATTTCTGAATCCTTCAGTTAAAGATTTTTCCGCGGTATTTGGTGAGACCCTTTGTAATATGGCAAAGGAAGATAATAAGATATGTGCGGTCACTGCCGCTATGGAATCAGGCTGCGGACTTTCTGAATTTGCCAAGCTGTACCCAAAGAGATTTTTCGACGTGGGAATTGCCGAAGGTCACGGTGTAGCATTCAGTTCTGCAATGGCCGTTGGCGGTATGACACCGGTTTTTGCGGTGTATTCCTCGTTTTTACAAAGAACTTACGATCAGCTCATTCATGACGTTGCCCTTATGAATTCCCACACGGTTTTAGCTATAGACCGTGCCGGTATCGTCGGCGCTGACGGGGAGACACATAACGGTCTTTTTGACGTAAATATTCTTAAAACAGTTCCCGGTATCACCGTATTTTCGCCCGCAAACTTTAATGAGCTTAAAACCGCTCTTCATAAGGCAGTTTATGAAGAAAAAGGACCTGTTGCCGTAAGATATCCAAGAGGTACTGAGCCGGAAAATTTAAAAGATTTAAACTGTATGAATGAAGATGTTTCATTCCTAATAAATAATAACAGTAAAAAGCTTGTAATAACCTATGGTATTCAAACTTCTCTATGTATGGAAGCCTGCAGGCAAGCAGGAGCGGATCTTCTTAAAATTAACCGTATTTGCCCTATCAACGAAAGCTTAAAGATGCTTGCCAATAATTATGAGGATATACTTGTGGTTGAAGAGACCTTCCGAAAAGGCGGCTTAGGGGAAGAAATAGCCGCAATGCTTTCAGGTAAGCAAATAAAAATAAAGGCAATTAACGGCTTTGTGGAGCACGGCTCTTATGAGCAGCTTACAAGCCTTTTAGGCCTTGATGAAAACGGCATAATTAAGGAGTTATAAATATGGCTCAGAAAGAAAGAATAGACGTTCTGCTGTGTAAAACAGGTCTTTGCGAAAGCCGTCAGAAAGCCCAGCAACTCATTATGGCAGGTGAGGTTTTTGTTAACGGTCAACGTGTAGATAAAGCAGGTACTCAGGTTACAGAGGATGCAAATATTGAAATTAAGGGTGACGTTTGCCCCTTTGTTAGCAGAGGCGGATATAAACTTGCAAAGGCTATCCCAACCTTTAATATAAATCTGGAAAACTGTGTTTGTATGGACGTAGGTGCTTCTACCGGCGGTTTTACCGACTGCATGCTTCAAAACGGCGCAAAAAAGGTTTATTGTATTGACGTCGGCTACGGTCAGCTTGCATGGAAGCTTAGATGCGATGAGCGTGTGGTTAATTATGAAAGGACCAACGTTCGTAATTTAACAAAAGAACAGGTTCCTGATGAGATCGACTTTATTAGTATAGATGTTTCATTTATTTCATTAAAAATAGTTTTGCCTGTACTTAAGCAGTTTATGAACCCTGATACCCGTCTTGTTGCTCTTATTAAACCTCAATTTGAGGCAGGGAAGGGGCAAGTCGGTAAAAACGGTGTTGTAAGAGAAAGGGAAATCCACTTAAGCGTTATAAAAGGTGTTCTTGAATTTTGCAAACAGGAAGATTTTTTGGTTACAGGGCTTGATTTTTCTCCCGTCAAAGGCCCCAAGGGCAATATAGAATTTCTTTTATATCTCGGCGGTCAAAGTGTGGAGATAGACCCTGAATCAGTTGTTGATAATGCACATAATTTGCTGAACGGAGTTGTCTGATATGAAAAAGTTAGGAATACTTCCAAACCCGGAAAAGGATCCGCGCCTTAAAAGCAGTAAAAAAATATGTTCAACCTTAAAAAAGCTCGGCGCTGATGTTTATACTCTTCCTGAGTATGGCGATTTGGCCAAGGACATTAATATAGTCGATAAGGAAACTCTTTATAAGGAGGTCGAATGTATTATTGCCATTGGCGGTGACGGTACAATGCTTCGGGTGTCTCATGACGCCGCTAAAGCAAAAAAGCCAATTCTGGGTATTAACTTCGGTAAGGTGGGCTATATGGCCGAGCTGGAGTTTTCGGAAATAGAAATGCTAGCTGCTCTTATTGAGGATAATTATACCTATGATAAGCGTAGTATGCTTGACGTAATTGTAATGCGAAACAGTAAAGAGCTTTACCGTTCTATCGCCCTTAATGATGCAGTCGTTACAAAGGGTATCGTATCCAGGCTTGTGGATATTGAAATTTACACTGAAAAAGGCTTTATAACCTCTTATAAGGCCGACGGTATTATTGCATCAACTCCTACCGGTTCAACAGGCTATTCTTTAGCCGCCGGCGGCCCTATAATCGAGCCTTCAAGCCGATCTATAATAGTATCTCCCATAGCACCTCATTCTTTGGTTAACCGTTCCATAGTATTTGACGATGAAGCCAAAATAACCATTATTGCAAAAAATATTGCCAGCAAGGACGCGTATCTTGATGTTGACGGCTTTGAAAACGTGCGTCTTCAGGAAGGTGATGAGGTTGTTGTTACCCGCTCCAGAAAGTATATCAACCTTATAAAGATCAAAAATCTTAATTTCTATGAAATACTTAACAGCAAACTTGGTAACGGAGGAACACGCAAATGAAATATCAAAGACATCTGAAGATATTGGAGCTGGTGCAGTCTGAAGTGATAGAAACCCAAGAACAGCTTCTGGACAGACTCAGACAAGCAGGTTTTGATATTACACAGGCAACAGTATCCCGCGATATAAAAGAGCTTCGTCTTTTTAAAAAGGTAGACCGAAACGGTAATACCCGATATGATATAGAAGGCAATACAACTGAGCACGATAAGGGCAGTGAGCGTTACCAGAGCATTCTGCGCCATAATATTCGTAACATTGATTATGCCGGTAATCTTGTTGTTATTAAGTGCTTTTCCGGTATGGCGCAGGCAGTTTGTGCAGCTATAGATTCAATGCATTTTGATAATACCGTAGGCACTATAGCCGGTGACGATACGATTTTTATGGCAGTTCGTACCGAAGAAGCAGTAAAAACAATAATTTCCGACTTAAATAAAATTCTTCAGTAAAAAGGGTGAAACGCTGTGCTGGAACGTTTGTATATTGAAAATGTTGCAGTAATTGAAAAATCTGAAATTGAATTTACCGATGGGTTGAATATTCTCACCGGTCAGACAGGTGCGGGTAAATCCATTATTATAGATTCACTTTCTCTGCTTTTGGGGCAGCGCGCATCTAAGGAGCTTATACGAACAGGCAGTAATAAGGCTTACGTAAGTGCGGTTTTTTCTGAAGTAGGCCCTCGAGTAGAAGCCAAGCTCAATGAATGTGATATACCTATGCAGGATGATAACACTCTCTTTATAGAAAGACAGTTGTTGGCTGACGGGAAAAGCAGCTCTAAGATCAACGGTCGCCCCGTTTCTTTGATGACCTTAAAGGAAATAGCAGAGCCTCTTGTAAATATTCACGGTCAGCATATGAATCAGCGTATTTTAGATCCGGCTCTTCATATAGAATTTTTAGATTCCTTTGCAGAAAATGAAACTGAAAGAAACACGTATTACGAGCTTTATAAAAAAACAATGGAGGCTCGAAGGGAGCTTATTCGCCTTCAGAATGCCGCAAAGGACGCTCAGGATAAGTCCGATGTAAACGATTATCGCATCAATGAGCTTACAAATGCTAAGCTTAGTTTAGGTGAAGAAGAAGCCCTTACGGAAAAGCGCAATATAATGGTCAATTCCGAAAAGTTAAGCGTAGCCGTAGAAGAATCGGTATCGTTGCTTTGTGAAACCCAGGGTAATGCATTGGAGAATATATCTCAGGTCGCAGGAGTTCTGTTAAAAGCAGGGCAGTTTTCTTCCAGGCTCTCAGATCTTTCCGCAAAGTTAAATAATCTTTTACCTGAGCTTGAGGATATATGCATAGCCTTAAAGGATATGCGTTCGGAGATAGACTTTGAGCCCAGAGAATTAGATAATATAGAATCCAGATTAAGTCAGCTTTCATTAATAAAGAAAAAATACGGCGGTACTATTGAATCTGCAATAGAACTGCTTGAAAAATACGTTTCGGAAAAAGAACTTTTTGAAAACTCTGATGAGAAAATAGCAAAACAAACAGAGGTGTTCAATAGCCTGGCTCAGGAGCTTGTGGGAGTTAGCGCAAAACTTACAGAATCCCGTAAAAAAGCGGCAGAGCGTCTTTGTAAGGTTGTAATGGAAAAGCTCAGCTTTCTTGATATGGAGAAATGTCTGTTTGAGGTAAAGATTTCTCCCCTTGAGAAATTTGCTCCTTCGGGCAGGGATAATGTTGAATTTTATATCAGCGCTAATATCGGTGAGGAAACTAAGCCTCTTGCTAAAATTGCTTCCGGCGGTGAGCTTTCACGTATTATGCTGGCAATTATAAATGCCCTCAGTGAAAAGAATATGCCGGATACGCTTATTTTTGATGAAGTTGATACCGGCGTAAGCGGGAAAACCGCTCAAAAAATCGGTGTGCTTATTAAAAGTGTTTCAAGAAACACTCAGGTTCTCTGCGTTACCCATCTTGCACAGATTGCAGCAATGGCTCACAGGCATCTGTTTATTAGCAAGAGTACCGATGGAGTTAAAACCTATACTAAGGTTACTCCTCTTTCAGAAAATGAAAGAAGAGAAGAGCTTGCCCGTATTATTGGCGGTGCAAATATATCGCAGGCTGCCCTTAATATGGCTGAAGATCTTATTTTACAGAGTGATCAATATTAAAAAAGAAGATAGACGTTTGGTCTATCTTCTTTTATTTTACTTTTCTTTAATGGTATCAAGTATTTCCTGTAAAAGCTCTGCTTCCTTAGAAGGCTTGGGAGGTTCGGGCTTGGGCTCCTCCTTCTTTTTACGGAACTTGTTCATAATCTTAACTACTGTGAAAATCACAACTGCAATTACAAGGAAATTTACTATCGCCTGAATGAAATTACCGTAGTTAATAGCGGCCTCCGCTGTAGTTTCGGTTGCTTCTCTTATAACAAGACGAAGGGTGGTAAAATTAACACCGCCGAATATCCAGCCAATAAAGGGCAGTACGATATCGTTTACAATAGAATTAACAATAGCCGTAAAAGAACTACCCATTACAACGCCGACAGCAAGGTCAATAACGTTACCTCTGGAAATAAACTCTTTAAATTCTGCAATAATGCCTTTCTTTTTCTCCATTTTCAAAGCTCCTTTATTATAAATAAAATTCTTCAAGATCATCAAGTCTGAGAAGTGAAGGTTTAAGCCCTGTATCAATGTCTATCCAGGTCCCTGTTTTAAGTATTTTCCCGCTATATTCCTCTCCGTAATATTCGGTAGGTGTGTGGCCAAAAACCGTAGTAATGTCGTCAAAATACCGTGTAGTTATTTCAGGTCTGTTCCAAATAAGCTCATCTGCCGAATAATCGGATATCTTTCTGTCAGGGCTGAAATTCTCAAGCCCACTGTGAACCAATAAGAAATCTCTGTGGTTTACAGTAATACATTCGTAAAGGGGCGCCTCTTTTAAATACTCTAAGATATCCTGAGTATTTTCCTTGTCTGTTTGCCTTAAGGCCTTTAAGGTAACGTCGCCGCCATTATTCATCCAACCTGATAGTAGCCTTAATTTATCGTAGGAAAGAGACCATATAAATTCCTCGCTGACTTCATTGAAAATGAAGTTGCAAACCATCATCATTGCCTCATGGTTGCCAAGTATAAGCTGCATGTTTGCCTGTTTTAGTATATAAAGCAAAAGTTCAATACCGTGCTCTCTACGGTCTATAACGTCACCGAGAATATATAAAAAATCATTATCATTGAAATTAGCCCTGCTCAGTAGTTTTTTGAACTCATAAAGAGATATTCCGTGCAGGTCAGAAGTAACGTATGTCATCAATTGATCACCAATGTTTATTATACAAAATTCTTTTGCTTTTTACAAGTGGTTAATCTTCTTTATAACATTCAAATATTTCGTCAACACGTTGCTGCTCTTTTTCTTTGTTTTTGGTTAACGCACTTATAGCCGGAACAACTATCATCGAAACCGCCATTGCACATACGCCCATTTCAGGTGACTTAGATGCCGCAGTGGCAAAGTCTGAAGTAAGGGTTATAGCAAGTGTTGAAATACCAATAGTAAGCAAACCTGCTATCATGCCTGAAATTGCACCTATTTTTGTGGTCTTTTTCGAAATAATGCCCCAAATGTACGGGCCAATAAAGCAACCGGAAACAACACCCCAGGAAAAGGACATAAGACTTACTATAATAGGTATGTTCTGTGTTGCAAATATAAATGAACAGGCAATAAAAGCCAAACAAAGCAGTCTTGTTATCATAACCTGAGAATCGGGCTTTATGGGCTTTTTCCTTAAGGAAGGAATAAGGTCAATAGAAACTGCCGATGCAGAGGTAAGAACAACCGCCTCTAATGTAGACATAGAAGCCGCAAGAAGCAGTATCATCATGATTGCAAATAAAATCATTCCAAACGTCTGATTGCCCAATACCTTAATAAGTAAAGCCGGAATAACCGAGTCAATTCCGCCTTCGGGAAGCTGCCCGCCAAGTATAAGCCTGGATGTGCTGCCAATAAGGTATGCACCGCAACCTATGATCGCGCAGAAAATAGTTGAAATAACAGTGCCGCGCTTTATTGCTGCGGTATCTTTAATGGCGTAGAATTTGCCTAACATCTGAGGCAGCCCCCAGGTGCCAAAGCTTGTAAGCATAATATTGAAGCAAAGGAACTTAAAGGAGGAACCACCGAAAATGCTGGTTAACTGTTTTCCTGTAGTAGGCATAGGATCGTTGGGAAGTGGTTCAAAGTTTCTAAGGTTCTCTATAAGTCCTCCAATACCGCCAACACTTTCGTGGTTAAGCACAGTTACAATAAGGCAAATAACGCCTACTATCATAATAATGCCCTGTACAAGATCTGCGTAAGCAGAAGCAACGTAGCCGCCTATTACAAGGTATATGGCAGTTAAACAAGCAATAATAAGCATCCATACCCAGGTCTCAACACTGGGAAATACAGAGCTGAATAATGCGCCGAGTCCCTTATATACTGCGGCAGAGTAGGGAACAAGGAATACGAAAATAATAATTGCCGCGCCTATTTTCATTGCCTTGGAATTGTATCTCTTTTCAAAAAATTCGGGCATAGTCTTAGTGTTAAGTTTTTTTGTTATCTTTCTTGTACGGTTTGCAAATAACAGCCAGGATAGTAAGCAGCCAAGCACTGCATTGCCAATGCCGATCCATATTGCGCCAATGCCTATATTCCATCCGTGCTGACCTGCATATCCAACAAAAACAACCGCTGAAAAATAGGTGGTTCCGTATGCAAATGCTGTCATCCAGGCACCAATGTTCCGTCCGCCAATAAGAAACCCGTCTAAGGTTTTGGATCTTCCGTAGCTGATACAGCCAAGAAACGCCATTACAACGGCGTATGCACATAGTGCAATAATTGTGTAAAGTTGTACGTTGTTCATTTCTTTTACCTCCTGAAATGCTGTGGAAAACAGAGTTTAAAATAAAAAAACTCTGTATTCCTATAATGAATACAGAGGACGATCTTAGCCGTGGTACCACCTCAGTTTACCGCGCCTTCACAGGTGCGGCCTTTTCAAGTGTCTAACAACACTCTTGTTCTGTTACGGGAACTCCCGTTGCAGCCTACTTAATTATTTGTTCGGTGCACTGCTAACAGGATGTATTCAGAATTAAACTCCCCATTGCCTTTCACCAGCCGGCAACTCTCTGAAGGCTCGTTTAAAACCTACTTGTTCCTGCTCAAACGCATTTCATGTTCAATATATTAGCACTTTAACGCAGCAAAGTCAATATTATTTTTAAAATTTTTTGCCGAATTTATCAAGGTCGACTCTATAGTCAATTACCTCAATTCCTTCATTTTCAAGCCGTCTCTTTTGCTCTTCTATACCACCGAAGGCATAATTTCGGCTTAAATTACCGTTTCGGTCAACCACCTTATAGCAGGGGAATTTATCACCGTCAGGGTTAAGGTGTAAAGTATTTCCTACAGCACGGGAATAATTCTTATTCCCCAAAAACCTTGCCAGTTCCCCGTATGTCACAACTTTTCCGTAAGGTATCTCAGTTAAAAGCCTGTATAATTCTTCTTTAAAAAAACCGTTTCCCATTTTTTAACCCTTCTTTCAAAAGAAAAGATATTGTATTGTGACAAGGTCTTTCTTGCGAAAGACTGACCAAACGGAGCAGAATCGAGGTAAGAGTAAGCAAAAGTAGCGTACATAGCAGATTATCTCTTAACAATTGGAATCGTGAACGAAGACCCTAGTTTATCTTCAAAAAACAGCAAAGATAAATCTTCACTTGCGCCATACAAATACAAATCAGAATACATTGATTGCCATTTTTCTCGTTGTAACTCCGTCGTTTGCATAAGAAGATTATATGCTTTGTCACATCGGCTTATCCACAAATCATGATACAGGGAATTTGATATAATCCTATTCTTCAAGTCAGACACAGAATGTATTTTGAAACGCTCACACCATACTATATCATTTTTATATAGCATTTGACCGGTTGCAGAAGTAACGATGTCGTCTAAATCGTATACAATAGGTACCATATTAACCCCCATCGTATATGCAAGAAATGCTCTGCTGTGACCATCAGTTAATGTCAGGCTATCGTTCCCGAAATCGTGGACGGGTAAAGGATCAAAATTACTTAAATCGGAAGGGTTAAACCAACTTCTAATATTAGTTAACTTATCTTCGTTTAAAAAGATTTGGCTCACACCTAAATCAGCAACAGGAAAATATTGTATCCCGTTAAACATTATTTGTTCTCCTTTGCGGTGTTGATGGAGGCAATCAAAATGCGGCGGATTGTACCGCATTGGTTGAAAAGGTCAACAGCGGTTTCTCTGTCCAAAATATCGGATTTTACAAACAGTTCCAACCAATATTCCGTTTCGTAGCATTCCTTCAAGGCAATCTGCAGTTTTGCAATGAAGTCAGGCTTTCCGTGAGCATAGTTTGCTTCGTGGATGTTTGCGCCAACGGAGGTTGCAGAGCGTTCCAACTGATTAACGAGGGAATAATGGCCTTTGATATTTTCGCAAAGTTTGATAATTTTAACTGCAAAGTCTGTTGAAAGTTTCCGAAGTTTAGATTCTGCCATATAAGCACCACCTTGCTTATTGCAATTATACCATATCGATTAGAATATTCAAAGTGAAATATCCTTTGGATGTGAAATAATGACCTGCGGTCATTGTGAAATATTGCGTCTTTGCCGCAATGTGAAATGAAATTTGCCTACATTCGCGTCAGCGAATATTTCACATGTACGAAGTAAATATTTCACAGCGGAGCTGTTTCACTTGCCCGTCAGGGCAAATTTCGTTGAAAAGAACCCACACTTGTCGTAGACAAATGTGGGTTCTTTTCTGGTCGGAGTGGCGGGATTTGAACCCGCGGCCTCTTGGTCCCGAACCAAGCACTCATACCAACTGAGCTACACCCCGTAATATTTGCGCCAAACACAGGCGCAAAATATATTATACTAATTTTACTGTTTACTGTCAAGCAAATTGACGGTCTATTTTCGGAAAAGTCTATTAAGGCGATTGGAAAGAGCGGCCTTGCGCTGCTCAGTTGCATTGATATCTACAGCAATATGTTCACCGTCAATTATCAGCACATCGCCTTCCTTTGCATCGGCAGGAAGCATATCTCTTGAAAGTGTAATGATACCGTTTTCGGTTTCAATAATTGCGGCCAGGCCTTCAAATCTGTCTAAAATATTCATGATTAATACTCCGTTTTAACGTCTATGATCTTACCGTCGGATGTAACAGTAACCGTTCCCTGTTCGTCGGTACGGTATATCTTTGCGTTGGCATTCTCAAATCTGGACATTGCCTCCCAATGAGGGTGACCGTAATCATTATCAACACCGCAGGAAATAACAACTATTTTGGGGTTAACCCTACCCATAAATTCCTCGCAGGAGGAGGTACTACTTCCGTGATGGCCTGCTTTAAGAACATCGGCACTTATATCTCCCTCAATAAGAAGTTCCGATTCCTTTTCGGCATCTCCTGTAAACAGGAATGAGTTATTCCCGTAAGTAAGCTTACAAACTACCGACCACGCATTATGATCGTCACCATACTCTTCTGCATATTCGGCAATAGGGGAAAGGACAGTCATTTCAAGGCCTTCCTCATTAATTATTTCCACACCGGCTTCTGCCTTGAAAACCTCCGCTCCGTTCAATTCAAGAGCATCAAGCATCTTTTCAAAGGTTTTTGTGGTTGCGGTATCTTCAGGCAAATAAAAGTTTTTTACAGGGAATGTGTTAAGTACACCATCCATACCGCCAATATGGTCCTCATGGGGGTGAGTTGCGATCACGTAATCAATTTCTTTATAACCAAGCTCCGCTATGTAATCAATAACCGTTTGCTCTTGTGAGTTGGTACTTGCATCAATAAGCATTGTGCGTTTTTGGGGTAATTCAATAAAAATGGCATCACCCTGATCTGCATTTATATAATGGACCGCAAGGGTATCTGTTAAACCCTGAGCAACCTCATTTTTCTCGTTTTCCTCAATTTGAGTCATAACGTATGAAGCGATCGCAAGTATTATTACAAGTATTATAGATAATATTTTTTTCTTTTGAGCTTTAGTTAACTGAGCCATTTTTAACCTCCGGAAGTTTAGTGTATTTAGTTTACAATATTTTTATGTTTTTTTCAATATTCAAAAAGTTTTTTATTGCAAAGGGTGTAGGGTAGTGTTATAATCAACCTATAACCCTTTAAGGAGGAATCAAAATGTTTTGTTCATCTTGCGGTAATGAAATATCCGAAAATTCAAAATTTTGCCCTAATTGCGGCGCTCCCGTAGAAGTTGCAACAGAAGAAGTTGTTTATTCTGAGCCTGTACAGGAAGGGGCTCCTGTTTATGAAGAAGCTCCTCAGCCCGCTCCCGTTTACTCTGCCCCTCAGCCTACATATACAGCTCCTCAAAAGCCTGCAAGCAAAGGCTTGGGTATCGGTGCTATAATCTGTAGTGCACTGGCCCTTGTGTTTGCGGCAACCTGTTGCTTAACCCCTGTTGCTGTTATACTCGGTAGCGTTGGTCTTATTCTAGGTATATGTGCTGCTTGTAAAGCTCATACCAAAACCTTAGGTATAGTTTCTATTATCCTGGGCGTTGCCTCCGTTATCCTCAGTGTACTTATCTTTATATTATCTGCAGGTGTGGCCGGAGAAATGGAATCCGAAGGTTTCTATGATGATTTTTATAACAGCTTTGAAGAAGGATTCAATGAAGGATTCAATGAATTTAACGAATTCTATTAATAAAAAAGCAGGTGAAAGCCTGCTTTTTTTATTGACTTTAAACATTTATCAAAGTATACTTATCCATAGTAAAATTTCTTGGTGGAGCTATGGAAAGATATAAGCAGATAGAACGAAGTATTATAACAAAATACCGCAAAACCATATGGAACCGTTTTATAGAAGGCGTGAAAAAATATAAAATGGTAAACGAGGGTGATAAAATAGCCGTTTGCATTTCCGGCGGCAAGGACTCAATGCTCCTTGCAAAGCTTATGCAGGAATTACAACGCCACGGAGACGCGAAATTTGAACTTGAGTTTATTGTTATGGACCCCGGATATAACCCTCAAAACCGTCAACGAATAATAGATAATGCGGCTCTTTTGCAGGTGCCTGTAAAGGTGTTTGACAGCCCAATATTCAACACGGTTGTGAACATTGAAAAGAACCCATGTTATCTCTGCGCCCGTATGCGAAGAGGTTATCTATATGCAAAAGCAAAGGAACTGGGTTGTAACAAAATTGCTTTAGGTCATCATTTTTCCGATGTTATAGAAACTATAGTTATGGGTATGTTCTATGGAGCTCAGGTTCAAACTATGATGCCCAAGCTTCATTCCACAAACTTTGAGGGTATGGAACTCATTCGGCCGATGTACTGTGTACATGAGGACCATATAATTGCCTGGAAAAATTATAACAAGCTTGAATTCTTGCAATGCGCCTGCCGCTTCACCGAAGGTATAGACCAAAGTGGAGACGGAATAGGTGAGTCTAAGCGTCAGCTTGTTAAGGAGCTTATCAGGGAGCTGAGAAAAACTGATAAGCAAATAGAAATAAATATATTTCGCAGTGTAGAGGACGTAAACCTTTCAACAATTATAGGTTACCACTCAAAGGATAAAGCTTATTGCTTTTTGGATGATTACGATGAAAAAATATAACGATCTTACCGTAGGAAATATAAAAAAGAATATTATTATATTTGCCCTGCCTCTCATTGTCTCAAACATACTGCAGAACCTTTATAATGCTGTGGATATGTACTTCGCGGGAAAGTTTTTAGGCACAAATGCCCTTGCGGCGGTTTCGGTCAGCGGTCCTATAATTAACCTCCTTCTCGGTATAATTGCAGGTATGTCAATAGGCGTTACCATTATGATAAGCACTTATGTTGGCCATCATGATGAAACTAAGTTGAAAAAAGGGCTTTCCACTGCCATAACGGTTTATATTATTGCTGCTATTCTTATAACACTTATAGGGTATTTCGGGGCGCCTCTTATGCTGAAATGGACAAATACGCCTACAGAAGCCTACAGAGATGCCCTTGCTTATATGCGAATTTTATTCTTAGGTATTGTTTTTACTTTGGGCTATAACCTTATCGGGGCAATGCATCGCGGTTTCGGAGATTCTAAGTCCTCTATGTTGTTTGTTGTTATTGCCACCTTAATAAACGGTGTGTTGGACTATGTGCTGCTTAAATATACCGATCTTGAAGTAAAGGGTACCGCTATCGCAACTATTATTGCGCAGGCTGTTTCCTTTATTATGGGGCTGTTTGTATTTGTTAGAAACGGCCACGGAAAGGGTGTACTTAACCATCTTGGCATAAATAAAGAGGCGTTAAAGCTTTTGTTTAAAACGGGTTTGCCGGGCGTGCTTCATCAGCTGTGCGTCACCTTCTCAAGTGTTCTCGTTAGCGGTATGGTAAATATCGGCGGTGTTGCTTCAAGCGCGGCATACGGTATAGGCTTAAAGATACATAGCTTTGCAACCCTGCCTTCCTCTGCTGTATGCGATGCCGAATCCTGCATAGTTTCTCAAAATTTAGGTGCAGGAAGAATAGACCGAGCCCAAGATGCCATAAAGCACGGAAGAGTTATTTGTGCATGTTGTAATGTTGTAATAACCATAGTGGTGTTCTCATTAGCAAAGATTTTGGCAGGAATTATGGATTCGAATCCTGAAGTAATAGAAAAGTCAGTAATGTTTATACGTATTATGGCGTTCCAGAGTATAGGTGAAATAATAGTTCACTCCTATCTTGGTTTCTTCAGAGGAACAAGTAATTCTGTCATAATTCTTGGCAACAGCCTGATCACCCAGTACGTTTTCCGTCAGCCGGTAACTATGCTGTTTACTTACGTTTTCGGTATGCCTCTCGAGGGCGCTGCAGTTGCCGCTCTCGCTGCTACAGGCGGTACCGCGCTGTTCTACTGGATGTACTACCGCTCAGGAAGATGGAAAAAGCATCTGCCTGTAATTGAATAAAATTATATCCCTCCGTTAATTATAAAGATGGAGGGATTTATTCATGGAAATAATTTTCAATAAGGATCAAGAGGGAAATACTTATAATATTGAAATGACTCAGCAGGCTTTTGAGGAGTATGAAAAATACGTAGAATTCGAAAAAGCTCAAAATGAGGAATTTGATGAATTCTTGAATTCCAGGGGAATAAAAATATAAAGCCGCTAACTTGCGGCTTTATGTTTTTATATAAAATATTCAACGCAAAATTGCGCTATCGCCATGCCTAAGGAGAAAAAGAACATTATAAACATAAGTAAAAGTGAAAGCCAATCGTAGTTTATTTTCTCCCCCTTTGAAATAAAAGCGCCAATAAGTAATTCAACACCTATAAGCATCAGTATTACGGGCCAGAACTTGATAATATCGTGCAGTGTTATCAGGTTAAATAAAGAAGCTAAATAAGCCGCTCCCGCTCCAATAAGAGTAAAGCCCGCAGAGTATCGTCCAACGTAGTATTTTTTAGTTGTCTGTGCTGTCAGTTTTATTTATCTCCTTTTTCTTTTTGCGAATAAGGCAAATGCCAACTATAATTACCGTAATAGAAATCGCAATTTTAGGCAAGGCACCAAGAATGTCCACTGCAAAATACGTAAAGTCGCTGTAAGTATGAGATGTATCGTAAATTATTCCCCACATTCGGTTATATATTTCGCTCCAGAATGAGAAGGCCCCTGCGGCAATAAGTATTATAGCCGCGATCTTTGTTAACGAAGAGTTTTTGAACAGATCCGATTTAAAGGGAATAGTGTCCTTCAGCTTGTAGAATTCCTCATCGGAATGATTCATTTTGTTAAGTGAATCAAAGAAAGAGTAGCACCAAACTACAGGTAATGCAAGATTGATAATATGCAGATCAAATAATGCTCCAAAGAAAATTATCCCGAAAAATGCACCTAAAAATAATAAACCCGAATTCATGAATCCTTGAAACATTTGCCCTGCTCCGGGACAAATAGAAATAATTACTGTTAATGCTTTATTGCGTCTTTTCATTATTAGCGTCCTCCTTAAAGGTGAAAAAATCTTTTAATTCGTTTGTGGCCTGATTTATTTTAATTACTGTTGGTATAGTGCCTGTCTTTGGCTCCTTTTTAGGTTTGGGGTTAAGAATATTGGTTGTAGCCAGTAAGGTAATTGCTCCAAGGCAGGATAAGCCTATTTTTAAACAATATCTTCTGTATTCCTGTTGTTTCTTGTATTTCGGTGAATAAATTACAGCTTTTTTCAGTATTTTCTCACGGGCAGGCAAGGGCAGAGGTAAACTGTACTCTACGCAAATTTGTCCGAAATGCTCGGCGCAAAAGTCGCATTGGGAAATATGCTCAAGCTCGGCTGCCGTCAGGCAGGCACTTTTTAGTCTTTCGACAGATACGTGTGTCATAACTCATCCTCCTTCCATAATTTTTGTAATTTCTTTCTTGCTCTGAATATATGAGTCCTTACGGTCGTCGGGCTGCGTTTTGTAGCTTCCGATATCTCCGAGATCCCGTATCCTTCAACGAAATGCATAAGGGCCGTTGTTCTGTAGGGCTCCTTAAGGGAATCGCATAGCCGCTTAAGCTGTCGGCAGGTCTCATTTTGTATGTACTCTTCCTCGGGCGGCGGTGAAAAATCCTTCATATCCGCTTGCGGATCATTAATGTCAATACATACGGGCCGCTTTCGTTTAAGGTAGTCAAGGCACTTATTCGTTGCTATTTTGCATAGCCAGGCCTTCTCGCTTCCTCCCTCAAAATGATCCAATGCCTTAAAAGCAGCAATGAACGTGTCCTGAGTAAGGTCCTGAGCCTCATAGTAATCACCTGTTATGCGGAGGCATACCGAAAATACAAGATTACCGTAATTCTCAACCATGGTTTCGAATCTATTCAATTTTTCGGTCACCTCCTTACGCTTTATATAACGATTATATCATAAAATTTGTTGCAAAAAACAAAAAATTTTTACAATTGTCAAGTAGAACAGCTTGACAGCTACAGTAAAATGTAGTATACTATAGGCCGTAAAGCAGGCTTACTTTACAGAATAAACAAAGAAGGTGGCAAATTGGCTCAAAAAGATTTAAATATAGGCTATATTGCCGCATTTTATAAAAATCTGCTTACGGAAAAGCAGTATGAAGCTCTTTCTTTGTATTATGATGAGGATCTTTCCTTAGGTGAAATTGCCGAACAAACCGGGATTACACGTCAGGGTGTGAGAGATGCTATTAAGCGCAGCGAGGAAATCGTATTCGAGCTTGAGGAAAAATTGGGTCTTGCAAAGAAATTCAAGGTTTTAAGCGAAGAAGTGGAGCAAATAGTAATTGCTACCGAAAAAATTTCCGAGATAAACCGCCGCAGATACGGCAACAGTGAAATTACTGCCCTTTGCGCTGACATAGAAAAAACTTGTGAACGGATAGATGAATAATGGCATTTGAAGGTATCAGCGATAAGCTGAATGATATTTTCCGAAAACTGAAAAGCAGAGGTAAGCTTACTGAGAGTGACGTTAAGGCTGTTGCAAGAGAAATAAAGCTTGCCCTTTTGGCGGCTGACGTTAACTTTAAAGTAGTTAAAGAGTTTATAAACCGCATAACCGAACGTGCAGTAGGTGAGGAGGTTTTAAAATCCCTTACTCCCGCACAGCAGGTAATTAAAATAGTTCATGAAGAGCTTGCGCTTATTATGGGTGGTGAAAACCCCAATGAGGGTCGTGTTAAATTTTCTTCCAAACCGCCTACAATAATTATGCTCTGCGGCTTGCAGGGTGCAGGTAAAACCACCCACGCGGCAAAGCTTGCGGCTTACTTTAAGAAAATGGATAAGCGCCCCTTGCTTGTAGCTTGCGATATATACCGCCCTGCGGCTATAGATCAGCTAAAGGTCGTAGGTGAAAAGGCGCAGGTTCCCGTTTTCTCTTTGGAGGGCGCCAAGCCTGTTAAGATCGCAAAAGAAGCAATAAAGCACGCTAAAACTTACGGTAACGATCTTGTTATTTTAGATACTGCAGGCCGTCTTCATATAGATGAAGAGTTGATGGACGAATTGAAGGATATTAAAAAGACTGTCGAACCTCAGGAAATTCTGCTGGTTATAGACTCTATGACCGGTCAGGACGCTGTGAACGTAGCAAAATCCTTTAACGAACAGCTTGAGATCGATGGTGTTATTCTCACAAAGCTTGACGGTGACACCCGCGGCGGTGCTGCAATGTCCGTAAGGTACATTACAGGTAAACCCATAAAGTTTACGGGCGTTGGCGAGAAGCTTGATGAACTGGAGCCCTTCTATCCCGACAGAATGGCAAACCGTATTCTCGGTATGGGTGACGTTATGAGTCTTATTGAAAAGGCTCAGGAAACCTATGATGCCAAGCAGGCGGAAAAGCTTGAAAAGAAGCTTCAGAAGAATAAGTTTGATCTTAACGATCTTATGGATCAGTATGAACAGATGACCAAAATGGGGAGTCTTGAAAAAATAATGGGTTCCATAGGTATTAAGAAAGAAGATATGGATAAAGCGGATGTGGATAACCAGAAGATTGTCCGTCAGCTTGCTATCCTACGGTCCATGACCTATGCGGAAAGGGAAAACCCCAACTTATTAAATGCTTCCCGCCGCAGAAGGATCGCCGCAGGCAGCGGCACCAAGGTTGAAGAGGTAAACCGCGTAATTAAAACCTACGATCAAATGAAGGTTATGCTCAAACGCTTTAATAAAAATCCTAAAGCAATGCAGAATATGCTTGGCGGAATGGGCGGCGGCTTCGGCTTTTAAAAAATGCTAAAAGATAACTTTTAGATAAGAAAAATCATACGGAGGTGAATATAAAATGGCAGTAAAAATGAGACTCAGAAGAATGGGTGCTAAGAAGAATCCTTTCTATCGTATAGTAGTAGCAGATTCCAGATACCCCAGAGACGGTAGATTTATCGAAGAAATCGGTACTTACAATCCTATGACTGAACCTGCTGAGGTAAAGATCGATGCTGATAAGGCAAAGCAGTGGATCGCTAACGGCGCTCAGCCTACCGATACAGTTAAGGCTATGCTCAAGAAGAACGGCATTATGTAAGGAAGATTAAAATGACTGAAATTATCACTTATCTTACCAGATCCATCGTTGATAAGCCCGATGAAGTACAGGTTACTAAAGAACTGGAAAGTGACGGAACCGAGGTTTACACCATTATGGTTTCTCAGGAAGATATGGGCAGAGTCATCGGCCGTCAGGGCAGGATCGCTAAGGCTATCAGAACGATAGCAAAATCTATCGCCGTAAGAGATAACCGCAAGGTTGTTATTAATATCGGCAGATAACAAAGCATTTCAAGAGAGGATATTAAAAAATATCCTCTCTTGCTGTGACTGAAAGGAAAAGTTTTTGTAATGGAGCTTATAGAGTGCGGAAAATTAGTTAACACCCATGGCGTAAGAGGGGACATTAAAGTCCTGCCCTATGCCGACGGTCCGGAGGATATTGTTGGCCTTAAAGTAATTTATTTAGGCAAGGCCAGAACTCCTTATAAGGTAAATAAATCCTTTATACATCAGAATTGTGTTATTATGCACCTTGAAGGTGTGGATACTATGGAAAGCGCTATGGCTCTTAAAAATATGCTTATCTATATGGAAAAGGATCTTTCCAAATTAAAGCCCGGTCAGTTTTATATTGTAGATCTTATTGGCCTTACAGTGTATGATGATATTACGGGTGAGGAATATGGCCAGTTAACCGACGTATATACCGGTATTGCCAATGACGCCTATGAAATACTTCTTAAGGATGGCCGCAAGGTTCTTTTCCCTGCAATACAGGATGTTGTAAAAGAAACCGATATTGCAAACAAAATAATGAAAATAACACCGCTTAAGGGAATGTTTGATATATGAATTTTGAAATAATGACCTTGTTTCCCGAATTTGTTGATAACGTTTTGAGTCAAAGCATTATCGGCAGGGCAAGAAAAGCAGGGCATATAAATGTAAATTGCGTAAATATCCGTGATTATGCTGAAAACAAACACGGTTACATAGATGAAAAGCCTTACGGCGCCACAACAGGTATGCTTATTCAGCCTAAGCCTGTATATGATTGTTTTTGTGATATAACAAAAAAATATGATAAAAAACCTTTTTGTGTTTATATGTCTCCTCAGGGCAGAGTTTTAAATCAAGAGCTTGCCAAGGAACTTAAAGAAAAAGAAAATATTGTTTTTCTTTGCGGACACTATGAGGGTATAGATCAACGTGTGCTGGATGAAATTGTTGATATGGAGCTTTCTATAGGTGATTACGTTTTAACAGGCGGTGAGCTTCCTGCCTGCATTGCGGTGGACTGTATAGCAAGGCTGTGCCCCGGAGTTTTAGCGGAAGAGCAAAGCTATTCCGATGAAAGCCATTATAACGGCCTTTTGGAATATCCTCAGTATACTCAGCCCTATGAGTTTATGGGAAAAGCAGTGCCCGACGTGTTAAGAAGCGGCAATGAAGCCAAGGTTAGAAGATGGCGAATGGAACAGTCTCTGGAAAACACCTTAAAAAAACGCCCCGATATGCTTAAAAAGGCTTCTTTAACAAGAGAAATGTTAGATTATCTTTCTAATAAAGAGTCCTGAATTTTCAGGGCTCTTTATTTTTCTTCTGTAATTTCGTATTCGCTGAAAATATAATCATCTATATCCTCTTTTTCTGTATCTTCGCTTAAATAGTAAGTCATTTCCTTTTCTCCTTATACTATAATAATTCTATAATATGCTGAATATGACCTAAATGTGTCTTTATTTTATTAGTTTTCTGTGTTAAAATATTTTTATAACTTACTGGAGGGTTTTATATGAACGCTTATTTGGGTATAGATTTAGGCGGTACAAAAATTGCCGCAGGCCTTTTTAATAAAGAAAAGAAGTTGCTTTGTTCTTTTAAGGTTCCTACCTATAATTCGCCTTGCCCCAACTGTTTTGCAAAAGAGCTTATTGAAGATATAGAAAAGCTTATGGCGAAAGCCTGTGTAAATAAACTGATGGGTATAGGCATAGGCGTTCCCGGTGTTGTACAAAATGGTGTAGTTCTTAATGCCCCCAATATAAAATGCCTTAAGGGCTTCTCTTTAGGCAACGTTCTTGAGGAGCATTTTTCCTGTAAGGTTATTATGGGGAATGATGCAAACGTTGCGGCCCTTGCGCAGTTTGATCAGAATGACGAAATAAAAAATAATATGGTTTATATAACCGTTTCTTCCGGTATAGGTGGCGGCATAATTCTGAACGGTAAAATATTTGAAGGCGATTTTGGTTCAGCTGCAGAAATAGGTCATATGCTTACCGGAAGGGAAGGCTATAGCTGTGCCTGCGGTAACAGCGGCTGCTTTGAATCAATGGCTTCAGGCACCCATTTGACAGAAAGGGTTCTTTCCTATGCAAGTAAGGGAAGAAAGAGTCCCCTTTGCGAAAAAGCTCTTAATGGTGAAAAAATCAGCGGTTTTGATGTTAAGGTTGCCTTCGATAAGGGCGATAAGCTTGCAGAGGAAATAATAGAAGGCACAGGAGAGCTTGTCGGCGAATTGTGTTATAATATTTTTATGGTGCTTAATATAGGCTCCTACTGTATAGGCGGCGGACTGACTGCCTGGGGTGAGCCTTTATTCAGATCAATTAAAGAAGGCTTTGAAAAGCGGAATAAATTCTCTGCAGGCACAGTTAATTTTTATAAGGCAACAGATTCTGATGATGCAGGTATTTTCGGTGCAGTAAATTTAATTTGGAGCTGATCTTATGCAAAAGCAACGTTACTGGATGCTGGACTCCTTAAGAGGCCTTGCAATTATAAATATGATAGCCTTCCATTTAATGTGGGACCTTGTTTATATTTACGGTGTTAATGCCTCCTGGTATCTTGGTCATGGAGCTTATATATGGCAGCAGGCCATTTGCTGGACTTTCATTATCCTTTCCGGCTTTTGCTTCGCCTTAGGGAAAAAACCCTTAAAACGAGGGCTGACTGTGTTTGTTGGCGGTTTTATTGTTTCTGCAGTTACCTTAATATTTATGCCCGAATCAGCCATACGCTTCGGTATATTAACTCTCCTTGGCAGTTGTATGCTCATTATGGTGCCGATACGTAAACTTCTTGAAAAAGTACCGCCTGTTTTGGGTGCGCTTTTAAGCTTTGGGCTTTTCTTTATTACTCGTAATGTAAATACAGGGTATTTAGGATTTGGCTCCATAAATCTTATAAAATTGCCCCGTTTCCTCTATGCTAACTACTTTACAGCTTTTTTGGGATTTCCTCATCCGCTTTTTTCATCTTCCGATTATTTCTCTCTTTTCCCTTGGTTTTTCCTGTTTGTCTTTGGATATTTCCTTTATCGTATTTTCGGTAAAGACGAAAGCTTTAAGAAGTTTCTGAAAAAGGGGAAACTGCCTGTACTTAGCTTTCTGGGTAAGCATTCTTTAATTATTTATATGTTGCATCAGCCGTTAATTTACGGCCTTCTCATGCTTATCATGTAAAAAAAATGGCACCGTCAACGGTGCCATTTTTTGCTGCATTATTTGGGGCTGGCCTCAGGGTATTTAACAGTTTGAATATGCTGAGCGCGGTATTCGGAAGGGGTGAAGCCTGTTTGCTCCTTGAATTGGCGCATAAAGTAAATATCACTTTTGTACCCACATAGATCTGCGATCATAAAAATAGGATAATCATTTTGAAGTAATATCCGTTTTGCGTATTCTATTCGGCAGTTTATAAGGTCCTTGCTGAAAGAAACTCCGAACAGCTCCTTGTAATTATGCTGAAACCAGGTCTTGCTCATATTAACAAAATCGGCAGCCTTCTGAAGCGACCATTCCTGATAGGGGAAGTTCTTTAAATTGGATCTTAAGTCCAGGAAAGTATGGGAGTAAGGTATTTTCTTTTGGGAAGGAACACTGTGATTTCTGATCTGGTCGGAGAGTTTAATAAAAAATGTAGAAAGAAGCCCGCTGAGAATATGTTCTCTGTGGTTTCCTCCCGCGTTAAATTCCATTGCCATTATTCGTATGTAATCAGACATAATTGCAGGGTCGTCAATTGTTATAGGTTCACCAAAAGGTATACCGAGCTTTAGAAATTCGGCTCTTTCAGAGTCGGTCATATCGAAATGAAACCAATCGTGTACAAAGTCTTGGTCGGAGGCATACATAAACTGTGGTTTGTGTTTATCGTAAATGAACATTTGGTGTTGTCCTAAAAGGTAACGGGATGTATCGGAATGAAAGTAAGCAGGGGTATATGCAAGTATCAGTACGTATTCATCAAGACCGTTTGGTCTGGAGTAATAGTATACGTCTTTTTTATCCTTGGATTGATAATAAATATGTTTGATTACCATAAGCACTCTCCGTTTTTTATTCAACAACAAGTATTATAATATATTACTGCGGTAATGTCTATAAAAATGCTAAAATGCAGTGTGTGAAAATTAAGTTTGCCAACTGCTCATTTATTGAATTGCAGTAAAATAACACTTATGAAAGGACTGCAACATAATGAAGAAGCTTATTGCGCTGTATTTTGTTGAAATTTAAGTAATTATGAGCAAAGCAAAAAAATAAATCATAAGAAAGTGTAAAAGTTTAGTTTGTTGTGGGATGGGTTATTGTGCAGTTTTTATGTATGATATATAATATAAACAAATAACCGATAAATCAAATCGGGAAACTATATTATCCTAATATTAAAAAGGTTGGTGCATTATGAAAAAATCAGAATTTTGTTCTAAGCTTGATCACTCAATTCTTGGATGGACCTGTTCAGAAGCTCAAGTAAAACAGTATTGTGATGAGGTGCTGGAATATGGCTTTGCGTCTATCTGCGTAAACCCCGACTACGTAGCATACTGCAACTCTATTCTGCAGGGCCGCTCCGGAATCAGCTGTGTTATCGGCTTCCCTTGCGGTGCAAATACTATCGGCACTAAGATCCACGAAGGTATTGAAGCTATTAATAACGGCGCCACAGAGCTTGACTGCGTAACCAATTTCGGTTTGCTTCGCAGCGGCAAGGATGCGCAGCTTCTTGAAGAATATAAAGCTTTTGTACAGGCAATAAAGGATAAGCGTCCTGAAACAGTTATTAAATATATTATTTATCAGCCCTACGGCCAGTATCCTTTCAGAACTCCCGATGAAACTAAGCGTTTAGCAAGCCTGGTTGCTGCTTCAGGTGCAGATTATATTAAATTCTTCTGCAATCCCCGCGAGATCAAGCCTCTTATTGGTGACAGCGTTAAAATGAAATTCTCCGGCGCTATTAACCTGGCTGTATCTGTTGATGCTATTGAACAGGGGTGCGACCGTGTAGGTGAAGATTCCGCCGTTCATTGGCTCCGTGAAACTCCCGATTCCTTCTGGGATGCCGAATAATTGAACATATTATATTCGGAGGAACACAAATGACAGGCAAAGACAGAATTTATACTGTTGTTAAAAAAGGCGAGGCTGCGGACCGTGTCCCTTGGACTTTGAATTTCGGCTCATATCAAGCCATGTGGCCTCGATATATGAAGGAATATAAAGAGTCCCGTGGAATCAACGGCTATCTGTTTGATTTGCTGGATTATGATATTCTTAACGTACAGGCTCCTGAGGCTACCGGCCAGAACGGAGCAGCAGGTGGTGTTGGCTATTTAAGCAATGGTATTGATCCCGAAAAGTACTATACCAAAGAGCAGCTTTCAAGACCCGGTGTGTGGGTGGATTCCTGGGGGCAGCTTAATATTCCATGGACAGAATATCCCGACATTGCCAATGTGGAATCTCCGCTTTCCAATGCAAATTCTCTGCAGGAATTAATGGATTATCCTTTTCCTGAGCTTGATTTTGCATCGGCAGAGCTGTGTCGTGCCGATGCAGAAGAGATACACGCCAAAGGCAAGCTTGCAAGCGCTGATTGCGGAGGTTTGTTTGGCGCCAGTTGGTATTTGCGTGGCCTGGAAAATTATATGATCGATATGTATGAGGATCCTGAGTGGGCTATGCTTATTGCGGACCGTGTTACGGAATCGCTTATAAAAAGAGCCAAGGTAACTGCATCTGCCGGCGTAGATGTATTTACTTTTTATGATGATCTCGGCACTCAAACAGGACCTATTCTAAGTCCTGCAATGTGGAGAGAATATTTTAAGCCTCGTTGGGCAAAAGTTTTTGAAGCTATTCGTTCAGCTAATCCGGAAGCCATTATTTTTATGCATTCCTGCGGCTGTGTTAAGGATTTCATTCCCGACTTTATTGATATAGGTTTGGATATACTCCATCCTTTACAGCCCGAAACTATGGATGTGTATCAGGTGGCAAAAGAATATCAGAAGGATATTTGTTTCTGGGGCACTATCAGTATGCAGAAAACCTTAAACCTGGGCACACCTGCGGATGTTGATAAAGAGGTTAAAGAAAGAGTAGAGCGTATGGGTAAAAACGGGCATTTGATCTTATCTCCCGGTAATATGTTTACTCCAGATACACCCTTTGAAAATGTTGATGCTCTTATAGAAGCATTCCGTAAGTATTGCTAACAGCGGGCAGCATACATAAAAGAACATAACCAATAGTTATGCCCCCTGCCCATGTTTTGAGTAGGGGGCTGTTATTATCTAATAATCACCTTAAAGGAGTATAATAATGACCGAACGAATTCAACGTCAGGTTGAGGTTATTGAATCCCGCTCTCATCGGGTTCACCGCAGAAACCTTACTCAAGAAGAATTGGATAAGATTCTTCCTGAAATATATAATAAAGATATTTCTTATATGGCACGCGCAACCCGCCGTCTGGAGCTGTTTTTGCAGCATGAAACTCCAATACTTATGAAGGACACCAAAATCCAGGGATTGCGCACTATTATTGAATTTCCGGATATTTATGCCCCCGGCGAAATGGAGGAAATCAAAAAGACTCATTATGTCCATGAAAAGGGCAAGGTAACCAATTTGTCTTGGGACGTTCTCACGGTTTTAAGCGAAGGTCTTGAAGGTAGGTTGCAAAGAATGGACCGGGGTGAGAAGAGGGATCCGGAATTTGTAGAATGCGTAAAAAGAACCGTAAATGCTATTGTTTCATTTGCCGACCGCTATGCAGAAGCACTTTCCGAGGCAGGCGATAAAGAGCATGCTGAGCTTATTTCACGTACTATCCGTTACGGAGCAAAAACTATGCTGGAAGCTTTGCAGATGTTCCGCATACTGCATTTTTCAATATGGGCTTCCTGGTGCTATCATAACACCGTAGGAAGATTTGATCAGTGGCTGTATCCCTTTTATAAGCACGATAAAGAAAACGGTATGACAGACGATGAGGCTCTTGAACTGATAGAAGACTTTTTCCTGTCCTTCAACAGAGACTCCGATCTGTACTACAGCCTTGCCTGGGGTGATAACGGTCAAAGTCTTGTTCTTGGCGGTATTCTTCCCGATGGAACAAGCGCTGTAAATGAACTTACAACCATGGCCCTTACTGCAAGTAAAGAGATCAGGCAGATCGATCCTAAGATCAATCTGCGCGTAGATAAAAATACCCCTATGGAATTGTATGAAAAGGGAACAGAGCTTACAAAAATAGGATTGGGCTTCCCACAGTATTCTAATGATGACGTGGTTATCCCCTGCCTGGAACATTGGGGTTATTCTACGGAGGATGCAAGAAATTATGCTATTGCCGCTTGTTGGGAGTTTATTATTCCAAACGTGGCAATGGATATTCCTAATATCGGTGGCCTGCCTCTTGCCGAAATGGTACATAAGGCAGTAACCGAACATCTCTCAGACTGTGAGTCCACAGAAGACCTTTGGGACTATGTGAAAGATAATATTTATTCCAAGGCCCGTGAAATGGCAGAAGGAGTAAAGAATCTTCATCTTGAACCTGCGCCCATTCTTTCTATGTTAATGGCAAACTGCCTTGAAAAAGGGCAGGATATTTCCGAAGGGGCAAAATATAATAATTACGGCTTCCATGGCACCGGCCTTTCCTGCGCCGCAGATCAGATAGCCGCTATAGATAGTATGATCTTCAAGAGCAATCTCATAACAAAGGAAAGGCTTTTAAAGGGATTGCAAGAGAATTTTGAAGGTGATCCCGAACTTAGATACTTACTGCGAAATAAAGCAGATAAAATGGGCCGAGATGAAAATGCCAATGAAATAGGCAATCGCCTTTTAGGAATGTTTGCAGATTCTCTTGTTGGCATCCGTAATGAACGGGGCGGTATTTTCCGCGGAGGCACAGGTACTGCTATGTATTACGTTTGGCATTCCGAACATCTTGGTGCCACTGCCGACGGCAGAGATGCTTTTGATTACCTGCCCGCCAACTTCTCCGAGTCTATGTTCCTTACTGATGCAGGCCCTCTTTCGGTTCTTTTAGGCTTTGCGCCCGAGAACCTTAAAAGAACCTCCAATGGCGGTCCTATGACATTTGAGTTGCACGATACTGTTTTTAAAACGGAAGACAGTATAAAGAAGGTTGCCGCTTTGGTTCGTGCATATATTCTTCAGGGTGGACATCAGCTTCAGTTGAATGCAGTTAACCGTGAGAAAATGATCGCTGCGCAGAAAAACCCCGAAGAGTATCAGGATCTTATCGTTCGTGTTTGGGGATGGAGCGGACATTTTGTGGAATTGGATGAATGCTATCAGAATCAGATTATTAAACGTGTGGAATTTGGGGTATAGGTATGAAGGGTAAGATCTTCTCAATAGAGGAGTTTGCTGTATATGACGGTGAAGGTATCAGAGTAAACGTTTTTTTTAAGGGCTGTCCCTTGCGTTGTCAATGGTGCCATAACCCGGAAGGTTGGAGTAAGGATTCCCAGGTGGTAAGGAATACAAATATCTGTACAGAATGCGGCATATGCAATGCAGGATGCGAAAGTCCTGATAACTGCTCGGGCTGCGGGAAATGTATCATTCTTTGCCCTAAAGGTGCCCGCCGTGAAAGCGGAAGGGATTATGAGCCTGGGGAATTGGCTGCAAGGCTCAAGCGTTATCAAAAAATACTTGAGCAAAGCGGTGGCGGCCTTACTTTTTCCGGCGGGGAAGTCCTTATGCAGGCTGACTTTCTGTTGGAACTGTTGCGCGAATGCGCCTTTTCTCACAGAATACTTGAAACCTCAGGATTCGGTGACTCCCGCAAGTGGGAAGAGATACTTAAAGAAACAGATTTCGTTTTCTATGATTTAAAAATAATGGATTCTAAGAAGCATAAGCATTATACAGGTGTGTCCAATGAAGTTATTCTTAAAAACGCAAAGATACTTATGGACTCCGGTGTGCCGTTTACTGTACGAGTACCGTTTATTCACGGTGTGAATACGGATTTTCAAAATCTTTATTCTCTTGCAGAATTTGTATGCAAGGCAAAAAATCTAAAAAGTGTAGAGCTTCTTGCCTATAATACGCTGGCGGGAGCAAAGTACAAGCTTTTAGGTAAGGAATATACTTACGATTTTCAAGCGCCGACTCAAGAGGATTATGAGAGGGCGTCCAAGATATTCAATGAATATAAAATTCCGTATACTGTAAGCAAATAAATAAATCCTATTTGTTTTTGCGCGCAAAAAAGGGAGGTACCTTATTGGGTACCTCCTTTTTTTACAGTAATGCAAAAGCTTTCAGTATATATATTATTGCAAATATGGTCAGGGTGGAAAAAGCCGATGAGAAAATTATAAGCTCGCCCGCCAAAGGCGCATCGCATTTGTAGTGAGCAGCCATAGGGTAACTTGATGTGGCAACAGGCGCACTTGAAAGTGCAACAATAATTCCAAGCTCCATACCCCTGAATCCGCAAAGTATGGCGGAGCCTATTATAAATAAGGGAACAAGCAAAAGGCGTGTAATGGTGCTTCCTGTTATATATTTTATGTTCTTTTTGGCGCTTTTGAATTTAAACTTTCCCCCTAAGGCTATAAGCATCATAGGGGTAACAAGACTGCCAATGTCATCAAGAACACCGTTAACAGTGTCCCCAAGCTGAATCTTAGTCAGTGAAAGAATAACTCCAACAAGGGTTCCTAAAATAAGCGGGTTTAAGGCAATATCCTTAACTGTCTTTTTAAAGTCCGGCTTGATTTGGGCGCCGAAATGGGAAAGAATAACCACTGCCGCAAAATTATAAACCGCCGTTGCGCAGGCAAATACTGCCGAGGATAGTCCCAGGGAAGCATCTCCATATAAAGAATCAACAATATGAAATGCAAACAGCATAAAATTGCCTCGATAGGCGGCCTGTATTATTACCCCGGAAATTTTCTTGTCATTTACAATGGCAGGTACGGTAAACCAACATATCAGAATTACAATTAAGGTGCAGGCAGAATAAAACAGTATAAGCTTCAAATTGAATTCAGAAGCAATATCAGCTTTATACATATTATTCATAAGCATAAGCGGCATTGCAAATTTAAAGCAGAACTTAGTTATTTTTTCGCCAAACACATCATCTATTATTTTAGTGCGGGCAAGTATATAGCCCATTGCCATGAAAACAAAAAGCGGTGCAACTATTTTTAATGAGGAAAGAAACAGTTCCATAAAACGCCCCCTTTATTTATATCATAGCACCAGAACCTACGTTTGTAAAGTTCCGTATCGTAAAAGAATAATGACGAATATAATTTACTGGGTGATTTTTATGATGAATTATTTTTGCGTATATTTTGCTTCTTCAACCTTTCTTCATAAGGGAAGCGATGCACTGAAAAGGGCAAGGGTGCCCCATAGAATTGTACGGCTGTCAGAAGAGCTTGATCTTAGAGGTTGTACCCGTTGTATTATGGTATCTTCGGTCTATAAGGAAAGGGCTGTAAGTATGTTAATGGAAGAGGGGGTTAAATATTTGTCGGTCAAGGAGGTCGAAACGTTGTGATCTATCTTGATAATGCTGCCACAAGCTGGCCTAAACCCCTTGCGGTTGCAGAGGAAATGAAAAGAGCAGTAAATCTTTACGGTGCAAACCCCGGTCGAAGCGGTCATGACCTTTCTCTTGCGGCAGAAGAAAGGGTGTATAAATGCCGCGGTCTTATTGCAAAGCTATTCGGAGGTAAAGCAGAAGATCTCGTGTTTACTCAAAATGCCACCCACGGGATCAACATAGGAATATTAGGCTCTGTAAAAAAAGGAGACCATATTGTAATCAGTGATATGGAGCATAACGCTGTTTATAGGTCCGTTATTGCATCGGGTTGTCAGTACAGTATTTTCAAAGTCAATGAGAAAAATGATGAAATAACAGTAAGTAATTTGATTAAAGAATTACGGCCGAATACTTCCCTTATTGCAGTGACCGCGGCCGGAAACCTGACAGGCTTTAAGCTTCCGATATATAAAATAGGGCAAATTGCTAAAGCTTATAATATTACTTTTCTGGTTGATGCATCTCAGGGAGCCGGTCATTATAATATTGACGTTAAAACCAATAATATTAATATTCTCTGCGCTTCGGGTCATAAAGGACTTTTAGGCCCTCAGGGGAGCGGTATTATGCTTCTTAATGATCGGCTGCCAAAACCCTTGCTGTTTGGAGGTACGGGGAGCCTTTCTTTGGAAGAGAGTATGCCCGACTTTGCGCCGGAGCGTTTTGAAGCAGGCACCCTTAATACGCCTGCTATTGCCGGACTGTTGAGGGGCGTGGAGTATATTGAAAGGGTAGGGGTCACAAAAATAGGTGAACGTGAAAATGCCCTTGCCTCTCTTTTATATTCTGAACTTGAATGTATTGATAAAATCAAACTGCTCGGCGGACATCCTCAAAGTTCAATAGTTGCGTTTAATTTAGAGGACAAAAGCTCTGAGCAGGTTGCGTCAATGCTTAACAGCGAAGGTATAATGGTTCGGGGCGGCCTTCATTGCGCGCCGCTGGCCCACAAAAAATACGGTTCCTTAAAAGAAGGCGCGGTAAGGGTCAGTTTCGGTAACTTCAATACTGAAGAACAGGTAAAAATTTTTATTAAAATTATAAAAAAATTAATATAAAGCTATTTCTTTTCGTAATTTACTGTGCTAAAATATAAATGTATAAAGTTGTGGAAAGGGTAGGGTCATGTCTGCTGTTTTAGATTTTTTGTATCAGAACTTAAAAACCTTTAATTTATTCAGTGATACTATAGATATTATTATAGTAACTCTTGTTATATATCTCGTTATTCGTTTTGTCAAAAAAACTCAGGCGGCGCCTCTTATGAAGGGAATTATAATCCTTCTTGCCATATGGGGCCTTGCAGATCTGCTCAAATTTAATGTAACATCCTATTTGATCAAGGGTTTGCTTGACTTTGGTATTCTTGCGGTAATTATCATCTTCCAGCCCGAGATACGTTCCTTGCTGGAAAAGGTGGGCCGTTCTAAGCTTCAGATCAAATCTTTTGTTGATACTCCGGAGGATGAAGCTAAGGTTATCGGCAGGTGTATCGACGTTATCGTTTCTTCTTGTACTTCTATGTCCCATTCCAAAACCGGCGCCCTTATTGTTGTAGAAGGCGGCACAAAGCTTGGCGATATTGAAGAAACGGGAACTATTATAGACGCTGCGATGTCCAATGAAATGGTTCAAAACGTATTTTATCCTAAGGCTCCTTTGCATGACGGTGCGGCTATAGTTCGCGAGGGCCGTATTATTGCGGCAGGCTGTGTTTTGCCTCTTACTAAAAATCCCAACCTTTCTTCAGAACTCGGTACTCGCCACAGAGCATCTATAGGTGTTTCTGAGGTGTCTGACTGTATGGCGGTTGTTGTTTCCGAAGAAACAGGCTATATTTCCGTTGCAAACAACGGTGTTCTTACTCGTAATATTTCTCCTATGGAGCTTAGGGATATGCTTCGCATTCATCTCAGGGTAGAGCAGGAGCCTTCAAAGGCGGATAAGGCTCTTTCTATATTTAAGAAGAAGGAGAAGTAAGTATGAAAAAAATAATGAATTTCTTTAGTAAACTTTCAAATAATAATACCGTACTTTTCTGTGTCTCCCTTTTGATTGCCTGTGTGCTCTGGTTTTACGTTAACGGTTACTATAATCCTGAGGATACTATTAACATTAATGATATTCCTGTAACCGTAAATTTCGAAGGCAGCATACCCGATGAAAACGGTCTCACTGTTTTGGATCATGACGATAGATCTGTTGATATCAAAGTTACAGGCCCACGTGTTTACCTTTCAACCTTGAGAAAGGATTCAGTAGAAGTTACCGTTGATATGGATGCAGTTACTGCTGCCGGAAGCTATTCGTTGCCAATCAATATTGAATTGCCTAATTCCGATAAGCTTCAGATTACCGAGCAGAGCGTTTATAACGTGAACTTTGTGTTTGATAAAGAAGCAACCAAGAACGTTCCCGTTGAGGTTGTGACAGTCGGCAGCCTGAAAGATGATTATATGCTTGGTACAGTAACCGTTTCTCCCGCTACAGTTAACCTTACCGGACCGGCCACTCTTCTTGATACAATTGAAAAAATACCCGTTGAGGTAAATGTTTCTCCCTTTACTATTACCCAGACTGTAAAGAAGGATATTGTAATTGCCGATAAAAATGGAGATGAAATAGCTAATACAAGGCTCGTTAAGGATTTTGATACGGTTTCTGTTAACCTTCCTGTTTATAAGGTTAAAGAGGTCCCTGTAACTGTAGCATTGGTAAACAGCTCCGGCGGCAGTGACGAGGCTATTATTAAAACTGAAATAAGCCCCAAAACCGTTAGGGTGGCTGCTAATGAGGCTGATCTGCAGGAGTACAATCAGCTTATTTTAGGTACTATTGATACGGCTCAGTATGACAGTGCTTCCGTTATTAACTTTGATATTATAAGCCCCAGTGGTATTACTATTATCGATGACGTTTCGAAGGTGACAGTTAAGCTTTCCTTTGAATCATTCCATACGGCCAGCTTTACAATACCGTCTACTAAAATTTCGTTCAGTAATGTTCCAAAGGGAATCAACCCGTCTGCTTCCGGCAGCATTACGGTAAAACTTCGCGGCATTCCTTCTCAGATCGATTCTCTTAAGTCTGATGCCATAAGAGCTAACGTAGATATGGGTACTGTTACCGCAACCGACGGTTCGGTTACTTTGCCTGTAACCTTCACCGTAAATAATATTGATAACGTTGGTGTAATAGGTAAATATACTGTAAATGTAAATCTGAACAAATAATAAAATCCCCCGTTCTTCGGGGGATTTTTTCTTATCCGTTAGTGGCAATTCCGTTGCCGCTTATAGGTATAGCATCTCCTAAATAGGTTGGCTCAGGCTTAAATATGCAACCAATAAAATCCTTTGTTCTTGCGAGTATCTCTCTTAGGCCGCGCTGTGTTTGTCCGTAATAGTTGACCTTCTCAGCGCAAACTCCGTAAGCATCTATCCCAAGGGCTCTTGCATTGTAAACCGCTCTATATAGATGATAATCCTGCGTAACGATTATGATCTTTTGAGTTTCAAAAATATCTCTTGCCCGATACATGCTCTCGTAGGTGGAAAACCCTGCGTGATCCATAAAAATATCTTCTTCATTGACCCCTCTGTCAATGGCGTAGTTTTTCATAACAATAACCTCGTTATAATCATCTCTGCCATGGTCACCGCTCATAAGCAGTTTGAAGCCTGCATTATTCCCATACAGCTCCAGAGCTTTATCGAGTCTGTCTGAAAGCATTTTGCTTGGCGTGTCTCCGTTAACACCGCACCCAAGCACCAATATACAATCTGCCTCAAAATCCTTTGCATCCTCCAGAATATGACCCTTTGTTGTTCCTATCATATACAAATTACAAAATGCTACAAATATTATACATACTATTGCTAATATGCATATAGGCTTGATCAGTTTCTTCATATTGTTTTCGCCTTTCATCTTTCGTAGATATATAATAGCATATATGCCGGTAAAAAGGCAATAAAAAAGCTTCACCTTAAAAGTGAAGCTTTTGTGAATTATTAAACCTCAAGTATTGCGCCGTTGGCTCGGAGTATTTCTCTTATTTCCTTGGTGTCAACCTGTGCGGGATCAATGCCCTTCTTAATTGCAAGGCCGGCACCAATACCAACACCTTCGCCTATTGCAAAGCAGGTACCCATTACTCTGGTGGAACCAAATGCCTGGGAGTCAGTAGAAATGCATCTTCCGCTCATCATAAGGTTTTCAATAGTAGCAGAAACAGTAGCCAAATAGGGAATACCGTAGGGCTCTTCTACGTGGTGGAATGTAGAGGTGTGGTCCTTCGAACTATGGATATCAACAGGATAGGAGCCTAAAGCAATGGTTCGTTCGTCGTTGTTTGCATTAAGTACTTCATCAATGGAAAGAGTTTCTTTACCAACAAGTCTTCTGCTTTCTCTTACGCCAATATTGTCATTAACGTGAGAAACAAACGCCTTTTCAAAGCCTTCACTGTGTTTCCTTAAGCACTCAACAAATTCTTCTGCCTGACGCATACCTTCAATTTCAGCGAATGTAACGCTGTTGGGATCGGTGGAGTCAGTGGCGGGAACTCTGGGGCCGTTAAGAGCAACTTCACTGTCATTGAGCCTGTTCATAAGTATCATAGCCCAAATACCCTTCATGGGCCATTCGCCAATGGGATTAAGCTTTTTCCATAAAGCTTCCATTGTAACAAATACAAAGTCGGGTCTTTCTCTTAAATACTCCATAGTATAGGGGGGCATATTCTCCGGATTCTTTTCAACCCACTTTAAAAAGCGTTCTTTGTCTACACCGCCAATGGTGTATATAACCGAAGAGGGCTGAAGGTTAACTCCTGCAATGCCTTTTTCAAAAGGTGCGCCTGCAATTGCACCCAATACACCGTCACCGGTTGCATCAATAAATATTTTACCTTTAACCTCAAAGCGGTTGCCTGCGCAGTCAAACTTTAATTTTGTAATTCTGTTGTTTTCAACAGTGGCATCAATAAGGTAGCTATGAAGCATGAGGTGAATTCCGTTATCAAGAAGCATCTTGGCTGTAATAAGCTTAACCTTCTCTGCGTTAGTGGAAACAATAGATAAATGCTTGGGGCAATATCTCACACCGTATGAAGCACCGCCCTTAACCAACTCGTCAACGTATTCCATTGCAAGACCGCCAACTGTAGGTCTTTTCTTCATATCAAGATAGCCAAGGTATGGAAGACCGGAAGCAAGCATACCGCCTGCATAACCGTTTTTGTCAAGCACAAGCACGGAAGCACCCTGTCTTGCGGCAGCTATTGCGGCTGAAACACCTCCGGAACCCGAGCCAACGATTACAACGTCAACGTCCAGCGGTGTATTAGTAACCTTTTCGCGTGAAAATTCTTGCATATTATTACTCTCCTTGTTATAATATTCAGGTAGTATCTTGATGATAGCACGGTTTATATATATAATAAATCTAATATCTGTTTTAAAATATATAATTTTTTTCAGGCGGTACTTATATGGATTACGCAATGCCAACTGTAATTGAACATACTGTGGATTATAAGACCCATTTTTGGATGGAAGGCTCCCATTATACCGATAGCTGGCATCTCATTTTAGTAGAAGAAGGCAGCTTTGTTTGTAATATGCTGGGTGAAAAGTTTATCGCCTCGGAATACCAGGCGGTTATCTTTCCATTGGATGTGGAATTCAATAGAAAAATAGAGAGGGAGATGAAAATACATTATTTTGGTCTGAATTTCAATAAGGATGATGAATGGCTTAAAGATAACGGGCAGTTTCTGTGTGGATTAATTAATGTAGATAAAGCTCTCGTAAAACAAGCCTGTGAATTTTGCGGTAAGTTTCACGGCAACGAATTCCTTGCCCTTAAGGATGGCGTAATAAAAAGTCTTTGGAGTCACGTAATTGCCCATCATTTGCAGGAAAACGCGGGTAAAGAAAGGGTAATTACCAATAACGCCATTCGAAAGGCAGTGGATTTCATGAAATCTAACCTGAAAAATAAAATCTCAATAGAAGATATGGCGAAGAATTTAGGTTTTACCCATATTCAGTTTACAAGACTTTTTGAAAAAGAAATGGGTATGCCGCCGGTAGTGTATCTGAATAATCAGCGTCTGGGAAAGGCTAAGCGCCTTTTGGTCGAAACGGGTATGTCCATTGGCGATATTGCCATTGAAAGCGGTTTTGATAATCAGTTTTATTTCCATAACAGATTTAAGAAAAAATACGGTATGGCACCGTCGGTTTACAGAAAGCATACTGGGGGTAACGGTCAATGTTTGTAGTTAATAATGTAAAAGGTGATATAACTACTCCTTTGGAAAAGATATTTGTCCTGGCTGCTAAAAAAGCAAATCTTCCAAAATCCGCTTCTTCTGATGCCTTTGTTTTCCGTCGCGCATTGGATGCCCGCGGAGAAAAGCCGGTGTTTGTTTATTCTGTCGGTTTTAAAGGTGAGCCACCCCGTAATAATAAAGATATTGTAACTCCTCTTGAATATACTTTACCAAATGTCTTCGGAGCTGAGTCTCTTTCTGGTCCGCCGGTTGTAATGGGGTACGGTCCTGCGGGAATTTTCTGCGCCTATCTTCTGGCACTTTGCGGTTACAGGCCCGTTGTATTTGAAAAGGGCGGAAGTATAGATGATCGAAATGAGAAAGTGAACAGTTTTTTTAATGGTGGAAAGCTAAATGTAAATACAAACGTGCAGTTTGGTGAAGGCGGTGCCGGCACTTATTCTGACGGTAAGCTTACAACACGGATCAATAGCCCCTCTTGTCGCTTTATTCTGGAAAAGTTCGTTCAGTTCGGTGCGCCTGAAGAAATATTATGGCTTGCAAAGCCTCATATCGGTACCGATAAATTAGGACAGGTCGTAAAAAATATCCGCAAGGAAACTATTCGTCTTGGCGGTCAGGTCAATTTCAATTCTGAAATAACCAATATCAAAATCCAAAACGGAAAAATCTCTGCAGTACAAATAAATAATAATGAATGGGTAAGCTGTAATTGCCTTGTAATAGCTGCTGGTCACAGCGCAAGGAACGCTTACTTTATGCTTAAAGAGAATCAACTAATATTGCAGCCCAAGCCATTTTCCGTCGGTGTAAGAATTGAACACCTTCAGGAAAAAGTGAATCAGTCTTTATGGGGGGATTATGCAAATTCTCCTTTGCTCGGCAGTGCCGATTATAATGTCTCCCGCCGGTATGGTAATAAAGGCGTCTATTCATTTTGTATGTGTCCCGGAGGGCAGGTAGTGGCTGCCGCAAGCGAAGAGGGCGGAGTTGTGGTAAACGGAATGAGCTCTTTCTCGCGAAATAACGTTAATGCTAATTCCGCTATCTGCGTATCGGTTTCTCCTGAAGACTTTTCAAATGATCCTATGGGCGGAATTGAGTTTCAGAGAACAATAGAAAGAAATGCATTTGAAGCGGCAGGTAAAGATTATGCTGCGCCTACCGTATTGGTTGGGGATTTCCTTAATAACAAAGTATCAGATGCCTATATGTCCGTCCTTCCATCTTATCCGCGAGGCACAAAATTTTGCGATCTCTCTAAAATACTGCCGAATTTCGTAATAGAGCATCTTCAGATCGGACTTAAGGGTTTTGCAAAGAATCATTCGTTCTTTGCCGATCCTGATGCTGTGTTAACAGGCGTAGAAACAAGAACCTCAAGCCCCGTTCGCATTTTAAGAAATGAATCCCTTTGTGCCGAAGGCTTTAAAGGGATATATCCTTGCGGCGAAGGCGCAGGTTATGCCGGCGGTATAATGAGCGCAGCAGCAGACGGGATCCGAATAGCAGAAAAAATAATGTCAGAGTATAAGAGAGGTGAATAGTATGATAGTGCGCGGAAAAATCTATAGTGTAAACCCTGACAAAGAAACTGCAAATATTTTGTGTATTCGTCCTTCTGCCTGTAGTCACAGCTGCGAAGATTGTAGTTCTTGTCAAACTACGTCCGTAAGCATTACCGTAAAAAATCTCCGTTCCTATAAAATAGGAGATATCGTTGAGGCTGAGGTTAATAACACTCCGCCATGGGCTGCTCTTTTTGCAGTTTACCTGTTTCCTGTAGTGATGCTTCTTTTACTATGCATATTAACCTTTTATGTGGAAACAATAGCCTTCAAAGCGATTCTTGCTGTTGTTGGTACAATACTGGTATTCGTTGTGTTAAAAGTAATTAATAAAGCATTTAGGGGGCGAATTCAGGGAGAAATAATTAATTTAATAAAATCCGAAAAAAGTGCTTGACAAAACACCCTAAAATGAGTATACTAATAAAGCTGTCGCGAGACGGTGCAGATTTTTTTCAAAAAGTTAAGTAAAAAGTACTTGACAAAGTGCGACAAATCTGTTAGAATGAAGACCCTGCCCCATAAAGGCAGGCGGACCTTGAGAATTGAACAACTTGAAAGAAGAGAACCTGTTAATTCAAAGAGTGAATAACTCAAAAAATTAAAGGAACACTTTGAACTAAAGTAATTTTAGTAAAGAAGTGAGCCTGGAAAAATCGTCTTTGTTTAATGT
>JAZQIZ010000010.1:0-6824 GCA_045541395.1 Eubacteriales bacterium
CCAGAGGGCAGACCGACAAAGGAAGCAGCCGTAAAAGAATGGCGGCAGCAGCACCCAAACGGCACGAAAGCAGAGTGTATAGAGGAAACAGGCATTTCAAAGCCAACGGTTTATAAATACTGGTCTTGACCCGCTCCGCAGGCTTGATTTATGGTTAAACCGGGTTTATAATGGGGTTGAGTGTTAAACCGGGTTTTCAAGGGGGGTTTAGAATGGAAAAAGACCTTTTGACAGTCAAGGAATTTGCGGATTTGGCGGGGGTTTCAGTCCAGAGTATCTATAAGAAGCTAGGCAAGGCAAACAACCCCATTCAACGGTATTTAAAAGAGGTTAAAGGGGTTAAATACATTGAGCGTAGAGCCTACGCAATCTTGTATAGCTCCGCTCCCGCTCCAACAGCAGCGGAAGAAGCACCGCCGGCAATCACAGAAGAGCAGACGCCGCCGCAGCCGGGAGAGAGTGAAGCACCGCCGCCGCCGAAAAGCAGCACCGATAGAATACTAGATATTTTAGAGCAGCAGCTAGAGGAACAGCGGCGGCAGCTCCAAGAGAAAGATAAACAAATAGCAGCACAGGCAGAGCAGATAACTAGCCTTTTGGCTCGTCTGGAAGAGAGCAGCACTATTATAAATCAGCAGCAGCAGCTTACCGCAATGAATATTAAAGGACTACTTGCGGCAGAGCCTACACCCGCTCCCGCTGCTGAAGAAGAGCCGCCACAGCAGCCAGAAGCAGCAGAAATAACAGAAGAGGAAACGCCGCTTCCACCGCCGCCACAGAAAAAAAGCTTTTGGAGTAGGCTTTTCGGAAAGGAATAATAATGGCAAAAAGAAGATTAAAAGACGATTTTCCAACACAAAAAGAATGGTTAGAGAGATTGAGCGAAGCGGAGATAGAGCGTTTTATTCTCGGCGGCTGCTGCTATGATGTAGAAACAGGAGAGGGCAAGAGAGTTTTAACGCTGCGGGCGGCTCGTAAGTATGACATAGACGGATTACACGCAATTCTTGATTATATGATAATGTCAGATAAACTGGATATTTTAGAAAATCATAAAGATATTATCAGTTTCGGAAACATTATGAAAGCGTTAAGAGAGAAAACCCCGCCACCAACACCGGAAGAAAACGCAAGAATGGAAGAGTTTTTCCGTAAGTTTGAAGCAGAACACCCGGACTTTTTCAAACCGATAGAGGGAGAGGACGAAGAGTAATGCTAGAGTGGATAGAAGCAAACCCGCTCCCGGCAGTATGCCAGAAGTGCGAAGAGCAGTTAAAATTATATAATGCCGCCACCGAAGCGGAAAAGCTGCGAATGGAAACAGAGGACGGCGTTTTCTTTGATTGCGGCAGCTGCGAACACGGCGGAGAGCGTTTTTATCTTTCCCGCAAGGATGAATTACTATTACAGAAAAAAGCCGCTCTAAAGGCGATAGAACGCTTCCAAAGGAAGATTGCGGCTATTGATGAAGAATTATCCAGTATGGAGTGAGTTTTTCCACGCCGATTTTTTGGGCGTTTAGTGGGAGAATAGACCACACAAACCAGAGATTGAGCGTAAAAAAATATTTTTTCCCGTATACCCGCCCGGGGGGTCTAGCACTTCCCGCTCGGTAAAACAAAAAAAGTTTGGGCGTTTCTAGTAAAACTACTAGAAATAAAACGCAAATAATAATGGCAAAGTAAATATACTCTATGGGTATCTCCCGCCGGACTAGCAGCAGCTAACGGCGGGAGTTTTATTTTGCCGTAATAGGTGGAATTATACTAGTAAAAAGGAGTAAAAGCAAATGAATGATAAAGAACTGATTAAAAGAGTCAGAGTATTAAAAGCTATGGGATATATAAAGAACTACTATGAACTAGCGGAAATGCTCGGAATGACAGAGAAAGGCTTGTATAACTGGCTCGGCGGCTATTATTCGCTAGGCTATAAGAACAAGCAGCGATTAAATGAAATCTTGAGAGAATAGGGGGTATAACAATGGCTTACACACTAGAGCAAATAGAGTATTTACACGACATAGGGGCAATGCCTGATTGGGCGTATTATCAGCAGAACGGCAAGACAGCGGAAGAAAACTTCCGTATTCAGCAACAGAAAAGACAAGTAGAAACACGCCGCCGAATGGAAGAAGAACGCCGCCGCAAAGAGTTTGAAAAAGAGCTTGAAGCAGAGATAGAGAAAAAAGCAGCAGCTACAATAGAAAAAGTGCTTGATGAACTACTGAAAGACTTTAATAAATAAAGCCCTAGTTAGCTACACAGAGCAAAAAAACAGAAAGGAGTGTATTTGCTTGCCAGATGATACAGAATTATGGAAAACGCTTGAAGAGCTACCTAGATATTAGATTAGCAATAAAGGGAATATTAAGAGCTTGATAGGCACAGAAAAGCAGCTAAAGCCGACACCAGACGGCAAAGGCTACTTGCGTGTTAAATTGAGCCAAAAGCCAGAAGCAAAAGGGAAATACCGCACAAAAGATTATAGACTACATAGGTTAGTAGCAAAGTATTTTTGCGAAAACTTTACAGAAGAAAAAGAAGTCCATCATAAGAACTTGCGGCGATGGGATAATAGAGCAAGCAACCTCGTTTGTTTGACTAAAGCAGAACACGCCGAATTACATAGAAAGCTGCGGGAGAAGCAGCAAGAGGAAAAGAACGGCGGCAGCAGTAAAGCCGCCTAGACCAAAGGAGTATAGAACAATGCCAACTGTGCCAAACCAACGGACTATAACAGTCAATAAAGAGAAAACCGATAAAAGCCACAGATACACCGCAAACAATCTTGACGCACTAGACGAAGCCGCCAGACGCTTACAGAGCAAAGGCGGCTTTAAACTTTATATGTATTTGGCAAAGAACCAGAATAATTATAGCTTTGCTTTGTCTAGTGCTGATTTTTGTGCGTGGAGTGGTTTAGGAATAACGGCGTATAATTCAGCATTTGAAGAACTAAAAGAACAGGGGTATTTGATACCAAAGGACAACAGCAAGCCGAAAGAGTGCCGATTTACATTCTACGATAAATCCAGACTATCAAACGAAGAGGAAGAAACAATAATTGAAATACCAGAAGAGAAAGTAAAAGAAACAAATAGAATTACAGAAATGATAAATAATAGTAAGTGCGGCAATGGCTTTGTATTCTAACACCGTTATTTTACAGCAATACAACGGCGTTATAATACGGCAATACAACACCGTTATAATGCCGCAAATAAAGAAATAATACAGAATACTACAATAATATACTACACGATAAACAGACCAAAAGCAAGAGTAAGCAGCAGTAAAGCAAAGTGTCAAAATAACCCTAGTAGAAAATAAATAGTGAAAAAGTGTCAAAATAGCTTGACAAATAGTCAGATTGATGGTATTATAATAGTGTCAAGAAAACATAAGTTAAAATGACACTAGGAGGAATAACAATGAATAACTATTTCAAGTATAAGCGTATCTCTACCAAAGAGGAAAGAGGATTACAGAGATATAACAGACAAGAAGCAGCATTAAAGAAATACGCAGAAGATAACGGTATAGAGTATGTAGCAGAGTTTCAAGAAGATGTGAGCGGCAAGAGCTTTGACGGACGCAAAGAGTGGAAACGACTTGAAAGGCTCGTTCAGCCGGGAGATACAATAGTTTTTAAAGATATTAGTAGATTTACCAGAGAAGCAAACAACGGCTATAATAAATATATGGAGCTACTGGAAAGAGGGATAGAGCTAGTATTTATAGATAATCCGACAGTCAGCACCGATTACATAAAGCAGCTTTTAAATGTTGCGGAACAACAAAACATAGTAGCAAGAACAAGCCTAGAAAGCACCGTTAAACTACTGCTTATTGTAGAGCTTGACAGAGTAGAACAAGAGCGTTTAATACTGATTAACCGTATTAAAAACGGTATTGCCGCAAGTGATAAGCAGCAAGGACGCAAACAGGGAACACTAGACAAAATGACGGCAGAGCTTGAAGCAGACATTAGAGCATTTCTAACTGATAGAAGTATCAAGCAAGTAGATTTGATGGAGAAGCACGGTATCAGCAGAAATACACTAAAAAAATATATTGAAATCGTAAAAGAACAGCAGTAAAGAAAGCAGCGGCGGGAGATAAGCGGATTATACACCAAAAGGAAGTATAAATCATTCTCCCGCCGCTTCCCTATTGATTTATGGTTTCTTTTGGTGTATAATGCGGTTATCGTATAAAATTAGAAAGGCGGTCTAGCTATGGCAAACTATAAAGTAAATGAAAAATCAAAGACTATTTCCGTATCTGGAGCTTTGACAGAGATTGAGAGGGGTATTATCTCCACTTATATTCTGAATGGCTATAAGGTAAAGGAAAAGCGTGTTTCTACTGCTGCCAAAGTGAGCGATGATGATATTATCAAATACTTTGATGATAAGCAAGACGCAAAGGGCAAGGAAGAATACGAAGCAGAGAAGAATAAGAAAATCAAGGACAAGAACGGCAAGGAAAGAAAAGCCGGTTATCTGGTTGCTTTGAAGTGGTTTAAGGCAAACCACAAGGACGCATACGACGCTATTGTAAAGGCAAAGAAAGCATAAGCAATGCTAAACCCAGAGGACATAACAGCGAAAGCTAAAGACTTTCAAAAAGCATTGGTAAAAGCAAGAGAGCAAGTAGAAAGCGGATATGTGCCGCCAGAAGTAGCAGAGAAAGCTAAAGCGTTAAGGCTGGCACTAGAAGATTGGATGAACTCAATCAGCAAATAAAAAGACGGCGGGGGTTTAAATACTCCCGCCGTTTCCGTCAGTAAATCATACATTTACCGTAAAGGCCGTTAAATGCCGTTGTGAGCGTTTTTTGCTACTGGAAAGGGTTTTATATTACCCAAGGCATAAAAAGCCGTTCTAGGGCGTTCTAGGGGGTCTATTCCCTGGCTTGACAACCTCGCAACGGCGTTGTATTATGTTTTATAGTAAAAAAACCTATTGATAATATAACGCCAGTTAGAAGCACTGGCTAGGGGGTCAAGAGTATGCGTGAGTTTATCGGGGAGTATCTGGAAAACTTCTTTGACGAAGTGCCGCCGCAAGCGTTTTATAGGTCTATCTTCCCGGCTGGGGAGTTGGAAGAGCGGGGCAAGCAAGAGCAAGGGCGTTATAATGCTATCGCCGTGGAACTGCTGCCAAAAGCAGAAGATAGCGTAAATGCCCGCCGCCACGTCATTACCGATGATTTGCGGCTACTGGATGAGCTTTTAGAAAGTGAAAACTTTATAATCATTAGTCCGATAAGCTACGCCGGGCGAAGTCGTGTAGCTGCTAATGCTCGTTTTATGTATGCGATAGCAATAGACCTAGACGGAATAACCGAAGAGCATTATTTGCGGGATTTATTTTTTCAAATGGAAAACGGTTTTCTTCCAGAGCCGACATACACGGTTTTTAGTGGAACTGGAATACACCTATACTATCAGCTAGAGCAGCCGCTTCCCTGTTTCAAGAATATAGTAAAGCAGTTAGCAGAGCTTAAAAAGGCACTTACAAAAAAGATTTGGAATAAATACACTACAGAACTATACGACAAGCCGCAAATAGAAAGTTTATTTCAAGGCTTTAGAATGGTAGGCGGTATAACAAAAGACGGCGGCAGAACAAGAGCTTTTGCTACTGGAAAGAAAGTCAGTATAGATTATTTGAATGGTTTTGTAGAGGAACAAGCCAGAGTAAAAGAATACACCTATAAGAGCCGCCTAACACTTGAAGCGGCAAAAAAGAAATATCCAGAATGGTATGAGAGTCGTATTATAGAGAAAAAGCCGCGGGGCGTATGGACTACTAAAAGAGATTTGTTTGATTGGTGGGTGCGGCAGATACAGACCGGGGCAGCAGTCGGACACAGATACTTTTGTATAATGGTTTTAGCTATCTACGCAAAAAAAGCCGGGATAACTAGAGATGAATTAGAGCAAGTAGCATTTGAGCTTGTAAAACCGTTTGATAAGCTAACCCAAGAGGAAACAAACCGCTTTACTCGTGAAGATGTATTAGCAGCTTTAGAAATGTATAATGATAATTACATTACTTTTCCGATTGATAGCATAGTAAATCTTACAGATATTCCAATAGAGAAAAACAAGCGGAATTATAGAAAGCAAGAAATACATTTAGAGATAGCTAGAGCAACAAAAGCAGTATTAAAGCGTGTCGGAGAAATGCCGCCAGAGGGCAGACCGACAAAAGAAGCAGCTATTATAGAGTGGCGGCAGCAGCACCCGGACGGCAGTAAAGCGGAGTGTATGCGGGAAACAGGTATTTCAAAGCCAACGGTTTATAAATACTGGGATTTAGCAGACCCCAAGGGTTGATTTTCAGTTAAACAGGGTTTATAATGGGGTTTAACATTCAACCGGGTTTTTAAGGGGGTTTAACTATGGGTAAAGACTTGCTAACAGTCAAAGAGTTTGCCGATTTAGCGGGGGTTTCAGTCCAAAGTATCTACAAGAAGCTAGGCAAGGCAAACAACCCTATTCAACGCTATTTAAAAGTGGTTGATGGGGTTAAATACATAAGCCGAACTGCTTTAGAAGTCCTGTATAGTGGCAATCCCGCTCCAAGAGTAGCAGAGGAAGAGCAGCCGCCACAGATGGAAGAGCAGCCACAGGCAAAGAGCAGCACCGATAGAATACTAGATATTTTAGAGCAGCAGCTAGAGGAACAGCGGCGGCAGCTCCAAGAGAAAGACAAACAAATAGCAGCACAGGCAGAGCAGATAACTAGCCTTTTGGCTCGTCTGGAAGAGAGCAGCACTATTATAAATCAGCAGCAGCAGCTTACCGCAATG
>JAZQIZ010000011.1:0-2370 GCA_045541395.1 Eubacteriales bacterium
AGCAACAGGAGCAACAGGCTACAGAATCTACAGATACGATTCCTCTACAGGCACTTATAAGACAGTAGCAACCACCACCAACCTTTCTTATACCGTAAAGAGCCTTAAGTCTGCAACTACCTATAAGTTCAGGATCAAGTCTTACAAGAAGCTTTCCGACGGCACCACCATCTGGAGCGGCTACAGATCCCTTACCACCGCAACAAGACCTGTAGCTCCTCTTATCAGCTCTGTAAAGAGCTCCGCTAAGGGCAAGGTAACCTTAAAGTGGAATGACGTTGCAAGAGAAAACGGTTATCAGATCTATTACGCTACCTCCAAAACAGGTACATACAAATTGCTTGATTCCGTTAAAGCAAACGATATTTCCGAAACTTGCTCAGGGCTTAAGAGCGGCAAGACCTATTACTTCAAGGTTCGCGCATATAAGACTGTAAACAGCACTAAAGTTTACAGCTCCTTCAGCCCCGTAAAGGCATTAAAAATCAAATAACAATTAAGCAAAAGGAAAGCCGTTTTTCGGCTTTCCTATGCTTGTATAAGGAGTAACTTATGAAAAAAACAATTGCATTATTACTCTGCCTAATTACAATATTTTCGCTCTTTGCTACAATAAATCCTGTTTCGGCAGCCTATACCCCGATTTTAAACGGCAGGCAAACAATTGATGCGCAGTCTAATGAATATGTGGTATATGAGGTCCTTACTGCCTCGGTACTGCCCTGCAACACTCCGCAAGAGATATCATTTGATAAAAGCTTAAAAATAACACCGGAACAGTTTAATAAGGTTTTTCGTTTGTTTTTAAGCGATCATCCTGAATGCTTCTGGATGATAAACGATTATTCTTACAGCACCTTAGGCGGTTATATTGTAAAAATAGAACCCAACTACCGTTTTACAGGCGAGGCTCTTACTCAGGCAAGAGCTGCAGTTAATGAGGCTGTGGCTGAAATAATGAAGAAAGTACCTGCATTAGGCTCTGATTATGAAAAAGCCCTTGCCATTCACGACCAGCTTGTAAACCGCGTTGAGTATGTTAAAACCGGAGAACATCAGTCAGCTTACGGCGCTCTTGTGGCAGGAAAGGCTGTATGCGCAGGGTATGCCGCTGCATATCAGCTTCTTTTGCAAAACGCCGGTGTTAATTGCTGGACCGTTCAGGGTAACAGTGTAAACCCAACTACAGGTGAAGTTATCCCTCACGCATGGAATCTGGTTTGGTTTGACGGCAACTGTGTTTATACTGATGCCACTTGGGATGACCAAAAGGAAAACATCTTCCATTACTATTTCGGCATAAGCCTTGCGGAAATGGAAGACACCCATTTTATCGACAGTGATGTTTTTAAGCTCCCCCAATGTAACCATACAAACCTGAGCTATTTTGACGTAAACAGTTCCAGGGTTATTTCAACAATAACCGTAAATGATCTCGTTGATTGCTTTGGCCCGGTTAAGAACGGTGAAAGACTTGGCATTTTCTGTGCTGATATTGATGAATATGCTGCATGGTTGCAGAATACCGATAATGTAATTGAATTATATTCCGCCCTTAACGGCGATCAATCTACTTTTAAGTATTCAAGCGTAATAGTAGGTGAAGAATGTCAGCTGAAATTAACAGGCTTTTCCGAAAGCGCTGCACCTCCGGAGCAGGTTATCTACCCCGTAGGAGAATATAAGCTTGAATCCACCACTTACAGCTACAGTGGAAGCCCGATAAAGCCTAAGGTTATTATTAAAGATACAATGGGTAACCCTCTTGTATTAAATAAGGATTACACCGTAACCTATCCCCAAAACAGCATTTTGCCCGGTAAATATTCCGTTAATGTAAGCTTTATAGGAAATTATTCCGGTTCATTGACCATGTATTATAACGTTATGCCGGGTCAACCCTCCAACGTTACCGCTTCCGCCGGTTCCTCCTCCGTTAAGCTTTCCTGGCCGAAGGTCGAGGGTGCAACCGGCTACAGGATTTACCGTTACGATGTTTCCAGTGGCGAATTTAAAAATATTAAGTCTTACGTGACTGACCTTACCTATACTGTCACAGGCCTTGCCGCCGGCACAGAATATATTTACGGTGTAAGAGCATACACGGAAATTGAAGAAGACTCCTACCTTTGGGGTGATATCAAGCCCGTTTCGGTTACAACGCTTTATGAAGCCCCCGCTGCACCCTCCAAGCTTACCGTATCTTCCCGTACAACAACCTCTGTTAAACTTTCCTGGCCTAAGGTTACAGGCGCAACAGGTTACAGAGTTTACAGATACGATGCTTCCACCAAGACTTATAAGACAGTTGCTACCACCAAGAACCTTTATTATAACGTAACAGGTCTTAAGGCCGGTACTAACTACACC
>JAZQIZ010000012.1:0-55769 GCA_045541395.1 Eubacteriales bacterium
TGTGAAATTTGATGCTATCGCATCAAGTGAAATTAAATCCACCCACTCGCTGCTCACAGCGAATTTCACACGCCGCAGGCGTATTTCACATTGCAAAGCAATATTTCACCCACCCGCAAGGGTGGATTTAGTTGAAAACGACAGATTCTTGTCGGAATCTGTCGTTTTCTGGCGGAGACGGCGAGATTCGAACTCGCGGGGGATTGCTCCCTAACTGATTTCGAGTCAGCCCCGTTATGACCACTTCGATACGTCTCCGTATATGTTAAACTCCCGAAGGAGTATTAACGCAAATATTCAGATGTATTAGAATTCTCGTTAGAACTCATAGTGTTTCAGAAACAAGGAAATGCCCGAAACCCGCATGGTTAAAGGGTTTTCGGCGTTTCGGCTTCCGCTTGGCGAAGAAGATTTCGAGTCAGCCCCGTTATGACCACTTCGATACGTCTCCGTGTATGTTAAACTCAATTTAGAGTATAACGAACTATTCAATTTTTACCGAACGGGGCGCCCCGTTATGTCCTGTTGCGGTTCCCGAAATTTTTTAACACTGCCGTGTAAAAATTTCGACCGCGGCCACTCCGTAGCCTTCGCTTCATCTGCCACCGGCAGCGCTCGGCAACGTCCCCACTTCGATACGTCTCCATATAAAATTGTAAAGGCAAAGCCAATTTACCAAATTGCGAGAAAACTGCGAGATGCAGAATTCCGAAAATGCAAACCGAAGTTCTAAAAACCCCGATAAATAAAGGGTTTACAGAGAAAGGCTAAGTGACAGACCCGACTATGTTTCGAGTTTAATATAGCTGAGGCAAGAGTTATTTCGAATTAAAAAGGAAGATAAAAATCTTCCTTTTTATTATTTGCTAAGCTGATCGATTACGTACTGGCTTTCTGTTACAACCTTTACGGGCTTGGAAAAATCAAGAGCAAACAGACCGATAAAGGATTTTGCATCTACCATGATGCTGTTATCTTCAGAGTGAAAGTATACGTCTTCCTGAACGGAGGTTGCTAATTTCTGAATTTCCTGAAGTTCGGTGATGCTTTGAATTTTAATCATTTTTTCCATAGTAAATGCACTCCTTTTTTTATAATTACATACTAAAATTACTCATATATTTTACTATATTAAGCGGGGTTTGTCAATAGTAGTGATTTTGCGAAAAAGTATTGAAAATGGTTAAAAAAAGGAGTATAATAAGTATTACAAGTAATACTTATTATACTTTAGTGGAGGGATGGATATGAAGGATAAATATATGGGCCCCGTTAAGGTGGGACCAAAAGGACAGATAGTGATACCTGTTGAAGTAAGGGAAATGTTTGATATAAATTCAGGGGATACACTTATTTTGCTTGCAGACAAAAAAAGAGGCATAGCTATTGAGAAACACAGTTTTTTTCAGGGAGTAGTAGATGCTGTATTTAAGAAAAGGGAGCGGACAGCAGCAGAGGAAAGCTTTATTGATGAAGCAAGAAAGATAGAGGCGGAGCAATGATACAGGTTAAGGGATTAACTAAAAAATATAAAGATACCGTAGCTGTTGACAGGCTTGATCTGACTGTAGCTAAAGGAGAGATTTTTGCACTTTTAGGGGTTAACGGTGCGGGGAAAACTACCACTATAAAAATGCTTTCTTGCTTGAGTAAGCCTACCTGCGGTGAAGCGTTTCTTGACGGTAACAGTATTACCGAAGACGCACAGAAGGTGAAGCGGATTATTGGTGTTTCTCCACAGGAAACCGCTGTTGCACAACATCTTACGGTTTTTGAGAATCTGGAGTTTATGTGCGCTCTATACGGGCTGAACAGAAATGAGGCAAAACAAAAGGCTAATAAAGCAATATTGGAATTTGGCTTAGAGGAAGTTAAATATAAGTTTGCAAAAACCCTTTCGGGCGGCTGGGCGAGAAGGCTTTCTATTGCTCTTGCGCTGGTTTCAGAACCTAAAATTCTATTTCTTGACGAGCCTACTATTGGTCTGGACGTGTTGGCGAGAAGGGAAATGTGGGGGATAATAAGAAAGCTTAAGGGCGAGACGACGGTTATTCTAACCACACATTATTTAGAAGAGGCTGAGCAGCTTGCAGACCGTATAGGAATAATGGCAAAAGGTCGGTTATGCGCTTTGGGAGGAGCCAGGGAGCTCATCAGTAAGAGTGGTGCGGATAATTTTGAGGATGCCTTTGTTAAAATCTGCGAAAGGGAGGTGTAAGTGTGAAATTTCATATATTTGCAAAGCGTATAACAAAAGAAATAATGCGTGATAAGTTGAATATTTGTTTTGGATTGGGCTTCCCTGTGGTGTTGCTCTTGCTGCTGACGTTCATACAGAAAAATATACCGGCAGAGCTTTTTGAAATTTCCCATTTAACGCCCGGGATAGCTGCATTCGGTCTTTCCTTTATAACCTTGTTTTCAGGAATGATAATAGCAAAGGACCGTACCAGTGCCTTTGTATTAAGGCTGTATACTTCACCTATGACAAGCTCAGACTTTATTTTAGGATATACACTGCCACTGATTCCCATTGCAGTGATACAAATAACGGTTTGCTTCGTTGTTGCCTTGTTTTTAGGTCTCAAAATGACTGCTGATATTCTTTTGTGTATTGTTGTGCTTATTCCTGCGGCGGTAGTGTATATTTCGTTGGGACTGCTGATGGGAAGTCTTTTGAATGATAAGCAGGTTGGCGGTGTGTGCGGTGCTATGCTTACAAACTTAAGCGCCTGGCTTTCAGGCACATGGTTTGATATTTCCCTTGTAGGGGGAGTATTTAAGAAAATAGCCGAGTGTTTGCCTTTTTACAGAGCAGTTGAGGCCGCAAGAGCTGCTCTTAAAGGAAACTACAGTGATATAATGGGCCACTTGATTTGGGTAATAGTTTACGCTGTTATACTGACGATAATCGCGGTTATTATTTTTAAAAACAAAATGAGGGCAGATAAGTAGTGTTGAAATTGTAGTGTGTATATGTTAGTATAATAAAAAAGGGGGCGCTTAAAATGGACAAAGAAAACAGAAGGCTCTTTAAAAAAGAGGTTATAATAAATACGGTAATTTTTATGGCTCTCAATTTAATTATGGGGCTGTTCTCTGCCTTATCAATGCTTGCTACAAACACAAGTATGACAGCCGCAGATATGGAAATGACTCCGGAAACCTTCTCAACCTACGGCTTTGGTAACGTAGAACTGGGGCAAGTTGTGTATTTATGTATTTATCTTGCACTTTTTGCTGTGCCGATGGTTGTTTCCCTGATTGTAAACAGTAAAGAGCAGATGAATGAATACGTTTCTTTTAAACGCCCTAAGTTTTGGATAACGTTGGGCGGGATATTTGGCGTTTACGCCATAAATTATGCCTGTTATATATTTACTTCAGCAGGCAATTTATTCTTTTCTTCGGCTTTGGCAAATGAAATAACCGGTAGGTTCACTCCCGGTCAGTCAGCGCTTCTTTGCGTTATATTGGTAATAGCTCCGGCCTTTTTAGAAGAGTTTACCTTCAGAGGATTTGTATTGGGACGGCTTGAGAAGTTTAACAGGTTCGGTGCGTTGTTGGTTTCGGCGTTACTATTCTCGGTTATGCATATGACAGTGGAACAAATACCCTTCGCGTTCTTCGCCGGCTTGCTTTTAGGTTACGTATATTTGCGAACAAAATCCATATGGTCGGTTATAATTATACATGGCATGAATAATCTTTTCGCATTTATTGAAACGGTGGTATTGCAAAACAGCCCTAACGAAGAGTATGTTTCGGCAGTGTTTACCTGTATATTTCTCGGGCTCTTTGTAATAGGCTTTGTGTGCTTGGTTGTAATGGCTTTTACCCATAAGCCTTTTAACGGACAGCAGCTTGTAAGCAAAAAGGCTTTAAGATGCTCGCTGCTTAATCCTGTTGTGATAACGGTTTCCGTTTTATGTGTATTTGTAGCTATAGTTTATGCGGGAGTTTTTGTGAAATGAAAGAGAAATTTATGGATGCGGCAATTGCCCTGGCATTAGAGGCCGAAAAAGAGGGGGAAGTGCCTGTAGGCGCTGTTGTTGTCTGTAATGGGCAGATTGTAGGTAAAGGCAAAAATCGCAGGGAAAAGACCCAAAATGCCCTTGCTCACGCGGAAATTGAAGCAATAAACGAAGCCTGTGAGAATATTGGGTTTTGGCGTCTTGAGGAATGTGATCTTTATGTAACTTTAGAGCCTTGCCCAATGTGTGCGGGAGCTGCAATAAACGCAAGGATAAGAAACGTTTATGCGGGAGTTCCGGATAAAAAAGGGGGAGCGGCAGGTTCATTGACAGATCTTTTTGAAATGCCCTTTAATCATAAACCCTGCTTGTTTTTCGGTATGCGAGAAAAAGAATGTAAGGATATTCTTACAAGATTTTTTGCAAAATTAAGATAATTTTCTTGACATTATAATTGTGCTGCTGTATAATTATGCACAAAGAAATTATGGAGTAGTTTTTATGGTTACAGCTATTTACAACAGCTTTTACTTTTATTACGGCTTTGCCTTTATTGGTAAAGTCCAATTTGCTATGCTGTGAGCTGAATTTAAAAACAATATTAAGAGTGTTTTTAGCCGCAGTATAGACTGCGGCTATTGTTTTTTTAAGGAGTGATATTTATGATCGTAATTTTAAAGAAAGACGTTGATAGCGAACAGCTGTCGGGGCTTAAAAACTGGCTTAAAAGCTATAACCTTAAAATAGATGAAAGTACCGGTGATCATCATACGGTACTGGGTCTTGTAGGCGATACTACTACTCTTGATATAGAACTGCTGAAGGCTCTTGATATTGTAGATGACGTAAAGCGTGTTCAGGAACCTTATAAGTTTGTTAACCGTAAAATGCATCCTGAGGATACGGTAGTTGATATAAACGGAATAAAAATAGGCGGCGGCCACTTTGCTGTTATTGCAGGTCCTTGCTCTGTTGAAAGTGAAGAGCAGATATGTTACGTTGCAAAAAGAGTAAAGGAAGCGGGTGCTCATATGCTTCGCGGCGGCGCTTTTAAGCCCCGTACCTCTCCTTATGCTTTCCAGGGTTTAAGAGGTCAGGGTATTGAACTGCTCCTGGAAGCAAAAAAAGAAACAGGTCTTCCTATTGTTACTGAAATTATGGATATGTCGCAGTATGAGCTTTTCAGGGATGTTGACGTTATTCAGGTTGGCGCAAGAAATATGCAGAACTTTGAAATGCTCAAGGAGCTTGGTCATACCAATAAACCTATACTTTTAAAGAGAGGTCTTGCCAATACTCTGCAGGAGCTTTTAATGAGTGCCGAATATATTTTGGCAGGCGGCAACAAGAACGTTATCCTCTGCGAAAGAGGTATCCGTACCTTTGAAACAGCTACAAGAAATACTCTTGACGTTTCTGCTGTGCCAATGCTCCATTCAATGACCCACCTTCCCGTAATTGTTGACCCAAGCCATTCAGGCGGTATTGCCCGTTTGGTAGAACCCCTTTCTATGGCATCCGCAGCCGCGGGGGTTGACGGACTTATTGTAGAGGTCCACAACGATCCTGCTCATGCGGCTTGTGACGGTCCACAGTCATTGACCCCCGAAATGTTCGACAGACTTATGGGTAAGGTCAATAAGATCAGAGATTGCATAACGGAGTAATATAATGACAGTAGGTGTTGTTGGGCTGGGGCTTATCGGTGGCTCTATGGCTAAGGCAGTAAAAAAGAATACAGACTATAAGGTGCTTGTTTCGGATATTAACAAAGAAACAGAGCAACAAGCAATAAAACAATTTGTTGCCGACGGGGTTTTAGACTATGAAAGTATAACAGAATGTGATATACTTATAATTGCTTTGTATCCCGATGCCTGTGTTTCCTTTTTAGAAGAATATAAAAACAGAATTTCGAAAAGCTGTATTGTATTTGACTGCGCGGGTACAAAAACCAAGGTTTGCAAAATGGGCTTTGAAATTGCAAGGCAGTGCGGCTTCTGCTTTATAGGCGCGCACCCTATGGCGGGCATTGAAAAATCCGGATTTGAAAACTCCTTTGCAGAGCTTTTCGAAGGCGCCTCCTTTATAATTGTACCAAATGAGGATGAGAGCAAAACAAATCTAAAAAACATAGAAAAATTTGCGTATTTATTGGGTTTTGGCAGAATTACTGTTACAACAGCCGAAATTCACGATAAAACTATTGCGTATACCTCTCAGCTTGCCCATATCGCCTCAAGCGCATATATAAAGAGTCCTACGGCCCTTCTCCATTCGGGATTTTCTGCAGGAAGCTTTAAAGATCTTACCAGGGTAGCTTACCTTAATGAGGAAATGTGGTCACAATTATTTTTGGAAAACAAAGAATTTCTAACAGAAGAAATTGAACTTTTAATAGAACATTTGAGTCAGTACCGGGACGCTCTTGTTAAGGCAGATAAAAAAGAACTTTATGAACTGCTGAAAGATGGCAAGGAGAAAAAGGTGCTTAGTGAAAGTGTAGGTTTTAAAATTGAACAGAGTTGTAATTAATGCATCAACTAAATATGAAGTGCTTATAGGCAAATCAATTATTCGGTCCTTAGGCAAGGAGCTTTTAAAAATAAAGCCTGTTTGTAAGCTTATGATAGTTACCGATGATAACGTTGCCCCGTTATATCTTTCTCAAACCTCCTTTATTCTTTCCGGGGCAGGGTATGAGGTGTCAAGTTTTGTTGTGAAAAACGGTGAGGGCGCTAAAAGCAAGGAGGTCCTCTTTGAACTTCTGGATGCTCTTTGCGAAAACTCCTTTAAAAGAAGTGATATGCTTGTGGCATTAGGCGGCGGGGTTGTTGGTGACCTTACAGGGTTGGCGGCTTCGCTTTACATGAGGGGTGTGGATTTTATTCAGCTTCCCACCACCCTCCTTGCGGCTGTAGACTCTTCTGTCGGCGGGAAGACGGCAGTTAATATTTCCGGAGGCAAAAATTTAGTAGGTACCTTCTGGCAGCCAAGACTTGTTGTGTGTGATACCGAAAGATTTAAAACCTTGCCGGAGGAGGTCTTCTCTGCAGGTGCCGCCGAGGTTATAAAATACGGAGCAATATTAGATAAAGAATTTTTTGAAGCCCTGGAAAAAGGCGCGCTTAAGAATAATATTGAATACGTTGTTTCTCACTGTGTAGAGCTTAAAAGAGACATCGTTGAAGCTGACGAATTTGATAAAGGCAAAAGAGCTGTACTAAATTTCGGCCATACTTTAGGCCACGCCATTGAAAAAGCAAGCGGTTATACAATGCCTCACGGCTTTGCCGTTGGCATTGGTATGGTAAGAATAAGCACCGCTGCTGAAAAAACAGGCCTTTGCAGTAATATAACCCAAAGGCTTAAGGCTCTTTTAGAAAAAGAAGGAATTCCAACAGAATGTGATTATTCTTCTGCAGAGCTGGTGCAGGGTGCCCTTTCGGATAAAAAATCCGATAAGGACGGTATAACCGTTATTTTGCCGATGGATATCGGACAGTACAAGCTTTATAAGGCTACAAGCTATGAGCTTATAAAAATGATTGAGCTTGGGGTAAACTGATGGATATTGTAATTTCTCCTGCAAAACTTGCAGGTAATATAGAGGCCATTTCCTCAAAGTCCGACGGCCACCGTGCATTGATCTGCGCCGCGCTTTGCAGGGAAGAAACGGTTATTGAATTAAACTGTATTTCTCAGGATATTGAAGCGACCGTAGGCTGTATAAATTCCTTAGGCGCTTATGCTGAGATAGAGGAAGGTAAAATAATAGTTAAGGGTGCAAAATACCTTGAAAGTGCAACACTTGATTGTAACGAAAGCGGTTCCACAGCAAGGTTCTTATTGCCGGTGGCCGCAGCTCTTTGCAAAGAAGTTACCTTAACAGGCAAAGGCCGTTTGCCTCAGCGCCCTTTTACTGAAATATGCAAGGTACTGGAAGAGAACGGCTGTAAAACAAACAGTAACAGCCTTCCTATAACCGTAGCAGGTGAAATGAAAAGCGGGAACTATGAAATAGCGGGTAACGTTTCTTCTCAGTATATCTCCGGCCTGCTTTTTGCCCTGCCTCTGCTTTCAGGCAACAGTAAAATAATCCTTACATCCCCCTTGCAGTCCTCAGCCTATGTGGATATGACAATAAATACGTTAAAAGTGTTTGGCATAAATATTGAAATTACACAATACGGCTATTTTGTAAAGGGCAATCAGCAGTATATCTCGCCTAAAACCTATAAGGTGGAAGGGGATTGGTCCAACAGCGCTTTCTTTGTCGGCGCCAATGCGGTCGGCAGTAAAATCAATATTGGCGGTCTTAATGCAAACAGCCTGCAGGGTGATAAAAAAATAATTGAAATAGCAGAGAATATTGAAAATATAACCGAGCTGGACGTTAGCGAGATCCCCGATCTTGTTCCCATAATTTCAGTGGTTTTTGCGCTTAATAAAGGCAAAAGGGCTATAGTAAACGCAAAAAGGCTTAGAATAAAGGAAAGTGACAGGATAAAGTCTGTTTGTAATATGATAAATGCTTTGGGCGGCAATGCCATTGAGTATGAAGACAGTATTGTAATAGAAGGGGGTACCCTTGAAGGCGGCTGTATAGACAGTGCTTCAGACCACAGAATAGTAATGGCGGGTGCCGTTGCGGCAACCTGCTGTAAAAATAAAGTTACAATAAAAAATGCTCAGGCAGTAGCAAAATCCTATCCGGATTTCTTTAAAGATTACGAAAAATTAGGAGGTAATGTAAATGTCCTCTGAGTACGGCGAAAATATTAAAGTGTCCTTATTTGGTCAGTCCCACGCCAAGGCAATAGGTGTGGTAATAGATAATATTCCCGCAGGAATAAAACTTGATATGGACAAAATATTAAGCTTTATGGCAAGAAGGGCCCCCGGTAACAGCCCTCTTTCTACCTCCCGTAAGGAGGCTGATTATCCTGAGATCGTTTCCGGAGTGGTAGACGGTGAAACAGTGGGCGCTCCCATTTGCGCAGTGATCTATAATACCGATCAGAAAAGTAAGGATTATTCCCAAATCGCTTCCTGCCCCCGCCCCTCCCATGCGGATTTCCCTGCCCTTATAAAATACGGTGAGGCTCACGATATCCGCGGCGGCGGTCTTTTCTCCGGAAGGCTTACGGCCCCTCTTTGTTTTGCAGGAGCCCTTTGTAAACAGCTTCTTGAAGAAAAGGGTATTTATATAGGCGCTCATATTAAATCCGTTGCAGGCATTGAGGATACCCTTTACGATCCTGTTAACGTAAATAAGGAAACTTTAAACATAAGCGCAGAAAAATCATTCCCGGTACTGTGTGATGAAAAGGGCCTGAAAATGCAGGAGAAAATACTTGAAGCCAAGGCTTCCCTGGATTCCGTTGGCGGGCAGATAGAATGTGCCGTTATCGGTCTTAAAGCAGGTATGGGCGAGCCCTTTTTCGGCAGTATAGAGGGAAGGATAAGCAGAGCTATGTTCTGTATCCCTGCAATAAAGGGAATAGAATTCGGTATCGGCTTTAAGGGTACTGAACTTTACGGTTCTTTGCATAACGATCCTTATTGCGTAAAGGACGGCAGGATAGTGACTCTTACAAACAATAACGGCGGAATTTTAGGCGGTCTTTCCAGCGGAATGCCTATAGTTTTCTCTGTAGCCGTTAAGCCTACACCATCTATAGGCAAAGAACAAAACACCGTTAATATTAAAACAATGGAAAATACAAAGCTTACCGTTTCCGGCAGACACGACCCTTGTATCGTACCCCGCGCCGTGCCTTGTGTAGAGGCGGCGGCAGCAATAGCAATTTACGATATGATCATTTAGGAGAAATAAAAAATGGATATAAAGGAATTAAGAGAAGAAATAAATCAGATAAACGATGAAATAACCCGGCTTTTTCAGAAGCGTATGCAGGTGGCAGCCAAAATAGCGGATTATAAAAAGGCAAATAATATGATGGTTATGGATGCTTCCCGCGAACGTGATATAATAAGCACAGAAACCGATAAGGTTTCCGAAGAGCTTCAGGGTTATACAAAGATCTTGTATCATACACTGTTTGATCTGAGCCGTTCTTATCAGGACAGACGTTTAAATAATGGCGGCTCCTTAAAAAAAGAAATTGAACTGGCTCTTAACGTTACCCCTAAGCTTTTCCCTGAAAAAGCAACCGTTGCCTGCCAGGGCGTTGAAGGTGCTTATTCTTCAAAGGCGGCAGATAAGCTGTTCTCCTTGCCGAGAATTATGTATATGAACTCCTTTAACGGCGTATTTCAGGCAGTAGATAAGGGCCTTTGCCAGTACGGTATACTGCCTATAGAAAACAGCCTTCACGGTTCTGTAAGCGCAGTTTACGATCTTATGAAAAAACATAAATTCTATATTGCAAGAAGCGTAAAGCTGCAAATTAACCACTCGCTTTTAGGTAACAGAGGCGCATCTCTTTCTTCTGTAAAGGAAATAGTTTCTCATGAACAGGCCATCGGTCAGTGTGCAGGCTTTCTTGAAAAGCTTGGTGTTAAGGTAACTATTGCTGAAAACACCGCCATGGCGGCAAAAACCGTTGCTCAGTCAGGCAGAAATGATATTGCGGCTATTGCCTCCAAGGCCTGCGCAGACGAATATGGCCTTAAGGTAATAGAATCTGATATTCAGGATAATGATAATAACTATACCCGCTTTATCTGCATTTCCAAAAACCTTCAAATATTCCCGGGCGCAAATAAAATAAGTATTATGTTCAACGTATCCCATCGTCCTGGTTCCCTTTATTCTCTTATTTCCAAGTTCTCTGCCTTAGGACTTAACCTAACCAAACTTGAAAGCCGCCCTATTCCCGGCAAGGACTTTGAGTTTATGTTCTATATGGATATGGAGGCTTCTATTTACTCTGATGCGGTTGTTGATCTTATTTCTCAGCTGACCAACGAGGAAGAACTGACCTTCCTTGGCGGCTATTACGAGGTGTAATATGGATCTCCGCTTCGGACTTATAGGTGAAAAACTGCCTCATAGCTTTTCTAAAGAAATTCACGAAAGCCTTTGGGCGGAAAGCTACGAGCTTATTGAGCTAAAAAAAGAAGAGGTTGAGGATTTCTTTAATAAAAAAGAGTTCTCAGGTGTAAACGTAACTATCCCTTATAAGGAAACAGCTATGAACTGCTGTGACGTGGTAGATGAAAACGCAAAAAAAATAGGCTGTGTAAATACTGTTATTAATAAAAACGGCGTTCTTTACGGCTATAATACAGATTATAATGGCTTTAAGGATTGTGTTGCGAGAGAAAATATCTCCTTTGAAAATAAAAGTGTTTTAATTTTAGGATCCGGTGCTACATCAAAAACCGTATATGTGGCTGTGAATGATATGGGCGCCGGTTCGGTTTCTTTTGCCTCTCGCAAAGGTAAGATAAACTATGAAAACGTTTATGAAAAATGCAGCCCTCAGGTTATAGTTAACACTACTCCGGTTGGTATGTACCCTGAAACAGACGGTCAGTTTATTGATCTTAGCCGTTTTTCAAACCTTGAAGCATATGCGGACGTTGTGTATAACCCATTGAAAACCAAAACCTATTTGCAGGCTAAAGATTTAGGCTTAAAATGCTGCTGCGGTCTTGCAATGCTTGTAGGTCAGGCTGTGAGCGCCGCTGAATATTTTACGGATTCTCAGATAGCAAAGGAAAAGGCAGGGGAGATATTAGAAAAAATAACTAAAAGCCGTACCAATATCGTGCTAACGGGTATGCCGGGCTGCGGTAAATCTACAGTAGGCCGTATTATTGCAAAAAAACTTTCCCGAAAGGTTTTTGACAGCGACGAGCTTATTGAGCAGAAAGCAGGTCTTTCCATACCCGAAATGTTCGAAAAATACGGCGAGGCTTATTTCAGAAGCCTTGAGACTCAGGTAATCGCTGAACTTTCAAAGAAAAACGGCATAATTATTTCTACAGGCGGCGGTGTGCCGCTGAAAGAAGAAAACCGCCAAAGGCTTTCCCAAAACGGCAGGATCTATTTTATAAAGAGAGACTTGAATAATCTTGCAAGAGGCGGCCGGCCGCTTTCAAAGGATATAAATGCCCTTGAGCAAATGTATAAGGTACGTAAGCCGGTCTACTCAGCCTTTGCAGACATTACGGTTGAAAACAACAATACTTCCGAGCAGTGTGCTCAGCAGATTTGGAGTGATTTTATATGAAACTTCTTGTAATAAACGGCCCGAATATTAATATGCTGGGCATAAGAGAAAAGAATATTTACGGAGATCAGACCTTCGAAGCCCTTATCGGTACGATAAACAGTCACTGTCAAAAGCTTGGTATTGAATGCGAATGCTTTCAGTCTAACCATGAAGGTGCTATTGTAGATAAGATACAGTCTGTATACGGCAAGGTTGACGGTATTGTTATTAATCCTGCCGCCTATACCCATACCAGCGTAGCAATATTAGATGCCCTTAAGGCGGTAAGCATTCCCACTGTAGAGGTGCATATTTCCGATATAAGCCAAAGAGAAGCTTTTCGTCAGCATTCATATATTTCCCTTTGCGCAAAAAAAACTATTGCAGGAAAAGGCTTTTTAGGTTATATTGAAGCTATAAATTATTTAAAAGAACTTTCGGAGGCTTAAAATGGAATATACATACTCAGATAATGCAAATAAGCTTGTTTCTTCCGCTATCCGCGACATTTTAAAAATGGCTCAGCGTCCGGGTGTTATCTCCCTCTCTGCAGGTAACCCCTCTCCCGATGCCTTCCCTAAAGAGGATATAGCCAAAATAGTAAATAATATTTTTGAAACCGACCCGGTAAAGGCCCTTCAGTACAGCACTACCGACGGCGAAGCTTCCTTCATAAAATATCTTAAGGATTATGAAGCTGATAAGCATCAGCTTTTTAAAGAAAACGACAGTTTAATGATAACCGCCGGCGCTCAGCAGGTTATGCTCCTTACAGCCCGTATTCTTTGTAACCCGGACGAAGTTATTTTAGTTGAGGAACCCAGCTTCGTAGGCTCCTTAAATAGCTTCAGAAGTATCGGTGCAAAGCTTGTGGGTGTACCTATGGAGGATGACGGCCTGAATCTTGAGGTTTTAGAGCAAAAGGCCAAGGAGCTTTCTCCTAAGCTTTTATACGTTATCCCTAATTTCCAGAACCCTACCGGTATTACTACATCACTGGAGAAGAGAAAGGCTATTTACGAAATAGCTAAAAAGTATAATATCTTTATTATTGAAGATAACCCTTACGGCGAATTAAGATATGAAGGTGAACACATCCCTGCCATTAAATCCTTCGATGAGGAGGGAATAGTAATGTATGCAGGCAGCTTCTCCAAGGTAATATCCCCCGGTCTTCGCGTTGGTTATGCCATCGGCCCCAATGAAATTATTCGCAAAATGGTGGTTGCTAAGCAGGCGGATGACGTTCATACCTCCATTCTCTCACAGCTTATCTGCCATAGGGTTATGACCGAAACCGATTACGAAGATTATCTTGACGGCCTGAGAGGCATTTATGCTCAAAAGCTCAGTCTTTGCTTGGAGCTTTTTGAAAAGCATCTTGCACCCTACGGTGTTAAGAAGTCTCCCGTTTTCGGCGGCCTTTTCGTTTGGTGTTCTTTGCCCGAAAGTATAGATATGAATGAATTCTGTGAGAAAGCTTTAACTGAATTTGACGTGGCCGTTGTTCCCGGCGGTGCCTTCTTCTGCACTCCCGAAAACGTAACCAACAGCTTCCGCATTAATTTCTCCACCCCCTCTGACAGCCAAATGAAAGAAGGCTTTGCCCGCTTAGAAAAAGCCCTCCGATCCTTCATATAACAAAAAGCAACACGAGTATATCGTGTTGCTTTTACTTTTTGTAAGAATCATCAAATAGTTCATCTACAGTAACCTTGAATACTTTGGATATAGCTAAAAGCTCAATATCAGTAACTGTGCGGGACTGGTCTTCTATTCGAGAAACGGAGCCTCTGCAGACATACACGCCTTGTAACTCCAGAAGTGCTGAAAGTTTTTGCTGACTCATTTTATTTTTTGTGCGTAGTCTACGTATTTTTTTACCCACAAAATTCATTTTTTCGCCATCTATTATTCTAGCCATAACTGTCCTCCTTTAGTATATATTGTCTTGACATAGGACAATTATTATGTTATCATTTCCTCAACATATACTTGTCCTGTCATAGGACAATATGAAGAAATTTAGAGATATTTTAAGAGAGGGAAAGAGTTATGAAAGCAATTAAATGTGAAATGTGCGGTAGCGACGACCTTATTAAGCAAGACGGTATATTCGTATGTCAGTACTGTGGAACAAAATATTCTATAGAAGAAGCAAAAAAATTAATGGTTGAGATTGATAACTCGAAAAAATTATCCAACCTGTACGAAAGAGCAAGAAAATCTCTTGAAGTTGATGACCTTGAGCACGCTGCAGAATACTATAAACAAATATTAGATGAAAATCCTTCTGATTGGGAGGCGTATTTTTATTCTTATCTTGGTGAATTCACATCATACACGAATGCACAGGCTGGTTCGGTAGCAGATAAATTAGGAAATACAATTCCCGCAGCATATGATATGGCTATTGAAAATTGTAGCACAGATGAGGCTGTTGAAAGAGTTAAAACAATTACTACAAAAACTTCACTCAGATTACTTAGTATTGCGGCAGGTAGCGCGTCCTTGCTGCGACAGTATGAAGGTGGCAGCATATTATCGCCTGCGGGTAAAGTACACAATGATTTATATCAGAAAATGAGACCTATGGTTATGAATACAATAGGTAGCTGCATACTATCATATTGTGAAATAGAAAAGAAAATAGAGGAAATTATCAAAAATCGTGACGATCTTGATAAGAATATTTTAAATGATAGTTTATTGACAATTCGACGTGAAAGATTTCAAGTTGCTAATGTTGAGTTTGCACCATATGCTGGTTCTAGTGAGAAATTAATTAATAGTGAGAAAATTCGTGAATTTGCTGAAAAGGTAAAAGAGTTGGACTCTTCATTTGAGATCCCTTCAACAGAGGCTTCATCTTCTTCCGGTGGTTGTTATGTGGCAACTGCGGTATATGGATCTTATGATTGCCCGCAAGTCTGGACGCTGAGACGTTATCGCGATAATACCCTTGCATCTACTTGGTATGGCAGAGCGTTTATTCGAGTGTACTACGCAATAAGCCCCACCTTAGTAAAATGGTTTGGCGATACTAAATGGTTTAAGAAAATATGGCAAGGAAAACTCGACCGTATGGTTGCCGACCTGCAGGCAAAGGGCGTGGAATCCACTCCATATGAAGATAGACGCTGGTAAAAAAAAGTAACGAGGTTAAAACCTCGTTACTTTTTTGCTTTTGTCAGTTTAGTTTGAGTAAGAATATACTGAGCGTAGATATCGTGCTTTTCCATAGGAATAGAGCCGTTTTCCAGAATGAGCTCGTTTTGGCAAAGCACAATGGAAGTGCCCTTGAAGCTTTGCAGGAAGCGATCGTAATAACCGCCGCCTTTGCCAAGTCTGCTGCCGTCCAAAGAAGCGGCAAGGCAGGGGAGTAGGGCAAGGTCAATTTTCTCGGGTGTGATAGTATTTGAGCCTTGGGGCTCCGGTATTCCGTAGGCGCCTTTTTTTAGTTGGGAAAGGCTGTATATAATATGCAGGCTCATTTTCCCGTTTTCCTCACACCGTGGCAAACATAAGGTTTTTCCTTGAGCAAGGGCAGTATTAAGTATTTTTAACGTGCTTGGCTCGGAAGCCAAAGAATAAAAGCAAAAAACCCTCTTTGCCTTTTGCCATAAAGGGGATGAAGTTAAAATGTCTGCCATTTTATTGCCGATCATAAGGCGCTTATCGGGGCTTTGAGCGCGTATTATATCTTTTGCTTTTTTTCTAAGCTCGGTTTTTAAAACATTCATAGCTCAGGTTTCTCCTACAACGCAATAAAGTCCGGCCATGAGCCGGACTTGAAGATCAACTTAAAATAAAAGCTTAAGCGTTTGCTTTGTTGAGCTTCTTGGCGAGCTGAGACTTCTTGCGTGCAGCAGTGTTAGCCTTGATAACGCCCTTAGCAGCAGTCTGGTCAACTACCTTAACGGCATTTCTGAAAGCAACGTCAATTGCTTCCTTGTTGCCTTCTTCGATAGCAGCATCATACTTCTTAAGAGCAGTTTTCATAGCGGTCTTAACGCTTTTATTGCGAAGAGTCTTTGTCTCAGTAACTAATACTCTTTTTTTAGCAGATTTAATGTTAGGCAAAACCAACAACTCCTTAATCAAAATTTATCCGTGCCATTTATTATAACCGTAAAACAGGGCTTCTGTCAAGTCTTTTTTGAATTTTTACGCATAATTTCCCTGAAAACAATAAGAATACTGTTGAGGTGAAAGAAATGCGCGAAATTTATACAGACCTTGTTTATGAAACCGTAATGGACCGAAGTTTAGGCACTCTCACAGGCATTACCAGTAATGATATAACACATTTCGGCCTGAATGTCAATAGGATAGAGATAATGAACAGGGAGGCTTCTCAAAAAACAGGTAAAAGGGAAGGAAAATATGCTACGGTATTTTGCCCTAAGCTTTTGGATATAAGCGGTAAAGATCTTGAAAATACCGCAAAGTGCATAAGTGCTCAGATCGAGTATTTAGCTCCTTTAAAAAATAAAAGCGTTCTGGTTGCCGGTTTGGGAAACACAGGGGTTATTGCTGATGCTCTTGGCCCTCTTTCCATAAGTAACGTTATTGTAAGCCGACATATAAAAGAAAATTTTAGTTCGCTGTATGAAAGCCTTCAGCTTGGCGAAATAAGTGCAATAGCCCCGGGTGTATTGGGGCAGACGGGTGTAGAAAGCGGAGAAATAATTAAGGCGGTTTCAAAAAAAGTTGAGCCCGACGTTATTATTGCAATAGATTCACTAATGGCAGGAAAGGTAACAAGACTTGCAAAAACAGTTCAGCTTTCAAATGCCGGGATCACACCGGGAAGTGGCATAGGAAATCACCGCTATGAAATATCGGAGGAAACTATGGGTGTTCCCGTTATCAGTATAGGAGTGCCTTTGGTTATAAACGCTTCGACTCTTGCCTATGATCTTACCGGCAAAGCGCAAGGTATTGGCGCACCGGATCAGTTTGTTGTTACTCCGAAGTTTGTTGATGCTACTGTGAAAAAAGCCGCGGCACTTTTGGGATACGCTATTAATATGGCTGTCCATCAGGATATGACGGTCGAGGATATGGTTGCACTGTTGGCATAAATCAATAATTCTCCGAATATAATTAATAAAAACGGAGGATAAATATGAAAAAGAAGCTTTTTGCCATTATTTCCGGTTATTTAACAGCCGTGGTTTTAATAATAAATTCTTTAACAGGAAGCTTTGGCGCAAATTTAATATTGCAGGCAGGGCTTCCTTGTGCCTTTAATGAACGGGCAGCCTTTAACAGCAGGTTGCTTATTGCCTTGGCTATGCCTTCATTTTCGGGAGCGTGGGGAAGCTATACTGCTATTGCAAAGGAGAACTGGAATGAATATTTTTATTATAAAAAGGGAATAACTATAGCCAAAGCAAAAGGTCACGGCGACGAATTTGCGGCAATTTTGGCCTCGCTTATGGAGGATGAAAAATTTGAAAAGCTTGAAGGCTATAAAGTTATTGAAGCGGATATGAGCCCAAGTGACAGCGGCGCTTATATTAAATGGGAAAACGTTTACATAAGAAACCAAAGCGAACAGACACCCGATACGGACAGCCTTATGAGAGAGAAGCCGTCGTTTCAGTTAAGTGAGGGGCCTTTGGTGCTTATTTATCATACCCATACCAGCGAAGCCTATAACACCACCGGCGATAACTATACCGCCGATTCACCTACTCACAGCACGGATAACGAGAAGAACACAGTTGCTGTTGGTAATACCTTAAAGGATGCTCTGCAAGCATTGGGAATACAAAGCGTTCATTGCACCGAGCGGCTTGATACCTCATATAACGACGCCTATGACGTTTCTTATGACATAGTAAAAGAATATCTGGAAAAATACCCTTCGGTGCAAATTGTTATAGATATTCACCGTGACGCTATAGTTGACGAGGAAAATAACAAATACCGCCCTGTGAAGAAAATTCAGGGTCTGCAATGTGCTCAGATGATGCCCGTTGTCGGAATGAGTACCTATACCGAAAACGAGTTTAAAGAGCAGAATTTCAGCTTTGCGGTAAACCTTGCAAATGCGCTGGAAAGCAGTTACCCCGGCATCGTCCGCTCGGTCATGCTTAAGAATTCAACCTTTAATCAGGAGCTTTCTGCCAATTCTGTCCTTATAGAAATGGGTGCTTCGGGAAATACTCTTACGGAAGCCAAAAGATCGGCTGTGTTTTTAGCCAGCGCCATAGCAAGGCTTGTTTTTGAAGATCAGGGAGAAACAAATGAAATATCTTAAAAGAATACTGGTTGCCGTTTTATGTGCCCTTCTTGTGGTTGCGGGAGTTTACCTTTGCTCCGTAATAGATAAAGCGGCAAAAAGCACGGCAACTTATTTTGAAAGCCAGACCGCATTCAGAATAAACTCAAACGGTGTTACGATACTTAATAACGAAATAAGCTTAAAAAATAAGTCACCTGAATAGTTCAGGTGACTTAAACCTATTTATAAAGTTTTTCGGTGGCTTCATCGCGGAACTGCTTTAAGTAGAGCTCATAATAATAGCCTTTTTTCTTAATAAGCTCGCTATGTGTACCGTGTTCAACAATTTTGCCGTCTTTGACAGCAAGAATAATATCTGCCTGCTTTATTGTTGAAAGTCTATGAGCAATAACAAGTGAGGTGCGCCCTTTCATAACCTCTTCAATGGCGTTCTGAAGCATTTGTTCGGTAAGGGTGTCTATAGAAGAGGTTGCTTCATCAAGTATGAATATTTTTGGCTTTGCAATAAGGGCTCTGGCAAAGGAAAGAAGCTGTTTTTCTCCTGTGGATAAAAGGTCGCCGCCTTCTCCTACGTTGGCATCATAACCGCCCATACGTTCAATTATGCCCTTGGCGGATACCTTGTTTACCGCATCCTCTATCTCCTTATCGGTAGCCCGTTCGTTGCCGTAAATAAGGTTTTCCTTTATTGTGCCTGTGAATAAATGAGGCGTTTGCAGAACGTAGCCTATATTAGAGTGAAGCCAGGATAAAGAACGGCTTTTTATATCCTTGCCGTCTATAAGCACTCGGCCGCCCGTAGGCTCAAAAAAGCGGCATACAAGGTTAACCAGTGTGCTTTTTCCTGCGCCCGTCTGACCTACAATAGCACAGTTTGTTCCCTGGGGTATCTTCAAGGAGAAGTTCTCCAAAACGTTCTCGTTACCGTCAGGGTACATAAAGGTTACGTTCTCAAATTCAATTTCGCCCTTAAGCTCTTCCCAGTTTTCTTTTCTGGGAGAAAAAATATCACCGTATTTTTCGGTAACTTCCGTGGTGTCCTGTACTTCAGTGATTGTATTCATAAGAGTATCAAAACGCTCAATATTTACCTGAGTATTAATAAGATTCGTAATGGTAGTAACAAGGCTGCTCAGCCTGTCGGTCAGTTCCACAACGTAGGTTAAAAAAGCCGAAAGAGTACCAACGGTTAAAACCTTATCAATGGTAATTATACCGCCCCGCCAAAGTATAAGCGCAAGAGCAAAGGAAGAAGCAAAGGAGAACAGCGCAATGTATAAAGAGCGCCAGCTTGCCATTCTTACGGAAACACGGTCCATATTCTTTGTTGAAGCTTCAAAGCGCTTTTGCAAAAGCTTTTCAATAACCAGTGATTTTGCTTCCTTTGCGCCTATAATACCTTCATTCAGCTTGCCTGTAACTATTGAGTTGGCTTCCCTTACTTTATGGAAGCATTCCATAAGCTTTTTGCGGAAATATACCGAAATTATTACCGCCACGGGAAGTATAAGGGCCGGCAGTATTGCTAAATTCTTATTAAGAATAAACATTGAAATAAGAGCGCCTGCCGCGTAGGTAACACACCACATTATATCTATAAATATCCAGGAGAATATAATTGATATCCTTTCGGTATCGCTGTGAAGTCTTGCGTGAATATAGCCAACGTTGTGCTGATTGTAGTAAGATGAAGAAAGTGTTTGTAAGTGTGCAAAGGCCGCTTTTCTTAAATCTCTGCTTGTGCGCATTTCCACCTGGCAGGCGGCAAAGGTGGAACGAATATTAAAGAAAACGTAAAGCACAAGGGTGGTTAAATAAACAGAGGCAAAAACAATAATTGAATGGGTAAAATTATTTGCCTGAATGTAAATAAAGTTATTGATAGCATACTGCTGAAAAAGCGGGAATACTGTTTCGCAAAGGCCGCCCAAAATGGCAAATACAATAAGGTTTGTCATTTCCTTTTTGTAAGGTTTTAAATAGGGAAGTACCACAGGCAGGCCAAAAAATTTCAGCTTTTTGTTTTTCATTTTCCGCCCTCCTTCAGTTCTTCGGGTAACGTCATTTGAATATTATATATCTGCGCAAAATGCCCGTCATTTTCAAGAAGCTCCCGGGGCTTTCCCGTTTCGGTTATTTGTCCGTTTTCCAGAACTATTACCAAGTCTGCATTCATAAGGGAAGCGATTCTGTGAGAAATAATAAGAACCGTGCTTTCTCCGAAGGTTTCTTTAAGGCCTCTTCTTATGGCAAAGTCCGTTTCGGTGTCTACTGCCGAAAGAGAATCATCTAAGGTTATAATAGGCGCTTTGGTCATAAGCATACGGGCAATGGCGGTACGTTGTTTTTGCCCTCCCGATAAGGTAACGCCTCTTTCACCAACAAGGGTATTATAGCCGTCCTTAAAGTTTTCTACAGTTTGAGTAAGACTTGCAACAGCCGCCGCTTGGTTTATCTGCTCAAGAGAAGCATTTTGAGCGGATATGCTTATGTTCTCAAAAAGGGTGCCTGAGAAAAGAAAAGGCTCCTGTAAAACCGTGCCGATATTTCGCCTTAAGGAGGTTATCTCAATATCTCTGATATCCGTCCCGTTAATTGTTATTCTGCCTTCTGCAGGTAAGTATAAGCGGGTAAGCAAGAGCATAAGGGTGGTTTTACCTGAGCCTGTAGGCCCTAAAATGCCAAGGGTCTGCCCCTGCTTAAGTGAAAAGCTTATATTTTTTAAAACATACGTGTTTTCATAGGCAAAGGAAACGTTTTCAAAGGTAATATCACCGGGTACAAAGGGAAGCTTTTTCCCTTCATCCTTTTCGTTCTCGGAGTTCATAATGTACATTATTCTGTCAAGGGCAACCCCCGCCTTGCTCATATCGGAAATGATCCTGCCAAGCTGACGGACAGGGAAAATAAGCATTGTGTTATAGGTAATAAAAGCAATAAGCTCACCTGCCGATAAATTTCCCTTAACGCAAAGAACGGTGCCCAATACCAGTATCAGCATAGACTGTACGCCGGTTACAAAATCGTTGGTTCCCCAGAAACGGGAAAGAAGCTTGCAAAGGTGTATCCATTTATTAGTGTAAATTTCTATATGATTATTAAATTTAGTACATTCCTTTTTCTCCTGGCCGAAGGCCCTTACAACTTTGTAGCCTGTAAGGTTTTCCTGAGCAATGGAAGAAAGCACGCCCTCGCTTTCATCGCAGTCGGTAAAAAGGGCGCTGCTTCGCTTAAAAAAGCGGTAGGAAATGCTTACTACCACAGGAATAGTAGCCAACGTTAAAAACGCAAGGCCGGAATGCAATGAGAATACGCTTATAAGAGAAACGGTTATAAGTATTATTATATTAAGAAGTCTTGTAAGTTGGTCTGCTACAAAGGAACGGATAGTTTCGGAGTCGGTAGTGCAGCGCTGAATAATATCCCCTGTACGGTTATCGGAATGCCATTTTAAAGGCAGCCTTAAAACCTTTTCGAATAAGCGGTCTCTTATATTCTTAATAAATTTCTCGGCGCCTTTGGAGTTAAAATATCCGTTAAGAAAACGGAAAACTGCCATAAGCACACCGGGTATCAAAGCCCCGATAGCGGTTATCCATAAATTTTCCCGCAAGAATTCAACCCCGCCGAAAAACTCCAGTATTTTCGGGAATTCGGGAGCCTTGGTGCCTATAATACTGTCTACCACCGTACTTATAATACGGGGTATTACCATTTGCATCAGCGACAGTAAAAGCGAAGATATTATACTTATTATAAACAAATAGGCTGAGCCTTTAAGAAAAAAGCCTATAAGCGAAGGCTTGGTGTATTTTTTCATGCTTCCCTCCGAAATTTTATTAATATAATTGTAAAGGAACACCTAAAGAAAATCAATAGGTGTTCCTTTGTAATTACACAGTTTTCAGAACTTTCTTTATATCGGGAAGGGAAAGGCTTATTACTTCGCTTATAAGCTCATGGCCCTTTTCATTGGGGTGGATACCGTCGGAACAAAGATAGGCCGAAAAATCCCTCTTTTGCAAAAATGCGGAGCGTACGTCTATAAGCGGTACGGAATATTCGTTGGCAATTTTGCAAACCTCCATATTGTACATTTCGTGCCAACGGTATACGTATTCAACGCTTCCTCCAAGCCATTTTAGTATATTTTCCTTGTTTAAACCTCTGGAGAACCAATTAAAGTATCTGTGTTCCTCTATTGGCGGCAGGTTCAGCATAACAGGCTTTGCTCCGCCTGCCTTCAGCTCTTCTATTATTTTTATATATTCCTCGGAAAAAGTATCAATAGGGGTCTGCGGAACGTGGATATTAAGGGGATCTTTTGATATCTGTTCCCAGTTATGATCCGAATCGTTGCCGCCGAATTCCAGTATTGTAATATCTGCCTGAGCGGCCTCGGTAAGATGCTTTTCTATTATATTACGCCCCTTGGCTACGGTGCAGCCAAACTTGGCAAAGTTAAGTATCTGCAGACTCTTTAAAGCAGAAAATAAATTGGCAAATGAGTTTTTTGTAAAAACGTATCTGCTTTTGTTTTCATCATATATTACACCCTTAGATACCGAATCACCGAATAAAGCTATCTTTTGCATATTTTCCTCCGTATTTGAAATTATGTAATCTAATATTCAATATTATATTTGGAAATACTGAAAATGTCAATACGGAATATCAAAATAATTATTGATAATTTTCAAAGAATATGATATTATGGCTTCGGAGTGATGAAATTGGAAAACTATAAAGAAAGAATAAACAAACTTAAAGTGGCTGACTATTCTGTTTACCCCGATATAGATCTTTATATGGATCAGGTACTTGCCTACATTTCAAGGACTCCTGTATCCTTCAGGGAAAGTGACAGTCTTACGTCGGCTATGGTAAATAATTATATTAAGGATGGGCTTATTCCCCGTGCAAAGGGCAAAAAATATTCCAAGGAGCATATTGCAGATCTTACCGTAATAGCCCGCCTTAAGCAGGTTTTTTCGGTAAAGGACGTAGGCGCGCTTCTTTCTGCTGTTAAGGATAATAAAAGTGCCGAGGAGTTTTATAAGCTTTTTGCAGGGCAGCTTGAAGACGCATGTGAAAAGGTTTCCTTTGAAATACAGGAAAGGGAAGAGCTTGCCCGTCTTGCAATGAACCTTGCTGTGGAAAGCTATATAAACAAGGTTGCCTGTGAATATTTACTTGACAGCCTGGTATCTTCCGATCCCAACACAGAGGAAAAAAAGAAGAAAAAGTCTGCCGATAAAAATTAAGTTGCCCTTAAAATTAAAAAATTTTCTAAAAAGGGTAGAAATAAAATCTAATTAGTGTTATATTATAATGTGGTTAAATATGATAACACAATTATTACATAATTTTCAGGAGGATTCTAGAATGGAATATCGTATTGAACATGACTCCATGGGTGAAGTAAAGGTACCTGCGGACAGATATTGGGCTGCGCAGACTCAGCGCTCTTCCGGTAACTTCCGTATAGGTGTTGGCATTGAAACTATGCCCAGAGAGATCACTCACGCTTTCGGCATCCTTAAAAAGGCTGCTGCTATGGCTAACCATGCACTCAAACCCGAAAAGATGACCGATGAGAAGCTTGCTGCTATTTCTCAGGCTTGCGACGAAGTTATCTCCGGCTCTCTTAATGAGCATTTCCCCCTCGTTGTTTGGCAGACCGGTTCCGGCACACAGTCCAATATGAACGCAAACGAAGTTATTGCTAACCGCGGCAATGAAATCGCCGGCAAGAAGCTTCTTCATCCCAATGATGATATCAACATGAGCCAGTCTTCCAACGACACCTTCCCTACAGCTATGCATATTGCTGCAGTTATGGGTATTGAAGATAAGCTCTTCCCCGCAATTGATATGCTTATCGATACCTTCAAGCGCCTTGAAGAAGAAAACGAAGGCATTGTTAAGAGCGGCAGAACCCACCTTCAGGATGCTACTCCCATTAAGTTCAGCCAGGAGATCTCCGGCTGGAGAAACAGCCTTGAAAGAGATAAGCAGATGCTCGAAATCTCCCTTCCCGTTCTTAAGGAACTTGCTTTAGGCGGCACCGCTGTTGGTACCGGTCTTAACACCCCCAAGGGCTTTGACGTTAAGGTTGCAGAAGCTGTTTCCGAAATCACCGGCAAGGAATTCAAAACTGCTTCTAATAAGTTCCATGCTCTTACTTCCAAGGACGAATTAGTATTCGCTCACGGCGCTCTTAAGGCTTTAGCTGCTGACCTTATGAAGATAGCTAACGACGTTCGTTGGTTAGCTTCCGGCCCCAGAGACGGTCTCGGCGAGATCTTTATTCCCGAAAACGAACCCGGTTCCTCTATTATGCCCGGTAAGGTTAACCCCACCCAGTGCGAAGCTGTTACCATGGTTGCAGTTCAGGTTATGGGTAATGACGTTGCTGTTGGTATGGCTGCTTCTCAGGGCAACTTCGAACTTAACGTATTTATGCCCGTTTGCATCTACAACTTCCTTCAGTCTGTTCGTCTTCTTTCCGAATGCATTGTTTCCTTCAATAACAACTGCGCAGTAGGCATTAAGGCTAACAAGGAAAAGATGCATCACAACCTTCACAACTCTCTTATGCTCGTTACCGCTCTTAACCCCTATATCGGTTATGAAAACGCTGCTAAGACCGCAAAGAAGGCTTATAAGGACAATATTTCCCTTAAAGAAGCTTGCATTGAACTTGGCTTCCTTACCGAAGAAAAGTTTGATGAAGTATTCCATCCCGAACAGATGGTATAACCTATAAAGTTAAAAACCCCCGAAGGATAACTTCGGGGGTTTTATTACGGTTTGGTTTGATAAAATACGGTTTTATGGGGTATTGGTGACTGCGGCGCTTCGTTTTCCTTGAATTTAAACTCAGGAAGGTGAGAAGAGGCTTCTTGGTCAAAAACAAAGTTTTGCCCTTCTTTTGTGAATACGTAAACCGTATCTTTTTTTGTCTCATCATACAAAAACAGTCTGCGCCCGTCATATTCATAATGTCCTATGGGCATTTCACTTGAAAATCCGCTGTAAACAAACTGAAAAGTTTTTGTGTTGGAATGTAGCCAAAACTGAGCGCCGATCGGATCTTTGGTTTTGGCGAAATATGAAACTGTAGGTCCGTTAACGCTTTCAGTAAGGGCTTTGCGTAAAAGATAGGAAAGCTTATCATTGTCTCTGATGTCATAAGAATAGGATGGCTTTACGCCGTCATCTATCCATACGGAATCACAATTTTTATTAATGTTTATTGCAGTGTTTTTTAGTTTTACAGACCATGTGCAATCTCTGTCCTCACTTCGGCTTAAAGAAGTAGGGCTAAAAGAAATTTTTGTGTTGCCGAGTTCTTTTAAAAAAGTATTTAGTGCTTCGGTATTTTCAATGGGGTGTACACTGCCTTCATATTCAAGCACCGTTTCTTCGGCTTGTATGTTCAACAGCGAGGAAATAGTTTTGCTTACGGGGTTGGTTAAAAAACAAACGGAAACAATAAAACAGGTTGTAACGCCAATTATGATCACCCATTTTGTCGGATTTTTATATTTTAATATGTCCTTTATTCTGTTTTTTACGTTAGTTTCGCCAAAAGCCAGCGGACAGGCATGAATAAATTTGGGAGCAGATAAATTCAGAAGTAAATCTGAATAATCCTTTTTATTTGCATTTTTCAATGCTTTCTGATCACAAGCGCTTTCTATATCCTTACAAAATAAAATATACGAAAGCCATACGATAGGGTTGAACCAATGCAGCGCAAGAATTAAAAATCCTAAGGGCTTCCAAATATGATCAAGGCGATCAATATGGGCCCTTTCGTGCAGAAGCACAAGCTTAGTTTCCTCTTCGGATAAATAAGAGGGTATATATATTTGGGGCTTGATAATGCCTAAAATAAACGGAGTGCTGATATCGTCACACAGAAATATGTTGTCTTTGTATGGCATACGTATTCTTACCTTACGTCTAAGCCTTGCGTAGCTTGTTATGCAGTATAAAAGCATAATAAAAACTACAGACAGCCATATGGCAGCCAAAATATTTGAAACCGTCTCTCCATGTCCGGCAGGCAGAGTAACCCCTTCGAAATATTTATCTGCTATATAATGATTTACGTTCAGGTCAAATTTCTCTATGCCGGTATCAAAGGAATATGTCGGCCCCTCAATAAGGCTGGGAGTTACAGGTGCAGCGCCCGGTATCAGACTGAGCCTGCTTTCTATTGAAAAAGGAAGTATTAGCCTTATTGAGCCTATTCCCCATAAAACACAGCTTATGTATTTGGGCATATTTCTGAAAAGAAGCCTTATTGCCATAACTGCCAAAAGTAAATAGCTTGCGGTAATGCTCATATTAATAAGCTTTAACAGTAAATAATTCATTTTTATTCCTCCCTGTAGGAATCTATCAGCTGTTTTATCTGGTTTATCTCCTTTTCCGATAATGCTTTGCGGGTTGTAAAGGCTGCTATAAATGCAGGAAGAGAGCCTTCAAAGGTCTTATCAACAAACCTTTCACTTTGAATTGCATAATATTCCTCTTTTTTAATAATTGCGGTTACCGTGCTGTTCTCGTTTTTAAATAATCCTTTTTCGCACAGCTTTTTCAGCACCGTATATGTTGTGCTTTTTTTCCACTGAAGCTTTTCGGAACATTTTTTCACAAGCTCTCCCGAAGGTATAGGTTCGTTTTCCCATATTATTTCGGCAAAGGCTTCTTCTACTGCTCCTAAATTTTTATTGTCCATTTTATGATCCTCCTTTTAGGTCTATTAAGAATAGACCCAGATAAAGTCTATCACAAATAGACCAAGTTGTCAATAAAAATATTGAAAACTGAAAAATAATATGTTATCATCGGTATAAAATCAATATAAGGAGATAAATGTATGACAAGCAGAGAACGTGTTATGGCTGTACTTAACCGGGAGAAACCCGATAGATGCCCGGTGGATTTCTGGGCAGAGCGTACTACCCTGAAAACGTTACTTAAGCATTTTAACGTTCCTTCAGAAAATGACATACTTGATATTTTAGAGGTGGATCTGCAGTATGCCTGGCCACAGTCTACTCTTCCTGAGCCTGAGATCCTGCCGGACGGCACCTGGTATACTCCTTGGGGAACTCATCTTCGTAAAGCGCAGAATGAACACTGCGATTATGACGAATACGCTTCCTTTCCCTTAGCCTACGCAGAGAGCGTGGAGGACCTTGAAAAGTACGATAAATGGCCTGACGCTACAAAATTCGATTGGGAACATTACTCCGAACAAATTGGCGACCTTCATAAAAAAAGGGTTCAAAAACTTCCTGCAGGCGGTATTTATGAAATCGCCTGGGGGCTCCGCGGACAGGAACAGTTTTTAATGGATATGGTGGTTGACCCCGAAATAGCCCATTATATCATGGATAAAATATGTTCTTACTGGTGTGATTACATAAAGTTTGCCCTTGATGCAGCAGGGGATAAAATAGATATTGTTTATACTTATGACGATATCGCCTCCCAGGGGGCACTTATAATGTCTGCTCAAATGCTGGAGGAATTCGTGTATCCCTATCATCGCAGAGTAAATTCTATAATAAAGAGCTACGGTAAGAAAATAATTTATCATTCCTGCGGCGCAGTAACCCCTGTTATTGACAATATAATCGCCAACGGTGTGGATATTCTGAATCCCTTGCAGCCAAGGGCTAAAGGAATGGATTTTGCATTTATTAAAGAAAACTGGGGAGATCGGGTGTTATTCCACGGCGGTATCGATATCCAGCATACTCTGCCTAAAGGCAGCCCCGAGGACGTAAAAAGGGAAGTAAAGCATGCAATAGAAACCTTGGGCAAAAACGGCGGCTATATTATGACCAGCGCCCATTTTATGCAAAATGATACTCCCGTTGAAAATATTATAGCCATGTATGACGTATCTCTTCGTTAAACTCCACGCGGCGTGTAAAAAGCTTAAAAATACCCCGAACTTTCGGGGTATTTTCATTTATACGGAATAAGACGGAAACAGTTTTTTCTGTGCCACTGACGAAGCTGCATTAAGGATTTCTATGTAAAATGAGACGACAGGCGGGTGTTAGCTTGGGCTAACTGATTTCCGGGTTAAGAAATTGCAAAAGTTTAAAACAAACCGCCACTTGTTCACAATTTGTTCATAATTCAAAAGGCTCTTTATATTATAATGTATAAGGTTTAATATGTTATTTTCGAGTAATATGGTTAATTGCAGTTAAACCAAAGAAAAATTATTTTAAATGCCCCTTTCTGTGGCGGGGTTTTTGTTGATAAAACAAGAAAAACGTCAAGGGAAGGGAAAACAATAGAAGGGGAGTAACCCCTTCGAAGCAGTCGACCAAATTACAAATGTGAGGAGGGACAGCCCAGTTTATTGGGTAGGAAGGTATGACTTATAGCTATTATCCGGGATGCACATTAAAAACAAAAGGTAAAGACCTTGACATCTACGCTCGCAAAAGCGCAGAAGCCTTGGGCATCGTTATGGAGGAATTAGCTGAGTGGCAGTGCTGCGGCGCAGTATACCCCTTAGCATCCGACGAAATTGCAACCAAGCTTTCCGCTGTTCGCGCGCTTAACAATGCCAAGGAAGAAGGCAGAGATCTGCTTACTCTTTGCTCTGCTTGTCATCAGGTTATCAAGAGAGTTAACGATGACATGAAGAATAATGAGGACATCCGCACAAAAGCAAACAACTATCTGCAGCTCACCGAGCCCTATGCAGGTGAAACCAACGTGGTTCACTATCTGGAAATGCTCAGAGACACCGTAGGCTTTGATGAACTTGCAAAGAAGGTTGTAAACCCCTTAACCGGCAGAAAGATAGGCGCTTATTATGGCTGCCTGCTTCTTCGCCCCAGCAACGTAATGCAGTTTGATAACCCTGAAAATCCCACTATTATTGAGGATTTCATTAAGGCTATCGGCGCAACTCCCGTAGTATATCCTTTCAGAAATGAATGCTGCGGCGGTTACGTTACCATGACCGACAAGGGCGTTGCAAATAAGAACGTAGACAACATCATGAAATCTGCAGCCATGAAGGGTGCCGAGGAACTTATCACAGCTTGCCCGCTGTGCCTGTACAACCTTGACGCAAACGCTTCTGAGGATGTAAAGCTCCCCGTTCATTACTTCACTGAGCTTTTAGCAGAAGCACTTGGTGTTAAAGAATAAGAGGAGGGAAGAAAATGCATTCCAATGAAAACGAACTGCTGAAGGAAACTGTCGTTAGAATCAGCGGTGTGGATACAAGAAAATGTATGAAATGCGGCAAGTGCTCCGCATCATGCCCCTCATACAATGAAATGGAATTCCATCCCCATCAGTTTGTATATATGGTTGAAAAGGGCCGTATAAATGAGCTGATGAACTCTGAAGGCATCTGGAAATGTCTTTCCTGCTTTGCTTGTGTAGAGCGTTGCCCCAGAGATGTTAAGCCCGCAAAGCTTATCGAAGCTTGTCGTCTGGTATATGTTCGCCGTCAGGGTATGAATTACCTTAAGGCTGATATGGTTCCCGAAAAGCTTGATGAAAAGCTTCCGCAGCAGGCAATCGTAAGCGGTTTCAGAAAATACAGCAAATAAGTATTGCGTGAAAGATAGGAAGTGAGTTCATTGCAGAAAATAGGTTTATTCGTATGTTGGTGCGGAAGTAACATCGCGGCTACCATAGATATTGCTTCAGTTGTTGAAGCTGCTAAGAAAGAGCCCGGCGTTGTTTATGCAACCGACTATCAGTATTTGTGCTCTCAGAGCGGTCAGGACATGATTCAGAATGCCATTAAGGAATACGGTCTTACCGGCGTAGTAATCTGCGCTTGCTCTCCGAGAATGCACGAAGCTACTTTCAGAAAGGCTGCTGCTAAGGCCGGTCTTAACCCCTATATGGTAGAAGTAGCTAATATCCGTGAGCAGTGCTCCTGGATACATAAAGACGTAGCAGAAGGTACAGCAAAGGCTATTGTTATGATGAGAACAGCCGTTGCTAAACTTACTTTAAATCAGCCCCTGTTTGCCGGCGAAAGCTCCGTTACAAAGCGTGCTCTGGTCATCGGCGGCGGTATCGCAGGTATTCAGACAGCCCTCGACATTGCTGAAGCAGGTTTTGAGGTTGATATTGTAGAAAAGAAGCCCACTATCGGCGGTAAAATGGCACAGCTTGATAAAACATTCCCTACTTTGGACTGTTCTGCCTGCATTCTTACCCCTAAAATGGTAGAAGCTTCTGCCCATGAAAATATTACTCTTTACACTTACAGTGAAGTTGAAGAAGTTAAAGGCTTCGTAGGTAACTTTACTGCTAAGATAAAGAAAAAGGCTCGCTACGTTAAGGAAGATATTTGTACAGGCTGCGGTATCTGCGTTGAAAAGTGCCCCTCTAAGAAGACTGCGCTTAACGAATTCAACCAGGGCCTTAATACCCGTCCTGCTATCTATTTCCCGTTTGCTCAGGCAGTTCCCAAGATTGCTACTATCGATGCCAACGCATGCCGTAAGCTTACCAGCGGCAAGTGCGGTGTATGCCAGAAGGTTTGCACCATCGGTGCTATCGATTTCGATCAGAAGGACGAATATATCACCAAGGAATACGGCGCAATTGTTGTTGCTACCGGTTTTGATCTTATCAGTCTTGACAGATTTGGTGAGTATCAGTACGGTATCCATCCTGACGTTGTTACTTCCCTTGAATTTGAGCGTATCATGAACGCTGCCGGTCCTACTGACGGTAAGTTAGTCAGACCTTCCAATCATGAGCATCCCAAGTCCATAGTATTTATTCAGTGCGTAGGCTCCAGAAATACCTGCGGCAGCGGCAAGCCCTATTGCTCCAAGATCTGCTGTATGTATACTGCTAAGCATGCTATGCTTGTAAGAGATAAATACCCCGATATTGACGTTCACGTATTCTATATTGACGTTCGTACTCCCGGTAAGAACTTTGATGAATTCTACAGACGTGCTGTTGAACAGTACAGTGTTGATTACATCAAGGGTCAGGTAGGTAAGGTGTATGAGAAGGAAGACGGCAGACTCTGCGTTCAGGGTGCTGACCTTATTTCCAACGAACAGATTCTTGTTGATGCCGATATGGTAGTTTTAGCAACTGCTATCCAGCCTGATCAGTCTGCTCGTTCTATCGGTACTATGCTTACCGCATCTATGGACACCAACGACTTCTTTACAGAAGCTCATGCAAAGCTCCGTCCCGTTGAAAGCCCCACCGCAGGTGTATTCCTTTCCGGTATGGCTCAGGGCCCCAAGGACGTTCCCGAAACCGTATCTCAGGCTTCTGCTTGTGCTGCTAAGGTTATCGGTCTTCTTGCAAAAGATAAGATTCAGGGCAACCCCTGCGTAGCAGGTTCCGATGAAAATCTTTGCAACGGCTGCTCTCAGTGTGCACATGTTTGTCCTTACGGTGCTATTACTTACGAAGATAAAGAATTCAGAGTTCCCGGTCCTAAGAGAGTTGAAACACGCAGAGTTGCTTCTGTTAACCCTGCTGTATGCCAGGGCTGCGGTGCTTGTACAGTTGTTTGTCCTTCCGGTGCTATGGACCTTAAGGGCTTCACAACAAACCAAATCTTAGCGGAGGTTGACGCAATATGCAGGTAAACGAAGAGAAAAAAGAATTTAAGCCTCTTATAGTTGCTTTTTGCTGCAACTGGTGTAGCTATGCAGGCGCAGACCTTGCCGGTACAAGCCGTCTGAACTATCCTGCAAATGTTAAAATAGTAAGAGTTCCTTGCTCTTGCCGAGTAAATCCTCTGTTCATTCTGCGTGCATTCCAGCGCGGTGCTGACGGTGTTATCATCGCAGGTTGCCACCCCGGTGACTGCCATTATACTTCCGGTAACTACTATGAAAGAAGAAGAATAACCCTTCTGTATTCTATGTTAGATTTCCTTGGTATCGAAAAAGGCAGAACAAGACTGGAATGGATCTCTGCTGCTGAAGGCGCAAAGTTTGCTGAAACAATGAACGATTTTGTTAAGACCATTACCGAGCTTGGCGAAAATAAGAAGTTGGAGGATCTGAGATGCAAGAAGTAATGATAAAAAGAGCTAAAGAGCTGCTTGCCGACGGAACTGTCAACAGAGTATTGGCATGGAAAAAAGGCGATACATTTTATGATGTAACCCCCGCCGTATTCGAAACTGAAGCCGAACTCAATGATATGGTTTACGGTTGCTTCTGCGGCAGCAACTTAAGCAAATACTTAGTAAAAGAAACTGCAAATGAAGGCAAGATCCTTGTTTTCTTAAAGCCCTGCGATACATACAGCTTTAATGAACTCGTTCTGGAACACAGAATTGTAAGAGAAAATGTTTATGCTGTTGGTATTGAGTGCAATGGCAAGGTTGATGCCGAATCCCTTCGCGCCGCAGGTGCTAAGGGCCTTATCTCCGCAGAGTGTGACGGTGAAAAGGTTACTGTTCAGACTCTCTATGGCGAAAAGGTATTTAATAAAGAAGACGTTCTTCTTGAAAAGTGCAAATCCTGCAAGGGCAGTAAGCATGTAGCTTTCGATGAGCTCCTTTGCTCCGAAGAAGCAGAAGAAGCTCGCGGCCCCAAGGAACGTTTTGAAATGGTTAAGAAGCTTGAAGCTATGAAGCCTGAAGAAAGATTTGAATTCTGGAGAAATGAACTTTCCAAGTGCATCCGTTGCAATGCCTGCAGAAACGTTTGTCCTGCTTGCACCTGCCGTACTTGCATTTTCGATAACGAAAAATCTCCCGTAGTTTCCAAGGCTAATGCAGATACCTTCGAAGAAAATATGTTCCATATTATCAGAGCATTCCACGTATGCGGCCGCTGCACAGACTGTGGCGAATGCACTCGTGTATGCCCTCAGGGTATTCCCATTCATCTGCTTAACCGTAAGTTCATAAGCGATATTAATGAATTCTACGGCGAACATCAGGCAGGTGCGGATACTGAAACTCTTAGCCCTCTCATCAGATATACAGTAGATGACTGTGAGCCAAGCATTGTTATGACAAGGGGTGAATAAGTGATGAAGAAAATATCTATGTCTAAAATCACCGAACTGTTCGCAGCAATCAACGCTACCCAGTCGGTATATGCTCCTATAGAAAAGGCTAATCAGGTAAACTTTGCTAAGTGGGAAGACGGTGCTGCTGTTCGTTTAGATGAACTGAAGACTGTTAAGTCCGCTAAGGATCTGTTCTTCCCCCAGGTTGAAGATATTGTTAAGTTTACAAGACATGAAAAGAATATTACCATCGCTCCCGCAGAAGGCTGCAACGAAAAGTTCGTTGTATTCGGTGTTCGCGGTTGCGATTGCAAGAGCTTTGACATCCTTGATTCTGTTTTCCTTGCTGATCCTGTAGATACCTATTATCAGGCAAGAAGAATAAACGGTACTGTAGTTACCTTAGCTTGCGGCGAACCTGAAGAATCCTGCTTCTGCAAGGTGTTCGGTGTAGATGCTGCTGCACCTAAGGGTGATGTTACTACCTGGATTGTAGGCGAAGACCTCCTCTGGGAAGCTAACACCGAAAAGGGCGAAGCTCTTACCGAAGCTGTTGCTTCTCTCCTTGAAGATGCTGATGCTGCTAAGGTTGAAGAAGCTAAGGCTGCTATAAAAGAGATCATTGAAAAGCTTCCATATTCCAACTTGAGCCTTGAAGGCTTCAACGGCGAAGCTATGATGGAAAAATTCAATTCTGAAAAGTGGGCTGAACTTTCCGAATCTTGTATCGCTTGCGGTACCTGCACCTTCGTATGCCCCACTTGCCAGTGCTATGATGTAAGAGATTACGATAACGGCCACGGCATTCAGAGATTCAGATGTTGGGACTCTTGCATGCGCTCTGACTTTACTCTTATGGCACACGGTAATAACCGTAACAGCCAGCTTGAGAGATTCAGACAGAGATTTATGCATAAGCTTATTTACTTCCCCGCAAATAACAACGGTGAATATTCCTGCGTAGGTTGCGGCAGATGCGTAAATAAGTGCCCCATCTCTATGAATATCATTAAGGTAATTAAAGCTTTGGGAGGAGAAAACTAATGTGTACTTGCAATTGCCATGAACATGGCCATAATCATGAATGTGATACACTCGTTCCGAAGTTGGGCGTTGTAACCGACATCAGAATAGATACTCCCGATGTTAAAACATTCAGAGTAAATGCGCTTGAAGGCGGCAAGGTTTTTGAACATATGCCCGGCCAGTGCGCAATGGTATCCATTCCCGGCGTAGGCGAAGGTATGTTCTCCATTACCTCTTCTCCTACAAATAAAGAATTTATGGAATTCAGCATCAAAAAGTGCGGTAAGCTTACCGATTGGCTCCATGCTATGGAAGTTGGCCAGCAGGTTGCTATCCGTGGCCCTTATGGTACTGCATTCCCCGTAGAAACTGAACTTAAGGGCAAGGACCTCCTCTTCGTTGCAGGAGGTATCGGTATTGCTCCTCTGCGCTCCGTTATTAACTACGTAAGAGATAACAGAGATAACTACGGTAAGGTAGATATTCTCTACGGTGCTCGTTCTATGGATGACCTTGTTGATATCAAGGAAATGCAGGAAGAATGGGTTAATGATCCCGGCGTAGATGTTTACCTTACTATCGACCGTGAACAGGAAGGTTGGGATGGCCACGTAGGCTTTGTTCCCAGCTACTTAAAGGAACTGAACTTCGATAAGAATAAGACAGTTTTAGTATGCGGACCTCCTATCATGATCAAGTTTGTTGTTCAGGCGCTTGAAGAAATGGGCTACAGCAAAACTCAGTGCTATACAACAATGGAATTAAAGATGAAATGCGGCATCGGTAAATGCGGCCGTTGCAACATTGGTTCTAAGTACGTTTGTAAAGACGGTCCTGTTTTCCGTGTGGATGAACTGGACGAATTACCGGACGAATATTAATAGGGAATAGGAAGGCATGAATATGGAAAAGACAGTAAATGTATTTTTAATGGGCAAAAAATATGCAGTGCCCGAAAGTCTTACAATCATGGGTGCATGGGAATATGCCGGCTATCAGTTAGTACGTGGTTGCGGTTGCAGAAACGGTTTCTGCGGTGCTTGCGCTACTATCTACAGAATAGCAGGTGACCGTGAACTCAAAGTAGCTCTTGCTTGCTCTACCAAGGTAGAAGAGGGTATGTACGTTGCAACTCTGCCCTTCTTCCCCTTAATTAAGCAGACCTACAATATCGAAGAAATCAGACCCACCGAAACAATTATGATGCAGCTCTATCCTGAGATCTACTCCTGCATCGGCTGCAACTCCTGCACCAAGGCTTGTACTCAGGAACTCAACGTTATGCAGTATATCGCTCACGCTCAGAGAGCTGAATATGCTAAGTGCGCAGACATTTCCTTTGACTGCGTAATGTGCGGTTGCTGCTCCTCCAGATGCCCCGCAGGTATCTCTCATCCTCAGGTTGCTATCCTTGCAAGAAGACTTAACGGTAAGTATATTGCTCCCGAATCCAAGCACCTTACCAAGAGAGTTGAAGAAATCCTTGCAGGTATGTATACCCAGCCTCTTGATGAATTCGCAGCTAAGCCTGTTGAAGAACTCAAAGAGCTTTACAACAACAGAGATTTTGAGAAATAAGGAGGAAAATGAGCATGTTAACACCCGAAATGATCGCTTCCCAGAAGCTGGTTGAAGCATCCAGAAAAGACCGTATCGGCGCAGATCTCAGAAGAATGACTGCCGATGAAAAAGATTCTTTGCTTGCTCAGTTCCACCCCGATTACCGTACTGAAGCTTTCGAAGAACTTAAAATGGGCCCCAATAAGGGCGAAAAGGCTCCTCACGAACTGGCTGATATGCTCCAGGCTAACAGCCGTTTAGCAGGTATGAACGTTGATCTTTCCAAGATTGACTATGACGTTGACGTTCTCGTTATCGGCGGCGGAGGCTCCGGTTCTTCCGCAGCTATCGAAGCTCACGAAGCAGGCGCTAACGTTATGATCGTTACTAAGCTCCGTATAGGTGACGCTAACAGTATGATGGCTGAAGGCGGTATCCAGGCTGCTGATAAGGAAAATGACTCTCCTATGCAGCATTACCTTGATGCTTTCGGCGGCGGCCACTTCATGAACCAGCCTGACCTTCTTAAGAAGCTGGTTACCGATGGCCCTGTTTGCGTTAAGTGGCTTAACGACCTTGGCGTAATGTTCGACAAGGAAGAAGACGGCACTATGTTCACCACCCACGGTGGCGGTACCTCCAGAAAGAGAATGCACGCTGCACGTGACTATTCCGGCGCTGATATTATGAGAACTCTCCGTGACGAAGTTCTTAACCGCGGTATCCCTGTAGTTGACTTCACTGCAGCTATTGAAATTATTAAGGATACTGAAGGCAAGGCAGCAGGTGCTGTTCTGCTTAATATGGAAACTAAGGAACTTAAGATTGCAAGAGCTAAGTGCGTTGTTATCGCTACCGGCGGTGCAGGCCGTATGCATTATCAGAACTTCCCCACTTCCAACCATTACGGTGCTACTGCTGACGGTCTCGTTCTTGCATACCGTGCAGGCGCAAGACTTCTCTATCAGTACACCCTCCAGTATCACCCCACAGGTGCTGCATTCCCCTCTCAGATCCTTGGTGCGCTCGTAACCGAAAAGGTTCGTTCTTTAGGCGCTCAGCTTATCAACGTTAAGGGCGAAGCATTTATGTATCCTCTCGAAACCAGAGACGTTACTGCTGCTTCTATCATCAGAGAATGCGATCCTGAAGGCAGAAATAACGGTGTGCCCATTCCCGGCGGTCAGTTAGGCCTCTGGCTTGATACTCCTATGATCGATCAGATCTATGGTGAAGGCACTATTGAAACCCGTCTCCCTGCTATGCTCAGAATGTTCATTAAGTATGGCATCGATATGAGAAAGCAGCCTATCCTTATTTACCCCACTCTCCATTATCAGAACGGCGGTATCAAGGTTAACGCTCAGGGTATGTCTGACGTTGAAAACCTCTATGTTGCAGGCGAAGCTATCGGCGGTGTTCACGGTACTAACAGACTTATGGGTAACTCTCTGCTTGACATCATCGTATTCGGCAGAAACGCAGGCCAGCAGGCAGGCGCTAAGTGCAAGACCGTTGAAGTTAAGGAACTTACCCTTGCACATGTTGATGCATTCCAGAAGGAACTTGCTGAAGCAGGTATCGTAACCGATCTTGTATCTCCTAAGCTCCTCCCCAATTACACTCATACTGAGAATCCCACTCTGTAATAGGTATACGGAGGATGCATTAAGATATGAAGAAAAAGACAGTTGGTATTATTATTGCACTTATTATTGTTGCACTTTTAGGTGTATGGTGCGCTGTAAGTGCTAACGGTGTAACCGATACCTTTAATTTTAACAAAACTTTTGTAACCTTTACCCTTGTATTTGTTATCGTTGCCCTGGGCTATTTGCTCGGCGGCATCGATATCAAGGGTGTTTCCCTGGGTACTGCAGGTGTATTCCTTGTAGCTATCTTGGTAGGTTGGCTCTGCACCTTAGATTTTGCGGATGTTCCTCTTTTAGGTGCATTCCACGTTGAAGGTGAAGCAGATGCCCTTGTTACCACCTTTAAATCCACTATCCAGAACATCGGCCTTGTTCTTTTCGTTGGCGCAGTTGGCTTTATTGCCGGTCCTAACTTCTTTAAGGATCTTGCCAAGAACTTCAAGACTTACATTGTTCTCGGTGTAGTTATCATTCTTTCCGGTACTCTTGTTGCAGTTATCTGCACTCTCCTTACTCCCGAATACGGTCCTGAATTCTGGTCCGGCGTTATTTCCGGTGCCCTTACTTCAACACCGGGCTTCTCGGCTGCAAAGGATGCTGTTGCTGAAGCTGCAAATGCAAGCGACCTTGAAGCTCTTATCACCTTAGGTCATGCTATTGCATATCCCTTCGGTGTTATCGGCGTTGTTCTCTTTGTACAGGTTCTTCCTAAGCTTATGAAGGCAGATATGAACAAAGAAAGAGAACTTCTTAAGCAGGATCAGAATGAAGAGAGAAAGCTGCCTGCAAACCTCTTTAAGTGTGAAGAGCTTGGTCTTATGCCTTTCGGTCTTGCAGTTATCTGCGGTCTTATTTTAGGCTCTATTACCATTCCTCTTTCTGCTGCAGGTTATGACGGTCCTTGCTTCAGCCTTGGTACTACCGGCGGCGTACTTATTATGTGCCTCGTATTCGGCCACTTCGGCAAAATTGGCAAGCTTTCCTTGGAGATCCCTGCTGAAACCCTTAAGGTTCTCAGAGAGTTCGGTCTTATGCTGTTCCTTTTAGGCGCAGGCTTCCACGGCGGTGTTTCTCTCGTTGAACAGGTTAGCCAGTTCGGCGGCGCTATCGTAGCTTGGGGCTTTATCGGCGGCGCCCTTATGACCATAGTTCCTATGATCTGCGGTCTGCTGCTTGCTAAGTACCTTATGAAGCTGCCTCTGCTTAACTCCCTCGGTTCCATTACCGGCGGTATGACTTCTACCCCTGCTTTAGGCGCGCTCATCAGATCTGCTAAGACTGACGACGTTGCAGGTGCTTATGCATCTACATATCCTATCGCTCTGGTACTTATCGTTCTTGCTTGCCAGTTAATGATTACCTTAATGTAATTTAAAATAAATACCGAAGGCTTTTGCCTTCGGTATTTTTCTAAGGAGACAGTATGAATATCAGAAAAGCAGAATTAAAAGATATTGACCGCGCTATGGAGCTTTTTGATATAGGCAGAAATTATATGCGCAGCAACGGCAATGAAAATCAATGGGTAAACGGCTATCCTCAAAGAGAACTTATAGAAAACGATATAATTAATGGCTATCTATATGCTTGCGATTATGAGGGGGAAACGGAGGCTGTATTTGCTATGATCTTCGGGGAAGACCCTACGTATAATTATATTGAAGGGGCCTGGCTTAATAATGAGCCCTATGCGGCTATTCACCGTGTTGCTTCGTCGGGGAAGGTAAGGGGAATAGTAAAATCAATTACGGATTTTGCTGCTTTTCATTTTACCAATCTTCGCGGAGATACCCATGCCGATAATATTACTATGCAAAACGCTTTCGAAAAAGCAGGCTATAAAAAATGCGGTGTTATTTACCTTGAAAACGGCGCTCCGCGTATTGCCTATCATAAATGTACAAAATAAAAAAACTCTGCTTAAAACAGAGTTTTTTATTTTATAGTGGGAGCTTGTCCAGTTCTTCTTCGGTAAATACTTCAATGCCGTTATCTAAAAAAAGCTGGGCGGTTACACCGTTTCCGGGAATTTTCTTGCCTGTGAACGTGCCGTCATAAATAAGCCCTTTGCCGCAGGAGGGGCTTTTTGCTTTAAGAATGGCAAAGTCCGCCCCAAAGGTTTCTGCAAGATACAGGGCTGATTTTGCCCCTTTTGTATACTGTTCGGTAACATCGGTGCCGTTATTCATAATAACTTTTCCATTTACTATCTCAGAAGGGTTGCGGGGAGTTGTTAAACCGCCCATCTGCTCAGGGCAAACCGGAATAATACTATGTTCCTTGCCTAAATCAATAATTTCTTTACATGCGCATCCGTCACCTTTATATCTGCATTCACAACCAAGTAAACAGCTGCTTACAATAATTTTAGCCATAATATGTACCTCTCTTTTTTTTAAAGTTTATCATATAAATAAATAGGTGTCAACATTGTTGAAAAATGAAAGAAAATATGTTAATATAATAAAAAATACGTAGAGGTGTTTGTTATGCAGGAATTTTTAAAAAATACAGTAATATTCGATCATCCCCTTATTAAGCATAAGGTTACTCATCTTTGTGATGTTAATACCGGCTCCAAGGAATTTTGCGAAATAGTAAATGAACTTGCTACGCTTATGGGTTATGAGGCATTAAAGGATCTTCCAACTAAAAATATTGAGGTTCAGGCGCCTCTTGAGAAAATTACTTCTCCCGTACTTGCTGAGGATTTTACAATTGTCCCTATTTTACGCGCTGGCTTAGGTATGGTTGAGGGGCTTCGTTCCTTAAGCCCTACTGCAAAGGTAGGCCATATCGGTCTTTACAGAGACGAAGAAACCTTAGAAGCAAAGCAGTATTATTTTAAACTGCCTGTTGACGCCGCTGAAGGGGAGGTTATTATTGTTGACCCTGCTCTTGCTACAGGTGTCAGCGCTGTTGCAGCTATAGATCTTGTAAAAAAAGCAGGTTGTAAGAGAATTAAGTTTATGTGCATTTTCTCTTGTCCTCAGGGTATTGAGAATATTTACAAGCATCATCCCGACGTTAAGATCTATACCGCCAAGTATTCAAACAGACCTCTTAATGAAAAAGGCTACATATTAGATGCTGCAGGAGACGCAGGCGACAGAGTTTGCGGTACCTGCTCCTACAAACCTCAGAAATAAGTTTAAAATCTTGGGCAAATTGCCCAAGATTTTTTCTGTTTATTAACCATATTTTTATCCGACAAAATACTTCAAATTTCTTGACTTTATGAACAAATTGTGATAACATACTTAAAGCAAAATGCATTAAATCTTTAAATCCAATACAGAGATATTGGCAAGATGATAAATGTAGTTAGGTGCATCTTATTACCTTGCCAAAAAGGCAAGGTTTTTTGTATTTTGCAACAAAAAATATACAAGGAGATGTACCAAAAATGAAACTCGTTTACGGTATCAATGACAAACCCTCTTTTAAGCAGACATTAGTTTTTGCGTTCCAGCAGATGATCGCTATAATGGCTGCGACCTTGCTCGTTCCTATGCTTGTTACAGGCTTTGGCCTGGAAGCAGACCCTGCTGCTGCTCTTTTCGGCGCAGGTATCGGTACTTTAGTTTATCTGTTCTGCACTAAAAGAAGAAGCCCTGTATTCTTAGGTTCTTCCTTTACTTTCTTAGGTGCTTACGCTGCCTCTATCGGCCAGAATTACGGCTACTGGGGTATGATCATCGGCGTTGCTTTTGCAGGTCTTGTTTATGTTGTAATAGCTCTTGTTATTAAGGCAGTTGGCTCCAAGTGGGTTAACAAAATTATGCCTGCTGTAATCATCGGCCCCATCGTAACCCTTATCGGCCTTTCCCTTTCTTCTACTGCTACAGGTTGGATGTCCACCAACGGCGGTGAAACCTACAGCTTACTTACGATCCTTGTAGGTCTTGTAACCTTCCTTGCTATCGTTATCACCTCTATCAAGGGTTCTAAGAACTTAAAGCTTATCCCCTTTATTATAGGCATTGGCGTTGGCTACGGTTTAGCTCTTATTCTTACCCTTATCGGTATGGCTGCTAACGTTGAAGCTATGCAGATACTTTCTTTCGATGCTTTCAAGGCAGCATTCTCTGAATTCTCCATTACTTCTATAGTAGACTATCCTAAGTTCTTCTTCTTAAAGGCTATCCAAGCTAAGGGTCAGTTCCCCTTGGATGCAGCTGCTATCGGTAACATTGCTCTTATTTATGTTCCTATCGGCGTAGTTGAACTTGCTCAGCATATTGCTGACCATAAAAACCTTGGCAATATTATTGAACAGGATCTTATTACCGATCCCGGCCTTGATAAGACCCTTATCGGTGACGGTGTTGGTTCCATAGTAGGCGGCTTATTTGGCGGTTGCGCTAATACTACCTACGGCGAATCCATCGGTTGTGTTGCTATTACCGGTAACGCTTCTATTGTTACTATTGCTACTGCAGCTTTAGGTTGTATGGTACTTTCTTTCTTCACTCCTTTTGTTGCACTTATCAATTCCATTCCTAAGTGCGTAATGGGTGGTGCCTGCGTTGCGCTCTACGGCTTTATTGCTGTTAGCGGTCTGCAGATGCTCAAGAACGTTGATCTTGGCAAGAGCAAGAACCTTTTCGTTGTAAGTGCTATCCTCGTTTGCGGTATTGGTGGTCTTACCTTTAACTTTGGTTTCAACCCCATTACTCAGGGCCCCATCCTTACAATTACTGCTCTGGCTGTAGCTCTTATTGTTGGTATTCTTACAAATCTTATTGCAAACAACGGCAAAATGAGCGATGAAGAAACCGACGGCCTTACCGGTCATGTTGACAATATGGAAAACGTTAAAATTAGCGAAGACTAATTAATAAAAAATATAGCCACTGAACTTAAAGTTCAGTGGCTTTTTTTATATCTCTGCAGTAATAGGTTTAGAAATTTCAACAAGACCTGTAAGTGAACAATTTATGATCCCTTTATCAAAAACTGCTCCTGCGCTTAATATCCCACCCGGTTGGTTTACTGTCAAATCAGGTATGCTTGTTTGCAGCATAGAGCTGAGCGCACAAACCAAGGCAGCAGTACCGCTTCCGCAGCTTGATTCTCTTACTGCAGTTTTAGTCTCTTCTACAAAAACAACAGGCTCAAGGAAGTTCTTTTCCTTATTGTAAAACATAAGCCCAATACATGGGGAAACAATATTATGGTTTTTAAGTATCTCTTTTGCAGGAATAATGTATTTTTCATTAATATCATTGGTGTCCCAAAGAATAATATGAACTATACCTGAAAATTCTACAACGCTTACTTTGCCCAAATAACGGTTATCTTCATGTATTATCCTTTGGGGTAGTGGCATATCTATCATAGCAATACATCTGTTCTTCTCCGTAGGCATAATAACTGCAGTTAACGTGCCGTCATATCCCGAGATATCCAAAGGTACCTTTATCATTCCCGTTGTGGGTGCATATGGGTCGGAAAGTACAAGATATGCGCCAAAGCTTCGCGATGCATTACCGCAGAACTCTCCACCCATCATTTGAAGGCGGGAGCGTGAGGTTTTATTTTCCGGCTTTTCAATAAAGCCAACCTGCTCGATTCCAAGCTCTTCTTTTGCAATTAATGCTGCTGCTATTTGAGAATATTTCACTCTTTCAAATTTATCGGTTACTAAAGCTGTAGTGTTTCCGCTGGCATTAGCTTTTATATAGTTAACAGTCAATTTCCTATTCCTTTCAAATCTTTTTCTTTAATTTTACCATATATAGCCCGAAAAAGCACTAAAAAACGTAAGGTTTTGCAAAAACCATAGTCTTTCCATAAGTAAAATAATTCATAATATCCATATCCTAAGTAAAAATAGTCCATATTAAGCCTGTGTTGGCCTCAAGATTTGTTGCCATTTTGTCATTTTTGTGTTAGAATATGCGGGATTGAAAAATTGGATGGAGGAATTTTGTGATTAGAAAAGTAAAAAATATTGCGCTTTTCAGTATTGTCCTGACCTGCGCAGTATTGATATTTTCCTTAAATACAAAAGCTATTACCCATTACAGTACCTGGTCTGCTCCCGATTATACTGAAAATGAGGAGCTTAAAAACAGAATGGAATATGCCGTTGCTCAGTATCCCGATTATTTTGTGGATGAGGACGGAAAAGGTATAGAATTCGGCGGCGCAACAGACTGTATGTCTTATGCCAGATGGGTCTATTCTCAGCTTTTTGATTCTTTTGATTTTACCGGGCTTAATGTTCCCGGTGAAACCCGAGAGTTTAGTTTTACTGACGGAACTATTGGCAAAATAACCACTCCTGCAGAATTGAAAAATGAATTCGATGCCACGGGTGTTGGCTTTGGCGCAATGATATATTTTGATCCTGAGGTAGGTTCAAATTCTCAGCACGCCATGATAGTATTGGAATACAATGATAAAACAGTAACTGTTATTCACAGTAGCTGGGGCGAAGATTTCGTTATTAAAGTAACTGAGTTTACCTGGGATGATATGATGGAATACTTCGGTCAGCTTTGCTGGGTAAGGACTCCTTGGAATTATACTGAAGATGAAGTGGTTCAATCTGAAAAAATATCTCTTATTGGTGACAGTGCTGTGTTTATTTCCACTGTAAACAAATACAGTGCGTTGGTATATCCCTCAAACACAACCTATAACGACGTTATATGGTCGGTAGAAAATATAACAGGTGAGGCAGACATAAATTATAAAGGTGAGCTTACTGCCTACAAGAAAGGCACTGTAAAGGTTACTGCTGCAACCAGAGACGGTTCAGGTGCTTTCTGTTCTAAAACCGTTAAAATTGGTGGACCCACTGAAATACTGAATCTTTCGGTAACCCAGGGCAGAAATAAGCGTCTCTTTTTGAACTGGGAAACCTGCCGTACAGCTTCAGGATATACGGTTTACCGTTCTGAGAAGGTAAACGGTCCATATATCCCTATTGCGACCATAGTATCCAATGAGCAAAGCTGTTATGAGGATACGGTTGAACATGGAGTCAAGTATTATTATAAGGTCTGCGCCTACACCATAAAAAAAGGTGAAATTGGCTGGGGCAAAAAATGCCTTTTCGTCAGTGCAAAAACAGAATTACAAACTCTTCGTTCAAACCCAAACAAATCAGGTAACTTTTAAAAAATCCCCTGCGGAATATTCCGCAGGGGTATTTTTATAATTTGCTGAAGAACCAAAGGGTGCCTTTGCGTTTTTCTAATTTAATGTTCAGGCCCTTTTCCTTAAATTCTTTTGCGTCCATAATAAGTTTTTCTCCGGTTAAAGCATTTTCAAGCTCATAGCTGCCTTCTTCAGCAATACCTAAAGGTTTGGCATTGAAAATTTCGGTTTCGCACTTTATATTTCTTATTGCTCTGAAATAACCCTTGTTGCCGCAGGGGGTAATGTATTCATTTACAAAGAAATTATCTGCCTCGCGGCTTTCTTTGGAAATAGGATAGTAGTGGCCTTTAAGGGTAATATCCATTGCTCTGTTCCAGGCTTCAACCAGCTTGAAGTCCTCCTCTGCGGGCTCAAAACCAAAATGGGGGTAAAAGAAGGGGCTGAAAGCAGTAAGCCTTGAGAAGGTATCGGGTGCCTGACTGCGTATGGCTGTAACAGGTGTATATTCACCGTCTATATCCCAGCTGGAGGGTAAAAGTCTGTAATAGGGGATCCAGGTATCAAGTGTTCTTGAAAATGCCTGCTCTATGGGGTGGTATCCGTAAGCATAATCGGTTGGATGTAAAGGAACACTGCGGCGCAGAGTCTCCAGGTCGTTTCTTCTGCCGCCGGAAGAACAGGAGTCTATAAACAAACCGGGGTTGCGCTCAAGCAGGGTATCCCAGAATCTTAAGTAGCCCTGAACGTACTTGTTCTCGTTTATACCCTGACGGTCAAAGCCTTCATTTTCTCTCCAGAAGCGAATTGGAGGGAAGTTAAAGTCCTGACGGTAAATTGAAACACCGTATTCCTTTATAAGCTTATCAATATGATCAATAAGCCAGTTACAGCATTCCTCATTGCCTAAGTTAAGCAAATAGTTTCTTGAAATGCCCCATTCGCCGTCATCCTCCGCTTCAACGTTAAGAAGCCATTCGGGATGCTCCTTTTCTATCATAGTGCCCTTGCGGACTCTTTCAGGCTCAAACCATAAAAGCAGCTTCATATTGTGCTTTTTAAGTTCATCGGAAACCGGCTTAAGCCCGTTGGGGAAACGGTCGGGATCGGCATACCAGTTGCCTGTAAGATACCAATGATCCTCACCGTTGGGGAATTTGCAGTCATACCAGCCTGCATCGATCCACCAGCCTTCATAGGGCAGGCCGGTATTTACGTTCTTTTTAATATATTCGATCTGGTTTGTCTCATTGGCCTTGGTAAATTCCTCACCGCCGCCGTTATAAGAAGAGCATAGCATATGCTTTAAAGGCTTGCCGTCAATACGGGGGAGAATATATTCTAAATACCATTCTCTCCAAAGGTTTGTGCCCGCATTAAGGTCACCGTTATAGGCCATGATCGTTACCTTTGGGGTGCGTATCATTTCACCCGGCTCTAAGTACAGATCGGTAATATCCTGCCCCGCCATAAGAGAAAGTCCCTTAAGGTTGGCGCTGAAATCTGCTGCCCACTGAGCAGGCCAGCCAATGGCAATATTTAAGCCGTGGCCTTCAAACTGTACCTTAAAATAGGGAAAGGCCTGGTCACAGGGTCTGCCGGTCTGAGGGGTAATTCTTGTCCACATCTGGTTAACGTAGTATTCTTCCCTTACTTCGTAGCCGTGTGGGCTGAAATAGTCGCCGGAGTTGGTGTATAAATAAGGTTCTGCGCCGTTAAACTGCCCGTCAAAACCTTGAATTTTTCTAAGCTGAGGCGAATTCTTTTCAGACTTATTTGTAAAGTAAGTCACTATTTCGTAAACAGGAAAATCACTGTAGGTTGTAACAACGCTCTTTATTTCAAGACTGCAATTGGGGCATATACCGGTGTAGGTAGTGTTAGTAACCTTGCCGCTGATTTCAGTTTCAACCTTAGGATCAAAACGGGCAGGAATGCCGTTAACCTTTCGGTCGTTAACGTAGAAGCTTATAGGCAGATTTTCAGGGGATGCGAATTTTTCAATATAGGGTGCAATTCGGTTCATTTTTATTCCTCCCGTAAATTTAAGCCCGCCCGCAAAAGCAGGCGGGCAAATTTTATCCATTAATATAGTTAATGAAGTTTAAGAGCAGAATGTCTGCCGCAGGATTCTTGTCAATATTATTTTCAATGTCAAAACAGTTAATATAAATTTCTCCCCGGCCTTTATTGTAGCCGAGCATTGTGTGCATTGCAGCATAAGCGTCCTTAACTGCATGGTAGCCTGTAAGGAAGGCAGGGCAAATAACCTTGTCGGGTACGCTTTCGCTTTCAAAGGCAATATGGGGGAAGGTCTGCCCGAAGGTGGGGAAGTCTACAAGCCCTGTGCCAAGACCATTAAATACAGTATCCCTTGTCATAACACATTCTTTGTGGTACAGCCAGTCTCTGTATTCAACACACTTAAGGTCTTCTTTTATAAGTGCAGCATCCTCTTTGTTTTTGCCAAAATGCTCTGCGCTTACAAACAATACCTTAGCGCCGCCCTCTGATGCCTTAACAAGGTTCTTAACACAGTTTACACAAATATTCTTACCTGCAAGTACAATACCGTCGGTCTGACCTGTAAACTCTTCGGTTACAATACCTTTTTCCTCTAAGAACTTAACAGTATCCTCGTTAAGCCCTCTTACGTAGACCTTGCCGCTTACCTTAGGAAGATCCTTTTTATTGGTAATGTAAAATTCGGTCTTTAAGCCCATAGGTGAGCCGCCTTCTCTTAATGAGGCAACAAGCTCGTATTTGCCTGTAGGCGCATCAAAGGAGACCTTACGCTTCATAACAGGCACTGCAAATGAGTCATCTTTAATTTCAAATTCATCGCTGTAGGTTGCAAGAACACCGCACTGGCCCATAATTGCAAAGTCGGCAATATATTTTCCGGGCTTTAATGCGTTATCGTTTGCCATAACAGCCTCTATTTCAAATTCCTCGCCTGCGTAAACGTGTTGCTTTGTAAATAAGCAGAATCTTAATGGCGCCCAGCCATCGGTAACTGCATCGTACATTTCAGGCTTCATTCTGCGCCAGTAACTCCATAAGCCTTCACCGCACATACCGTGGTCTAAAAGCCCTGTAAGGCTGTAGCCTGCAACCATCGGGTTGGAACGAATTAAATTAAAGTCGTGTAAACGTACCTGCGCATTAAGGCGCTGACTTTCCTTTAACATCATTTCCGGGAAGGGGTAAACGCTCTTAAGCCCAAATCTGTCCCAGTCCTCAATAAGTTTGCGGCTCTGATATTCAACCCAGTCGCTGTCTTCTAAGTCCGGTCTGCAGCCGTGCTGCTGGAAATGACGCCACTCTTCAATAACGTGGAATAAGGCGCCTGTGCCGTATTCAGAGAAAAATACAGGCTTTTCTGCATGGCCTAATGTTCTTATTTTATGCTCATACTCATCATTAAGAGGCGCTACAGGGTAAATGTGATAGTCGCCTGCGTCAAAATAGGAGCCCCAGTCCAGATGCGGTTTTTCGCCAAACAGTTTTTCCATTTCCTCACGGCTAAAGCCGTCTCTGCCCCATTGGTTTTCCCATTCGTAGGAGTAGGGGTTGGAAACAGAGCCGATAGAGAAATCGCAGTCAAATCTGCCGCTTCCAAGAAGTATAACTCTTGTAGGATCAAGATTCCTTGCTGTAGGTAAAAACTTAACGGCTCTTCTGAAGGTAATATTATCCTCGGTTTCGTTTAAAAGCCCCCACATAGCTATACAGGTATGGTTTCTGTCTCTCTTTATCATATCGCTTGTGCAAAGGTCGTAACGCTGAAGCATTGCTTCCTCATCGCCGATAGGATAAGGCCCAACGCCCAAAAGCCAACCGGCATAACACTCCTGTAACACCAAAAGGCCAATTTCATCACAAAGATCAAGCTGTTCGGGCCTGAAGGTACCGGAAATTGCTCTTAACATATTGAATCCGGCGGACTTAGCCATAATAAAGTCTTTATACATATGTCCGTCTGCAACGGGAAGATGCTGCCCTATAGGGAAGGCATTTCCTGAATGAGCAGAACGGGGGAAGAACTTTTTGCCGTTTAAGTAGAAAAATCCGTCTTTAACAATAAACTCCTTAAAGCCAAAGTTAAGGCTTATCCTGTGCTCACCGTAAGAGGAGGTAAGGGCAATTTCAATTCGGTATAAATTAGGCTCATCGGGAGTCCATAATTTATGGTCGGGAATAATAAAATTAAGCCCTTCAGCATTTAAGCCCTTCTTTAAGTTAACGTCGCAAACCTGAGAGGTTATCTTATTGCTGTAATCTGTTTTATCGTAAACGTTTATTTCTACACAAGCTTCAGCGGTTTCCTCTATTGCGCTGTTCATTTCAAGCTGTATGTTAACCATACCGGTTTCAATATTGCCCGTAACAAACTTATCGGTAATGTTTATTGCAGGCAAGCAGGTGAGTTCAACTCCATACCAAATGCCGCCGTGGTTCAGTTCACTGCCGGAGGTGCGGTAAATAGTTTTGTTTCTGCCGGGAACGTTGGTAACGTTAAGCCCGTCTATATCCACGTCGATAGGGTTAACTACTCTTACGGAAATTAGATTGTCTTTATACAATCTTACTGTATCAGTAACGTCAAACTCAAAAGGCGCCTCGCATCCTTCATGGTCGCCTAAATAGGTTCCGTTAAGCCAGACGGAAGCCTTGTAATCAACACCGTTAAATCTTAAAATTATTCTGTCGGTGCTGTCGGCGGCAATTTCAGGCTTGAAGCTGCACCAGTAAAATGCAACACCGTGATAACCGGGTAAATACTGCTGAATAATAGAGGGAACTGAAGCGCAAACCGCGGTTTCGGAAATATTCTTATCCCAGCCTAATGCAACACCCTTGTTTTCAGGGTCTTTATCAATTGCCCAGCCGTTGTTTAAATGAATTGTTTTTGTGTTATCCATTTAATTTATCTCCTTAGTTTAGTTACCTTAAAATTGAAATCAATACTGTACTCAGTAACGAAAGAGTCATAACAATAATTATGGCCCAAACAACTGCTTTTTTCAAAAATATCACCTCGCAAAATATTAAGTTTAGAATAAACGAATAACCATAAAAAGTCAAGATATAAGAACTAAATATTATAAATAAGAATATAATATTATAGACATATTATAAGAGGTGTAGTCAATGAACAGTAACTCCTGGGAAAAATTCAAATCCGAAAATGAGGAAAACATAAATATGGCGGTCCAATCGGCAAAGGAGGTCTTAGGCGAAGACGCGGAGCAGTATCAGTCATTTTTGCAAAATAATGAAGCGTTGAAGTCAATGTTCTCAATGCTTTCTCCCAAGGATATGGAAAAGGTAAATACCGTAATAAAAGACCCTCAACTAATTAAAAAGATCCTTTCAAGCCCCAAAGCAAGAGAAAACTTAAAAAAGATCCTAGGCAAATAGTATTCGGAGGTGATCAATATGGAGGATATGGCCGATAAAATAACCAAACTGTTAGAGGACGATAAAAGTGTGGATATGCTTAAAGCCTTTGCAGGCTCCTTCGGCAATACACAGCCCGAAGACTCGCAAGATTCAGCAAAGGCACCGGACCTGTCAAAATTAATGACTCTGGCCTCCGGCTTTAAAGATGACGACCGCCTGCGTCTAATGCAGGCTCTTCGCCCATTTGTAAGTGAGCATAAACGGGAAAGTTTAGACAGCCTCGCTAATATCCTTCGTATTCTTCAACTTGTGTCCCTGTTCGGAGGCGACTTAAAACTATTCTGAGGAGATGATATAAATGGATATGCTTTCCGACGGTGAGCTTTTTCGTATGCAGCAGGACGCCATAGAACGGGCCCGTCAGACCGCCCGTCTCAGCCCCTCAGTTGAAAAGAAGCCCGAAGAAATAAAAACCACCGATAAAAACGGTCTGTCGCTTAGTAAACTACTGGGTGCCTTTAAAGGTAAAGACAATATCCTTGTAATAGGCATCCTCGCTCTTCTGCTTACTGATGGCTGCGAAGATGAGCTTCTTATCCTCGCGCTTATCTTCCTTCTGCTAAAATAAATGAGAAGCCTTCGCTTCTCATTTATTCCTATTTTCACTTGACAAACCGTCTCTAATAAGCTAAACTTATATAGCTATGTCGCTGTAGCTCAGCAGGATAGAGCGACCGCCTCCTAAGTGGGTGTTTTAACAAACACCTTTGCAAAAAGGCAAATGGTAATCTGTTTGGACTGTATCATATATGCGCTTGTACCTCAGCAGGATAGAGGGTCCGCCTCCTAAGCGGAACGCCCCCGGTTCGAATCCGGGCAAGCGCGCCAAAAATCCCCGAAAACACTACGTTTTCGGGGATTTCACTTTCTTGACTCACTCGTTTTCTTGAGTGTGTTTACTTGTTTTAAGAGAGTAGAACAAACTCAAACTTTTAACATATCCCGATTAGCAAGAAATTAGCAGAAAATCAGTGTTTTGCTAATCGCCTGCTAATCAAATTTTTAGCAAAATCCTGCTAATTTGCGCAGGCGTATGTTCCATCCATAGACTTTTGAGAGGTATATGTCTGCACTACGACGGTTTTTGAATTTTTCTCGGATTTGTGGGAATACTAATGAGTTATTTTTATGTCAATTCATTAAACTTGATTTTTTCATATGCAGGAATTTCAATTTGTAACGGGGCAATTCTTATTAGTAGATCATCAACATTTTTTATGTTTTGAGCCGCATATGCATTAACCGGAACTTTTATATCAGTTTCCAATTCGTACAAGCTTAATTGCACTTCTCCTACCAACACTTTAGCATTTAACGTGAAAAACTTATTCAACATATCTTGTTTGAACAAATCTTTAGGCAAGATAATGCTATCTATAGTAAGTTTCTCGATTCCACGAGTGGTTGTTCCTACCAGTTTGGAAAGAGCAGGAAAGAAGCGAAAATAATTTTCGCTTTCGGGTATTTTTACTTCATACTCGTTACCATCATGAGTGATTATTTTTGATTCTAATATTCTGTTGATTATATTCATTTTATTGTGTTCCCTTCATCAATTGGATAATTTCATGGAAATAATCTACTAGTTCCACGTGGTTTTTAACCATAAATTAGTAATCCGCACCTAAACTGATTACTGTTGTATTGTCGCTATCTCGATAGAATACCCAAAGTTCAATATTTCCCCAAGTAACAGTATAGTCCTCCTCATAAATTTCTTTTGAGTCAGGATCACCTAAAAATTGATATAAATATTGATAGACATCCTCATAGATATCTAGTTGCTTTCCAGAAGTTTCATGCCACCAAGAAATATGAGAAAGCGTTCCAGTAAATAATTCTTGGTCACTTTCTTCGTAAAAAGAGATGCGAATCCAGTCAGCATAAATTGAATTAAGAACGTATCGGGGTTCGCTATTTAGATAGTTAATCGATCTACGACTTGATGTTGAAATGGATCGGCTATATCCGTCCCCGACAATATTCAAGACTTCCTCTTGGGTCATTCCACTGCTAAATATTGAAAAAAAGTCGAGAATAGAATCAGACGTATCTATTTGTTCATAAATAGTTTTTAATAAGCTGTCAGAATTCTTGTAACCAGATATTGTTTTCAAAACCGCAATAGCCTCTGTAATTTGAGCATTATCAATATAGCTTTTTCCAAGTTGATAATAACATTCTTGCATTTGTGTTTTTGAATCCTTATATTCTCCTAATGCTTTGAATACTTCAGCTGCATCTTTATATGCGGAATCTTTAAAAAGAGACATTGCATGCTCATATTGCTCACTTAATAAAAGTTCGTTAAGCTTTATGATACGCTCTGATGAATCTTTGTAGCCTGCTAATTCTCTAAAAGTATTGATGGCATCATCATACAATTTCTCTGCAATGAATTGTTCCGCCTTTTGATATTGAGATTCAAGTGACATTTCCTGGGCATCTTTGAAATCGCCTAAATGTCTAAATGCGGCAGTCGCTGCATCGTATTGTCCATCTAAAAGGAGTTCGTTAGCCTCCTTATACATCACATTGGGTTTAATCACGTCTGGATAAACCCAAGCAACAAATGTCACCGTCAATACGAGAATAGGCACAACAATAGCAAGTATTTTTTTCAATTTCTTTATAAATGCTTTATGACGAGCCGCCTTTAGTGCAAGTTGCTTTTCTTTTTCTTGCCGTTCAATTTCAACACGCCGTTCCGCTTCCGCACGCTGTGCTTGCTCCATCGCAATTCGTTTATTTGCTTCAATTTGCAATGTGTCAACGTCTATCGCCGAAAAAACAGTTTGTTTTGCAGAACTACATTTAGTGCATTGCGAAGCAATATTCCACTCTCCACAAGTACAGCTCCAAATAGATACTTCTTTAGAGGGAACATACATAGCTGATGTGGTGGTAAAAATTTTATATTGCTTTTCAAGTTCGGCGTTATGTAGCTGAGTGCTTAGATACTTGGGAGTAGGTAACCCTTTTAATTGCGTGACATCCTCGCATTTCCATTGATTACCATCAGAAAAAACTACGACAATATCCGAAATTGAAAATGTGCGTGTAACAGCGGAGGGCAATACAATTGCTTTATTCGAACCAAACTCCTCACCATTGCGAACGGATAGCTCTAAATACTGATAGTCTTTTACTCCTTGTAATTCCATACCGGACACATCAAATGCAGAAAGAGAAACCTTAACTGCTTTTATAGTATTTTCTGAAACGCTATGGAATTTTAATTGCACAACAATGCTGCCCGTTTGGTTATCTTTTAAAAGAGCACCAGCGGATATTATAATTGGTGATTCGTTTGTGTATAAATTGTCCGGCGACTTGTAAAGTCGTTCAAATCGTTCTGCCATTAATATTCGCCTCACATTTTAGGGAGATTAGACTCTATATCCTGCAATACCGTTTTAGGAGCATTGGTTTCTGCTGATGAACGATCTTTTAAAAGTTCAATAATTGCATCCTGCTTTTTTCCGTTTTTGTATAGCAGATCAATCACTTCAGCAAAGCCTTGAAAAATTATACACGTGATAAAGGCACTAACCCAAATTGCAGTTCCAAGGTCAATACCAAACATTTCTTCCGTATCAACAAAAATTGTTACAATGAGCGCCGCAAACATTTCAACCCAGCCAATAATTTGCAGTGTTTTTGCAATACCATTATCTTTCATTATTATTTCCTCCAAACTGTTGTTTGGATTATTATAACATAAAATTATCAAAACAACAAGAATATGCTGATGTTTTAATAAATTTACAAACAAACAGTGATTGGTTAATAGTAATGGTAACACCATAACAAACAAAACACATATTATCATTACCCTAAAATCAATGCTCTTGCTAATTGTTTGCTAATCGGATGACTTAAAATAACATAATATTAGCGGTAACATCGTAACACAAAATAACAACTTAACCACAAAAATCCCCTGATAGCAGGGGATTTTTAGGTATTACAAGGGATGCCGCTTGTATTTCCCTTGGTGTCTCCTAAGCGGTAGGTCGGAGGTTCGAATCCCCTCAGCGACGCCATGGAAAACAGCACCTCGTGGAGGTGCTGTTTTTCTTTTTGCATAGGAGGGATTCGAAGGAGCGGTAGTGAATGAATGTCCGGGGGACATTCAGAGCCGCGACCGGCTTTTCCGAAGAAAAGCGAATCCCCTCAGCGACGCCAAAAAGTGCCGAGAAATTAATATTTCTCGGCACTTTTCCTTTTCTTTGCTCACTCATTTCTTGAGTGAGTTTTCTTGTTTTGGGGACACCAAAATAAGTTCGTACTCTTACCATATCCCAATTAGCAGGAAATTAGCAGAAAATCAGCGTTTTGCTAATCGGATTTTTAGCAAAATTCTGCTAATTTGAGCAGGCGTATGTTCCATCCACATTTTTTAGTATATCAGCAATTATCTATACTGCAAATATTCAATAAACCGTTTCACCGCAAGTGAGGCGGTTTTTTTATCTCGCAACGCAAGTCCGATATTACGGTATGCAGGAACATTAAGCTCTTTTGCAAAAATTCTATATGGTACTCTTTTTAAGATCAGTTCGGGGAGTATCGCAATGCCGAGACCACTTTCCACCATAGACATCACCGCATAATCATCCCATGTGGTAAATTTCACATTTGGGGTTAGATTATTTCTCTCAAATATCTCCGATATTTCTGCCTTTGCGCCCTTTTCCAGAAGCATAAACGGTTCATCACAAAGAGCAGCTACGGGAAATCTATCGCAGTCCTTTAGAGGATGATTTTCGGGGATGATTGCCATTAGCTTATCTTTCTCTAAAAAGATGGTTTCAAAATCGGAATGTGTCGGCAATCTCAAAAAGCCGCAATCTACTCTGCCCGTGTGTATCCATTCTTCAATCTCGGTATAATCACCGAGCAGAAGTTCATAGTCGATGTTGGGATAGTCCTTTTGAAATTCTTTTATGATATTGGGCAACCAATGGGTCGCCACGCTTGAAAATGTACCGATTCGGATCAGTCCCGATTGTAAGCCGTTCAGCTCATCCACCTGCATTTTCAGTTTATCAAAATCTGCACAGAGGTTTTGTGCGTATGGTAACAACTTCATTCCGTCACTTGTAGGCTTAACACCGTACTTGCTTCGTTCAAGAAGCGTTACGCTCCATTCTTTTTCAAGATCGGCTATCATTCTGCTGACGCCCGATTGTGTGTAATTAAGTATCTCTGCCGCCTTTGTAAAACTGCCGTATTCCACCGTTTTTACAAACGAGAGATACTTTTGCAAATTCATATCCATAAAAAACACCTATTCTAAATTGTGATTTTGAGCATTACAAACATTCGCTTTTGTTATGCTTGATATTATGATATACTATTTTCAGTTCAATTACAAGAGGTATCGTATGAATAACAAGGCGTTTTTCAAATACATATTCGCTCTGCTTCTGTTTGGCTCAAACGGTATTGTAGCGAGTTTCATTGATTTAAGCAGTCAGAACATTGTCCTGCTTCGCACTCTGATAGGCAGTAT
>JAZQIZ010000013.1:0-25592 GCA_045541395.1 Eubacteriales bacterium
CATTAATAATGTTACCGGTAGTTTCAACTATGTTAGCAATAAAACCGTTTATAAAATCTTCTTTAAAATTCTCACTGAAAGAATTTAAAAACTTTACACGGTATATTTCGCCGGTATACTCATTTTCAATGAAATCAGAATACGTAATAAATACGCCGTAGGCTTCTCTATCGGAGAAATCGTAGGGATTTTCCTCGTCGAACTGTATTTCACTTTCTACGCCCGTAGCCGCAAAAGATGCCTGGCTTATGCGCTTAGAGGAATAAAGATCTGCCTGATAGCCCATGGGATTATATACACCGCAAACGGTATAATCTTTGCCGTCTAAATTATAGGTATCGCCTACGTTTATATACTCCCCGTTTATTTCGTAAGGAACAACTATCTGCCCGGTTTCCGTTACCCATTCACCAATTTCAACGCCTATTTTTTGAGTATCGGCTTTTATACCGATAATATCTACATCTTTAAGCTGGGTACTCATAACCGAATAGAAATCAAGTTCATCGGTATAGTCGGAAAGAAATACTGAAGCGCTTTCGTAATCGGCTGGACTCATTGCATCAGCCTGAAAATCTATGGCTTTTTCAACCGAGGAATAACCTGTAAGGGTATTGGACATTGCTACGCTTTGGGAATAGTACACGTTCATAGCGCAGCTACTTATGATAATTCCAAGCAATAACACCAACGCTATTATGGTGCGTTTTGTGATAAACTGCTTTATATTGCTTAAACATAATTTAATTAATTTCATGCTATTCTCTCCTATGAAGGGATAAGAGGCTGTCCGGATATTTATTAGTTATTTATAGGTATAAACATATCATAATAATTATAAATATGTCAACGCACTTTTCCTGTTTGCAGTTTTTATTGCCCTAATTGCAAAAGGTAATCATCCTTTTCTTTGTCTCTTTATCTATTGTACAATCAATTATTGTATTATCCATAATTCCTTCAACACCACTTATAATATATTTACCTTTCAGAATTCTTCCTCCCGAGATATCAGACCATCTTTGATAATGTATGTTTTATGACAAGCTTTTGCGACTTCGGGGTTATGAGTAACGATAATAATTGTTTTCCCCTGCTCATTCAGGCTTTTGAATATGCTTACAACTTCGGAAGAAGTATGGGTATCAAGGGCACCTGTAGGTTCATCGGCGAGGATTATATCCGGCTCGTTAACAAGAGCACGGGCAATAGCAACGCGCTGTGCCTGGCCGCCCGAAAGCTGATTTGCTCTTCGCTTTGCAAGGTCGGCAATACCTAAGCTTTCTAAAATAGGTTTTATTCTCTTTGTGCTTTTCTTTAAGGATTCTTTACTGAAAAGCAGAGGCACCATTACGTTTTCCTCCACGCTTCGATCGGTAAGCAAGCCGAAGTCCTGTAACACAAAGCCGAATTTTTTGTTTCTTAAATAGGCCAATTTCTTCTGAGAAAGTTCTTCTACTTTCTGCCCGTCCACTTCGTAAGAGCCGCTTGTAAGGGTATCCATACAGCCGATTATATTTAACAAAGTTGATTTGCCTGAACCCGAGGGGCCCATTATGGCAATCATTTCGCCTTTTTCTACGGTTAAGTCTACACCGCGCAATGCATGAACCTCATTGGGCTGATTTTCATTATATTTCTTTACTATGTTTGTTAGTTTCAGCATATTACTTCCCCTTTCTTATAAGAGCGATAGGTGTAAGTTTAGACATCTGTGCAAAGATAGAAATAGTTGAGATTATAAACAGCAGTAATATAAATCCCATAGATGATGCGGCGGTAAGGGTAACTGTATCCTCTGCCATTGTTCTTGTTGCACCTGCACCTACAATGCCCCATATTGTACCGATAATGCCGCCTAAAATAAAGATTATTGAATTTGCTATTACCGTTATAGTCATTGAGCGTTTCCAAGGCATACCGCAGGAATAGTATATTCCGTAAGTCTTTTTATTTCTTTCAACAGAAAGCAGATTATAGCCTGCTACACCGATAAACAGAAGCGCTACCGTTATATAAAGATGCACGGAATATTCGGAAGTACCGTCCAGATAATAGCCGTCAAATTCCTCGGCAAGATCCTTCATATCCCATACAGGGCCGAATTCGGAATATGCTTCTCTGTAGTATTCTATATCCTTAGTACCATCGGTATAAATAAGTATTCCGCCAGTTCTTGGGTAGTTGCCAAAGAACAACTCACCGTCTTTATACAGAACAGGGCAATACAGTATACTGCAGCCGTGAATATCGATATATTTTTCCGCTGTCGGGAAGGTGCTTTCCACTACCGGCGGATATATGCCCTCCGAATAAACGATAGCATCGGGAGATAATACCCCTACTATCTTTAAATCCAAGCCTTCATAGGGCGAAGTATCAAACCCAACAAAGGTACCGTTCTCGTTTACGCTCTGCAGGGGGATGCTGTCTTTCTGCAAATACTGCTCAGCAAGAACTATATCGGGAATAAGATCACCGCATTTTTTACCTATATTGGTAAGTACACTTTTAGATACAACTATGGGAATATACTCAGCGGTTGTAATATCCACACCATCTGCCCACTGATCAAGCCATTGTCCCTCCAACAGCTTTATTGTTTTAACATTTTTTATATAGTAGGGTGAAAGTGCGTTTATCATTGCATCGGGTATGGAGGATTCTGTTCTATGCGCCCTCTCATATTTTTGTATTTCCATATTGTAAATGAAATCGATATTTGTTATTGTACTGAATCCGTCGACACCCGCCATATTCTCAACACATTCTATTGCGGCTTTACCCTCCGGGGTAGGAATCAGAGTATAGCTGTAGTTATTTTCAAACTCCCATAATTTATCGAAGAACTGACTGTTATATCCGCAGTAGTACACCTGCTGACCGCCGAACATTCTGTCGATAAGGCGGTCATTGGCGCCGCGCTGAAATATAAAAGTTCCCACATAGGAGAATGAAAAGGCAACTAAGACAACCTGCGAAAGAATGATTATTTCGCTTAAAATACCTGCACTGTAATTTTTAAAGGTAAGATAAGTGTTTTTCCAACCTAATTTTGCAAAGCCTTGGAAGGAGAATAAGGGCTCGCTTGCCTTTTTGCGGTTTCTGAGTAATATGTACTGATATATGAGAACATATAAGAGAGCTATGAACAACATACAGGCGAGTATTATAATATACTGCTTGAACCCGGTATAGGACATATTTTCCTTTAAGTCGGTTGCGTTAATAAGCAGCTTTGCAAGGAAGAAGCCTATTGTATACGCCGGGACAATATATATTATTGTTTCAAAAGCAGTAACAAGGAGCATCTTTCCTCTTGTTGCGCCCAACGAAATATACGTTAAGCTCTCATTCTTATTCTGCTTTAAGACGTAAGCAAACAGAGATAAAGTATTTATAAAGCTGATAATGGAAATTACTATATATACAATAAATTTACTTATAAACTCAAAACCGTAAACCTGGGCGGCCGCTTCCATAGCAACGGATTCTTCTATAAGATCCATACCCGTAATTGAATGATAATACTCCATAAGTTTTGCGGAATATTCCTGTTTGGCAGAAGGACTTATTGCATTATTAAACATTATACGGAAGGTATCGCTATAATAGCCGTCGAGCACAAAATCCTCAAAGGACATAAATACGCCGTAGCTTTCGCGGATATCCTGACCGCCATAGGGGTCTTCCTCATTATAACTAACAAATTCCTGATCTATGGTAACGCCTGCGGCTGAGTAATCAACCAAAGTCATTCGTTTTGAGCTATAGTAATCTCCTGCGTATCCATCAACAGAATATACCCCGCAGACATTATAGCTTTTATCGCCTATTGTATAGGTATCGCCAACCTCATAACCTGCCTGGTAGGGCACTATAACATTTCCGGGAGAAACCCATTCTCCTGTATCGGGCGTAAAAGGAGCTTTAGCCGCATTAATACCGATAATATCTATGTCTTCGTATTCCATATTCATTGTGCAATAGAAGGCAATATTATCTGCATTTTCGGATATGTATTTAGCTAAAACCGCATAGCCTGTCTGCGATAATGTGCCGCCCTTATATTCTAAAGCCCTTTCCACAGTGCTGTAGCCGCTTATTGCCTTTGACATGGAAATGCTTTGGGAAACGTATACGTTCAAAGCGCAGGAGCTAACTATTATACCCAAAATAAGCAGTACGGCAATAACCGTTTTATGGGTAAACATATTCTTAATGTTTCTAAGGCTTATTTTTATCAGACGCATATTGCACCTCCTACTTTAAATTATGTATATTATCCTGCGGTAGAATTTCGATTGAGTAGGTATTGTATTCCTGCATATAATCGGAAAGACCTGCACCTGCAATACCTATCCTATGACCGACCAATGCCATAAAGGATTTATTGTATCCGACAGTGCCTGTTACTTGTAATATTTCAGCCGGACTTATATTATTTACGGGTTTATATTCCGTGACTCCGTTACCGTATTTTTGAACGGAATGTTCAAGAATCACATATCCATCGCTACACATATGATAACTATACAATAACCCGCCTTGGTTATTTACTTCCTGCAGCAAATAGTACTCAAATTCCTTAGTAGCTTTATCATATTCACAAGCGTTATCTGCCCAGATATCCTGCAATTCTGCTATTGGCTTAAAGTTTTCGGATACTTCATCAGATAAGCTGTTTGCGGTACATTCGTACCAATTGCCGGAATTGATTTTTTCATTTATTTTATCTGTAAATTCATCACAAGTTCCAAGCTCTTGCGCAACGTATACACTGCCGCGCCATACTGCTTCTTTGGTAAGGTCAATAGAATCCAGGTCGGCAAGCTCCGTATTATAAAGGTGGATGGGGTTATCCATCACCATCTTGCCTTCACTGTTGAATTTTATTTCCTCCCCTACGGCATCCAGTGCAGCTTCGGGAGTAATACCGCCGTTGGCACAGAAGAAATAATAAATATATCCGCCGCCTTCTACCTTACAAGCGGTATAATAGCAAAGATCGTTCACCTTTCTGAAAAAGCCTATCGGGAAAGCATTTTCATTAAGAGCCTGAGCTGTATATTTTTCGGGATTTTGCGGATAATAGGGGCTGATCTTATAGCCATCGAGCATCAGTTCATAAGAAATAGTAGGTGCGATCTCGTCAAGAGGCGCTGTATTATTTATTGCGGGAAACCACAGTTCGCCTTCAACGGTTTCTTCGGCTTCTACTTCGGGCACCGCTATTTCACCCTTATTGTAGTTATTGCTGTGCCAGGTTTCACCGAATATTTCATCAACCTTTGCACGATGCTCTACTAAAATCTCACTGTCTTCCTTTAAATAACCAAGATCATCAACAGAATCTAAAAGCCCTGCAAGTTCATAGCCATCTCTTAGATTATTGTCATCCATATAATCCTCATAGGTTGTAAACCAACCTTTTGTATCGCCATATAATACGACCGCAACTACCAACACTATGGTAAAGAATATAATTACTATCTTCTTATCCATATTCATCACCTTTCCATATCTAAGTCACAATGTTTTTAATACAGTTATTTCAAAGTAAATGAATGTCATATTCAGCTTTAGCATTTTTATAGAAATTTTACATAGGAATTACTTTAGATTATGTATATTATCCTGCGGTAATATTTCTATGGAGAAGCTGTTATATTCCTGCGATTGTTCGCGAATACCACTACCGGTTATACAACAGTAGTGATAGGCTATAGGATATTCTTTATCATATCCGGAAACTCCGCTTAGTTGTAATGTTTCTGTCGGTTTTATTCCATTTATCGCTTCAAGTGGCTTTCCCGTATTTGATATTGACTCCATATAGTAGTTTGCAAAAATATATCCGTCTGAACACATTAAATAAGTTTGAAGTATTCCGCCGGTTTCATTTATTTTCAAAAGGTTTGTATACATTTCTTCTTTTGACAAAGTAGTATCATCCACGCTGTTCTCAGCCCAAATATCTTGCAAATCTATTAATGGCTTAAATGATCCTGAAATATTCTCACTTAATTGCACCGGAGTCTTATCATACCAATTTTCTGCTGAGAAGTATTTTACCAATAGTTTTTTTACATCATCACAATTACCTATTTCATCAGCTGCATATATACTGCCTCGCCACACTACCTCTTTTGTCAGATCAATTTGGGATATATCTGCAAGTTCAGCATTAAACAGATGCACTGATTCTTCCACAAGCAAGTTGCCGTTATCATCATAATTTAATTTCTTACCGGCTTCAACCATTGCTTCTTCATAGTCGACATTGCCGTTGGCACAGAAGAAATAATAAATATATCCTCCGCCTTCTACCTTACAGGCAGTATAGTAGCAAAGGTCGTTTACCTTTCTGAAAAAGCCTATCGGGAAAGCATTTTCATTAAGAGCCTGAGCTGTATATTTTTCGGGATTCTGCGGATAATAGGGGCTGATCTTATATCCATCGAGCATCAGTTCATAAGAAATAGTAGGTGCGATCTCGTCAAGAGGCGCTGTATTATTTATTGCGGGAAACCAAAGTTCGCCTTCAACTGTTTCTTCAGCTTCTACTTTGGGGACCTCTATTTCGTCTTTATTGTAGTTTTCGCTGTGCCAGGTCTCACCGAATATTTTATCGACCTGTGCTCGGTGTTCTACAACAAGTTCATTATCTTCCGTTAAGAAACCTAACTCTTCTGCATCTTCGATAGCATGATAGAGCGATGCATCCAATATAGGTCCCCTAACTTCAATCTCCCCATAGTTTGTAAACCAACCTTTTGTATCGCCATAAAATAAGAGCGCAACTGTCAATACTATAATAAAGAATATAATTACTATCTTTTTATCCATATGCTTCACCTTCCTCGAATCTAAGTTACAATGTTTTTTATACAGTTATTTCAAAGCAAATGAATGTCATATTCTGCTTTAGCATTTTTATAGAAATTACAGATAGGAATTACTTTAGATTATGTATATTGTCCTGCGGTAGAATTTCTATAGAAAAGCTGTTGTATTCCTTCGCCTGCTCTTTTATTCCACCGTATACTCCGTAGTAATGAAATACTATATTATTACTCACTATTCCGAATCCACTGAGCTGTAAAGTACTTGCTTCCTCTATTCCATTCACATCCGCAGATATACTGCCGTTATTTATTGTTGGAACTACATGAAAGAATGTATAATCATAACCATCGGAGCACATATAATACGTTTGCATTATCTGTCCGTTTTCATTTACTTTTTGAAGCGAACTAAATTGATTTTCTTTACTTGCAGTTGAAACATTAAAACAGTTTTTTGCCCATTTATCCTGCAGTTCAGAAAGTGGATTAAAGGATGAAGAAATGTTTTCACTTAAGCTATAAGGGGTTTTTTCAAACCAATTATCGCTTTTGTAACATTTCTCTATTACATCAATAAATTCTTTACAAGTTCCAAGTACATCAGCCGCATAAACACTACCTCGCCATACTACTTCTTTTGTTAAGTCCATTGAAGATATATCTGCAACGTCGGCATTAAACAGATGTACCGACTCTTCTACAAGCAAGTTACCATTAGCATCATAATTTAATTTTTTGCCAGCTTCGGCCATTGCTTCTTCATAGTCGACATTTCCGTTGGCACAGAAGAAATAATAAATATATCCTCCTCCTTCTACTTTGCAGGCAGTATAATAGCAGAGATCATTTATCTTTCTAAAAAAGCCTATTGGGAAAGCATTTTCATTAAGCGCTTGGGCTGTATAATCCTCGGGGTTCTGCGGATAATACGGGCTTATTTTATAGCCATCCAGCATAAGCTCGTAGGAAATTGTAGGCGCTATTTCATCGAGAGGCGCTGTATTGTTTATTGCGGGAAACCAAAGTTCACCTTCTACAGTCTCCTCCGCCTCAACTTCGGGAACTTCTATTTCATCCTTGTTATAGTTGTCACTGTGCCAGGTCTCACCGAATAGATTATCTACCTGTTCACGATGCTCTATAACTAATTCATTATCCTCCGGTAAATATCCCAAATTGCCAGCAGAAGAAAGAAGCTCGTCAAGAACATCACTGTATAGGTCACTATCCCTTAAATTGTGATCTTCTTCATAATCTTGATAAGTATAAAACCAGCCATTCACACTACCATAAAAAATAAGAAACAAAGCTATTGTTATAACTCCAAAACCCATAATTACACTTTTATTCACCTTCTACACCTCTTTTTCTAAGTAAGTCGCTCTGCCTTAAACCGATTAGTTAACTAAGTTAATAAATACTAGATTGTTCCATAGAAATAATCGCCACAGGAACTACAAATAACTTCCCATGCATTATATTAGTAGCATATTAGAGACAATAATCCAATATCAACTGCAAAAACGTTGAATATAAATGCAAAAATGTAATTTAAGTTAATGGAATCTAAGTCTTTTTCTGTATTTTTCTGAGATATTCTAATCGAATTCATACTAATAGTGTGTTTACTTTTGTATTTTTTTGTTGTAAAATAAATCAATAACATAGGAAAGGTATATATTTGAAAATATGCGAGTGTGTATTTGCGACGATGATAATTATATCCATACCGAAATTCGTGAATTTTTGCAGAATTATAAAGAGCAGCAAATAACTATTGATATTACTGACTGTTTTTCGGGGGAGGAGCTAACTGAATACTACAGACAAGGTAAATATTTCGATATAGTGTTCTTGGATGTTGAGATGGACAAATGCTCCGGTACCACTGCGGCAGAAATCATTCAATCATTAGTGCCGGAAACTATTATCATTTTTGTTTCAAGTTTTCCTAAATATGTTTTTAATGCATTTAAATTACAGGCATTTCATTTTATTATCAAACCAATTAATTTAGTTGAACTAGAAGATGTATTTCAGAGAGCTATAAAAAGATTTAATGATATCCACAAGTCAATTGTTGTAAAGTGGCAAGATATAGTACATAGAATTCCGGTTAAAGATATTATGTATATTGAAGGTTATCGTCGAACTGTTTTCTTTTATACCGTTGACCATCAAAAGTATAAATCCCTTGGGAAAATCACTGATATAATTAATATTGTTGAGCCAAACGGCTTTGTACAAGTTCATCAGGGATATATAGTAAATATGGATTACATAAAGAGCTTTGAAGATAAAGAGATTATTCTATGTGACGGAACACCGGTTATGGTTAGTGCCCGAAAGAAAGCTCACGCATTAAAAACCTATAGTACATATATTAGAAAGTGGAAGTGGTAAATATAATGATAGATTACGGGATAAAATTGCTCAGTATTATATTTGAAGTATACATAGCTGTTTCGTTTTTCGATAAAGTAGGAATACGGAAATTTAAACCAATTTCGTTCTGGGGATTATGCGGGCTTTTTGCGTTATTTCAATTTGCGAATAATAACTTATTCTTAAAAGAATCCTCACTTGTAATGGTTGGATCATTTGTATTTCTTTGTTTAATATCATGTTTATACAAGGTGAAATTTTCGGCTAAAGTATTTTCGAATATATTTTTATTTGTGGTAATAGCCGCATCAGAATTCATTGTAGCTATGATGACAATCTCATTTACAAATGTAGATATATCCTATGTTCAAGATAATATGTATTTATTTGGAATTTGTACAATTGCTTCTAAGTTTTTTGCCTTTGCTATTATTAAGCTATTAAATTATAGGGAAAAATCACACAAAGATTGGTTGCCATTTTCATTAGCATTTAAAACAATTCCACTATCTTTAGCAACACTAATAGTATTACTTCTGTTATATGAGTGCGGTTACCAAATCAATAATGAAGGATTTCAATTTGTTTCGTTACTGGGATCCATATTGCTGATTTTTGCAAACATATTTGTTTTCTATATTATAGACAAGCAAAATGACTATATTGCTACTAAAGAAAAACTTAAATATACAGAATCTCATTTAGCTACTCAGATATCGCACTATGAAGAATTGCATAAATATCAAAATGAACTTCGTAAATTCCGGCATGACTCAACAAATCGAAATCTCGCGGTAATAGGGCTTATAAAAGCAAAGAAATATGCTGAGGCCTTAAATGAGTTAACTAATACAAATGAAATGTTTGAACGTGAGTACAATGAATTTATATTTACAAATAATCCGGTTTTAGACTCTGTTATTCGTGCAAAAAAAATATCTGCAAACAGTAAAGGTATTACTCTTGTTGTACATCCCCAATTACCGCTTCAAATTAATATTGACCCAGTAGAAATAAGTGTAATAATCGGCAATGCGCTTGACAATGCTATAGAAGCAACGATACAAGTCAACGACGCCCCAAAGGAAATTCTTTTGGAGATAGCAACAAATCATAATGACCTCACTATCGGAGTAACAAATCCTGTAGTTAACGACGTAGACGTTAATAATCTTACGCCCACAAAGAAAAATAAATTGAATCACGGTTTTGGTCTGGCATCAATTGAATATATTGCGCAAAAGTATCACGGCCATGTATTTTATACTTGTGAGAATAAGCAATTTGAGATATCAATTATTATGAAAAATTAGTCACATACTACGTTTTTGCATTTTTATTCGACACTTTTGCATAGCTATTTGTAACTTTTTATCGACAAATTTTATTATGTGTATAGAGAGTATTTTCTCCCTATGTAAAGACCGAAGTAACGCTTTTCTTCGGAAAAGCCGGTCGCGGCTCTGAATGTCCCGCGGACATTCATTCACTACCGCTTATTGCGCAAAGCTGCAAGCTTATTCTGAGATTGTTTTTCTATCCACAGATCGTCGAGTTTGTAGTTGCCGCTTGTAAGGGTATCCATACAGCCGATAATATTTAAAAGGGTTGATTTGCCTGAACCGGACGGGCCCATTATGGCTATCATTTCGCCTTGCTCAATAGTGAGATTAATTCCTCTTAAAGCATGTACCTCATTAGGCTGACCTTCATTGTATTTCTTCTCAATATCAATAAGTCTTATCATTTATTGCCCCCTTTTTTCATCATTTCTATTGGGTTCTGTTTTGACATCTGATTAAGCATAATGTAATTGGTGGCAAAAAACAACAGCGATACAAATAACATTGAGGTAAGTGAACTATAAATAATAGTATCAAAATTTACAGTTCTTGAAACTGCAGCTCCATACAACCCCCATATTGAACCCATCAATCCGCCTATCAGAAAAATTACACCGTTAGACACAAACGAAATATACTTTGCCTTTTTCCAGGGCATACCACAAGCATAATATATGCCTAAGGTCTTTCGGTTTTGTTCTAAGGTGAGAAGATTATATCCACCTATACCAACAATTAATAATCCAGATGTTACCCATAAGTGATACGTATATTCCGAAGTAACCTCTTTAATAAGATAATCCATTCCACCTACAACAGATGAAATATCATACAACGTACCTTGGCCTGTTATTTTTTCATTGATACTATCAATCCGAGATATGCCATCAAGAAGAACTATTGGCCAGCCTCCATATTCACTTTCTATGAGTTTTCCATTGTATGCTATTTGCGGAGAATATACTACTTTGGCTTCAGTAAACAACTCTGATTCTTTTGAAATTGGTTCTAACAGCGTATCCATAGATATTGGATAAGTTGTATTTGTAAAAATTCTTGAGTTTTTCGATATAATTCCCACTATTTTGTATTTGAACGGTGTAGTTTCGGGGGCTTGCGCAAACAAACCAATACTTTGATTTTCAATATATTCATCTACTGTCAATTTGTATTCATTGGCAATATTTTCAGTTACAACAATAGGAATATATCCCAGTTGATTATAATCCACTCCATTGGCCCATTCGTCTAACCATTGCCCATTTTTTATTTTGGGTGAAAATATTTTTATCATAGTATCGTTCAACATGTAACCGGTTTGGAACCACGATAAAGTATCTTCACTTTCTGATTCAACTGTTTTATTTGGCATGGTAAATTTTACATAACTTGATTTACCCAGGCCAACGACACCTTCGCATGATGCTATTTCGGAATAAACTTGTTCAATTGTCGGCGACGGGGTATCTTCTCTCTTTGATTTGATGTATAGCTCTAATATTTGATTATTTGCCACATAAACAGCCAATGGCTCATTCCCCAAATATCTTCTTGCTTCTCTACCATAAGCCCCTCGCTGAAATATATATGTAGCCGAAAAGGTAAAGCAAAAGGCTACGCACATTACTTGAATAATTATAATCAATTCGCGCAGGAAAGTTGATGAGTAATTCTTCAATATTAAGTAAAGATTTTTTAGTGATAGTTTTTTTGCCAATAAGTGCACTGGAAATAGACTTTCACTATCTCGCTCATTTATACGCTTAATTAGTTTCTTCTGTGCAATAATAATGAATACTACAGCAAAAGAAATTAAACACGCAAGAAGCAAGAAATACTGTTCTAATCCTATATAGGACGCATTTACATTTATATCACTATTATTAATAATTAATTTTGCTGCAACAAAACCTATTGTATACGCAAACACTGTATAAATTACAAACTCTATACATGTTGCGATGATAATTGTTCTGTCCTTAGCCCCCAAACTTTTAAATAATAAATTATCCTTTTGATTTTTCTTAAGTACATAATAAAAAATTATTAATGTGTTTATTAAGCTTAATATGATAATAAAAATACAAATCAAAAATCTACTAAAAAACTCTTTGGAATACACATTCGAGGATATTTCCATTGCAGTATTTTCAACGGATACTTCAATTCCACTATAACTTCTTATATAGTCACATAAATATAATCCAAAACTTTCTTTTTGAGTATCAGATAATGCACTATTGAATCTAACACGAAGAATATCACTATTCATATTTAGAGAAGCATAATCATCGAAGGTCATAAATATGCCTACAGCTAATCTATCTTCATACTCATAAGGATTATCTGTTGTCGCATATTCATTCAAGCTCACATCTGTTTCTGCCGAAACATATGAAGAAAGAGGAATACGTTTTGAACTGTACAGTTGGGCTTCGTAAAAATCCGCAGGATATACCCCGCATATTTCAAATTCTCTGTTTTTTATTATTAGTTTATCCCCAACCGAATAGTTCTTACCCATGTAATTATAGGGTACCACTATTTTACCTTTTTGTACCCATTCTCCACCATCTATCGAAATACACGGATTAGTGCTATCTACACCGATATAATCAATTCCAGGATCATCCACACTCATAATACAATAGTAGTTTATATCATTTTTACCTTCGGCCAACGCTTTTTTTACTGCTTCGAGAGCCCTTATTTCCATATTTGAAGCATCGAAATCAACTGCTCTTTGAATATGACTTGCACCTACCGCCAAATTTGCCAAAGAAGTGCTATACGAATAATATATATTAAGAGCAGCTGAGGTTACTATTATACCTACTAACAAAACAATCAGGACAGCAATATGCTTCAAACTCATTTTCTTTATATTATTAATAATCAACTTTATTAATTTCATTGATAGCGTGCCTCCCTACTATCTCACAAAGGGAGGGAGCATATCTGCCACCTCCCTTTGGATTCAAATATATATTCGTCGGATTTCAGTTTACTTGTCACTTAAACTTACAATACAATCAACAATTATACTTTACTGTGCAGTGCCATATTTATAACCATATGTCCAAGTAGAGCCACAAGTACCGCAGAAAACCCCCAGTAATTATAAGAGCTACTCAGGAAAGTAACTGAAGAACTTCCAGTGTATCTATATGTTGCGCTAGTATAAAAATCAGACTCATTATAGGCATATCCATTATACGTGGTAGTATCACTGCCTACTTTATACTTACCGGTAACATTTGCTTCTACTGTGCCACTGCCAGTTGTGTGATTACAGGTTGTTGTACCTGTGATAAATTTACTGCTATTGTTGTAAACACAACTTGCAGATTTGCATGTACATGGAGCTGCAAATGCACTAAATGATGCGAATAATGCAACTATTACCAATATAACTAAAAATCTCTTTGTCGCTGTTTTCATTTCCTTCACTCCTTTTTATGTAAATATCCGACAAAGAATAAATTTTTAATATTTATAATCCTGTGGTAATATCTCTAAAAAAATACTATTATCTTCGGTAACATACCAAGTATACGAGCCATCACTGTAATTAAATACTTTGCACCATAAATTATCGCTACGTGTATTTGCATAAGCTGAATTAACTTGTATATATTTAGATATAGTATCTTCTGAGAGCTTTGATATATTTTTTGTTTCATATAGTCTATTCTTCATACTTGGAGCCAAATTAATAGTTACAAGACCGTCTTTCCCTATTAAATTAAACCGAGGAGCACCATTGCATAGCGGCATTAAACCAGTATAAATGTTTTGTACTACTGAGAAAGAAGTGTCTTTGCCGCCTGAAATGTTATAATAAAGTTCTTGCATTATATCTGTCACTATATTAAAATTTGGATCACACTCAGAATAATATTTAATACTACGATCAAAGTCATCGTCTCCTTTACCTACAGAATTAATACTATTGGCTAAATCTTCTACTGACAGTATTTCTTTTGCGGAATAAATGCTACCTCTCCATATTACTTCCTTTGTTAGGTCTATCCCTGTTAAATCAGCTAGTTCATAATTATATAAGTGATATGGATTTTCTATTATCATATTACCCCATTTATCATACTCGAGCATATCATCATAGACTTCTGCTGCTTTTTCTATTGGCACATTAGACTTTGCCATAAAAAAGTAATAAATATAACCACCGCTATCAACTTTGCAAGCAGTATAATAATATAAGTCATTAATCTTTCTAAAAAAGGCTATCGGAAAGGCGTTCTCATTAAGCGCTTGGGCGGTATATTGTTCCGGATTATCGGGATAAAACGGGCTTATTAACAATCCGTCACACATAAGTTCATATGAAATAGTAGGCACAATTTCTTCAAGCGGATCCGTGTTATTTACTGGAGGAAACCAAAATTCGCCATCTATTATTTCCTCTGCTTCAACAATAGGAAGAATGATTTCATTCTTGTTATAATTATCACTGGATGTTTTTTCACCTAATATAGTATTAACCGCCCGTTTAACTTGCTCCATTTCTTCATCCGTTATAGGTTTTACTTCTTGGCTATCATTAGGTGTATGTGTCGATGCATCTATCCAAAATTCATTTGTATAATTAGAACAACTACACAATAATACTGTTAATAGCATAATGTTTATAAATGTTTTAAGTATGGATACATATCTCATAATCGCATCCTCTTTCTATATGTTGTCTAAATTATTTATTAAAAAAAGTATATTATTAGAGCATCATAATGATAATCTACAGATATGAGTTAATTAATGACTGCTGCTATATTGTCATTAAATCTGTTATTTATCTTGCTTCAGTAATATGTTTTGAATTAATCTTGTGAGAATTATCAATACTAATCGTTTTATTTTCGCACATATATAATAAGAAAATTTTTTATAATATTTTCAATATTCTTAGCAATTTTAACATAACAAAAAGAATATAGCTATGTCAATGAACTTACCCTATTTGCAGTTTTTATTGCCCTAATTGCAAAAAGGTAATACTTCCGTGTACTTTACGGTAGTATTACCTTTTTATTGTTATGAAAATAATCTTATTTAGTTTTGCTATTCTTTATTTTTTCCTTGACTATACTAATCATCCTTTTCTTTGTCTCTTTATCTATTGTACAATCAATTATGGTATTATCTTTAATTCCTTCTACACCACTTATAATATATTTACCTTTCATAATTCTTCCTCCCGAGATATCATACCGTCTTTGATAATGTATGTTTTATGACAAGCTTTTGCTACTCCAGGATTATGAGTAACAATTATGATTGTTTTGCCTTGGTCGTTTAGCTGTTTAAAGATTTCTACTACTTCGGAAGATGTACGAGTATCGAGAGCTCCCGTGGGCTCATCGGCAAGAATAATATCCGGTTCATTTACCAAAGCTCTTGCTATTGCTACTCTTTGAGACTGTCCGCCCGAAAGCTGATTTGCTTGACGTTTTGCCAATTCTGAAATCCCCAAACTTTCAAGAATAGGCTTTATTCTCTTTGTGCTTTTCTTTAAGGATTCTTTACTGAAAAGCAGAGGCACAATTATGTTTTCTTCCACGCTTCGGTCGGTAAGCAAGCCAAAGTCCTGTAATACAAATCCAAACTTTTTATTGCGTAAAGCTGCAAGCTTATTTTGAGATTGTTTTTCTATCCACAGATCGTCGAGTTTGTAGTTGCCGCTTGTAAGGGTATCCATACAGCCGATAATATTTAAAAGGGTTGATTTGCCTGAACCAGACGGGCCCATTATGGCTATCATTTCGCCTTGCTCAATAGTGAGATTAATTCCTCTTAAAGCATGTACCTCATTAGGCTGACCTTCATTGTATTTCTTTTCAACATCAATTAACCGTATCATTTATTTACCCCCTTTTTTCATCATTTCCACGGGATTCTGTTTTGACATCTGAATCATCATTGCTATAGATGACACAAAGAACAAAAGCATTACAAAGCATACTGATGTGATTGTGCTAAATATTATTGTATCATTCATCATTGCCCTTGTAGATACCGCTGAGTATACTCCCCAAACTGAACCTACAATACCACCAACAAAGAAAATAGCACCATTGGCAAGCAGAGAAATAACCGAGGCTTTTCCCCGGGGCATTCCGCAGGAATAGTAGATTCCTAAGGTCTTGCGGTTGCGCTCCAGTGACAGAAGATTATAGCCTGCAATACCTATAATAAGCAAGCCGGACGTTATGTACATATGGTAGGTGTATTCGGATGTACCCTCATCAAAGAGATAATCCATTCCCTTTACCACGTCTTCAAGATTATAAATACCGCCGTATTCCTCAATTTGCTCATTCCACTCTTCCTGCCTGCTTTTGCTGTCGGGGAAAAGCAAAGGCCAGGAGGAATATATGTTATCTGCAAAAATTTCTTTTCCGTCTCTGTAAATTTTAGGCACATATACAATGCTCGTTTCAATTGTAGGTCCTATTCCGCTTTGTTCCTGCACATCCTTTGGAATTTCCGAAATAGTTTTCTCAAGAATCGTATTACTTGCCACCGGATAAGCGCCGTTTATATAAAGCTTGGAATTTTCGGATATAATTCCTACAATTTTATAGGTATAGTTTAAAGGCTCATATTCGCACCAGTTTTTATCTACGCAGTAACGAAACTCTCTGCCGATATACTGATCTTCCACCGTATCCCCTGCCTGGTAGCCGTATTCTTTCGCCACGATCTCGTTTATTACCATAGGTATATAACCAAGCTCATTGTAATCTGCGCCATCCGCCCATTCAGTAAGCCATACTCCTTCTTCAAGCTTTGGTTTATAGGCATTGATCAACGCACTGTTCAAAACATATCCGCTTTGAAAATAAGAAGTAAACTGTTCCGGTTCATTAATGGGTATTTTAGGGAACGAGAAGTTTTCGTTATTGGCAATACCTATTTTTTCAAGACCTTCCAGTCCTTTTAATTTATCCAAAAGGAAATCCAACACCTGAGAGGTTGAACCGTCTATAGAATTTGAGCTTACATTCATACACTCTTCCAGAATATAATTATTGGGAGAAAAGATAAATATATCTTCGTTGCCTAAGTATCTTCTTGTTTCCCTCACATTTGCACCGCGCTGAAAATAGTAGGTTGCGCTGAAAGTAAAGCTATAGGCTACAAAAACAACCTGAAGCAAAATTACAAGTTCACGAAGGAAGGTAGGCGTATAACTCTTTATAACTAAATAAAGCTGTTTTAGTTTTACGGTTCCACCTATTCCCGTTCTTCTATCCTTAGGCTTTATAGCTTTAAGTAGTTTGCGCTGTGACACAGCTATTACCGAAAGGGATATAACAAGGATTACACCAAGCAGTAATAGGTACTGGGAAAGGCCTATATGTAAGGATATCTCTTTAAGATCGGTAAGATTGGTAACAGCCCTTGCGAGGAAGAATCCGCCGGTAAAACCTAAAAGTATGTAGATACCAAGTTCAAAACAGGATAATGCTACAATTTTAGCATTGGTAGCACCTAAGCTTTTAAACAATAGGTTTTCGCGCTGATTCTTCTGCAGTATATAGTAAAACAGCGTTACTGCATTTACCAAACTAAGTAAAACAATAAATATACAGATTGTGAATTTACTGAAAAATTCCTGTGTGAATATAGCTTCGGATTTTTCAACAGAAGAAAGATCGGCGGTAATCTCGCCTCCGCTCGCCGCTTTAACATATTCACCGAGTGTTTTTGCGAAATCCCCTTTTTGCCCATCCCCCATTGCAGCAAAGAATCTAACCCTTAGCATATCGCTTTGCAGCCCTAAAGCCGAATAATCCTCGTATGCCATAAATATACCGGGGGTATCTCTTATAGTAAAATCGTAGAAGCCTTCGGGATTCTCGGAGTAGTCTTCATCCACTCCGGCGCCTGCATATTCCGCACGGGTAAGCCTATGGGAATTATAGAGGGAGGCTCGGTAATAAATAGGATTATAAACACCGGCAACAACAAACTCCTTACCGCCTATTTCAATTATATCGCCGGGAGCATATTCTTTGCCGTTCAGCTCACTCGGAACTACTACCTGCCCTGAAGCTACCCAATCGCCTCTTGACATATTAATTAACGGCTCGGATGAGTTTACGCCGATAATATCGGCATCCTCATTGGTTACGTTCATAACGCAGTAAAACTTTATTTCCTTTTCGCCTTTATTAAGCAGCTCACCTGCTGAAACTAAAGCAGCCGAGTTCATCTGCGAAGCGTTAAAATCCACCACCCTTGCAAAATCCGCCGCGCCGGTCAGGGTATTTCCCAAGGCAGCACTGTAGGAATAGTAAATATTTAATGCGGTACTTGTTACTATAAGGCCTATTATAAGCACAAGCCATATAAGGGTATATCGCTTTACCATTTTCTTTATATTGCCTGCCAACAGAACTAAAAATTTCATTCCTAAGCCTCCTTTACCACATATAATCTTTAGGGAGTATTTTTATCATTACGGTATTTTCTTCGGTTGTATCATACTGAAAGTCGTCATATCCTTTCAAGGAGAAGAAATGCCGATTATAATTATCGGGAGAAGAAGTTCCGCCGCCCGTAATAATTACGGTATTTTGATAATCTTCCGGGGTAGCCTCATCTGCTTTTATAGAGTAATCCGCTGTAGAAAAATTATTAAACTGCACGGTATATTCCGTAAGATTATCTTCATAAAGAAATATAGCTTTGGCCAGTAAATTACGGTAATTCCAATGTTCAAGGCCGCTCTTTACATCGTAAAAATCATCATAGGTCTTATCATAGGAATAAGCTCCGATACGCTCAAAGATACGGGGCATTAGTTCTGTTACAACCTTGAACTGAGGCGCGATATCTACATAATAACTTGCCTCGCGGCCTTCTTTTTCTACAACATCATTGACAAGCCGATAAAGCTCGCCAAGCTCACCTAACTCCTTATAGGAATATGCGCTTGCACGCCATATAACCTCTTTAGTCAGGTCTTTATGTGAGAGGTCGGCAAGTTCTGAATTGAACAGATAATAATATTTATCTACCGATTTAGTACCATCTTCATTTTCATGTATCATATCATCATACACCGCCAAAGCTTCTTCCACCGTAACGTCTGAATTTGCCATAAAGAAATAATACATATACCCGCCGCCCTCTACTTTGCATACGGTATAGTAATATAAATCATTCAGTTTTCTGAAAAAGGCAATGGGAAAGGCATTTTCATTGAGCGCCTGAGCCGTATAATCATCGGGATTATCGGGGTAGTAGGTATTCACTAAAAGTCCGTCCAACATAAGCTGATATGATATGGTAGGTGCTATCTCGTCTATAGGAGCAGTGTTATTTATCGGCGGAAACCACAGCTCGCCTTCGACAGTCGCTTCGGGTAGCACTTCAGGAATTTCTATTTCGGTTTTATTATAGTTCTCGCTATTCCAGTTCTCGCCGCAAAGCATATTTATAAAATCTTTTTCGCGCTGTATTTCCTCTTCGGTTGCAGGAACCACGTCGATAGAAGCGCCGCTTTGTACTTCCTCATTAGAATACTCTGCATTTGCCCAAAAATCTTCACCCGTTGTTTGGGGCGCGCAGGAACACAAAACAAGAAGCATTAGTACTATTGCTATTATTTTTCTCACGATTACCCTCCTTTACCACATATAATCTTTAGGGAGAATCTTAATAACGACTGTATTATCCTCAGATATATTTTCGTTTTCAGCAAGGGGGCTGAGCGAAAACCAATCATTAGTTCCTTTAGGTCTGGGCGTACCACCGCTTGATTTGTACCAAATGTTATAGTTATTTCTTAATTGCCACGGAACGCGTCGGTTTGAAATAGTATCAAAAGGCCACATACCGTAGGATACTTCCCAAATACCATCACGGCACAGGTGTTTGGAGATTGCCAATGAGCTTATAGGCTTAAAGCCTTGAATGGCATTAAACTCTTCGGTAATGGATTTGGGCGGTTTACCTAACATATTTTCTGCCATTTGGGGTAAAAGTTCTTCAAACATAAATATTGAACTATCCGCTCTCTTTGCAACATCGGAAATGGGTTCTCCGCCAAAAGTTGTGGTTTTGGTCATATTCAGTTTGACTGTAAACTCATCCAAGGTGCCCAAATCCTCGGTAGAGTAGATACTTGCACGCCAGATACAAGCCTTTGTAAGGTCTGTATTCTTATTCTTTGCAAGCTTTGCATTATAGAGGTGATAGGTATAATCTATTGAGGGAGTACCGTCCTCTTTGTAATTAACCTTTACTCCGTTATCAAGGCAGGCTTCAACATAATCCGCACCCGAATTAGCCATAAAGAAATAGTACATATATCCGCCATTCTCAACCTTACAGACGGTATAATAGTATAAATCATTTATCTTGCGAAAGAAAGCTATTGGGAATGCATTATTATTTAAAGCTTGTGCGGTATAGTCTTCGGGGTTTTCGGGATAGTAAGTTGAAATATTATATCCGTTCATAGCAAGCTCATAAGGTATTGTCGGAGCTATTTTATCAAGCGGCACCGTATTATTTATAGGCGGAAACCAAAGCTCACCCTCTACAGTTTCCTCTGCTTCAACTACCGGTAATTCAATATCTTCTTTATTATAGCTTTCACAACGCCAATTTTCCCCGTAAAGCTTTGCAAGATTCTTTCGGTGTTGTGTAATCGCTTCCTCGCTCAACGCATCGGCACTTATTTGAACATTTTCCTGCTGTATAGATGAATCTTCTTCCAACATATAAGATTGATTAGCTGCTTCATCCCATATATCGGGATTACTGATATTGGAACAAGAACACAATAGTAGAATCATTAATATAATACATACTACTCGTTTCATTCTTACACCTCTCTCATAGCCATATTCATATATCTCGCGTTTATCTTCTTGTATTATTTTTTTGCTAATAAAGTAATTTGTTATTCTTTTAGCAAGCATCTCATACATAATATCACCACTAAAAAAATAGATGTAAAAGGTTACATCTATTTTTTAATATTATTTACTTTGTATATCAATGCTTTTGCCCTATGTGACGGTTTTTTATCCCTATTCGTTACCTGTTATTACGCGCTTAGTGTCTGTCATTAGATGGCACATAATTTCAACCCAATCGAAACAAATAGAATTAACGGCTAAATCGAGCACAAATTTATACTACTTATATAAACTAATGCTCTTTATTGTTTAGCACAAAAGAAGTTGTAAAAATACAGTCATTACAATCAAACACCACTGTTCCATCATACTTTTGAGATAAATTCATCATTTGAGCAATTCCTATACCATGCATATGCTTGTCTTTTTTGGTAGTTTCCAGATTATTGATATCTACATTTTCAATGACTGGATTTTCAATAACAACTATTAGATTATTATTCTTTGTATGTATTGAAATATTAACTGTTTTATGTAATGTTTTTTCTGTTGCCTCAATTGCATTATCAATCGCATTTCCTATCATTATGGAAAAATCAATAGGATCTATTTCTAATGGGGAATCAAGTATAAGATCAACTTCAATATTTATTCCTTTTTCATTAGCAATCTTCGTTTTATCATGAATTAAAACATCAATAATACTATTTCCTGAAACAAAATCCTTATTTTGGAATTTGCCAATATTTTCATCAAGATATTGATTGATCTTATCAATTTTTCCGGAATTGAGCAAATTTTTAATACCTAACATAATATTGGATATATCATGTTTTATTTTCTTAATCTCTGCCTGATTATCATACAGACTTTGATACATAAGTTTTTGAGTTTCTATCATTTTGCCGGCGATATCGAGCTTGTTATTTACTTCAAAATAATCACAAATTTTATCTATAACGTAAAATATAAATACATTTGCAAATATAAGCATAGTAAAACCGGCAACAGTTACTGTTTGCATCATAGATGATTCAATTAGATATATGTAATCTATCATTATAAATATAAGGATAAATGATGTTATTGGAAGAATACTTATATAAATCCATACTATTCCTAGTTTTCTAATAGGCAATTTATGCTTGCCGATTTTAATTATCGCGACAATTAAAAATGTAAGGAGCTTACTCATAAGCATCCCGGAAATAAAATAAAATCCTGTTTTTAGTACTGACATTTCAACATTTAATATATTACTGCTAGCTACAGCTACAATTAACTCTGTGAATGAGTACATTAGATTAATTGCAATACAGAGAAATATTCTGTTTACCAGTTTTATATTAAACAGATATGATAATAAGAAGTCAAGAATAATGATAACAGTAAAACTTAACATACTATTATTTAAGAATAATAGCGCTAAGATATACACAATACATATTACTACTAAATATAAACCTCTAAGCCTAAATTGTTTACTCTTTGCAAAAGCACTAAAGAAAAAATAGTTAATAAAAACCGTTAAAAGTGCATTAAACAAATTATATATCACTTCACTAACATTCAATTAATACTACCTCCTTACAAAATCCGCATACGCTTTTATAACTTCATTTCTTTTACGAGTGCTTATCATCACTTTTGTCCCATTAGTTAAAATGATATCATTACCATCAAACTCATTAATGTAGTTCATATTTACAATATATCCTTGATGGACCTGATAAAAACCATATGGAGCTAACTCAGATAAAGCTTGATTCAGCCTACCAGATGTTTCATATGTTTCATTAAAAGTACAAATCGTTAAATGTTTATGGTACACACCAATATACAAAATATTTGCAACCAAAATTCGTTTAGTAATGCCGCGATTAGTAATACTATAATATTTATTCGCTGCATTATATTTATTTATTGCGCTCTGCATCACATTGTGAAATTTACTGCTATCTATCGGCTTTACTAAAAATCGGTACGCTTCACAATCATAAGCGGGTATCGCATATCGCGGATAACTTGAAACGAAAATAATAATCGTTTTTTTATCATATTCCCGTAGCTCAACCCCTGCCGAAACTCCATCTTTTCCAGGCATTTCAACATCTAAAAAAATAATATCATATCGCATACCATTTTTTATGTCATTAACTAAGCTAATAGCATCATAGTATTCTTGTAAATCAATATGTTCATTGAAATTACATGAATTATTAATATTCATAATTATAGATACACGAGCATCTTTATCATCATCACAAATTGCTATTCGCATATAATGCCTCCATATTGCTATTTATATTATTATTTTATATAAAAACATTATATATGTCAAATTTTAAAATAGTATTTATGAGATTTATATGCGTATCTTCTCCAAAGCCTTATCTGAAAATACAGATAGGGCTTTTATTTAAGCACATAGGGTATCTTATTGACTATATTAAAATAAAACAATTACAATTAAACACAATAATACAATGTATTAAATTTTATAAACAAGAGAAATACGATCGCTTTGTTGTAAATTAATAATATAGATTATGGTAATACATCTAAACATGCAATAGCATTATACAAACAAACCCTATATTGTTCACAAAACAAAGGATTTGATGCGGTAATTGAGGTTATCCGGACAGATGAAGAATTGCTTCGATTGGTTATTGAAAAACTAAAAACTGCTAATAATATATAGCGCATCACACGGGTAAACCAATCGACAAAATCGGTTATATTAACAGTTTACCGATTTTATTAGCAATTTGGAGCCGATTTAACTCTATGGAAATTAGCAATTATTTTGCTAATAAATAAAACCCCGATGAAAGAGAATTGAACCTAAAACTGCAATAAGCAAAATTTATTAGCAGAAAACTTTAAAAAATCACAACAAAATACGAAAAAGCAAAAACGCTGAAAGCTTGATATTTCAAGGCTTACAGCGTTTTTCATGGCGTCGCTGAGGGGATTCGAACCGGGGGCGTTCCGCTTAGGAGATACCGAGGAAAACGGCTTTCGTATCCCTCATAATACCCAAAACCCCCTGCTGTCAGGGGATTTTTTAAGGTTAAAGGGTTATTATGTATTACGCCGTTACCGCTAGTATTACGTCATTTTAAGTCGTCCGATTAGCAAGCAATTAGCAAGAACGATTAATTTAGGGTGAAGATAATATTCCTACGAAAGTATACCATTTAACTTCTGTTCACTCGGTTTATTATTGTGTACTGCTTTTTGTTCTCTTTGGTTTTACCAACTCTCCAATCATTGCTCCGCCGATTATAAGCACCGCACCTATAATCTGCAACGGTAGCATTGTTTCTTTTAAGAAAACTACTGAAAACAGTACCGCCGATAAAGGCTCTAAATATCCGCAGATAGCCACAGTTTGTACTTTCAGCTTGCCGATAGACGAAAAATAAAAATAGCAACCGATACCTGTGTTAAGCAAACCGAGTATGAGTATAGGTAGGATGTTATTAGGTTCGATCTGCATAGTGTAGCCTTGCTTTAATCCCACAAATATCGCTACTGTTAAAAATGCTACGGTAAGCTGCAACGTGGAATTTTCAAGTCCAACAATATCCTTTGCCTTCTTGTTACAGATAACCATAAAGGCATACATGACAGCAGAGAGCAACCCACAGGCAATGCCGAACATATCTCCCTTACCGTCAAAAGCGTTTCCGTTTATCAACACCACGCCGACAACTACCGAAAGAAAACCGAGTACTTTATTTACTGTGAGCCGTTCCTTGAACAGCAAAGGCGATAGCGCCATTACGATAACCGGACCGCAGTAATATAAAAGCGAAGCGATACTGACACCGATCCGAGAGTATGCTTCGTATAGGAACATCCAACTTGTCCCCATTGCAATGCTCGATACCGCAAGAAACAGAAATTGTCTTTTTTGCTTATAAAAAGTTAGTTTTCCGCCGCTGATAAAGAAAATAGCAATCAGCAGGATACTGCCTATCAGAGTGCGAAGCAGGACAATGTTCTGACTGCTTAAATCAATGAAACTCGCTACAATACCGTTTGAGCCAAACAGAAGCAGAGCGAATATGTATTTGAAAAACGCCTTGTTATTCATACGATACCTCTTG
>JAZQIZ010000014.1:0-22625 GCA_045541395.1 Eubacteriales bacterium
CGCCTATGAACATCATTTCGCCGGAAAGGCCTTCGGGAACAACAAAGCCTGTTTCCATTGTAAAGCCCTTTGCCAGCTCGGCAGTAAGATCGGCCTTAGTGAAGTTTAAACCAACAGTGTTGGTCTTAGATGCCTTTTTAAATGCCTTTACGGTATAATCCTTGCCGTCTATAGTTATGGTCTGATTACCGATAGCAGAGGTTTCTGCAACGGTGCCGCTCTTGGAATATTCTTTGGCAGTAACGCCGCTTGCAATGGAGGTTGTAGCGGAAACTGTACCGTCACCGAAGGTTACGTCAAGAAGATCGGCGGTGGGAGCAGGAACAGTAGGCTGTTCGGGTTCTTCCGGTTCTTCTACAGGCTCAACCAGATTCAGCTCCTGCGCAAGATGATAAATATAAGCAACCTGAGATTCCTTTACAGTTAAAGGTTCGCTGTACATTCTTAATGCTGTGCAAATGAAACCGGAGGGAGTTACACTGTCGGTATAATTATAGGAAGTGGTAGTGGAATTACCGCCGATACCTACAGCTGCACGGCTGCCGCCTGCCTTAAATGCGCTTACAGCAACTCTTTCGGAAGCAACGCCGTTTACGAATACCTGCATAAAGCCGTTTTCATAATCAACGTTTGCAATAAAGTGAACATACTCACCTACTTCAGGCGCATCAACGGCTAACGAGGTATAATTACCGGAAGCAGCACCTGTATCACCGGCATAGAAAGCAAGCTTATCGCCGTCAGATTTAAGATAAAAACCGCCGCCGATAGCATTGCCAAAGGGAATGCCGCTTGCGGGCATTGTAAATGCGGCTTCTACAGAGTAGCCGTCAGCCAGCGCTGCGTTTACTTCGGTTTTGTTTGCGCCGAGGTCAACACCGATATTCTGGGTGTTGCCGCTCTTTTCAAAGCCCCAAGCAGTATATTCTTCTTCACCTATAGTTAAGGTTACTTCTTTAATATACTTGGGGGGATTATTGGGGGTATTGTTGTTATCCCCTCTTGCATATTCGTTTATTACGGGGGTACCAAAGGCTGTAGCCTTTGAGGTTATGCTGCCTTCGCCAAAAACAAGATCTATCATATCGGCTGCAGGAATAGAAGTAGTTTCCATGCCAATAAGAGGACCTGCCAAAGCTGTAGCAGACAACGAGAATACTGATAAAATTACCAGTATAACCGCTAAAATCTTTTTACTCATTTTCACGGTCTTTTCCTCCTTTATAAAATACTTATAAAACGATTGATATTTTTTATTATAATCTTGTGATTTTTACTTGTCAAGACCTTTACGGGCAAAAAATTATGTGTTATAATACATAAAACAGGTTTATTTTTTTGGGGCTATATTTTTATGGAAAACACTTGCAAAATAACTACAATTAACACCAATAAAATTACTATTAAGGAGATCGCCGCAGCTTTGGGAGTTTCCGTAAGCGCGGTTTCTTTTGCCTTTTCAGGAACCGGTACTATCAGCAAAAAGACTCGTGATCTTATTCTTGATTACTGCAATAATGTTGGGTTTGTACCGAGTATCCAGGCTCAGGCAGTTAAGAAAAAAGAGCTTCGCTTTGCCTATATTATTTCCGCAAACCCTGAGTTTGTAAAAAACAAGTTTATTGAGGGGCTTAAAGAGGCCTGCAATGAATCGGGCAGCACCCATCTGGAGTGCGATATTTATGAATACGAAACCATTCACTCTCATTTGGAGGACGCACTGAAAAAATGCGCTGTGCAAAATTACGACGGAATACTTATTGCTATTGATATTGCTCTTGAGAACCGATACAAGGACTATATTGAAAAAATAAACAGTAAGAACATTCCCGTTGTTGCCATATCCACAAGACATAAAATTCTGAATGCAGACTATACCGTGCTTATTGACGCCAAGAAGGCCGGTGCGCTGGCCGCAGATATACTTGCGCTTCAGGGCTGTGAAAATGCAATACTTATGCGAGGGACTATGGGCTCTGCAATTCACCGCCGCTATATGGAAGGCTTTGCTTCTCAGCTTAAAAACCATAACGTTAAATATATTTCCACCTGGTTTACCGGTGACAATAAAAAAAGCATAAGAAGAGAGGCCTTGTGCATCTGCGAAACGATCCCCAATAAAACGGGTATATTCTTAAGTAACTGTTACGGACTTGATGCATACGAATCCTTTAAGGAGAAAGGGGTTGAACCTCCCTTTGTATGCCTGGACCTTTTAAATGAAACCGAAGAGCTTTTAAGAAAAGGGCACTTAAGCGCCGCTATTTGTCAGCACCAGACAAAGCAGGGCTATACTGCCGCACAGAAGCTTATTGAGATGATACTTACAGGAAAGCGCCCCGAAACCTCGCAGGAAATAATTATTGAACCTGAGATTATAACAAAAGGAGCCTTATTGGAGGCAGAATATTAAAAAAAGAGCCTTTAGGCTCTTTTTTTAGCATAAGAAGGTGGTTGTTATCCAAAAGATCACAGGAATGGTTACACAGGAAGCAAGGTGAGAAACCACTGTCATTCCTGCGCCCACAGAGGTATCCAGCCCGTAAGCGCTGGGGAAAATTACAACGTTGAGCCCAAAGGGCATTGCAACCGCACAAAGGGAACATATAACAAAGCTTTTTTCCATTGGCACAATTAAAAAGAAGGCCATTACCAAAGCGGGGATAATTATAAGCCTTAGGGCGCTTGTTATGTAAATGAATTTATTGGCAAGCACCTTTTTTAAATCTATACCCGCAATAACGATACCTGTTAATATCATTGCCAACGGCGACATACAAACGCTTGTGGTTTCTATTACCGAATTTAAAAATACAGGAAGCTTTATGCCTGTGAGCCCTAAGAAAATGCCTATCACCATTGAAATGAAAATAGGATTTATAAGGGCTTTGACCGCACCTGCAATACCCTTCTTTTTATTACTTTCAGGCAAAAGCAGATTTACAGCCCATACGTAGGTTACAATAGAAAACGGCAAAGTGAAGATCATATATTCAAGAAATATATCAGGAAAGACAGCCAGAACCACCGCGTTGCCCATATAGCTGAAATTGGCTATAGACAGGCCGTAGGTATAAATATTTCTTAAATATTTATCCTTAGCGCAAAATCGGGCAAGTAATACGGCAATAAGAACCATAGCAAAAACCAGCCCTGTGCCGAAAAGGAACATTTGACCTGCCACTTCAAGTTTTTCCACTGTAAAATTAGAAGAGAAAACGTTGATGGTCAAGGCGGGCAGAATAACCCAGTATTCCAGCTTTGAGAGAGTTTGCGCAGCGCCATCTTTTACTATTTTGGTTTTTGCCACTATAAAGCCTATGGCAATAAAAATAAAAAGTACCGCCATTTGATTAAGGGTCGCAGTTAAGGTTTCCATACATACCTCCGGAAAATAATCGATTCTATTAATAATATTTTAGCACATAATGCCCTTCTTCTCAATAAACAGGCGGTTGGTTTTTGAAGAAACCCAATAAAAAATGAGCATTCAGACTCATTTTTTATTGGGCGCACAGCTATTGATTATGGTTATCATACTCTCTTTTTGAATTTTTCAATTGCTTTACGAAAAACTATGTTGTATACTTTTACTTGAGGTGATAAACAAATGCAACATATTACAGAGGCAGTTAATAAATACAGAGAACTTATTTTTAAGGCTGAAAGACAGATATGGTCTACCCCCGAAACAGGCTACAAGGAATTTAAGACAAGCAAATATCTGGCAGAGGAATTTGAGGCCTTAGGTTACAAGCTAACCTACGCAGAAGGGATAACCGGCTTTTACACCGTAATAGATACGGGCAAAGAGGGGCCTGAGGTACTTATTTTAGGGGAGCTTGACTCTATTATTTGTCCTGCCCATAAGGATGCAGATAAACTTACCGGCGCGGTTCATTCCTGCGGTCATAACGCTCAGTGCGCTACTCTTTTAGGCATAGCGGCAGCGCTTACCGAAAAAGAAGTATTGGATAAGCTTTGCGGCAGGGTACGTCTTTGCGCGGTGCCTGCAGAGGAGCTTTTGGAAATTGAATACCGCACAAAGCTTATTAACGAAGGCAAAATAAAGTATTTCGGCGGCAAGAGCGAGTTTTTAAGCCGCGGTTATTTTGACGGGGTTGATTTAGCCTTTATGGTTCACGCATCTACCGACTTTCACGTTGGTACAGGGGCGGTTGGCTGTATTGCCAAGAGCATTACCTATAAAGGGCAGGCGGCCCATGCAGGCGGGGCACCCTGGCAGGGCAAAAACGCTTTATATGCAGCAAACTGCGGCATGAACGCAGTTAACGCCATAAGGGAGACCTTTAAGGAAAGCGATATTATTCGTTTCCACCCTATTATTACCTCCGGCGGTGCTATGGTTAATGCTATACCCGAAACGGCTACTCTTGAAAGCTACGTAAGAGGCGCAAGCTTTGAGGCTATTGTTAAAGAAAACAAGAAGGTTAACCGTGCGCTTATAGGCGCTGCTCTTTCCTTAGGCTGTAATATAGATATTAAGGATATGCCCGGCTACTCACCCTTAAAGAATGACGACAAAATGATCAAGCTTTGTGTAGATGCGGCAGAATATTACCCTGAAACCAACCTGAACTCTAACCCGTATATTTCTTCGGGAAGCACCGATATGGGTGACCTTTCCTGCATTATGCCGGTTGTTCATCCTTATGCGGGAGGTTCTACAGGCAAGGCTCACGGCAATGATTACGAAATTGCCGACCCGGAAATTGCCTGTGTTTTAAACGCGAAGTGGCAGCTTACAATGCTTACCTTACTTTTACAGGATAACGCAAAGAGAGCGAAAGAAATATTAGATAATTTCAAGCCGGAGTTTGAATCCAAGGAAGCCTATCTTGAATTTATAGACAAACTTAACGAGAGCGGCGACCGAATCGTTTACGAAGACGGTACAGCTACTGTAAAATTATAAAAAAGATGCAAGCTTAAAGCTTGCATCTTTTTTAGTCTACGGCTAATATACCGTTGTTTTTGATTAAAGTTGCACGAAGATCGCCAACATTTACTTTATTGGGAGCGATCTTTCCTGCAAGAGACATATAAGCGGCAACTCCTGCGGCTTCACCTAAGCACGAAGCGGTTAATGCAACACGGGTAGAGGAAGCTGCTATTTGGTCTACGCTATGGCAACGGCCTGCAACAAGAAGGTTATCCACATTCTTGGGAACCAATGTGCGGTAAGGGATATCGTAAGGCTTGACCAGGTCTTCCGACTTAATACCAATAGCCTTAGAGCCGAACTTTTTCGGATCGTGATAGTCTATAGAATGGCCGCCTAAGGCAATTGTATCCTCAAAGCGTTTTCTTAAGAAGATATCTTCACCTGTTAAAACGTACTCACCTATAATTCTGCGGCTTTCTCTTGCGCCTATATGAGGGCCGCTGTAGAGAATATAAGAATTTTTAAATTCAGGAACATAGGATCTAAGTATTTTAATGCAATCCTCAATATCGCTGCGGGCGCCCATTTCGGCTTCAGTCCACTGGGCGGCAACGGTCTGATTATAGGGAACGCGAGTCATATTAAAGTTTATTACACCGTGGCGAAGTCTGCCTACACCGGGGCCGTAGTAACGGCACTTTACACCGTCGGCATCAGCCTGTTTGAATGCGGCCTGGGTCTTTACCTTCAGCTTGGCGTAATCATCATACTCAACGCCGCCCATAACAAACATCATAGTACCCGCCTGCATGGTTTCGGGCAGAATTTCAAAAGGTGCGCCGGACCAGGCGGCAATATCTGCGTCGCCGGTACAGTCAATAACGTATTTAGGCTTAACAACACAAACACCGTCTTTATTTGAGATTATAACCTTATCAATATGGCCGTCCTTTGCCGAAACATCGGAAACAAAGGTATGATACAGCACCTGAACGCCTGCTTTTTGCAAGAAGCGATCGGCCTGAAGCTTAAAGAGCTCCGCATCGTAAATCATAGAGACAGCATTGGGATGAGCCGTCTGATCCTCTGCGGCAACGGGAGGATTTAGAACCTCGTTCATAATATCTATGTCTGTAAGAGGATACATTTTATCGTAATCCACAGGGTCACGCATATAGCCGGTTGCCTGTAAAAGCTCGGCGGTAATACCGCCGGTAATAAGCCTGCCCGTAAGCAGGTTTACAGCGCCGCAAACGCCTATAACGTTAGCATTTGTAATATTGCCGCCGGAATAGGCGCATTTATCCACAGCCATAACCTTTGCACCCTGCCGAGCTGCCGCAATAGCGGCACTAAGGCCTGCAGGGCCTAAGCCGCAGACTAAGATATCGGGAGTATACTCTTTTTTTATGCTTAAAGTAATATGTTCCATAATGCTCTCCTCCGGGAAAATTAATATAGGTTTATTATATATTCGGTGTCCTTTAATGTCAAGTCAACCGTCCTTTTATATAAACTTTCAATCTTTTATTAGGAAGATAGGTTTATTGCCATCAGGTTAGTATTTTCAAAAGAACAAACCCAAATTTAAAAAAGGCATTGACTAAAATAAAAAATCCACTATAATGAAAGCATAACAAATTAAAGGAGATTTTTTATGGGACAGTATTCATTAAAAATCAACGTTATTTTCGGCAATAATGAGCTTGAAAACTTAGGTAAAGAGGCAAAAAAGCTTGGTGCAACAAAAGTTTGCGTTGGTATAGACAGCTTCTTTTTAGGCGGCCCTTACGAAGAGAAAATAAAAGCGCTTTTAAATGCCGAGGGCATTGACTGCGTATTCTTCGGCGGCTTCAGACCGGATCCCGACTGCACTGACGTTGATAAATGTGTTGAACTTATATTAAAAGAAAACTGCGACTTTGTGATCGGCTTCGGCGGCGGTTCTACCATAGACGGTACCAAGGCCGCTGCAATCACCGCTAAAAACGGCGGCATCTGCTGGGATTATTGCACCCAGAAGCGCACAATAGAAAACGGAAAGCTTACTATGATAGCAGTTCCCACAACCTCCGGCACAGGCAGTGAGGTTTCCCACGGTGCAGTTATTTCCAACCGTGAGCTGGAAATCAAGGGAGGTATTGCAGGCCCTGTTGTATTCCCCGAACTTGCACTTGTTGACCCTGTAATAACCAAAGACGTTCCCAAGTGGCAGACAGCCTGCACGGGTATGGATGTATTTGCACATGCATTTGAATCCTATATGCTTTCTACCTCCACTCCACTTTCCGAAGCCACCGCTTTGGAGGCTATACGCCTTTTCGGCGAGCATTATCTGAATGCAGTGGAGGACGGTTCCGACCTTAAGGCAAGAGAGGGTATGTCTAAGGCAAGCACCCTGGCAGGCTTTAATATTGCCCTTACAGATACCTGCGTTGGCCATCTTATGGGGCTTCCCTTAAGCGTTTACTGCCATATTCCCCACGGTGCGACCTTAGCGGTTATTATTGATCATATTGCAGACTGGATCTACCCCAACGAAAAGGAACGCCTTGCGGTTGTTACCAGAACAATGCGCCCCGACCTTGGCAACTTATCTATAGACGAACAGGCTAAGATGCTCGGCGATGTTTTAAGAGACTTTAAGAAAAAGTCCGGTATAGACAAGACTCTTAAGGATTACGGAGTTAAGGAAGAAGATATTGAAAAGTTCTTAACTTATATGGACAACTCCTTCGGCATAGGCACTCCTGTTTGGCAGCCTTTTGCAAGAGTTGCAACAAGAGAAGATATCAGAAACATATATAAAGCGGCATATTAATAAAAAACGCAGGAGCTTGGCTCCTGCATTTTTTATGCGTTTAATATTCTTTCATATTCTGCCCGCACCTTACGGCCCAATGTCGGGTCCGCATCAAACAAGGCTATCTGAAAGTTAACTCCCGAATGAGGGATATCCTTAAGGAAGCGGCTCATCCAGCCTTCAAAGTTTTCCTCATACTGCGCCCAGATAACAAGGGTGCGGTTGTTTCTGATTTTCTCCCAGGCGGCGAAGGTTTCTTCTAAATCTATGGTGGCGGACTCCAAATTAAGTTCTATGGTATCAAGCCCCGGGATTTTAAACAGCTCGTCTATTGCCCAGAGGGCAGTGGCGTGGAGATGAAAAGCGCCGTGGCCGAATTCCTTTATTATTTTACAGTCGGCAGGGTAAATTACCTGACGGTATATTTGAGGAGAGAGGAGAGCAAGAGCGTCCTCCTGAAGCCATACAAACCGTTCGGGGCGCCAAAGACGCATACCCTGATCGCCGCAGATGTAGCCTTCATTTCCCTGAGGAATGGCATTGAACTGGGCCTTTGCAACGGCAATATAAACGTCGGCGATTTTTTGGGCAATAAGGGCCATATTTTCGGGCTCGTCTATCATATCCCAAATATAATTCTGGGCGCCGCGCATGGCGGAGATAATATCCGCAGGACCGCGCATAAGGGTAAGAGCAACGGGGAATCTTCCGCGGGAACGTTCACAAAGCCTTTTTGCGATCTCGCACAGCTTCACTACCCAAGGATTATTCTCTATATCCTTAGGCGGCTCCCAGTCATCCCAGTCTTCAACACAGGGCTCTGCCCAAATGCTGTTATCCTTACACATAATAGGACAGCCCATTATTGCTTCCATCCAGGGAATTGAAACCACAGGAGCGGCAACAAAGGGAAAATCATCGTTCATTTGCTCATGGGCATTATAAAGATCCTCACAATCCGCCAAAAAAGCCTCCACGTCTATATCTTCAGGAACAAGCTCTCTTGAGGGGAAGGCGGCGGTGGTACGGGGCAGATGCTCTTTTGTAAACATACCCAAGGTACAGCCGAAAAGCGGCTCTTTATTTTCACCTTTCAGGTAGGCTTCATATTTTGCTTTTCGTTCACTTGTAAGGTAGCTCATATATCCTCCGTTTTAAAAAAGGGCGGGAAAACCGCCCTGAATTTTATTTTTTACCGTATTTTCTTGCAGCCTTGAACATTGCAACAATGTTTTCGGGGGGAACGTCTTCCTGAATATTATGGGCAGCGGCAAAAATATAACCGCCGTTTTTATTCATAACCTCCATAATTTCCTTAACGCTGCTATCAACCTTTTCGGGAGTGCCGAAGGGCAGTACCTCCTGGGTATCAAAGCCGCCGTGGAAGACCATCATATCACCATACTGAGCCTTTATTTTTTCGGGCTCCATATCTACAGCGCCGGGCTGAATGGGATTAAGAATATCCACACCGCAGGCCTTTAACTGGGGGATCATTTTAGCCACACTGCCGCAGCTGTGATGGAGGTTTGCCGCATCGGTGAAATTCTTGGCGAACATCAAGCGTTCCTTAAAATAAGGTGCAACCATTTCATCGAACATCTGAGGAGATACAAACTGTGTATGCTGAGTAGCAAAGTCGTCACCGCTGGCAAGGATATGGATATAAGGGCCAAGCTTTGAAAGGTACAGTTCAAGAACTCTCTTCTGATACTGAAGGTATTTTTGAGAAAACTCATGGATAAAATCCGGTTCCAATGCCATTTTATAAAGATAATCGTCAAAACCGCACATCCAGCAGCCCAGTTCAAAAACGCCGTAAACGGGCAGATCGGCAACAACTATATAGTCGGTATTTTCATAAAGCCATTTTGCCCTTTGTGCTTCCCTCTCCAAGGCTTCCATATCAATGGAATCAGGATCGGGCCAAGGGAAATCCTTAAGATCATCCACAGTTTTTTCTCTTAAGGGACTTTCTATAATGTCCCAATACAAGCCGGTAAAGATACGCTTTATACTGAATTCATCTATATACTCTTTATCATTTAAAATTTTGAAAGTGGAGTTTTTGGGAATCTGCACCGCACCTACGCCGCGGGTATCTATATCCAGGGCTTCTGTAAGCTTATCATGAAGACGGTGAACCTGCCCCCACTTTAAAACCTCTTCCTGTCTTGGATCATACTCACTGAGGCCAAGATACTCAAGGAGAGTATAATAGCTATGTCCCATCATTGTAGAAAGAGGGCAACCGCCAAGGTCCAGAATCGCATTACTTGGTTGCTTATGATTTAAAATATCTTTAAGGTCCTGTCTTCTGCTCATTTTGGCTCCTCCAAATCAAATAAAATTACAATTATATAATACAAAACAACAATCTCATTGTCAATAATAAAATAAAAAATGAGAGAAAATTCTCTCATTTTAAAAGCCTCTTTCTTTAAGATCGGAAACCAGTTGAACGTAAAATGCTCTCACGTCAAAACCGGGTATATTCTCGCGGTTAAGGTCTATCATATCGCCATGGGAAATACCCCGTGGTCCGTCTACCTTTAATTCTATGTATTTATGCCCCCATTTACAGGAGTCTAATGCAACAAGGCCGTCATTGGGACCGTCAAAATGCTTTACTATGGGATAGGAAACGTTAAGGGGGAAAATTCCGTCATTGGCCATACGGATAATTGAGCCCGTACTTTGACAATACACGTTTGAAGGAAGCTCCATTTGCTTATCAAGCTCAGTACAGCGTTTGGCCGAAAGATCGTTTACTGCAGTTATAAAATCGGGAGTTTTATCCCCCATTTTTTTTGCAATTTTATTATATTTGCTTGCAAGGGAGTTAAGAGTTTTCGGGGATATCTTATTAAGAAGATAATCCGCATAGCAACAGCCTCTATGTGGGGTACTTATAGTTGTAAGGGATGCAACGTGCTTATCCATACCGCAATAAGCCAAAGCATAACGGCAATCCAATCCACCCTTTGAATGGGCAATTATATTAACCTTCTCACAGCCGTAAAGACTGACAATATGCTTAATTCTTTCGGCAAGCTCTTTGGCGCTATCGGCTATTGAAAGAGCGGATTGATGCTCGCCGTAAAATATAACAGCACCGTTGGCCTTAAGCTCTTTAGGGATACGGCCCCAGTAATTACGGCGGTCACTGTCTCTGAAAAACAGGCCGTGGACCATAAGCAGCGGGTATTTTGTTTTGCATATTTTCTGCTCTGCGCGTTCTTTATTTATCTTCGCTTTTTCTATTTCAAGGTTTAGCTCTTTCTGAACTATGCGGGTTATATAACGGATAACAAGAACGTTTGCAATTGGGATGGGCGCGCATAAGACCACAATTGCGCTTTGCTTTATCCCAAGCTGATAAGAGGCAAAGCTTATGCTTATAATACCGTTTGTAAATAAAATGCCGTTGCCCAGAGCACTTAAAAGGGCACCTATAAGCAGTATCCAGAAGTTATAATCCAGAAGATACATTATGTAATAAAACACAAAGCTGACAGTGCTTGAAACCGCATAAATTCTTAAGCACTCGATCCCGTGACTGCAAAACTGCATTCTTGAGCCGTTAAGACGGTCATCCAAAAAGCCGCTCATGGTATTTACAGCGGCAAAAACAGGTATGGCAACAAGCAACAGCAGAGGATATTCCAAAATCAGAATAAAGCTGTTGGTGGCTATAGAATATAAAATACTGAAAATTACCGTGTAGATAACCAAGAAAATGCCTTCTTACATTGTTTTAATATATTCGTCTATATTTTGGTTTGTTCTGTAGGCCGGGTGACTTGGGGTAATGCCGTTCATTTCCTGCATAATATGATAGGTTTGTTTCTGCAATTCCTTTACGGCTTCAAAAGGTGGTATTTCCTTATTATAAAAAATAAGGTCACCTACGTTAAGGTCCACAAGAGGGGTCCTGCCCCAAAGCTTATGGATGCCCTTGCGAGGGCGAAAGGATAAGGTTATAGGCAGAATGGGGCGGTCAAACTTAACCGCATACTGAAAAACGGCCTTTTTCAAGGGGCGGATATCGGGATAGTAAAACCACATTGAGCCTTCAGGGAAAAAGTGCATCCACTTATTGCTTTTCAGCACCTCCTCCATGGCCAATTTAAATTTGACCATAGAGCGATAGCTGTCGGTTGGAATAGGGATACCCCCTGCCATACGAATAAGGGGCCCGTTTGGCCCTTCCAGGTTGGTTTTCCAGGCAGGGAAATAACCCAGATGTGGGCGCATAGCCAGCATAATTCCAATAAAATCCCACATAAAAACGTGGTTTGATACGGTTATAATGCCGTTTTTAATTTCTTTTTTATATTTTTTTATTTTTTCTCTGCCATTTATTTTAAGGCCGTGACGTACCCATAAAGCAACCGGCAAAAAGGTATGTAAACAAACCTGCAAAAGAGCTCTTTTGCATTTGAATATAAAGCTTTTTTGTAAATAGGGGTAGTTCTCATCAAGATTAACATCCCTTAAATGCTTAACGGTTATCATATGCTCATCACATTTTTCGGGATACACATAGTTCAAACTGTGTTTATAGTACATAATCTACCTCATACATCATATTTGAATTATTGTATCACAAAACCGGAAAAATCGCAATACTATTAAAAAATACACCCTGTGAACAGAGTCACAGGGTGATATTCTTTATCGGGGAGAACCGAACTTGATCATCTTTTTAGCAACCTTACGCTGTGCGCCAACCATAACGCCGGGCAGAACGAAAAGGGACTTAGGAATAACCGTGCAGGGAGCAGAATCGGTCACGTCGAAAAAGCCAACTGCATATCTGGTAGGAACGTATGCGCCGTAGGAGTTTTTTGCGTGAACAACTACTTCTGCGTAGGTTCTGCCATAACCGTCAATTTCAATGTTCTCAAAATTGCCGAACTTAACACTGGAAGGATCCTTCATACCTGCAGCAATGGAATCTCTTACTGCGGCCAGCATCCAGCCTTCCTTAGTTGTAGGGGTTGCAGGAGCTGCAGATTCTGCTTCAGCAAGACGGGTACCGCAAGCGCTGCAGAAAATGCTGCCATCGGGAAGCTCTTTACCACACTTAATACAAAACATTTATTTATCCTCCAAAAAATAATATCAAAATCCAATAGCCGCAGATATCAGATAATACATAAGCAGACCCATTAGAGTACAGCCTACTGAAATAAGTATCCACAACCAAATATAGCCTGAGCAGGACTTTGTATCCGCTCCGACGTGCTGACGGGAAGGATACCAAAGGCCGTTCTGCTTACAAACCGTTAACTGAAATGGGTTACGCTTATCTTCCCCGGGCAATGTATAATAACCGGTTACAGCGTAGCCTGTAGGAGTATTTGATATGTATGCCTCTCTTTCCTCACAGAAGACAGCCCGGTCAGCATTAAAGATCTGCTGTTTAACAAGCTCTTTTGCATAAATAAAGGCTTCCTTTTCTTCACTTACAGGGCCTTCCTCCAAGGCCTTCTGCAACTGAACCTGAAAATCCGCCTGAGCCTTCTGAATATTATAGTTAGCCATATTATACCCTCCCTACAACTTGTTTAATTATATGATACCGGGCCATATTTGTCAAGAATACACTCTTGATAGAATTACAATAAATTTTTATACCGTTTGTAAACATTTCTTAGGCAATACACAATTCCGAATATGGCAACTGAGAATTAACAGCTTTCCAAGGAATCTATTTTTAAATTTTCCAATGTTGTTTCAAATCCACCACTCGGGAGTAATGTCTCCTAATTTCACGGTAGTTTTATTTTCGTAATTAATAAGGATCTCTATATCCTTATAGTTTTCAGGGGCAAGCTGTACCATAAGTTCCCTGCACGCACCGCAGGGGGCACCGCTTGAACCGTCCGGCAAAATGGCAAGAACCTTTTTTACGGTGCTTTCACCGTTAGTAAGCATATTGAAAATTGCATTTCTTTCTGCGCAAATACCTAAAGTACAGGCAGTATCTACACAAACGCCTGTATAAATTCTGCCGCTTTCGGAAAGTACTGCAGCAGATACCTCTCCGCAGGAAACATAATCAGAAATTTGTCTGCCATTAAGCACTGCCTTAGCGGCAGCATACATTTCATCCCATATATCAGCCATAACTTCTCCTAAACAAACTGTCAGTACAATCTCAGTTTTCTCGCAATAACCTGATCGTCTACTTCAATATAGCTATGGACCTTTCCGTCAAACCCTGCTTCGATAATATGGCCGTCAACGTGCGCCAATAAACAGTGCACAGTTTCAACCAAAGCTTCGTATTCATCATAAACGAAGCCGTCTACAACAAGCTCGTTTACATTTTTTACTCTTCGGTATACTATACTGTGGCCAAAAGCCTCGCATTCAGCTAGAATCCTTGCTTTGGCATAAGGGTCCGCCTCTCTTAAAGGCTGCTGTACAGATTCATCTGCACTTTCATCTGTTTCAGGTTCCTGTACTTCTTCCTCTGTTTCGGGCATCTTTTTAAGCTTAAGGGCATTGCCTATGCCGATAGAAAGGGAAACTATGACCCAGGCATGGAATAAATAATCTACAATGCAGTCAAGTGCTAATCCCACAAAGGCAAACATAATAAGGGTATCCAGAGCAAACAAAACCAATGCTGCAATGAGCCAACCGTATCTGTTCTTCTTGGAAAAGATCCAGCAAATAAAATATACCACCAGAATCATAAATGCAACGCCGAGAATTAAAGCAAACACAGTATTTCCAAAGAATTCTACACCTTCAAATTCCGCGCCGTAATATTCCGCAGGATATTTACCGCAGATGATCATTGCAAAAGAAACTATCATATAAGGAACGTATGCAGAAAAAAGAAAATACGTATCGCTGTTGGTAACAAGCAAAATACTGTTGATCAATGTAAATACAACAACAAGCAGAAGATTGATTCGCGTACTGTTATATTTTGATTCCAAAGTATGTCTGTCAAGCTTGTTTGCCATATTAATGACCTCCGAATTTATGTCGAATTTTAAATAATTATATCATACGGAATACATATTGACAAGAGGAGCGGCACCACCCGGAGGGAAACAGTATATAATAAAAAAAGGCAGCAGACATTCTTTTGTGCCTGCCACCATAAAAATACAGCCAAATTTTATTAATCAATACCCAAGAGAGATATATCTGTTATATTATAATCGGAATCTAATACGTACTCCACTATTCTATCCGCCCGCCAGGTTATGTCCGTATAACCAAGTTTAACATAATACTTTCCTGATACAGATGTTACAGAAACCACTTCAATTTCATCATATGTTACCGGAGTAGAAATGTTATCCTGAATATTAACCAGAGAAAACAGTTTAGCTTTAAATACGGCTAATTCCTCATTATTACTGTAATCTCCGCCAATAACACCAAGTTGCAATGATTTTTCAATAATGCTATCTTCTAAATCATCCATATTAAAAAAATCATATGTAATTTCTTTAGAACTGAATTGATCATCAGTCTCAAATATTCTTGGTAATAAATAATATTGATACTCTTTATAAAATTTAAGGAATTGTTCCATTTCCGGTGCAGTTGTTATTTGTTTAACTTTGGTTTCTAATGCCGCCAGAACAGCATTCTGAAATCTTAAACAATTATTGAATCTTAAGTCAGAAGTTTCTTGTACCGTAATATTGGCTTCAATGGCATTCAGTATATCATTGGCTATACTCGGCAAGTACTGTTCCCTTAAGGCATTTTCAACTACGGACAAATCAGCAGTCTCAGAAAGCTTTTCCATTGTATCGTAGCCCACCAATAATAATATATTTGCATATAGATTATATGGTTGTATGTAACCTATGCCATTTTGCTTACCGTAAAATATAGTATTGCCGGCCGAATTTCTCACCAGCTCTGACGCAGAAATATGACTATACGGATTGTTTACAAAATGCTCATGGAAAGTCGCTTGGCCTTCTATAAATATATCGTATCTATAGGGCAGATATCCGGTATCATCATTGTAAAATTCTCCATTTATCACCACGCCATTCTGCACATGGGTTATTTCGTGATACAGCCTTTCGGCATCATAGGTGCCATCATTATCACCGTATATCAAATCAACTGAATACATAGGAAGGTCGGGTTCTAATCTCGTCATCCAGCCTAAAGCACTACCATCGTTTATTAAAGACTGACCTTTCTCTGAATTTATATCCGTTAAATTAAATTCCATTATATTATCCAACGGTTCCAGAAGGTGTTTTTCTAAATATTCATATTTTGGCGGTAAGCCTGCGGCACTGTATAAATTAAAATAACTGTCATAGTTATTATCTAATTTTCTATATACCTCATAAATATATTTCTTCTGCAGATCATTATAATTCTTACTAATGAGTTTTTCCGTTAATTTTTCCTCAAAAGTTGCCTCGGACATCGCATTATTTTCGCTATCTGCAGGGGCAGACATTTCACTGACGGGATCCGAATCATTGTTATTATTGCCTGCACATCCAAAAAGATTTAATGTACAACTGATGATCAACAGCGCCACCAATAAAGTTTTTGTAATATTCATAAAACCTTCCCCTTCCGATAATCTTGCTTAGGGAAACAAACTAATAATGAAATCGGTCTTGAGTATCTGATTATCTATACAATTTTCTTTTTATAGTACATTTCTATAAGCTTTTTTGTTTTTCTTGTCTTTTGTATTTTGCCAACAACAAAAAATAATCTTTTTTCTTTAATTGGATAGGAAATAACATAGTGCGGTAATCCGCCGCAATCATCAATCCAACTACCCATTAGAGAAATAGATCTTATATCGCTCCATTTAATTATTTCTTTTTGACCAAAGTTATAAATAATCTCCACAGATTCATCAGAAAAAATGTAATACAGCGGTGATATTAGAAATACGAATACCGGCAACAAAATAAACAGTGCAAATAAAATGCATAAGCCAAAATCTTTTTCTGTTCCACAACTTATCGAAAGACCTAAAAAAACAATAAACAAAACACACCAAAGAAATAAATGTGTATTAACCGCAATATGTTTCTTATCCATTCAAATCACCCTAATGCAAATTATAGCATATAAGCGGTGGAGGCACAAGATGTAATGAGCGTTGACAGTAGCGATTAGCTTGAGGCATATTGAAACAAAGAAGAAGCACACAAAAAAGTGTGCTTCTTGTTTTGTCATTTGTGTCCGAGAAAGAACAGGTTGAAAACCGAGGATTTTTCTTACTTTTTAATATGAGAAATAATTTTCAGTGTAATTCCTGCAAGTAAATAAATTATGTTCAAAGAAATAAGTAGCCAACCCCAAAAACTTTGTCCTTTTGTTTCCACCAAAATGATTATTCCTGCAAATAATCCAACTAATAGGATGAGCGAAATGGCTAAACATACATAACCTATAATCTTTTTTCTTTTTTCAGATACAACCTTTTGCGGAACCAAGGCAGAACAAAGAGAAATAAATCCCTCGCCAAATAATTCAAAAAAAGCTTCAACTAAAATATCAAACAAAAATTCCACAAAATCACCGCCTTGGGTTTTAGTATAGCATAAAAGCGGCTATGAATCAATGCGAAGCATTGTATATCATCAATTCCGCAAGGAATTGCATATCATCAACTTCGTGAGAAGTTGTATATCATCATTGCGAAAGATTGTTTGATACACACCTAAAGGTGTGATGAGATACAAAGGCGGCTACAAAGTGCCGCCTTTGATGATATACACGCTGACGCGTGATGATATGCCATTGCTTTCGCAATGGATAAAAAAATCCTCGTTCTTCGGAACGAGGATTTTTTGGCGCCTCAAGTAGGACTCGAACCTACGACCCTGCGGTTAACAGCCGCATGCTCTACCGACTGAGCTATTAAGGCATATATGTAGTATATATTCTAATTTTTTAATTATGACCTTTTCTTTATCTGCATGCGGTCACCGCATGCTCATCCCGGTTTGAGAAATAGTCGCGCTATCTCTTACGTTCTATCGCTCCTTTTCTCTGCACTTTTTCGAGCTCGCTTTTTCTGCCACCGGCAGCGCTCACTCTCAAAACCAACTGAGCTATTAAGGCATTTTTTTAAAAATGTATGCCGGCGTCGACCTATCTTCCCGGGAGCCTGCGCTCCGAGTATTGTTAGCACTGATGAGCTTAACTTCTGTGTTCGGCATGGGAACAGGTGTACCCTCATCGTCATTGACACCGGCATACTTGTATAGTACGCACTATGGCGTTACTACCTTATTAAATTGTTCGGGTACTTGGTGACCCGTAAGGGAATCGAACCCTTGTTACCGGCGTGAGAGGCCGGTGTCTTGACCGCTTGACCAACGGGCCGTTTCTTTTCCCTTTGCGCCTTTCGGCTGGTGCACCTTCAGGGATTCGAACCCGGGACCCACTGATTAAGAGTCAGTTGCTCTACCAACTGAGCTAAAGGTGCTTATCTATGAGGATGTACCCTCAAAACTAAACGACAATCTTTCGCTTGAAAACTTCTAATTCAAATCTTGAAAAACCATTTGGGTCAAGTCCTCGACCTATTAGTACTGGTTAACTGAATACATTACTGCACTTACATTTCCAGCCTATCTACCTGGTAGTCTTCCAGGGGTCTTACCAACTTGCGTTGTGGGATATCTTATCTTGAGATGGGCTTCACGCTTAGATGCCTTCAGCGTTTATCCCTTCCATACATAGCTACTCGGCCGTGCCGCTGGCGCGACAACCGATACACCAGTGGTATGTCCATCCCGGTCCTCTCGTACTAAGGACAGCTTCTCTCAAATATCCTACGCCCGCGATAGATAGGGACCGAACTGTCTCACGACGTTCTGAACCCAGCTCGCGTACCACTTTAATTGGCGAACAGCCAAACCCTTGGGACCGAATTCAGCCCCAGGATGTGATGAGCCGACATCGAGGTGCCAAACCTCCCCGTCGATATGGACTCTTGGGGGAGATAAGCCTGTTATCCCCAGGGTAGCTTTTATCCGTTGAGCGACGGCATTTCCACTCACATACCGCCGGATCACTAACTCCTACTTTCGTACCTGCTCGGCCCGTCGGCCTCGCAGTCAGGCTGGCTTTTGCGTTTACACTCATTGTACGGTTTCCGTCCGTACTGAGCCAACCTTTGAGCGCCTCCGTTACTCTTTAGGAGGCGACCGCCCCAGTCAAACTGCCCACCTGACAATGTCCCCCCGCCGGATAACGGCGGCAGGTTAGAATCCCAATAATTCAAGAGAGGTATCCCAAAGTCGTCTCCGCAATGGCTGGCGCCACTGTTTCTCAGACTCCCTCCTATTCTGTACATGAACTATCAAAATCCAATATCAAGCTACAGTAAAGCTCCATGGGGTCTTTCCGTCTAATCGCGGGTAACCGGCATCTTCACCGGTACTACAACTTCGCCGGGCAGGTTGTTGAGACAGCGCCCAGATCGTTACACCTTTCGTGCGGGTCAGAACTTACCTGACAAGGAATTTCGCTACCTTAGGACCGTTATAGTTACGGCCGCCGTTTACTGGGGCTTCGGGTCAAAGCTTCGCTTGCGCTAACTCTTCACCTTAACCTTCCAGCACCGGGCAGGCGTCAGCCCCTATACTTCATCTTTCGATTTAGCAGAGACCTGTGTTTTTGCTAAACAGTCGCCTGGGCCTATTCACTGCGACCACTTTCGTGGCACCCCTTATCCCGAAGTTACGGGGTCATTTTGCCGAGTTCCTTAACAACCTTTCTCCCGCTGGCCTTAGGATTCTCTCCTCATCTACCTGTGTCGGTTTGCGGTACGGACATCTACAATAATACACATAACTTTTCTCGCCTCAGAGCATCGGTCTGTTCGGTCTACCATCGCCGACTGGACTTATCTCCAAGTGTCATTATGCTTAACGTTGTAAATGGCTACGGAATATCAACCGTATGTGCATCGACTACGCCTTTCGGCCTCGCCTTAGCTTCCGGCTTACTTAGGGCGGACGAACCTTCCCCTAAAAACCTCAGATTTTCGGCCATTATGATTCTCACATAATTCTCGCTACTCATTCCGGCATTCTCACTTGTGTTTTGTCCACCTGTGCTTTCGCTCAAGCTTCTCCCTATACACAACGCTCCCCTACCCATCATTTCTGATGCCTAAATTTCGGTTGTATGCTTAGCCCCGTTACATCTTCGGCGCAGACCCACTCGACCAGTGAGCTATTACGCACTCTTTGAATGTGTGGCTGCTTCTAAGCCAACATCCTGGTTGTTTTAGCATTTCTACATCCTTTTCCACTTAGCATACATTTGGGACCTTAATTGTAGGTCTGGGCTGTTTCCCTTTTGACCATGAAACTTATCTCCCATAGTCTGACTCCGGCTACAGATTATCCGGCATTCTTAGTTTGATAGAGTTCGGTAACCTTTCGGCCCCTAGCTCATTCAGTGCTTTACCTCCGGTAATCTTTCCACCAGGCTAGCCCTAAAGCTATTTCGGGGAGAACCAGCTATATCCGAGTTCGATTGGAATTTCACCGCTACCCACACGTCATCCGCCGGCTTTTCAACGCCGGTCGGTTCGGTCCTCCATGACGTTTTACCGTCACTTCAACCTGCACATGGGTAGGTCACCCGGTTTCGGGTCTATGGCATGTAACTATACGCGCGGTTAACACTCGGTTTCCCTTCGGCTCCGGACCTTAAGCCCTTAACCTTGCTACATACTATAACTCGCCGGACCGTTCTACAAAAAGTACCACATCGCACCTTAACGTGCTTTGTGTGCTTGTAAACACAAGGTTTCAGGTTCTCTTTCACTCCCCTCCCGGGGTTCTTTTCACCTTTCCCTCACGGTACTGCTCCACTATCGGTCACTGGGTAGTATTTAGGCTTGGAGGGTGGTCCCCCCGTCTTCCCACCGGGTTCCACGTGTCCGGCGGTACTCTGGATACAGTTGTCGTACTTTAGGTTTTGCCTACATGATTATCACATTCTTTGATCAGGCTTCCCATCCTGTTCGGCTACCCTCTATACTAACGTCTACTGTCCTAAACCCCGAAGGTATTTCTACTTTCGGTTTGGCCTCTTGCGCGTTCGCTCGCCACTACTGGCGCAATCTCGGTTGATTTCTCTTCCTCGCCCTACTTAGATGTTTCAGTTCAGGCGGTTCCCTTCATATACCTATGTATTCAGCATATGATACGTATACTTGACTATACGTAGGTTTCCCCATTCGGATATCCACGGATCATTGATTATTTGCATCTCCCCGTGGCTTGTCGCAGCTTATCACGTCCTTCTTCGGCTCCCAGTGCCAAGGCATTCTCCTTGTGCTCTTTCTAACTTGACCGTTAGCTTGTTCTCTAGCTTTGAATTATGCAAGTTCACATTTCTACCTTCGCTTCGTTGTTACTTCGCTTAGTTTACCATGTTACTCGCTTTAAGTTTTCTTTGCTTTCTTTGTCGTTTAGTTTTCAAGGTGCATCCTTAGGTATATATCCTCGGTTAAAAACCAGTGGTAGGCCCAAGTGGACTCGAACCACCGACCTCGCGCTTATCAGGCGCGCGCTCTAACCGCCTGAGCTATGAGCCTATATATATACCCTTGCGGACCTTCAGAATTGAACAACTTTTAAGATTTTACCTGTTACTGACTGAGATCTCATAATACTTTCTGTATTATGCATGTCTCCTTAGAAAGGAGGTGATCCAGCCGCACCTTCCGATACGGCTACCTTGTTACGACTTCACCCCAATTACCAATTTCACCTTCGACAGCTGCCTCCTTACGGTTAGCTCACTGGCTTCGGGTGCCACCGGCTCTCATGGTGTGACGGGCGGTGTGTACAAGGCCCGGGAACGTATTCACCGCGGCATGCTGATCCGCGATTACTAGCAATTCCGACTTCATGTAGGCGAGTTGCAGCCTACAATCTGAACTGAGACGATTTTTTGGGATTTGCTCCACCTCGCGGTATTGCTCCCCTTTGTTAATCGCCATTGTAGTACGTGTGTAGCCCAGGTCATAAAGGGCATGATGATTTGACGTCATCCCCACCTTCCTCCGTTTTGTCAACGGCAGTCTGATTAGAGTGCTCTTGCGTAGCAACTAATCATAGGGGTTGCGCTCGTTGCGGGACTTAACCCAACATCTCACGACACGAGCTGACGACAACCATGCACCACCTGTCTTAACTTTCCCCGAAGGGCACCTAATGTATCTCTACTTCGTTAGTTAGATGTCAAGACCTGGTAAGGTTTTTCGCGTTGCTTCGAATTAAACCACATACTCCACTGCTTGTGCGGGCCCCCGTCAATTCCTTTGAGTTTCAACCTTGCGGCCGTACTCCCCAGGTGGGATACTTATTGCGTTAACTCCGGCACGAGGGGGGTCAGTACCCCTCACACCTAGTATCCATCGTTTACGGCGTGGACTACCAGGGTATCTAATCCTGTTTGCTACCCACGCTTTCGTGCCTCAGCGTCAGTTAAAGCCCAGTAAGCCGCCTTCGCCACTGGTGTTCCTCCTAATATCTACGCATTTCACCGCTACACTAGGAATTCCGCTTACCTCTACTTCACTCAAGCCCGTAAGTTTCAAATGCAGCCCCGCAGTTGAGCTGCGGTATTTCACATCTGACTTTACGAGCCGCCTACGCACCCTTTACACCCAGTAATTCCGGACAACGCTTGCCACCTACGTATTACCGCGGCTGCTGGCACGTAGTTAGCCGTGGCTTCCTCCTTGGCTACCGTCATTATCGTCACCAAGGACAGAAGTTTACAACCCGAAGGCCTTCTTCCTTCACGCGGCGTTGCTGCATCAGAGTTTCCTCCATTGTGCAATATCCCCCACTGCTGCCTCCCGTAGGAGTCTGGGCCGTATCTCAGTCCCAATGTGGCCGTTCGACCTCT
>JAZQIZ010000015.1:0-11163 GCA_045541395.1 Eubacteriales bacterium
CCCGCCTTTTCATTATATCACACACGGGGCAAAAATTCAATATTTTATATGATGAAAGGAAAAATAATTATTATGACAGCAGCAGAACGCAAAGAGAAAGTAAAGGCCGCAGAGGCCGAAAAGAAAGCCTTAAGGGCTGAACTTGTAAAAATAGCTACCAGCATAACGGCAAAACCCGTTGAAAAACTGGAAGCAATACGCTATATTATGCAGCTTGACGCAAAGGGGGCATATTAAACCATGACAAGGGACGACGCAAAGCAAGAGATCCGCAGCAGATACGCCGAGTATTTGCAGCCAGCCAAAAAGAAAAATACTTATATTTGCCCGTTATGCGGCAATGGAACGGGAAGCACGGGCGACGGCATGGCCGTAGATCCACACGGGGACAGGCTACATCTTAAGTGTTTTAAGTGTAACTTTTACGGGGATATAATCGAGCTTTACCAGCAAGAGCATAACACCACGCAGCAAGAGGCTTTTAACGCCCTTTACAGCCTTTTTAATATTGATCTATCCAATTATACCACCAGCAGCGAAAACACGGCACACGGGGCAAATAAAGCCCCGCTGGCGGCCGTAGAATATGAGCCAGAGGCGGCAGCAGATTATACAAGCTTTTACAATGAAGCCCGCCAGAGGATCACCGACGACGCCGCCCAGGAATACTTAAAGCAGAGAGGCTTAAGCCTGGAAACCGTCGCCCCGTTTTGGCTGGGCTATGATCCCGCCTGGAAAAACCCAAAAAGGGCATGGCTGGGAAACAGAGAGCCAGCGACGCCCCGCCTTATTATACCGACCAGCAAGGGCAGCTATGTAGCAAGATGTACAAGAAGTATAACCGACGAGGAATTAGCGCAGCAGCCAGGCTTACAGAAAGCCGAAAAGGCGGGCAAAGTACATATATTTAATATTAAGGCTTTATATGCTGATGAAAAAAGCCCCGTATTTATCACAGAGGGCGAAATAGACGCATTAAGCATTATTGAAGCTGGAGCAGACGCCGCAGCGATCGGCAGCACTTCTTTTACAGGCCTTTTAATATCTGCGCTTAAGGAAAAACCGACCAGCCGCCCGCTTATAATTTGCATGGATAACGACGAGCCAGGACGCAAAGCAGAAAAGCAACTTATAGAGGGCTTGCAGCGGCTTAATATTGCCTTTATAACGGCCGATATTAGCGGGGGGCATAAAGATCCTAACGACGCATTAACGGCCGACAGAGAGGCTTTTAAGGCCGCTATAAACGACGCTATAAACCAGATACAAGGCCAGGATAAGCAAGCCTTAACAGGGGCGGCAATGGTAGACGCCTTTTTAAGCACCGTACAGACGCAGAAATATAAACCAATGGCGACGGGCTTGCCAGGCCTTGACAGGATCACAGGCGGCGGCTTTGTAAGGCAAAGTATAGTTATGCTTGCAGCTGCGCCAGCAATGGGAAAAACAACCCTGGCAATGCAAATTTTTGAGGGCATGGCAAAGCAAGGAAACGATATTATATATCTTAACCTTGAAATGAGCAGGGAGCAGCTTATAGCAAAGAGTATTTGCCGCATGGCTTACGATCGACACAAAAAGACCATAACAACGGCCGAAATTATGCAAGGCTATAAATGGACGGACGACCAGCGCAGCACCGTATTAGCCGCAGCAGAGGCCTATAAAAAGGAAATAGCCCCGCACATGATATACAACCCCGACAGCGTAACGGCGCAGCTTGACAGCATAATATCTTTTTTACAGGCCGAAGCTGAACGCTACCAGGCAGAGGGCAAGGCAGCCCCGCTTATTGCTATTGACTATTTGCACCTTATACAAGGAACGGAACGAGAGGACGCAGCGGCGACCATTAAAAGAGCCGTAACGGAATTAAAAAACTTTGCCGTAAATAATAGTACCGTCGTTTTCTGTATTCTGGCGACAAACAGGGACAGCAACGCAAGGGGCAAAATGATCCTTGAAAGCGGCAGAGATACCAGCAATATAGAATTTTCGGCCGATCTGTTTTTAGGCCTTAACTTCACAAACTGGGAAACCAGCAACAAGGAAGAAAAAAAGAGCTTTGAAACATTGAAGCAGCAGCCCCAGAGAGAAATAACGCTTAAATGCTTAAAAAATCGAATGGGCGAGGACGGCGCAAGCATGCAACTTTTATTTGATACAAAGCACGGTATTTTTACACCCGTTGACACGATCCACGAAGAAGTGGACGCCTGGAGAAGCAGAAAGGGGAGTACATCAAAAATATAATGGACTATATAGACGCATTACAGGCTTTAATAGATATTGAAGAAAAAGAGGACATAACCAAAGCGGACGCCTTGAGGATCTGCGAGGCCTTTAAAATGGTATTAGGGGAAGCGATAACCGAAACGCAGCAATATAAAGACCTTAAGGCAGCCGCCGACGCTATGACCGAATAAGAAAGGATCTTATAAAATGACTTATAGAGAATTGAAACAAAAGCACCAGGAAGAAATAAACGCTTTTCCTTTTATGTTTGCATTTAACAATGAGCAATTTATACAAGGCATGGCAAAGCTGGGACTTGAGCCAGGGGACACCGACAAAATATACGATATAGGCGGGGGCGGCTTTGTGAGAAAAACAGACTATAAAGCCCTTGAGGATCTTATAGACCGACACCAGCGGGAAATTAAAGAAGCGATCGCAGCCGATGAAACAGGCGACGGCTTTATATATGATATGTTTTACTATGAGCTGGCAAACCATGAGTATATTATAACGGGCGACCTTGAGCCGACATTAAACGCCCTGGATATTTCTTTAGAGGAAATCAACAGCAGCAAAGCCCTTTTGCATGGACTTAAAAAGGCAATGGCTGCACAAAATGAATACAGCTAAACCACGGCGACCAGATCACCAGGACGGGGCATTAAAACCCCGTCTTTTTTTGTGCAAAAATGGGCTATTTTCTAATTTGTATTATAAATGTAATACCGAATAGAAAAAAGCAAAAGCAAAAGCGTAGACTTGACAAAAAGCAAAAAATATGATATAATAAGTACAAGAAGTGAATAAGGTTTTTAAGGTTAAAAAAGTTATAAAAGTATATTAAGTGAAAGGGGCTTATTTATGACAACTGAAGCAAAAGAACTTTATAACGCTTACCAGAGAGAATGGCGCAAGAAAAACCCAGGAAAAGACGCAGAATATAAAAAGAATTACTGGGAACGCAAGGCGGCCGAGCTTATGGAAGCAAGCAAAGGGGGCGGCGATCATAACCAGAGCAAAAAGAGCGATAATTAGTATTTTATGCTTGCTTTGTCTTTGCACTTTTCTTTTTACAGGCTGCACCAGGGAAGAAAAGACGATCATAGACACGGCGACGCTTAAAGTAACCACACAGGGCGCAGAAACGACCATATACGACCTTGCGGGCGGCGCAGAGTATAACTATAAGACCGTAAGAGTAAAGAAAACAGACGCACCCAAAGAGGCCAGAACGGCCACAGAAACCGACACTATAAAAATAGTATTACTTCCAGGCGGGGGCTTTGAGATCACCGACAAAACAGCGGGGAAGATCCACACACTAAAAAGGGGGCGATAGATTGAAAAAGGAAGAAAAAGACGAGGCTATATTAGCCGCCCTTTTAAGCAATCAAACCACCAAAGCAGCGGCCGCAGCTTGCGGAATAGGTGAAACGCAGATATACGCACGGTTAAGAGATCCAGCCTTTAAAAAGAGATACGACACGGCAAGGCTTGAAATGCTGGACGAAACCACAGCAACGCTGCAAAAGCACTTATTAGACGCAGCCGAAGAAATGGCCGCTATAATGCACAGTACCGACACGCCGCCGCAAGTAAGGCTTAACGCTTGCGAGGCTATTATAAGATCCAGCCTTAAGCTTACCGATCAAGTAGAGATCTTAAGAAGAATTGAAAAGCTGGAAGAATTAAACGAGGAGTAAAAACCGCATGGCAAAAACAGACGCAATTATAAAGTATATTCTTTTCGACCAGATCAAAGCAAATAAGGCTTATTCTTTAAAGGCCGATAAGATCTATAAAAACCGAGATTACACCGAGAGCCAGAAAGGCGAAAGGCTGGCAAGCCTTGCTATAAGAAGCGTAAGAGAAACCGCCAACAACTGCACAATGATTTTTAAACTTATTGAAGCAATGGGCGGCAACGATGAATTAGCGGCCAGCGTTTACGGGATCTTTAAAAACCCGTACCAGCTGACAGAGCAGCACGAAGCTTTTAAACTTCTTGAGGATCTGGAAGCAGAGGCGGCCGCCGATGAGTAAGAGCGCAAAAGACAGGCTTGCAGCCCTGGAACGGCAGCAAGAGGAAGTTATAGAGCTTGAGGACTTAAGCGAAGTATACAAGGATATTTTCGGGGAAACTTCCCCAGAGTACCTTAATTATAAAGCTATGATCGAGGACGAAGAAAGGCAGCTTACAAAGCTTTTAAAGCAAGGTAAAATTAAGCTGTAAACGGTAAATATAATGAGTATGACAGACAGGCTTTTAAAGCTGGACGAACAGGCCAACCCCGATATGAGATATGCAATAAGAGATAAGGCGGGAGAGCAGCGCATAGTAACGCCAGAGCAGCTTTTAAACTATGCAACCCAGGGCAATATATCTTATTTATCATACGGCAGAGGCGACATTATAGGACAGATCGCAAAGGAACTTTGCAAAGATAAAGACGGTAACTATACCGCAAAAATATTTGAAGCTGGAGGCTATTAAAATAATGCTTGAAGAAAGAATTTATTTAACTGATTATATCGAAAAAATGCGTACAGCATACCACCAGGCAAGGGCTGCTTTTGTGCTTTACGGTGAAGCCCTGGAAAAGGAAAAGACCAACTGGCAAAAGGAATTACAGCGAGGCTGGAACAACAGCGAAAGCCGCAAAAGAGATTATGCAAAGCACGAAGCAACACAAAGAGATCTTAAAAACCGCCTGGAAACAGTAGAACGAGAGGCAAAGGCCGAATTTGCAGAGATTATAAACGAGGCCAACGCCGTTTTTGGTAGACATTACAGAGCAACGCCCGAACAGATCGACGACAAGGGGCTTGCACTTCTTAACAGCGGCGTAATGACCGCTAAAGAGCTTTTGGCACTTGCCGACGAATACACCGAAAATTATACAATGCGTAAGCTGATCGGCGGCAAAATCGAAGAATTAGGCGCACAAACAAGGGATAAAGAATTAGAATTTAAGGGTAGATCGCTTAAGCTTACACCCACAGTATACAGCGACGCCCTGGAAGCCGTGCAAAACTGGGGCAATTATGCTTTAAGATCAAATGAATTTGCTATGACGGGCGTATTTGATCGCCAATTTGACCAGCGCATAGACGAAATAAGGGCAAAAGTAGAGGGCTATTCTATCCCGAAAGCTGCACCGAATAACGGCGCAACCGTGAGCGAATGAACGGCGGCATATTAAAACGCCTTGCAGATCTGGAAGCCGCAAGCGGGGCTAATGATCCAACCTATAAAATAGAATATAGCGACGGATCGGCGGCCACCGTAAGCGGCCACGGGCTTATTATTGAGGCTTTGCGCCAGAATAAGGACAGAGAAACGGGAACGGCCTATAAACCGATAAAAACTATCTTTTACAGGCCTAAAACAATAGACACGGTAAAGCTTGCTTTAGCCTTTTTTCGAGGCCTTGAGGAAGAATTACCGCAGCTTGTAGAGGTGAACGCATGAAGAATATTATAGGACGCCTGGAAGCCCTGGAACGCACACACCCTGGCGAAATGTTTTTACTATGCGAGGAAAACGGCGAAGAAGTAACCTATACTATAAAGGAATTTAAGAAACACCCAGACGCACACTGGAAAAAGGTTATAAGAGGCGGCAGCCTTGCAGATGTAGACTATCTTTTAAAGGGAATTAACGCCCTGGCGCATGATATGGCAAAGGGGGACGCTGCACAAGATGTATAAAGAGTATATAAAGCGCATTGAAGCGATCGAGGCCAGACACGCCGACAAAGAGAGCATGAACGAATGGCAGCAGCGCACCGACGCAATAGTAAATTACTTGCTTAACAACCCCGCACCAAATCGCAATATACATGACTTTGAAAGCGACGACTAATTAAGGGGGGATCTTATGGCAAAGCAAGACATATTAAAGAAGCTTGAAGCCCTGGAAGCGCAAGCCAAAAAGGGCGCAAAGGTTATTATAACATACCAGGACGGCAACCGTAGCCGCTGCGATCTATGCGACGCTATAAGCCTATTTCTTGAGCATAAGGCCGATAATATAGCCGATGTTTCTATTATAGGCGACGGACACGGCCAGGGGATCTTACCAGATTTACTTTTATATCTGGCAAAAGATATATAAAAAGGTTTTCCATCATTTTTTTATATATTCTTTGTTTCTAATCGGTATTATTCTTATACGACCAATTAGAAAACGAGGGGAAGAACGGCAACCCGAAAGGGCGGCCGTTTTTTCTTTGATTTTATAGCCGTTTTTATGTTTTTTGTATTTGAAGTACAAGAAGTTAAAAAAGTACTTGACAAATAGACACAAATAGTGTATAATAAAGAAAAGCATAATAATAAACCTATAAAGAAAGGGGCTTTTATATGAATACAGCAGCGCAAATTATGCCCGTAACTCATTTTTACATGCAAGCAATACCAGGGCTTAACTTTAATACGGATCTTTTCGGCCGTTTCATTGATTATACAGACCGCAAGAAAAGCACCGTAAAAGGTTATTTAACTTGTATAAGGCACTTTGCTTACTGGCTGCAAACAAACAATATAACGCAGCCTACAAGAGAAGATATTAAGGCCTACCGTGATTATTTAACCAATAGCGAATACGCCACGGGAACACAGCAGCAATATTTAAGAGCCGTAAAGCATTTTTTCAAATGGACGGCAGCCGAGGGCTTATATCCTAATATAGCCGATAATATCCACGGCGCAAAGGTAAGGAACAATATACACAAAAAAGACGCCTTGAGCCGTGAAGATGTGCCAAAGATCGCCGCAACGATCGACCGCAGCGACGAACAAGGCAAAAGGCTTTACGCTTTGTATTTGCTTTGCATTACTTGCGGCTTGCGCACTATTGAAATAAACAGGGCTAATATAGAAGATATAAAGACCGTCGGCGGCGTTTCCTATTTATATGTACAAGGTAAAGGCTGCGACGACAAAGACGCCCCAGTAGAGCTTATACCAGAAGTACAAGAGGCTATTAAAGAATATTTAAACAGCCGCAGCGATAAACTTACACCGAAAAGCCCGCTTTTTGCGTCCACCAGTAACCGCAGCAAGGGCGGCAGAATATCAACGGCAAGTATTAGCGCAATGCTTAAAGAAATGCTTGTAAATGCTGGATATGACAGCGACCGCATAACCGCCCACAGCTTAAGGCATACCAGCGGAACGGGCGCATATAAGGCCACGGGCAACCTTTTATTAGCGCAGAAACACCAACGGCATGCAGATCCCAGCACCACCGAAATATATATACATGCAGAGGAAAGAGCAGAACGCCACACCGAAAGACAGGTATATGACTATTTCTTTAAAGGCGACACAATACAAGACCAGCAGCAAGAAGTATTACAACTTATAGCAACATTAAGCCCAGAAAAGCTGGCCGCTGCTATTGATTTTATAAAAGCTATTAGATAAAGAAAGGGGGGCTTTACATGACATTTAAACACGAGTTTTACACCGTACCAGAGGCAGCCGAGCTTTTGCGAGTACATGAAAACACCATTTATACACTTGTAAGATCTAAACAGATCGAGCATTACAGGATCGGCAACCAGATCCGCATAACTGCGGCCGAGCTTGAAAAGCTGAAAATACCAGTAGAAAAGAAAGAAAATTAAACGAAAGGGGGCTATAAAATGCGTATTATATCCGTAGCAAATCAAAAAGGCGGGACGGCCAAAACCAGCACCGCCCACGCCCTTATAACAGGGGCAACCTATAAAGGAAAAAAAGCCCTGGCGATCGACTTTGATCCGCAAGGCAATTTAAGTTATATTATGGCTGCCGACGCTAACGCAGCGGGAAGCTATGAGCTGATGAAACGGGAAGCAACAGCGGCGCAGATCATACAGACCACGGCGCAAGGCGATATTATCCCAGCAAGCCTTAATCTGGCCGCAGCTGATACCGAATTAAGCGGCAAGCCTGGGCGGGACTTCTTTTTACAGGCCGCTTTAGAGCCGCTTAAGGGGCAATATGATCTTATTGTTATTGATACCCCGCCAACCCTGGGAACGCTTATTATAAACGCTTTGACGGCGTCCACAGAGATTATTATACCAATGAACGCCGATATATTAAGCTTGCAAGGCCTTTACCAGCTGGCCGAAACAATAAACCAGGTAAAAACCTATTGCAATAAGCAATTAAAAGTAAGCGGAATACTTCTTACAAGATACAGCGGCCGCACGGTATTAGCAAGAGATCTTAAGGACACTATAAAAGAAAAATGCGCCGATCTTAATATACCGCTGCTTGATACGGTTATAAGGGACGGCGTCGCAGTACGGGAAGCCCAGACAATGCAGCAAAGCTTATTTGAGTATGCACCGAACAGCAACCCCGCAAAAGACTATTTACAGCTATTTAACGAAATAGGCCTATAAAAAAGAAAGTGAGGATCTAAAAACATGGCAAAATCATTTAAAGAAAAGGCAGCCCGCCCCAGCGTTTACGCTGCTATTAGCGGAACAGACACAGAGGCGGCAGAGGTTAAGGAAGTTATAGAAGTACAAGAAGTACAGGGCGATTTTACCGAAAGGCAAGAGAGCTTAAGAACACAGGGCAAGAAAGGCGCAAAGGCGCAGCGTTTTAATATGGCTTTTACCCCGTCAAACCTTGATTTTATCCGCATTTTATCGAAGCTTAAAGGCCAGACAATGACGCAATTTGTAAATGAGATCATAGACAAAGAAAGGGAAGCCCAGGCCGACTTATACAAGCAAGTAAAGGCCTTAAGCGACACTTACAAAGGGGGCGAATAAATGACCGCAGACCAGAAAAAAATAAAAGCTTTGTTTCTGGCATATCTGGAAACCGTAACAGACGAAAGCATAAATAAAAAATCGCTGTTATGGAACGCTGAAAAGGTTATAGAAAATCTTACACCCAGAGCAGCAAAAAACATACTGGAAAGCCACGCAAACAGCGACCAAAACGAAGCCGATCCAATAAGCGGCGACGATCCTTTAGAGCATGACTATAAAATAAACGAGCTTATATTAAAGCACCTTTTAGAGCCACAAGAGGGCGAGGACATATCTTTACTTTATCGGCCTTTATCTGCTGGCGGCAAGGCGCAGAGCGTAGCAAAAAGCATTATTGAATTAGTGGACTATGCTTTATCTTTGTTACAGGGCGAAATAAGATCTTTTCTTGAGGCCGAATATAAAGAAAGCGGAAAAGACGGGCTGCAAGAGAAATTAAGCGAACATAACGACATCATGTTAGATAAGCATACCGAAATTATAAAAAAGCTTATTCACTTTTTATGGGACTATACCGAAGCAATACCGCCAGAGGCCTATAAAAAAGAATTGCTTAAGCTTGCGACACCGCCAGAAAAGCATATCATACCTAATAACAAGCTGGCTAATACCATAACCACAGCAAAGGGCTTTAATTTATTTGATATTAACGGGGCTGATCTTATAGTATCTGGACGGGGAAAAACCGAAATAACTACCCGCTGCATGCTTACTTATGAGGGCGACAATATAACACTATCTGGCCGACAACCTTTTACAGAGTATGACCGAAATGTAGCCGACGCAGTAACGAGCTTATACGAATACGGCGGCAGCAACATAGTAACAGCGGCCACAGTATACCGTGCAATGGTAAATATGACAGATACAGAAACACCCAGCCCGCAGCAGATCGGCGCAGTAACGAGAAGCCTTGACAAAATGCGCTTTACCCGTGTAAGAATTGACTGCACCGAGGAATTAAAGCAGCGAAAAGTTAGCCTTAACGGGCAGCAGATCACGGGCGGCCTTGTAGATACTTACTTATTAGCAATGGAAGCAATAGAGGTAACAGTAGGCGGCCAAAGAGTAAAGGCCTATAAAGTAATAAAAACGCCTATTTTATATGAGTATTCCCAGCTTACAGGGCAAGTATATACTACACCGTCAAAGCTGCTGGCCGTACCAGATCAAAGCAACACAGAGCAGCGCATAGCAATAAAAAGTTATTTACTGCGCCGTATATGTGCAATGAAAGGGCCGACGCCACAAAGCAACCGCATTAAATTTGATAAACTATATGAAGCGATCGGCATAGACAACCCAGAGAAGCAAGAACGCAAGCGCATAAAGGACTATATAACGGCCGTGCTTGCTTACTGGGAAAAAGAAAAGCTTATAAAAGGCTTTGAATTTGTCAAAAACGGCAGAGAATACGCCGCCGTAGATATTCTTTTTGAAAAGAAAACCAAAGCGGCCAGCAAGTAAAAAGAAATCGGGGGCAATCTTTGTATACTATGGGGGCAATCTTTGCATACCATAGGGGCGATTTTTGTATACTATGGGGGCGATTTTTGTATACCATAACCACCCCAGAAAAAGAAGAAAAAAACGCCGAAAACCCTTGATATATAAGGCTTTTTCGCCCTTATTCAATATCAAAATTTTTTCTTGATAAGTACTGTAAGTTATGTAAGTACTGTATCGGCCGCTACCCGCCCGCTTTACACGGCGGGAGCGTCCATATATAATAAGAGCAGAGAGCCGAAAAGAGCCTATAAAAAAGAAGCCCTGGACTTTTCTTTTACAGGCCTTTTGCAGACAATCGCACAAAATCGAAGTAAAAAGGGGGGATCTAATGCAGACAGAGGCAGAACGCCAGGAACGGCGCAAAGCTTACCAGCGGGAATATTACAAAGAACGCCGCAAAGGTGAACGGGCTTTAAACTATGTTATAAACATTGAAGCAAGCCGACGCCGACGGGAAGCGCAAAAGCAAGCCGAAATTAAACGCCGAAAGGGGGGATAATTTTTAATTGAGGTTATGCAGATAATACCGAATAGAAAAGAAAAAAGACAAAAAAAGAGCAGCTGCCAGCCGATCAAAGCATAAGGCAGCCGCCCACGAAGCAAAACCCAGGAAAAGGCACGCCCCGCCTTTTCA
>JAZQIZ010000016.1:0-3741 GCA_045541395.1 Eubacteriales bacterium
AAGGAAAGCCACGCTCACGATATTTATATTACCAAGGAAGCCCCCAACTATACTACAAACAACTGATTGTAAAATTAAAGACCCGACTTTATGTCGGGTCTTTTTTTACGTTAAAGAGATCATTCCGTCAACTATCCTATAAGTTTTATGGCAGGCTTTGGCGACCTCGGGGTTATGAGTAACAATAATAATTGTTTTGCCCTGCTCATTCAGGCTTTTGAATATGCTTACAACTTCCGAGGAAGTATTGGTATCAAGCGCCCCGGTAGGCTCGTCTGCTAAAATCACATCCGGCTCGTTAACCAAAGCTCTTGCTATGGCAACTCGCTGTGCCTGGCCGCCCGAAAGCTGATTGGCTCTTCGCTTAGCAAGGTCGGCAATACCTAAGCTTTCTATAATAGGTTTTATTCTCTTTGTGCTTTTCTTTAAGGATTCTTTACTGAAAAGCAGAGGCACCATTATGTTTTCTTCCACGCTTCTGTCTGTAAGTAAGCCGAAGTCCTGCAACACAAAGCCGAACTTTTTATTCCTTAGGTAGGCCAATTTCTTCTGAGAAAGTTCTTCTACTTTCTGGCCGTCCACCTCGTAGGAGCCGCTTGTAAGGGTATCCATACAGCCGATTATATTTAATAGAGTTGATTTACCTGAGCCTGAGGGGCCCATTATGGCTATCATTTCGCCTTTTTCTACGGTTAAGTCTACACCGCGCAATGCATGAACCTCATTGGGCTGATTTTCATTATATTTCTTTACTATGTTTGTTAGTTTCAGCATATTACCTACCTCGCTACAGGTTATCGTGAATAAGCTTATTTGGAGAATACTTAATTAACAGCGTTCCGACTATAGCAGACGTAAGGAGGAAAACAGCAAAAACTACAGTAAGACCTGAAAGGGATGCAAGTAACATACTGTCTAAGGAAAACTCTCTTACTCTCTGAACAACAAAAACTCCTGCTATACTACCAATAACGCCGGGGAAAAGTATATCAAAGGCATTGCCTGTGACTATGGAGGAAACTGCCTTTGACCAAGGCATACCGCAAATGTAATATACTCCATAATTCCTTTTCATAGAAGCAAAGAACATAAGGCTGTATCCTCCTATACCGATTATCAATAATGCTCCTGCAATGGCAGCATGTACGAAATACGTACTGCCGCCGCCTGACTTATAGTTCTCGGTATATTTATTACAAAGATCATCATATGAATAAACTGTACCGTATTTTACTATCTCGTTTCGCCAATCTGCAACTGTATCCTCAGTGATCTTATCCGAATACAACACATAGCTTGGCATACTGCCTCCTAAACTCGAAACTGCGTTTGATCCTTCAATATTAAATTCAGGTACAATTAACTCCTGCTGTATTGCGTAGCCGCTTTCATTTATTTCAGACGGTACTCTATAATCGGTTAAAAACTTTGAAATATCGGGAAACCCATCGTCTGAATATGTATATATCAATCTTAAAGCATCCTTTTGCGCCAAACCTACAACCTCAAATTCTTTTGCTAAGCGTGCAGTATCGGTGGTGCCGTCGGCGTTGTATACCAGGTACTCCACTTCCAACATAAACTTACTGCCCAAGGGAAATCTGTCTTTATGATATTCGGACACTACACAAGGTATCGGGACAGACTCATTTGCCTTATTATATTCTAATAGTTTATTCCAGCTGCCTTCAGCAAGAGGCATTGGAGAAAATTCAACGTAATCTTTATTGCAGGTTTTAAGAAATATAAACTTATCTGTTTCATTTTCAAAGGTTACATTTTCATAGCTTTCGGTCCAGAACCAATCGCTTACTTTTCCAACACCAATAACTCCTTTAAGGTTTCTAAAAGTTTCTTCCATTTCCATAAAGTATTTATCAGCGGAAGGGTCTCTTTTACTTTCAACTTCGTTATAACGAATATCTGTCATAAGTGCAGGTGAAAATGCTACTGTTTCTATACTGAAGTATTTATTAATATACCGAGAAAATTTTGCAGAATCAAACACATAAGAAAACCCGAATGTTAAAACAAATGATATTGCCAATGATAGAAATGAAACGGAGGCAATATGCAAAATATTTTTACCGCTGTAACGGTATCCTAAAACTGTTAAAAACTTATTTGCATAAACTTTACTACCGTTGAAACATCTTTCCTTTTTTAATTTTTCGGGAAAGGCTATCTCTCTTATTGCTTTTAAGCTTACGATGATCTCAACTGCCAAAAACAAAAGATATATAACAATTATTTCTAAAATTCCGTAGGGGATATGATAGGCAAAAAGCTCTGAACGGGAAATGAAAGGAATTGCTCCTGACACGCCGACTGTAAATCCTAACAGAGTGAAAACAGCTAATTCTGTGATACAAATAAAATACAGTTTTTCGGGAGAAGCTCCGAACATTTTATAAGTATGATACTTTTTCTTATTCTCCCTTAAGAAATACGAAAACAGAGTAATTATATTAATAAGTCCCGCAAATATTGCAATGCAATATACTATCAACTCTGCCAAATAATTTGTTTCTACAACCTTGATGTATTTGCTTATATCCCTTACCTGCATTGCGCCGCAATGGGAGTATAATATTGTTTCTTCTATTTGAGCCCGATCCTTCTCAGGTATGTCCTCGCTAAAGGAAAAATGAATACATTCGGACTTGTAATTAAAATCCGATAAAGCATTATCCAAAGGGATGATTATTGCTTTACGCGAACGTACAGAATTCAACCTTTCGTGGTGAGCATGATCCTGACCGGCAACGTGAGCCTGACCATCGCTCATTCGGGTAATATCGTAGATCATAGGTTCATACTGCCCCGGAGAAAACAGACCTACTATCTCATAGTTTTGCCCGGTAATTTTTATATCCTGCCCTAAGGCCAGATCTTCATTGTCATAAAGATCAGCACTTACGGTAGCAACTTGTTTGCCTAAATGGTTTTTATTTACAAGCTCGCCGGAAACGATTCCTGTATCATCCTTATTGTAATAAAGGCCTATAACATCGTAATCGCTGTTTGTGTATGATATAACTGATACGTAATTGATTTGAGGTATTTTGCCGCTTTCTATAAGCTCTATGAGGCTTTTGTAGTCGGCAGAATACATATTCCCATCAGTTTCAAATTCCATTGTTCTTGCGCGCAAAGGGGTGTTATCTGCAAGGTATTTAGAGCTGGCACCCTTTACGTAATAAACCAAAAGAGAAAATGCACCTACGGAAATACCTAAAAACATTACAAAAAATAAAAACGGCCTTTTTATCATTGCTTTTAAGTCTGTCCATATTATTTTAAACATAACCGACTACTCCATCCAATTAAGAATCACACAAAAAAAACTCTTTCCATTATGATATGTGTTATAATTTCCTATCATATCTTTCGTGCATGTTTCTTCAATGCAACGTGATCTACAAATATTCATACTACTACTAATCAGATTGTACCGACATTAATTCAATTGGTTCGGTAACGGCTGCCGTAACAGAGAAATTTAACACAGGTATTACTAATATTGAACATAACATTATTAAAATTCGTTTTATTTGGTATTGGAAATTCAAAAAACCTTTACAGTTGTATTGTAGCATAAGCGGATATTTTTGTCAATTATAATTCTATTTAATGGAATTATATTAAAAAATTTCTGTTCCTAAATAAAAAAAGAGAGACAAATCTCTTACGAAATGTCTCTCTTTGTAACTGTTATTTAATTTTAAGGCCTTTTACGGG
>JAZQIZ010000017.1:0-56628 GCA_045541395.1 Eubacteriales bacterium
CAGATTAAAGATACCAAGTAAAACCGAAACAATATTGGTAAGACTTGAAAGTATAGATTTAATTACACTACCTTCATAGTTTGCAAATATAAAACTTAAAACAAACCCAATGGCAACAAAAGCAATAGCAATAGTACCGACGGGTATGCCGCCTATAACCAAGTTGAAACTGAAAACTTCTCCGTTTACTACAAAGCTAAGCACTAAATAGAACATACCGATAAGTTCTATTGCAGAACCAATATCGCCAATCACTTTAAGGGATTTTCTATTCCGTACAGCACATTTAATATGAGCCACAGTCAGTTGGATAAGGGCGAATACAAAACACAATATCTGCAAATTTTGTGCAGTAGTGAGCCCTGCAGTGCCATTGGTCCAGAACGGATACCATATCTTATCGGCATACACGTTTGAAATTACCGGTATGGATAAGCTCTTAAGCCACTCAGGCAACTGTTCCGGAGTGAGTCCGAACCAAGTGCAAGTAAGCGTTCCCCAAAGGACAGTGGAAAGCCCGAAAAGCCCGATAAGCAAGAACATTGGCGAAACCGGCTTTTTGGCAATGAGCGATTTTATAATCGGGATTGCCGCAACGGCGGTAATAAGAAGGCCGTAACCACCGTCGCCGAAAATAATTCCGAAGAAGATCAGTATAAAGCCTAAGAACCAACCGGAAATATCATATTCAAAGTAACCGGGAACGGTACCTAAAAAGTCGGTCAGCGGATAAATAAGGCTTACAAACTTATTGTTTTTAAGCTTGGTGGGAACGTTATCCTCTTCGGTAGGCTCCTCAACCAAAAGGCCCCAGCAGTTTTCATGGGCGGTCAGGGTAAGCTTTTCAAGGTTTTCCGCTTCAATATAACCTGTAAAGTAGGCTACTGTAAGCTCGTCTGTTAAGGCTTCCTTGTCCATACCTGTGGAATAAACCTCAAACTCAACATCCCTTGCTATAGACTTGATAGCTTCTTTAAGGGCATCTGAGTATTGGCTGTAAGAGCTGATCTTTTCCTGCGCAGCTGAAATAAGGGAGGAAATCTCGGTTATTTCTTTGCGCATATTTTCGGTGGATAACTGAGGCAATGCCAGGAGATAGCCGTTAAAGGAAGAAAGTTCGGCCTCAGGGCATACAAGCGCCATTGCTTTTACGGAAGCTTTGGTTTCCTCCAGCAGCAGGGCGGTGGTTTCCTCTTTGAGCCTTTCGTATTCCGTTTTAGGCATTTCATAAAGGGATATTTCATAGCCCTTGGCCTTAAGCTCATTTATGGCTTCAGGGTCTATCTCGCCCCAGGGGCTCAGGCGGTCAATTTCAGCAGAAAGAGCTGTTATTTTAGCCTGATACTCTTTTTTCTGTTCTTCAAGAGCTAAGATCTCCTTGGCAACCGAAAGAGCTTTTTCGGTATCAAGGCTCTCCTGCTCTGTTTTTACTTTGCCTAAGGTAAAAAGAGCGTTTTCAAGTACGGAGGTTTGCTCCCGAAGCTCTTCAAGACGGCTGCCCTTGCCTGAGGCAATTTCTATTTGAATTATACCTAATTTGCGAAGCTCTTTCAAAGCCTGCGATTTTTTATCTTCTCTTACAATAAGAGAAATCTTTTTCATTGGCACTATCATAATGAATAAACCTCCTGTTCGGAAGCCACAGCATTACGAAGGGCTATTTTGCGTTTTGAAATTTTAGAACGCACAACGGCATTGACCTGCTGGTCTGCCATATAAATAGATATTTTTTTTATATTCTCCAAGGTTTCGGGGATCTTTACCTTCTCAAACAGGTTTACTCTTTGGGAGGTTACTAAAAGCTCCTTTTCAAGAAGCCTTACCTGCTCATCCAACACCTGAGCCTCCAGGTCCAGGGAAATGGCCTTTTCCATATGGTTTGCGGCCAGATCCACCCACAAAGGTGTTTTATAAAGATCGTAATCTCCTCTGCCAAAATCAGCGCCCTCGTAAATGGGGATCTCAACACCGGCAATATTGCCTTTACCCTTGCGAATATTGCTTACGGTTATTATTCCCTGCGGGAAAGCGGCTGTTTCACTGAATACGGCGATCCATTCCTTAAAGCCACGTTCAAGGTCTTCTTTTGCTTTTCTTACAGCCTTGGCCTTGGCTTCTATTGTTCTGATCTCGGTTTGGAGCTGCTGTTTTTTCAGTGTGAGAGTAGGCAAATATCTACGGTACATTTTCAGAGCGTCCTTTTGTACCTTTAACTCATTTTTAGTCAGCTTGATTTTTGCCAAAACTTCTGCCCTCCTTAACCTTCGGGCCAGAACTCATCGGTAAGGTCTGACTTAATGCCGGTCTCATCCTTTTCAAAGCATTCGGCTAATATATCCCAGCCTAAATCAAGAGCGGCTTCAAGGGAAAGGTTAACCGAAAGGGACATCATTTTATTTTCAAAAAGCTCACCGTATTTTAAAAGCTTTTCATCCCAACGGCTCATGGAGAAGCCCATATTCTTCTTTTCCAGAGTTTCCTTATAGGAAGAATACAGGCGGATCATACCGTCCATAAGGGCGCGATGGTCTTTTCTGGTTTTGCCGTTTACGTTCTGCTTAAGACGGGAGAGGGAGCCGAAAGGTTCAATACGGCCGCCCTTAAGATAATACTGGCCTTCGGTAATATAGCCTGTATTGTCGGGTACGGGATGGGTAACGTCATCACCGGGCATGGTTGTTACTGCAAGAACCGTAACGGAGCCGGAATCAGCAAAGTCAACAGCCTTTTCATAACGGGAAGCCAGCTGAGAATAGAGGTCACCGGGGTAGCCTCGGTTAGAGGGCACCTGTTCCTGAGTAATTGCAATTTCTTTCATTGCATCGGCAAAGTTGGTCATATCCGTAAGGAGAACCAGAACGTCCTTATTCTGCAGGGCAAACTGTTCTGCAACGGCTAATACCATATCGGGTATCATCATACATTCAACCGTAGGGTCGGATGCGGTGTGAATAAACATAACTGTTTTGCTTAAAGCGCCGCCCTTTGAAAGCTCTTCCTTAAAATAAAGAAAGTCATCATACTTAAGGCCCATACCGCCGAGAACTATTACGTCGGCCTCGGCCTGCATTGCAATACGTGCAAGGAGCTGGTTATAGGGCTCACCTGAAATAGAGAAGATAGGCAGCTTCTGAGAAACAACGAGAGTATTGAACATATCGATCATAGGGATGTTGGTTCTCATCATTCGGTTTGCAAGAATACGCTTGGTGGGGTTAACGGAAGGGCCGCCGATAGGCTTCATATTATCGGCAAGAGCGGGGCCCTTATCACGGGGCTGACCTGAGCCGTTGAAAATACGGCCTAAAAGGTCCTCGCTGAAGGAAACGCGCATCTGATGGCCTAAAAAACGAACCTCGTCGCCGGTGGAAACACCCTGACCGCCTGCAAATACCTGCAGCGCAACAAGGTCACCTTCAATTTTGTTTACCTGAGCCAGAGACTTACCGAAGCGGGTGTTTATCTGAGCAAGCTCTTTATACTGAACGCCCTTGGCGCGGACGGTAATAACGTTGCCGGTTATGGATTCTATGCGATTATAAACTTTACTCATTATTATTCACCGTCCTTTAATAATTTTTCAGCCTGTAAGGTAAGCTTGCCGCCGCCCCGGGCGTAAAGCTCGTCTATTTCATTTTCAACGTTCTTAAAGCCCTGACTTTCAAATTCTTCATAGTTCCAGTCTATAAACTTCTGACGAAGGCGGTTTATAAAGCTGCGTGCTTCATCTTTATTCTCAAGGGCATAATCACTGCCTAAAACGCAAACAAGCTTATCGGTAACGTAATTCTGGCGGGCAACAGAGCAGTTGGCATCAACAAGATCGAAAGAGTTCTGCTGCAGATAAACTGCATCCAGCATTTCGGATTTAAGGTAGGTTATATAGTCGGCAAGGGCGGTACCTTCCTCACCTACTACCTTCATCATAGAGCCGATCTCATAGCCGTGATGGATTATACTCTTGCAGAAAGCAAGCTTTTCATTATTTACAACGCTGTTATATTTTGACCAGGAAATAAGAGGATCGATAGCGGGGTACTTTCTGGCGTCGGAGCGCTCACGGGAAAGGCCGTGGAATGCGCCGACAACCTTCAGAGTTGCCTGAGTTACAGGTTCTTCAAAGTTACCGCCTGCAGGGGAAACAGTGCCGCCGATAGTAACGGAGCCTTTGGATCCGTCGGGCAGGAGAACGTAACCTGCTCTTTCATAAAATGCGGCAATATAAGATTCAAGGTAAGCGGGGAAGGCTTCCTCGCCGGGGATCTCTTCAAGTCTGCCGGACATTTCACGCAGAGCCTGAGCCCAACGGGAGGTGGAATCGGCAAGAAGCAGAACGTTAAGGCCCATCTGACGGTAATATTCCGCAAGGGTAACCGAGGTATAAACCGAAGCTTCACGGGAAGCAACGGGCATTGAGGAAGTATTACATATAATAATGGTACGTTCCATAAGAGAACGGCCGGTTTTAGGGTCGATAAGCTCGGGGAATTCGGTAAGGGTCTCAACAACCTCACCTGCGCGCTCGCCGCAGGCCGCAATAATAACGATATCAACGTCGGCATACTTGGATGTCGTGTGCTGCAAAACGGTTTTACCTGCGCCGAAGGGGCCGGGGGTGCAGTAAGTTCCGCCCTTAGCAACAGGGAAGAAGGAGTCAATAAGACGAACCTTGGTTTCCATTGTTTCAACAGGAGCAAGCCTTTCGCTGTAACATTTAACAGCGCGCTTTACAGGCCATTTAAAGGACATTGAAAGGGGGTATTCGCGGCCGCGCTCATCGGTAACAACGGCAACGGTTTCTTTTACGGTATATTCGCCCTTTTCAACTATTGAGCTTAGGGTATAAGTGCCGTTCATATAAAAGGGCACGAAGATCTTATGGGTAAAGGAGCCTTCGGGTACGGTGCCTATATGTTCGCCTGCCCGTAAAGATTGCCCAACCTTGGCTGTAGGGGTAAACTCCCATTTCTTTTGGCTGTCAAGAGCCTCGGCGTAAACGCCTCTTTCCAAAAACCAGCCTGCCTGCTCAGCTAAAGCGGGAAGGGGGTTTTGCAGGCCGTCGTATATCTGCCCGAGAAGGCCGGGGCCCAGATCTGCAGAAAGCATTTCGCCTGTGAATTCAACGTCGTCACCGCACTTGATACCGTCGGTCATTTCATAAACCTGAACCTGAGCAACGTTACCTTTTATGCGGATAACTTCACTTTTAAGGGCGGTATTGCCCACTAAAACGTAGCATATTTCGTTCATGGAAACGTTGTCTTCAAATTCAACAGACACTAAGTTTCCGTTTATACTTAATACCTTTCCTTTTTTATCGGTCATTGTATTGCCTCCAACCTGTCTCCATTTACAATGGAGTCATAAATATTTCTGTAAGCTTTTTCTCCAAGCTCGGTACTGAACTGTTTGATACGGGAAATAAGCATCAATTTGAGCCCATAATAAAAAATATAATCCTCACTAAAGCCGTTCAATGGCCTTAAAGCCTCCAGAACCTGAAGACGGTAACGGTTTAAATAGATTTCCGCCTCCATGGGATTTTCAATTTCAACGGCGCCTGCCGCTGCCTTTTGGCAATCAGCGGGCATAGCCTCATTTTCCGTATCGTAGGTCTTCTTCATTTTTTGAGCTCTAACCACACAAAGAGCAAGCCTTAAGGCTCTTTCTTTTTGGTTCCAGGCATCAATAAATTCAAAACCTGTGCTTTCAATATTCTTTTCAGGAGATAAGGTAAGATGATTTACAGCTTCTTTGTATTTCTTATCCAAAAAGCTGTTGCACAGCTCGGTAAAACGTTCCGGGCTTATTGGAAGAGGGGTGTTTTCACCTATGCCGTCCAATGACGGCAACTGGGATATAAAATAATATTCAGCCATTTATTTCGCCTCTTTCAAAAGACCTGCCACCTTGGGGCTGAGATAATTTGAAAGCATTTCAACTACCGCTTCGGAGGAGTAATCATAATAAGCGCTGCCGTTATTTACAGCGATACGGAAGCCGCCGTCAAAATTGTCGTTGGCCTTAAGGGTAACTCCCTTGAGCATTTTTTCTTTAAGAGCTGCAAGTATAACAGCTTCCAGACTTTCAAGATCGGAAGAATTAAGAATAACCGCAATGTCCTCGGAATCAGGCTTTTGGGCCCAGTTTTCAACAACCTTTACAATAAGCTGAGCAAGGGCTTCGGAGGAATAAACTCCGCTTACGTTTTCGCCAACTACCGCATTAAGCTCTCTTGTAACGCTTTCTCTGAAGGAAATAAGCAGGTTGCGGCCTGACTGAGCAATAGCGTCTTCGCTTGACTTTGTAAATCTTTCGGTTTCCGCCTTTGCCTCGGCTATTATTTTCTGGGCTTCGGCTTTTGCTTCATTAACTATTTTTTCGGCCTGAGCCTTAGCTTCGCTAACTATGGCATCAGCTTCTTTTTGGGCGGAATCAACACCGTCTTTTCTGATCTGCTCAATAAGCTCACCAAGTTTTACTTCCATTGTTGTAACTCCTTTTGAATTCAATTAATTGACTGTAATAAACAAATAGGGCCAGCATCCTCTACCGTCAGCTGGTCCCTTAAATATTATTACTAAAGTGCTTATACATTATGTGATTATATCACTGTAAATTTTATTTGTCAATAGAAAATGCAAAAAAAACTATCTTCGCTGCCTGTCAATTCAACTAAATCTTAACCAAATTTTAATCGGACTGTTATATACCAATGGTTCTCTTTGGCTTTCACTAAAATAACACTCAGGCAAAAAGCCTGAGTGCTATTTGTTAACCTGCAGGAGCGTCGTCAGGGCCAAGGCCGCTGTAGCCGATCTGAGGAAGCGAAAGAATGGCTTGCATATCCTCGGCGCTTATGTTAAAATCGAACACCTTTGCGTTCTGACTGATCCTTTCCATAGTAACGGTTTTGGGTAATGCCACAAGGCCCTGCTGAAGAAGGAAACGGATACAAAGCTGAGCCACGCTCTTATTATACTTCTCTGCAATTTTTAAAAGCCTTTCATCCTTTAAAACAGCGCCGCTGCCAAGGGGGCTCCAGGCCTGAAGAGCAATACCGTTGGCCTTGCAGAAGCTTACTGTTTCGGGCTGCATATAGCCGGGATGAAGCTCGATCTGATTTACCATAGGCTTTACCTGACAGTTCTTTAAAAGGGGATCAAGATGGTGAGGCAGAAAATTTGAAACGCCTATTGCCTTAACCTTGCCGTCCTTATAAAGCTTTTCAAAGCCGCGCCAGGTATCATAATTGATCTCGGCCCAATTTTCACTTACCTTTTCAACGCAAGGCCAATGAATAAGATAAAGATCAACGTAATCGGTGCCCAGCTTCTTAAGGGATTCCTCGCAAGCCAGAACGGTTTTTTCATAGCCCCTGTCGGACACCCAATGCTTGGTGGTCAGAAACAGCTCTTCCCTTTTTATGCCGGAATCCTTAATGCCTGCACCAACCCCTGTTTCATTGCCGTAAACGGCGGCGGTGTCAATATGGCGATAACCCCTGTCTATAGCCTCTTTAACACAGGATGCGGCAGTTTGGCCGTCAGGGGTACGCCAGGTACCAAAGCCCAAGCAAGGCATTTTAGTACGGTTTGGCAGAAGAACGGTGTCTGTGATACTGTTAAACATAATTATCTCTCTTTCTTAAAGCGCCTCCCACTTAAGGGGAGGCGCTTTGGGGCTTATTTGATTTTGATACCCTTTACGGAGCTGAATGAGCCGTATACCTTGGTATCATTTACGGTCTTATAAGCGCGAACCTTGAAATAATAGGTTTTGCCGCTTTGTAAGCCCTTGATGGTTTCGGAAACGTCGTTTACGCCGGTGGAGTCAAGCTTCTTATAGGTGCCGTTGGATTTAGCGGAATAATAGATCTGATATCCGCTTTCACCTGATACGTTGCTCCACTTTAAGGTTACCTTGCCCTTGGAGGGAGAGGTAACGGAGTTGATAAAGGGAGCCAAAGGCTTTGTGGAGGTGTTAAGCACCTTTCTTAAACCAAAGAGCTTGGTTCCTTCGGCGGTCTCGCTGTAAGCTCTTACGCCTATACGGTACTTAGTGCCGGATTTAAGGCCGGTAATATTACAGGAGGTTGCGGTTGTTGTCTTATAAGTTTTGTAGGTGCCGGTAGAGGAGTTATAAATAGAAACTCTGTAGCCTTCCGCACCTGTAACCTTAGGCCAACTGATCTTAATAGAGCTTGTGCTACGGGAGGTAACGGATACCTTGGAAGGATGCACAGGCTCGGTGCCTGTTTTTAATATCTTCCTTAAGCTGAGAAGCTCGGATCCGTCTGCTAAAGTCTTATATGCTCTTACGGCGTATCTGTAATTGGTGCCTGCCTTAAGGCCTGTTACGGTATAGGTAAGCTTATTGGTTGTCTTTATAAGGATATACTGGCCGGTGGTGGCGTTATAACGGTATACCTTATAGCCTGTTGCGCCGTTGACCTTAGACCACTTAAGGGTTATGGAGGAAGTATCCTGAGTTGCTGTAAGGCTGGAAGGATGAACAGGATCGGTAGCGGTTTTTAAAATCTTTCTTAAGCTAAGAAGCTCGGATCCGTCTTCTAAAGTCTTATATGCTCTTACGGCAAATCTGTAATTGGTACCTGCACTAAGGCCGGTTACGGTGTAGGTAAGCTTATCTGTGGTTTTAATAAGAGTGTACTGACCGGTAGAGGCATTATAGCGATATACCTTATAACCTTCCGCACCTTCAACCTTTGCCCACTTAAGGGAAACAGAGGTTGTATCCTGAGTTGCGGTAAGGGTTTCGGGATAATCAAGGTTTTCAATTATTTCGCCCATTTCCCACTTGCCTGTAAGGCCTGAGTAAGTAAAGGGAACAGTGCCGGCAAGAGCGGCGCCGCCATCTGCCTTCAAGGAGCTTGAAAGCTGAACAGTATGGTTATCTGCTGCGCCCAACAGCTCTCTCTTAACGTAAACGTTAAGGATATTATTCAAAGCATCGTAATCCATATAAACGGTACCTTCATTTTCGCTGTTAAGAGCGGATACCTTCTTACCGTCTATGGAAATAAGGCTTGCGTAATCCTTTTCAACGTTTTCTTCCAGAGTGCCGTTATTTAAAACGGTATCACGGAGATTCATATTAAAGTGGATATCGAATCTTGCGTAGCCGCTGTTATTATCCTTAAGAGCGCTGTAAAGGGCTCTTTCGCCGTTGGAAGAATCATACTTTGAAAGGTTGATGCCGTTTATATCAAGAATACCGCCCTGGTACTGACCGTTAAAGCTTGCCTCAGAAATAATGGCGGAAAGGTTACGGTCGGCATCTGCCTGAGAGGCCTTCTGAATGTGAAGGATATCGGAACCCATTGCTACGGGAACAGTGAATTCAACGCCGTTCTTCATAAGGTCGATACCGGTTCTTACAACAGGCTTGTTGGCATCTTCAAACCAGATCTTATACTCGGTATCTTTATCAAGACCCTTAAGGTAATAGGTTCTTGCGGCGGAAGCATTCTCTCTTCTGAAGGCAATAAGATAACCTTCCTGTAAGTCCTGATCAAAGTACTGCCAAGCAGACCAATCGGTGCCGGAGGATGACCAATCTTCGTGAACGTAATAATCGGAATACAGAAGATGCATAATATCCTTATGCTCTTCGGTTATATCCTCAATAATATCCCAGTCAACAGGAGCATTTTCGGCATCGGTATTATAGCCAAGTACCATACCGCCTACAAGGGCAGTTCTTAAGGAATATCTGTTTGCGGTGGTGGTGTTATCGTTAACTTCAACCTCGCCGTTTGCCTTGGTGCCAAGGTAAGGAACCCACTTCTGGAAGTAGGCTGCAGAATTCTGCTGCCAAGTCTGATCGCCGTAGGCGTGGTCGGTCTTATGAAGAGGAACGCCGCGACGCATAGATTCAAGGTCGTTTCTGTTGCCGCCGGAAGCGCAGGAGTCTATGGTTGCATTGGGAACTGCCTCTAAGATGCTGTCCCACATACCGAGATGGCCCTGAACGTAAAGGTTTTCAGTAATGCCCTTACGGTTGCCGGAGCTATCCTTATTTTTATCGGCTGCCTGCCAGTTAGGTAATGGGTCGGTGTTAAAGTCTTCGCGGTACATATCAATGCCGCCGTCCTTCATAACCGTAAGGATTCTGTTAAGCATCCAGTTTACAGCATCCTTATTGCCCATATCCAAAATGGGCCATGCGCCGCCGTCAAGCACCCAGTTGGGGTTGATGGTGGTGTTATCGCTGTAGGAAACACGGTCGGTGGCATCGTCTACCAGCATACCCTTGTTTGCAATTCTTTCGGGCTCGAACCACAGAAGGGTACGAATACCGTTTTCTTCGGCATACTCGGAAATATCATACAGAGCACCGTGAGGCTTGCCGTCGTGTTTACAGCCGAAGCGCTGATCATCGGCCACCCAAACGCCGGTGTCGGTCCAACCCCAGTCGTTAAGGGTCTGGAAGTTGCCGTTGCCGTCAAGCTTGTAATACCAGCCTGCGTCCATCCACCAATAGGTAAGATCAACGTTATGGTCAAGGTAATAGGAAATGGCGGTTATCTGATTTTCGGTGGTTGCTCTGGTCATTTCGTGCCACTGAATGGAGGTTGCCGCATAAATACCTGCATCGGGAAGAACCTCGGGCTGAGTGCCTTCGGCATCGGGGGTAATGGTATTAACGTTGCAGTCGATCATCCAGGCGCGCCAGAGGTTGGTGCATCTGTCTGCATTACGGCCGTTGTAATGCACAAAGGCCATAAGGGGAGTTCTTATGGTTTCGCCGGGAGCAAGGTAGGTGTTAAGCTCGGTCTGTCCGGCGGTCATACGGGTAATATCGGGGTTTTCGGAATTGTTAAGGTTTAAGGTCCAATAGCCGGGCCAACCTACTGCCATCATAATACCCTTATCACCGTACTGGAAGTTAAAGTAGGAGGAATCGCCCTGAGTACCGCGGCCTGCGCCGGAGGTCTTGGAAAGAGCGCCTTCTACGTAGTTGGTATAAGGCTGATAAGCGGAATGGTCACCTATAGTGCCGGTAAGACGGGGAAGCTCACCTTCCCAATTATAATCTATAGCCTTCCAATTGCTTATTACAGGGGAATTGCCTGCGCTGTTGGCGGGCTGAGTTGCGTATAAGGTCCAGTCGTAAGCGTTATAAGCTTCATAAAGAACCGATTCAACGGTAAATACAAGGCCGGAGGTGTGAGTAAGCTTAGAGGTGGTTTTAACACCAACCTTGCCTCCTGCAGCTTCACGGATAACGTCGGTCTCTTCTTTACTTGTAAGGGTGAAGTCCTCACCGAAGCCATTATACTGCTTACCGTCGATCACAAAGCTTGTGGGGAAGGATGCAAGATCGTTTGCAAGGAAGCTTTCATACTGCTCCTTAACTCTTGCTTTTTCAAGGTCGGTAGGCAGAAGGTCTATTGCATCGGGGATATAGCCTTCCATATCGCCGTTTTCGAATATATTATTCTGAGCGGCGCGGTTTTCAAATTTATTAAAGGTAACGTTATCAAAGTAAATAGCGCCGTTACCTTCAGACTCAGCGCAAATTTTAACTTGAGTGTTGTCGCCGGAGAACCAGAAGCCGTAGATCTGCTCCCAATGGGCAGTCTGCTTTTCGGCATTGTTTGTGCCCTCTGCAGGGTTCCACATTATCTGATTGTAACGGCTGCCGGTAATGGAAGCCAGAGTCTCATTGCCATCGGCGGTCTTAATGGAAATCACGCCTTCGGTATTCTTATCGCCGGGGCGCAGTCTCCATGCGCTGTAATAGTAGTAGCAGTTAGGCTCAACTTCAATAATACCGTCGTTATTGGCAATAGCTGTTGCGTTGCCGTTAAGCTTTAAACCGTAATAACCGAAAAGGAAATGTGAGCCTGACTGATGAGAAGCGTTTTCGCCGTATGCCCAAGGAGTGGCCTGGGGAGCGTCATCGCTCCTCTCTCTCTTATAGGTAAAGGCGTCGATACCGCAATAGTTTCTTGTGAAGGAAGAACCGTACTGTGTGCCTTCGGGGAAGGTCACGATCTCACCGCGAAGGGCAGGAATAAGCCTTACGGTATGCTCTTTATTTTCAAGCTCTTCACTTCTGTATATTTCGGCGGTCTGCCAGGGATTCTTTGCCAGATCAGCCCTTGCAACGGGGGTATCGGAACCGTCAATATAAATATCCACAGCAGCACAGTCCAGACTGCAGCCGCCTATGATCGTAAACTGAGTACCTGTGAACTTAAATTCAGCCCACTGCTGAATGTTCATACTGTCATTGCCAACGTAAACAGGACAGCCCGGTCTTGAAGGATCCTCATAAGAGGATTTGTTGGTAGAAGAGTCGGCAGTAACGGAAGGATCGGTAGTATTAACGGTGATCCATTCAAAATTACCTTCACCTTCAACGGTGGATTCAAAGCCTTCGTCGGCAATAAGGTCATCATAAAGAGTAACCTTCTTAATACTTACGTTATCAAAATAAACCGCGCCCGTGCCGGTTGCGCCGGAAACAGGGTTATCCCAGTTATTTTCAACAATAAGTCTTAAGGGCACGGAGGTGGTATCTGCCTGCCAAACGGCGGAAACGTTATGCCACTCACCTGTTTTGGTGCCGCGAAGCTGAACCTCGCCTGCACGGTCGTCCATATCAATATAAGCCCAAGGGGGGTTCTCTTCCATATAAACGTCTATAGAAACAAGGTAATATTCGCCGTTTTCAACGGCAATATCCTTAGCACCTCTTAAAACACCGCCGGAAGCGGGCTGTTTTAAAACGCCCTTGGCGCCTTCAAATTCTTCAAGCCATTGGCCGCCGCCAAAAGGTACGGTGGCACTGGACATATCGCCGCCGCCAAGAAGGTTATCGCCTTCCTTAAAGGGGCGGATCTTTATACCGTCGATCTGCGCTGTGCCGCTTGCAGTTACGGTAACAGACTCTTCAGAGCCATCACCCAGAACTATAACGGAAAGCTCTTCCCATCTGCCTTTGTTATCAAACTGCAGGGTCTGACCTGCAAATTCGATCTTGACCTGAGAAGCTTCATCCTGAGGGCGCGCAGCAGCAGAAACGTAATAGGTAATGCCTTCTTCAAGGAGTATTTTATCAGACACTGCCAGTGATTCACTGCCTGTATGCTCCAAAGCATAGCTGCCTTCATAAACCCATTGGCTGGTAACGGAATAGCCTTCCTGTAAAGTCCAGCCCGCAAGGGTCTCACTGTCCGCAACAGTGCTTGCTAAAACGCTTGTCACGGGCATTAGGGGGATAATCATCGCTACCAGCAAAGCTATTGCCAGTATGCGGCCTGAGATTTTGTGATTTTTCATGGTCTTCCTCCTTTTTGCTGTTGGTTTCCTTGTAGTATATGGGGCTTTTGCATAAAATATAAGGTTTTATTTTATTATATTTATTTAAAATAGGCTTGTCAATCGGTAAAATGCACAAAAAAAACCTGCCCGAACTTATACGTTCGGGCAAATTATATTAATATGTTAAAAGTCTGTCAAAAAGGTCCTTGAAAACCTTGTCGCGCCAAAGATGCGAAACGTATATCATCTTCTGTCCGCTTCCCTCTTTATATACTCCGTCGTAGGTAACCTCAGGTTTATCCTTAATATCAATATACAAGGCTTCCGGATTAATAAGCACAGCGGCGGCGGCTACGTCCCAGATAACTCTGGTGCGGAAATACGGCTCCTCCGTGTAGCAGTTACGTACGTTTTCGGTTAAATAGGAAAGCACCTCATTTTTGCCGTCTACCCACTTTTCAAGCTCAGGCAGAGAGGTTGTTAACGCATCACACATACCAATACAAGGCACCATAACCAAGGGCGCGCCGCTTTCAAATACCACACGTGCGGCGGCTATATCCTGTACCATATTAAATTCGTTGGTGGAGTTAATATGAAGGGCATGGCCTCCAAGCCATATTATAACTATTTTATCCTTAATGGAAGGGTCTAAAAGCAAAGCGGAAGCAACGTTGGTTATTGCCCCTATAGCCACAACGTATAAGGTTTCCCCATTCATACTGTTGGCGGTATTTACAATATTCTTTGCCGCATCGGAGATCTGAGGGGTCTTTTCATCCTTAAGGTAATCCTCACTGCCTCTGAAATAAGGTTTATCTTTTTTGCACATTTTTAAAATCTTGGCTATTTCAAGGTAGCTCTTTTCCATACCGTCCTTCGGGGAAGAAGAAAGGGGGTTAAAAAAGGGCGCCGCATTAACCGAAAGAAGGTCCACCTTGTCGGTTGCCTGAAGCATATAGGTCAAACAAAACTGATCGTCTATTTCATTAAAGGTATCTGTATCCAGAATAGCTTTTTTAATTTTTCCGTCTAAAAGGGCATTTTTTATATTTTCCATTTTATATCCTCCTTTTTTCTTAAATATATCACATCTTAAAATAACATTCAAGAGAAAGCGCAGGTTTTCTATATATTCCGAAATTAAAATTGAGTATTTCCGGGAAAGCGAGAAGGACAGCGGCGGCACGTTCGCGAAGGCACATAAAAAAGAGAGTTCTTATATGAGTTGTACCGTTAAGAATAAAAAAGAGCAAACGAAACGTTTGCTCTTTTTTTGTTAAGAAACCGTAAGGATTACCTTGCCGGTGCTCTTGCTGCCAAATAAAAGGTCGTGAGCCTTTTCGGCTTCTTCTATGGGGAAGGTAGCGCAAACTGTAGGGGTAATTTCCCCTGAATCGATCTTAGGCCAAACCTTCTGAGTAAGCTCTTTTAAAAGAGCCGCCTTAAACTCGGGCTTTCTGGAACGCAAAGTGGAGCCTATTATGCGTACATTTCTTACAAATACTCCTCTTAAGTCCACTTCGGTCATAGCTCCTGCCAAAGCGGCTATCATTATCCAACGGGCGCCATGGTTTAAATACCTTAAGCATTTGCCCATAATTTCTCCGCCCAGACAGTCAATGCAAATATCTACAGGGTGCCCCAGCTTGTACTGTTCCTTTAATACGGCTACAATATCCTCTTCCTTGGTATCTACAATACGGTCGGCCCCAAGGTGCTCTATAGCCTTTGCCTTTTCCTTGCCTCTTACGGTGGTTACTACCCTTATGCCGTAAGCCTTAGCCATAGGGATAATAACACTTGCAAGACCCGAATTGCCTCCTGTTACAAGGAGAGTATCCCCTTCCTTTGCCTTGCCTTCATAAAATAAATTCAAATATGCGGTAGCAAAGGCTTCAGGCAAAGCGGCAGCTTCTGTAACCGAAAAGTTTTTGGGTATGGGTAGAAGCATATCATATTTAACGCTTACAAACTGAGCATAACCGCCGCCGCCAAGTAAGGCGCATACCTTATCTCCAATTTGAAAGCAGGAACTTTCTTTGGCCTTAGGGCCCATATCAACTATTTCGCCTGCAATTTCAAGGCCCATCCATTGGGGGCAGCCGGGCGGTGGCGGGTAATTACCCTCTCTTTGCATTAGATCCGCGCGGTTTACGCCTGCAGCTTCTATTTTAATAAGGCAATCTTCTTCGCCCATTACAGGGTCTTCAACCTCTGCCCATCTTAAACTCTGATCTTCATTAACTAAAATTGCTTTCATAAAAACACTCCTTTTCCTGCTTTCAATTTTATACCTTTTTGCGGCAGCCGTCAACTATATAATTCTGCCCCGAAACCCAGCTTGCATCATCTGAGGCAACAAATGCTATAACCTTTGCTATTTCATCGGGGGTCGAGGAGCGGTTGGCATAGGAAAGTGCGGGAATATCCTTGCTTTCGGGGGTATCCTTTACGTTTCCGGGGGAAACGCTGTTCACCGTAATGCCGTATTCGGTTACTTCCTTTGCAAGGGCTACGGTAAAGGAATGTATAGCCCCTTTGGTCATAGAATAATCAGCCATGCCCGCGTTTCCGTAAACCCCCGCTACCGAGCCTAAGTTTATAATTCTGCCGTATCTTCTCTCTATCATAGAATTAATTACAGCGTGGGTAAAATACATTGTGCCTAAAATATTCACATTAATTTTCTTTTTCCAATATTCGCTTTTGCTGTCCTTAAAGGGGAAATTATCGGTACGCCAGATTCCCGCGTTATTTACAAGCACATCTACCCTGCCGTAGTTTTTAAGTATATCTTCTACGGTTTTATTTACTGCCTCTTCATCGCTTACATCGCAGATATATTCTGTAATATTTTCGTTTACATAGTCTATGCCCTTAATATCTACCGCCAATACTACGGCGCCCTCTTTGGCAAATTGTAAAGCGCAGGCCTTGCCTATGCCTATTGAAGCGCCCGTAACAATTACTATTTTATTTTCAAATCTCATACTGTCACCAACTAAAGCTTTCTCTTACTGCCAACGCTTGTGACAGGAGCGGCTGGGATGGTGTGGAATACTCATCGTGCTCGTATACGCAAAGATACATACAGGAGCCTAAAACAGGCCCAACCCGCCTTATAAGCTCGCAGTAACCGTTGGAAAGAAACAAAAAGGGAATAGAAAGCCTTTCCTTTAAATATAAGGTTGCTTCAAGGTTTTTAATTTGCTCCTCGGGAGTATTTGCAAAAGAAACTATTTTTGCAATATCGGCACCCCTGTCTTCCATTTGAAGGGCTATTTCCAAAAGCCTCTCCTTGCTTATAAACTTTTGCATATGGGAAGACATTAAAACCTCCGCTCCGTTTTTGTGCAGCTCCTTAATATAATCTTTTTGCTTTGCAACTGCAAATGAATCAGTGGTGGTCTGGTCTTCGGTAATGCCAAACATATCCCCCATCACATCGCACAGGGTAGCACCGCAATTGGCGTAGGAAATCATTTCTTTCGCAAGCTGGGTATCGGTTTTACCCGTATTCTCACTGTGGCGGTAATTTGTTACGTATACAGGCTTATTATTCATAATCGAAAAGAGGGAAGTCAAATCCTTTGCGTTCTGATACCTTTTGCTTAAACGGCATATCTGCAACCCAAAGGCATCCGCCCCTTCTTTTTCGGAAGCCCCGGCCAAATACTCTACCCTTTCGGGGGTTGACGCCTGTATTATTACCGTAAGCAGAGGCTTTTTTGCATTAAGAAACGTAGGCTTCATAATTTACCCCCTGGACATAGCGAATCTGCCGCCGTCTATTAAAATATTTTCGCCGTTTATAAACTGCCCCTTTTCTGAAGCAATAAACAAAATAAGGTCTATTACCTCCTTAGGCTCTGCGGCTCTGCCAAGAAGGGTTTTCATATTGGCCATAGCCGGCCTTGTAAGCACGGGCCCCGGAGAAACACATACACAGCGAACATTATAAGGGGCGCCGCACTGAGCCAGCGAGCGCGTAAGACCGTACATAAGTCCGCTCTTTGCAGTAGGATAATCTATTCCGCGCCCGTCACCTTCCGCACCGCTTATAGAACCAATGTTTATAATAAGGCCGCTTTTTTGCTCTCTCATTTGCTTCATTACGGCATGAGCAAAATAAAAGGGGCCCTTAAGGTTAACGTCAAGCCCCCAATCGTAAACCTCTATGGGTACGTCGGAGAATTCCAAGGTTCGGTCTACTCCAAGCATACGCATGGCGGTACCTCCTGCAAAGGAAACCGTAATATCAATTTTGCCCCAAAGTTCAACCGCCTTATCTCGGGCAGAGCAAACCTGCAGGTAATCCCTTACGTCACATTCAAAGGCAACTGCCTTGCCCCTACTGCTTTCATTTATTTTTTCGGCTTCGGTCTTTATGACTTCATAGTTTATATCACACATAAGGCACAGGCCGCCTTCCTTGCAAAAAGCCTTTGCAAATTCAAGCCCCATACCCGAAGCCGCGCCCGTAGCAATGGCAACCTTATTTAAAAATTCCATAAAACCAACTCCTTTTTTTCTTTAATAATATTCCCAATAATAAAATTTAACAATGCCCAAAATGGTACGCCTTTAATCTTTCCGATACTAATTTTAGCTAAAACCCTTGTTTTTATTAAAATAAACGATAAAATATTAAGGGGTGGTAAAATGATAAGCAATATTGTTGTAACCGAAATAAATATGCCAATAGAGGTTTATACCGATAAGTCCCATCGCTTCAGAATGGAAGGCAGAAAGAAATTCGGCCTTAGCTTTTGCGAAAAGGGCTCTATAATTTATAAGCAAAACGGCAAGGAATATTTAAGCGATAAAAACCATGCGGTAATTCTCCCTAAAAACGGCTCCTATAGCTTAAGAGGAATTGAACAGGGCGTTTTTCAGGTAATAGATTTTGAATGCGAAAACTACAAAAACGAAAACATTTTGGTTTTACCTGTAAACGAAGCAAAACAGCTTGTAAAATATACCGAAAGAATAAAAAACCTGCTGCTTTTCAATACGGGAAGGCTTGAAGTTTTCAGCATATTCTATAAAATACTTGAATCGGTAGGCTCCTGCAAAAAGGGCAATAGGGCAATTTTGCATCCTGCTATGGAATTTCTTGAAAACAACCTTTCCGATTACACCATTACCAACACCGTGCTTGCAAAAAAAGCAGGAATAAGCGAGGTATATTTCAGAAAGCTTTTTCTTAAAACCTATGGCATATCCCCAAGGCAGTATATTCTTGAAAAGCGCATAGAAAAAGCCAAACAGCTTCTTTTAAATTCCTCCTCCAGCGTAACCAAGGTAAGCACGGAATGCGGCTTTTCTTCCCTTTATTTGTTTTGCCGCACCTTTAAGGAAAGAACCGGCCTTACCCCAACCGAATATTCAGGGCGCCACAGCCGCGAAGGAATATAAAAAAGAGTTCTCTTTAGGAGAACTCTTTTTTATCAGTAGCGTATCTTATTAAAAAGAAGCTGCTCGGAAATTGCATCTATTATTTCTATATGGTCCTGACTTTCGCACATTTCAAGCATATTATAAATGAATCTTTCAAGGCAGTATTGGGAAGGATCGTAATTTTTCTGAATATAATTATAGATCTTCTCTTTAAAGGGATTGCCTGTGTTACTGCGCTTTAATATTTCAATTATACTTTCAATATTGTTTGGGTTTTTGCTTTCAAGGTCGCCTTCAATTTCAAGGGTAAAGCCTTTCTTTGCGGTAGCGCAAAGGGTAACAGAAAGGGTGTTTATTTCCTTATTATATTCCCAAGCCGCCTCTTTGCCGTTTACCTTTAAGCTTTCGGGCTCGTTAAACCCTATAAACTTTACGGTATATTCCCTCTTTTGGGGAATAAGAGAAAGGTCACCTTCCGATGGCATAAGGGTAAATACCGCTTTTGTTTCTTCGTAGGAAAGGCTCATTTCTGTTTTTGCCCAGGCGCCGTTTTTGTATTCGTTGCCATCGCCCTTATCCTCATAAAGCGTAAAGGAATTGGATGCGCCGGGAGCAATATATATCTCCATTTCTTTGGAGCCTGTAAGGGTGTTATTGCTCTTTTGGTGCTTAGCCATAGGTACAATGGCGCCCGCCTTTAAAAGCACGGGAATAGAGGAAGCGTAGCGGTACATATTATAGAACCTGCCCTCCATACCGTCATATACTGCGCCGGTGAAAAGATCCGTCCATTTCCCTTCGGGAAGCCATACGTTGACCTTGCCCATAAGGGTGGCCTTATTCTTAGGGGTTGTTATAGGCGCAACTATCATCTGATCTCCAAACCAATACTGATTCTTTACCTCATAAGCCGCCTGATTTTCAGGATGGCTGTAATACATAGGTAAAATAAGCGGTTCAAGGTTTGTATGAGTACGGTAATTCATAGTATAAATATACGGGAAAAGCTTATGGCGCAAAATTAAGCTTTCGCGCATATATTTTTCGGTTTCCGTATTATAATCCCAAGGTTCCTTATTAATAAAGGGGTTGCAGGAGGAATGCAAGCGGTTTATAGGGGAGAACACACCAAGCTGTACCCAGCGGTTTATAAGATCGTCGTCCCTGTAGCCATACATATGCCCGCCGATATCGTGGCTCCACCAGCAATAGCCTACGTTAGAGGAGGTTGCAGTAAACTGAGGCTGAAAGTCTAAGGACTGCCAGGTTATAAAAGTATCTCCCGAAAAGCCCACAGGGTAACGGTGGGAGCCAAATCCGCTGTAACGGGAGAAGAACATAGGCCGCTTGCCCTTTCTCTGAATATCCAGTATATGCAGATGGTTAAGCTGCCAAAGGGGGTCTAAAACCTCACGCCTGTCCTTAAGAACACCGTTTACATTGGGCTCGTGTATCCACCAGTAATCTTTGCCCTGCTGCCAATCCATCCACCAGAAATCCACTCCGTCATCCTCATAAGGGTGATGCACCACGTCAAAATACTTTTCCATATAGTTCGGGTCAAGAATATCCAGAGAACAGGGGGAGCCGTCGGCCTCTTTGCCTAAGGCCTTGCACATATCCTCGTACATAGCCTCGTGTTTTCTTATGCCGGAGGCCGGGTGAAGGTTAAGGGCGGTCTTAACGTTATATTTATGAAGATCCTTTAAAAACTTCTTATAATCGGGGAAAAGCTCCTCATTCCAGGTATAGCCTGTCCAGCCGGGTGTTACTACCGAGCATTTATCGTGTTCTGCGTCTCCTACTTTGGTAATATGCCAGTCCATATCCACTACCGAAACGGAAAAAGGCAGATCCTCATTTTTAAATTTCTCCATAAGGGCAAGGTATTCTTCCTGAGTATACTCGTGGTATCTGCTCCACCAATTGCCCAAAGCGTAATCGGGCAGAAGGGGCGGAATACCGGTAAGACGGTAATAGTCCTTAATGGCCCCCAGGTAATTATGGCCGTAGCCGAAAAAGTATAAATCGAGGGTACCTGCTTCTCTTACGTCGGGCCAGCCGTTTTCATCTAATATCATACGGTCGGAATCATCTATAACCGAAAAGCCGTTACGGGAGCAGACCCCTGCCCCTACAGGCACCTGACCGTTTATACGGTCCAGAGTAGATACGGTGCCGCCTAAGGTTTCAAACTTATCACCGTAATTCCATACCGTAGCGGGGGCTTCTTTAAGCTTTATTGAAAGGGTGTCCTTACTGAAAGGGGCATCCGCCTTATAGGTAAGGCGCAGGCTTTGGGTCTCTAAGGTTACAATGCCGTTTTTATTTTCAAAAGCAAACTGATTTTTCGGGAAATCTCTGAAAAAGGCGGTTTGGGAAGCCCTTTCCTCAAAAATGCCCGACTTATCATATTCAAGGCGCAAAAGGCAGGGAGTAAGCACACTAAAGCGCCATACGCCTCCCCTTATAATATTTTCCTCCAATGCAGTGGGGCGCACTTCCCATTTAAAGCGGTTACTCATAAATATCACTCCTTTTTTATAATTTTAGTTGTATTTTTATTAAAAATCTATTATTATATTCATATAAAATAACACTATATTCAGGTGATTACTATTAAAGGCACTGCAGAAAAAAGAACAAGGGGATTTTTAGGGTTCCCCTTTGAAATTTACAGAAACGGCGGCAGTTTTAAGGGCGCTGTTATTGCCCCTGCCCATTACCATAATGAGCTTGAAATTATGCTGCCTCAAACCGGCAAGACCGACCTTGTTATTGAAGGGAATACCCTTTGCGCCCAACCGGAAAATATTTATATTATAAACCCGGGTGAGGTCCACGCAATGTATTGCCATACCGATTCCTTTTATTACTGCCTTGTATTTCCCAAGGAGCTTCTTTTACTGCAGGGGGAGAGCATTGTTAATTCGCGGATCATTCAGCCGCTTTTTGAAGGGCAGATAAGGCTGAAAAGAAATATTAAGGATAAAAGATGCATTGAACTTATAAAGGAGATTTCCATTCTGGAAGAGGATAAAAAACTAAACTCACCGTTAATTTTAGGTAAATTATACGAGCTGTTTTGGAATTTTGAAAAACAGGGGTGCTTTGAGAAAACAAAAACAGCCCCTAAGGCGCCTATATACAAGGCATTGGATTATATGGAGGAGAATCTTGATAAAAAATTAACCTTAAAGGATATAGCAGATAAAGCCTCCTTAAGCCCAAAATATTTTTGTCAGTATTTTAAGGCATACACAGGCCTTACGGTTATAGGCTACCTGAACGCTTTACGGTTTAAACGGGCAATGTATTTATTAAAAAACACCAACTATTCGGTTTTGGAGACCACCTTGCTGTGCGGCTATGACAACGTTAGCTTTTTTATAAAGAAATTCAAAGAAGCAACCGGCCTTACTCCCGCCAAGTACCGCAAGAACTCTTGAAAAATTATTAATTTATGCTATACTAAAACAAATAAGGAGGTTACGCTATGTATAATAAATTCTGTAAAAAGCAGCTTTGGGAGTGCTCCAAGGAGCTTACTCAGGTTGCTATGGGCACACTGCCTGCCGAGGCGGTTATAAAGGGAGCAAAGCTTGTAAACGTTTGCACCAAGGAGATCATGGATAATACCGACGTTGCAATTCACAGCGGCAGAATAGCTTTGGTTGGCGATGCTTCTCACTGTATTGGCGAAAACACCAAGGTGTATGACGCAAACGGAATGTATATTGCCCCCGGCTTTTTAGATGGGCATATTCATATAGAATCCTCTATGCTCAGCGCAAGAGAGTATGCCAGGGCGGTTATTCCCCACGGCACCACCGGCATTTATTACGATCCCCACGAGATCTGCAACGTAATTGGCTTCAAGGGTGTTGAGATCATGATGGAGGACGCCGCAAAGACCCCCTTAAAGGCAATGCTTACCTTGCCTTCCTGCGTGCCTGCAGTGCCCGGCTTTGAAGATAACGGCGCTACGGTTACCTCCCGGGATATAGCGGAGCAGATTAAATTAGACGAAGCTGTAGGACTTGGGGAGATGATGAACTTCCCGGGCATTAACTTTGCCAATGAGGAGACCCACGCCATTACCGGCAACACCCTTAAGGCAGATAAAATAGTTACCGGACATTACTCTATTCCCGATACGGGCAAGGGCCTTAACGCCTATATTGCCTCAGGCGTAAGATGCTGCCACGAATCTACCAGAGCGGAAGACGCTCTGCAGAAAATGCGCCTTGGAATGTACGCAATGATGAGAGAAGGCTCCGCCTGGCATGATGTGAAAGAGGTTGTTAAGGCTATTACCGAAAATACTGTTGATACCCGCTACGCAGTGCTTGTATCCGATGACGCCCATCCCCATACCCTTTTAACCGACGGTCATCTTGACCATATAGTAAGAAGGGCGATGGAAGAGGGGGTAGACCCAATAACCGCAATTCAGATGGTTACAATAAACTGCGCTCAGTGCTTCCATATGGATAATGAAATAGGCTCTATTACCCCCGGCAAGTGCGCGGATATTGTGTTTATAGGCAGCCTGGATAGGCTGGATATCAAGAAGGTTATGATAGACGGCGACCTTGTGGCTGAAAACGGCAGGATGCTGATTTCCATACCCGAAGGCTCTTACCCTGAATATGCAATGAATACTATGAAGGTTGGGGAAACCATTACCCCCGAAACCTTTAAAATAAAGACCGAAAAGGAAGATACGGCTACCGTAAGGGTAATTGAAATTATTCCTGCAAGGGTTGGCGATTACGAGCGCCATATTACCTTAAAAGTAGAAAACGGCCTTCTTAATTCCGATACGGAGCAGGACGTATTAAAGACCTTCGTATTTGAACGCCATAACAATACCGGCAAACACGGCGTTGGCTTTGTAAAGGGCTTTAATATTAAATGCGGCGCAATGGCTTCCACTGTTGCCCATGACGCCCATAACCTTCTGGTTGTAGGCACTAACGATGAGGATATGGCCCTGGCGGCCAACACCCTTATAAGCTGCGGCGGCGGTATGTGCGCTGTACAGAACGGCAAGGTATTAGGCTGTGTTGAACTGCCTCTGGCAGGGCTTATGAACAATAAGACAGCCGAGGAAATGAGCGAAAAGGTAAGCGATCTTGATACGGCCTGGAAGAAGATCGGCTGTGATATTGTTTCACCGTTTATGACAATGGCGCTTATCCCCTTGGCTTGTCTGCCTGAACTCAGGCTTACAAACCGCGGACTTGTAGATTGCACAAAGTTTACCTTCACAGACCTTGAGGTATAAAAAAAGAGAGACAGTTTTAAACTGTCTCTTTTTTTATTATGCCTCTTCGTTGATCAATTTCTTTTTTTCTCTTTCAACCTTTGCCTTTAAGCGCTTTGCCATAGGATAATACTTTTTAAAGTGGTTATAGGCGCCCATATCGTCCTTATCGTAAACAAAATGAACGTCCACACTTTCCATAAGCTTTGCCATATCATCTTTGGAAAGATAACCGTTAACGTATTCGTCAAGCATTATCTTTTCGCTTATAAAGGTTATATCGGGAGTATTTATTTTGCAGTTAAGGTCAATAGGAATACCCTTGAACATATAATCGGCAAACATTGCAGGAAGGTTAACGCCGGCCTTGGTTACGGCATAGCCTGAAGCACCGAAGCGCATATTTACCTCAATAAAGTAAAGCTTACCGTCGTTAGTTTTTAAAAGGTCCACGTCAAAAAGACCGTCAAAGCCCAGGGAGGCAACGAATTTTACTACCTTATCAATAAACTCCTGCTCCTTTTGACAGGGAAGGATCCTGCCAACTAAGGTAACGCCGCGATGCTCGTCATGGCCGCCCTTTTCGGCAACAAAGTAGCCGGGGGCAACGGCGCCGTCTTTTGTGCTTACGCCAAGGAGGGAATATTCCTTTTGGATATCCACAAAATCCTCTACTAAGAACTCAACGTCCTTTTTCTTAGAAAGCTCAATTAAGGCTGCCGACAGCTCTTTTTCATTATCACAGCGGCACATTTTGCTCTTGGAGCTGTTTTTACTTATATTGGGCTTTATGAAGCAGGGGTATGTAACGCTTTTAGGAATTACAAATCTGCCTCTTACAGTTCTGATAACACAGCTGTTTATTACAGGGAGACCTGCCTGTTTTGCAAGATCCTTCTGAACCTCTTTGCTCATAAGGCGGCCTATTTCACCTGCGGTGCCGTTAATATTGGGCATAATATAATATTCACTGAGTACGTCCATATACTCGTCGGCAATATAAGCAACAAGATCGTCTGCAGGAATAAGGAGCATTTTATTATAAGGATCGGCGATCTTCTTAAGCTTATTAACAATAGCCTTGGTTCTTCTGTAAGAAACGCAGGAATAATAAGCCTTAATATATTTGCTGTAGGTATCGGGGCGCATAACTCTGGCCAGAGTGCCTTTTTGGGGAGTCCACTGATAAATGCGAAGCACCTCAACGTCATAGCCGGCCTCACCTAAGGAACGGGCCATACAAAGGTTGGAGCAGTAATTTCTGCCTGCAACCATTACGCGGGGAGATTTATCAAAGGCAGGCCGTTTATTTTCCTTTTTAAACTGAGGATAGCCCTGCAAGCGATGCTTAAGATCGGCATAAACCGTATAAGCCGGCCAAAGAAGGTTCTTTACAGCCTTTATAAGTTTCTTAATCTTCTTTTTCAGATCTTTATATTTTTTATAACGTACGCTTTTAGCCATAGCGCGCATAAAGTATTTGGAGGGAGCAGGATCCTCCTCATTATGAAGAAGGGTTATATCTGCAGCCTTAATGCGCTCTTTAAGCTGTTTTTTTGTCATATGGCCGTGAAGATGATCCTCCCAAGCAACCTTTTCGTAAATGAACAGCTTATGGAACTCTTTTATTTTTTCATCCTCAGGGGCGGTGGGCATATTAAGGAGCTTTTTAACAAAGAGAGCAGGTAAATTTACGCCGCTTTTGAAGTAGGCGTAATTGGGGCCGCCGCTGCGAAGGTTTACCTCATTGAAATACACCTTATCGCCAACAATATTAAGCTCCAGATCGAACATACCGATATAGCGTATTTCGGACATAAGCTTTTCAACCTTTTCTTTAAGGTCGCCAAGCTCTTCCACAGGGACTACGGTACCTGCCAGGGTAACGCCGCGCTCAAACTTTGCAACGTTTTCCTTGCGGATGATAGCAGGGATAATGACCTCACTGTCTATACAAACACCCGAAAGATCGATCTCCTGATCGATATTGAGAAATTCCTGAATAAGGATAGAGCGGAAGGGATGGTTATACTGAAGCTTTTCCAGATGCGCCTGAAGCTGCTCGGAGTTATTGCATCTTGCCATTTCCTTTTTAAAGCCGGTTACACTTTCAATAGGCTTGCAAAAGCAGGGGTAAACCATATCATCGGGAATAACTATTTCGTTTTCCAGCGAGAACACCCATTCCTTGGGAGCAAGCAGGCCCACCTTACGGGCAAGGGAAGCCTGATAGGTTTTATCCATACTTTCCGTAAGGCAACCGTCACCGCCGCCGGCGATAGTGGGCATAAGGAATATGTCACTCAGAAGGCTGCGGTTTTTATCCATAATGGAGGTGGTGTAATCGTCGGCAGGGAAAAGCACAGGCTTTGTGGGCCATTTGCCTTTATAGGTCAAAAGTCTGCCAACAAGCTCTTCGTCGCTTTCGTCTTCCTTAATTTTAGGCGTAACTATTTCGTAGGACTTACGAACGTACTTACTGCAGGCGGCGATTTTAGAATCACCGGCCACACGGGCGCTGGCCACCAGATCCACAGTAAACCCTGCGGCACCTAATGATCTTATTACGCTTAAGCCTGTTGAGTAGTTTCTTGAAAGAACCACTACTAAAGTATCTTTTTCGTTCATTACTTTTCCTTTCAAACGTTTAATCGTTTAGTTCCATAATAACTGTTTTAAAGCCGTGTTCTGTTGCCCACTGAAGAGCATATGAGCCTGCTTCGCAGTAAAATACTGCCGAAGCACAGCCTTCAAATGCATTATCCGCAATAGCGGTCACGTTAGGCGGGATCTTAACGGTTCTTAAGTTTACGCATCCGGCAAAAGCTCTTTCGCCTATTTTTTTAACTTTGAATTTCATTACTGCCGCCGCAAGATTTACACAGCCCTCAAATGCACTTTCGCAGACCACAAGAGTTTTTCTGCCAAGCTGGAAGCCTTCGAGGTAGATACAATCTCTGCAGGCGTTGGGGGAGATGCTTTCTATTCCTCCACCGAAATTGATTTTCTTCATTACCTGATTTCCCTTGAAAGCCTCGGGGTTAATACCTTCTACAGGCAGGCTTTCAAACTTAACGGGAATAGAATAGGAAGACTGGGTCGCTATTTCCGAGAGGGCTGCAACCTGAACGTAATCTTCATAAATTTCGTAAATAAATTTGCCGTCGTCATATTTAACGGGGAATTGGGTAATTCTCCTTAAATTCGGCACAGGGGCTATTTTTTTAGCAGGAGCTTCCTCCGGTGTTTCAGCTACTTCCTTAAATTCAACGTTACTGTTTATATCAATTACGTTGCCAACAACCTTTTCAATAAGCTTTTTATTCTTTTTATTAAGCTCATCCTGCGGCTTTTTAACTATAGGTAAAACAACAAATTTTCTGCCTTCAAAATTTCTGCTTGTAAAAATGGGGATATAGGAGCATTCAAGCTTAAGCTCGTTTTTCTTTTTTACAATATCCACACAGGCAATTATAGAACGGGAACGCTGACCGCTTGTGTTATGCGACAAAAAGTTGCCCATAGAATAAAATACGGGAACCTGTTTGCCATTGGCCGAAACGTATTCAAAGGGCTGAAGCACGTGAGGATGAGAACCGATAATACAGTCATACCCCATAAGGGCAAGCTCTTTTGCAATATCCTCCTGCTCGGAGTTCTGAACCAACTTATGTTCCTTGCCCCAATGAATACAGGTAAACACAAGCTCGGCGCCCTTTGCTCTTGCCTGAGCCAGCAGGTCTGCCGCCTTTTTCTTGCTGTAATCATTAAGAAGGAAATCTATGCCCTCTGCAGTAAGGTTGCTTCTTTTGTTATTATGCTCGGTAGCAAAGGCTATTACCGCAATTTTTATTCCGCCAACGGTAATAAGTTCAAAACGGGGTTTATCTGTTTTGAAGGTGCCCGTATGGATAAGGCCCATTTTTTCTATATTATCAATAGTTTCACCTATGCCCTGAGCGCCTGTATCCATATCGTGGTTGTTGGCGTTTGTAACCATATCAATACCGCAATTTTTTACCGCCTCAAGAAATTCTATAGGCGCATTGCAGTGGAAATTCTGCTCAGAAACATATTTCTCGGTTCTGTAAGGGGCAAAAGGAACTATCATAGTTTCAAGGTTTCCCACTACAAGATCTGCCTGTCCGAATATAGGACTCAGTTGCGCCAGTTCATAAGAGAAATCATAGGTTTTGCCAATGCGGGATTCTTCGAACTGCTTTTCAAAACAGGTTATATCCCCAACAAACATTAATTTTGTAATACTTTTACCAAAAAGGGGCGGTTTCTTTTTTGCAAACCATTCTCCTTTACGATAGGTGTAACGCAAGGGCTCCAGGGACTTACCCTCCATAGCCACGTAACGACGGTCCACAAGGTCATAATCCGGCGCCTTTATTTCGAATTTTAACAACTCGGTATTGGACTGCTTAACCATAATATTCACCTGCTTTATATTTTTTACAGATATTTTGCCTATAATTCATCTTTAAATTCCGATATTTACCCATAGTAATATCATTATATCATATTATATCACAACACCGTTTGGTATTCAATGTTTTGGGCAATAAAAAAAGGCACTTATAAAGTGCCTTTTATTTTAATTATTTATTTAATGCGTTTTTCTTGCCAAGAGCAATGCCGCCTACAAAGAGAACGAGAATTGCAACAAAAGCAAAGAATGCAACGTTGATATCGCCGGTCTTAGGAAGTTCTTCCTTGGGGGCTTCTTCCTTAACGGGAGCGTCCGCCATAGGAACTTCAGGGTCTTCCAGTTCTTCGTAATCACCCTTTAATTCTTCCTTGGGAGGTTCGGGTTTTGTATCTGTACCGGGAGCCAAGGGAACTTCGGGCTCTTCAAGTTCAAATACTGTTTCGTTATAGAATTCAAGAGCCTTTTCGTCATTACCTTCCAGAGCGGTTACATCTGCCTTAAGAACACAGTCTTCTTCAGCAATTTCAATAACTACGGAGAATACGGAGTCATCATAAATAATGTCTTCATCTTCGCCTGCAATTTCATATACTTTGTAGGTATAGCTACCGGCCTTTGCAAATTCAATAGCATCGAACTTGAATACGCCATCCTTACCGCTTACTGCAGTAGCAATAACATCATCATTTTCCGTAAGTGCAAATTCAAAGCCTTCTGCTGCTTCGTTATCGAGATACTTAACACCTTCGATAACAACCTGAGCGGGAGCAACATTCTTGTAATTTACAACGGGGATGGGGAATACTTCAGGGGTACCGTCTATGCCGTCGCTGTTCTTAGGATAAATAACAGCAGAGATATTGGTTTCAGCTTCATACTGACCGGGTTCCAGAACGCGGGTGGTCAGAGCCAGCTTATAGGTTAAGGTTATAACATCGGAATAGGTAAGTTCCTGTCCGAAGTTCCAAACAAAACGTTCGGTATCCTTACCGTTACCGTAGAAATAATCTACAGAGAAGGTTGCCTCGGAACTTTCGTCCTTCTTGAATTCATAAGTTGCGGTTGCGCCTTCAGTAGGTTCAGCTTTCTTTTCGGTAATAAACTGAGTACCGTTTAAGGTAAGAACAAAGGAATCTTTTTCGGTAATAACGTCAAAATTGTATTCATCTTCTGCGTAACCGATATAGTCTTCAACACAAGTGCCGTTGAAAATATTATAAACTATGCTGTTCTTAATGGGATCAAAGAAAGCCTTGTTATCAGTACTGGAGTAAATAACCGCCTCGCCGCCTGCCAACATATTCATAAAGCTGTGGCCGATATACTGATCGGTATAATCACAATACTTATTGCTGCCGTTAGAGGTGGAATGGTCATCTCTCAGGTGATTGTATATGGGATAGAAATTGATGCCGGAACCGGTGATTTCAGACTTAAGATATTCATAAGCTTCCCACATAGCGCGTTCGTTGAGAATAGCGTGTGCTGCGCCTTCAACCTTTAAGGGGTTAGGGCCGCTCTTGGCTGTAATAGTGCCTGATTCTCTGAAGTCGATAGTTACGTAATCTTCTAATTCAGATGCATCGAAACCCTTTATTACGTAGCCGTTGCCTGAATACTTAAAGCTGCTCTGATCGCTGTGATACACAGAGTTGTTGTTGATCCAATTCATGAAGTTGCCTTCTTCGCGGGTAGCAACTTCGTAAACAACGCTGTCACCTGCAGCAATGTCTGCTCTTGCCCACTGATCGATATAAGACCAGTAGCAATCCCAAAGGCTTGCATACTTATCGGGATTTGTATTGTATTCATTTACAATATGGTAAGGGATGGGGTAGGAGTTTGTGTTGTTGTTACGCGCTCTCATCCATGCCTTTTCGGGGAAATGGAAAAGTGCTTTTGCATCTACACCGCCGGTGCTGATGAAGTTAACGGGAACGGTGGAAACATACTGATTGTTTTCGCCGCTGTTGAAGTAGTAGGTATGGCCGGAAGCGATCATTACAAGATGCTGACGGTCAGGCTTGCCTGCAAGGGGAGATTCGCTGAACATTTGCTTTGCGGTAACGAGGGCGTTTTCCATATTAACCTGATCATATACATCCCCTGCATCCTCAATAGCCTGAGCAAGAAGTTCCGGAAGAGCTTCAAGATCTTCTAAGGTTTCAAGTTTTGTTAAGGGAAGAACAGGATCCTTGGTAGAAGAATAAGGAACAACACCGAAGTTTACTGTAGTACCGCGAGAAATTATTTCTCTGAAGGTATCGGTAAGACAGCTGATCATAATGTTTGATTCTACCTTTTCTTTAGAAAGGAAGCCGCCGAGAATATAGATGATATCTACACCCAGCTCCTTCTGATCTGCGCCCACGGATAAAGTAACCTCTGTGGTTAAATCTTCTGTAAGCTCAGTTGCTGTTTTGTTGAGAGCATACTTATTATTTGTTGCCGCAAGTGCCACAGGGGAAGCAAACGCAAACAGTATGCTTACAAACAATGCGAGTGTTAAGATTCTTATTATTATCTTTTTCATAACACGCTTCTCACTTTCAGTTTTATTTTTACAAGAAATTTTATTTGTTTTTGCTTTTATGTCTACATTATACATGGCTGTGGTTATATTTTTGGTTATATTTTAAGTTTTTTTTAAAAATATATCCATAAAATATATTTTTATTTATTGAAAGTTATTTTCTTTCTGAGAGTCATTCCGCCTAATGCAAAAACGAATATTGCAACTGCGCCAAAAAGTGCGGGGTTTATATCGCCGGTCTTAGGAGGTTCTTCCTTGGGGGCTTCTTCCTTGGGGGCTTCTTCCTTTTCGGGGCTATCCGCCATAGGAACTTCAGGGTCTTCCAGTTCTTCGTAATCACCCTTTAATTCTTCATCGTCTTCAGTACCGGGCGCAAGGGGGATATCGGGATCTTCGATCTCGTAAACAACGGTTGCGTTGTGGAATACGATCTGAGCTTCCTGACCTTCATCGGTCACATAAATTTCAGCTTCGAGAGCCTGGCCGTTCTTGGTTACTTCAACCATAACGGTGTAAACGTTTTCGTCATATTCAATAGATTCATCTTCGCCTGCTACTTCATAAACCTCGTAGGTGTAGAAGCCGGGCTTGGAGAGAACCAAAGATTCGAAGGAGAAGATACCTTCTTCATCGCTTACTGCATTGGAGATAACGTTGCCGTTTTCTGCAAGGGCAAATTCAAAGCCCGCTGCAAGCTTGTTATCAAGATACTTGGTGCCGCTGATATTTACCTGAACCGGTTCAGGCTGAGAAACAAGAATATTGGGAACCAGAACGGGAGTTTCCTTGTTTTCCTGTTTTTCATCGGTATAAACAACGGTGGTGGTGCCGTTTGCAGGATAGGCAACGCCGTATTCGAAGCCTGCTTCGAATTCATCGGCAGTTACCATATATTCAAGAATGAAGGCATCCTTGCGGTAAAGAGGGCCGTCCTTAAGGTTCCAGGTTATTTTGTAAATGAGGCCGCTTTCGTTGCCGATAACGTCCTGTCCGCCGTTTACGTAATCTTCTTCAGGGACAAGTTCAAGGATAACGGGAGCCTTTTCAGCACAGAGTGCCTTATCGGTCCACTTATATAAATAAGAAGTGTAATTGCCGTTTTCATCTTTGGGGCTGTTTTCTGCATCAAATTCTGCTACGGTGTTGCCGTTACCGTCAACTACCTTAATGGTTTCGGGCTGTAAGTTTACCCATTTGCTCATATAGTCGGTGATCTGAACGTCATTATAAGGGGTAGTAACTATGGGAGCTACAACGGAGCTGATAAGACCTGCTACGTTGGAAAGCTCGCCTGCCTTAACGTGCTGAACGTTTTCAATATCTACCTTTTTGAACCAGCCGGAGTTGCTGTGGTTATCATACTGCATAAGGAACATATTTTTAACAACCTTGGCGGTCTCGGCACAAGCATTGAGAGTGCATCTTTCATTTTCTGTATAGCCGGCCTTGGTTATATTTTTTGCTTCCATAGCAACGCCGTAGAAAGCATCGATAATATGTTCGCCGGTAGCGCGACGGTCAGTTTCAAAAGCTTTTTCTATTACGTAGATGGGATATTCAACTTCTTTATCAAGGCCGTACTCTTCAAAGATATTATTGAAGGCTAAGCTAACGTAATTCTGAGCAAGAGTCTTGCCGTTTTCTGCTTTGATATTGCCAACAGCGTATATTTTATTAAGAACCGTATTGCTCCAGTTGCTTTCTGCATATTCGTTATAAAGAACTAATAATTCTTCAACCTTATCGCCAAAAGCTTCATTTAATTCTTTGGAAAGAACAGTATCTTCAAAATAGTGGAGCTCAAGCTCGGTGGTAAATGCATAGTTTGCCCAGGATGTGCCAACCTTGTCTGCAAGGCTGATCCAGTTTGTTTTGTTATTGTTCTGGTTAATACCGCCGTCTGTAACCATAATAACGTCAACGTTTCTTAAGGTCTCATCATGAGCGGCGATATAGTTGTTGATGCCTTCAAAGGCACTTGCAATATTGGTGGAGGAACGGCCGAAAAGGAGATTGCCCTGATAGGTATCGGTGATAGCCGCAAGATCTGCAACAGATTCAATATGCTCTGCAACTACTGTGGGGCTCATACCGAAAGCCATAAGGGTAAGCCGGGTCTTGCCGGTACCGTCAAGAAACTCCTTGCCTATTTCAAGAAGAGCCTCTCTCATAAGGGGCCATTCGCCGTCAACAGACCAGGAACCGTCGATCATAACAATGATTTCATCATGCTTTTCTTCGCCTTCGCCGCCGGGAACCTGAACCTGAACCTTAAAGGATTCACCTTCTACAAACTGAGCTGTTTTATCGGCTTTCAGAACGTTAAGCTGAGTTTCCTGAGCGAATGCTGCTGTGCAAAGACAGCCTACTGTGATTATAACTGCTAAAATAATAGATAAGAACTTTTTCATTTTTTGGGGACTCCTTTTACCTTGAGGACAGAGCGCTGTCCATTAACATAAGCAATTCAAGAACGCTTCTGAAGCTTTCTTCCTGACCGCCTTCATACCACATAACCGAACCCTGCCAGCTTGAATTCTGCCTGAACAGAACGTTAACGGCAAAGGTGCCTAAAGCGCCTTTCTTAGAAAGCTCAGCGCTTTTTGGAGGCTCGTTTAAATCACTTACGGGCTTAAACATTCGGATACTGGAATACGCCTGGGGTGATTTATTTTTATCTAAGGATGTGTTGATATACTGCAAAAGCTCAACTACGCTGTTAAAGCTTACGCCGTATTCGTTGGAGGAATTATAAACTCTGCCAACGGGGTTTTTGTTTTCATACTTATCAACACACACAAGCATTAGCCTGAAAGTATTAAGCATTTTCATTACCTCTGCTTCCTATTAATGATCATTACACTTAAATTATAACCCTTAGCGGTTACATTTTGGGTTACAAACTATTAAACTTCCGAAAAAATCGGAAGTTTAATGAGAATTATTTGTTCAGCTTATTTTTGCCAAAGAGGGTGGCGCCGCCTAAAGTGAAGGCTGCAACCTGAGAAGCTACTGTGATAACCAGGGAAATATCGCTTGTAGCGGGGTTAGGCTCTGCCTTGGGAACCTCTTCGTCTTCAATTTCTTCGTATTCTTCGGGCTCTTCGTATTCTTCGGGCTCTTCTTTTTCTACGTAATCGCCCTTAACGTCTTCTTCATTATCCTTACCGGGAGCAAGAGGAACGTCGGGATCGTCGATCTCCTCAAAAACCTCAGGGACGGTGTAATTAATAACGGGAACGGGGAATAATTCGGGAGTACCGTCCTCACCGTTGCTGTCCTTGGGATAGAGAGTTGCGGTAATATTGGTTTCGGCGGTATATTCGCCGGGAACGGTTATTTTTTCTGTAAGCTCTAAGGTGTAAGTAAGGGAAACTGGAGCAAACTTGGAAACCTGTTCGTTGATGGTCCAAACAAAATATTCGGTATCCTTGCCGTTGCCCTTGAAGTATTCAAGGAAGAAGGTGGGTTCTTCATTGCCGGGAGCGGTAAAGGAATAAAGAGAGGTTGCTTCGGGGTTAAGATTTTCTTCCTTTGCAGTAAGGTATTCTATATTGCCTACCTTAAGGGTAATATTTTCGGCGTTATCAATAAAGTCGAAATTATATTCCCCTTCTTTATAGCCGATATAGTCAACTACCTTGGAGCCTTCGGATACGGAATAAAGGATCTCGCTCTTAATATCTTCAAAATTAATAGAGCCGGAGCCTGCAAGCATTTTCATTAAATGATAGCCAATGTTGGAAGTGCTTTCGTCGGTATAATAAGCGTTGCAGGTATAGCCTGCGTTCTGAAGTGCGGTGTAGGATTCCCAGGTGTCGTAAAGAGCACGGTCCATATTCAAGGCATGAGAATAAACCTCGCTCTTAACTACCGCGCTGTCGATAGCAGCCTTACTGTTGCAATCGGGGGTAGGGATGGAAGTGTCTTCACCCTTAAGGTTGGTAATCTCAAAAACGTATTTATCACCGTCAGCTTCAACCCAGGAAACTATCTGTTCCCAATATTCTTCCCAGCTGTTGAAGGGCTCGGGAATAGAATAACCGGAGGTGCCTTTTCTGCCGGAGGAGAGCCAGGTTTCGGTACCTGCGCCGTAAAGAGTGCCGTTTGAGTTTTCATCCTTTTTAAGAAGGACGGTATGGGGCTTGCCGTTTACGTCAAAGGCCCAGTTAAGGCCGTCACCAATAAGAATAACGTGTTTGCGGGAAGCTTCTACTTCGGTATCCTCATCAAGCATCTGCTTTGCAAGAATAAGGCCTGCATCGGCATTAGTGCCGCCCTTATAAGTAGGCAGACTGTTAAGAAGGCTTGTATAGTTATCGGCAGTAAGTTCAGTGAGAGGCAGAGCAATATGGCCGTCATAATTATAAATAACCACGCCAACCTTTATGCTTGCTCCGGAGTTTTTCTGAAGCTCGATAAGCTGCTCAAAAAAGCTGTTTGCAAAATCGGCAGAAAGAGAGTCGGAAGAGGATTTGTCTACAACAAACACAATATCGGAAGACAAAGTTTCGACTTCGCCGGGCACGGAAAGAGTAACGTCGGTATACTTTTCATCGTAAAGCTCGGTAGCCTCTTTGGATTTATCGTATTTACCTTCAAGCTCCTGTGCAAATGCGCCCATTGTCATAAAAGGTACGGCAAGGCAAAGGACCAAAGCTAAAGCGATAATACTTCTGAATGTTTTTTTCATATTTTTCACTCCTTGTGAGAATTATTCATCGTATGAGAATATTTTAATCATTTTCGGTTACAAAATCGGTTACAAATAAAAAAACTCCGAAAAAATTCGGAGTTTTATAAATTAAACCAGATGCCGGCCTATTTGTTCGGGGTTACGGGCATTGTTAAGAGCAGTTTCCCTGGAGATCTTACCTTCCTTATAAAGGTTGATCAAAGACTGATCCATTGAGATCATACCCTCCTGCCTGCCCGCAACGATGGCGCTTTCGATCTGATGGTTCTTGTTATCTCTTATCATACCCTTTATTGCGCTGTTAAGATGCATTATTTCAAAGGCGGGAACAATATCGCCGTTTACATCCGGAAGCATAGATTGAGCAACAACTGTGTTAAGAACCGTTGCCAGCTGAAAACGTATCTGAGCCTGATGGGCGGCGGGAAAGGAATCTATTACACGGTCAATAGCGTTTACGGCGCCGTTGGTATGCATTGTGGCAATTACCATATGGCCTGTTTCTGCGGCGGTAATGGCGGTGCGGATGGTTTCGGAGTCACGCATTTCTCCTAAGAGGATAACGTCGGGAGCCTGACGGAGGCAGGCGCGCAGAGCCGAAATGTAATTTTCCGTATCTATAGATATTTCCCTTTGGCTGACAATACTTTTATTGTTGCGGTGAAGGTACTCAATAGGATCCTCTAAGGTTATAATATGACAGTCACGAGTCTTATTTATCTTATCGATAATGCAGGCCTGAGTTGTACTTTTACCGCTGCCTGCAGTGCCTGTAAAAAGCACCATGCCGTGTTCTATTGAAGCAATATTCATAACCTCTTCGGGGATATTAAGGCTTTGATAGTTTGGGATCTCAAAGGAAACGACTCTTACTACCGCGGCCATAGAATTACGCTGATTATAAACGTTTACTCTGAAACGGGAAAGGCCCGAAACGGAAAAAGAAAAGTCATCGTCACCTGTTTTTAAAAATTGATCCATAGAACGGTGCGCATAGCCGTACAGCTCCTCAATAAGCTCTTTTGTATCGGGAGGCAAGAGCTTTGCCTCGTTTACGGGGTAAATATGCCCGTCTCTCTTTACGCTTACGGGGCCGCCTGCTATAAAAAACAGGTCAGAAGCCTGAGCGTTTACGGCGTCGGTTAAATATTCAATAAGCTTTGACATAGGTTTTCCCTGCCTTTCAGCGGTTGGTGGAATAGGTTTTCCATTTTGTTACCTGCCAGTTACCGCTTTTATAATTTGCTTCTACAGATAAAATATAGGTATCTGAAACATTTACTTCGTAAGAGTAGGTGCCGCCGTTTACCTCCACGCCCTCGGGAAGCTCGCCGCCCCGCAAAAGAGCAAGAGTTTCTTCGGCTTTCAGATCGGCCTCGTAATAGGCCGAGGTGGCTTTGGCGGAAACGTCGGACATACGCCCCCCTGAAATTGCGGTATAGAGCATAAGGAGAGTAAGCACAGTTAAGCACAGCACCGCAAAAATAAGTAAAAGGGAGTTGCCGCCTATAATAGGCGGAAGGGATATTCTTTTTTTACTCATTATAACCCCTCCTGCCAGCCGACCTTAAGGCCGTAAACCTGTTCACTGCCTTTGTAAACGGTTATCTGAGCCTTGCCAAGAAGGGGATGTCCGCTTTCAATTTCGTTTACCTCAAGGCAGAAAACCGCCTTATCTGCGGTTGTTTCTTCCCATTCATTATTATAATAAAGGGTGGTTTCTTCTAAAACTCCGCCTTGGTTTTTAATTGTTTCGGCCATATTCTGAGCCTGAAATACGGCCATATCCTGCAAAGCCTTTTGGTTAGATATCTCCTTTGCAAGGGCGAAGCCCCGAAGGCAAAGGGCCGCAACGATACTAAACAAAGCTATCATACACATTTGCTCCATAAGGGGCAAAAATACCTTGTTTTTCATTGAGGCGCACCCCCTCGCTGCATATTAAAATACATTGCCCTTTGGCTGCCGTCAAGGTGGGTGATATTCACCTGCAGACGGCCGTTTTCCTCTAAAAAGGAAAGGGCGTTAAGCTTTGCTATTTTTTCTCCGTCCTCCATATCCACAGAGGCGCCTTTTTCAAAAAACAGCTCGTAAAGCTGACCTTCATAGGCATATATGCAGGTGTAATACTCCTCCTCACCGTAGATTTCACGGATAAAGAAGGTATTGCCTGAAGCATCTTCTTTTTTTGTCTCAAAATCCCCTATGAAATAGGCGTTTTCTTCCTTGCTTTGGCGCACGCGGGCGGAAATATACTGTTCGGCCGTGCGGCGGCTGTTGCCTGCAAAGTCCTTATCCGTAAACTGCTTGTAGGAGCTTGCGCCTGTAAGCAGAACAATAAGAATGGAAAGGGCAAACAAGGCAAAGAGGAAAATGGGGGCCATTACCCCTATATCAATTTTCTCAATAGGCTTTTTCATTGTTTTCTTTCCAATACGGTTATATCGGGCATCAGATTAGAGGCTATAGGCTCGTATTTTACCGCGTATCGCTCCTCATCTATCTGAACCCCGTAATTTTCAGTAATATGTTCAAGGCTTGGCGGGTATGCGCCCTCTACCGCATAACAGAATACGGTTGCCCGCCTTAAGGCCTCTTCTAAATTCTGTTTATCCTCAAGGGCTTTGTCTTTATCAAGGTTGACTATCGCCGAAAAAAACCACACAAGAACGAGCACCGCAACAAGAGGAATTATAATTATTTTATAGTTACTTAAAAGCTTTTTCATATGGCGTTCATTATATCCACTAAGGGGAGCATTACCGAAAGGAGAATTACCCCTACCAATACCGAAGTCACCAGCACTAAAGCAGGCTCGATCTGAGAAACCTTTTGTTCTAAGGCCTCATCGGCCTTATAGGAAAGCTGTTCGGCTATTTCCCACATGGTCTCATCACCCTTGCCCGCCTTAAAGCCCAGAGAAAGCATACGGCAGGATGACATGTCGAGAATATCGGCCTCCATAAGAGCCTCAAGAGCGTCCTTGCCGTTTCTTATTTCCTCACAGCAGTTATTTACTCTTAAAGCGGCCTTAGGGGACTCCAAAAGGAGAGTACCTGCGGTCTCAATAGCCTCTTCCAATATCATACCGCTGCTTACGCACATTGCAAGTGCCTGAGCAAAACGGGCGCTGTTAAGCTTTTTGGAAACGCCTTTATCGGAAGAAAGGTTACGCCAAAGCTTCAAAACCTTTTCCTTTGCTTTTTCATTTACAACAACAAAAATTACAGCAAGAATAATTACGCCGAGACCTATGCCCATATAAGGCAGGGCCGCATTAAGGGCCTGACCTAATTTTAAAAGGCCCGCGCTTATGCCCGTAAGGCTTCCGCCCAAAGAGGCGTAAACGCTCTGAAAGACCGGCAATACCTTACTGAGCAGAATTACGATTACCGCCATCATCATAATAAATAAGATAGCAGGGTATAAGAGCGCATTTTTAACCTGAGCGTTTATTCTTGCCCGGTTATTAAAATAATCGCTTAAGGAGCTTAAAGTCTGCTCGGTGCGGCCAACGTTTTCACCAACCTTTAAAATGGCGCTTATAAAGAGAGGGAAGGTGCCGCCTTCAAAAACGGAAGAAAGGCTTTGGCCTTCATCCATTTTTAAAGAGCCGGTTTTATAAAATTCTTTCAAAAGAGGATCCTTTTCCTCATCGGCAAGAATGGCCATTGCGTTGGCAGGGCCAACGCCCGCCTGCAAAAACAGGACCAGCTTTTTGAATAATTCGGAAAGCTCCGTATTGTTAAGCTTAAGCTTTTTCATTAAAACCTTCTCCGTTATCAATAGAAGTATTTTGCGGTATAGTTTATATCGCCTAAGGCGTCACTGCCCATAGAGGAAGCGAAGGTCGGGTCCATTCTCTGCCAGGAAACACCGTCAAAGAATATTGCACCGTCGATCCAGCCTGTTTTTGCAGACCAAACGCTTATCCAGGCATGATAAGTTTCATCGGCATAGCCTACTACCAGCTTGCAGGGTACGTTCTGGGAGCGGAGCATGCCTGCCATAAGGGATGCATAGTCAAAGCAGATGCCCTTCTTTTTGGAAAGGACCTTATCTAAATTCGGAAGATAGCCGGAGGATACCTTCTCGGCCTTATCGTAATCGTAAGAGAGGGTGCCTACAACGTAGCTGTAAATGGAATCCACCTTATCCAGAACGCCGCTCTTGCCTGCAACGAGAGAGGCGGCCTTGCTTACGGTGTTAGGTGCGTTTTCATAATCTACGTACTGATTAGGTCTTAAGAAGGGGGCAAATTCGCTGTCAAGCTGAACCGAGAGGCTAAGTGATAGCTCAAGAGAATACTTTTTATCTACAACGTTTTTGAATACCTTTACCTGATAGTCACCTGAACCGTCGGAAAGGGGGAACACCTCCCATGAGCCGGGGGAAACTATGTAAGTGTAGGTGGTGGAGGGGCCTACTATCTGAACTCTTATGGCCTTATCGGTATTTTCGGTGAATTTCACCATAACGTAACCGTCGGAATTATTGGAATAATCAATAACTGCGGTATCGCCGGATTCCACAAGCTCGCCGGAGGCTTCGGGGTTAAGCTGAGCTATTTCTGCGGGCTTGAGGGTAGGCAAAAGCTCGGTTTGTTCTTCTTCGGGAAGATCGTCTACCACCTCTACCTTATCCACATAATTTTCCTCTTTAATAGGCTTCTTTTCGGGTTCCTTTTCGGGCTCCTTCTCAGGCTTTTCTTCGGGCTTGCTTTCTTCGGGCTCCTCTTTGGGGGCCAAAGAGCTTTCCTCTGCAGAGCTGCTTTGAGAGGAAGAAGAGGAAGAAGAGGAAGAGGGCTTAGAAGAGCTTTGAGACGAGGAAGAGGAAGAAGAGGAGGATATTTCACTTGAAGACTCAGAGCTTAAGCTTTCTTCAGCCTTACTGCTCTGAGAGCTTTCGGGTTCGGAAACGTTGCCGCCTGCGTTATCATCCTTTATTAAAAGAGCGCAGGAGGCCGCTATAAGGATCACCGCAACCAGTGCGGCAATAATAATTATTACGGTTTTTTTCTTCATAATTGATCACTCCAATAGTATAATACTGCATACTAAGTTATTATATCACAATATTCAACATAATTCAACAAAGGCACGTTAGTATTTAAAGGAAAAATTTATTTGAAAAAAAGTTGTAAGTAAATACTTACTTTTTTTTGTAAAACTATTGACATTATACCTTAAAAATTGTTATACTTAATTACTAACAAAAGTTTACAGACAAGGCGGTGAGCTGAATGAATAAAATCAACGTTAAAATGTTAGGGGAGTTTGTTATTGAATATAACGGCGCCTCTGTTTCAGACAGCAGCAACCGCTCCAAGAAGGTCTGGTCATTACTGGCTTACCTTATATACAACCGCCAAAGAGCTGTTAAGCCGCAGGAGCTTATAGAGCTTTTATGGGGCAACGATATTTCCACGGAAAACCCTGCAGGCGCATTAAAAACTTTGCTTTTCAGAGCAAGGGCAGAGCTTGATAATCTTTATAAGGGCGCCGGTAAGGATCTTATTATTTTCAAAAACGAAGGGTACTTATGGAGTGACGCTTTTGACACCGAGCTTGACTGCGAGGTGTTTGACCGTCTTGTTATGGAAATAAACGAAAATGAAGAGGCAAGGCTGGAATGCACCTTAAAGCTTTTAAGCCTTTACAGGGGCACCTTCCTTGAAAAGTTTTCTTCGGAATTCTGGGCAATGCCCATTGTTACCCATTACCATAACACCTACCTTGAAACCGTAAGCAAAAACATTCCCCTGCTTTCAGAAAACGGCTATTACAAAGAAATTGAAAAATTCTGCGTACTCGCCACCGAAGCGGATCCTTTTAACGAGGAGCTTCACAGGATATATATGCAAAACTGTGTTGAGCAGGATAATAAAAAGAAAGCCCTTACAATTTACCGTGAGCTTTCAAACCGTCTTCTTTCGGAGCTTGGTGTTTTCCCCTCCGAGGAAACAAGGCAGCTTTATCATAAGCTTATTCAAACTACCAACGAGCATATACTTTCAGCCCAGATGCTTATGGAACAGCTTAAAGAGGACGGAAACCTGCCCGGTGCGCTTATTTGCGAGTACGACTTTTTCCGTGTTCTTTATTACTCAATGGCCCGTTCTGTTTTAAGAAACGGCATTGCGGTACATATTGCGTTGTTTACCGTAAGCGGCAAAAAGGGCGCCGCTCTTAGTGCCAAGAAGATAGAAAAAGAAATGGAAGGCCTGCGCACCGCCGTAAGGACTTCTCTTAGAAGAGGGGACTCTGCCGCAAGGTGCAGCGTTTCACAGTACGTTGTTATGCTGCCCGGCGCAAATTACGAAAACAGCTGTATGGTTTGCGAAAGAATATCCCGCGCTTTTACCCAAAGGTACGGCAGTATTGATGCAACCGTAAGATTTGAAGTTCAGCCCATTGAGGCGGATTATTCCGAAAAGATACCTTTTATTCCTAATGACTGGAATTAACAAAAAAGCACCGCATTGCCCAAGTGTTCTTAAGGACACTTGGGCAGTTTTATTCGCCTTACGGCAAGTTTTATTGCTACGCAGTGATATTTGAACTTCGTTCAAGTGATATTGCCTTCGGCAGTTTATGGCGAATAAAATATCACTGAAATCGTAAGATTTCAATACCACTTCCCCAAAGGGAAATATCACTCTGTGCGAAAAGCGCAGAATATCACTATATAAAAAGTACTACCCGAAAAAGAGTTTTGTTTTCTCTTCTTCGGGTAGTTTTTTGTCTTATACTGTTACAAGCAGGGAATTTGTGTGCCAAATTCCGTTTTTATTAGCGGTGTTTTTTTATATTATTATATATAATTATAATATTATGCTTGTAAAATTGTAGAATTATGATATAATTTTATTATTATGGGGTTAGTGTGTCCTTTTTTAGTATTATTGTAAGCGCGCACTACACATACCCTTAAAAAAGGAGATACTATGAAGGTTCTTGCATTGGGGTTACAGGGCACCTTGAATATTCTGCTTATTTGCCTTCTGGCGGCGGCAGGGCTTCTGGCTTTCGTTTTTTACAACAAAGCGAAAAAGCTTAACCTGAGGGCGTATACCGACAGCCTGACCCAAGGTCTTTCCAAAAAAGGCTTTGAGGAAAAGGGCGGTGCGCTTTTGGCGGGCAAGGCTTCAAGCTATTCTCTGGTTGCCATAAAGGCCCAGAGACTTTCGGCAGTTGAAAGAAATTACGGCGGCAAGGCCTATGAGAAGCTATCCGGGCAGATCTATTCACTTTTAAAAGAAGGCCTTGCCAGTGAAGAGCTTATAGCCAGGGTTTCCAAAGAAAGCTATCTTATGCTTTTACAGGCAACCGGTGAGGCCCAGATAAACGCTAAAATTCATTCCTTTTTATTTAAATTCAAGGCTCTTGAATATTCAGGCGACGGTTTTTGTCAGTTTGGCGTTTACAATCCCTTTAATGACGACGAGAATATTTCAGATATTATAGAAAAGGCTCAGATAGCCTGTTATGAATCCAAAATAAAAAAGGCGCCTGTTTTTTACACTCTTGCTTTTGAAAAGGAAATAAAGCTTGAGGCAGAGACGGCCGCACAAATAGAAAAGGGCTTAAAAACAGGGGAATTTACGGTCTACTATCAGCCTAAGGTAAGGATGTCGGACAGGAGAGTTACCTCGGCGGAGGCCCTTGTAAGATGGAAGCACCCCTTAAAGGGTATTCTTACTCCTAATATGTTTTTGGATACTGCCGAGAAATACGGCCACGCAAGGGATATAGACCGTTTGGTTTTCAAGGCTGTAGTCAAGGGAATAGCAAAGCGCATAAAGGAAGACTTTGAGGAATGTCCTGTTTCGGTCAACCTTTCGGCAAGCTCCATAAGGCAGGAGGGTCTGGCAGACGAGCTTTTTGAGATCTGCCGCCAGTATGAGGTTCCCGCCTCCTTAATAGAAATTGAAATAAGCGAACAAATTATAAGCGAAAACTATTCCTGCGCCAAGGACTTTATAGAAAGGCTTCATTTTTACGGCTTCAAATGCGCTATGGATAACTTCGGAGCAGTTGGCAGTTCCCTTCAGCTTCTCACCTCCTGCAACGTTGACACCCTTAAGCTGGACTCAAGCTTTTTTGAAGGGGAAAACAACAGCCGTCAGGGAAGATGCCTTATTGAATCGGTATTAAGGCTTTCGGCTACTTTACAGATACATACTGTGGCTGAGTGTATCGGCAGCCGCGGCCAGCTGGAATATTTACAGAGCAGCGCCTGTGATACGGTTCAGGGCTTTACTTACTTTAAGCCGATGCCTATGGACAGATTTGAGGATGCTGCCTTTGAGGATGGCTTACTTAAATTTGCCGAGCTGAGCGAAAATACCGCTCCCCGTGAAGGCACAAGAATAACCTCGGCAGAGCAAAGCGCCAAAAAGAGCGTTATTCTCTTTAACTTTAACCCCCATGAAGACACTATTGAATTTTCCGATGCTTTTTCGCCTGTTTTTGCAGGGCAGACCTTCTTTGAAAAGGCTTCAAGCCTTTTCAGAAGCACCGACCTTATACACGAAAATGACCGTAAGGATTTTACTGACCTTCTGCTTCGCTGTCAGCACCAGAACGGCTGGGTTGAAAACACCGTAAGGGTCTATATGGCTCACGGCCGTTACGAATGGCTGGAGGCAAGGCTTCATTTTGATAAGAAGAGCGGCCTGATAAGCGGTATGCTGGCGGATATGTCCGGCTGGAAAAACGAAGTTAACCGTTGGAAGGAGCAGGCAACGAGAGACGCCCTTACAGGCCTTTACAACCGCGCTCATTTTGAGCAGAACACCAGAGCCATACTTAAAAAGGGCGAGCACAAATACGGCTCCTTTATATTTGTGGACGTGGATAATTTCAAGACTGTCAACGACAGCTACGGCCATATGTTCGGCGATGACGTTTTATGCTTTATTTCAAAGCAGCTTTTAGGCATTTTCCGTCACAGTGATATTATTGCCCGTTACGGCGGTGACGAGTTTGTTATATTTGCTCCTTCGCTTGATAAGAACGTGCTGGTGGCACGGCTTACCAAGCTTATGGACACCTTTAAGTTCCCTTACCGCAGCGGCGGCACAGAGCACAACGTTTCGGTGACCGTAGGCGCGGCGTTTTTCCCTGATGACGGCGATGATTACGACATTCTGCTGGATCATGCGGACTGCGCTTTATACGAAGCCAAGGAAAGAGGCAAGAAGAGGTTTGTTCTTTACGAGCCCCATATGAAGGGTGAAGGTAAATAAAAATGGTTATTGCCGCATTGATCGGCTGTTTAGGCTTTATATTCTATTTGATCTACGATATAAACAGCTTTAAAATGAAAAGCCCTGTTTTAAAGTGGGGGTTTTTCTTGGGGAGTCTTTGCATTTTGGGTTCAACCCTATGGCAGATATTTTTCGCCTTCAAAGCAGGGGCTTTTAAAGGCTTTTGGGATATTTTATTATTGATTTTCGCAGGTATCTGCTTTGCGGGGCTTATATACTCTTTGTTTTTTGCTTTGCCCAAAGGCACTTATAAAGGCGAAAACGAAGCTCTTTGCAAAAGCGGGGTTTATGCATTATGCCGTCACCCTGTAGCAGTTTGCTTTTTGCTTACCTATTTATTTTTAGGGTTAAGCGCGTTACCCTCAGTTTTACTTTTAAACGGAATGACGTTTTCAATACTTAATATACTTTACGTATTATTTCAGGATATTGTAACCTTTCCTGTAACCATAAAGGGTTATAATGAGTATAAAAAAGAGGTTCCGTTTTTAATACCAAATAAAAAAAGTATCCGCCTTGCGTTTGAAACCTTAAAAAGGCAAAACAGAAAGGAAGTTAAATAAGTGAGATTTCAGGAAAAGCTTCACCAGTACACAAAAGAAGAGATCTGGGAAGAATATTGCAGCTTTCTGAATTTAAGCACCGAGGAGTTTATGGAAATTCAGAAGCGCCTTCTGGTCGAACAGATCAAGGTATGGTCGGAAAGCACTTTGGGGCAGAATATCCTCAAGGGCAAAAAGCCTGCCAGCATTGAAGAGTTCCGTCAGATGGTGCCTTTGACCACCTACGAGGATTACGCTCCCACTCTGCTTTCAAAAATTACAAAGGCTTTGCCCAGCGAGCCTGTTTTATGGATACAGACTACCTGGGAGGGCGGCGTTCACCCCATTAAAACAGCGCCCTACACCAAGGGTATGCTTGACACCTTCAAGCATAACCTTATAAGCTGTATGGTGCTTGCGACCAGCCGCAAAAAGGGTGATTTTGATATCAGCGTTACAGACCATATGCTTTACGCCCTTGCGCCCCTTCCTTTTGTTACGGGCCTTTTGCCTGTACTGTTTAAGGACGAGATAGACGTTGAATTTCTGCCGCCTGTTAAGGATGCAGTTAATATGACCTTCGCACAGCGTAACGTATTGGGCTTCAAGCTTGGCCTTAAGAAGGGCATTGAATACTTTTTCGGCCTTGGGAGTGTACTTTATTACGTTAGCCAGAGCATTTCCAAAATGAAGCTCAGCGGCTCTTCCAACAAGAAGCTGAAGGACAGAATATTTACTATATCTCCCTCTATAATGATAAAATATCTTATGGCCAAGCGTAATTGCCGCAAGGAGAACCGCGAGCTTATGCCTAAGGACCTTTTTAAGCTCAAGGGCTTTATGTGCGCAGGGACAGACTGCCGTTGCTATAAGGATGAGCTGGAAAAGCTTTGGGGAATACGGCCTATGGAGATATTTGCAGGTACCGAGCCTACCTGTATAGGCTGTGAGACCTGGAGCCGTGAGGGCGTTTACTTCTTCCCTGACGCTTGTTTTTATGAGTTCATTCCCGAAGAGGAAATGAAAAAGAACCTTGAAGACCCCGAATATCAGCCTCCTACCCTCCTTTGGGATGAGGTTCAGGCCGGTGAGAATTACGAGATGGTGCTTACGGTGTTTAAGGGCGGCGCCTTTGCCCGTTATCGCACAGGCGATATGTTCCAGTGTGTTGATATAGGCAGTAAGCTTGATAACAACAACATTCCCCGCTTTATGTATATTGACAGGGTGCCCAACGTTGTTGACATTGCGGGCTTCACAAGAATTACGGAAAAGTCTATCCAGCACGCTATTGACCTTTCCCGTCTGCCTATTGAGGACTGGACTGCCAAGAAGGAATTTTCCGAAAACAACAAGCCTTATTTGCATTTATACGTTGAGCTTCAAAGGGATCATCTTATTAACAGTGCGGTCAGCATTAAAATACTGCAGGATAACTTAGGAATCTACTTCAGGTATCTTGATCAGGACTATGACGACCTTAAAAAGATACTTGGTATCGATCCCTTAAAGATAACCCTCTTAAAGTGCGGCACCTACGGAGCCTACAAGGCAAGATACGGCAACACTTTAAAGAAGATAAACCCTGATGGCTGTGATATTAACGATCTTTTATCCTGCCACAACTCAAATTCATTAATAGGAGGCGGATATAATGACTGGATATAGCTGGGTCCCTATAGTGGCGATACTTTGCTATTTATTCCTTTTCCTTACCTTCGCCACCTCCAAAAAGAGCAAAGAGACCGTTGCCTTTATGGGTCTGCTTATAACCATGATATTCTGGGCGGGCGGTTCCTTTGCAATGAGAGCACTGCTCTGGCCTTCGCCGGTTTTCTGGCATCACGTTTCACTTCTGGGTATGTTTATGCTTATGTCAAGCTATTACAGGTTTGTGCTTGCATTCTTGGAGGAGAAGCGTAATCGGGGCAACATTTTATGGACATGCTTCCATTTAGGCCTCTTTGTGCTTAACTGCATTACGGGGATCTTTGTTCCTGAGCCTATAGTTACCGAGGTTGGCGGTGTTACTCAGTTTATTTATGAATACACCTGGCACATTTACTTATTTGCTATTTGCATACTTTCCTGTATGGTGCAGATGGTAAGGATAGTAATAAGGCATTGCAAGGGCAACAATATTGCATTCCAGCCCCTAAAGCCTATTATTATAGGCCTTGCTATTATGGCTATCGGCCATATGGCGGCAACTCTGCCGATATTCCACGGCATACCTATAGACATTATGTCGGGTCCCGTAAACGCAATATTTATTTTCTATTCCCTTTATAAAAAGCGCCTGTTTAAAATTTCGGTGCTTTTCTCCCGCTCCAATTACTTATACCTTGCGCTTCTTGGCTGCGGAGTTCTGGCTTACAACTTTGTGCCCACTCTTTTAAAAACTATGCAGGACGATCTGAAAATGGATCTTACCTTTGCAATAGTTATTACGGTTATTCTTGTTTTCATTGTTATAGCTCTGCTTTACAAGGTAATATCCCTTGTGTTCAACTTCATTTTTGTACGCAAGGAGAAGCTTGAACAGGCAAGGCTTGAAAAGTTTGAAAACGAAATAAACCACGTGCTTAATATGAACGATATTTTACATAATATGACCGACACTATTTTAGAAATAGTTCATCTTGAGCGTATGTACGTTTTCACCGAGCAGTCGGACGGTGATTACAGAGTTGAATTTACCACCAATATACTGGATGAAAAGAACTTCTATTTTAAGGCCGACCATCCTTTGCTCAAGCATTTTATAAGCACCGGCAAATATACAAGCTTAAGGGAGTTTGAGCGCACCACCTTTGCCCGTTCCTTATGGGAAAGCGAAAAGCAGGTGTTTAAGACCTTAAATGCCGAGATGTTTTTCCCTATTATGCATGAGAAGACCATTGTAGGTATTCTGGTGCTTCCCGCAAAGAAGGACCATTCCCCTTATAAAGAGAGTGACCTTGCACTCATTCAGAGCATCTGTAACATTAGCGGCGCTTCACTTTACAGCGCCAGCTCTTATGAGCGGGCTGTCAGCGATGCACGTAAGGATAAGCTTACAGGCCTGATTAACCGCAAGTTCTTCTTTGAGCTTCTTGACTCAGAATTTGAAAAATATAAAGACACTTCCCTTTCTTTGTGCCTTATGAGTCTTGATAACTTTAAGATCTACAACCAGCTTTTCGGTGTGCCGGAAGGCAACGTTGCTTTACAGCGTGTTGCGGGGCTTTTGGAATCCAGCATTAACGAAACAAGCACTGCCGCAAGAATAGGCGGCAAGGAATTTGCCATTATTCTCCCCGGTTACGATATTCACTCCGCAAAGCTTCTGGCCGAGAATATTGCCTCCGAAATAGGCAAGATCAACAGCCGTCAGAATCAAAAGGTAACTGCACAGCTTACCGTAAGCGCAGGCATTTGCGCCTCTCCTTATATGGCCTCCAGCGCCAAGGAGCTGTTCCAGAACGCCGAAGCGGCGGTTTACACCGTTAAACGCAACGGCAAAAACGCCATTCAGATCTATCCTTCACAGATATATCATCAGGATACACCTCAGTATAAGCATTCAAGCGGTTATCACGAAAACGCCAGCACCATTTATGCCCTTACCGCCGCTATTGACGCTAAGGACCATTACACCTTCCAGCACAGCCAGAACGTTGCTTATTACGCAACCGAGCTTGCCAAGGAAGCCGGTCTTGAGGCCGACCTTATTGAAATAGTTAAGGAAGCGGCCCTTCTGCACGATATAGGCAAGATAGGCATTAAAGAGGATATTTTAAATAAACCCGGCAAGCTTACTGAAGAAGAATATGAGGTTATGAAGGGCCACGTTGAAAATGCTGTAAATATCGTTTCTCACCTGCCCTCCCTTGATTACGTTATTCCCACGGTTATTTCTCATCACGAGCGTTATGACGGCAAGGGCTACCCCAACCACCTTAGCGGTGAGGATATCCCCGTTATGGGCAGGGTACTTTGCCTTGCAGACTCCTTTGATGCTATGACCTCCGCCCGCAGCTACAAGCCTGCCTTTACAAAGGAAAAGGCTATGGATATTCTCAGAGAAGAAGCCGGCAAGCAGTTTGACCCGAAATTCTCTGCAATATTTATTGAAATGCTTCAAAACAATAAAATTGAGGTTCGCGGCGCCAAGGAATGGGCCAACGAATAACCTAATAGAAAAAGAGCTTGAGCAATTTTGCTCAAGCTCTTTTTTTCTTATCTTAAAAGTTATCTTTTTTCTTTCAGGGAATGCTCTATTATCTTTTCGCAAAGCTCACCGTATTCCATACCAACAGCCGCGGCCTCCTTGGGGAAAAGGGAAGCGGGGGTCATACCGGGAAGGGTATTTATTTCAAGGCACCAATGGTTGCCTTCCTCATCGAGTATAAAATCCGCTCTGGAGTAAACGGAAAGCCCCAGCTCCTTAAAGAGTTTAAGGGCATCCTTGCCCATAGAGTGCCACTGTTCATCGGTAATATTTGCAGGGCATATTTCAAGACTGCCGTTAGCCTGATACTTAGCCTCATAATCAAAGAAAGCGCTTTCTTTGGGGATTATTTCAACAGCGGGCAGATAATTTTCGCCGAAGACGCCTACAGTAAGCTCTCTGCCCTTAAGCTTTTTCTCAATGATAATATGGTTGCCGTAATTAAGCATATCGTAAAGGGCATCTTTTAATTCCTCTTTGGTATGGGCCATAGCAAGGCCTAAGGAGGAGCCGCCGTTTACAACCTTAATAACACAGGGCAGGCCTGTTTTTTCTAAGATTTCGGGGATATCCTCTTTGCAGTAGGTATATTCGCTCCAAGGGGCGGTAGCAACACCTGCATCCTCCATAAAGCGCTTTGTAATAGCCTTATCCATTGCCATAGCAGAGGAAAGGTAGCCTGCGCCTGTATAGGGGATCCCCAGAAGGTCAAAGGTTGCCTGAACTCGGCCGTCCTCACCGCAGGCGCCGTGAAGCCCTAAAAATACTATATCCGCCATTTTACAAGCTTCAAGAACGCCCTGACCGAAAACACTGTCACCCTTTAATTTGCGGCTGTTTTTCAGCGCCTCAAGGTCAGGCGCTTTATTGGAGATCTCAGCTTCGCCGCAAAGGCCGTCAGCCTCGTTAAAAATATCCTCAACCTTACCCTTATAATTCTCAAGGCCCAAAAACATATCCACCAGCACAGCCTTATGGCCTCTTTCCCTGAGGGCCTTACAGATGCAGGTGCCTGTAACCAAAGACACGTTTCTCTCGCTGGAAATACCGCCTGCCAGAACAACTACTTTCATATTATTTTACCTCACGTTTATCCTTCTGATAGATTATTTCAATATTCCCGCAGCCTTCAAAGGCATTTTCGGCAACGCTGCCAACAGAATCGGGAATCACAATTTTCTTTAAACTAACACAGTTTTTAAAAGCGCCTTCACATATACCTATAAGCCCCTGAGGCAGGACCGCAGTTTCCAGTGCGGTACAGTCACAAAAGGCATTTTCCTCAATGAGCAAAAGCTTTTCGGGTAAAATGACCTCCTTAAGATTTGAGCAACCTTCAAAAGCTTTTTCTCCGATATTGGTTATTCTCCTGGGCACCTTGATCTTTTCAACGTTAGTGTTGGCTGCAAAGGCTTTCTTGCCTATATAACGAACAAATGCGCCGTGATGCTTAAACGGAATTTTCGGCTCGGCATCCTTACCGTTATATTTCATAATGCCTATCATACGCTCAGCCTCATCCTCTTCTGTTGTGGCGCCAATACGGAAATTTCCGCGGGTGGAGAGGGTATAGTCATCGTAAAGATAAAAGCTTGTACCGAATACCCGGTCAATAGACTTATGCAGGGCTATTGCATGGGAGGCCTTAAACAGGGTTATATCCTTACGGGTAATTCGTTTTTTCAAAAACTGCTCAAACTGTTTTCTGTCATTGGTATACAGAACCTTTTTGCCCTGTTCTTTAGCGGCCTTTGCCATCAGAGCTGCATCTTCCTGCCCATAGCAAATAACAAGATCCACCTTGCTTTTGCCTATTTCAGTTCCGACCTGAGTATGCATCAAGGGAGAATCCTTACCTAATTCGAGCATTTGACCTACAACGGCTATTCTTCTTCCGCCCTTTGCAGGCTTAAGCCCTTCTAAAGTGTTTATTGCGCCTACCATAGACATCGGAGCCGCATTATAACAGTCAATATACAGCTTATAGCCGCCAATATCGGATAAAGATTGCCTGATACCCTCGGGCTTATATTCAGCAATACCTCTAAGAATACTTTCAAGGGGCATTCCCGCCCATTCTCCTACCGCCATTGCGCAAAGAGCATTGCTTATATTATGAAGGCCAACGGCATTGATCCTTACGGGAGTTACGCGCTTTTTATGAACCGCCTCAAACTCCATATATCCGTTATGCATCTTAACGTTTTGGGCATAATAATCGGCTTTCTTATTGTTTATGGCGTAAGAAATTTTAGGGTGCCTCCAAAGAACAACCTTTTTCAAAAGCTTATCATCATAATTTAAGAAAGCAGGAGTGCCTTTAGGCGCCGACGTTACAAGAATTTTCTTCATTTTAAGAATGTTCTTTCGGCTGCCCACCATTTCTATATGGCTATCGGAAATGTTAGTTATAATCACACCGTCGGGTATACAGGTAGTTGCCTTCATTTCCATTGCAGAGCGGGTATAAGACATACTTACTTCCTGAACGTGATATTCAACCTCATTTGTTATTGTTCTGAATGAGGAAAATATTCCGTTTAAAGTGTTGGTATTACCGTAAGTTTTTGTGGTATTATAATTTTGCTTTAACACGGAATATACCATTTCTTTGGTGGAAGTTTTTCCGATGCTGCCCGTAATAGCGATAACCTTGAAATCAAGCGCTTTCCTTATGCTGACACACAGTGAACGAATACAATTATTAATATTACCTATTTGAACGTGCGGCACGTTCTTAAGCGCCTCCATACCTCTGCACTGCTTTGTATAGAATATAAGCTTTTGTTCGAAAGCCAAAGCTTCCTTAAGCTTACTTTTGCGTTCTTCTGAAGTTTTGCCGAAAAGCAGAAATGCGCCACCGGGGGAAAGAGTATTTACGCTGTGGGTTATATTAGTTAAAACCTCATCGGCTAAATAATTATATTCCTGCGGCAGCTCTGCACCCATAATTTCGCAGGCCTGCCTTACGGTATATCTAACAATTTCACTCATAATAAAAGGACCTCCGATATACTCATACTTTTATTATAGCACATAATTTGTAGATTACAATAGAAAAACCAAAGTTTTCCTTTTTGCTGAGCATAAAAAAGCACCCCGAAGGGTGCTGTTTTATTAAAGGTCATAATATTTATCAAATTCTGCAGGAATGGTTACGTGGCGATACCGCCGTTAATGTCAACCATCTTAATACCGTTTTCTTTAATGAGCTTAAGAACGTCTTTTTAAAACTTTACAGCAAGTTTATTATATAAAACCCTCTATTTTTGTCAATACAATAAGTTTTTTTATTTTAGTTATTGAAATCATTATATTATTTAAATATAATATTAACAATAATGATTTAGTGAGGTTTTTTTATGAAAAAGTTTTTGGCAATTATTCTTGCGTTGCTTTCGCTCTTTGTTTGCCTCCCTGTGACCTTGTTTACAACAACGGTTTCGGCGGCAACAAGCAGCGGCAATATGATAATAAATCCCGGCTTTGAAGCTACAGGTGACTGGAGCCCTTCCGACAACACCTGGAAAATAGTTTCGGCCGAAAACGGGGTAACACCTGCTGAGGGCAATAAGATGATGAAGGTCTGTGCTACAACCACCAGCATCTGCCCCGGTACCCGTATTGCGGTCAAGCCCCACACCAACTACGTGTACACAGTTAAGATCTACCGCTCCGATCTTGCGGGCGTTGCTTACGTTAACCTTATTGACGGCTACTCCAACGCAGATATAGCAGGCTCCGTAACCGGCAGCGGCAAAGCAGGCGAGTGGGTAACCGCCACCATTAACTTTTATTCCGGTGAACGTACTGCAGTACGCCCCAGAATGGTTATAAACAACGCTCCCTCGGGCCAGCCTGTATACTTTGATGATTTTTCTCTTGTACCTGTTGATTCGGCTTACCCCGATTTCCCTCAGGGCCAGCAGGGTGCTAATGTTAAGACGAGCTTTACTGCCGCTTCCGATTCCACCAAGGCAGACTTTTTCGTTTCCAACGAGGGCAAGCTTTATATGAGCTCCTTTGGCTCCAAGGGTGATGATAAGACAGAATATCTGTCCGAAGCAGTACCCGTTGCGTTGGTTGACACCATCAATAACTCCAAGGTCAGCTGGGTTTACGAATCTTACGCGCCTGTTGAAATTGAAAGAGGCGTTGAGCACACCGTAACCTACAGATCTGCCGACGGTAAATATAAGCTGAGAGCGGTTATTACTCAGCGCCAGGAGGTTGGCCCTCTTGAGTTCAATCAGTATATTACAGGCCTTACCTCCAATGTGAGCCTTAGCTATAACGACGCTGTAAGCGCAAACATTAAGCTTGAGCTTAAGGATGGCGACGTAGCTGTACTGAACAGGTTCAGCCGCTCCCGTGTTAATGACGGTTCCGACCCTTATTTTTACTCAGGTGATATTAAAGAGACTCTCAAAGCAGGCTCTTCCATACTTACTTCGGTTGAAAACCATTACACTCCCGTTGCAAGTCTTTTACCTTATCAGGTAATCGATATTAACGGTGATCACGGCGTTTACATCGGCCATTACTGGTCCTTTGGCAAAATGCTTGTAAGAATGAACAATGAAAACGAAATTGCCGTTTCCGATTTCCTTGACGTTATTGATACACGCTATATTAACAGAGAAAAGGGTGAAGAGCTGGCAGTACCCGGCTTCTTTATCGGCGCATATGACGGTGATATTGACGACGGCTCCAATGATATGAAGCATTGGTTCTGGGAATATAAAATTACCCGTTCTATTTACGAAAACGAGGGCGAACCCTATATTTCCATGGGCATAGTATCTAACACGCGCTATAATATGGATACTCAGTTTAACGTATGGCCCGATTTTGCCGATTACGTAAACGTAATTAAGCACGATTACGGCTGGACCGTACCCAAAGGCTATGCGCCGAGGCAGGATATTGCCAGAGAAGACCTTTGGCTGCCCGATGCATACCACGGCACCGTAAACGGTGTACCTTATATGGGTATGTATGAGGCTCTTCAGGAGCAGCTGAAAAAGGACGACAGTGATAATCGGGTATATTATTCCCTTTATATGGCCGACACCTATATGGGCGTTGATATCGGCACCAAAGAGGGCAGAGAATTACAGCTTCAGGCCCTTAAGGACAGAATGCGCCCCGAAAACAACGATTACGGTATCGGTTACGATTACTGGCGAAGCGACTTTGACGTAGAACAGAGCTACGATTATGACGATCACGAAGGCTTGCTTTACATACTCGACAGTATGATAGATTATTCCGAAGACTTCCGTTACGAGCACTGTATGGGCGCAGGCTCTTTAAAGGATTTTACTACTCTTGAGAGAATGACCTTTATGACCACCGAGGATACCGGTCAGCCCTTTAACCACAGAGTATCTCTTTACCAGAATTCTTATATGATCCACCCTGTACAGATGAAGGCAGATCTGAATCTTACGGTACCTAACAGAACCTACGCAGGCGTTAAGCCTGTTCCCGCTGAAATCGTTGAAGGCGGCAAGATACCTCATACCAGCGAGGATTACTTTACTTACGCAGTAAGAACCTCCCTTTTGGGCTCTTCAATGCTTTGCATTGTGCCCGACGGCTTTAATTACAACAATAATATGAATATCCTTGAGACCCATTTCGGTTTATATAAGGATACCATACGACCTATCCTGCGCGACACCTCGGTTTATCACATTCTTCCTACTCCCACCGGCTCCAGCGCCACCGACCTTTGGTATTGGAACGATTGGGACGGTATACAGTATTTCAACCATGAAATAAACGAGGGTATAGTTTACTTATTTAAAGAAAACGCTTCTGCCCCCAGCTCTAAGGTTATAAGGTTAAAGGGCCTTGAAGAAACCAAGCTTTACGATCTTACCTTTATGGACAGAACAAACCTTAACGCCAGAATGACCGGTGCTCAGCTTATGAACGAGGGCATTAACGTTACGGGTATGACCACAAGATACGATTCCGAAATGATATTCATTAAGGAGTTGAACAACCGTCTTGAGATATCCACCCCCAACAAGACTGTGTTCCATAAGGGTGAGAACCTTGACCTTACCGGTATGGAGATCACCGCACATTACTATGACGGCACCTCCCAAAAGCTTACCGACTATACCGCAGAAGGTTATGATCCCAATACTGTCGGTACTCAGAATATAGTAGTTACGGCTGACGGTATTTCCGCAAATATTGAAGTTGAAGTTAAGGAGCATTTTTTAACCGAAACCTCTAAAACACCTGCAACCTTCACCAAAGACGGTGTAATTAAAGAAATCTGTACCTACTGCTCTCACTCTGTGTCTACAACTATTTGCAAAGCAAATAAAATAGATATGGAAACCGAGTACGTATATAATACGGTAAACCGCAGGCCGGAAGTGGACGTTTACGATTCCAAAGGCAATAAGCTTAGTTACAATATAGACTATTCCGTGGAATATCCTTCAACATGCCGTGATATTGGCGTACATACCCTTAAAGTAATTCTTAAAGGAAATTATTCCGGCTCCAAGGAAGTTAAGTATACTATAAATCCCATGGCGGTTAAGAACCTTGAGATTACTAATAATAAAAAGGATTCCTTAAGCATCAGCTGGAGTAGATCCTTCAACTGCACCGGCTACAGAGTATATTTATACAACAAGGCAACAGGCAGCTACAAAACTGTAATTTCCTCAACGCAAGAGCTGAGCGCTCAGCTTACAGGCCTCGCAAGCGGTACCAACCATAAAATAGGCGTTAAAGCCTACAAGCAGCTTGAAGACGGCTCCATCCTTTGGAGCGCAATGTCTGAGATCACAGGCACTACCAACCCCTTAGCCCCTTCCAAGATTACCGTAGGCAGCCGCAACGCAACGTCTATTAAGCTTTCCTGGCCAAAGGCAGTAGGCGCTACAGGCTACAGAGTATATAAATATGATTCCAAAACCGGAACCTATAAAACTGTA
>JAZQIZ010000018.1:0-178363 GCA_045541395.1 Eubacteriales bacterium
GATAGCATCAAATTTCACAATTTACGGAGTAAATTATTTCACCGTGAGCGTAAGCGAACGATTTCACTAAAAACGAACGGTTATGTAAGAGTTCGAATTCATATGCAAAAACAGCAAAAATATCTTTTTCGTAGCCCATAGACATAAAAAAGATACCCAACGGGTATCTTTTTTTATGGAGAAATGTAAAATACGCTTGACATTTTGTGCGGGTTGCAGTATATTATAAATGTAAAGTATATTTTACATTTAAGGAGGCGATTTTCTTGGATAACCTGATAAGGCAGTTGCGTAAGGAAAAAAATATTACTCAGGATGAACTTGCTTTGGCGGTTGAAGTTACAAGGCAAACCATTATTTCTTTGGAAAACGGGAAGTATACCGCTTCTCTTCAGCTGGCGTTTAAAATAGCTAAATATTTCAACAAAAGAATTGAAGAAGTTTTTATTTTTGAGGAGGAACAGAAGTGAAATTTGAAAACAAACTTAAATTAAGGCTTTATCTTTCCATTGGTTATATAGTGCTTGGAGTTATTATGATCATCCTTTTCAATCTGCGAGGCGCGGAAAACAGCTATCTTTCATCTATGGGCCTTGCCTTGATCGTTGTAGGCATAGTAAGAATAAGAAATTATATAATAATAACCAAAGACGAGCAAACCGTAATAAAACAGAAAATTGCCGAGACCGACGAAAGAAATATAGCTATAGCCGAGAAAGCAAAAAGCGTTTCTTTTATGATTTACGTTTTTATAGGGTGTGTTGCGGTAATAGTGCTTGAAATACTAAATAAAACTCAATGGGTATTAGCCGTTTCGGGCGCCGTATGTTTATTGATCGTTATCTATTGGATAAGCTATCTTATAATTCGCAAAAACAAATAAAAGTGGGATGTAAAAGCATCCCACTTTTTATTTTATTTTTCGGCAAAGAGCCATTTCAAGCTTTTGGATCTCGGTTTCAGGACCCCTTACTGCGTATGGGTTTGGAATGAATGCGTCCATTGAAATAAGCAGGTCGGCGCCGCCTTCTTCAAGCTCAAAGTAAAGGGCTTCGTCTTCCTCGTATTCGTCTAAAAGGTCGTAAATATCGTCCTCGTTGTCTGCATTAACCTTTATATACTCACCTTCGCCTAAAAGAGCGTAGCGGCGGGAGGTGGAAATATAATTTCCATCCGGGGCCATATCCGTATCTGCAAAGGGAATTACTTTGCTTTCCTTTGCCGCTTTTGCAATAGCTTCAATATGGGCAGGGGTAGTGCCGCAGCAGCCTCCGAAAATGCGAACTCCAAGGCCTGTAAGCTTATCAATATATTCAGCCATATCAGAGGGGGTAAGAGGATAATGAATGCCCTTTTCGTCGGTTACGGGCATGCCTGCATTGGGCTTGGCAATAAGGGGAATATTAAAGCGCTTGGCTATAGGTGCAACCGGCTTTAAGGCGTTGTAAATAACGTCAGGGCCAATACTGCAGTTGCAGCCAAAGCCTGAAATGTTGTAAGGCAAAAGGGAAATAAGGGTTGCCGCAGGGCTGTCCCCATAAACTGTTTTGCCGTTTTCGGTAACCGTAAGGGTTACTAAAATTTTGGCGTCCTTGTTAACCTGACGCACAGCCATAACCGCAAGCCTTGCCTCAGCGGCGGAGATCATGGTTTCAATATCAAAAATATCTGCGCCGCACTCGGTCAGTATTTGGGCCTGCTCCTTGTAATAGGAAAAAACGTCGTCAGGCTCGGCAGTGCCAAAAGGCTTAAGCAGTAAGCCTGTAGGGGAAAGATCGGCTATAACCGCCTTATCCTTTGCGGCTTCTTTCGAAATTGCGTAAAGCCTTTTGCAGGTATCAGTTATTTCTTCTTCCTTAAAGCCGTGACGTAAAAGGGTAGGCCTGTTTGCGCCGAAGGTGGGCGCAAGAACACCGTCGGCTCCTGCCTGAATATATTCCGTTTGAAGTTTCTGCAATACTTCGGGATTCTCCAAAACAAAGCTTTCGGTACAGCCCCCCTGAGGCATACCTCTTTTGGTTAATTCGGTTCCGGTCGCACCGTCAAGTATAAACGGGAAATTCATTATTCCTTCTCCTTTACTTTCTTAAGCCAAAATGGAAGTTCAATAAGCCCTACTACCGTTCCTATGCCGTATAAAAAATGAAGCAGGAAGAAAAGCAGCGGCATTAAAAGCTTTGGTAAAAGGGGCTTTTTAATAAGATCAAGAACAGTCATCGCTAAGGTTAAAAGCCCGTATGCGCTCCACATAAGAATAGCAAGCAATGGGTAACCCAATAAGCCAAGCAGGGTGGTCAATATTATGCCAAGCACAAAAACAAAGGGTACAAAGTGAAACAGCGAAAAGCATTTGGGGCTTACGCCTAAGGTTTTGCCTATCCAGTAACCGTTTAAGAATTTCTGCTTCAAAAGCTTGGGTAAAGTGTTTCGGGTGTGTTGGTAGTATTCAATTTCAGGGCAGAAGCAAAGCTTATAACCCGCCTTGCGGATACGGTAGTTCATATCGTTATCCTCCGAACGGGGCAAAAGCTCGTTATATAAGCCAACCTTCTCGTAAACCTCCCTGCGGTACATTCCGCAAAACAGTGAGTCGGTATACATTTGCTTATGGCTTCTGCGGTATGAGGCAATACTGCTTCCGAACATAGACATTTCGGTTGCAAGTAAGGTCTCCTTCCAGGGAGTAGAATCGTCTATAATATTAGGCCGTCTGCCGCCGACTGCATATTCGCCCCTCTTTATTGCCGCCACGTTCTTGGAAATAAAATCGTAGGGCATAGAGGCGTGAGCGTCAATTCTTACAATAACTTCTCCTGTGTAATTCTTAAGGGCAACGTTATGGCCCGAGGGAATATTCTTCTTTTCGTTTTTAAAAAGCTTTACTGATCTAAAACCCTCAGCCTCCTTTTGAAAGCTTTCAAAAAGGGCCCAGGTGCTGTCCTCGGACATACTGTCTATAAGCAGGACTTCAATTTTTTCGTGAGGATAGTCCTGCATTTTTAGATCCTTTAAAAGCCGCGGCAATGCCGCCTCTTCGTTGTAAGCTACTATTGCAAAAGAAACCTGCATAAACCGTAGCTCCTTTCGGGTATTGTTATTAAGTTTATTGTAGCACAGGAAAGGCATCATGTCAATTTATGAAAAAAGGAAGGCATTGCCTTCCTTTTTTCATTTTATTGTGCAGGTGTCTGCTCTGTAAGAGAGGAAATATCCAAAAATGTGTTGCCTGATGTAGATACGGGCAGTTTACCGTCCCATTTCTGGATCTTCTGGTAATCAATAACCTTATCGGAAAGGGAATCTGAAAGAAGCTTGTTTGCCTCAGCCTGAGCCTGAGCTTCGGTTTTAATGGCCTTAGCTTCGGCCTCAGCGGCAATTATTTTCTTTTCCGCTTCAGCGTTTGCTACAACAAGCGCCTGTTCCTGCTGGGTCTTAGTGGTAATAAGGTTCTGCTCTGCAACCTGCTTCGCTTCAATGGCCGCGTTGAATTCTTCTGAGAACCCAAAGTTAACAAGGTTAAATTCTTCAATAATAACGCCGTAAGTGTTTACCTTGCCCTCAATGGCCTCCTTGATCTCCGCACTTACCTGAGCACGCTTGGTTATAAGCTCCTCGGCGGTATATTTTGCAGAAACACTCTTAACACTTTCCTGTACTGCAGGTAAAAGCAATACCGTTTCGTAGGAGTTGCCAATGTTTTTGTAAATCTTGGCGCTGTCGTTGTAGCCTACACGGTAGTTTACCGCAAGGGTGGAGGAAATTTGTTGCAGGTCTTTGGAAACGGCGTCTGCATCAATTTCTACTACCTGTATTTTATTCGAAATTTTGACTACTTGTTGAACTACAGGTATTTTGAAATTGAGGCCTTCCTGCATAACGTTTTCAGAAACCTTACCTAAGGTTACTACAACGCCGGTAGAACCTGCCGGGACTACAACAATAGCGCCTGCCACAACAATAATGGCTATGATAGCAACAATAATTCCAAGTATTATTTTTTTCAGTTTTTTGGGTTCAGGGGTCTTGGGGCCTGAGTAGGTGTTATTCATCTTTTTTCTCCTAATTTATTATATAATTGTGCGGTGCGCTGTTTTATAACGCCCGCAAGATAAGCGTTTGTCATAACCGTAAGACCTTTCCTTAAGGCTTCGCGGTTTGTAAATAAGCCTTCATTTTCCTCAAGGGTCAGATCAATGCAGTCGAGTATAAATCCGCTGTCATACTGTCCGCCCGTTTCAACCTTTCTTATGATACCAAGCATCAGTTCCAAAAGATCGCAATCGGAAATAATGTCGTCCTTTTCGTCGTTAAGATCGCCGTTAATATAACAGAGTATATCTGCAATGGCCTCAAGAGCTATTCCTCCTCTGAGAATATTAATAAGTATGATCCGGTAAACTTGACGTTGCTTATATCTCTTCCCTTCGGTTGGAGGTACCCAGCCTCTTTTGATCCAGTTCTGAATGGTAGTGCCGCCAATTCCTGTTATACCCTCAACCTGGGAAAGCATAAGCCCGCCTGTGGCAGTAATCAGCGGCTTGATCCTGGTCTCATAACCGCTAAGATCGTTACCGCCTGTATTCAGCATTGTCCCCGGTAAAAGGTTCATAGTCTTAACTCCCTAAATCATTGTGATATGATTATATCATAAGTTCATATGAACCGCAAGTCCTAAAAAAAGAAAAACTCATTCATCAGAGAATAAATTTATTAAAGTTTCTTATTATATCTTCGATTATCGTCTTTTTTTGCCGTTTTTCTCGTATTTATAACAAAAAGGAGCTTTTTTAAGCTCCTTTATGCTTTCTTTTAACCGCCAAGGTGGTTAAAACGGTTCCTACTGTCGAAACGGCCGTAGCGCCAATTATCAGGCCGTTTTTGTTTTGATGTATGGTTTCCATTACTAAGGCTTTTTGTGTTGTCATGTTTAAAAAAGAGCCTGAGTTTTTACTCAGACTCTTAAAGCTTATAATACCTTTGCTAAGAACGATTTAAGTCTCTCGCTCTTGGGTGCATCAAATATTTCATCGGGTGCGCCCTGTTCAATTATCTTTCCTTCGTCTATAAATACAACTTCGGAAGCAACTTCCTTGGCAAAGCCCATTTCGTGGGTTACAACCACCATAGTCATGCCGCTTTTTGCAAGGTCTTTCATAACCTCCAAAACTTCGCCAACCATTTCAGGGTCAAGAGCGCTGGTAGGCTCGTCAAAGAGCATAACCTCAGGGTCCATACAAAGGGCTCTTACAATAGCAATTCGCTGTTTCTGGCCGCCGGAAAGCTGAGAAGGATAAGCGTTTGCCCTGTCTGCAAGGCCAACTCTCTCTAAAAGCTCCATAGCCTGCTTTTCTGCAGCTTCCTTGGTTTTGCCCAAAAGTTTCATAGGCGCGATGGTCATATTCTTAAGGATAGTCATATGAGGAAACAGATTAAACTGCTGGAACACCATGCCCATTTTCTGCCTGTGAATATTAATGTTTACCTTAGGATCGGTAACATCGGTATTTTCAAAGAAAATAGCACCGCCTGTAGGCTTCTCAAGAAGGTTCAAACAGCGAAGGAAGGTAGATTTACCGCTTCCCGAAGGGCCTATAATAACCGTAACGTCACCCTTCTTTATTTCAAGGTCAATACCGTCAAGGGCTTTAATGGATTCGGAAAAGTGTTTTTGAACACCCTCGGCTTTAATAAGTACGTTACTCACCGTTACGCAGCCTCCTTTCCAGCTTCTTTACAAGCCAGGTAAAGAACATAACTAAAATAAGATAAATTGCCGCAACTGCAATAAGGGGCATAAATGCGGAATAGGTACGGCCACGGATAATATCGCCGCCCTTTGTAAGATCCTGCAGGGCAACGTAACCGGAAACAGAGGTTTCCTTTAAAAGCACAATGAACTCGTTTGCAAGGGCAGGAAGTACGTTCTTTAATGCCTGAGGAATAATAATGTAACGCATTGTCTGTACAAAATTAAAGCCTAAGGAACGGCCTGCTTCAAACTGGCCCTGGTCTATAGACATAATGCCTGCTCGCACAATTTCCGCAACGTAAGCGCCGGAGTTAATACCAAAAGCAAGTATTGCAATAAGCACCTTGTTGTTGGAAGCGGCAAAAATTATGTAGTAGGTTATCATAAGCTGCACAGTAACAGGTGTGCCGCGGATAACGGTTAAATAAAGGTTGGATATGCCGTTGAATAATTTTAAACATGCCTTGCCGAAGCCCTTGGGCATATCTTCAATATTTTTATCGTGGGTAGAACGAATAATTGCTACTAAAGTACCCAAAACAACACCTATAATAAGTGCAAAAAGGGTAACCTCCAAAGTAACCAACAAACCGTCGGTAAGGTACTTCCAACGGTCCTCAGCAATAAAGTTCAGTATGAACTCATCTTTTAAATCGAGGAACCATTCGCTCATAAGTTCACTCCCTTTACATAGAATTAAAGGGGCGAATATCCTTCGCCCCTTTTTTAAGCGTTAGTTTTAATTATTTGTTGTTGGCTGCAACGAAAGCCTTTGCAGGTTCGTTGTCAATAATAACGCAGTCGATCTTGCCGGTAACTAAAGCCTGAATAGCATCAGCGCCCTTGTTGAAACGTTCAACAGTGCCAAGGCCTGCATCTTCAATATCCCAGGTTGCATAAAGGTCGCCGGTAGTAGCGTTCTGAACGCCAATGGTGGTATCAGCGCCTTCTTCGAAAAGATCATCAACAGAAGTAATTTCGGAACCAACAGGAACAATAACTACCTGTACGCCGGTAGCGTAGGAGGTAGAGAAGTCAACCTGCTGCTGACGTTCTTCAGTAACAGTAAGACCTGCCATGCCCATATCAGCCTTGCCGCCTTCAACTGCAGGAAGAATAGCGTCAAATGCCATATCTTCAATAACCAGCTTCTTGCCAAGCTTGTCAGCAATAGCAGCTGCAACTTCAGCGTCTATACCAACAATAGCGTCGCCCTCATGGAATTCGTAAGGAGGGAATTCAGCGTTGGTAGCCATAACAAGCTCTTCCTTGCCTTCAGCATCAGCCTGAAGGGTAAGATCGTGTTCCACACCGGAAATGTACTTGTCAACTATCTTCTGTACAGTGCCGTCTTCAATAAGAGCCTTAAGTGCGCCGTCAACCTCAGCGGAAAGCTCCTTGTTATCCTTTGCAAATGCAATTGCATAATCTTCGGTAATGTATTCGGTATCGAGGATCTGCAGTTCTACCTTCTTGCCGCAGCCTGCGAAAAGGCCAACGATCATAAGAAGAGCAAGAATAAGTGTCAGTGTCTTTTTCATAATAAATCTCTCCATTTATAAAATATATTTTTTAGTGAATTTTTATGCACAAAAAATTATAATATATACAAGAAAATTTTTCAAGCCTTTTTTGAAATTTTTTTTAAATTTTAAGGAAAACCCTCCGTTTCTATTGTATTCGCGACGCGTAACAGCTATAATTATATTGAGGTGAATATATGATAACGTATGCAGATATACAAAAAAATGAAAATATTAAAACCTATATTAAAATGGCAGATGAGTCTGTTAAAGCTTTGGGGTATACCGAACATTCCTTTGCTCACGTCCATAAAGCAGCTCAGGCTGTAAAATATATTCTTGAAACCATCGGTGCGACCCAGCGTGAAATAGAGCTGGGGCAGATAGCTGCCTATATGCACGATATAGGCAATCTTGTAAACAGAATAGACCATGCTCAGTCAGGGGCCGTAATGGCTTTCAGAATATTAGATAATTTAGGTATGCCCGCCTGCGATATTGCCGACGTGGTAACCGCTATAGGCAATCACGATGAAGCAACGGCCTTCCCTGTAAACAATATTGCAGCGGCCCTTATTTTAGCTGATAAATGTGACGTGCGCCGTTCCAGAGTCCGGAACCGTGACGAGCTTAATTTTGATATCCACGACCGTGTAAATTACTCTGTAAAGGAAACCTATATTTCCGTAAACCGCGAAAAAACCGTTTTTGAACTGCGCCTTACGGTAGATACTCAGTACGGTTCTGTAATGGACTATTTTGAGATCTTCTTAAACCGTATGCTCCTTTGCCGCAAAGCTGCTGAGAAGCTTGGCTTAAAATTCAGCCTTGTAATAAACGAACAGGAATTACTTTAAAAAAAGGATTATGGCATAGCCATAATCCTTTTTTAAGTAATTTATTGTGGTGAAACGACTTTTTGCTTAAGTGAAGGTTAGCGCTCAAAAAGGAAGTTGCATTTCGCACGGGGTTTCTCGTAGGCGTACGAAGGTACGGTAGAGAGACCACGGGCGGAAAACAAAAAATGGCCTTGCTTCAGCAAGGCGCTTAGGCGCTTGTAGTTTTATGCAAAAGAGTAAAAAATAAAAGAATAAAAGAATAAAAGAATAAAAAATAAAAGAATAAAAAATAAAAGAGCTTGAGCTAAATATTGCTCAAGCTCTTTATTGTTAATACTTAATTTTTTGTGGTGAAACGACTTTTTGAGTGTTAACCATTATTTGAAGAAGTTGATTACACCTATTACAAAGAATACAAGGATGATTACGGGAAGAATATAGGTGCAGTAGAAACGCATCCAATTCTTAACCTTAGCACCCCTACCGGTGTTAGCTTCTTCGGTAAACTTCTGCCAGCCCCAGCCGCCTTTTCTGAGAGTGCAGAAAAGAACCATAACAAGGGAGCCTAAGGGAAGAAGTACGTTGGAAACAACAAAGTCTTCTGCATCCATAATAACAGTGCCTTCGCCTAAAGGAGCAATGCCGGAAAGAACGTTGAAGCCTAAAATGCAGGGCAGGCAAAGAACCAGCATAGCAATGCAGTTAATAAGGCAAGCTTTCTTTCTGGACCAGCCGAACTTATCCATGCAGCAAGCAAGAATATTTTCGAATACTGCAAGTACGGTGGAGAATGCGGCGAATACTAAGAATAAGAAGAATAAAGTGCCTATAATTCTGCCGCCGGGCAGGTTATTGAAAATGTTGGGCAGGGTAATGAAAATAAGGGGAGGACCTGCATTTACTTCAACACCGTATGTAAAGCAAGCGGGGAAAATAATAAGGCCGGAGGTAATGGCAACAACAGTATCAAGAGCAGCAACGTTAATGGATTCGCCCATTAAAGCTCTGTCTTTCTTAAGATAGCTGCCGAATATAGCCATAGAACCAATACCAAGGCTTAAAGTAAAGAAAGCCTGGTTCATAGCACTAACTATAACGTTGCCAATGCCTACTTCCTTCATCTTCTGGAAGTCGGGTTTTAAGTAGAAGGAAAGACCTTCAGCGGCACCGTCTAAGAACATGCTGTTGATAGCAAGACCGAACATAATAACGATCAAAGCGGTCATCATTATCTTGGTAACTCTTTCGAGGCCCTTCTGTAAGGAGAAGGAGCATACAAAGAAGCCTAAAATAATAACAATGAAGGTGTAGATCATCATTTCTACAGGGTTGCCCATCATCTGGCCATACTGATCAGCAACAGCCTCAGGAGCGAGGCCCGCAAATGCACCTGTACCGGTTTTAACAAAATACTGAACAAACCAGCCGGTAACGGCAGTGTAGAACATCATAAGCAGATAGTTACCTGCTAAAGAAGCCCAGCTGTGTGCTTTCCAAGCCTTCTTGGGGGTTAATTCATCGTACATAGAAATAATACTCTTCTGAGATGCACGACCTAAAGAAAATTCCATAGTCATAACGGGAATACCCATTATAAGGAGGAATAAAAGGTAAATAAGTACGAAGAAGCCGCCGCCGTTCTGGCCTGCCATGTAGGGGAACTTCCAAACGTTACCTATACCGATAGCGCAGCCTGCGCTAAGAAGTATGAAGCCTATACGGCTTCCAAGGTGTTCTCTTTGCATTATAAGAACCTCCTGTTTTAATTATTTATATTTGAACCGAACGCTCTGTTCGGTATAAATATCTATTCCCAGGAAGGGCGCTGTTTCAGTGCATCATAAAGGGAAACGTAGCTTTCGTGTCTGCTTTTAGCAATTTCGCCCTTATTTACCGCCTCGCAAATAGCGCAGCCCTTTTCCTTGGTATGGGAGCAGGTTGTAAATTTGCATAGGCCCAAATAACCGTCAAACTCGTTAAAAAGCAGGGGTAATCCGTCCTTTTTTATATTTGTTTGCATAATATCAAGGGAAGAAAACCCCGGAGTATCTGCAATTAAGGTGTTGCTGTTTAAAGGGTAAAGCTCTACGTGGCGGGTGGTGTGCTTTCCTCTTTTCAGCTTAGCGGAAACCGAGCCTGTGGCAATGGCGTGGTTGGTTATCAGAGAAATAATGCTGCTCTTGCCAACCCCCGAAAATCCGGCAAAGCCGCAGATCCCCGAGAGCTCTCCGTAAAGGGCTTCAATGCCCTCATTAAGAGATGCACTGACACACATGGTCTTATAACCCGCTTTTTGGTAAGCCTTTTTAAGATCACTTACGTCAGCAAGGTCGCATTTGTTAAATACAATTACAGGCTCCACCCTATTGTGTTCGCAAATAACCGTAAGCTTATCGGCAAAAAGGGTGTCCGGAGCAGGATCGGCCGCCGATAACACAATAAACATCTTATCTAAATTTGCAATGGGAGGACGGGCAAATAAATTTGCCCGTTCCTTTAATTCTGTTATAACACCGGTTTCTTCCGTAAGCTTTTCTGCTTTTACCTTATCGCCTACAACAATAACCGTCTTTTCCTTTCGGAATATGCCTCGCGGCTTACAGTCAAGTATCTCTTCTCCGCAAAGCACGTTGTAAAATCCGCCCATACTGCGGATAACAAGTCCGTCCATTCTTATTCCGTAACTTCGCTTTCTTCAGGTACGCTTTCTTCAGGTACGCTTTCTTCAGGCTCGGAAACCTCCGGAACGGATGACTCAGGCTCTGAAGATTCAGGTTCGGAAGATTCGGGCGCAGAAGATTCAGGCTTGGAGGATTCGGGTTCGGGCTCGGGTTCGGGCTCGGGAGCAGGTTCGGGGCCTAAGGAAACTATAACCGTAACGGTGGAGCCTTCTTCAAGCTCGGATTCAGCAGGAATATACTGAACTATAATGTAATCCTTTTCAACACTCGCGCTGTAGCCTTCAATAACGTCAAATACAAATCCGCTGTTTTCAATAAGGAACTTAGCCTGTTCAATATGCTTGCCGGTAACGTTGGGAACAATGTTTTTAATAATATTCTGGCCGCTGCTTACGTAAACGTAAACAACCTCGCCATCCTTAACGGTACCCTCGGGAGTGGTTTTAATAACGTAACCTTCCTTAACGGTATCGGAAGACTGCTGAACTATCTTGTATTCGATTTCAAGTGCGTTCAAGGTATTTTCGGCATCTTCCTGAAGTTCGCCCGTAAGATCGGGGAAGGTAACCTCGTTGGCACCGGAAGAAACAGATACAATAATTTCACTGCCCTTGTTAACAAGAGTACCTGCTTCAATGCTCTGTTCAAATACGTATCCTACTTCAAAATCGGCAGATTCTTTATCTTCCTTGGTAATGGTGAAATTACCGGTAATTTCGGTGTTAGCCATAATTTCTTCATAGGTATCGCCAATAAGCTGAGGAACGGTAACCTGTTCAGCTTCGGGCTGACTTTCTTCGGTAGGCTCAGATTCGGAAGGAGTACCTTCAGGTTTTTTGTTGTTTCCGCTGAGCAGGAAGAAAACAACGAATATAACTATAAGACCTGCAACAAGGCCTGCTGCCATAGCAATTATATTGCCCTTTGTCCAGAAGGGGAGTTTGATCTCAGGATCCTCGCTAATGGCGGAAAGGCCGCCGTCAGTAAGGAATTCATCTGTAAGATCAAAGTTGAAAAGCATTTCGGGATCCTGCAGAATAAGACGAAGGTCGTTTACCATCTCTGCAGCAGACTGATATCTCTTATCGGGTGTTTTAAGCATTGCCTTCAAAACGATCTGTTCAAGACCAAGAGGGATCTGATCGTTAAGGACCGTGGGCTTTTCAGGGGAAGTCTGTATCTGCTTCAAGGCTACGCTTACAGGTGTATCGCCGTCAAAAGCAAGGGTACCGGTAAGCATTTCATAAAGCATAACACCGGTAGAGTAAATGTCGGAACGCTGGTCGGTCTTTTCGCCCTTTGCCTGTTCCGGGCTTATGTAGTAAACCGTACCGATAGCCTTATCGGTCATGGTAACAGTCTCAAATTTGGAAATGCGCGCAATGCCAAAGTCCATGACCTTAATAGTACCGTCGGAAAGGAGCATAATATTCTGAGGCTTAATATCTCTGTGAACAATGCCTCTTTCATGGGCGTGCTGTAAAGCAGAGAGTATCTGCATTGCAATTTTGCATGCAATAGAGAAAGGCAGTGCCTTCTGAGCACGCATAAAATCCTTTAAGGTTATGCCGTCAATATATTCCATAACAATATACTGAATATTGCCTTCAAATTCAAAGTCAATAACGCTTACGATGTTGCGGTGTCTGAGCATGGAAATAGCTCTTGATTCGTTAAGGAAACGGCGTCTGAACTGCTCGTCGGAAACAAACTCATCCTTTAAAATTTTAACTGCAACAGTGTTTCCCGTAACCTTGTCGGAAGCGCGGTATACAACCGCCATACCGCCAACGCCTAAAACATTTTCAAGTACGTATCTGTCTTTTAAAACAGTGCCTGTGTATTTATCCATTTTATTTTCACTCCTTAGGTCAATCAGTTTAGGCTGTTAACAATAACAATGGTAATGTTATCTCTGCCGCCTGCGGCAATGGCCTGTTGAGTAAGAAGTTCACAGGCATCCTCGTCGCTGTTTGATAAAATAATTGTTTGTAAATACTCCGGCTCAAAGTAGCCGTGAAGCCCGTCGGAGCAAAGCATAAGTTTCTTGCCGGTAACGTCAGCTTCAAAAATATCAACCTCAAGCTCATCGTCGGTTCCAACCGCTCGGGTAATAACGTTTCTGTGCGGGTGTTTTTTTGCTTGTTCCGGGGTCAGAGTCCCCATATCAATGAGCCCCTGGACCAAAGAATGATCAACGGTTATCTGTCGGCATTCCTGCCTGTCGAATAAGTAGGCTCGGCTGTCACCAACGTTGGCAATAACAGCTGTTGAATTTATTATAAGTGCCGCAACGCAGGTGGTGCCCATTCCTCTGAAATCACTGTTGGAACAGCTTTGCTCGTACATTGAGCCGTTTATTTCCTGAATTATCCGGGTAAGTTTCTCGCCGGGAGAGCTCATAAGCTGTTCAAGATCAGTTGTTTTTAACTTTTGCTCAAAGGTGCTTGCCGCCACAGTACTGGCATATTTGCCCGATTTGGCGCCGCCCATACCGTCAAAGCAGGCTGCATAGGCAAAGTTATCGCTTAAAAAACCGTAAACAAACGCATCCTGGTTTTCATCTCTTACCTTACCTTTGTCTGTAAGACCGGTAATATTCACAGGCTGTCCCCTCCTTTTTCTTCATTGTATCTTAACTGTCCGCAGGAGCCGGAAATATCGCTTCCAAGGCTTCTTCTTACGGTTGCATTTATTTTTTTATCGTTAAGCTTTTTTGCAAAGCTTTCAACCGCCTTTTGTTGCAGCCGCACGTAATCGGATCCTTCAATAGGATTAACGCTGATTATGTTTATATGCTTGTTTTTCAGGGGCGCAAGAAGCTTAACAAGATTTGCAACGTCCCTGTCGGAATCGTTGACCCCACCTATAAGGGTGTATTCAAAGGTTATCCGTCTTGACGTAGCCTTTTCGTAATTAACACAGCTTTTTATCAGCTGATCTAAGGAATACCTTTTTGCTATAGGCATTATCTCTCTTCGCTGGCTGTCAGTGGCTGCGTGCAGGGAAATGGCAATATTAATAGGCCAGTCCCTTTTTGCAAGCTCATCAAGCTTTTCTGTCAGTCCGCAGGTGGAAAGAGTAATATGTCTCATAGAAAGGTTAACGCCCTTTTCACTGTTAATGTTTTCAAGAAAAACGCAAAGGTTCTTGAAATTGTGCAAGGGCTCGCCTATTCCCATAAGCACAACGTTTGAAATGCGCTCACCTATATCCTTTGAAATAATGGTGTATTCGTCAAGCATCTCACCGGCAGTAAGGTTTCTTTTTAGGCCCCCCTTTGTGGAAGCGCAAAAGCTGCAACCCATAGCACAGCCTACCTGAGTGGACATACAAAGAGAATATCCGTAATGATATTTCATAACAACGCATTCAATGTGCTGTCTATCTTGTAATTTTATCAAATATTTAGTAGTCCCGTCAAGTTGTGAAACAAGTTTTTTAACAATTTTAAAGGCTGAAAGGTAAGAAATTTCAGAAAGTTGCTCTCTCAGGGCCAAAGAAAGGTCGGTCATCTCATTAAATGAGGTAACTCCGCGGCTTATCCATTTAAAAATCTGCCTGGCTCGGAATGATGGCAAACCGTTGCTTTTGCAAAATTCTTCAAGCTCGTTAAAGGTAAGACTTTTAATATCCGTCATTTTTGTCTCCTCCCTAAAACAGCCGTAAAAAATCCTTCCTCGCCTGTCTCCATATACGTGCAGGGCTCTTCTATGTAATAAAATTCAGGGTGCTCGAATAAAAATTTATCGGTAATTTCGCTGTTTTCTTTGGGATTTAAAGTGCAGGTCGAATATAAAAGCCTGCCGTCTTCTTTTAAATATTTTACTCCGTTACAAAGAATAGCGTACTGTAGATCGCAAAGCTCATTTGTGTCATCAATGTTCTTGTAGCGTATCTCCGGCCGCTTGGACATCATTCCAATACCCGAACATGGTACGTCGCAAATAATGCGGTCGGCCTTAAGTTTTACAGGCAATTCTTTAGAAGAATCGCAGGGCATAGCGTTTATTACGGTTATTCCAAGGCGTTGCGCCCCTTTTTTTATAAGCTCAACTCTGTGCGGGTAAAGGTCAAAGGCAAAAATACTGCCCTTGTTTTCCATTTTATAAGCGGCTGTGAAGCTTTTGGCACCGGGAGAGGAACACATATCAATAACCGTCATCCCGGGCTTAATATCTAAAAGCTCAACCGCCCGTTGGGAGCAAAGCCCCTGCAGATGAAACAACCCTTCCTTGTAAGCGGGGCTGCTTTCAATGGAGGTGTGAGCGAAAAGCGTAAGAGTATTGCCGTTTTGCTCTGCCTCAATTTCCTGCTCCTTAAGTAAGGCACAAAGAGTTTCTCCTTCGGTTTTCAGGGTGTTTATAACCGCCGTAACGGGAATATTAATAAATAGCCCTTCCATAAACTCAAAAGCCTTTTTTTCGCCGTAGGCGTTAATGAGCATATTACATACACTTTCTCCCACGGAATATTTCTCCTGAGGGCTTTTGAGCAATCCTTCAAGGCTCTCCTTGTTTCTTAATATATTTCTCAAAACAGCGTTAACAAAGCCTGCGGCCTGGCCCACCTTCTTTTTTGCCAGCTCCACTGTCTTGTTAATGGCTATAGAATCAGGAATACGGTCGCAGTAAAGAAGCTGAAACACCCCAAGCCTCAGCAGATTAATAAGCTGAGGCGACATTTTCTTAAGCTTCATTTTAGAGTGAGCGTCAATAATTGTATCTAAGGTTATAAGCCTCTCTAAGGTGCCGAAATATAGCTGCTTGTATAAAGCTTTATCCTTGGAAGAAAGCTCACTGCTGTTTAAGCTGTTTTTCAGTTGTAGGTTAGAGTAGGCCCCTTTATTTAAGGTCTCGCATAAAGACCTTAAACACAGCCCCCGTACGTCCTGCATTTAAATTTCCTCAATCGTTTCTTCTTCTGCCGCCAAAAAGCAGTAATACTCTTAAAAAGCTTGCCAAGGCCAAAGCAAGACCTGCAACGTAGGTAAGAGCCGCAGAATCTAAAACCTTCTTTGTGCCTTGTAATTCTTCGGTGTTCATAGTGCCCATACCCTCTAAGGTGGCAAGGGCTCTTCTTGATGCATTGAATTCCACAGGCAGGGTTATAAGCTGAAATACAACCGATGCCCCGAAGAATATAATGCCTATATCCACAAGTATTCCCCAGCTGAAAAGTATACCCGCCATAAGCAAAAAGGGCGCAAGCCTGCAGGCAAACTGCGTAACAGGCACAATGGCGCTTCTTAATTTTATGGCAAAGTAATCGTCGGCATACTGGCAGGCGTGCCCGGCTTCGTGGGCAGCAACGCCTATTGCCGCTATGGAAGTAGAGTTAATGGTGGAATCCGAAAGGTTTATAATATTGTTTTTCGGGTCGTAATGGTCTGTTAATTTACCGGCAACGTGGCCTATTGCAATGTGCTGTAATCCGTTTTTGTCAAGTATCTCCCTGCAAACCTGGAAGGCCGTTTTCCCCGAACGGGAAGCGTAAGCCGAATAACGGCTGTAGGTTGAATTGACCTTCGCCTGGGCAATAAGGGTAAATATAAACGCAGGTACCACAAGCAACATATAGTAAGAATCAAAATAATAAAAAAACGGCATTATTCTGTAATATCTCCTTCTTTAACTGCTCTGCCTAAAAGAAAACTCTTTGCATCCATTTTCTTTTTTCCCTGAGGCAGAATTTCAAGTATTTCAATTGCCCCTTCCTTGCAGGCAATAATAAAGCCTTTTTTAGGATCGGCGCATATAACCTCTCCCGAAGTGCCGCTTTCTTTAGCGACCTTGCAGGAATACACCTTATAGTTTTTGCCGTTTATGACCGTATATGCAGTAGGGAAGGGAGAAAGTCCTCTTACAAAATTGAAAACCTCTCTTGCAGTTTTATTTTTAAAGTCTATTTTACAGTCCTCTTTGTGTATCATAGGCGCGTAGGTATGCTCGTTATGGTTTTGCGGCGTTCTTACTGCCGTACCCTTTTCAAGGTCTTCAATAACCTTTAAAAGCAGCTTTCCTCCAAGATCGGCCAAGCGGTCGTGTATGGTCTCTGCATTATCTTCATCGGTAATAGGGGTAGATACCTTGTCTATCATATCGCCCGTATCTATTCCTTCCGCCATATACATAATGGTTACGCCGGTTTCCTTTTCGCCGTTTATAAGGCAAAAGTTAATAGGCGCCGCGCCTCTGTATTTAGGAAGCAGGGAAGCGTGAACGTTAATACAACCGTATTTGGGATAATCTAAAATGTAAGAGGGAAGCTTTCTGCCGTAGGCCGCAACAACAATAAGCTCAGGCTCAAGCTCCTCAAGTATAGGCAAAGCCGCCTTATCCCTTAAGGTCTCAGGCTGAAATACTTTGTAGCCGTAGTTTAAGGCTGTAACCTTAACGGGAGTAGGTGTAAGGGTAAAGTGTCTGCCAACAGGCTTGTCGGGCTGAGAAAATACACCGCATATCTCATGTCCGCTTTTTGCTAAGGCCTCTAAGGATACCGCGGCAAAATCAGGTGTGCCCATAAATAAAATACGCATCTTATTCTCCTTGTAACTGTTCAAGCTCTTCCTTTGTAAGCATTCTTACGGAAGATTCGTAAATTGTTATGCCGTCAAGATGATCTATCTCGTGGCAAAATGCTCTTGCAAGAAAATCCTCGGCTTCAACCTCAAACTCTTTGCCGAATCTGTCCTGAGCCTTGACCTTTACTTTATAAGGGCGGATATTCACCGACCAGATATCCGGGCAGGAAAGGCAGCCTTCAACCCCTTCGCTTTCGCCTTCTCTGTAGGTTATTTCGGGGTTTATAAGCTCAATAAGTCCTTCGCCTATATCTACAACCGCAACCCTTCTTAAAATGCCGACCTGGGGCCCCGCAAGGCCAACTCCGTTTGCCTTGTACATGGTTTCGGCCATATCACCTAAAAGGGTGTGCAGCCTTTCATCAAAATTTTCAACAGGACGGCATTTTTTAGTTAAAACAGCGTCCCCTCTTTTTACTATATTTCTGTAAGCCATTTTTTATTAACTCCTTATTGTATGTTCGCAGGGTTTATGTCCGTTGAAACAATTATACTCTTATGCTCTTTCTCTTGGTAAAATTTCTGTAAAACTTCCCTTAAAAGTTCCCTTAACGCCTTGTCTGCTTTGCATTTAATGAGCATCTTGTAGCGGTATAACCCGTTCATTTTGGCAATAGAACATGGGCTTGGCCCTATTATTACCGAAGGCACCTTCTTTAAAGTAAGCCCGTCTGAAAGTATCTCAAAAAGTGAGCGTGAGCTTTCTGATGCCTCCAGTTCCTTTTCACTCATTATTATAAGCTGACAAATATCCGAGAAAGGCGGATAAAGCATAAGCTTTCGGTGGGTTATCTCCTCTTTGAAGAAGCCCTCGTAATCTTGTGTCATTCCGAAAGCAAGGGTCTTATGGTCAGGGCTGTAGGTCTGTATTATCGCCCTGCCGGGCTTTTGGCCTCGGCCCGCCCTGCCTACTACCTGAGAAATAAGCGAGAAAGTCTTTTCGCCTGCTCTGAAATCCTCACTGTAAAGAGAAGCGTCAGCCGCCAGTATGCCAACCAAGGTAACGTCGGGGAAATCAAGGCCCTTGGTAACCATCTGTGTCCCCAACAGAATATCGTATTCCTTATTTGAAAATGCCTCAAGCATTTTATCATGGGAAAACTTTTTCTGGGTAGTATCGGCGTCCATCCTTAGAATTCTGGCCCCAGGAAAAAGCTCCTGTAAGGTCTCCTGCGCCTTTTGTGTTCCTGCACCGAAAAATCTTATATGCTCGCTTTTGCATTCAGGACAAGTATGCGGCGTTTCCTTGGAATAGCCGCAGTAATGGCACATAAGCCTGCCGTTTTTCTTGTGGTAGGTAAGGGAAATGGAGCAGTTCGGGCATTTCTCAACGTACCCGCAGCTCCTGCAGGAAACAAAGGTGTTGTAGCCTCTGCGGTTTATAAATAAAATAGACTGTTCTCCGTTTTCTAAGTTCTTTTGCAGTTCTTCCTGCAGTGGGCGGCTCAGCACCGAAATATTCCCCTCCTGCAGTTCGTTCCGCATATCTATGACCTTAACTGTAGGGCTTTGCTTTTTATTATAGCGGCCGGATAATTTATGATAACCGTATTTGCCCATTTCAGCCCAGAAAGCCGATTCCAAAGAAGGTGTTGCCGAAGAAAGTAAAAGCATTGCATTATGCCTTGCGGCCCTTTGCTTTGCAACCGAGCTTGTGGAGTATTTGGGCGAAAGCTCGGATTTGTAGGTATGCTCCTGCTCCTCGTCCATAATTATAAGGCCAATATTTTCAAAGGGTGAGAAAACCGCCGTTCTTGTTCCAACGGCAATTTTAGCCTCGCCTCTTTTCATCCTCTTCCATTCATCCAGCCTTTCTCCTTCGGAAAGCCCTGAATGTATAACCGCCACCTTTTCGCCGAATCGGTCCTTTAAGCGGTTTACGGTCTGCACCGTAAGCATTATCTCCGGTACCATCACAATGGCGCTCTGCCCCTTACTTATAACTCTGTCTATAAGGTCGTAAAAAATATGGGTCTTACCGCTTCCTGTAACCCCGTAAAGAAGCTGAACGGAGAATTTGCCCAGATCCTTTGCAATATTATCTGCGCAGAACTGCTGTTCCTTTGAAAGAGGAGTTTTAATAAGAGTATCGGGCGCCTTGTAGGGGTTGCGCATAATTTCAACCTTTTCGGTTTTCAGTATGCCCCTTTTGCAAAGGGTAGTAATAACCGAAGCGCTTACCCCCGTCATATACAAAAGGTCACTCTGAGGGCACCGGCCAACACTCTGAACGTATTCAATTACCGGCCTGTGCTTCTGGATAAGGCTGTTGTTGGCAGACAGATATTTTTCTATCTGATCATCCGTAGCCTTCACGCTTATTATATTTACCGTATTATCCTTAAGCTTGCGTTTTGCCTGAGCTGTTTTTTTAATCATACCTTCCTTGCAAAGGCGCTCAAGGGAGGATTCACAGTTACCGAAAAGCTCAAAAATACGCTTTTCCGTTTCTTTTTCGTTGGCTCGTATGTGCTCAAGTATCTCGCTGTCCTGCTCATTTACGGCTCCTTCACTTATAAAGGAGTAGGTATAGGTAATTTTAATATCAAGCCCCGAAGGAAGCATTGCCTTAATGCAATCATAAATGGGGCAAAGATATTTATCGCTCATAAAAAGCGCAAGGTCAATAAGATCCTCGTTAACAGTAAACTCATCGTATTCTGCCCCTGAGATATTCTTAAGTTTCATTCCTTCCTTCGGCTCTTCAAAACCAATAACGTATCCTCTTTTGGGCTTATTTCCTTTGCCGAAGGGTACCGTTACCCGAGATCCTTTTTTAATGGTATTCTCCCATTTTTCGGGAAGGGAATAGCTGTAAAGTCCGCCGGCAAAATAGGGCAGACCTTCAATGGCAACAAGTGCACTTTTCATATTTTTCCCCTCCTTATAAACAGTCAAAGCGGCAGAAACTCCTGCCGCTTAAAAATTATTCTTCTTCGCTTTCGGCTTTTTCCTTAATGGGAACTATGTCAAATTCACCGTCAGCATATTCCTTTGCGGCGGTAATTACGGGCTTCTCATCACATTGAATACCAAGCTCTTCGTTTCTTTCGGCGATCTGTCTTGCTCTTTTGGAAACGCCGATAATAAGTGAATAGCGGCAAAGGCTGTCCTTGCCTGTTAAATTTTCTGTAGAAAGCTTCTGAACCATGGTTTAGTCCTCCTGTATCCTTGCATCGGTTATAATTTTATAAAGTTCATCCGCGGCTCTTTGCGCGTCATCGTTAACAATATTGTATTTGTATTTGTTGCTGAGCTTAAGTTCGCCTTTTGCAGTATTAAGGCGCCCGAGTATTTTCTCTTCGCTTTCGGTGCCTCTGCCTCTGAGCCTGTTTTCAAGCTCCTCTTCTGAAGGCGGCAGAATAAATACGCTTAAAGCATCCTTTACCTTATCCATTACCTGTAAAGCGCCCTGGGTCTCAATTTCAAGAATAACGTCAATTCCGGCCTCTCTCATTGCCTCAACCGTATCCTGTAAGGTACCGTAATAATTTTCAACGTATGAAGCATATTCAAGCATTTTCCCGTTTTTAATGTTATCCTCAAACTGTTCTTTGGAGATAAAGTGGTAATGCACCCCGTCAACTTCCCCTTCTCTGGGGCTTCTGGTGGTGGCAGAAACCGAAAGGCGTACTTTTTTGTCTCTTTCATATATTTTTGAGAGCACAGTGCCCTTGCCAACCCCCGAAGGGCCTGACACTATAATAAGATTACCCTTTGACAAAATTACATCTCCTCTTCTTCTGCCGCATCCTCATCGTAATCGCTTACTCTGTTGCCGATAGTTTCGGGCTGAACTGCCGAGAGGATAATATGCTCCGAATCAGTAATAATAACCGCGCGGGTCCTTCTGCCGTAGGTAGCGTCTATAAGTACACCGCGGTCCTTTGCCTCTTGAATTATCCTCTTGATAGGCGCAGATTCGGGGCTTACTATTGCTATTATTCTTGATGAGCTTACCATATTACCGAAGCCTATATTAATAAGCTTTTGGGAACTTTTCATTGGAATTCTCCTTTTTTGGCCTTTACTCTATGTTTTGTATCTGTTCTCTTATGTTTTCAAGCTGACTCTTAATTTCCACAACGGTTTTTGCAATTGAAACGTCATTGCATTTGGAGCCTATAGTGTTAGCTTCTCTGTTCATTTCCTGCATATAAAAATCAAGCTTCTTGCCAATGGGCGAAGCCCCTGCAAGCAGATCCCTGAAATTTAAAATGTGGGTCCTTAAACGGGTAGTCTCCTCCGCAACGGTAACCTTATCGGCGTAAATGGCAGCTTCGGTAAGAAGCCTTTGCTCGTCAACTGCAGTGTCGGCCAGAATTTCACGCATACGGGACAGAAGCTTTTCTCTGTATTCCTTAACGGTCTCAGGGGAACGGGCTTCAACTATCTCAACGTTCTTTTCAATGCCGCAAAGCCGCTCAAGAATATCCTCTTTAAGCTTAAGGCCTTCCTTCTGCCTTGCCTCGTTGAATTTTTCGGCTGCTTCGTTCAGGGTAATAAGAACCTTCTCGGTAATATCCTCTTCCTTTTCTTCCGCCTTTTTAACAGAGAATATATCCTTGTTGTGTATAATATCCGAAAGCTTTAAATTATTCTTTAACTTAAACTTCCCCGATATTTCCTTATAGGTCTTAAGTAAGGCCGCAAGATGATCTTCATTATAAGCCACCTCAATGCTGCCTTCGCCGGCAGATTCAACCGAAATAAAAACTTCAATTTTTCCGCGGCTTACTTTTGTGCCTAAAAAAGCCTTTGCCTGCTCTTCAATAAAACCTAAAGTTCTCGGAACTCTTACCGTACATTCAAAAAAGCGATGATTAACGCTTTTTATTTCAACGGTAACCGTCTTCCCTTCAAATTCTTTTATGACTCTGCCGTAGCCGGTCATACTGTTCAGCATAAAACATAACCTCGTAATTTATATTGTTATTAAAATATTGTACCAATAATCCGCCTTACTGTCAAATCCTTATTTCAAAATATCCTTTAAAAATGCGCCTGTGTAAGACTTTTTATTCTTTGCAACCTCTTCCGGTGTGCCCTGAGCTACAATTTTGCCGCCGCCTGTGCCTCCGTCGGGGCCCAGGTCAATAATATGATCGGCAATTTTAATAATGTCAAGGTTGTGCTCAATAACAATAACCGTGTTGCCGCTGTCTACAAACTTCTGCAGTATTTGCGAAAGCTTGTGTACGTCGGCGGTGTGCAGGCCGGTAGTAGGCTCGTCTAAAATATAAACCGTCCTGCCGGTGCTCTTTTTGGAAAGTTCGGTTGCAAGCTTTACTCTCTGGGCCTCGCCGCCCGAAAGCTGGGTAGAAGGCTGACCTATTTTAATGTAGCCTAATCCAACGTCAAAAAGTGTTTGCAATTTGCGGCGGATCTTCGGGTGATTCTCAAAAAATTCAAGGCCTTCCTCTACCGTCATATCCAGTACGTCCGCAATGGATCTCCCCTTGTATTTAACCTGCAGTGTCTCGTGGTTATAGCGTTTGCCCTTGCATACCTCGCAGGGTACGTAAATATCCGGCAAAAAGTGCATTTCTATTTTCAGAATACCGTCGCCCTCGCAGGATTCGCATCTGCCTCCCTTAACGTTAAAGGAAAAGCGTCCCGGGCCAAACCCCCTCTGCTTTGCTTCAGGTAAGGTAGAAAATACAGTCCTTATATCCGAAAACAGCCCTGTGTAGGTAGCAGGGTTCGAGCGGGGGGTTCTGCCTATAGGAGATTGGTCTATATCAATAACCTTATCCAAGAATTCCATACCCTCAATGGCCAAATGCCTGCCTGCCCTTAATTTCTGCGCACCGTTAAGCTCGGTTGCAAGGCTCTTGTATAAAATTTCGTTAATAAGGCTGCTCTTGCCGCTTCCGGAAACCCCCGTAACGCAAATAAACTTGCCAAGAGGGAACTTAACGTCAAGATTTCTGAGGTTGTTTTCACTTGCGCCCTTAACTGTAAGGAAGTTTCCGTTGCCTTCTCTTCTCTTTTTGGGAACGGGAATAAATTTTTCACCGCTAAGGTATTTGCCGGTAATTGATTCTTTGCAGTTTATAATATCCTCTACCGTGCCCTGAGCTACGACCTGCCCGCCGTGAACGCCCGCGCCGGGGCCTATATCTACAATATGATCGGCGCTTTTAATGGTCTCTTCATCGTGTTCAACCACAATAAGGCTGTTGCCAAGGTCCCTCAGCCTCTTTAAAGAATCAAGAAGCTTCTGATTATCCTTCTGGTGCAGGCCTATACTTGGCTCGTCAAGTATATAAATAACCCCCATAAGTGAAGAGCCTATCTGGGTGGCAAGTCTTATTCTTTGTGCTTCCCCGCCCGAAAGGGTAGCCGAAGGCCGCGAAAGGGTTAAATATTCAAGGCCAACGGAATTAAGGAAATTAAGCCTTTCCTTAATTTCTTTCAAAACCTGCCCTGCTATGGTCGCTTCCCTTGCAGTAAGCTCAATTTCCCCAAAAAATTCCGAAAGCTTATTTATGGGCATTTCGCAAAGCTCGTGAATGTTTTTGTTTTTAACCGTAACCCCTAAAGCCATCGGATTAAGCCTCTTACCTTTACATTCTGGGCAGGGTACGTTACTCATATAGCGCTCAATATCCCACCTCGAATAATCGCTGGTGGTCTCCTTGTATCGGCGCTGCAAATTATTTATAACCCCCTCGTAAGTATGGCTGTAAACTTCTGTTCTTTGTCCAAAACGGCGCTCTAACTTTAAAATCTTATCCCCTGTGCCGTAAAGAAGCTTATTAACAATATCCTCAGGCAGATCCTTTATAGGTGTATCAAGAGAAAAGCCGTATTCCTTTGCAAGGGCGGTAAAATACATCATTGCAATGCTGTCAGGATCACTTACGTTCCAGCCCGAAGCCTTAATAGCCCCCTCCTTAACAGAAAGGCGCTTGTCGGGTACAACCAGCTCAGGGTCAATTTCCAAAAGCGTGCCAAGGCCCGAACACCTGGGGCAGGCGCCAAAGGGGTTGTTAAAGGAAAACAGCCTGGGAACCAGCTCCTCGATGGTCACTTCATGGTCAGGGCAGGCGTATTTCTGGGAAAATAAAATAGATTCCGAACCAATAACGTCTAAAAGTACAAGCCCGTTTGCAAGCTTTGCGGCGGTCTCGCAGGAATCTGCAATTCTGCCTCTCGCTTCAGGCTTTATAACTATTCTGTCAACAACAATTTCAATATTGTGCTTCTTGTTCTTTTCCATAGGAATGGTTTCGGTCAGCTCGTACATAATGCCGTCAACCATAACCCTCACAAAGCCGCTTTTTCTTGCGTCTTCCAAAAGCTTTTGATATTCGCCCTTGCGCCCTCTTATAACAGGCGCAAGTATCTGGGCTTTGGTGCCGGTGCCTACCGCCAGTATACGGTCTACTATCTGGTCTATGCTCTGCTGCTTTATTTCCTTGCCGCACTTTGGGCAATGGGGTATACCTATATTGGCAAACAGCAGCCTGAAATAGTCGTATATTTCGGTTATTGTACCTACCGTGGAACGAGGATTCTTGGAGGTGGTCTTCTGATCAATGGAAATGGCAGGGGAAAGGTTTTCTATAGAATCCACGTCGGGCTTTTCCATTTGCCCCAAAAACATTCTTGCATATGAAGAAAGACTTTCCACGTACCTTCTCTGGCCTTCGGCGTAAATGGTATCAAAGGCTAAGGAGGATTTTCCGCTTCCCGAAAGCCCCGTAAATACAACAAGCTGATTACGGGGTATCTTTATGCTTATATTTTTTAAATTATTCTCTCTTGCGCCGGTAATAATAATTGAATCCTTGTTCATTTATTTATCCTTTTTCTCGCTTAGTTCCTTAATGCGGTCTCTTAAATAAGCCGCGTGTTCAAATTCCAGAAGCTTGGCCGCTTCCTTCATTTCCTTTTCAAGCTTGGCTATAAGCTCAAGCCGTTCCTTGTTGGAAAGCCTTCGGCCGTCTAAGGTGGCGTTGTGCTTCTCCTTTGTGGTAATTTCAAGTACGTCTCTTACGTCCTTAATAATGGTCGTGGGAGTAATATTATGCTCCTTGTTGTAGGCCTTTTGTATTTTGCGCCTTCTTTCGGTTTCAGTTATTGCACGCTCCATAGAAGGAGTAACCGTATCTGCATACATTATAACTCTGGCGTTGGCGTTTCTTGCGGCGCGGCCTACAGTCTGTATGAGGGATGTCTCGCTTCTTAAAAAGCCTTCCTTGTCTGCATCTAATATTGCTACAAGCTCTACCTCAGGTATATCAAGGCCTTCTCTTAAAAGGTTAATGCCTATCAGCACGTCAAACTCCCCTAAGCGTAGATCCCTTATAATGTGCATACGCTCAATGGTGTCTATGTCGTGGTGCATATATTTAACCTTAATATCCGCCCTTTTAAAGTACTCCGTAAGGTCCTCGGCCATTTTCTTTGTAAGGGTGGTTATAAGCACCCTGCCGCCCTTTTCCGTAACAATGTGTATCTGCCCTAATAGATCGTCTATCTGGCCAATGGTAGGCTTAACGGTTATCTCAGGGTCCAGAAGCCCTGTAGGTCTTATAAGCTGCTCTGCAACCCTTGCCGCCCGCTCCCTTTCAAAGGGGGCAGGGGTGGCGCTTACGTAAATAGCCTGATTTATCTTGGAATTAAACTCCTCAAAATTCAGAGGGCGGTTATCAAATGCGCTGGGTAAACGGAACCCGTAATTAACCAGCGATTCTTTTCTTGCCCTGTCACCGCCGTACATACCCCGTACCTGCGGCAAGGTTACGTGGCTTTCGTCTACAAACAGCAAAAAGTCGTCGGGGAAATAATCTAAAAGTGTGTAAGGCGTGCTTCCCGGCGCCCTGCCGCTTATAATACGGGAATAGTTTTCAATTCCCTGGCAAAAGCCTATTTCCGTAAGCATCTCCACGTCATACTGGGTCCGCTGTCTTATTCTCTGAGCCTCTATAAGCTTGCCTTGGGCTTCAAAGTATTTGACTCTGTCTTCCATTTCCGAAAGTATCTCTTTAATAGCCCGCTCCATCTTTGCGCCGGAGGTAACGTAATGGGAAGCAGGGTAAATAACCGCGTGGCTCAAAACTCCAATAAGCTCTCCCGTAAGAGCGTTTATTTCGGTTATTCTGTCAATCTCGTCTCCGAAAAATTCAACCCTTATGCAGTTGCCGCTTGAAGCCGCAGGATATACTTCCAGTACATCCCCACGTACCCTGAAACGGTTCCTCTGAAAATCAATATCGTTGCGCTCGTACTGTATTCTTACAAGCTCTTTTATAAGGTCGTCCCGCTCCATTGCCATTCCCGGCCGTAAGGATATAACCATACCCGTGTAATCCTCAGGGTCACCAATGGTGTAAATGCAGGATACCGATGCCACTATTATAACGTCCCTTCTCTCAAAAAGAGAAAAGGTTGCGCTGTGCCTCAGCTTATCTATCTCATCGTTAATAGAGGAATCCTTTTCAATATAGGTGTCCGTGTGGGCAATATACGCCTCAGGCTGATAGTAATCGTAATAGGAAACAAAGTATTCAACGGCGTTTTCAGGGAAAAATTCTTTAAATTCCGCGCAAAGCTGTGCCGCCAGCGTCTTATTATGCGCCAATACCAAAGTGGGCTTATTTACCTTGGCTATAATATTGGCCATGGTAAATGTCTTGCCTGAGCCCGTAACCCCTAAAAGCACCTGCTCCTTATCGCCGTTCAAAACCCCGTTTGCCAGCTCCTCAATAGCCTTCGGCTGGTCACCCATAGGCTTAAAACTGCTGTGCAGCTTAAACTTTTCCACAAAAAACACCTCCTTTTTCCGTATCATATTATTTTACCACTAACCATTTAAAAAGTAAACAAAAAGCCCCGAATAATCGGGGCTTTTTTATCTGTAATAGGCAAGATCCACAAAAATATGGGTATTTTCAAAAATTTTCTGCAAAAATGACAAAACGGTTACAAAGCGGTAACAACCTGTTACTTTTTAAGGCAGCATAACAAAAAAGTGATGCTTTCGCATCACTTTCTTCAGTCAAACATATCCGAGGAAATATACCGTTCGCCGGTGTCGGGCAGCAGGGCAACTATGGTTTTTCCCTTATTTTCCGGCCTTTTTGCCAGCTCAACAGCGGCGTAAACTGCGGCGCCGGAAGAAATGCCCACAAGCAGGCCTTCCTTTCTTGCCAAAGCGGCGCCTAAGGTTTTTGCGCCCTTATCGGAAACGGGAATAATTTCGTCAATTATCTCCCTGTTCAGATTCTCAGGTACAAAGTTTGCGCCAATACCCTGAATTCCGTGAGGACCTGCCTTGCCTTCCGTAAGCAGGGGAGAGGATAAAGGCTCAACTGCAACTATTTTAACGTTTTCATTTTTCTCTTTTAAATATTTACCGGTGCCGGAAACGGTACCGCCGGTGCCTGCTCCTGCAACAAAAATATCAATTTTCCCGTTGGTATCATTCCATATTTCGGGGCCTGTAGTAAGGTAATGGGCCATAGGGTTTGCGGGATTATAAAACTGCCCTGCAATAAAGCTCCCGGGGGTAACCATAGCAATTCTTTCTGCTTCTTCGACCGCCCCCTGCATACCTTTATCTGCGGGAGTCAAAACAATTCTTGCGCCGTATGCCCCAATAAGCTTTCTTCTTTCAATGCTCATGCTTTCAGGCATAGTTAAAATAACCTTGTAGCCGCGCTTTGCGCCAATGCAGGCAAGACCAATGCCCGTGTTGCCGCTTGTAGGCTCAATAATAGTGGATCCGGGGGCTAAAATGCCCTTTTTTTCGGCTTCATTTACCATCTGTAAAGCAACCCTGTCCTTAACCGAGCCTGCAGGGTTGAAAAATTCAACCTTTGCAAGTAAAGTGGCTTCCAGGTTGTATGCCTTCTCAATTTCCGTAAGGCGTACAAGAGGGGTGTTGCCAATAAGCTCTTCAACCGATGAATATATCATTCTTCTTCTCCTAAAATAAGCTCTTTTGCATAGGGTAATTTCCTTATAAAATCGCAGAATACGTGCCACTCGTCCAGTTTATGGTGCTTTCGGGAGGCATACATATTCCTTAGGTTTTCGTAGTTAAAAGTGCAGGTACGCATCTGATTATAGCTGGAAGGTAAAAACTGAATTATATCATACCAAACCGCCTTGTCCTTGGTTTGCAAATATTCGTTTCTTAAGGCCTCAAGATAATCAATAATTTTATCAAATTCTTCTAAGGTGCCTTCTCTCATTTTATCGCAGGAAAAATCCTCTCTGGAAAATGCCTTGGAGGTAATTTTATGCATGGTGCTGGTGGAATTTGCAACAGTGCTTACCTTATAAGTATCATATTCCTTCCACCAGTAAAGTGGCGCAGTGATATCAACGCTTACGAATATCTGCCTTATAAACTTTCTGTGGTCAGACCCCGCCTTGCAAAGCTTTTTTGCCAAAGCCAGATCGTTTTCGCCGAAAACAAAATTGCCCTTTTCATCAAAATAGCTGTCATATCTGTCCCAGCTGTTCATAGGGTTTCTTGCGCCTCTCATGGCGTTATCAAAATTCATAACGGAAACTCTTTCGGTTTTCAGCATTTTCATCACTATCCTTAAAATGTACAATATTTAATTTATTATACCAAAAGAAAACTTGCGTATCAAGAATAAATTGCGTATTTGGCTCCAATAATAAATGCGGAGGTAAATAATTATGAATAATATGAATCCCATAGAAAACGAAAACCAGCGTGGCACTTCCAAAGGAATAATCATTGCGGCGGTAGTTTGCTTACTTATTATCGGCTTAGGTATTTATTTAAGTATGAACGCCTATAATAAAAGTATTGAAGAAAACAATGCTCGGATAATAAGTAACGCCCCCAAGGAAAATATCGCTCTTTCCGATGCCGCCGAAAGCGTTCCCGAAATAAAGCCCTATAATTCCAAGGCCTATAAAGAGCAGGCAAACGCAGGCAAAAAGCTTACTCAAAGCTATTATGATTCTCAGGCTGTTGCCTCCGAGATCATTGCCGAAGAGGAAGCAGAGGAAGTAATAAATCAGTATACCGAGCCGCCGACCTTTATGACCCCCATTTCAGGAGAGATGCTTAATTCCTATTCAAACGAAGCCCTTGTTTTCTCTTCTACCTTAGGCGATTGGCGTACCCATTCGGGTATGGACCTTAAAGGTGAGTCCGGTGACCCTGTCTGCGCAGTGGCCGATGGCACCGTAAAAAGCTTTGAGTATGATGAATTTTACGGCAACGTTCTTACCCTTTCTCACAACGATGGCTACGAATCCCTTTATTGCGGCCTTAACGATATTGTTTTCTTTAATGAAGGTGACAGCGTTCTGCAAGGCGAAGTTATAGGTACTCTCCTTGGGGACATCCCCCTTGAAAGCGCCGATGAATGCCATCTCCATCTTGAAATTTTAAAAGACGGCGAGTCTCTGGACCCGGCAGCCCTTATTGGTTAAAAAGTGATGCGAAAGCATCACTTTTTTTTAAAACTGTAGACGGAAATTTTTCGGTATGTTATAATTTATTCATAAATTGAAAAAAGGAGACTTTGCAATGAAAAGAATTATCTGCGTTTTTTTGGTTTTAGCCATGGCATTGGCTGTTTTTGCGGGCTGCTCCGATCTTGAAAAAGAATCTCAGGGTATCTTTTCAAGAATACTTAAGAAAGAAAAAGGCGAGGATTTCGTAATATTAAATATGGGCGATCCTCAGTTTATCCCCGAACAGTGGGCGGAAAATTCCAGTACGTATAAATCACTTAAATTCACAATGGATGCCCTTGTGGAAAAGTTAGATCCGGATCTTATAACTGTTACCGGAGATATTATGCAAATGCCCGAATCCGATGACGAAATAAGGCATTTTGCAGATTTTATGGAATCCTACGGCATTCCCTGGGCGCCTGTATGGGGCAATCATGATTACAGCTGCGGCAACGAAGGCGGTATTGCCCGTCTGAAGGCCAATGCTCAGGTTTTGTCGGAATATGAAAACTGCCTTTTCAAGCAAGGCCCCATTGATGAGGCTTCGGGTAATTACATAATAGGTATCAGAGAAGGCAATAGGCTTGTCGAGGCTATTTTTATGATGGACTGTCTGGATATGGGCGTGTGCGGCACTTTGGGCAACTCTGTTACTATTCCTATGCTTTATAATCAGGAAACCCTTCCTCACCTTGATTGGTATAAGGATTCTCTTGAAATAATAAAAAGCCTGGGTTGTACCGATTCCACTCTTATGACCCACATTCCTCTGGAATGTTATAACGACGCTATAAAGGCCGCCTATAAGAACCCTGAATGTACCTTAGAGGAAAGTTATACTGCCGAACCCTGGAACGAGGGCTATGAGGACTCTTTCGGTATCTGGCAGGAAGGCCCTACCGGCATTTCCTTTGACGATAAATTCTTTGAAACCATAAAGGAAACCGGCACTCATACAAAGCATGTGCTTGTAGGCCACGATCACCTGAATAATTTCAGCATAAACTACGAAGGAATTCAGCTTACTTACACTATGAAAACAGGCTCGGGCAATGAATATCAGAATGAGCTTCGCGGCTGTACCGTTATAAAAGTAGGCTCAGAGGGTGTAACTGAGCTGTATCACGAATACCACCACTGGTAAAAAATAAGCTTGAGCAAATTGCTCAAGCTTTCTTTTTTACTGTGTATTTTCGGCTGAAATCCGGGTCCGGTTTGCCGTCTATGGAAAAATCCAGCCTTGTTATTTTGTCTTTTTCAAAAAGCGTACAAAGACTGTGAAAAATTATGAGTGGGTCAATACAAAGGCTTGTTATAAGCTTTTTTAAGGTGCAGGGAGCGTGAGTCTTCAAATAGCGGTAAATCTCTTTTTCTGCTGCTTCCATTTAAAGTATGTCCTCCAAATGTCTGCGTAAGAAGTCAAGAGCTCTTCCTGCGGCAAACTCCCTTACCATATTTCTGCCGCGGTTTTTTGCTCCAAGGCGATATTCCATAGTATACTCGCCGTTTTTATCGGATATACCTACATAGCAAAGGCCGACAGGCTGTGCGTCGGTGCCCCCGTCGGGCCCTGCAATTCCCGTAATGGAAAGGCCTATATCTGTTTTAGCAAGCTCTCTTACGCCCTTTGCCATCTGAGCGGCAACCTGAGGAGAGTATACAGTATGCTCCTCTACGGTTCTTGGGTCAACTCCGATAAGCTGTTCTTTCATCCGGGTAGCGTAGGTGACAGCCCCTAAGGGGAATACCTTGGATGAGCCGGGAATATCGGTTATTCTTTTTGCAATAAGGCCGCCTGTAATGCTTTCGGCAGTAGCAAGGGTAAGGCCTCCATTATTAAGAAGGTTAAACACCCTTTCTTCAAGGCTTTGAACGTTTATGCCGTAAATATATCGGCCTATTCTCCTTTTGATCTCTTCTATAGTGGGAGCCATAAGCTCATCTGCTTCTTCTTGGCTTTGTGCTGCAACTGTAACCCTTAATTCGGTTTCGGTGCTCTTAGCATAAGGCGCAACAGTAGGGCTTTTGGAATCCATAAGGTCACTTACCCTGTCGGCAACCTCGCTTTCACCCATAGCAACTATTCTTATGTGAGTAGAGAAAAGCTGCTTATCGCTTCCGGAAAGATAGGGGCGAACGCCCGTATCAAACATTTTAATCATTTCTCTGGGCGGGCCGGGGAGCATTATAAGCACCTTGCCGTTATTTTCGTAAATAAATCCCGGGGCGGTGCCGTTGAAATTATGCATTGCTATACAGCCTTCGGGCAAATATGCCTGCTTTTTAACGCTCTCGGTAACCTCTCTGCCGCTTTGGGTGAATATCTGGGTAATATGTTCTAAAGAAGGCTGGTGAACCGTAAGCTTTCCCTTTAAAAAGGATACTGCGGTCTCTTTTGTTAAATCATCCTTTGTGGGGCCTAAACCGCCGGTTGTTAAAACCATATCCGCCCTTGAAAATGCATTGCCTAAAGCGTTTTTAAGCCGCTGAGGGTTATCGCCTACAACGGTCTGGTAATATACGTTTACCCCAAGCCCTGCCAATTCCTTGGCAAGCCAGGCCGCGTTTGTATTTACAATATCGCCTAAAAGCAGTTCGGTTCCAACACAAACAATTTCGCAGTTCATTTTTTATTCTCCTATATAAACCGTTTCTGTGCCTCTTACAGCCTTTTCAATAAGCTCCTGTACCTGCAATTTCTCTACTTCCGCTTTAACCTCTTCTCTGTGGGGCTTGGTTTTTGGGTGCTTGGGAGTAAATACGGTACAGCAGTCCTCATAAGGCAAAATAGAGGTATCGAAGGTGTCTATTTTTCTTGCAATTTCAATAATTTCAATTTTGTCCATACCAATAACAGGTCTCAATACGCAAAGATCCGCGTAAGTGTCGGTCACCCCTAAGGCTTCCATTGTCTGAGAGGCTACCTGGCCTAAGCTCTCTCCTGTAACAAGGGCGCCGCAGCCGTTGTTCTTGGCAAGGCGGTCCGCAATACGCATCATAAAGGCTCTCATAACAAGGGTGGAGTAATCTTCTTTGCAGTTATCCCTTATTTGCTCTTGAATTTCGGTAAAGGGAACAATGTGCAGCCTTATACTGCCTGTATATTTAGAAAGTTTTTCAACTAATTCTTCAACCTTCTCTCTTGCTCTTTGGCTTGTATAGGGGTAGGAGAAGAAATGTACACCTTCAAGTTTTAAGCCGCGCTTTGCCATCATATAACCTGCAACAGGGCTGTCTATACCGCCGGAAATTAAAAGCATAGCCTTTCCGTTGGAACCGCAGGGCATACCGCCTGCGCCTCTTACTGCCTGAGAATGAATGCAGGCCTGTTCATCTCTTATTTCAACCCATACCGTAACCTCGGGGTTATGTACGTCTACCGTAAGGTGAGGAAAGTTTTCTAAAATATATTCGCCGGTCTCCATGCATATTTCAGGACTCTTTAAAGGGAAATTCTTGTCAGAGCGCTTGGCCTCAACCTTAAATGTCTTGGCACCTTCAAGCTCATCCCCCAAAAATTCCTTTACAGTAGGGTAAATTTCATTCATATCCTTTTTGCAAACCGCGCTTAATGCCACCGCAGTAAGGCCAAACACCTTAAGGCAGGCCTCGTACGCCATATCTACGTCCGCATCCTCATCCAAAGGCTCAACGTAGCCTGTAGACTGCATAGCGTAAACCTTAAAACGGCCGTAAGGAGCAATGCGTGTTTTAACGCTGTTTAAAAGTATATGTTCAAAATTACGCTTGTTTAAACCCTTAAGTATAATTTCTCCGAATTTTAAAAGTACGATCTTTTTCATCTTTTAAGCCTTTCGTAAATTTTTTCAAGCACCGGGAAGAACGCTTCGATCTCCTCTTTCTCATTAAAAATGCCAAAGCTTATCCTCAATGCACTGTCGTATATTTCCCTTGTGAAACCGTATTCGCTGAGCACCCTTGCTCTTTTTGTTTCGCCCCCGTGGGTGGAACATGCCGAGCCGCTGGAAACGAATATCCCCTCCTGCTCTAAGCAATGGAGCACTGTTTCACTCCTGAGCCCCGGCAGAGAAATGTTTATAATGTGCTTTGCTCCGTTTTCAGGTGAGTTTATTTTAATAAAATCATATTCCTTGCATTTGCTTATAAACAGATCGTAAAGCTCCGATATCTTCCGTGAATAAGTATTAAAATCGGAAAATATCTTTTGGGTTGCCACACCCATAGCTGCAATTGAGGCGGTGTTCTCGGTTCCGGAGCGAAGGCCGCTTTCCTGGCCGCCGCCAAGGAGATTAGGCTTTAAATTTACACCTTTACGTACGTAAATTGCGCCAACGCCTTTGGGGCCGTAAAGCTTATGTGCGGAAATTGAAAGTAAGTCTATTCCCAGTTTTACAGGTTCAATTTTAATTTTGCCAAAGCCCTGCACTGCATCGCAATGGAAAAGGGCAGGGGAGCCGGCTCTTTCAATAATCTTTTTTACTTTATCAATAGGCAGTATATCGCCGGTTTCATTGTTTACCGCCATCATACTTACAAGTATTGTATCCTTTGTAATAGCCGCTTTTAAGCTTTCTTCGGTTATTCTGCCGTTTTCGGGGTGAAGGTAAATAACCTCAAAGCCCCGTTCTTCAAGGGCCTTAAAGCATTCGTAAACCGAAGGGTGCTCAACCGCCGTTGTAATTACTCTTCGCCCTCGCCTTTTAAGGCTTTCCACGGCGCCGAAAATTGCAAGGTTATTGGATTCGGTTGCGCAGGAGGTAAAGTATATTTCCCTTTCCTCAACGCGCAAAGATAAGGCAAGTTGTTTTCTTGCCTTTTTCAGTATGTGCTGGGCCTCTATCCCCGACGTATGAAGGGAGGAAGGGTTTCCCCAATTATTTGTCATAACCTCAAAGGCCGCCTTTGCGCCTTCAGGCAAAACAGGGGTAGTTGCGCTGTTGTCAAAGTAAATACTCATAGGTTCTTCCTTTTTTAATATTGTTTTATTTTATATCTAAAAAGGGGAATTGTCAATCAATCTGCTGTTTTTACAAACTTTAGTCATATTTTTTTATGTTTATTGCGCATTTTGACAAGGTTTTGTATCGATTTTGCTTGACAATTAGAAAATTTGCGGATATAATCGGAACAGTATAATCTTGTGTGGTGTTTTAATGCAAAATTCCTCTGCGGAGCAAGGCGCCCTGTTTAGAAAGGCGTTTCCCGCTTGCCTGCCTAAAATAAAGGCTATGGCTGCAGGCTTTTGTTCAGGTGAATTTACTGAAGATCTGGTACAGGAAGGGCTTGCGGCCCTTTATTGCGCCACTTTGTCTTTTGATGAAAGCCGCGGTGTCCCCTTTGAGGGGTACGCCATGCCCTGCATAAGAAATGCTATGATATCCGCTTTGCGTAAGGTCAATAAAGTCCCCGTATCCTCCCTTTCCGATATAGAGGATATTCCCTATGCTTTCACTCCTGACGATAATGCCCTTTTGAAGGACGAATATCAGAATATAAAAGAAACTTTAAAAGCAAACCTTTCTCCTTTTGAATACAGGGTTTTGTCTTTGTATATTGATGGGTACTCTTATTCTCAGACTGCAAAAATTTTAAGTAAGCCGGTAAAGAGCGTAGATAACGCAATGGCAAGAACAAGGAGAAAGCTTTCAAATATATTCAAATATACGCCCGTGTAGTTTAATCAGCAGAACTTTCAAGGCGGCGGTGCAATTCCGCCCGTGGGCAAAAATAAATTTTTTTCATCACAAGCGAGGGGTAAAACATGTACGAGGACAAGACATTAATTTGCAAAGACTGCGGTAAGGAATTCATCTTTACAGCAGGCGAACAGGAATTCTATGCTGAAAAAGGCTTCCAGAACGAGCCTCAGCGCTGCAAAGAATGCAGAACAGCTAGAAAGAACGCTACCAAGGCTAACAGAGAATACTTCACAGCTACCTGCGCTAACTGCGGCGGCGAAGCTAAGGTTCCCTTCCAGCCCAGAGAAGACAGACCTGTATATTGCAGCGATTGCTTTGCAAAGCAGAAGGAAGACTAATTTAATAATTTGATTTTTCTTTCGGAGTGGGTTTTCCCACTCCGTTCTGTTTTTAAATTACGGTTGATTTTTACGGCGAATTGTTATATAGTAGGCGTATAAACGTAAAGGAGCTGTAAACGTGAAAAGATCTCAGGTAAACAATGCAATTTTATGGTCCAAGGCCTTTCTTGAAAAGGAACATATAAGTCTGCCTTCCTTTGGCAGCTGGGATATGGAAAAATGGCAGAAGAACAAAGAAAAAACCAATATTGTAAAGCAGCTTATGTTAGGATGGGACGTAACCGATTTCGGTATGAACGATTTTGAAAATTTAGGCTGTGTTCTTTTTACCGTCCGTAACGGAGATCTTAAGGATCCTTCAGTTGGCGTTCCTTATGCGGAAAAGTATATTCTATGTAAGGAAGGTCAGCGTCTTCCTCTTCACTACCACGTAAGTAAAACCGAAGATATAATTAACCGTGCAGGCGGCAATATGTATCTTTATTTAAGAAATGCCGACCCGAAAACCGGCGAGCTGATCGATACCGACGTGAAGGTCTATATGGACGGTATGCTTCATACCTTTAAGCCTATGGAGGAAATAGTTGTAACTCCCGGCAATTCCATAACCCTGAAGCCCTTTGTTGCCCATATTTTCGGCGCAAAAAAAGGCTGCGGCGATCTGCTGGCAGGGGAAGTAAGCGCGGTTAACGATGACAACACCGATAATTACTTTAAAGAGCCCGTTGCCCGCTTTGCTGAAATTGAGGAGGATGAGCCTATACTCCACCCCCTTTGCAACGAATATGGAGATCTTGGTCTTTGAGCTTTCAGGCACATCCTTGCGGTGTGCCTAATTTTATGTATAATTTATCTTAAATTATTATTTGGTTGACCTTCCCGTTTTCTCTGTGTTACAATAATAAAAAACCTTTGAGAGGTGGCAAAAATGATACTTTCCAAAGAAAAACTTTTTAATTCGGTTCCTGCTGTTTTAGACACCGAAAATATTAAAGCAGAGATTAAAAATATTGTAAATAACAATAATTCCGTTATTGCCGTATTGGATGACGACCCTACGGGTATTCAGACAGTCCATGGAATAAACGTTTATATTAATATGGATAAGGCCGATATAGACGGGGCGGTTAAAAACGAAAAAATATTCTATATTCAAACAAACTCCCGCGGTATGGTAGAATCGGAATGTGAAAAAGCCGATGCTTTTCTTGCCAAGAAGCTTTGCGAAGCTGCCAAAAAGTATAATAAGGAGCTTCATATTATAAGCAGAGGCGATTCCACCTTAAGAGGCCATTACCCCTTGGAAACCGATACCCTGCGCCATACGGTGGTTGCCTGCCAGTCCAGGGATTTTGACGGGGAGATAATTGCACCCTGCTTCTTTGAAGGCGGCAGATACACCTATAACGATATCCATTACGTGGCAGATGGCGATACCCTTACTCCCGCAGGAGAAACTGAATTTGCCAAGGATACTACCTTTGCCTATAATAGCTCCGATCTGAAGGAGTATGTTAAGGAAAAATGCTCTCAGGAAAGCCGCTGTGTAAGTATTCCTCTTGAAATGCTCAGAGCTCAGGATATAGAGGGAGTGGAAAAGATACTTCTTTCCTGTAAGGATTACACCCGAGTTATTTTAAACGCCCTTTGCTATGAGGATATTGAGGTGTTTGTACTTGCGCTTTTAAGGGCGCAGCAAAAAGGCAAGCGTTTTCTTTACAGGACCGCTGCGGCCTTTGTTCGTGTTTTTGGCGCAATAGATTATAAAGAGCCCCTTTCCCATGCCGATTTTATGAAAATTACAAACGGTGGGAAGAAGGGTATCGTAACCGTCGGAAGCCACGTTAAAAAAACTACCCTGCAGTTAAATAAGCTTCTTACTCACCCCAACTGCGTTCCCGTTGAACTGGATGCCAACGCCCTTATAAAAGACGATTATTTAATTGAGCTTACAAAAAAGCGCGATATTACTCTGGATATATATAATAGCGGTAAGCTGCCTGTTGTATTTACCTCCCGTGCGGTGCTGACAAAAGGTGAAAATATGGATAACCTTAAATTATCCACAACCATCTCCAACCGCTTTACCGAGTTTATAGATATGCTTCCAATAACCCCCGATTTCTTTATTGCTAAGGGCGGTATTACCTCTGCCGATATGGCAACCAAAGCCTGCAGAATAACCAAAGCTCTGGTTGAAGGGCAGGCCCTTCCGGGTATTCCGGTAATAAAAGCAGGGGCAGACAGCCGCTGGCCGGGGCTTCTTTATATAATCTTCCCGGGCAACGTTGGCAGTGAAAACGCCCTTTACGATGCAGTTTGCAAAATAATTGAATAATTTTTTAAATTATACTTGCAATTTACGTTCAGTTGTGGTAATATAGGTGCGTTCACTATGGGGCAAAGCCCTGTTTTAGTACAACAGTATCCGTTTTTTGCGGAATATATAACAGTAAATTCCTACAGGAGGTGAATACAGTGAAGGACGGAATCCATCCCAAATATGAAAAAACAATAGTTAAGTGCGCTTGCGGCGAAACTTTCGAAACCTCCTCCACTAAGTCTGAGATCAGGGTTGAAATTTGTTCTAAGTGTCATCCCTTCTATACCGGCAGACAGAAGCTTGTTGATACCGGCGGACGTGTGGACAGATTTAAGAAGAAGTACAATATGTAATTTAAACGGGCAATTAGTTGCCCGTTTCTTCTTTATATAGGGTAAAAGGAGATAAATTATGATAAATTTTCTTGCCTCTTTTTGGAACAATTTATTTGAGAATGTCGGCGTTATGGGCTTGTTTTTAGTTATTGCCATTCCTGCGGGTATTTCCTTAGCGATTGCTCTTTTATGCGCGTTGATCTCGAAAATGGCTAAAAAATCAAAGGAAACAGCCATTGCCCGTTTGCGTAATAGCGCAAAAGATCTTGAAAAGAAAAAAATGTATGAACAGGCCTATGAAACCTGGATGGCCGTAAATAAAAAGAAAAAGCTTTCTTTGGAGGACGAATGTGCCGTTGCACAGTTGTGCAGTTTAGGTAAAAAAGCAGGTTGGTCCGTTACCGATAAAAATGCAACCGCTGAATATTGGCTGAAAAACGGAATGGAAAATGAGTCTGCCCACGCTTTGTTCACTATGGGCTGTATAAAAGCCGATTTAGCAAATACAAATCCTTTAGAGTCCGCAAAAGGTATAAATTTAATACGCCGTGCAGCAGAGAAAAACCATACTAAAGCGAAAGAATATTTGAAATGTACCGAAGAGTGGTGTGTAAGCAACCGTGACGCTACAGATCATGATATTGTAGAGAAGGCTGCCGCATGGGGCCATGCTGAAAGTCAGTTTAAATTATATTCTTTTTATTTGAAAGAGGACATCAATGCTGCTTTTGCCTGGTGCAAGCTTTCTGCCGAGCAAGGCTATGGCAAGGCGCAATTGAGTCTGGGTTTATTGTATATTGGTGAACATGGTATAAACAAAAATTATGATCTGGCTTTACATTGGCTTCAGAAGGCAAAAAATCAGGGATTGGCAGAAGCCTCCTTATACATAGGAATTGTGTATGGCTATAAGGCCGAGGAACTGCGCGTAAAAAGAAAGCTTTCTTATAAAGAGATTATTATGGATGCAGAGATTATGAATTTGCATATAATGTCTAAGTTAAATATTAAGGAAGCTGCTGAACAAGGCTGTGAGGAAGCAGTAGAACTTTTGAAAAAATATTAATTAATATTACCCTGTGATAAAAAACGCAGGGTAATATTTTTTGCAAGGTTTTTTATGTTGAAATAACGTAAGAAGTATATTATAATAATATATTAAGAATAATTATTTAAAGGTGATTGATTATGGCGAAAATAATACCTGCAACCGAATGCCCTAAGTGCGGATGCACAATAATCGGCCGTGGCTATCATTTAAAAAACGGCGCAATGCTGCCTTACGGCGGTATGTTTAAGCAGAGCGCCGTTGTGTATGAGATATGCACTAACTGCGGCTACATTATTAACGGCTATGTAGATAAGCCCGATATTTTCTATTTGCCTAAAGACGACCCTAAAAAGAAAAAGTAATGGAGAGTAATATGGAGTTTTTTGAAGGCCCCGAAAGAATACTTATGCCTCTTATTTCCTTAAGAGGCCTTGTTGCCCTGCCTGAAACCATACTGCAGTTTGAGGTAGGCAGAAAAAAGAGCATTGCCTCGGTGGAAAAGGTTATGGCGGAGGATCAGATAGTTTTCCTTACTGCCCAGGCCGATATTGAGGTGGATGACCCTGATTTTGATGATGTTTACAATATAGGCACCGTTGCAAGAATAAAGCAGGTGTTAAAGCTGCCCGGCGAAAATATCAGAGTTCTTGCCGAGGGGCTTTATCGCGCCCGTATTTGCGAGGCAGGTCAGATAAAGCCTTTTATGACCGCCCTTGTAGCCCCTCTGCCCGATGACGTTACGGGCTTTGAACCTGAACGCGCCGAGGCTTATAAAAGAACCTTAAGAGATACCTTTGATGAGTATTTGGATTTTGCCCCTAAAATGTCGGGGGACGTACTTATGCGTGTCTTATCTGAAGAGGATGCAGGCAAGCTTTGCGATCATATTACGGCAAATATCCCTCTTAATTATTCCGATAAACAGCTGGTTTTGGAATGTCAGAACGTTGAAAAGAGACTTTTAACGGTTATAAAGCTTTTAAAACGCGAAATTCAGATATGGTCTATAGATAAGGAAATTGCCGAAAAGCTTAAAAACGCTATAGACGAAAACCAGCGCGATTATTACATACGCGAACAAATAAAGGTCATGCAGGAGGAATTGGGCGAAGGGGAAAATAACAGCGCCGCTTCCGACGAATACCGCGAAAAGATAAAAGCCTTAAAGGCCGATGATAAAGTTAAAGAAATTCTTTTTAAAGAAGCCGATAAGCTTTCCAAAATGCCCTTCGGCGCCCATGAAGGCACGGTTGTCCGTTCCTATCTCGATCTTTGCCTGGAACTGCCCTATAACGTTTTCACCAAAGATAAAACCTCCCTTAAAAACGCTAAAGCGGTTCTCGATAAAGATCATTACGGCCTTGAGAAGGTAAAAGAAAGAATTGTGGAATTTCTGGCTGTAAGAAATATTGCCCCTGAGATAAAAGGTCAGATAATCTGCCTTGTTGGCCCTCCCGGTGTAGGCAAAACATCAATAGCCTCATCGATTGCAAAAGCAATGGGCAGAAAGTTTACAAGAATGTCCTTGGGCGGCGTTAAGGATGAAGCCGAAATAAGAGGCCACCGACGTACTTATATAGGCGCAATGCCCGGCAGAATAATAAACGCAATTAAAAACGCAGGTTCAATGAATCCTGTTATCCTTCTCGATGAAATTGATAAATTAGGCGCTGACTATAAGGGCGATCCCGCTTCTGCTCTTTTAGAGGTGCTCGATCCTGAACAGAACAAAACCTTTAAGGATCATTTTGTGGAGTTTGAGTTTGATCTGAGCAACGTAATGTTTATTACCACCGCCAACTCCACCGAAACCATCCCTTCGGCTCTTTTGGACAGAATGGATGTTATAGAGCTTACAAGTTATACTCAGGAAGAAAAGTTCCATATTTTAAAGGATTATATTCTTCCCAAACAGCTTAAGCGCCATAACCTTAAAAAGAGCAATCTTTCCGTTGAGGATAAGGCCCTTGAAACTCTTATTACAGGCTATACCAAAGAAGCAGGCGTAAGAAACTTAGAGCGTACACTCTTAAAGCTTTTAAGAAAAGCCGCCGTTAATATGTGCAACGGCAGTAAGAAGACCGTTGTAAACAAAGAAAACCTTGCCTCCCTTTTAGGCAACCCTAAGTTTAAGCCCGATTCTGTTTTTGCAGAAAACCAAATAGGCATTGCCAACGGCCTTGCTTATACCTCCGTAGGCGGTGAAATGCTGTTTATAGAAGTAAACGTTATGGCCGGGACAGGCAAGCTTGAGCTTACAGGTTCTTTAGGCGATATTATGAAAGAAAGCGCCAAGGCCGCAGTAAGCTATATCCGTTCAGTAAGCGATTCTTTAGATATAGACCCTGAATTTTATAAGAATAAAGATATTCATATTCACGTTCCCGAAGGCGCTGTTCCCAAAGACGGTCCTTCCGCAGGCATAACTATAGCCACCGCCCTTATTTCCGCCCTTACGGGCAGGGCCGTTAACCGTAAAGTTGCCATGACAGGCGAAATAACCCTCAGAGGCAGGGTATTGCCCATAGGCGGCCTTAAGGAAAAGAGTATGGCGGCTTACAAATGCGGAGCAAAGACCGTGCTTATCCCCTATGATAACCTTGGCGATATCGACGAGGTGGATGAAGCCGTAAAACAGGCTGTTAAATTTATTCCCGTTAAAACCATGGATAAGGTTATAGAGCTTGCCCTTGAGGAAGCCCCATTAAGTAAGCCCCTTTGCAATGAGCGCAAAAACAAAAATAATGCTGTATATACGGTGTAAAGTATGGTAAATTTTCATAACGTAAACTTAGAAAAAACTGCATATAAGGCAAAGGATTACCCCGGTGTAATGCCCGAATTTGTGTTTGTCGGCAGGTCAAACGTAGGTAAGTCCTCAATGCTCAATAAACTGCTTATGCGCAAAAACTTGGCAAGAGTCAGCAGTGAGCCGGGCAAAACAAGGTCTATAAACTTTTATAATATAGATAAGAAGTTTTATCTTACCGACCTTCCCGGTTACGGCTTTGCCAAGGTGTCCTGGGAGGACAGAGATAAATGGCGCAAAATAATTGAAGACTATTTTAATTCCGGCAGAAACATCAAGCTTGTAATTATGATAGTAGATATCCGCCATAAGCCTACAAAGGATGATAAAGTTATGGTAGATTATCTTTTCTCTACCGACTATGATTTTATGATAGTTGCCTCCAAGGCCGATAAGGTTTCTAAAACCAAGGCCAAGGAAAATTGCAAAATGATAGCCGAAGAGCTGGATATAGATGCGGAAATACTGCCTTTTTCTGCTGTAAGCGGTGAAGGTGTAGAACGCATAAGGAATATTTTCGTTGAAAATTACAATGCCGGTGAGCCTAATGAATAAAACCTTTTTATATACCTCCCTGGGCTGTAAGGTAAATCAGTATGAGGTTCGCTCCATAGCTGCTCTTTTCCAAAGAGCAGGATTTGAGCAGGCTTTAAAAAATGCCGATATTTGCATTGTAAACACCTGCTGTGTTACCGCCGAAAGCGAAGCTAAATCCCGCCGCCTTTTAAAGCGCTTAAGAAGGGAAAACCCAAATGCTCTAATTGCCGTAACAGGCTGTTACAGCGAAGTTTTCCCTGAAAGAGTAAAAGAAAGCGGTATTGCCGATCTTCTCGTGCCGAATAAGGATAAGGACAGGCTTTTTGAAATAGTATGCCAAAGGCTTCTTGAAGAGGGAAGGCTTAGTGAAATGCCCCTTCTGAAAGGCCAAAGCCTTTATATTCATTCCGACAGGACCCGTGCCACCGTTAAAGTGCAGGACGGATGCAATAATTTCTGCTCCTACTGTATAATCCCTTATGCAAGAGGAAGCCTTCTTTCAAAGCCCTTGCAGGAGGCGGTAAGGGAAATAGAAGCCCTTGCAAAGGAAGGCTATAAGGAGATCGTTTTAACCGGCATTCATCTTACCCGCTACGGTAAGGATCTGAATTGCGGGGAAGACCTTGTTTCTCTTTGCCTTGCGGTAAATGAAATAGAGGGTATAGAGCGTATCCGATTAGGCTCTCTTGAACCCGGATTTTTAAATGAGGAAAGGGTAAAAAGGCTTTGTAAGGCAAATAAGCTTTGCCCTCATTTTCACCTTGCCCTTCAAAGCGGAAGTGACAGGGTATTAAAAGCAATGAACCGTCATTACACCGCCGAGGAATATATAAACGAGACCCGGCTTTTAAAGAAATATTTTAAAAACTGCGCCATTACCACAGATATAATGGTAGGTTTTCCAACCGAAACTGAGGAAGACTTTTTAAACTCATTAAAGGTTGCAAAAGAGGTTGGCTTCTGTAAAGTTCACGTTTTTTCCTTCTCTGCAAGAAAAGGCACCCCTGCTTATGAAATGAAAAAGGTTGCCGATAATATAAAAAAAGAAAGAAGCAAGAAAATGCTTCTTTTGGCAGATGAGCTTGAAGAAAAATTCTTAAGCTCCTATATAGGTAAAGAATTAACAGTACTTTTTGAAAGCAAAAAGGAAGGCTTAAACCGCGGATTTACCGAAAATTATATTCATGTAACGGTAAATAATACGGAAAACTTAGAAAACACTATAAGAAAAGTAAAAATAACCGAGGCAAAAAACGGCGTTTGCGCCGCGGTTCTTACGGAGTAGTAAATGGAAAAATTAAAGCTTTATGCCCCCTGCCTTTTTGGTCTTGAGGGCATTTTGGGAAACGAACTTAAACATTCAGGCTTTGAAAACGTACAGGCATCTGACGGCAGTGTTGCCTTCGAAGGTACTTTAAGGGATATTGCAAGAGCCAATATTCTTCTGCGTACCGCCGAAAGGGTCTGTATTGTTGTGGGAGAATTTGAAGCAAGAAGCTTTGAGGAGCTTTTTGAAAATACAAAGGCACTTCCCTGGGAAAACTGGATAGACAGTAAGGCTACCTTCCCTGTTACCGGCTACTGCCTGAAATCCCAGCTCCATTCCTTGCCGGACTGTCAGTCTATTGTAAAAAAAGCCATTGCAGACAGGCTTAGTGCAAAATACCGTGTAAACTGGCTTGAGGAAACAGGTGCGGAGCATAAGATCCGCTTTGCCATTTTAAACGATAAGGTTACTATGACACTGGATACCTCCGGTGTTGGCCTTCATAAAAGAGGCTACCGCCCTGTGGCAAATGCGGCGCCTATAAGAGAAACCTTGGCCGCCGGACTTATTTATATTTCCCGTTACCGCCATTTTGAGCATCTTTGCGATCCCCTTTGCGGCAGCGGCACCATTCCCATTGAAGGGGCTATGATAGCCGCAAATATCCCTCCCGGAGCAAAACGCTCGTTTTCCTGCGAAGGTTGGGATCAAATGCCTAAAAGCATTTTCAGGGAGGTAAGGGAGGAAGCCCTTTCCAAAACCTATAAGGATAAAAAGTTTGAAATTCGCGGCAGTGATATAGACCCTAAGGCTATTGAGACCGCCATTGCCAATGCAAAGCGTTGCGGAGTGGCAAATACCGTTGATTTTAAAGTGGCTGACGTAAGAAATTTAAAGCTCGAAGGTAATGAAAACAACGTTATTATCTGCAACCCTCCCTACGGCGAAAGAATGAGCGATCTTAACGAGGTAAGAGCCGTATCTAAGGTTCTGGGCAATGTTTTTGAAAGCGTCCCCAGAAGAAGGGCTTATATAATTACCTCTTATGAAGACTTTCAGGCCGATTACGGCAAAAAGGCAGATAAAAATCGCAAACTTTATAACGGTATGATAAGAACGTACCTGTTTCAGTATTTAAAGTAAGGAGCAAAAATATGCTTACTGATAAAATGAGGTCAATATATTCTCCCGAAAATATAAAGCCTCAGGAAGAGCGTTACAGCCTTCTGGAGGAAAAGTTTATTAATACGTTCGGTATGCTTCCCCAAATGTTCTTTTCCGCCCCGGGCAGAAGTGAGATCTGCGGTAATCATACCGATCATAATATGGGTAAGGCCGTAGGCGCCGCGGTGGATCTTGATATTATCGCCGCCGTTGCTGAGGATGAGGAAGGTATAATAACAGTTGTTTCCGAAGGCTTCTCTCCTATTAAAGTGGATTGCGAAAGCTGTGAGTATTCCAAAGAGGAAGAAGGAACCTCCCTTGCTCTTGTAAAGGGTATAGTTTCTTACCTTAAAACTAACGGCAAGAATGTAGGCGGCTTTAAGGCTTGCGTTACAAGCAACGTAGGCCGCGGTTCAGGCCTTTCCTCCTCCGCCGCTTATGAAGTGCTTATTGTTTCAATTTTAAACGAACTGTATAATGAAAACAAAATATCCCCAATGGAAATGGCTCTCTGCGCCCACTCCGCTGAAAATAAGTTTTTCGGAAAGGCCTGCGGCACTTTGGATCAGCTTTCCTGCGCCTTTGGCGGTATGATAGCCATAGACTTCGAAAATCCCTTAAAGCCTCAGGTTTCTCCTATAGACTTCTCCTTTGAAAAAACCGGCTACAGCCTGGTTATAACCGATGTTCATTCCGATCACGCGGACTTGACTGCCGATTATGTAGCCATAAAAAGCGAAATGCAGGCGGTTGCCAACCATTTCGGCAAGGATTTTCTGAGGCAGGTAAACTTTGAGGATTTTAAGGATAATATTCATGCTTTAAAGAATAAGGTAAGTGAAAGAGCAATTTTGCGCGCCTTCCATTACTTTAACGAAAATAATAGGGTGGATTCCCTTTACGATACCCTGAATAATAATAACTTCGATGATTTTCTGGATATAGTAAACGATTCGGGCCGCTCCTCTTATATGTATCTGCAGAATATCTATTCTCAGAACGCCCCCGAAAATCAGGCTATGAGCTTAGCCCTTTATATGGCCCAGAGCATCCTGCTCGGCAAGGGTGCCTGGAGAGTTCACGGCGGCGGCTTTGGCGGCACAATTCAGGCCTACGTCCCCAACGATTCGGTTGAATATTACTGCAGGGAAATGAACTCCGTTTTCGGCCAAAACAGCTCCACAGTACTGCATATCCGCCCTTATGGCCCAATAAGAGTAAACTAAAAAACTATGTAATAAAAAGAGTAAGAACAACTATCTCAAAGGATATGTTCTTACTCTTTTTCAAATTTAATTATATCTTCAATTTTACAGTCTAATGCGTAACAAAGGGCATCTAAGGTCTTTGTGCTTACAGCTTCTCCTTTTTTAATTCGATGTAAAGTGTTTGCCGAAAAGCCCTGCTTGAATATTAAATTATATTCCGTAATTCCCTTTTTAAGCAACGTAGCGTAAAAAGGCTTGTAGCTTATCATAAAAATCACCCCAGTAAATATTATCATACTCAACCTCTTGACTATACTCAAAATATTAAGTATAATTTATTAAAGTGGTGCCTTTATATTCCACAGTGTATAAACTATGGGAAATATGTGCCCGTATACTCACTTTATAAGGAGGATTATGATGAAAAGAAAAAGTAAGCAAATTGCCAGGTTTTTAATCTTGTTATTGTCAATTTTATTGATTATAGCATCAATGTCAGTAAACGTTTTTGCAGCAGATACCATTATTGATAGCGGTGCATGCGGCGAATATGGAGATAATGTTGTTTGGGAATTTGACGAATATGATACTTTGACGATTTCTGGCACTGGTGCGATGGCAGATTACGAATATGTGGAAGAAGTTCCTTGGTATGGCTATATGGAATTCATATCCGATGTAGTTGTAACAAATGGAGTAACCCATGTTGGTGAATATGCATTTGCCGATTGTGAAGAACTTTTTAGTCTGACACTTTCTAACAGTGTAACAAGTATTGGCGACTATGCACTTGAAAATAACAGCAGTGTTGAAAGAGTATATGCATCAAGCATAGAGTCATGGCTTAATATTTCATTTGGAGATCTCAGTTTCCCTAGGAATTATAAATTGTATTTAAACGGCAGATTATGCCAAAACCCTGTCATTCCTGATAGTGTTAATGCGATAGGTAAATATGCGTTCAGTTGTTGCCAAAGTATTACTTCTATAGACCTTGGTAATAATGTAACGGATATTGGCAGTTATGCTTTTGCTGGTTGTTATGGACTGACTTCTGTTGATCTTCCTGATAGTGTAACTACAATTTGGGAATCAGCATTTATGGCATGTAATAATATTGCTTCTATTACCGTTCCTGAAGGTATACAGGATATATGTATGACTGCATTTTATGGTTGTAACAATCTTAAAACTGTTTTCTACAACGGTACTAAAGCACAAAGAGAATCAATTGTAATTGATGAATATAATGAGCCTTTAGAAGATGCTTTATGGCATTATAATGCTGATGAGGGCGTTCATGCTTTTAAAACTACTACCACTAAAGCAACAACAAGTGCTAACGGCAAAAAGGTAACTAAATGTGCTGCATGCGGCACTATCAAATCCACAAAGACTATATATAAAGTTTCTTCTGTAAAGCTTTCTGCAAGCAAATACACCTACAACGGTGAAAAGAAAACTCCCATTGTTACAGTAAAGGATTCTAAAGGTAATAAGCTGGTTAAGGGTGAAGATTATAAAGTAACCTATAGTTCTTCCAAAAGAACAGCAATCGGCCGCTACAGTGTAAAGGTTACCTTTATGGGAGATTACTCTGGTAGCAAGACATTATACTTTACTATCGGCCCCAAGAATCCCTCTACTGTAAATGCTAAATTATACGGCCATGATGATGTTAAGGTATCATGGAAGAAGGTTTCTGGTGCAAGCGGATATAGAGTATACTATAAAAAGTCCACATCTGATACTTGGAAATACAAGACAACTACAGGTACTTCCATAAAGCTTGCGAATCTTTCCGATGGCGCAAAGTATAATATTAAGGTTTCCGCCTATAAAACTGTAAACGGCAATAAGTATTTTAGTACAGGCAAAACAGTTAATATCTACACTTTAAAGAAGATTAGTGATGTTGAAGTTGTAAAATCCAGCTCAAAGGTTAAAGTATCCTGGGATAACATATCAGGCGAAACTGGATATCAAATCTCAAAATCCACTTCAAAGACCGGAACGAATATTGTAGCTACATACAAGACAACCTCTGGAGGATCTAAGACCGTATCGGCAACCGCAGATAAAGCATACTATTACAAGGTTAGAGCATACAAAGTTGTAGATGGAAAGAAGATATACGGGCCTTGGTCAACACCAGTGAAGTTTGTTAGAAAGTCTAAAGCCGCAGAGCTTGCTCCCTATTATAAACTTGCAGAGGACGCTTATGCGTATGAACAAAAGAAACAACCTTATCCTCATTCAATTGATATAATTTCCGCGGAAGCAGGTTATTTGGATGGAGAAAAGGCAGTAGAGTTTAATTTCTTTGCTCTTGATGCCTATGGCAAAAACAAATGGTACGTAAAATACTATACCTATACTCCCAATGGGGAAAATATAGCTAGTTTTTCTATTGGTGCATATGATTTTAAATCTATCGATGATTTGAATGTTAGTTCAATCATAAATTAGGTAATAAGGATTTGCGGACTGGAAACTAAATAAAAATACCGGACAGTAAAATGTCCGGTATTTTTATTTGCCAAGGGAGAAGCTTAAATTTTTTAACTCACCTAATTGTTTAAAATGGCTTTAGATTAGTTTTTTATTAATTCAGGAATAGTTTGAACCGGCGACATCCGGGTTAATTGAATAGGGTTTTTATCTGCTTTGTGCTTTGGGGCGGCGAGTAGTTCCATTCATCCAAATGTCCGCTTGTTATAAAATAGGAAAGGGATGTAGGAGCCTCTGCTTTGGGGCCTACGTCAATAAGGTTCAGCTTTATCTTCATTTTTTCGGGGATAATATTCTTTATAAATACCGCGGCGCTTAAATTAGACTCCATATTATCGTTACGCTCAGCAAGCCCCGTAAGGTTTGGTGCAAGCTCTATAAAGGCGCCATAAGACTCCACACTTCGGATTATTCCTCTTACGGTCTGCCCGGGGCAAAAAAGCGCAGCGTTTTCTTCCCAAGTGCCTAAAAGCTCTTTGTGGCTTAGAATAAAGCGTCGGTTGAGAATATCCTTTTCTTTAACTACAGCATATATCTGCTGTCCTATAAAAAAGCGGTCTTTAGGGTGTGTTATACGAGAAACGGAAATATTGTCAATGGTAATAAGGGAGGTCACTCCGCAGCCAATATCCACAAAGGCGCCGAAGGGCTCAAGATGAGTAACGGTGGCATTGATAACGTCCCCGGGCTCCAGGGTATTTAAAAGATACTCCAGGCATTCCTCCTGCAGGGAAGCTCTTTTGAGTATAGGGAAGGGATCGCCGTTATTTTGCTCGATCCTGTCTATTTTAAAGGCTACTGTTTTATTGACTCGGGAAATAATTGCAATTTCCCGAACGTCGCCTTCTCTTATTCCCATGGCGGTCTCGTCTCTTGGAATAAGCCCCGTAAAATTGCCTACCGAAACTATAAGATTATGACGGTTATCGCATTTAAGGGCGGTCCCTTCCAGTATCTCCTGCCCCGCATAAGCGGCATACAGACTTTTTTCGTTTATTATGTAATTAGAATTTTTATTGCGGCCTTCGGGCAAATAAGCTGCCATAACTTGCGCCTCCTGAACTTTACTTTTCTTTTTAATGTTTATGTAAAAAACCTTCGGGTTATGAATTTATTTTTTTGTGAATATTGCCTATTGCGTAAACGTAAAATTTTATGGTATTCTTATTTGGGGTGATGAAGGTGAAAAAGCTGGTTTCAATATTGATCTTAACGGTATACTTTTTATGTATGCTTTGTTCCTGTGCCTTCCGCCCCGAGCAGTATTCAGGCTCTTTTATTGATACTTTTGATACGGTTATAACCCTTTACGGTTTTGCCAAGGACGCAACTCAGTTTAATTCCTTTGCCGCCCTTTGCCATGAGGAATTTCTTTATTATCATAAGCTTTTTGATATTTATAATGAATATGAAGGCATTAATAATCTGAAGACGGTTAACGACAATGCAGGGGAAAGCCCCGTTAAGGTTGAAAAAGCCCTTCTGGATCTTATTATCTACGCCAAGGACTTATATTCCCAAACAGGAGGTATGGTCAATATTGCAATGGGAAGCGTTCTCTCTCTTTGGCATAATTATCGGAACGAAGGCCTTTTGTATCCCACTCAGGCCGGTCTTCCTTCGGAAAATGAGCTTAAAACCGCCGCAAGGCTTATGGATATGGATAAAGTAATAATAAACGAGGATCAAAGCACTCTGTTTCTTTCGCAGAAGGGAATGAGCCTCGACGTAGGCGCTTTGGCAAAAGGCTATGCCTGCGAGAAGGTAGCTGATAACCTGAAAAACAAAGGCTTTGAAAACTTTGTTATCAGCGCAGGAGGCAACGTTTACGCCTGCGGCAGCCCTCAGGATGATATAGGAAAGAAATGGAGCATAGGTATTAAAAACCCGGATCTTGGCGATACAGCCGCCTTAACAGATACGGTTTACGTTGAAAATATGGCGGTTGTCACTGCCGGCAGCTATGAAAGATATTACACAGTAAACGGGCAAACTTATTCCCACATTATTTCGCCAAAGACCCTTATGCCCGGAAACGATTATTTAAGCGTGACTGTAATTGCCCCAAGCAGCGCTCTGGCAGACTATATGGCGACAGAACTGTTTCTGACCGACATTCAAGGCGGAAAAGCCCTGTGTGAAAAAATGGATATTGAAGCGTTATGGATACTCGAAAACGGCGAGCTTGTATGCTCTGAAGGCTACCGGCAGTATTCCAATAAAATTTCAAAATAATTTTGACAAACGGGCTATAATATTGTATAATGTATTAGTAAAATTATAAAATATTTAAAGATGGAGGAACCCCTAATGAAACTTATTCTTGCTATAGTTAATTCAGATGATAGTTCTGACGTAATGCGCGCCCTTACAAGAGAGGGTATTCAGGTAACAAAACTGGCTACAACAGGCGGTTTCCTTATGGCCGGTAACACAACTTTTATGATAGGTACCGATGAAGAAAAGGTTGACGGTATTATTGAAATAATTCAGAAATACAGCCACAAGAGAACTCAGGTTATGCCTGCATCCTCTTCCTATGCAACAGGCGGTATGAATGCTTCCTATCCTGTTGAGCTTACCGTTGGCGGTGCAACTGTTTTAGTACTTAACGTAGAAAGATTTGAAAAACTTTAATGGATACTGTAAAACAAAATACAGATGCTCATTCGCTTATAGGCCGGATGTTTGCGTCAAATAAGGTTGCTCACGCAGTTGCCTTGATTACAGACGATTATATCGACGCGGCAAGGACTCTTGCAGCGTCGATTATTTGTGAAAAGCAGGTATACCCTCCTTGCGGTACCTGTGATCACTGTAAAAACGCCTTAAAGAATATACATCCTGATATAATAGAGATAGCCCCCCTTAAGGGTAAGGTTTATATATCAGTCGATCAGATCCGTCAGCTTCGTATGGATGCTTACGTGCGCCCAAATGAAGCCCGGAACAAGGTGTTTATTATCAACGGTGCAGGAAAAATGAACACAGAGGCTCAGAATGCCATTTTAACTATTCTTGAACAGCCACCCAACGGTGTTCATTTCGTGCTTTGTGACAGTACGCTTAACAATCTGCTTCCAACCGTTGTTTCGAGGCTTGCGGTGTTTTACCCTGAAACCAAGTCCAAGGAGAAGCCTAAGAAATTCGAAGAAAAGTGCAATACTTTACTGAAATTCTATAGCGCAAAAAATGAAGCTCAGTTTTATGAGGAAATGTGTTCAGTTACAAAAAAAGAACAGGCTGAGCAGCTTCTTTATGAATTTTCCGAATATATTGCCCTTGAAATTAAAAAAATAAATTCAAATAAAAAAGAACTTATAATTCTTTTTGATAATATAATGCACGCGCGCAGAAGACTGCAGAATTCCGGCAACCTTTCCCTTACTCTTGCGGCAATGTGCGCTAAATGCTGGGAGGATAACTGATTGACAGAAGTAGTTGGTGTCAGATTTAAAAATGTGGGCAAAATGTATTATTTCAGCCCCGATAATAATACTATACCTGTAGGCGCCCACGTAATAGTGGAGACCGTCAGAGGAATAGAAATGGGCGAGGTTATTGTTTCTAACCGACAGGTGGAGGACGATACCGTTGTTGCCCCTTTAAAAAAGGTCCTTCGCATAGCAACCGAAGAGGATATGCAAAAGGCTAAGAAAAATAAAAGCAAGGAGCCTGAAGCTTTTGCAATTTGCGAAAAGGCAATTGCCGAACACGGCCTTGAAATGAAATTGGTTGACGTTGAATATACCTTCGATGCCAATAAGATCCTTTTTTATTTCACTGCCGATGGCCGTATTGACTTCAGAGATCTTGTTAAGGACCTTGCTTCCAAGTTTAAAACAAGAATAGAGCTCAGGCAAATAGGCGTTCGTGACGAAGCAAAAATGCAGGGCGGCTTAGGTGTATGCGGTAAAGAATTCTGCTGCTCGCAGTTCTTAGGTGAATTTGTTCCCGTATCAATAAAAATGGCAAAGGAACAGGGGCTTTCTTTGAATCCCACTAAGATCTCCGGTACCTGCGGCAGGCTTATGTGCTGCTTAAAGTATGAGCAGGATGCTTATGAGGATATGATAAAACATATGCCCGGCATAGGCTCTTACGTTGAGACCCCTGAGTTCAAAGGCTACGTTACCGAGGTCAATTTATTAAAGAGCATTGTAAAAGTCCGCAGAGAGGACGATGAAGATGCTGTTCCCAAGGCCTATCACCGCAAGGAAATAAAGGTAATAAAAAGTGCGGCGGTATTTACTCCTTCATATACGTCCCAATTGGATGAAGAATAGTATTGATTTTTACAAAAAAGTGTGCTAATATAATTCTGTCAGCAGGGAAGGCCCTCTGACAGATAGGATAATTTTAAAAGGAGGATATACCCATGGCTTACATAATTACTGATAAGTGCACAAATTGCGGCGATTGCATGCCCGAATGCGTTTTCGAAGCAATCTCTGAAGGTGACGGCAAGTTCGTTATCGATGCAGATCTTTGCGAAGATTGCGGCGCTTGCGCTGATGCTTGCAACAACGGAGCAATTGAAGAAGCGTAAAAATATTCTGCAATTGGATTAGGGGATTTTCTAAAACAAGAAAATCCCCTATATTTTTAACTATGGAAATTTGTGATCTTCATATTAACGGATATAAAATAGTTCAGGATAAGTGTCATTTCCGTTTTGGTACTGACGCCGTGCTTCTGAGCGAATTTTGTAAAATAAATAAAGGCGATAAGGTTGCCGATCTTTGTACCGGCCAGGGTATTATCGCCTTGCTTTTGTGTGCAAAAACAGAGCTTTCAAGGGTTGATGCGGTTGAGATACTGCCGGAGCTTTGCAGTATGGCAAGGCAGTCAATTAAACTGAACGGCCTTGAAGGCAGAATGGAAATATTCAACGGTGACGTTAGAAAAATAAGCAGTATTTTAGAAAAGGGAGCCTATAATAAGGTGGTATGTAATCCCCCCTATAAGCAGATAAACGGCGGGATACTTACAAAGGACGAGGCCCGTCTTTCGGCCCTTTTTGAAAGTTCCTGCACTCTGGAGGACGTTATAAAAAACGGCGCTTCTCTTTTAAAATACTCAGGGAAAATGTTTATTTGCCAAAGACCTTCACGGCTATGCGATATTGCTGTCTTAGGCAGAAACTTCGGAGCGGAATTAAAGCGGGTAAGGTTTGTACACCCATATAAAGATGCAAAGCCCTCTTTGGTTCTATGCGAACTGCAAAAGGGGTCAAAGCCTGAGGTCAACGTTGAACCCCCTCTAATTCTTTATAAAGAAAAAAACGTGTATTCTGAAGAATACCTAAAAATAATCAGGAGCGGCTTCTAATGAGCGGAAAATTATATTTGGTTGGCACCCCTATCGGTAATTTAGGTGATATTTCATTAAGATGCAAGGAAACTTTGGAGGCGGTTGATTTTATTGCCGCTGAAGACACAAGAAATTCCTTGAAGCTGTTGAATCATATTGGTGTAAAAAAAGAAACCGTAAGCTATTTCGAGCATAATAAAGCCCAGAAGGGTCCTCAGATATTGGAAAGGCTTCTTGCAGGGCAAACCTGCGCCCTTGTAACAGATGCCGGTATGCCCGCCATAAGCGATCCGGGAGAGGATCTGGTACGCCTTTGCCATGAGGCGGGAATAGAGGTTATTGTAATACCGGGCCCCTGCGCCGCAGTAAGCGCACTTGCTCTTTCGGGGCTGCCTTCAGGCAGATTTTCCTTTGAAGGCTTTTTACCTTCAACCTCAAATCAGCGGAAAAACGCCCTTGAAAAGCTTAAAACAGAAGAGCGTACAATGATATTCTACGAAGCTCCTCATAGGCTGTATAAAACAGTTGAGGATATGCTTTCGGTCTTCGGTAACAGGCAGGCTGCCTTTTGCAAGGAAATAACCAAGCTTCACGAAAGAGTAATAAGGCTTTCATTGGAAGAAGCTAAAGAAACCTTTACCGAAAACGAAAAAGGTGAATTTGTAATTATAATTGAAGGTTATAAAGAAGCCGAAAAAGAATATTCCGACGATGATATTGACAAACTGTTAATAAAGGAAATAGAAAGCGGAGAATCTGTAAGTAATGCAGTAAAAAAAGTTGCTAATTTCACAGGTGTTAAGAAAAATACCGTTTATAAGCGTGCAAATGAACTCAATTTATGAAAATCACTTGCAATAAGCGATGCTTTTATGTATAATAATAAGGATAATAAGGCTGAAAGTATGCCCTGTTATAACTAATTAACGTGGAATAATATAAAAGATAACTATCCGCTGAGAGGAAGTTTTGGTTTTGGAAAAATATATTATAAAAGGCGCAAAGCCGCTTAAAGGTGAAGTGACCGTAAGCGGCGCTAAAAATGCGGCTGTTGCTATTATCCCTGCGGCAATTTTGTGCGAGGGTGTTTGCAGAATTGAAAATATACCTAGAATAAGCGACGTTTACCTTATTTTAGATATTATAAAAAAGATGGGCGCTACAATAGAATTTATTGACGATACTACTGTAGATATTGATTGCTCCGGGATGACTATAACCGCTACTCCCGGCAATCTTTGCCGCAAAATGCGCGCCTCCTATTACATTTTAGGCTCCCTTTTAGGCCGTTTTAACCGCGCGCAGGTAGATCTGCCCGGCGGCTGTAATTTCGGCGGCGCCCGCCCCATTGACCAGCATATTAAAGGCTTTGAGGCCCTTGGCGCAGATATCAAAGTTGAATACGGCATGGTAACGGGTAAAGCAGAAAAGCTTAAAGGTACCGAGATTTATCTTGACGTTGTTTCTGTTGGCGCAACTATCAATATAATGCTTGCTGCAACCCTGGCTCAGGGTACCACCGTTATTGAAAATGCCGCAAGAGAGCCCCACGTTGTTGACGTGGCAAACTTTTTGAACTCTATGGGTGCTGACGTTAAAGGCGCAGGTACCAACGTTATAAAGATAAAGGGCGTAGAAAAGCTTCACGGTGGGTTCTACTCCATTATTCCCGACCAGATAGAAGCCGGCACTTATATGACCGCAGCGGCTATCTGCGGCGGCGAAGTACTTGTTAAAAACGTTATTCCCAAACATCTTGATTCCATATCCGCAAAGCTTATTGAGGCAGGGGTTACAGTTGAGGAGTTTGATGATTCCGTTTTGGTTAAGAGAAACGGTCCTCTTGTAGGCACTAACTTTAAAACTCAGGTATACCCCGGATTTCCCACAGATATGCAGCCTCAGATGTCCACACTTTTGTGTCTTGCGTCGGGTGTGAGCATGGTAACCGAAAACGTTTATGATAATCGCTTTAAATATGCGGCCGAGCTTAAGAGAATGGGCGCTGATATAACTGTTGACGGTAAGGTTGCCGTAATAAAGGGCGTTGAAAGGCTTACAGGTGCTACCGTCAGAGCTACTGACCTTCGCGCAGGCGCGGCTATGGTTCTGGCAGGCCTTGCTGCCTGGGGTACTACCACAGTCGAAGAGATATATCATATAGAAAGAGGCTATGAGGATATTATAGGCAAATTCAAAGCCTTGGGCGCCGATATTGAAAAAATTGAAACAGAAGATGCGCCTGAAGAAAGCGCAGTATAACAGGGAAATAAAAGTCCCGAAGGGAACTCCCTTCGGGACTTTACATATAGTTTAAAGAGGAATTATGCAGGTTATGACCGTACGCAGTGGTTCAAACGCCAACTGCATTTTAATAAAACAGAATAATTACGGTATACTTATAGATGCAGGTGTCGGTATCAGGACCCTTAACAGTGCCTTAAAGTCAGCAGGGCTGGATATTGACCGTATAGCCGCTATTTTTATAACCCATGAGCACAGCGATCATATAAAAGGTCTTGAAACAATCCTTAAGTATAAAAATATCCCCCTCTTTGCCAATGAAGCAACTCTTAAGGCAATTGGTCAGAGGCTGTATTTTGATCCGTCTTTAGGACATATACTGCCAACAGGAGGTACTGCCGCCTGCCCCGATATGGAGGTCAGGTCCTTTCGCACTCCTCATGACTCTATAGAAAGCGTTGGCTATACCGTGACCGACGGTATAAAAAAATTCTCCCTGGCAACAGACCTTGGGGTTATGACAAAAGAAGTGTTTGGCGCAATAAACGGCAGTAACACCCTGGTACTGGAATCAAATTACGATGAAAATATGTTGAAATACGGCCCCTATCCTCCAATGCTTAAAAAGAGGATCTCTTCGGAATTAGGCCATCTTTCAAATAAAGATTGCGGTAAATTTGCTGCAATGTTGGCTAAGAACGGCACAGAAAAAATAATTTTAGGCCATTTGTCGCAAAATAACAATACACCCGAAACCGCATATATAACGGTCTTTAATTCATTGGCCGATAAGGGTGTTAAACCCGGTTCCGATATTTTGCTTTACACCGCCTCGAGAGTAGAGGCGTCTCCGATTTTTGAGGTATAACAAATGAACTATCAGGAAAAATACAAGGCATGGCTTTCATCGCCCCTTTTGGATGAGGCTATGGAAAAAGAACTGAAAAGCATTAAAGATAACGAAAGTGAAAAAAAGCTGTGCTTTGGTGCGGATCTGAAGTTTGGTACCGCAGGTCTGCGGGCAACCTTAGGCGTCGGCAGTAATAAAATGAATAACGTTACCGTTGGTTGGATAACCCAGGGCCTTTCAAATATGCTTATTTCCCGCCGTTGGGCCGGTAAGGGCGTTGTTATTGGCAGGGACAGCCGCCTAAAAAGCAAGGAATTTGCCCTGCTTACAGCTTGCATTTTTGCGGCAAACGGAATTAAGGTTTATTTGTTTGATTCAATTTGTCCTACTCCTCAGATATCCTATGCCGTAAGAACCTTAAACGCGGCTTTAGGTATTAACATAACCGCAAGTCATAACCCTAAGGAGTATAACGGCTATAAAGTCTATTTTTGTGACGGTGCTCAGATATCCCCTGAAATTGCTGATGAGGTTATAAATTTTGCCGGAACCGATATGCTCTGCAGCCGTAATATTTGCAGCTTTGATGTAGCAAAAGAAAAGGGTATGATCGAAATTATAGGAGAGGATATGGATATAAGCTTCTTAAAAGAGGTTGATAAGTCCATTGGTGCTCCGGAAGAATATAATAAAGAACTGAAAGTGGTTTATACTCCCCTTTATGGCAGTGGCTATAAGCTGGTTCCCGCTCTTTTAAAAAAGCGTGGATTTAAGGTAGAATGTGTTGCATCTCAGATGGTGCCCGACGGTAACTTCCCAACCTGTGATCCGCCTAACCCCGAAAGGATCGGGTCTTACAACCTTGCGTTGGAAGAAGCAAAGGTCCAAAAGGCCGATATAATTTTAGCAACCGATCCCGATGTCGACAGAGTAGGCGCCCTTGTTTATCATAACGGAGAATACGTTTTCCTTTCGGGAAATCAGATAGGCGCTGTTATTTGCGCTTACCGATTGGAGAATTTAAAATTACAGGGCAAAACACCCCTTGTTTGCAAAAGCCTTGTTTCAACCGATCTTGTAAGGCCTATTTGTGAAAAATACGGCGCCAAGCTGGTTAACGTTCCAACAGGATTTAAATATATAGGCGAGCAAATAGGAAAATATGAAAACGATACAAACGTTCAGTTTGTTTTGGGCTTTGAAGAAAGCTACGGTTATTTAGGAGCAGGCTATGCAAGAGATAAGGATGCGGTTTTTGCCGCAGGCTGTGTGGCTCAAATTGCCGCCTTTTGCAAGCATAATAATAAAACCTGTATTGATATGCTGAAGGAGCTTTATAGCCTTTACGGGTATTATTTTGAAAAAACACAGGGGCTTGAGCTTGATCCCTTAAACGGTATGGTATCCTTAAATAACCGCTTAAGTGAGCTGAGAAGCCTTCCCCCTAAAGAAATAAACGGGCAAAAGATAACAAGTATAACAGATTATCTTAAGGGTATTGATAATTTACCTAAGCTTGATATTCTGGAGTTTTGCCTCGAAAACGGCTCCAAAATAATAATCCGCCCTTCGGGCACCGAGCCAAAGGTTAAGATATATGCCCTATGCAAGGGTAAAACAGAAGAGGAGGCAATGGCTCTTTGCGAAGATCTTTCTCAAAGCGCCGCGGCGCTTTTAAACCTATGAAGCTATTGAATATAATTGCTGTAATAAGAATAGCTCTGTGTATAGCTCTGCTTGTAACCTTTGCTTTTATTCCCGTAGCTTCCATTGCAAATACAAGCTTTTGCCTTATCTATCATTTAACAGGTGCAATATGCCCCGGCTGCGGCAGCAGCAGAGCCCTTAATAATATAATGCACCTTGATTTTGAGCGCGCAATGGTGTATAATCCTGTATTGACGTTATTTATTTTTCCTGCATTCATTATAATGTTGGTGAATGACATTTATTGTCTTACCTTCCGCCTTGTAAAGAAAACAGTAAAATATTCTTTTATAGAATACTTGTTTGTAGGCTTAAAGGGGGTATAATATGTTTTATATTGTGCCCGTGGTATTAGGCTGGCTTTGCTTTGGTCTAATTTATATAAGCTATTTGAAAAATAAAAAGCTCCCTGCGGTATGGGCGTCTTTGATCGCCGTGGCTTTTGTGGCGTCCTTTGTGGTGTGGGGAATGTATTTAAGATAAACGGAGGAAATTACCGTGGCAAATGAAAAAATTATTTTAACAGGTGACCGCCCTACGGGCAGACTTCACGTAGGCCATTACGTTGGCTCCTTAAGAAGAAGAGTTGAACTGCAAAACAGCGGTCAGTTTAAAAACACCTATATTATGATCGCCGATGCTCAGGCTCTTACCGATAATATAGAAAACCCCGAAAAGATCCGTCAGAATATTATTGAGGTTGCACTTGATTACCTTTCCTGCGGTCTTGACCCCAATAAGTCCACTTTATTCATTCAGTCTCAGATCGCCGAGCTTTGTGAGCTTACCTTCTATTATATGGACCTTGTGACCGTTTCTCGCTTACAGAGAAACCCAACCGTTAAGTCCGAAATAATAATGCGTAACTTTGAAGCAAGTATTCCTGTAGGTTTCTTTACATACCCTATAAGCCAGGCTGCCGATATTACCGCCTTTAAGGCAACTACAGTTCCCGTTGGCGAGGATCAGCTTCCTATGATCGAACAGACAAGGGAAATAGTTCGTAAGTTCAACAGCGTTTATTCTCCCGTATTGGTAGAGCCCGAAGCTTTGCTTCCCGAAAGCGCCGCTTGTCTGCGTCTGCCCGGTATTGACGGCAAGGCTAAAATGAGTAAATCCTTAGGCAACTGCATTTACCTTGCAGATACCGCAGAGGATGTTCGCAAGAAAATTATGAGCATGTATACCGATCCTACCCATCTTCAGGTAAGTGATCCCGGCCATATTGAAGGCAACACTGTGTTTACTTATCTTGACGCTTTTTGTAAGGATGAATTCTTCCCTGAATACGCTCCTGATTACGCTAATTTAGATGAAATGAAAGCCCATTATCAGCGCGGTGGCTTGGGTGACGTTAAAATTAAAAAATTCCTTAATAACGTTATGCAGGAGACTTTAGAGCCTATCCGTGTTAAGCGAAAGGAATTTGAAAAGGATATCCCCGAAATTTACAATATTCTTAAGAAGGGCAGTGAGACCGCCCGTCAGGTTGCTGCTCAAACCTTATCTGAAGTAAAAGGCGCAATGAAGATCAATTATTTTGACGATCTTGAGCTTATTAACTCTCAGGCAGAAAAGTATAAAGCTGAATAAAATGAAAGCAGACAAATTATTTGTCTGCTTCCTTTTTTTATTCAACAGAAAAAGGCATTCTGTTTGCATTTTCCGACTTGTCGCCCATAGGCCCGCCAAAGCCTCCGGGCGGCATCCCGCCTTGCGGTCTTTCCATTCCGCCTTCGGGCATTTCCATTCCGCCTTCAGGCATTTCCATTCCACCTTCGGGCATATCCATTCCGCCTTCGGGCATTTCCGTTCCACCTTGCGGTCTTTCCATTCCACCTTCGGGCATTTCCATCCCGCCTTCGGGCATTTGCATATTACCGTCGGGGCGCCCTGTGGCTGTGGAGTGCATATTGCCCATATCTGAAATATTAATGTGAGAAGCATCCTCGTAGGTAATATTTTCGCTTGTAGTGTTGTTTTTTAGTTGGGAAAGAACACTTTTTGTTCTTAAATTGCAAAATTCTTTTAAGGTGTTTACGCCCGTCTCAAACTCCTCATAGGTACAAAAGGCGGTTGGGTCCTTTTTCATAAAGGGAGAAATTAAGTTATAAGCATTATCAATTATCGCTTCAATGTCTGTGTTGTTTAAAAATTCTTCAAAATACTTATGGTATAACAGGGTATATTCTTCACTTTCAAATATCCAGTTCACCATAGGCCTGTCTGTCAGAGAAAGGTCAATGGGGCTGTTAACAACGGATGTTGCGTTATCCCCCTCAAAGCCTCCGAAGGCAAGGTTGTAGTCCCAGGGCAGCATAGAAAGTATACCGTTATTTTCATATAAATAATAGTTGTGTATCATCGAGCCGGTATATGAGTCACCGTTGCAAACGTAATTATGAACCACAAAGTATTTTATAAGGTTTTCGGTATCCAGTATCTTAGCAATATCCTCATAAGCCGAAAGCTTTTTTAAGGACCCGATAAGTCTGTCCTTATCATTATCGGTAATATCGGTTTTGGCGCTGTCCCATATGGTCTGATAGCTTTCGTAATTATCATCAATATACTGAAGCTTAGTAACACCGGAAGAAGTTCGGCCCCCAAAGCCGTCGGGTTTTTGCCCGTGCGCTTCATTAAAACCTTGTTCAGGAGCATTTGGAGCAAAGTCCTCGGCATTGAAATTTTCCATATTAAAGTCCTTGCCGTTGCCCTTGCCTCCGCCTATTTCCATGCTGTCAGGTTTATAAAGATTGCCTTGGCTTTGGTAATTGCGCGAAAGAAAACTGTCCTCAATGCCCTCGACTGCAAGATATAACCCCCAGTCTTCACCGTTAACCGTAATATAAACAAAGCTGCAAAGCGGCGCATCAGCCCCTGTTTTTGCCATAAGAGTGTAGGTTAAATAGTCCTTCATAAGGGTGTTGTCCTGAATGAGGTTATTAAGACTCAGCTTATCAAGACCGTAATAGTTTTTCGTGCTATCGTATTTATCGAATTCAATTTTAAAGCTGTATCGCTGACTGCCCATAGAGGCAACACTGGAAAGGGAGGTATTGCCCTTGCCTCTGATGCCAACATTGTTTACAGCTTTGCCGTCAATTATAACCGAGCATAAAGAATATTCTTCCGATTGGGCATTTGAAATAAAACCGTCCCAATCATCCATAACAATATCGATGGTATGTACTCTGCTTTGGTCAAAAAGCCTGTTTTCATAGCCCTGAATATTTTCCATAGGGGTAATGCCAAGGCTCTTGCCGTTCATAAACAGCAACGTAATTATCAAGGCCAAGGCTGTTACTGTAATGGCAATTTTATTAAAGTGTTTATGCACCCACATAGTTTACCCCATATAATCGCCGTTATATGAAACAAGCACCGCGCTTTTAACGCCATTAATTGCACTTATAGAATTAATAAAATCGGTGTTATCGTTTTTGAGACGTACTTCGTAATTAATCTCAATGTTGCCGTTACCTGCAGTTTTGCTTTTTATTTTACAGCGTAATGCGTTGTCCTTAAGGAATGCATAAGCCTTCTTTTCAGCCTCACTGTTTTCGCAGCTGATAACCGCAATGTAAGGAAAACCAGCGGTTTTGAAATTAACAAAAATAAGTAAAACCGCGCCTATAACGATACTGCCGATAACCGCAAGGGGTATCATTCCCGCCGCAAGAACAATGCCTGCCGCAATTGCCCAGAAAAGAAATGCAATATCAAGAGGATCTTTTATTGCAGTGCGGAATCTTACAATGGAAAGCGCACCAACCATACCTAAGGAAAGTACAACGTTGCTTGTGACCGCTAAAATGAGTATGGAGGTTATCATTGTAAGGGCAATAAGAGTTACCCCAAAGCCTGTGGAATACATAACTCCTCTGTAGGTCTTGCGGTAAACAAAGAAAATAAAAATGCCTATAGCAAAGGAAAGTAAGATGGTCAACGTCATATCAAGCACACTTACACTTGAAACGTTATTAAGAAAGTCTGATTTAAAAATATCGTTAAAGTTCATAATTTTCTCCTATTCATACATTCTGCACATAGCGTATTTGGAAAATGCCGTTTGGTAAAGACTGCCCGTAGTAACAGCAGCTTTTACAATATCGGGTAAATAGTTATCCCATTTAATTTCAAGCACCGACTCTTCACTTTGCACTTTAAGGGATACTGTATCCTTGCTGAAAAAATCAATGCAATTCAAGGAAGTCCGAATATCGGAGTCAATGGTGACTCTTACGTTCCCCGCTGTAAATACGTAAGGCTCCCTTTTATAATCAACTAAGACCTTAGGCCGAAGATGCTTATATATTAGCTTTTTATAAAAATCGTTCATAACCTCGTTGTCGGAATCAGCCAAAAATAAAATATCTCCCTGCAATATTTTCAGTGTTTGTTCCTTGGTTAATTGGGCCGAATTTTTAAAGCCTACTCCGTTGCTTTTGAATTTTCTTTCCAGGCGGATAAAGCTTTCGTCATAATTATACATTCTTATTCTATACTTTTCCCTTACGGCAACCCCGTCAAGCTTATCCTTTAAAGCAGAATCATCCGGGTCGTCAAAGTAAAGGCTCCGTACAGAGTACGAACCGTCTTTGGCATGGCTGTCGGGTTTTAAAATTGCCTTCAGCCGCTGCCGCAGAACAATAACGTCAAGGCTGTTTATAGGCAGCTTAACTTCATGTCTGTATTGCATCCGATCACCTCTCAAGAAAATTATATTAAAGCTTCGTGTAAAAAAAGCATATAAAATGTGATAGTTTTCTGAAAATAAAAAGAAATTGCACAATTTCTTGTGCAATTTCCTTTATAAAAGTTCTATTTCCTTTATTAGAGCTTCAATCTCTTCTTCTTTTGTATACCAGGCTGTACAGAAACGAACGCAGGTATGGCTCTCATCAATTTTCTTTTCAAATTCAAAAACAAAATTCTTTGCCAAAGCATTCATCTGCCCGTTTTCCAGAATAACAAACTGTTGGTTTGTGGGGCTTTCAATATAAGAGGGAATACCCTTTTTATTAAAAGCTTCTTTAATTTGCATAGCCTGCTTAACTGCCTTTTCGGTTATTTCAAAATAAACACCGTTTTCTAAAATTGCGTAAAACTGCATACCAATAAGCCAGCCCTTTGCAAGCATTGCACCGTTTTGCTTTATATAGCTTCTGAAATCCTCTTTCAGTCTGTCGTTAAGAATAATAAGGGCTTCGCCGAATAATAAGCCGCACTTTGTTCCTCCAATATAAAACATATCGCAGTTTCTTGCAATATCAGAAATACCCATTGTGCCGGCGCCAAGGCCGTAACCTAAACGGGCGCCGTCAATAAACAAATACAGATCATATTTTCTGCAAACGGCGTAAATATTCTCCAGTTCTTCCTTTGAGTAAACCGTGCCGTATTCGGTGGGGAAGGAAATGTAAACCGCCTTGGGCTTTGTAATATGCTCCTTTATGGGGCTTTCAAAATATAAAAGAGCTTCCTCTTCAATTTGCTTTGCTGTTATTTTACCGTCAGGGGAGGGAAGAGCGTGAATTTTATGGCCGCTGTTTTCCACCGCTCCGGTTTCGTGAACGTTTATATGCCCCGTGTTGGCGCTTATAATGCTTTCAAAAGGCTTCAGCATAGAGGCTAAAGCTACAAAGTTTGTTTGCGTTCCCCCAACCAGAAAATGAATATCAGCGTCTTTTTTAATATATTCTTTTATTTTTTCCTTGGCTTTTTGGCACCAAGGGTCTAAAGAATATCCGCCGTAAGCCTGGCTGTTGTAATTCTCCAGGTACTCTAAAATTACAGGATGTGCGCCTTTTGAGTAATCGTTGTTAAATCTTATCATAATGTCACCTTCTCGTGGATTATTATACTGTATGTTTTGTTTCTAATCAAGGCTAAATTTTCTTAGTGAAGATATATTGCAATTAATGAATATATATTGTATCATTAAAACAGTAAAATACGGAGGTGTTTTTATGTTAACTACCTATGCGGCGTCTTACAACGGAATCCAATATTACGGTACCTGGGTATATGAAGGTACCCGTCGGTATACCAAAATTCAGTACAGTAAATGTATATTCTCTTTTTTGGGAGATACCGTGCGAGTTAATTTTAATACCAGACCGGACGGTGGCCTTGCCGAAATTTATATTGACGGCGAATATGAAACAACCGTGAATACTTTTAACAGCGAAAATCTAAAGCAAATGCTTTTTGAAAAACAGGGAATAGCCGGAGATAAGATCCACGAAATTTCGGTAGTTTCCAAAAAGAATAAGGAAACTCCCGAGGCTATTATGGAAGTTTGGTCCTTTGAAGCGGAGGAAATTGTAAATTACCCTGAACATATGCGCGACCTTAAATTAAAGGAGTATGAAGAAATTTCAAAGGGCTTTAAGGAAACCTCTGATCCTTCCAACTGGAAAAAGGTTGAATATAAGGCGTCCTGTCCTCAGGGCGGTGTAAAGCTCAATGATAAAATTTTCACCAAAATGTTGGCCGATAACAACAAAATAATTAAAAATGACTTTAAAATGAAGTTCTACTGTGAAGGAGATGGCCCCGATTTTGGTAATATCCCCGGCCCCGGCTGGTCTCATTTTCTGCCTGCATCCAATGAAGCAAGGCTTTTGGGCGGCGCATATAACTTTCTTTTATGGGAAGAGGATGAGGAACTTCGCGCCATAGGCGAAAAAATTATGAATGATATTACCGCCCGTATGCGTGAGGACGGATATTTTAATTACTATCCGGAGGCAGAGTCCTTTGATGACGATATAAGCCCCTTAAGCGAAAGAAAAAATTACGACCGTGTGTTCTGGACCCGCTCTATGCTCTATGCCGCAAATGCAGGCAATAAACAGGGCCTTGTAAATGCCCGCAGAATGTACGATTGGCTTGAAAACTCCCCGCAGCATCTTTCTCATATGGTCAAGGGCACAAACTCTACCAATACCTACCCGGGAATCCCTCTTATGGCAAACAGCGAAGTTTCCAAAGATACGGATATGCTTACTGTTCAAAAGTACTTCGATCAGGATTATCTTTTAAAAACCCTTAAAGATGAAAACTCCCTTGCGGTAGTAGGCTATCCCGGCCATCAGCCTCATTGCTATGCTTTGCTTATAATAGAAGCTCTGGCCGATCAATACAGAGCAACCGGCGAAAAGAAATACCTTGATGCTTTAATGGGCGGTTATGAAATATGGCGCAAGTACTATATTCATATTGGCGGTACCGCCGCTATATGCGAGGTGGACGGCCCCTACCCGCCCGGCTCCTATTATATTACTACCGGTCATAACGGAGAAACCTGCTCTTCTGTTTTCTGGTGCCTTATTAATATGCGCCTTATGCAGTTATTCCCCGGTGAGGAAAAGTATGCAAAAGAGCTGGAGGAAAGTCTTTTCAATGCCATTGCTGCCTGCCGTACCGCTCAGGATGGCTGGACCCGCTACCATGTTCGCTTCCACGGCGAAAAGGAATGGGGCAGAAACTGGAACAACTGCTGTGAAGTTGCCGCTACAATGTTTATTCCCACTATTCCTTCCTACATTTATTCTGCCGATGAAGAGGGCGTTTTTGTAAATTTATTTATTGCTTCTCAGTATAAGGGCAGTAATATGGATATTACAATGAATACGGAGTTCCCCTACAGCGGTAAGGTACAGCTTGTTATTTCGCCGAAGGAAAAGGTTCAGAAGGTCCTTCGAATTCGTATTCCTCAGTGGCAAACAGATGAGGTTTCAATAAAAATAAACGGCAAGGAAGAATTAAAAGCCAAGGCAGGTTCTTATGCAGTAATAAACCGTATTTGGAACGAAGGAGATAAGGTTGAATTTGAATTCGATCTTTCGCCGCGCCTTATTAAATATACAGGCTTTGACCAGCCGAAGGATAATTCCGACCGCTATGTTATGCTCTGCGGTCCTATGATGATGGCTCTTACCAATGTTAATAAGGAAGAAGTGCTTCCCCTTAGAAACCGCCTTACTATAGAACCCACTATTCCACGGATCAAAATGAGCCCCAAGCAGGTTCTTGCAAGCCTTAAAGAGGAAGCGCCTATGCATTTCTCTGTAGACCGCTTTAAGTTTGTTCCCTATTACGCAATAGATAAAGAATATTTCACCTGCTATCCAATAATAGAAGAATAAAAAAGAGTACGGACTTATTAGTCCGTACTCTTTTTTTATCTTTCGTAGGTTTCGCTTTCGTATTTAGAGTCTATGCCGAAGTATTCTTCAAGGCAAAGGCCTGTTGCTTCAATTTTTTTTGCATTTTCCACTCCTACATAGCGGAAGTGCCAAGGCTCAAACTTGTAGCCTGTAATATGCTCTTTGCCTTTTGGATATCTTAAAATAAACCCAAATTCCCTTGCGTGCTCCTTACACCAAATGCCTTCAGGCCACTCTCCGAATTCAGGGTCAATACAGTTTATATCAAAAGCAAGCCCTGTCTGATGCTCAGAATGCCCCGGCCGTGCAATAGATTTTTCCGCAAACTCCCGGCCATCCTTGTCATAAGCCTTCCAGTAAACCTGATACTGAAAATCAAAGCTTCTGTAGCCGGAGAAATTGAATATATGTATACCTTCCTTTTTTGCTGCGGCGCACATTCTTTCAAAGGCCTCTTGAGCCTCTTTGTTAATTCCTCCGAAATCCTTGGGCATACTGTAAGTCTTGTTGCAGATCAATATACCGTCAAAATAGGTTGCTCCGTTTATGGTTTCTTTCATTTTTTTACTCCTTGTATTCTGAATCTATTCCTAAATATTCTTCTAAAGTCAGACCGCTCTTGTGTATGACCTCAGCATCTTCTCCAATATATCTGAAATGCCAGGGCTCGTAGGTGTAGCCCGTAATATGCTCCTTGCCCTCAGGATACCGTAAAATAAAGCCGTATTCGTAGCAGTGCTCAGCACACCACCTTCCTTCTTCAGTATCCTTAAAATCCAAAGTAATAGTGTTAAGGTCAAAGGCAAGGCCGGTCTGATGCTCAGAATGCCCCGGCCGTGCAGTAGTGCGTTCAGCATGCTTGATGCCGTAGTTATTTACTTCCCGCTCATATATAGCTTTTTGAGTGTAATAGTCCCTGTATACAGAGGTGGCGTAAATATTAAGCCCTTCATTTTTTGCGGCCTGGGCCATCTTATTAAAAGCCTCCGTTGCTTCTTTATTTTCTCCGCCGAAATCAGAAGGCAGGCCGTAGGTTTTATTAACAACAAGTATACCCTTAACGTAGGTAGCACCGTCTGTCTTTACAGGCGCAATTGTTTTAATATGACTCAGATTTATTTTGATCAGGATCGCCGCGAGCAAAACTGTAAATAATAAAAAACATTTCTTCATAATAAGCAACCGCACCTTTATTAATAATATTACATTCCCTTAAAAAATTCAATAAAAAACGGAAAATCAAAAAAAATTACTCTTTTATTCAGGGAAAATGCCCGCTGTTATCGGCCTCCTCTTTTGAGTAATATACTGTAGTATACTATGAAAAAGGAGGAAATTTTATGAACGATTACTGCCGTTATAAAAACGGTCCAACAATAAAATGCCGTGTGCCTGTAAGAAACGTTTGCCCTGTAACTAACACCCCCTCTTGCGAATATGCAGTTGAACAGGTTTCAGGTATAGACGGCCTGCCTCTTGCCATGGCTTATGTGCCCGTGCAAAAATTTGAAAATCTTTATGAAATAGACGCCGCCTACTGCGCAGGCACCCTTTTTAAAGACCTTGATAAGCCCTTTACAGGGAGGTGCTGTAAATTATGAATGAAAAACAGGCTCTTTTAAAGGATATTGCCCGTTTGAAATTCGTTCAGCACGATACGGTGCTTTTCCTTGATACTCACCCGAAATGTACTGAAGCTCTGGATTATTACCATTACGTAACAGGCCTCTTGGAAAAAGCGGTTGCTCATTATACTGCGGAATACGGCCCCTTGACAAAAGGTCAGGTCGTTTCGGAAAACTGTTTTAGCTGGGTAGAAAATCCCTGGCCCTGGGAAGGAGGAATAGGCTGATGTGGAATTATGAAAAGCTTTTACAGTATCCTGTAAGAATAACCCGACCCGACCCTAACGCCGCAGCCCTTATTGTAAGTCAGATCGGAGGACCGGATGGGGAATTGGGCGCGTCTCTGCGCTATCTTTCTCAGCGTTACAGCGCAAAAAACGGCAAAGTTGCAGGTGTTTTAACCGATATTGGCACCGAGGAGCTTGGGCATATGGAAATGGTAAGCGCTATTGTCCATCAGCTTACTAAAAACCTTACTGTCGAGCAGATAAAGAACTCGGCATTCGCTCCCTTTTACGTGGATCATACCGCCGGTATCTGGCCCAGCGCCGCTTCGGGCAGCCCATTCAGCGCCAATATGATCCAATCATTGGGAGACCCCATTTCCGATCTTCATGAGGATATGGCGGCCGAACAAAAAGCAAGAACCACCTACGATAACCTTATTCGCATTATGGATAACCCCGAAGTTATAGATCCTCTGAGATTCTTAAGAGAAAGGGAAGTTGTTCACTTCCAGCGCTTCGGTGAAGCCTTAAGAATAACCCAGGATTCTCTTGACTGCAAGAATTTTTATGCCTTTAATCCTGCATTTGACTGCAAATAAAAAAAGCTCCGAAAGGAGCCTTTTTTTTTATTGCAAACTCTATGAAAGTGTGGTAATATAAACTCGGAATGGGTAAATCCCAACGGTACCAAGCCGCCGTAGACGGGCAGGAAGGCCGTTTGCAGTCATTGAATTTATTTGAGAAGGCTGCAAGCAAAAAGGCGCCCGGAGTCGGAATACGTTTTTTCTGTACAGGCTCTTGGGGGTGCCTGTAGGTTTATTGTTGTATTTTTCTCCCCCTTATTGGGGGTTTTTTTATTGGAGGAATTTAGAATGGATGCTTTTTCTAAGCGACATCCACTTGTAAATTTCATATTTTTTGCAGGAGCCATAGGCTTAGGCGTGGTTTTTCAGCACCCGGCTTATATACTTTCTTCGGTGGTCTGTGTAACCCTTTACAGTATGCTTCTTATGGGCAAAAAGGCTCTTTTAAGACTTTTACAGCTATTGCCCCTGGCACTGATACTTGCTGTAATTAACCCTGTTTTCAATACGAAAGGAAAAACCGTGTTATTTGAAATATTGGGCAGAAGATATACTCTGGAGGCTCTTATATACGGTGCGGCTGTAGGTGGAATATTGCTCTTAATGATCTTATGGTTTTATTGCTACAGCGCGGTTTTAACAGGGGATAAATTCACCGCCCTTTTCGGAAATATAATCCCCTCTGTATCATTGGTTCTTGTAATGGTATTCAGAATGGTGCCTATGCTTTTCAGAAAGGCGGGTCAGATATCCGAAAGCAGAAAAGCTATCGGCAGAGGAATAAACAAAAACGGCAGTCTTAAGGAAAGGCTAAAGGGTTACTCCTCGGTTCTGAATGCTCTTACGGGATGGGCTCTTGAGGGTAGTATAACCACCGCCGATTCAATGAAAAGCCGCGGTTACGGTGCCGCCAAAAGAAAAAGCTTTAATATTTACCGTTTATATGTAACGGATATTATCCTGCTTATAATAATGGCAGTATTAATTGTTTTGATTATCGTTTCTGCAGTTTACGGACAAGCCCGTGTACAGTTTACACCCGAATTAAGCCTTGCTCCTCTTTCATGGGGGCTTGGAGTCTATAATGTATTTTTGTTGATACCGTCAATTTTGCGTGTGGAGGAGGGAATAAGATGGCGCATTTTAAGATCAGCGATCTAAGTTTTGCATATTCGGGAAGCAATAAAAATGCTCTCAGAAATATTGATCTTGAAATAGAAAAAGGTGAATATCTTGTGCTGTGCGGCCCTTCAGGCTGCGGTAAAACCACCCTCCTAAAGCACCTTAAGCCTTCCCTTGCCCCTTACGGCAGTTTAAGCGGGCAGATCCTTTATAACAACAAACCCTTAAAGGAGATAACACCCCTTGAAGCCGCAAAGGAAATAGGCTTTGTTTTTCAAAACCCCGAAGCGCAGATCGTAACCGATAAGGTTTGGCACGAGCTTGCTTTCGGCCTTGAAAATTTAGGCCTTGAACAGGAAAAAATAAGGGCAAAGGTTGCAGAAATGGCCTGCTATTTCGGCATACAGGATTGGTTTTACAAGGATATTTGTGAGCTTTCGGGAGGCCAAAAACAGCTTGTAAACCTTGCTTCGGTTATGGCTCTTGATCCCCAGATTTTAATTCTTGATGAGCCTACCGCCCAGCTTGACCCGGTTGCAGCTTCCGATTTTCTCAATACTGTCAGAAAAATAAATACCGAGCTTGGCGTTACGGTTATTATAACCGAGCACCGCTTAGAGGATATTTTCCCTTACGCTCACAGGGCTGTGGTTATGGAAGAAGGCAGGGTACTTTTAAATGACAGTCCCCGTAAGGTTGGGGCGAGTCTTTATAATTTAAATCATTCAATGTTTGCCTCTTTGCCAACCGCTGTAAGAGCATTTGCTCCGTTTGATAATAACGGCCCTCTTACAGTAAGAGAGGGAAGGCTTTGGCTTTCGGAGCACCTTGAAGAAATAAATAATAAATCTCTTCCATATGAAGAGTACGGGTTTACTAAAGCGGCTGTTGAATTGAAGGAAGTGTGGTTTCGTTATGAAAAGAGCGCTCCCGATATACTGAAGGGTACAAGCTTTGCAGTGCCCCAAGGAAGTCTTTACGCTATAGTAGGAGCTAACGGAGCGGGAAAATCCACCGTATTGAAAGCCTTATGCGGTATCTGCAGGCCTTATTCGGGCAAAATAAGTATTCTTTCAAAGCCTGTTGCAAAATATAAACCAAATGAGCTTTATAATAATTGCGTTGCCTATTTGCCTCAGGACCCTCAAAATATTTTTTCTAAAAATACCGTTGAGCAAGAGCTTTGGGAAATGAGCTCTAATAAAGAAAGAATTGCTCAGATAATTGAATTCTGCGAGCTTGAAGATCTGCTTTTAAGCCATCCTTACGATCTTTCGGGCGGCCAACAGCAAAAATTGGCTTTGGCTAAGGCCTTACTTACCGAGCCGAAGATACTGCTTCTTGACGAGCCTACCAAGGGGATGGACTGTTTTTATAAAAATAAACTGGCGGCACTTCTTTTGAACCTGACTTCCAAGGGTCTTACGGTAATTATGGTTACTCACGATATGGAGTTTTGCGCGGCAAACGCACATTTTGTAAGTATGTTCTTTGACGGCCAACTGCTTACCACCCTTACTCCGAAAAAATTCTTCGGTTCAAACAGCTTTTACACTACCGCCGCCGCAAGAATGAGCCGTAATATTTTTGAAAATGCCGTTACTGCTGAAAATATAGCCGATCTTTATAAGCAAAACAGGGGAGGCGCTTTATGAAAAAAACCACCATTGTTTCAATTGCGGTTATTTTTGTGCTTTTCCCTCTGACTTTGTTTTTGGGTACAAAGCTTTCCGGCAGGCAGTATTACATTACAAGCAGTCTTATAATTATTGAGATGCTTTCTTTGTTTTTTGTACAGTTTGAAGGCAAAAAGGTAGGCGCAAGAGAAATAGTTTTAATTGCGGTATTAAGCGCTATAGCAATAGCCGCTCGTTTTGTTATTCCAATACCTCATTTTAAGCCTATGTTCGGGGTAATTATGCTATCGGCAATTGCATTTGGCCCCCAAACAGGGTTTGTAATAGGGGCAATAGCCGCTTTCGGCAGTAATTTCTTTGCGGGGCAGGGTGCGTTTACCCCGTGGCAAATGATAGCCTACGGTTTGAGCGGTTTTATTGCAGGGCTTTTTTGCAATATCAAAAAGCCATTTTCCTTAGGGTTGCTTGGTTTTTTGATTTATTTTTTGGTGGTTGGCCCTGTGCTGGATCTTTCAACTGTGTTTATAGGCCTTTCGGAGCCATCTTTAAAGGGAGCTCTGGCAATTTTTACGGCAGGTTTAGGCTTTAATATTACCCAAAGCCTTTGTAATTTCCTTGTAATGTTCATAATAGGCCGACCGTTTTTGTATAAGCTTGAGCGGATAAAAAATAAATACGGAATACTAAAAAAATAACAGACCTGAATTATTCAGGCCTGTTTTTTTGCTTAAGTAAAAATCCGCTGTCGTAAAAGGATACGTAATCTCCGTCGGAAACAACGTAATGGTCCTCAAGGGAAACACCGGCACTTTCTAAGATCCGTTCAATTTCGGCGGAGCTTTCCACATCCACCTTAGAAGGAATGGCGCAGCCGGAAGGATGGTTATGAGCAATATAACATCTTGTTGCGCGGCATTTAATACATTCGTTGGCTATCATTTCGGGAAGGATGTCAACGTTTTCAATATTACCGTCAATTATAAAGCCGTTGTATCTTATGCGGAATTTATCGTCAATAGCCAGAAGATAGATCTTTTCGTCTGTAATATTCTCAAATTCAGGCAGAATAATATCAGTGGCATCAATGCTGTCAATAACCGTAATTTTATTATTTTCCCTCGCTCTCACTCTGGTTAAAAGCGAGCCTATAAGGGTAAGATAAATTGCTGTCTGCTCACCAATACCCTCAACCTTAAGCAGAGCCTTCTTCTTTGCCTTTAACACGTTTGAAAGAGAACCGAATTTTTCAATAAGTTTATGCGCCAATGGATTTGTGTTAACTCTCGGCACACTGTAAAACAAAAGCATTTCCAAAATCTCATGGTCGGCAAAGGACTTGTGCCCCTGTGAATCAAATTTTTCTCTCATTCTTTTTCTGTGATTAAAGTGTGAGTGTTCCATTTTTACCAGCTCCCTCCCGTATTAATTATACATATTATTAATAAAAAAATCAAATCTAATTTTTCTGTTGCAAGTTTTAAGATTATAATATAGAATAAAAAAGGTGATAAATATGCAATACGTTATAACCTTCCTTGAGGGGATCATATCCTTTATTTCTCCCTGTATGCTTCCCATGCTGCCCTTGTATATTTCCTATTTTGCAGGCGGTACAAATAAAAAAAGCAAAGTGCTTTTAAGGGCTTTGGGCTTTGTTTTCGGCTACAGTTTGGTTTTTTGCATTCTGGGCGTTTTTGCAGGTACGTTAGGCTCCTTACTTATTAAGTATAAAACCGCAGTTAATATTATAAGTGGAATTATTGTAATAATATTCGGCTTTAGCTATCTTGAATTAATAAGAATACCCTTTTTTAAGGGTATAAATAAGCGGGTGAACGCAGCCTCTTTTTTTGGCGCCTTTACCTTCGGTTTGGTCTACTCAGTTGGTCTTACTCCCTGTATCGGCGCATTTTTAGGCTCTGCTTTAATGTTGGCTTCAAATTCCAATACAGTGTGGCAGGGGCTTTTGCTTCTGGTATGTTACTGCATGGGCCTTGGCATTCCGTTTTTAATATCTGCACTGCTTCTGGATAAGCTTGAAACTACCTTCAGCTTTATTAAGAAGCATTATAAGATCATAAATACAGTCTGCGGTGTGTTCTTAATTGTTCTGGGTATTCTTATGGCTCTTGGTTTAATTAGCAGGGTAATGGAGGTATTTGCTTAAAATGAATAAGACCTTAAAGCTTGTACTTATTGTTTTTGCTGTGGCGGCACTTTTTGCTCTTGCCTTTTGGGGTTACGGACTCTTAAGTGAAAAATACAGCCCCGAAGAAGCCCCGGAACAAAAGGAAGAATTATATGCTGTGGATTTTGCCATGGAAGATATTAATGGCGAACAGGTCCGGCTTTTTGATTTCAAGGGTAAGCCGACGGTGGTAAACTTCTGGGCTACCTGGTGCGGCCCCTGTAAGGCAGAAATGCCTCATTTTGAAAAGGCTTATTCGGAATACGGCGATAAAATTAACTTTTTAATGGTTAATTTAACCGACGGCAGCCGTGATACTCCCGAGTCGGTAAAAGAATTCTTAAAGGAAAGCGGTTATAAGTTCCCTGTATACTTGGACGTAAACTATGAAGGCGCCTATACCTACGGCGTTTCTTCGGTTCCCGCAACCCTGTTCATTAATGAAAAAGGGGTTATTATAGGCGGCTATATGGGCGCAATGAGTGAAAGCGCATTATATAACAGTATAGATATACTATTAAAAGGAGAATAATAATGGCAGAGTACGTTATAACAAAAGAAAATTTTGAAAATGAAGTAATTGAAAGTGCCGTTCCCGTTCTTGTGGATTTCTGGGCTCCCTGGTGCGGCCCTTGCCGTATGCTTGCTCCGGTGATCGAAGAGATCGCAGAGGAATATGAAGGAAGTATAAAGGTTGGCAAGATCAACGTTGATGAACAGGGCAGCCTTGCTATGGAATTTGGCGTTGCAAGCATTCCTACTCTTATTCTTTTTAAAAACGGCGAAATTGCAGATACCTCCGTTGGCTTTATGTCAAAAGAGGAAATTGAGGAAATGTTAAAATAAAAAACGGCTTTAAGCCGTTTTTTTTATTTTAAGGTTATATCAAGTATCATCATTATCAGGAACCCGAATATCATACCTGCAGTTGCAGGAATCTTATTTTTTTGGGCATATTCGGGTATAAGCTCCAAAGAGACCACCCCTATCATTGCACCTGCAGAAAAAGAAAGCAAAATAGGTAAAAACGAACGTACCGCCAAAGCAAAGCAAACCCCCATAACAGCGCCTATGGGCTCCACGGCTCCTGAAAGCTGACCGTATAAAAAAGCCTTTTTCTTTGGAAAGCCCTCTCTGAGTAAGGGAAGGGAAACTGCCGCACCCTCGGGGAAATTCTGAAGCCCTATTCCAATTGCCAGCATTAAGGCCCCTTCCATACTGCAGCCGGCAAGGCCTAAAAAAGCGCCGCCAATTCCAACCCCAACGGCCATTCCTTCAGGCAGGTTATGGGCTGTGACAGCCCCTATAAGCAAAAGGGAGCGTCTTGCGCCTTTTTTGCCGTTTTTACATTGGCTTTCAAAGGTTAAAAAGCTGAATCTTTTTAAAAGCAGGTCGGTTAAAATAACAAAAGCGCCGCCAAGGGCAAAACCCAAGGCAGGTAAAAGCCATCCGTTATTGTAAAGGCTTTGGGAAAGCTCAATTGCCGGGCAAAGAAGCGACCAAAAAGAGGCGGCGGTCATAACCCCCGCACCAAAGCCAAGCATACAATCCAGAGCCCTCTGACTTAAATTTTTAAATGGGAACACTACAGCGGCTCCCAGCGCAGTAATAAACCAGGTGAACAAGCCTGATAAGAATCCGTAAATAAGGGGCAATAAACTCATAAACATCAAATCCTCTCACTAACCATAAATGCTTAAATGGGAAATAACGTTAAAACTATTGCAATTTTAAAAAAAATAATATATATTAAGAAAAAAAGGGAACTTTTTTATTTTTAATTCTTCTAATAAGTAAAAGGAGGTAAGAAAATGAAAAAAAGATTATTTGTGATTTTAAGCGTATTATTAATATTCATGTTGACCTACGCCGGTTGCGGCAGCGCCGCTAAGGAGGATGCTATGGATATGGGCGGGAATTACTCTGAGCCCGAAGCAGCCCCTGAAGGAGAGGTTTCAACCGACAGCTCCGATTCAAGCGTTGAAGTGGAAGAAGGTAGTGACGCTCTTAAAAACCGTAAGCTTATTGAACGGGTAAACATAACCGTACAAACCAAAGAGTATGACAGCTTTATAAACAATATAAATAAGGCTATCAACGATTATAACGGTTATATTGAGTATTCCGACGTTTATAATGATGAAGACTATTCTGCCGACCGAAGAGCTTATCTTACCATTCGCATCCCTGCCGATAAGCTTAAGGAATTCACTTCCCTTGTTTCCGATATCGGCACTGTTACCTCTAAGAGTACTTCGGTTGAAGATATAACCTTGCAGTACGTTGACACCCAGTCTCATATTAAGGCTTTGCGCACCGAAGAGGAGACTTTGCTCCGCCTTTTGGAGGAGGCAAAGGATCTTGATGACGTTCTGGTTCTCCAGTCCCGCCTCACGGAAATCAGATATCAGCTTGAGTCCTATGAATCTCAGCTCCGCACCTACGATAACCTTGTTACCTACGCTACTGTTGAACTGAACGTTTATGAGGTTGAGCGTGAGGTAGTTTCCGGTGACGTTGAGACCGTCTGGGATGAAATAGGCGCAAACCTTTCCACTGCAGTGTACAATATAGGCAATTTCTTAAGGGGCCTCTTTGTATTCTTAGTTTCCGCAATTCCTTATCTTGCTCTTATTGCAATAATTGTTGTACCTATTCTGTATTTCTGTATAATCCGTCCGGCCCGTAAACGTAAAAAAGCAAAAGAACAGGCAAATGATCAGCCTAAAGCATAAATAAAAATCGGCTGCAAAAGTGAAGTAGACACAAAAAACGAAATAATTTAAGCCGCCGGTCCAAGCTTGTATTGGACCGGCGGTTTTCTTTTTAGTTTTCGAACAGGACGTATGTAATTAAAATAGTAAAATGATGGTAGACACAGTTTTTTGTGTCTACCATCATTATATCACTTCAGCATCTCTGTGTGCTTTATTAGTATTCGGTTCTTGCAATTACTTCTGCCTTTAAAGAATCGTCAAGACGCACGAAGTAGTCGCTGTAGCCGCCTATTCTTACTATTAAATCTCCGTAATTTTCGGGGTTCACAAGGGCATCCTCAAGTGTTGCTTTGTCCACAACGTTTATCTGCGCCTCTATACCGCCTTTTTTCATAAATACACGCACCATATTCATAAGAAGCCTGCGCTTATTTTCATTAAACATTGTTTTGCTGAATTTCATATTTACAACCATACCGCCGAGCAGCCTGTCTTGCTTCCAGCTTGTAAGAGAATTTATCATAGCGGTGGGACCGTTTATATCCAAACCCTGTACGGGGCAACAGCCATCAGAAAATGAGGTATTTGCATATCTTCCGTCAAACGTAGCGCCGTATTCTTTCCCTATAAGGGCATGGTTTATATAAGAAAAGGTTCCGGGAATACTCACTTTTGCGCCGTATATGCTTTCATTTGCAAATAATGCTGTAATTTCATTGCCTATGCGTTCTGCTATTCTATCGGCATAGCTGTTATCGTTCCCATAATGGGGAAGCTTGTTAATTATATAACTTCTAAGGGCTGAATTGTCCTTAAAATTATTGTTAACTATATTTATAAACTCGGCCAGCGAAAGCTTTTTCTCTTCAAATACCAGTTTATTTATGGCAACCAGTGAATCAACACAGTTTGCAAATCCTATAAATATTGGCTGAATAAAACTGTATCTGGCGCCGCCCTCGTATACACTTTTACCTTTTGCAATACAATCGTCCACCAAAGCGGAAACACGCATCGGCTGCAGGCCGTTTCTTGCAGCTTCCATTATCATCATAAGATACTGCTTTGATGATTTTTCCACACCCTCGCGCACTACTTTAAACAGAGTTTCTATTATTTCGTCTATGGACTTTGCATCGGTATTTTGATTTACCGCCTTCATTAGTTCCTCCGGCATACTGAATACGGTGGATGTGGTATAATTACGTGATTTGGCGCAAACGGATATTTCTGCGCAGGTTGTATGAATAAACTCGCAGGCGTCAGCTTCTGTAACACCGTAATTAATTAAAGAACGGGTAATATCGCTGTCGTTATAAAGCGCAGGATGGGTAACCCCCTTGCCTATAACCTTTAAAGCATAGTCAAGAAGTTCATCGCTTGTTTCGGGGGCAACGGCCAGTGCTCCGTTAGGGTCGGGCATACGCACATGGTCCAGTGCAGTAATGAACATATATGTAAGCTCGTTTTCTATAATATTGCCGTTTTTATCTTTACCGCCCACAATAAAACCGCAAGCAGCACGGCTGAAAACATAGGTTGAAACAAGAAGACAAAGGCTGTCCACATAAAACTGCGCCTCTTCCCTTGTGAGGACACCGTTTTTTATATCCCTTTCATAAAAAGGGTAAAGATATCTGTCGGGGCGGCCAAAGGGGTAAAGGCCAAAGCAATTAAAGGTGAAAAAATGAACACTCTGTATCGCCTCTCGAAAGGAGCTTGCGGGCTCGGCGGGAACTCTGTTCAAGATTCGTGCTATTTCCAAAAGCTCTTTACTTCTTTCAGGCGAAGCTGTTTTAGCCTGCGCTTTTGCATATTCGCTGTACCTTTTTGCAAGGCGCAAGACTGCCTCAAGCTCTATAAGGCAGCAATCGTAAAATTCTTCTTTACGAATATTTTCCGTATCGTAAATATCCTCTATATTTGCATTTTGTATCTCAGCCTTTTTCTCTTTTATCTCGGCAATAATTCCGTTTACGCCTAAACGCAAAAGCTTTTCGTAATCCATTGCGATATGGTCCCCACGGGCTTTGGACGGCTCGCACCGCGGGGATATGGGTGAAGAGTAGAACATTTCATAGAGTTTATCAAACTCTTCCTTTTCCTCATCTACATACGGTTCTAAATCTATTCTGCCTACGATTATCTCGTTTTCATCTATAATGGGCTTATAAAAATCGAGCTCTGCCGCTTCCGCAAGGGAATGGCGCAAAAGGGAGGTTAACGCCCCGTCGTTATCCCGCCAGCCGCGAAGATAGCCGAGGCTCATTCGTTTATCCTCAGAGTAAAACTTAGGGCGCTTACCGGGATTTTGGCAAAATTCCTTATAAATAGGCCGTAGAGCATCTATTCTTTTGTTTTTAGGTTCAGGTTTATACATATTTTACCCTCCGTATATTGATTTACGGTTTATTTTACAGTATAATCCTAACATAAAATAATTCTATATAATACCGTATTTTAACACCAAAATATCTTATTAATGAACAAAGGGGTTATTTATGGAAAAATATTCGTTAACAACCAGAACCGAGAAAAACGCTTTTACAATGCATTTTCTTTATATTAATGAAAAAGTACATACCGGCCAATGGGAAGAAGAGGTTTATCATGAATACCATAAAATAAATATTTTCCTTAATGTTGACGCCCGCATTATTAAGGGCGAGCATAAATATGACATAAAGAATACGGGGATACTGTACTATAGCCCCTTTGAATCCCATTACGGCAGGCCCAACTACGTTCAGCAGGCAGAATATTTTGAGTTTCTTATTCCAAGGCAGTTTTTCTCTTTTGTTGACGGCGGGGTAATTTACCCCGCCATGCTCTGCAAAAACAGCGATTTATTTACTATGGAAACAAAAAACTACCGCAAACTTACGGAAAAGCTTTTTCTGCTTCGCCAACGGTTTAAAAATAGGGAAGCCGAAATATATATTCTCAGCGAGGTAATAAGTATTCTTGAATATTTAGAGCAGAATCAGGTACCGCTTAAGGGTGCGCCAATAAGAAAGCATATTTCAAATCCCCTTTTAGAAATACTGAGTTTTATAGATTCCCACTACAAGGAAATAAATTCAATTAATGAAATTGCAAAATCTTTACATATAAGCGTTTCCTATATTTGCCGCCTGTTCAAAAACGAGCTTTCCACCACACCCTATAAATATATAACGGAAAAGAAACTTGAATATGCAAAAGAGCTTTTGCAAAAAAATTACTCAGTAACGCAGGCGGCTATGGATTCGAATTTTTATTCAACCTCCGCTTTTATTCAGATATTCAAAAAGAACTACGGAATAACCCCAAACGAATATAAAAAGCTTTATTTAAAAAATTAACAAGGAGGCCGATTCAAGCCCGTATTAAAGGGTCGTTTTCATCTGCATCGAAGTTGGGGAAAATACAGGAGATATCGTGAGAATATGGGCCGCCGTTGGTTGCATTAAGAATTTAAAACTTGCCTTCGTTTTTCCCTAAATCAAACCTTAAAGTTTCCATATAAACTCTTCCGTATTAATTTGCCTCAATATACATTACACTGTTAGGCTCAATTTTAAAGGTAAGGTTATTCCCCTTGGCACTGAAATCCAATGCTTTAATATCGTTATCTTCGCCAATAATATGGGGAACAATATTGCCTTCAAAATCATCATACGCTACGGTGATGGTCTTTGCAACCGCTTCTGCGGAGTTTGTAAAATAAGAAATCATGGTGCCGACGCCCTTTTCTCCCTTAGCGGAAATTGCGTATAAGTCCTTATCAGTGCAAACCGTTTCAATATTCGTACCCAGCCTTCTTAAGTTTCTGAACATTGCGAAAACGGCGTAGGTAGGAAGCTTTTCAAAATATAAATTATATATGCCGTTCCACATACAACCGGGTCGGACGTCGTAATAATAAAGCTGGTCCATTCTGTCGTGGGAAATGGCCATTACTGCCCCAACGTAAGCGGCGCCCGTATTGGAAATTATGCTCTTTTGCGAGTGCTTGTACTCGTCTCCTTCCCAGCCCTTTACGTAGTTGTATTCGTTGCAAATGCTTAAAGCCTTTTCAAAGCCGTTTTTATTAAGTTTGGTTCTTAATTTATCTGCCATTTCGGAAATAATATTCGGGTCGCCCTTGTAGGCGTGCCAGGAGAAGAAATCAAGGGGTGAATTTGTTTTCTTAACGTAAGCTAAAAAGTCGTCGGTCCACTCATCTACGTCAAACGCTAAAGCGGGGCCGCCTATTAAAAGTTCGGGGAATTTTGCCTTTAAGTGCTTGGAGGCCGTTTCGTATAAATCAAAATACTGGGCTTTCGTGCCGCCCCAGGCGCGCTTTGTTTTTGCATCGTCCTTGTCCAGGTCCGGCTCAAACCAAATTTCCCAGTACTTTATGTCTAAATGCAGGCCTTCTGCCCAACCGTAGTTTAAATGGGCTATAATATGCTCGCAAATTCTTGCCCACTTTTTAAAATCCTTAGGGGGAATAGTGCCGTACTTTTTAGCCCCGTGTTCAATAGAGGGACCTAAGCGGTAGAATGTTTGTGAACCGGCCTCTTTGCAGGCTTCGGTGTATCTGTCCGTATAGTAAAAATCGTAGTTTGCAGGGTCGTTTTCGTCGGCGTCAAAATCGGGGAATATTAGATGAACGTCTACAACGTGGGGCGCGCCGTATCCTATAACAAAGGCTGCGTCGTGGTTTCTTGTAATGGGAATTTCAAGGGTTTTGTAAAGAGATGCGCCGTCGGATTTGTTTTCATTGTGTTCGGTTTTTCGCTCGGGAACAGGGCCGCTGTTTACGCAGTTCATTGGCTTAATAACCCCTTTTTCGTTTTTTGGGAAAACTTTCACGGTACTCATATTTATTCTCCTTTATTTGAATATATTTACAAGCATTATACCGCCGAGGGTTAAAATAAGACCCAAGACGGATTTGAAAGTAGGCTTTTCCTTAAAGCATACGGCTGCTACGATAAAACTTATTACGGTTGCGCCGCCGTTTATAAGGGTAAATAAAACTACGGAAGAAACAAAGGCTGTTGCCAAGGTTGCAAACTGATTTATAATAAATACCGCCGCCGCCAGAATCAGTATGGGAAGATAGATCTTCTTATTCAGTTTCTCGTTGGTATTATCTTTCCTGAACAGGGAGAGTATAAAGAAAATAACCGCGGGAATAGCAAAGGATAAAAGGGAGAACATGCTTACGTTTGCGTTCTCATCCAGAAAGGTTAAAAGCTTCTGGCAAAGCATTGTAATTCCGTTTAAAAGGAAAACTAATAAAAGATAGATTATCGTTTTGAATGAGTAGGTAGGGCAGGTATTCTTTGAATAGGAAGCAAGGAAAAATGCGCCGAAAATAAATATTCCAACGCCAACCCATTGCCAAATGCTCATTGGTTCGTTAAAGAAGAAGATTCCGGCAACACAGGGTACTATAAGCCCTGCCGTGGAAAAAACCGAACTCATAACCATTGTTCCGTTTTTCATGGCAAGAGCGGCAATAATTTTATTTATTGCAAGGGCGAGTCCCGAAGCCGTTGCCAGGGCTATACAGATAAAGGATATTTCTCCCGCCCCGCCTAAAACTAAAGTTATAACTCCGAGTAAAGCGGCTATGCCCATTGACAGCGCAACGTAAAAATACCTTGCTTTTGCGCTCTTAGGGAAAATACTGCTTACTTTTTTATTGAAATAGCTTTGTACAAAGCGCAGTACCATAACGGTACCTATATAAAAAGCGCCCATAAAATCACCTCAACACCATATTACTCCAATGGGTTTTGCGCTTCAATATATAAGTTTACGAAATAATTTCGTATTGCTTGACCGTTTATAAAAAAAGTAATATACTTATCCTCGGTGATAATAATGACAATGAAGGAACTTGCAAAACTTGCAAACGTTTCCCCTTCGGCGGTTACCAAGGCATTCTCCGGCGCTCCCGATATAAGCGATCAAACAAGGGAGCATATTTTTAAGGTTGCCAAGGCTCAGGGCTGCTACGGGAAATTTATAAAAATGAAATATTCAAAGCCTGTAATTGCGGTTGTCTGCCCCGAACTTTACGGCGGGCTCTACCCCCGCTACGTTAAAACCTTCCGCAATTTTATAGAGGAGCAGGGCGGCATTGCCGTTATGGGTGATTATAATTTCAGCTATGAAAAGCAGGCGGAACTTATTGAGTATTTTGCCTCTTATCTGCAGGTGGACGGCATATTCTGTTTCGATATAAAAGAGCCCCTGAAAAAGGGTATAGAGGTTCCCGTTATTAGCCTTGGCAACCACAACGTGGAGGGAGTTCTTGCTGTCGGCAGGGATGACAGCTTTTCTCTGGGCGAGGCTGTGGAACTGCTTAAAAACAAAGGCCATAAAAACATAGCCTTCTTCGGAGAAACGAGAACCCATAAAAAAGCAGAGGTCTTTAAAAAAAGCGTAAGCGGCAGAGTAAATTCAAAAATGTTCTGTTCTTCCTTGCGGTTTGAAGAGGCGGGGTTCGACTGCGCTTTGCAGATGTTGGGAGAAAACGTGGAGTATAGCGCCGTTATCTGCGCCTACGACGATATTGCCTTAGGCGCTGTAAACTGCTTTAAAAGCAGGGGTTTAAGAATACCCGAAGATATCTCCGTAATAGGAATGGATAATAACGTAATAAGCGAGCATACAGACCCGCCCCTGGCTTCTATAGATATTCAGTTCGATAAGGTATGTAAAGAAGCCTGGAAATTATACCTTAAAAAGAAAGAAAATAAATACTACTCTCCCAAAACAATGCCGATAGTTCATTCCCGTCTTGTTTTAAGAGGAAGTATTGGAGAATGTAAAAAGTAAATGGAAAAACTGCGTAAAAAACAAATAGTAAATTGTATCGGAAAGCGCCTTTGCTATATCTTAACATAAAAAATGATGGTAGACACAGTTTTTTGTGTCTACCATCATTTTATCACTTCACAAAAGCAGCCGATTTTTTTATTTCTCTTTAATATGAACGTCCATTTGAGGATAGGGTATCTGTACGTTGTTTTTATCAAATTCCTTTTTGATGTTTTCGTTAAGGCCGAAAAGTACCGTGCCGTAATCCTCCTTGTTGCACCAAGCCTGCATAATAAACTGCAAAGCGCTGTCACCCTGTGCTTTTAAGCCTACAAAGGGGGCCGGATCCTCCAAAACAAGAGGGTTATCCTTAACGTTTTTCAAAATTAGCTCTTTAACAAAATCAATATCGCTGTCGTAGGACACCGAGAAGGTAAGGTCTACACGGCGGGTAGTCATTGCTGAGTAATTTATAATGTTGGAGTTGGTTAAAGCACCGTTTGGCAGGGTAATTTTTTTATTGTCAAAGGTAGTAATGACCGTGTATATAACGTTTATATCCTGTACGGTGCCCTGCACCGTCTGGGCCTCAATATAATCCCCAACCCTGAATGGTTTGAATATAAGAATAAGAATGCCGCCGGCAAAATTGCTTAAAGAGCCTTGAAGCGCAAGACCGATAGCAACGCCCGCCGAAGTGAGCAGGCTTACAAAAGAAGATTGGGGTACCCCTAAAATCGTTACAACAATAATAATAACAAAGGCGTATAAAACAATTTTTAGTGCAGAGGTTATAAAGGTTTGGATCCCCTTATCAAGCTTAATATAGAATTTGGCTTTGGAGACCCGCTTAATAAACCACTTGCAAAGCTTTAAGCCAATAATAAGCACCAAAGCGGCTTCAATTATTTTTAAGCCTGCGCTGAGAGCAACGTCCTTTAACAGTATCCAAAGATCGTCCCAGCTTTTAATACTTAAAATGTCCATTTATTTACCCCTTAATCGAATCAAGAAATCTGTCGGCCAGGTTAAACCAATCGTTTATATATTCATAACCTGTTGCGGGTATATCCCAAATAGGCAATGTCTCCTTATTGCAGGTGCAAAGACCGTGATCACCGTAAGGGTAAAGGTGCAAGGAAAAGGGGATATTGTTCTTTTTAAGGGCGGTTGCAAGCATAAGTGAATTTTCGCAGGGAACCACCTGGTCTGTTACCGTAGCCCAGATAAAGGCAGGTACAGTATGCTCCGAAACCTGTTTTTCAAGGGAAACCAGCTCCATAAGCTCAATATCTCCGTAGTTTTCGCAAAGTAGATTCTTTATGGAATTATGATGAGCGTATTCTCCCGAAGTAATAACAGGATAAGCAAGTGCCATACCGTCAACCCTGAAATCCTCGTTTTTGCGGCCTAAAGCTTCGCTTACAAAGGGCTTATGCCATAAAGTGCCTAAGGAAGCGCATAAATGCCCGCCTGCAGAAAAACCTGATGCAAAAATTCTGTTAATTTTAAATTCCTCTTTGTGATCCTTTAAGTAGGCAACAGCCGCAGCCGCCTGTAAAAGTGCAGTGGGGAATGGGTTGGGCGTAACGCTGTATCTTAACACTGCCGTGTTGTAGCTTCTTGTCATAAACTCAAGGGCAATAGGCTCACCCTCTCTGTATTCAACGCCTGCGTAGCCGCCGCCCGGAAGTACCAGCATCATATCCCTTGTTTTAGGCTCGTTTCTCCATTCACCGTCGTGCAAATAAACCGTAAGCTCGGCGCCTCTTATATCAACCTTAATAATATCCATTATTTGACCTCCGTAACCGTTATAAGTTCACTGGTAAGGGAAGCGCTGTTGTGCAGCTTGAGCCCCTTATATTTTAATATTCTGCCTTCACATTCAAACTCTTCGTTTGAATTATCAAGCCGTACTGTATATCTCTTGGAAGCATCTATTCCTTTGAATGCGGCAGTTATTTCAATGTCGGCCCCGTCTGCAAGGCGGAACACACCAAGCATTGCCTTGGAAGAATCCTTTGCAGTAAGCTCCAGTATACCAACACCGCGGGAATCCTCGCCGTCAAGCGCAGGTGTATGATGGTATATTTTTGCCTCTTCAATAAAGGTTCGTACAAAGTTATTATATAAGTCCATAAAGTGGCTGAATCTTTCCTGCATAACAGGGTTTTCATTTGCATCAAGAGGGGTACCGCAACCGTTGCCGTGGTGGGCTGTAGGACGAACAAATAATAACTGACGAAGCTGGAAATCAAGGTCTGCCATAGAGTGAGCGTCCATTGTGGTAACCAGCCTGTCTACAAGCTCAGGCGGTAAGCACATGGTTATGCCGTTGGTAATATCAAAGCAGCGGGGTGATATGGGGTTATCTGTTACCCAGGTATGGCAGAAGTTCTTAACAGTGCCAAGATCGGTCCTGCCGCCGCCTGAGGCGCAGTTTTCAAAAATAACCTCAGGGAAGCGCTTGCGAAGCCTTTCGTACATCTGCATAAAGCGTTCGTTATAGCGGTAATCACAGTTTTCAAAGTAGCCTTCGCGCATATTGCCGGAATAGGGCGCATTGTATAAATGGTTGAAGTCCAGGCGGAACATATCAACCTTAGTATGCTCGATCATCTTAATGATCTCTTCTTCAACCCACTTAAAGGCTTCGTCCTTTGCTAAATCTACAAGGCCGCCTTTGCCTCTTTGGGGCCAACCGCCGTTATTTTTGCCGTTGTAGCCTTTTGTTAAGAAGTTGTCGTACTTTTCTGCGTTGGGGTTTAATGAGCCTATTCTTTCCGGCTCCATCCATAAGCCGAAAAGCAGCCCCTTTTCATGGCAATAATCCCTTAGCTCTTTGATGCCGTTAGGATAGCGCTCTTTGTCTACCTCCCAGGATCCGGTGTAGCCAAGCGCATCTACTCCCTTAGGGTAATACCAACCTGCGTCAATATAGAAAATATCATAGCCCTTGCCTGCGGCGCGGTCTACACAAATTTTGTCTTCTTCAATGATGCCGTGGCCTGCGGTTTCAACCCAGCAGCCTTTATTTCTTGCCTGAGGCAACATAACGCTGTTTCTTATAAAGGAATGCATTCCGTTAACAGCCTCGTCCAGATCGCCATTTACCATGCCAATAATAATTTCCGGTGTTTTTATGGTTTCGCCGGCCTCTATTACTCTTAAGGGATGCAAAGCTTCGATCTCGGCGCAAAAGCCCAGATAACAGTTTTGCTGTTCACTGGCAATTTCAAGATTTTCAGGGTTTAAATCAAATGAAAAACGGTAGCCTCCGCCGTAAGCCAGCTGCCCTATAAAGGTGGTTCCCTTAGCCTTGTTTTCCAGAACAAAGAATGGGTGGCGGTAGCGCTGCCTTATATATCTTGCGCCAAAGGAAAGGCAGTCCATAGGCAGGTCGTGCCAACGAAACATTCCTTCGTGCATATGGGCGGTATGCTTAAAGTACCCTAAACGGTAAGGGCTTTCCTTGGTCTGATCGGTAATATGGTTTCTCCAACGCTTGGTTGTTTCAAGTCCGCCCGAAAGAACCGCAAGCCTTCCTAAAGCTGCAGCCTTATTGCCTGCGTTTTCAATTTCAAGCCAACGGGAAATAACAGGCGAACCGTCTATTAAAGTGCAGACCTTAACGGTAACGGGCCTGAAGGTGTGCTTTAAGGTGATCTTTACGGTTAAATTTTTTGTGTCCTTTAGTTGTTCGGTACCAACGTATGAAAAATGACTCATTATGGATTGGCCGTCAAGCTCAAAAAGAAAGGCGCTGTTTTCGGCATATTCCCGCGGGTTTAAAATAGAAGCATCATAGCCTCCCTCATGGGCATGGGGAATATAGCCTGCGCCGTTCCAGCCAAGGGCGGTAAAAATCCCGTCTCTTAAACCTTCGGTGTAGGTGGTAAGTCCTGTACGGTAGGTGACTGTCATATTCTCACCCTCGGTAACGTAGGCGTTAAAAAATTTCTGTTCCATATATTTTACCTCACATTAATAAGTTTCTGATACTGCTTGCTAAATATAAGCTTCCGCAAATTATAATAAGTCCGTCTTCTCCTGCTTCCCTTTTTGCGTATAAAAGAGCACCTTCAAGATCCTCTCCAAAGGAAACTCCTTTGCCTGTAATTTTTAAAAGCTCTTCTGAATCAAGAGCCCTCGGCCCCGAGGGGGTAACGGTCACAAAGCTATGGGCAATTTCTTTAAGCATAGCCATTTCCTCTTTGTAATCCTTATCCTTAAAAACACCTGTAATAACAACGGTTTTTCTGTTTTTGGCAAAATCCTTTACAGCGTTGCATAGGGTCGCCATCCCGTCGGCGTTATGGGCACCGTCAAGCACAATTGTGGGATCGCCTTTAAACACCTCAAGCCTGGCAGGGAATCGGGTGTTTTTTAAAGCAGATGCGGTTTTCTCTTCATTTAACTTGAATCCGGAAAGCTTTAAGGCCTCTAAAGCAACAAGTGCATTGTATATCTGGTGCTCTCCCCCTAAGGAAAGGGTATATTCCCTGCTTTTATATATAAATCTGTTGCCGTCAAAGCCTGAATATAAAATTTCAAGGTCGTCGGTTTTGGGAATAAAGGGGGTGCAGTAATTATTAATTACGGCTAAAGCTTTCTTATTCTGCAAGGGATAAACAGCGGTTGGGCAATTTTTAATAATTCCGCACTTATCCTCGGTTATCTCTTCTATAGTTTCACCTAAAATAGCGGTATGGTCAAGGCCTATTTTGGTAATAACAGCACAAAGAGGAGAGGGAATAATATTGGTGGCATCGTTTTTGCCGCCTATTCCCGCTTCTAAAACAACCATATCGCAGCCCTTGTTTGCAAAATGGAAAAGGGCGGCGGCGGTTATAAGTTCAAATTCCGTAAGCCCTTCAATTGCAAGGGCTTTAATTTTATCAATAATCACTTTAAGCTCATTATCGGTAATAAATTCCCCGTTAATTGAAATTCTTTCATAAAAGCAAAGCACGTAAGGTGAAATGTATCTTCCGCATTTATAACCGTTTTCTTCGAAGGCCTTTGCAATATATGAGGCGGTGGAGCCTTTGCCGTTTGTACCTGCAATATGAATGAATTTCAACTTCTTTTGGGGACTCCCCAAGCCCTCCAGCACTTTCTTAAGTGCTGAGAGCCCGGGGAGCTTTTTCATTCTCGGTAAAGAGTGTATATACTTTTCAGTTTCTGTCATGCTTTCAGTTTGGCAATAGTCTGCTCAAGGTTTCTTAAGGTTTCTTCAAACTTTTCTTTCTTTTCCTTTTCCTCTTCAATAAGCTTTGCAGGTGCCTTTGCTACAAAGCCGGGGTTGTTAAGCTTGCCTGTAGCTCTTGCAATTTCAGAGAGAACGACCTTCTTTTCCTTTTCAAGACGTTCAATTTCCTTTTCCTTGTCAATAAGCTGATCAAGAGGAATATAAGCATTTGCACAGTCGGTAATAATGTTAATACCGTCACCTTCATAGCCGCTGTTTAAAATAAGCTCGGAAGCGCTTGCCAGTCTCATAAATGCGCCTTCGCTGTTTTTAAATGCGTCGGCATACTGGGTCTCAATATAAACAGCCGCCTTTTTGGAAGGGGGTACGTTCATTTCACTGCGGCGGTTTCTTATAGCTTTAATAAGCGCAATTACTCTTTCGGTATCCTCTTCTTCCTTTGCAAAGTTAAGGCTTTCGTCATATTCGGGGTAGGCGGATATCATAATGCTTTCCCCTTCATGAGGCAGGCTCTGCCATATCTCTTCGGTAATAAAGGGCATAAAGGGATGTAAAAGCTTTAAAGTGTTGGAAAGAACGTAGGTAAGAGTCTGCTGTGCATCAAGTCTGTCCTTTTCGTCGGTATTGGTTTCGAAAAGGCGGGGCTTAACAAGCTCAATATACCAGTCGCAAATATAGTCCCAAATAAAGTCGTAAAGCTTTGCAAGGGCAGTGCCAAGCTCAAACTTATCAATGTTTTCGCTTACTTCCTTTACAACATTGTTGTATTTGGAAAGGATCCATCTGTCCTCAATAACCTTGCTCTGAGGAACAACATATTCGTCACTCTTAAGGTTCATAAGGGTGAATCTTGCGGCGTTCCAGATCTTGTTTGCAAAGTTACGGGAGGATTCTATTTTTTCATCGGAAAAACGCATATCGTTTCCGGGTGAGTTGCCCATTGCAAGGGCAAAGCGTAAAGCGTCTGCGCCGTATTTATCAATTATCTCCAGAGGATCAATACCGTTGCCTAAGGACTTACTCATCTTTCTGCCCTGCGCATCCCTTACAAGGCCGTGAATAAGTACGGTGGAGAAGGGCTTTTCGTTCATATACTCAAGACCGGAGAATATCATTCTGGAAACCCAGAAGGTAATAATATCGTATCCGGTAACAAGTACGTTTGTAGGATAGAAATATTTTAAGTCTTCGGTCTCTTCAGGCCAGCCCAAAGTGGAGAAGGGCCATAACGCAGAGGAGAACCAGGTATCAAGAGTATCAGGGTCCTGGCGCATCTGCTTGCCGCACTTGGGGCAAACGGCGGTTTCTTCTTTTGTTACTGCAACTTCATTGCATTCATCGCAGTAAAAGGCAGGGATCCTGTGGCCCCACCAAAGCTGACGGGAAATGCACCAGTCTCTTATATTCTCCATCCAATGGAAATAGTTTTTATCAAATCTTTCGGGAACAAACTTAATGTCGCCTTCCTTAACAGCCTTAATTGCAGGCTCTGCCAGAGGCTTCATATCTACAAACCACTGTTTGGAAACCATAGGCTCAATTACCTGATGGCAACGGTAGCAGGTGCCAACGTTGTGAGCTAAAGGCTCGATCTCTTTAAGTAAGCCTGCGTCTTCAAGGTCCTTTAAAATTACCTTTCTTGCTTCGGCAGTAGTAAGGCCTGCGTATTTTCCGCAGTCTAATACTTCGGGTTCGCCTACAGCCGCAGCTCCGCTTTCAAAAAGCTTGTCTGCTTCAGCCTTATCGGAAGCGCCGGTCATTTTGCCGTCGTAGGTAAATACTCTTACAAAGGGCAGATCGTGGCGCTGGCCAACTTCGTAGTCGTTAGGGTCATGGGCAGGGGTAATTTTAACAACGCCGGTGCCCTTTTCAATATCAGCATGCTCATCGCATACAATAGGTATCTCTTTATTTATAAGGGGAAGGATAACGTGGCAGCCGTGAAGATGCTTATATCTTTCGTCCTCGGGGTTAACCGCAACCGCAGTATCGCCAAGCATAGTCTCGGGGCGGGTAGTAGCCACTTCAAGCATTTCGCCGGTTTCTTTTACAGGGTAAAGAATATGATAGAAATTGCCGGGCTTATCATCATATTCAACCTCGGCATCGGAAATAGAGGTGTTGCAGGTGGGGCACCAGTTTACCATACGGTTGCCTCTGTAAATAAGGCCCTTTTGGTAAAGGTAAACGAATACTTCCTTAACTGCCTTGGAACAGCCTTCGTCCATAGTGAAGCGCTCTCTGGACCAATCGCAGGAAGAACCAAGCTTCTTAAGCTGAGAAATAATTCTGCCGCCGTACTGCTCCTTCCAAGCCCATGCGCGCTCTAAGAATTTATCACGTCCGATATCGTCCTTAGTTATGCCTTCCTTGCGCATAGCTTCAACTATCTTTGCCTCGGTGGCAATGGAAGCATGGTCGGTGCCGGGAAGCCAAAGGGTAGCATAACCCTTCATTCTCTTATATCTGATCAAAATATCCTGCAAAGTATTATCAAGGGCATGGCCCATATGAAGCTGACCTGTAATGTTGGGTGGGGGTATAACTATAGTGAAAGGCTCCTTATCCTTATCAGCATAAGCCTTAAAGTAACCCTTATCTACCCAGTTGGCATATAAACGGTCCTCTATCTCGGCGGGATTATAGGTTTTATCCAGTTCTTTTAACATAACTGCTCCTCCGAATATTTTAATTATATTATTTGTTGTTTGGATTTTCTATGCAAAAATAACGTTTTCGCCTTTACTGCATAAAAAGTTATAAGTATAAATTATATAATATAATAAAACGCTGAATTTTTCAATAGCTTGTCTAAAAAAACACTTTATATTTTTCTCTTGATAAAGTAAAGGTATTGCTGTATAATTATATAATGCAATAATATGTGAAGGTAATTTTATGAAAAATCAGTTTTTTGCGTTTATTTCAAGAATGAAATATATCCGCCGTTGGGGCCTTATGCGTAACACGGAGCCGGAAAACCTAAAGGAGCACAGCTTTTCCGTTGCTGTAACTGCCCACGCTCTGGGTGTTATTGGGAATACCTATTTCGGCAAAAGCTATAACCCCGAAAGGCTTGCGGTTTTAGGCCTTTACCATGATGCGGAGGAAACCATAACCGGCGATATGCCAACTCCCGTTAAATACTTTTCTCCCGTTTTGCGCTCGGCCTACTCGGATGTTGAAAGGGATGCTCAGAATTCCTTGCTGAATATGCTCCCGCAGGAAATGTCCAAGGTATATGAAACCATTATAGGCGGCTGCACCGAAGAGGAGAAAAAGCTTTGCAAGGCGGCGGACGTTATTGATGCTTATGTTAAATGCCTTGAGGAGCTTAAATGCGGAAACAGCGAATTTAAAAAGGCAAAGGAAAGCACCGAGAAAAAGCTTTTAGGGTACGATCTGCCTGAGGTTAAATATTATATGCAACACTTTGCTCCTGCTTATGAGCTGACTCTTGATGAATTGCAGGAAAAATAAATTATTAAAAGGTGATAATTATGACTGAAAAAATAAAACAGTGGTTTGCGGATTTTCTTAAGTTTTTTGTAATTGCCGCCGTTGCGGTACTCCTTCTCTTTTTATGCTCTTATATGCCTGAAAACGTGGTGCTTGATACCACCCTTGCCTATTTTATAAATGCAGTGGTAACCGTTGCGGCTATTATGACCTGCACCTCCACCACCAGTAAAATGTTCGGAGCGGCGCTCCTTTCATTTACTTTACCGGTGCTGTCATATTTCTGGACAGGCCTTTTCAGCCCCATTTTTATTGCAGTACACATTCTTGCAAACTTTATGATGGTTTTCTTCTACAATATTTTGGGCAAAAGAAAGAGAAATCACATCCACCGTGTGATCTCCTATCTTGTTGCAGGCGCAGTAAGAGTTGGAATATTATACGTATGCCGGAAGTTAGGCGTGAAGTTTATTGAGTACATTATGATTTTCAAAAACGTTACTGATGAAGCCGGGCTTTCCGAAGCCATAGCCCAGATGAATGTAGATTCTTATAACGGTCAGCTTGTGGCTACGGGCCTTGCTTTGGTGGTTGCTTACGGATTTACAATACTTATGCTTTCCCTATCAAAAAAGAAAAACTGAAAAAGTTAATGAAGAACCGGAAGGTTCTTCATTTTTTTATTGTAAATTGTGGCTCTATATGTTATTATATAATAATATGAATATAAGGAGAAGTGTACCTTAATGGTTATTTTCGGTATCGACCCCGGTATTGCTACCGTAGGTTACGGAGTAATTGAATATAACTCAAATAAATTCAAAATGCTGGAATACGGTACGGTATGCACTCCTGCCGGCATGGAGCTTGCGGCAAGACTTGAGGGTATTTTTGACGAGCTGTCAAGGCTTATTGAAAAGCACTGTCCCGACGCTATAGCAGTAGAAGAATTATTTTTTAACAATAACGTTAAGACCGCCATTACGGTGGCGCAGGGAAGGGGCGTAGCCCTTCTTGCGGCCCAGAAAAGCGGTAGACCGGTTTATGAATATACTCCCCTGCAGGTAAAACAGGCCATTACCGGCTACGGCAGAGCCGAGAAAAAGCAGGTAATGGAAATGGTGAAAATATTTTTAGGGCTCAGTAAGATCCCCCGCCCCGATGACGCGGCGGATGCCCTTGCAATGGCTGTTTGCCATGCTCATTCCTGTTCTTCCGGGCTTTTTGAAAATAAAACTGCGAGGTAAAAATTATGTTTTACTATCTTAAAGGCACGGTTGCTCTTAATGACGGAGCAAACCTTGTAATAGACTGTAACGGTGTGGGTTATTTGATGATGACCTCCGCACTTTCTGCTCAGAAGTTCGGCAGTGTAGGCAACGAAGCTACTGCATACACCTACCTTTCCGTTCGGCAGGACGCTGTTGAACTTTACGGCTTTTACGATATGAGTGAGCTTGAGACTTTTAAAACTCTCATAAGCGTAAGCGGTGTAGGCTGTAAAGTTGCCGCTACCATCCTTTCGGCTCTTACTCCCGAGCAAATAGCTCTTGCGATCGTTTCCGGGGATACGCGCACTATTACCAAAGCCCAGGGTGTAGGCCCTAAGCTTGCTCAGAGGATCGCTCTTGAGCTTAAGGATAAAATGGCGAAGGTCGACGTTTCAGGTATCGATGATATCCCTCAGATACAGAAAAAGAACGCAAACACCGACGAGGCTGTCAGCGCCCTTATTGTTTTGGGTTACCGTAAGGCCGACGCCCAAAGGGCAGTGGAAAAATGCCCTGCAGGTCTGGGAGTTGAGGATACCGTAAGAGCTGCCCTCAGATTTCTTATGAAATAAGGAGAAACTAAATGTTTGAAGAAGATGAAAGCAGAATAGTTACAACTTCATATACTTCAATGGATGAAAACGAGTATTCCCTTCGCCCTAAAATGATGTGCGATTATATCGGTCAGCAAAAGGTTAAGGAAAACTTAGGGGTCTTCATTGAAGCCGCAAAATTAAGAAATGATACTCTCGATCACGTGCTTTTATACGGCCCTCCCGGCCTTGGTAAAACAACTCTTGCTTCTGTAATTGCCAATGAAATGAACGTTAATATAAGAGTAACCTCCGGCCCTGCTATTGAAAAGCCGGGTGATCTTGTGGCGTTGCTTACCAACCTTGAGGAAGGTGACGTGCTGTTTATAGATGAAATACACCGCCTTTCTTCTCAGGTTGAAGAGGTGCTTTATCCTGCGCTTGAGGATTTTATGATAGATATTATTATAGGCAAAGGCCCCTCTGCCCGCAGTATAAGGCTGGACCTTAAAAAGTTTACCCTTATAGGCGCAACCACCCGCGCAGGCTCACTGACCGCCCCTCTGCGTGACAGATTCGGTATGATATTCCGCCTTGAAATGTATAACGAAAATGAGCTTACCGATATTATAAAGCGAAGCGCAGGCATTCTTGGTATGGATATAATGGATGAAGGGGCAAGGGCAATAGCAAAAAGAAGCCGTGGAACGCCCCGTATTGCAAACCGCCTTATAAAAAGAGTAAGAGACTTTGCGCAGGTATATTCCGACGGCGTCATCGATGCCAAGGTTGCCAATATGGCTCTTACCCGCCTTGAGATCGACGAACTGGGCCTTGATAACACCGACAGGCAAATGCTCCGCTCCATAAACGTTAATTTCGGAGGCGGCCCTGTTGGTCTTGAAACTTTGGCCGCAACCATAGGCGAAGATGCCGTTACAATAGAGGACGTTTATGAGCCCTACCTTTTGCAAATTGGTTTTTTAAACCGAACCCCCCGCGGCCGTTGCATTACTCCTGCGGCCTGCCGCCACTTAAATATGCAGTATCTCGGCCAGCCGAGTCTTGATATATGAGGTTAATATGTTTTATTCAGAAGATTGGAAAGATTATAAATTAATAGACTGTTCGGGAGGGGAACGCCTTGAAGCATGGGGAGATAACGTTTTTATTCGCCCCGACCCGCAGGCTATATGGAAGACCCCGAAAAACAACCCATTGTGGCGAAAGCCCGACGGCCATTACATCCGCTCATCTTCGGGAGGCGGTCATTGGGATTTTTATAAAAGTATTCCCGATTTCACCATCAGCTATAAGGATCTTAATTTTAATATCCGTCCTACAAACTTTAAGCATACGGGTCTATTCCCTGAACAGGCCGCCAATTGGGATTGGGCAAGAGATCTGATTGAAAATGCAGGCAGGCCCATAAGCGTTTTAAACCTTTTCGGTTACACCGGCGGCGCTACCGTTGCATGCGCAAAAAGCGGTGCTTCGGTTTGCCACGTAGATGCTTCCAAGGGTATGGTTCAGTGGTGTAAGGATAATGCGTACCTTTGCGGCCTTAAAGACGCACCTATAAGGTATATTGTAGATGATTGCGGAAAGTTTGCCGCAAGGGAAATACGCCGCGGAAGAAAGTATGACGCCATTATTATGGACCCTCCATCCTACGGCAGGGGCCCGGGCGGTGAGGTATGGAAGCTGGAGGAACAGCTTTACGATTTTGTTAAGCTTACAACCGAGCTTTTATCGGATGAACCCTTATTCTTTCTTATTAATTCCTACACAACAGGCTTCTCCTGCGGTGTAATAGATTATATTTGTAAGGATCTGCTGTGCGATAAATTTGGCGGTAAGGTGCAGGTAGGAGAGCTTATGCTGCCTGTAGAAGAAAGCGGCAAGCTTTTGCCCTGCGGCTGCAGCGGAAGATGGGAAAAATAAAACGGAGATAAAGATGAACGTTATTGACGTAAGGGGAGTATCCTTTTCCTACGGTGACGGAACTCCACCGGTATTGAATAATATTGATCTGCAAATAAATAAAGGGGAGTTTGTGGCTATACTTGGCCATAACGGCTCCGGTAAATCCACCCTTGCAAAGCTTTTGAACGGCATTCTTGTGCCAACCGAGGGCAAGGTAATTGTTGAGGGTATGGATACAGCCGATGAAAAACATTTTTACAGCATCCGCCGTAAGGTGGGTATGGTGTTTCAGAACCCCGATAATCAGATAGTCTCCTCTATAGTTGAGGAGGACGTAGCTTTTGCGCCCGAAAACTTAGGCGTGGAAAGGGAAGAGATGCGTAAACGCATTGATTTTGCCCTTGAGGCGGTTGGGATGAAAAAATACAGCCAACATTCTGCCTCTCAGCTTTCAGGCGGCCAAAAGCAAAGAGTAGCCATTGCGGGCGTTATTGCAATGCGCCCCCACATAATAGTTTTAGATGAGCCTACGGCGATGCTTGATCCTTCCGGTCGTAAAGAGGTAATAAAGGTGCTGGAACATCTTAATAAGGATGAAGGAATAACCGTTGTTTTAATTACCCATCATATGGACGAAGCCGCAAGGGCTGACCGTATAGTGGTGGTGGATGAAGGCAAGGTCATTATAGATAACGAGCCTCATAAGGTCTTTACTCAAAGAGAAAAGCTTTATAAAGCAGGGCTTTCGGTACCTCAGAGCATGGAATTTGCCCTTGCGTTAAGAGATGCCGGCTATAATATGCCTGAGGACGTAATAAACGTTGATGAGTGCGTTAAGGCCCTTTCGGAAATTCTGGGAGGTGCAAAATGAAGCTTCAGGTAAAAAATCTTTCCCATGTTTACAGTAAAAAAACTCCTTTTGAGAGAGTTGCCCTTAACGATATAAACCTTGAAATAGGCAGCGGTGAATTTATTGGGCTTATCGGTCATACGGGATCGGGTAAATCCACCCTTATTCAGCATTTTAACGGCCTTAATCAGCCTTCTTCAGGGCAGGTGCTTATTGACGGGCAGGATATTTTCTCCGATAAAAAACTGCTTTACAATTCCCGCTTTAGGGTAGGTATTGTTTTTCAGTACCCTGAATATCAGCTTTTTGAAGAAACAGTTTATAAAGATATCTCTTTCGGCCCTAAAAATATGGGGCTTTCCTCTGAAGAGATCGACCGCAGAGTAAAAGAAAGCATCGGCCTTGTAGGCTTGAAAGAAGATATTTTAGAAAAAAGTCCATTTGAGCTTTCGGGCGGGCAAAAGCGCCGCGTTGCCATAGCAGGTGTTCTGGCAATGGAGCCTGAACTTTTAATTCTGGATGAGCCTACTGCAGGTCTTGACCCTAAAGGCGCTTCCGAAATAATGGGATATATAAGCGAATACGTTAGTGAAGACCGTTCGGTGCTTTTTGTTTCCCATTCCATGGCCGACGTTGCAAAATACGCAAAACGCGTTTTGGTAATGAACGATTCCCGTCTTGTAATGGATGGTACGGTTCCCGAAATATTCTCCAAGGCTCAGTATTTAAAAGAAATCGGTCTTAACGTACCGCAGGTAACAGAAATATTCCTGCGGCTGAAGGAATTGGGCTTTGATCTTCCTCAGGACGTTTATACCGTAAAATATGCCCTTGAACGCATACAGGAGTTTAAGGAGGTGTCTTTATGATAAAAGATATTACCTTAGGCCAGTTTTTCCCGGGGCAGTCGGTGATCCATAAGCTGGACGCCAGGGTCAAGCTTATTCTTGTTGTGCTTCTTATTGTAAATATTTTCGTGGCAAAAAGCGTGGTTTCATACCTGTTGGCGGCTGCGGTGGTATTTGCGGCGATATTTTTATCGAAAATACCCTTCTCAATGATAATAAAAAGCATTAAGCCTCTTTTATACGTTATTGCTTTTACAACCGTTATTAATCTGTTTTTTACAACAGGAGAGCCTGTTCTTGAGTTTTGGGTTATCACAATAACAAAGGAAGGGCTTATCCGCTCAGGAGAAATGATAGTAAGAATAGTGCTTTTGGTGCTGGGTACTTCGCTTCTTACCTACACTACCTCGCCCATTATGCTTACGGATGCCCTTGAAAGGCTGCTTTCTCCCTTGACGAAAATTAAATTCCCCGTTCATGAGTTTTCACTTATGATGACAATTGCCTTAAGGTTTATTCCCACTCTTATTGAGGAGGTGGATAAAATAATTGCGGCTCAGAAGGCAAGAGGGGCGGATTTTGAAAGCGGAAATATTATAAAACGTACAAAGGCCCTTATTCCGATACTTGTACCTCTTTTCGTCTCTTCCTTCAGAAGGGCAGACGAACTTGCAGTTGCAATGGAATGCCGTTGTTATAAGGGCGGTCAGGGGCGTACCCGCCTGAGAGAGTACAAGGTTGAAAAAAGAGATTATTTTGCTCTTTTAAGCCTTATCCTTTTGTTGGGCGCGCAGATATGTGCAAATATTTTTTTGAAATGGTAGCAGTATGAATAATTTTCTTGTGAAAATAAGTTATATAGGCAGAAACTACTGCGGTTGGCAGGTGCAAAAAAACGGTATGAGTATTTGCACCGCCGTTCAAATGGCAGTAGAGACCGTCCTTCGCCATAAAACCCTTATTACGGGCTGCGGCAGAACAGATGCGGGCGTAAATGCTTACAATTACTGCTTTAATTTTCACACGGAATGTGATATAATACCTTTTAAATTTCTTTCAGGGCTAAACGCCCTTTTGCCGGAGGATATAAGCGCCAATGAAGTTATTCCGGTAGAAGAGGATTTTCATTCCCGCTACAGCGCCTTAGGTAAAAGCTATATTTATAAAATATGGAACAGCCCCAATAAAAACCCTTTTTTAAATAATATGGCCTATCATTGCAGGACAGGGCTCGATATTGAAGCTATGAAAAGGGCAGCAGAGTATTTTTTAGGGGTTCACGATTTTAAGGCTTATATGGCAGCAGGCAGTAATGTGGAAGATACCGTAAGAGAAATATATAAGCTTGATATCGAAGAAAACGATAAACTTGTGGAAATAAAAGTTTACGGTAATGGCTTCCTTTATAAAATGGTAAGAAATATTGCCGGCACCTTAGTGCTTGTAGGGCAGAAAAAAATAATGCCCCAAACGGTGAAAGAGATCATAGATAAAATGGATCACAGTAACGCGGCGTTTACTTTGCCGGCTTACGGTCTGTATTTTAATGAAATATATTACAGTCAAGAGGCTCTTGACAATGCGATAAAAGAGGTGAGCCTATGACAAACGAACAAAAGCTTAAAGGCATAGCTGCCTTGAAAAATCTGAAAAGGCTCAGCCTTTTATGTGTGGCGATTATTGTATTTTTCGGCATTGTGTTTAATTTGGGCAATATGAGCTTAGATAATATTAAAAGAACCTTCGTTCGGCTTTCAAGTGTGTTTAACAGCCGTGAGGAAGATAAAAGCGCAACCGTGACATACGCTGAGGATGCAGGTACCCGCCTTGTTAAATTTAAGGACGGTGTTGCGGTGGTGACTTCCGATAAACTGAAGGTATTTGACCGCTCGGGTATTGAGTTCTTTTCCAGTAAAACCGTAATGGCAAACCCTTGTGTCAGGGCAACCGACAGCCGCATAATGGTGTTTGACAGGGATGCTAACTCTATCGGGGTTTATACAAGCTTTGCCTGCCTTTCCCAAATTAAGACCGATCAGAAAATTATCAATGCCTCAATGAGTGATCAGGGTGCCATTGCCGTAGCTTCTCAGGCAGACGGTTATAAATCTATGGTTACTCTTTATAATCCTAATTTTGATAAGATCTATGAATATTACAGTGCCGACGGCTATATTCTGAATACCGCCGTTTACGGCAAGGGTAAGGCATTTGCCTGCAGTGCTCTTGTGGTTGATGAAAGCGGCAGCTTTTGTGCTCTTTCGGTATTTGATACTTCCGAGGAGCAGCCGGTCTGTACTGCCAAAATAAACGCCGGCTTTGTATTTGACCTTCAATTTTTGAATAAGTCTAAGCTTCTGGCAGTTGCAGATACAGGCTGGTACGTTATAGATGCCCGCACCGGCGATATAATAAACAGCCGCGAATATTCCTCTGCTTCCCTTTTGGGTTACAGCACAGAGGGAACCGAAGGAGTTTTTGTGTTTTCCGCTAACAGTAACTCCTCTCAGCTTAAAATTTACGATTTTCTGGCAGATACCGAAAAAAGCGCCGAAGTGCAGGGCAAAGTAAAAAGTATTGCCTTTGGAGGCGGGAAGATCGTTGTTCTTGCGGGAAATAAGCTTCAAAGTTTTGACCGGTCGGGAAATCTTGAAAGTATTCAGAACGTCCAGGCTTCACAGCTTGTGGCTATGGCAGAAGGCAACACGGTAATAGTTTCCCACGGCGGCAGTATTAATTATATAAAACTTACAGGAGAAGAAGATGAACGTAGCGCTTGATGTAATTACTGTGGCAATACTTATCTGTAACGTTATTTCAGGCATAAAAAAGGGGTTCTTTAAAACACTGCTTTCCCTTGTCTGCCTTATAACGACCGTGGTTTTGATTTGTGTATACGCCTCACCTTTAGGCGATATAATAAACAAGAAAGTTATAAGCCCCGCCCTTGCTCAGACCGTCATAAACGATACGGAGATCGATGGGCAGGAGGCTGTGGATAATATTGAGAAAAGCAGTCTTTTCGGCGGTAAGCTTCTTAATGATATTTTTGAAAGCGAGATACCCTCAAAGGACAGTGACGGCCTTACCGTAAAGGAATATTTGGTTGGGCTTATTAATGAAAGTGATTTTGTGATAAGTCTTTGTTCCTGCTTAGGGGCTGTGCTGATCACTCTCGGAGTAAGGCTTGCGGCCTGGCTTTTAGGGCTTATTATTGAACCGATCTTAAAGCTTCCGATCTTAAAAGAGGCAAACAAAGGCCTTGGTTTTATAGTCGGTTTAATAAACGGTGTGCTATTGATGTGGGTGGTTTGCCTTATAGTAAACATAGGAGCCGCTGCCTACAAGCCCACTTCAGGGACCTTCAGAAGTGAGGTTGTGGAACAAACGTTAGTTTATAAATATGCAGACGAGTATAATCCCGCAAATATAATTTTAAAATAAAGAAGGAAGAAAATGAAAGTGCCTAAACAGTTGCCCAATATTATAACGGGCATAAGAATAGCTATGATCCCCGTATTTGCCGTTTTTTATTTATTTGAAAAATTCTCTGTGGCAATATTTATCCTTGCTCTTGTAATGTTAAGCGATCTTCTGGATGGCCATATTGCAAGAAAGTACAATTTACAGTCCCGTACAGGCGAGCTTTTGGATCCTCTGGCTGATAAGCTTGCTTTGGTTATGGTATGTGTTTGCTTATATTTTACCGACCTTGTGCCCTTATGGTTTTTTATAGGTATAATTGCAAAGGAATTGTTTATGCTGGGCTTTAGCTTTATTGTAAGCTTTGTTATGAAGAAGCAGTACGCCATAAGCAAGGCTAAATGGTACGGCAAGGTTGCAACTACCTGCCTGTATCTTGTTTTGTGCCTCAATTTTGTATTTCCATCCTTCTTTTTAGACCATACAGTACTGCGAATAGTGCTTTTTGTAATGGCTCTGTTCTGGGAGTATTTTGCCTTTGTTGCCTATGGTCTTGTATTCTTAAAAAACAGTAAAAACAGTTCAACCGAAGTTATAGGAGAGTAATTGCCTTATGATGTGCGCAAAATGTAAAAAGCGCGTTGCCGTTATTTTCATTACAAGAATGGAAAACGGACAGACAATAAACGAAGGTCTTTGCCTTAAGTGCGCTAAAGATATGGGCTTAAAGCCCGTTGACGATATGATGCAGAAAATGGGCATCAGCCCGGAGGATATTGATAATATATCCAACGAGCTTTCTGAGATGATGGATGATGAAAACTTCTCTCAGGGAGGCGCCGCTTCTTTAGGCGGTATGCTGGGGAATATTTTTAACAGTGCAGGTGCTTCCGAAGAGGAAGCTGAAGAGCCTGAAAGCAATGATAAAAACGAAAAGGACCCTAAAAAGAAAAAGGGTGGCCGTAAGTTTTTGAATAATTATTGCATAAACCTTACCCAAAAGGCCAAAGACGGCAAAATCGACGAGGTAGTTGGCCGCAGTGAGGAGATTTTCCGCGTGGTTCAGATATTAAACCGCCGCACAAAAAATAACCCCTGCCTTATCGGTGAGCCCGGTGTAGGTAAAACTGCCATTGCTGAAGGTCTTGCTAAAAAAATTGCAGAGGGCAGTGTTCCCGCAAAGCTTCAGGATAAGGAAATTTACCTTCTGGATCTTACTGCTCTTGTGGCCGGTACTCAGTTTAGAGGGCAGTTTGAAAGCCGTGTTAAGGGGCTTATTGAGGAAATTAAAAAGGTTGGCAATATAATTCTTGTTATAGACGAGGTCCATACTCTTGTTGGCACGGGAGATGCAGAAGGCTCAATGAATGCGGCCAATATGCTCAAGCCTGCTCTTTCAAGAGGGGAGATCCAGGTTATAGGTGCAACTACCCTTAAGGAATACCGTAAGTATATTGAAAAGGATGCGGCTCTGGAACGCCGTTTTCAGACAGTTGTTGTAGAAGAGCCTTCTATTGAAGATGCGGTTAAAATGCTGGGTGGAATAAAGAAGCATTATGAGGAATATCACGGCCTTATTATAACCGATGAAATAGTAAGAAAAGCAGTAACTCTTTCCGAGCGTTACGTGACCGACCGCTTTTTGCCCGATAAGGCTATTGACCTTATGGACGAAGCCTGCTCCAACTGCGCTCTTAACAGTAAGGCTGTAAACGAGCTTCATCATTCCGAAAGGGAGCTTAAGGAAATAAGTGAGCGTATCAACGTTTTTGAACAAACTCCCTCCGATGAAATGAATGAAGATAAATATAAAGAAATGGCCGAGCTTCGCACTGAAGAAATAAGAATGAAGGCTAAGATCGACGTTCTTAAGGAACAGGCAAACGCTGAGGTTACAATAACCGACCTTGCCCGTGTTATCGAGCTGTGGACAGGTATCCCCACCGGCAAGATCATCGCCTCCGAAGGTGATAAGCTTAAGGACCTTGAAAAAATACTTTCACTGAAGATCAAGGGGCAGAAGGAAGCTATTTCGGCTATTTCCAAGGCGGTGCGCCGTTCTCGCGCGGCCCTTATGCCAAGAAAACGCCCTGTTTCCTTTATATTCACCGGGCCTACCGGTGTTGGCAAGACCGAGCTCGTAAAGGTGCTTTCCAACGAGCTGTTCGATACCCCAGAAACTCTAATAAGACTTGATATGTCGGAATTTATGGAGAAGCATTCGGTTTCCAGAATTATCGGTTCTCCTCCGGGCTATGTGGGTTATGACGAAGCCGGTCAGCTTACGGAAAAGATCCGTCGCCGTCCTTACAGTGTTATCCTGTTTGACGAAATAGAAAAGGCTCATCCGGATGTAATGAACATTCTTCTGCAAATACTGGATGAAGGCAAGGTGACCGACGCCCACGGACGTGCGGTAAGCTTTGAGCATACGGTTATCGTTATGACATCCAACGCAGGCTCCAATGAAAACAATAAGGCAATGGGCTTTGGCAAGACCGAAGCGATGCGCTCCAAGGATAAAGCTTTAAAGGCTCTTTCGGAATTTTTACGTCCTGAATTTTTGAATAGGGTCGATGATATAATCGTATTCGAACCCCTTGGAAAAGAAGTATTCCCCGATATAGTGGATATATTTATGGGCGAGCTTAAGGAAGGCCTTAAAGAGAAAAATGTAGAAATGACCTACGATGAAAGCGCCCGTCAGCTTATAGCTGAAAACTCCTTCTCGGTTAAATACGGTGCAAGAAACGTGCGCAGGGAAGTGCAGAAGGAAGTAGAAGATAGGCTTGTGGAAATAGTATTTGAAAAGGGCCGTTTTAATAAGGTTGAAATAAGCGCAGCCGATGGCCAATTAATTTTTAATACTAAGTAAAAAACACTTGCAAAAGGCAAAAGTTTGTGGTATAGTATTAAGGCACGTAATACGGACATTCCGCTGACAATATTATTTTTGTGTATGAATGGTACTGAGATTATTTAGGAGGAAAGAAAAATGACAGCTATTGAAAAGTTCAATCAGGGTCAGCTTAAAAGCGAAATTGCCGATTTTAATATCGGTGACACAGTTGCTGTTGCAGTAAGAATCAAAGAAGGCCAGAAGGAAAGAATCCAGATGTTCGAAGGAACAGTTATTGCTCGTAAGGGCGGCGGCCTCACCGAAACCTTCACTGTTCGCAGACTTAGCTACGGCGTTGGCGTTGAAAGGGTATTCCCCGTACATTCTCCCAACGTTGAAAGCGTTAAGGTTGTTAGAAGAGGTAAGGTTCGCAGAGCTAAGCTTTATTACCTTCGCGACAGAGTTGGTAAGGCAGCAAAGGTTAAGGAAAAGATCTAACTTGTGTGAAAGGGGGACTTGCGTCTCCCTTTTTTCGCATTATTTTCGGAGGAAAAAATTATGAAGCATGCGGCTCCCGTTAAAAAGAATACACCCGCTCAGGAGATCTTTGAGTGGCTTGAGACCATCTCGGTTGCGGTGGTCATAGTTGTTATGGTATTTACCTTCGTGTTCAGAGTAGTGAGAGTGGACGGTCCTTCCATGACTCCCACGTTAATAGACGACCAAAGGGTAATAGTGACCGAGCTTTTTTATGAGCCAAAGGTAGGGGACGTTGTGGTTGTATGTGTTCCAGGTAAAAGCGATCCGTATGTTAAGAGAATAATAGCAACCGAAGGGCAGACCGTAGATTACAGCTTAAGTCAGAATTGCCTAGTGATAGATGGTGTTCCTCTTGAAGAGTCTTACATAAACGAGCCTATGACAAGGCTTGATTGGTACAGCCAGGATATATATCCCGTGACTGTAGGTAAAGGTCAGATATTCGTTTGCGGTGATAACCGCAACTATTCAAGTGACAGCCGCTATCCCGATATCGGCCCCATAGACACAAGTAACGTAATGGGCAGAGTAAGCTTTATTATCAGCCCTTTTAAGGACTTCGGATTGGTGAAATAATGGAAGGCAACAATATAATCAACTGGTTTCCGGGGCATATGCAAAAAACCCGCCGTTTAATGGCGGAAAATTTAAAGCTGTGCGATATCGTATGTGAATTAAGAGACGCACGTATTCCTCTTATGAGCGCAAATCCCGATATTGAAAAGCTTGCTCCCAATAAGCCAAGAATAGTAATACTGAATAAAAGTGATCTGGCTGACGAAGGTCAGAATCAGTTATGGTTGGAGTATTTTAAGAAAAACGGCTGCTTTTCAATGCTCTGTGATTCCAAGAATAAAAATACTGCAGCCCGTTTTGCCCGCCTTTGCGCTCTTGCAGCCAAGGATATTTTAGAAAAGCGTCAGGCTAAGGGTATTGTAAACAAAAAAGTAAGAGTAATGGTGGTTGGTATCCCAAACGTAGGCAAGTCCACCTTCATTAATATGGTTGCCGGCAGAAAAGCCGCTGAGGCTCAGGATAAGCCGGGTGTAACAAAAGGTAAACAGTGGGTCAACGTAACAGGAGAAAATAATCTGGAATTACTTGATATGCCCGGTGTGCTTTGGCCTAAAATTGAAAGTCAGGGGCAGGGGCTGCTCCTTTGCTATACCGGCGCCATAAGAGATGGCATACACGATATTGAATTTATTGCTATGAACCTTCTTAAACACCTTGTTGATAGCCATAGAGAATTGGTTCTGGCAAGATATAAAATGAAGCTGAGTGAAGAGATGGAGCCTTACGATCTTTTAGAAGAGCTTGCCAGGGCAAGGGGTTTTGTTCGCCGCGGTAACGAAAAGGATACGGAGCGCGCTGCTCAAATATTACTTGATGAATTCCGATGCGCTAAGATCGGAAGGATCACATTGGAGATGCTTAGAGTTGAAGAGTAAATCGGTTCCCGATCTTTCTTTGGAAAATGAATATCGGGATAAGGGGTTAAAATATATCTGCGGAGTTGACGAAGCAGGCAGAGGCCCTCTTTGCGGGCCTGTTTGCGCCGCCGCCGTTATTTTGCCTGAGGGCTGTGTTATTGAAGGTATAAACGACTCAAAAAAGCTCAGCGAGAAAAAAAGAGAGCTGCTTTTTGAAGAAATTAAAGAAAAGGCTCTTTTTTACGGCATAGCTTTTGCCTCCGAAAGAGAGATCGATGAGCTAAATATTTTAAACGCCACAATGCTTGCAATGAACAGGGCTGTTGAAAATACGGGCATAACTCCCGACATGCTGCTTATTGACGGTAACTGCAAAAAAGGTATTAAATACCCCTGTGAAACTGTTGTCAAAGGCGATGCTAAAAGCATTTCCATTGCCGCCGCTTCAATTTTAGCCAAGGTAACAAGGGACAGGCTGCTTTTGGAGCTTGATGAAAAATACCCTCAATACGGCCTGAAACAGCATAAAGGGTATCCAACAGCGGCTCATATTGCCGCAGTAAGAAAGTTTGGGGTAAATGAAATTTACCGCAAGAGCTTTCTGAAAAAGATATTAAAAGATGAACAGTAAAAAAACAAAAGGTGACTTAGGCGAAAAGCTTGCGGAAAAACAGCTAAAAAAAAGGGGTCACAAAATACTTGAAAAAAACTATTCGGTCCATAACGTAGGGGAGATCGATATTATAAGCAGGCAGGGCGAGTATATAGTTTTCACCGAGGTTAAAACCCGTAATGAGAATTATCTTTTTGCTCCCCGTATGGCTGTAAATAAGCAAAAGCAGGGGCGGATCATTCGCACTGCGCAGTATTATTTATTAAGTAAAAAAATTGAGCTTCAGCCCCGTTTTGACGTGGCTGAGGTGGTGCTTTGCGGCGATAAGCCTATTGATATTACTATAATAGAAAACGCATTCGGCGTTTAAAGGAGAATGGTTATGAATTATATCAGCACAAGAGGTCAGGGCGGTTTTGTTACCGCATCAAAGGCAATTATGCAGGGCATAAGTGCAGACGGTGGTTTGTTTATCCCCGAGTCTATTCCTGTTTTTGAAAAAGACGCCCTTGAAAAGCTTGTTAATATGAGCTATAAAGAAAAGGCAAAATATGTACTTTCTATGTACCTTTCCGATTTTACCGAAGAAGAAATAGAATACTGTGTGGAAAATGCTTATAAGGTATCTTCCTTCGGTTCTGAAAACAGCGCGCCTCTTTATTTAACAGATGACAGCCGCAACGTTCTTGAACTGTGGCACGGTCCTACCTGCGCATTTAAGGATATGGCGCTTCAGATTTTGCCCTATCTTCTGACCACCTCCTTAAAAAAGAATAACGAAAAGCGCACCGCAGTTATACTTGTTGCTACTTCGGGAGATACCGGCAAGGCGGCGCTGGAGGGCTTTTGTGACGTTGAAGGAACCAAGATAATGGTGTTCTATCCCGATAACGGCGTAAGCAAGATCCAGAAAAAGCAGATGACTACCCAGAGCGGCAATAACGTTAACGTATGTGCAATTAAGGGTAATTTTGACGATGCGCAGAGCGGCGTAAAAGCAATTTTCGGCAACGCAGAGGTTGCAAAAGCTCTTGATGAAAACGGCTATTTCCTTTCCAGTGCAAACTCCATTAACTGGGGCCGTCTTGTTCCTCAGATAGTTTATTACGTTCACGCTTACGGCGAGGCGGTAAAAAACGGCAAGGTTAAATTAGGTGAAAAAATAAATGTTGTTGTTCCTACAGGTAATTTCGGCAATATTTTAGCTGCCTATTACGCTTACCGTATGGGTCTGCCCGTAAATAAATTCATTTGCGCTTCCAATGCAAATAAGGTCCTTACGGATTTTATCAATACCGGTGTTTATGATAAGCGCCGTCAGTTTTACACCACAGATTCTCCTTCTATGGATATTCTTATTTCTTCTAACCTTGAAAGAATGCTCTGCTATCTTACAGAAGAGCCTCAGCGTGTAAAGGAGCTTATGGCTCAGCTCTCAAAAGAAGGGGTCTACAGCCTCAATAAAGAAGAAACAGAAAAGCTGCAGAGTATTTTTGCCGGCGGTTGCTGTGATGATGCGCAGACAGCCGAAGAAATAGGAAAGATGAAGAAGGAATACGGCTATACTGTAGATACCCATACTGCAGTTGCCTTAAAAGTCTATCGCGATTATTTGGAAAAAACAGGTGACAGTACCCCTGCGGTAATAGCATCTACCGCCTCTCCCTTTAAATTTGCTAACAGCGTAATAAAGGGTCTTGGGGAAAATACCGCAGAGGACGAATTTGAAAACCTTGTAATTTTAGAAAAGCTTTCAGGTATGGATTGTCCTTCTCAGCTTGCTACTCTTAAAGCTAAAGAAGAAAGATTTACTACCGTTTGTCTTAAGGAAGAAATGTTAAAAGAGCTTTATAAGTTTCTTAATATGTAAAGCGGCGTACCTTACGCCGCCAAAGAAAATCGGGTTATCTGTTACTGGGTTTGAATGTCTGGCAAACTGTTTCGTCGGAACAGCAAGCGTTGCAAGGGCCAACGTTGATCTTCTCAGCAACACAGCTGTTTTCACCTTCGTGATAAGCGCAATCGCTTACAGAACAAACAATACCATCGTTTTTCTTCTGATTCATAATGATTACCTTCCTTTCACGGTAATATTATTTGCGTAAAAATAGGTTATATACTTTAATTTCAATAAAAAAGCAGGTAAAAAAATGGCTCTTTTTGCAATAGCCGATCTGCACCTTTCCCTGGGTACCAATAAGCCTATGGATATTTTCGGTGAGCGTTGGCGGAATTACGTTGAAAAAATTGAACAGGGATGGCGCGCTAACGTATCTGAAACGGATACGGTGATCATTGCAGGAGATTTCAGCTGGGCAATGAATTTCGAAGAGCTTATTCCCGATTTTGATTTTCTTGAAAGTCTTCCGGGTAAAAAGCTTCTTATGAAGGGTAACCACGATTACTGGTGGAGCACCGTAACGAAATTAAATGCCCTAAAGGCCCAAAAAGGTTATGACAGTATTGATTTTATGTTCAATACCGCCCATCTTTGCTCAGGCATTGCCGCCTGCGGCAGCAGAGGCTGGGATATATTTGCCTCAACAGGCCATGACGATAAGATCGTTCGCCGTGAAAACGGCAGGCTGAAGACTTCCTGTGAGCTTGCTTCAAAGCTTGAAGGAGAGCCGGTGGTATTTATGCATTACCCGCCTGTTTCTCCCGCAAGCTGTAAGGATGAATTTATAGAAGTAATGCAGCAGTATAACGTAAAGCGCTGTTATTACGGCCATATTCATTACAGCGGCGCAGGCAGGGTGTTCCAAGGCGAAAAATTCGGCATAAATTTTAAGCTTATAAGTGCTGATATGTTAAACTTTGTTCCTGAAAAAATAAGCATAGATTAACCAAAACCTCTGTATAATGTAATACAGAGGTTTTTTGTTGCTGTAGCATAAGTTTCTGGTATTCACAAAGCCAATTTGTGTATAATACACACAAAAAAATAAAAAAACATTAAAAATTAAAAAAAATTCACAAATTGGTATTGACAAAACCAAAACTTCCTGCTATAATAAAGCCAACAAGGAAAGAAGTAAACATCAAATTCAAGTCAGTAAAATGAGCGAATGGGGTGATGAAGATGATCAACATTGTCTTTAGCCCCTGCGGTAAGTAAAAGCCGCAGAATGGGCATATCTTTCTTCAGTCAGTAAAGGAGAGTGGTTAGAAATGAAAGAAATACTTAAAAAACCTTTTTCCGCCTCCCGCAGGAGGATACTCAAAGAACTTTAAGAAAGAGGTTAGGTACGGTCCAATGTACAACTAACTAAAAACCCAAACTCAAAATCAGAAATTCAATCAGATCGGGGTGGTTAAGATGATCAACATTGTCTTTAGCCCCTGTAAGGCAAAATAAGTCTTACAACACGGGGCCTGTCTTTCTATAAAGAGAAAAGCGAGGTAATGTTATGAAACAGATACTAAAAGAACCTATTTCATCTGCCCGCAGGGAGATACTCAAAGAACTTTAAGAAAGAGGTTAGGTACGGTCCAATGTACAACTAACAATAGACCCAAAATTTTAATATAGATAGTTGATAATTTTAAAATATCGGCGGAGCTGTTATTAACAGCTCCGTTTTCTTATAAAAAAACAGGCTTATAGTTTTTATGCTATAAGCCTGTTCTTATTAAGTATTTCAGTTTATAAGCGTTTTGTGGTACAGTATTGTCAGCCTTCCTTGGAAATATCATAAATATCCTTTATGGGGATATCTCTGTCAACTACCCGTATTATTTTCTCCTGACGATCAATTTTGGAGATCATGCCTGTGAATTTAATATAGGAGCCCTTTTCATAATAAATTACCTTTACCATAGTTCCGGGGCTCATGGTGGTTACAGTATAATCCAATTCCGCTTTTCGGTCTTCAGACAGCTCGGCGTGAGGAATATCCACCTTCTCGGATTCCCTTAAGGCCTCCTGATACCCGGAAAGAGGGTCGAATCCCGAGGCGAACTGTTTGGCTCGTTGAGCGTTAGTCACCGCTTCTGTGACCTCCTATCTGGCCGTTACGCTCAATGGTGGTGGCTCCCTCCTGAAGATCCATTCCCTTTATCATAGCGTTTTTGCCGTATTTTTTCTTTATGCTCAGTATTGCCTTTTGCATATTCTTTTCTTTAATTTTTTCCTGCGGGTCACAAAACAAATCAAATTGTTCGTGCTCATCTCCCGCAATATCGGTAAAGCTGATGCTTACCCGCCTGTAAGTGTTTTCTTTTTTTGCGGTTTTATCGTAAAGTTCCATCATTAACGGCATTATCTCTTTGTAACTTGAGGTGGCAGTACCGAAATTGACAGAACCCCTGTCGCTTGCCCGTTCCTTCATAAGCCCCGAAACTCCAAGATGCAGGACCGCGGTTTTTGCCGAAAGGCCTTTATCAACAAGCTCAAGGCATAAAAGCTCGGTCATTTCCCTTACTATAATTTTGCATTCCTCAAAATTATACTCTCTTGAAAGCACTTGCCCCCTGTCAAGAGATTGGGAAGTGGGCCGGTAAGCCTTTATGTCGGCCATGGTGGTGGTCTCTCTGCCCCAGGCGTGGTCTATCATAAGCTCGGCGTCAATGCCGAATGCCTTATAAAGCTTCTTCTCATTGTAATGGGCAAGCTGACGCATATTGTTTATTCCCATACCCGCAAGCTTTTTTTGTGTTGCAGGTCCAATGCGCCAGAAGTCGGTCAACGGCTTATGGTCCCATAACGTTTCCATAAACGAAATTTCATCTAAAACCCCAATGTTATCCGGAGAGTGCTTGGCGGTAATATCCATTGCAATTTTAGCTAAATAAAGGTTTGTTCCAATACCGCAGGCGGCAGTAATGCCGGTGGTATTCAGAACGTCGTTTATCATTTTCACAGCCAGCTCTTTTGGCGTAAGCTTGTAAAGTGACATATATGGAGTAATATCTATAAAAACCTCGTCAATAGAATAAACGTGAATATCCTCTTTGGAAACGTATTTAAGATAAATGGAATAAATTTTTGCCGAATACTCAATGTATTTGGACATTCTCGGCGGTGCAGTAATATAATCAATATTTTTAGGTATCTCAAATACTCTGCAGCGGTTTTTTACTCCTAATTTTTTCATTGCAGGGGAAACTGCAAGGCAAATTGTTTTTTCGGTGCGGGAAGGATCCGCCACAACAAGGTTGGAGGTCATAGGGTCAAGGCCTCTTTCAACACATTCCACCGAAGCAAAAAAAGATTTTAGATCTATACATAAAAAGGCCTGACCTTTCATTTTTTCCCTCCTTTCATTGAAATTTAAACGTTCCTGTTGCCCCAGAATTCCTTTATTCGCTCCATTTGCTTTGAAATTTCAATTTTCTGCGGACATAATTCTTCGCAGGCAGTACAGCCAATACATGCACTTGCATTTTTTTCGTTAGTCAGCCCCTTGTAAGCATTGCGATATTCCAATGCGTTACTGCTCATTATATATGCGTTATGAAGCTTTAATACCTCCGGTATCTCAACTCCGGCAGGACAATCCATACAGTACCTGCACTGAGTACAGGGCACAATATCGTATTTTATAATGTTTTCGTAGGCTTCGTGAATAATTTTATAGTCGTCTTCGGTTAAATCATAACCGTCGGATGCGGTATTTATATTGTCAATAAGCTGTTCTTTACTGCTCATACCGGAAAGCACACAAAGTACGTTATCCGGCGCAATGGCGTATCTCATAGCCCAGGAAGCAACAGACCAGCCCTCATGCGCCTGTTTCATTCTCTCTGAGGTGATCTGATTTGCTGATGCTAAAAATCCCCCTCTTACAGGCTCCATTATAACAACGGGTATTTTTGCCTTTGTCAGTATATCGTATTGCTCCTTTGCCTTTTGCAGGTAATGATCAAAGTAATTATACTGGATCTGTGCAAACTGAAAATCATATTTGTTTATTATTTTTTCCAATGCTTCAGGAGTATCGTGAAAGGAAAAGCCAATATATTTAACCTTGCCTTCTTTCTGTTTCTCTTTAATAAAGTCGTAAATTTTAAAGTTGTCAACAAGCTCGATCAAGGAGCTTCGAAAACCGTGCAGCAGATAAAAATCAAAATAGTCGGTTTGCAGCCTTTCAAGCTGTTCGTTGAATATACGCTCAACGTCTTCCTGTTTTTTTACGTACCATAAGGGCATTTTATCTGCAATATAGATACTGTTGCGGTCATATTTCTTCAATATTTTGCCCAATACCGTTTCGGAATTTCCTCCGTGATAAGCATAGGCAGTATCAAAATAATTTACTCCGCTTTTAATGGCTATATCTATCATTTCTTCTGTGGCGGCCTCGTTTATGGTACTGTTGTCTGAGTTTAAAACCGGCAGACGCATACAACCCATGCCCAAAACCGATATTTTTTCGCCGCTGTGGGGAAATTTTCTGAATTCCATTAAAATTTACTCCTTTATTTGCAAAAAAATTTAAAAAAATTCTACACAAATGTCTTCGTTTATATTATAATAGTATTTACGAAACTACGCAATAATTTTATTGGAGGAAATTTTTAATGAGACAAAAACAGGTCATTGCTCTTGTTTTAGCCGTTCTTATGCTTGTAGGTGTACTTGCAGGCTGCGGTAACAAGGAAGCAGAAGAAGGTATTAAAATTAAGGTTGACGGTGAGACTGTAGTTGTAGATACTATTGCTACAATAGCAGGTGTTGAAGTTCCCGCTGAGCTTTATCGTTATTTCTTTATGAATCTTAAGTATTCTATGGACGGCGGAGACGAGTCCCTTTGGGAAGAAGATCCCGAAGCTTTTGAATATTTACAGATGGGCATTTTCAATTATATGCAGAACTATGCCGCAACAGTTGCTCTTGCAAAGGAATACGGCATTGAAATAAGCGCGGAAGACGAAAAAAGCATAGAAGATGCTATTAATCAGGCTATCGACGCCGCAGGCAGCTACGCAAACTTTGAAGCTCAGATGGAAGCCGCTTACCTTACTGAGGATCTATACAGAGAGCTTGTTAAGCTTGAGATCTTTGCTGCCGGCATTGAGGAACATATGTTTGCCGAGGGCGGTGATCATTACGTTGAGGAAGCTGAACTTATTGAATTCGTTAAGGAAAATTACGTTCTTTCCCGCCACATCCTTATTTCCAACAGTAATGAAAATAAAGAGACCATTATAAAAGAAGTTCAGGGCAAGCTTGATAAAGGCGAGGACTTCAGAACTCTTGAAGAAGAGTACAGTGAAGATACTGCCTCCACTTCCCAGTATCCCGACGGTGTATGCTATAAGGAAGGCACTATGATCACCGATTTCTATGAAACCGCTCTGGAAACAGAGGTTGGCCAGATCAGCACCGTAGATACCGAAGAGTTTGGATATTTCTTTATCAACCGTCTTGAGCTTACCGATGACTATATCAAAAAGAACAGCGCAAGCCTTATGGATGAATACTGCAACGAAATTTATAATGAAGTTGTAAGTGATTTTATGGATGAAGCTGAAATCGAATACCATGAATCTTACGACCATATCGGCTTAGACGCTTTCAACTAAAAGGAGAATAAAATGTATAGCTTCTTAAGCCCTTCTCAAATTTTTTACGGTAACGGCGCCTTGGAAAAAAGCGCAAAAACAGTTGCCTCTTTAGGTAAAAAGGCTCTTTTGGTGACCGACCCTGTTATGATAAAGCTGGGTAACGCCAAGAAGGTCATGGATATCCTCGGGCAAAGCGGCGTAGATTGCTCGGTTTTTGACGGTGTTACCGGCGAGCCTACCGATAAAATGGTACTTGAAGGTCTTAAGTGCTATAGGGAAAATAACTGCGATTTTTTGGTGGCAGTAGGCGGCGGTTCGCCTATAGATGCCATGAAAGCCATTGCCGCGGTAAATTCCTGCGGCGGCAGTATAAATGATTTCTTGGGTAAGGTTATTGAAGCCCCTACCGCTCCTATGGTCGCTGTTCCTACAACCAGCGGTACCGGTAGTGAGGCCACTCAGTTTACCATTATAACCAATACCGAAAAAAATATTAAAATGCTCATTAAAGGCGCTGTGCTTATGCCTACAGTTGCGGTGGCTGATCCTTTGTTTTCTGTTTCCGCCCCTAAAGGTGTTACAGCTGCTACAGGCCTTGACGCCCTGTGCCATGCGGCGGAAGCATATACCTCGAAAAAGGCCCAGCCTTTATCTGATGAATTTGCTGTTTCTGCTGTAAAAAAGATCTTCAAATATCTTCCCCGTTGTTATGAGAACGGAAATGATCTTGAGGCCAGAGAGCAAATGTCCCTTGCGGCTTTAGAGGCAGGTATGGCATTTAATAATTCTTCCGTAACCGTTATTCACGGTATGAGCCGCCCTATCGGCGCTTTGTTCCATATCCCACACGGAATAAGCAATGCAATGCTTCTTTCCAAATGCTTTGAGTATGTGGTTGACGGTGCATACGGCCGTTTTGCAAAATTAGCTTTTGCCATTGGCGCGGCCGATGAAAATGATAATGAGCCGGAAGCTGCTTTGAAATTTATTGAAGCCTGCAAGAGTTTGTGCGAAATTTGCCAAATTCCCACCCTTGAAGCTTACGGAATAAATAAGGAAGAGTTCTTTTCGGCTATGAATAAAATGGCCGATGACGCCCTGTTTTCGGGCTCTCCCGCCAACACCGCAAAGGCGCTTTGCAAGGAAGATATACTTAGTATTTACAAATCGCTTTGGTAAAATAAAAGCCCTCTCAGTTCGAGAGGGCTTTTTGTATTATATTTACGCAATGGAATCAGTACAATGAAGATAGACGATTTTTGCAAAATTCTGAATTGTAAGGTGTCTGACATAATAGAATATAAAGAATAATGAAATTTCTAAAATTTTTTTTGAAAAAGTATTGACTTATTTCACAAATTGAGTATAATAAATATTGCGCTAAACAATGCCGAATTGTGTAAGGGTAGCACGACAGACTCTGACTCTGTTTGTCTGGGTTCAAATCCTAGTTCGGCAACCAAGAAACCTCGGATCTATTCCGAGGTTTTTTTATTGATTATTTTTAACGTCTGTGTTACAATGAAAAAAAGGAGAGTGGATCATATGAAAAGAGAAGATTATATTTCCTGGGACGAATACTTTATGGGAGTTGCAATTCTTGCGGCAAAGCGCAGTAAGGATCCCGGTACACAGGTAGGTGCCTGTATCGTAAGCCCCCAGAAGGTAATTCTTTCTACCGGCTATAACGGTTTCCCTTACGGTTGTTCCGACGATGAATTCCCCTGGGAAAGAGTAGGCAGCCCCAACGAAACAAAATATCCCTTTGTTGTTCACGCCGAATTAAATGCAATTCTGAATGCCAAGGGCAAGTCGTTGGAAGGCAGTACTATTTACGTTGCGCTGTTCCCTTGCAATGAGTGTGCCAAGGCAATAATTCAGTCCGGTATCAGGGAGGTTATTTATCTTTCCGATAAGTATGCTCAGACCGACAGTGTAATTGCCTCCAAGCGTATGTTTACGGCCGCAGGAGTTAAGTTTACACAGCTTAAGCCCACAAGAGAAACAATAACCCTTGATTTTATAGTAGAGAAATAAGAAAAAGCTTCTTGCTTTAAGCAAGAAGCTTTTTTATTATTCCTTATTTTCAAGAGCATCTGTGGAAGCGGTACCTGCGTTCATCATATCGTCCTCGGTAAGAGAAAGAAGAGTAACGTTTACAGAACCTAGCTTCTGGAACTTGTATTTGTTGAGAGCAGCTTCATTGTACTCAATAAGCACATGATTCTGTTTGAATTCTGCAACCTTTTCATCAATATAATTTTGGGTGTATGCAGTTTCGTATACAATATAGTGGCTTTCAAAATACTCTTCAGGATCAATTTCACACATAATGTGGATGCCGCTTTCGGATTCATATATCTTCATTTCTCCGAATTCCATTTCCTTTGCGGCGGTTGTGAATATTTCGGGGAGCATACCGTCACCCTCTGCCCAGGCGTAACCGTCAGGCCAGGAGGAGTAGGTAGAGTCATCGGTAAGGGTATTCATTGCGGAGTCAAATTCCAGCTCTCCGTTTTCAATTTTAGCCAAGGTATCGGAAGCTTCTTTATAAGCAGCATCCTTATTTGCTTTAATTTCAGCTTCGCTTAAGGGGTTGCCCTCAGCGTCGGTGGTAGCATAAGCAAAGAGTATATGCTTCATGCAATATTCGGTGTAAAGATCAAAGAACTCCTTAACGTCAGCCTTGGTAAGAGGATCAATACCAACCTGCTCGTCAAAATAATAGTCATAAAGCATATCGGGATAATAAGCCCCTGCCTTGTATACTTCCTTGTATTCAGACTCGGTCATATCCGCAAGCTTTAAGAATCTTGAAAAGTCGGAAGAAGTAAAGAATGTGCTCTTTAAGAAGCCGTATTCAGCCTCAAAAGCATCTTCGCCGATAGAGTCAAGGGAAAGTCCAAACTCGTCAACCATAAGCTTGTAGGTGTAGTTCTGTTCAAATGCAGCCTTTGCAGCATCATCCAGAACTTCTGCATTGGTGCGGGTAGGATCGGTGGAATTATCCAGCCTTAAGAAGGTAAGATAATAATCTTTGCCGTAAGTCTGCTCCATCTGAGCGGCGGTGTAAACGGCATTTGCAACATACCAACGAATAGGAACCTTTTCGCCGTTGATCTCAGCAATGTAGGAAGTGCCTGCGCAGCCTGTGAGGCAAAGCCCCATTGCAATAACAACAACCAATATAAGCGCAATAAATTTTGTTTTCATTTTTCATTCACCTTTTCTAGATTAAAATACAGGTAGAGTTATTATATCATTTTTAAGAGGTCTTGTCTATAACAATTTATAGGCGAAAAGGTGATAATTATGTGAAAAATTAAAGTTTCTAAAGAAAAACCTCTTTATTAAAAGAACAAATGCGGTTATAATATAAAAAAAGAATTAGGAGACGTTTATGAAAAAGCTTCTTATTGTAATTGACTATCAAAAAGACTTTGTAAACGGAGCTTTGGGCTTTGAAGGCGCTTCTTCTGTTGAAGCGGCCATCTGCAAAAAAATTGAAAGCTACAGAAAAGAAGAACAGGAAGTAGTTTATACTCTTGATACTCACGATGAGGATTATTTAAATACTCCCGAGGGAAAAAACCTTCCCGTCCCTCACTGCTTTGTGGGAACGGAAGGCTGGCAGCTTGAAGGAAAGGTTGCAAAAGCCCTTACAACGCAGGACGTTGTGTTTATAAAGCCGACCTTCGGTTCGCTGGAGCTTGGTAATTATTTAAAGGAGAATGGTTACGAGCAGGTTGAATTATGCGGCCTTGTTTCCTATATTTGCGTTTTTTCCAATGCAGTAATAGCAAAGGCGGCGCTGCCCTACTCTCATATAATAGTTGACGCCCTTGCCTGCAACGGCCCCGATAAAGAAATGGAAGCAAAGGCTTACGATATTTTAGAGAATCTTCACATTACAGTTTTAAACAGAGGTAATTAAAATGACTAAAGAAAATTACACAATGCTATGTGATTTTTATGAGCTTACTATGGCCAACGGATATTTCAGAAACGGAATGAGCGATAAAGTTTGTTATTTTGACGTGTTTTATCGCAAAAATCCCGATGGAGGCGGTTTTGCAATAGCCGCAGGCCTTGAGCAGATCGTTGAATATATAAATAACCTGAGCTTTTCCTCAGAGGATATTGAATTTTTACGCTCCAAGGGCTTTTTTGAAGAGGATTTTCTTGAAAGCTTAAGAAGCTTTAAGTTTACGGGCGATATCTGGGCTGTGCCCGAAGGTACTCCAATTTTCCCCGGTGAGCCTATTATGACCGTAAGAGCAAAGGCTGCCGAGGCTCAGTTTATTGAAACCTTTATACTGCTTACAATTAACCATCAGTCCCTCATTGCTACAAAGGCTTCCCGCCTTGCCCGCGCCGCCAAAGGCAGAGCCATAAGCGAATTCGGTTCCCGCCGCGCTCAGGGCCCCTCTGCGGCAATTTACGGCGCAAGAGCCGCTTATATCGGCGGCTGCTCATCTACCGCCTGTACCATTGCGGACATTCAATATGGTGTGCCTTGCTCAGGTACTATGGCTCATTCCTGGATCCAGATGTTTGATGATGAATATACCGCCTTTGAAACCTACTGCAAAACCTACCCCAACAACGCCATTTTATTGGTTGATACTTACGACGTTCTGAAAAGCGGTATTCCCAATGCAATTAAGGCAATTAAGAATATTCTTGTGCCCCGGGGCATTAAAAAATGCGGCATAAGACTTGACAGCGGTGACCTTACCTATCTTTCCAAAAAGGCAAGAACTATGCTTGATGAAGCAGGTTTGCCCTTCTGCAAAATAGTTGTTTCCAACTCTCTTGACGAACATCTTATCCGTCAGCTCCTGTTACAGGGTGCGCCTATAGATATGTTCGGTGTTGGCGAAAGGCTTATTACCGCCAAATCCGACCCTGTATTCGGCGGTGTTTATAAGCTTTGCGCAGTTGAAGATAACGGTGAGCTTATTCCGAAGATCAAAATAAGTGAAAATGCCGCTAAAATAACCAACCCTAGCTTTAAGAAGGTTTACAGGATCTTCGAAAAGTCCAACGGTATGGCTATGGCTGATTATATAACCCTTTATGATGAGACCGTTAATGAAAACGAGCCTCTGGAGCTTTTTGATCCGGATCATACCTGGAAGCGTAAGATGGTTGAGGATTATACCGCCAAGGAATTGCTTGTGCCTGTGTTTAAAAACGGTAAGCAGGTTTATAAACTTCCCACTCTTCAGGAAATTGCTGATTATTGCAAAGAACAGCTTGCTCTTCAGTGGGAAGAAGTAAAGCGATTTGAAAACCCCCATAATTATTACGTAGACCTTTCTCAGAAGCTTTGGGATCTTAAACATGAGCTTCTGAAGAATAAGGGCAAGAAGCTTTAATTATGGAAAACGTTAAAATACTTATTTACGAGCTTATAAAGCTTTGTTTACCTATGCTTATTGGCTTTATAGCCGTTAAAACAAAATACCTGCCTAATATTAAGGATAATATAGGAACCTTAGTGTCTAAAATACTGTTCCCTGTGCTTATGTTCTGTATTTTTATGGATCCTGAGCTATCCTTAAAGCAAATAGGTCAAAACTATCAGATACTTCTTGTTTCCTGCCTTTGGGTAGCAATAGCCTTCTTTGTGGGGCTGTTTACGGCAAAGGCCATAAAGCTTGAGAAAAACAGAGTGCCTGTTTTCTCCATACTTATGGGTATGAGTAACGTTACCTATATGGGTATGCCTATCTGCACCGCCATGTTCGGCAAGGAGCAGGGGTCTTTGGGTGTTGCGCTTGTTTCCCTTTCGGGCCATATTGTTATGTGGACTTTAGGGGTTATCATCCTTAATTCCCAATCGGGCGAAAAGAAAAAATTCTCCTTAAAAAAGCTGGCAAGCCCTGTTACCGTTGCCATAGCCCTGTCCCTTATTTTAAAGGCGTCGGGCCTGGTTTTGCCTGATATAATTTATAACCCCCTTGATACCCTGGGGAATACCACCCCGTATATATCCTTGGTTTACATAGGTATGATAATAGCCTCTTCAAGCTTTAAGGAGGCCTTCAGAGATAAGGCGATAGGCATCTACGCTTTATTAAAGCTTATTGTTATGCCGCTTGTTCTGGGTCTCTGCTTAAGGCTTATTCCCCAAAGCTTTTTATCTTCCGATATGCAGACCCTTATTTTTGTGGAATATTCCACCTCTGCAATGATATCATTAACTCCCTATTTTAAAGAGTGCGGGTTTGACAGCGATTTTGCGGGTAGGCTGGTATTTTTCACGGTTACTTTAAATATACTTACAATGCCATTGGTGCTGTTTATTAATAATCTTTTTTAGAATACTTGCAAAGCCTTAATATTTTTGTTAAAATATTAAGGCAAATTTGCTGATGTAGCACAGCAGGTAGTGCAGCTGATTCGTAATCAGCAGGTCGCGTGTTCAAGTCACGTCATCAGCTCCAGAATAAAGGGACTGTTTTTACGGTCCCTTTATTTTTATAAAAGAAGAACACCCACCAAAATAATTGGTGGGTGTTCCCGTTTAAGGAGTTTAAACTGATATATAAAAGGGTTTTGGATATTTTATTTTCTGGCAACGCCGCTTTTTGCCGCAGCAATGGAAACCGCCCTTGCAACAGCCGGGGCTACTCGCTCGTCAAATACAGAAGGAATAACGTATTCGGGAGTAAGCTCATTTTCATTTATAAGATTTGCAATGGCTGCAGCCGCCGCAAATTTCATTTCGCCGTTAATGGTTTTGGCTTTAACGTCAAGAGCGCCGCGGAAGATTCCCGGGAAGGCAAGAACGTTGTTTATCTGGTTGGGGAAATCGCTTCTGCCTGTGCCCATAACCTTAACGCCGCATTCAATTGCTTCTTCATACATAATTTCGGGAGTGGGATTTGCAAGGGCAAAAACTATGGGATCGGTTGCCATAGTAGCAATCATTTCCTTTGTAAGGGCGCCCGCTACTGAAACGCCGATAAATACGTCTGCGCCCATAATTGCATCGTTCAGATCGCCTTTTATGCCGCCGGGGTTTGTAATATCGCATAAGGCTCTTTTTGCGGGGGTCATGCCTAAGGGGCGGCTGCGGTATAATACGCCCTTGCTGTCGCAGGCAATAATATGGCGTACACCTGCATGGTAAAGCATTTTAATAATTGCAGTGCCTGCAGCGCCGGGACCGTTTACTACAACCTTAATGCTATCAAGCTTTTTATTTACTATCTTCAAAGCATTTAGTAGGGCGGCGGTGGTAACAATGGCGGTGCCGTGCTGGTCATCGTGAAAAACCGGAATATCAAGCTCTTTTTGAAGCCTTTCTTCAATTTCAAAGCATTTTGGTGCTGAAATATCCTCAAGATTAATTCCGCCGAAAACGGGCGAAAGTCTTTTAACAGTACGGATGATCTCTTCGGTATCCTGTGTATCAAGACAAATAGGGAAAGCATCAACGTTTCCGAAATTCTTAAATAAAAGAGCCTTGCCTTCCATAACGGGTATTGCCGCCTTAGGCCCAATATTTCCAAGGCCTAAAACCGCACTTCCGTCGGAAACAATGGCAACCGTGTTGCCCTTAATGGTATAGTCATAAGCTCTGGCATTATCTTTTGAAATTTCAACACAAGGCTGTGCAACGCCGGGGGTGTAAGCCAGACTTAAGTCGTCAGCAGTACTTAAAGGGATTTTGCTGTCAATGGAAATCTTGCCTTTATTGGTTCTGTGAAGCCTTAACGATTCCTGAAAGTAATCCATATTCCATCTCCTGATTTTTTGATGATATCAATATAACTCATTTTTATCAAGAAAAAAAATACTTTTTTCTTATAATCCATAGTTTTTTCCTATGGCTTTCTTGAAAGAACGGAATTAATGTAGTATACTGATGTGGGAGGCGATAGTATGCAGATATCACAGTTGAGATATTTTATAGAAGTTTGCCGATGGGGCAACATAACCAAGGCGGCCCAGGAACTACATATTTCCCAGCCTTCGGTTTCCGCTGCAATAAAAGAATTGGAAAAGGAATTTGGGGTCTTGCTGTTTCAAAGAATAAACGGCAGACTTAAAATAACCGAAGAGGGCAAGTTTTTCCTTGTAAGAGCTTACAGGCTTGTTTCCTCCTGCGATGAGCTTGAGCGCTCTATGCGTACAAGCGGCACCGAAAAGAAAAAGCTTACCATAGGCCTTACTCCAATGATAGCTTCTTCGATTTTTCCTTCTTTATACGAAGGCTTTTATTCTGAATATCCTGATACTGAATTTGAAATTGTGGAGCAGGGCTCAATTACCATACACGACCGTCTTACCGAAGGCAGTATAGATCTTGCCATTGCCCTTTTGTCGGTTATGGATACGGCGGTTTTTAAAACAAAGGTTTTGCTGCATACGGAATTTTGCCTTTGCGTAAGTGAAAACCATCCGCTTGCAAAAAAAGAATGTGTTTATACCGAGGATATGCACAATCTGCCAATTGCCCTTTTATCGGGCAATACTTATCATTCTCAGGTGCTTCTTAACCGCTGTGAGAAAAACGGAGTTTATCCTAACGTTGTTTTAAGGTCTAATCAGCTGCAGACAGTCCAGCGAATGGTTCGCCACGGTGACGTATGCACTCTTTTATTAAGGGATGCTGTTCACGTTTCCTCCGGTACGGTTGCCATTCCATTTGCGGAGCCCGTTTCGGTGGATATAGCCCTTATATGGAACAAAAATATTAATTTGAGCCGCAGAGCCGAGGAATTTATTTCTTTTGTTAAAAACACTTTTAATGAGGCAAATTGATTTGACAATGTAAGTTATGGTTGATATAATTTTATTGAATGGAGGGAAAATGATGAAAAAGAGAATATTTTCTTTAATTTTAGTAGTTATTATAGCTCTTAGCGTGCCCTTTAGCGCTTCGGCGGCTGCTTCTGATATTAACCTTTACGGCTTCAGAAATTATGACAGTGAGCAAAGCGGTTTTGCCTTTGTTTCTCTTTCTCCACAGGCCCCGGCAAAGCTGAACGAGGCAAGCAAGCAGGAGGAGCTTTCCGAAATTCTTTGCGGCACCTCCTTTGGCGGTAATATTTACGCAGTTGATGAGAACGGCCTTTTTTATAAAATAGATACTGTTGGCTTTAACCGTAATGAGATAGGCACTGCCATTGAAGATATTTCCCTTTACCGCCCTGCTGAAATGGCTTATGATAATATTTCGGGGAAAATGTATCTTTTGTGTTTGGAGCTTGAAAATAACGAAGCAAACGCTCTTTTTACTGTTGATATAAATTCAGGCGAGGCTACCTTCCAGCGCCATATTATAGGAGCAGCTCAGCTTAAGGGCCTTTCGTTTGACGGAAGCGGTACTCTGTACGGTATCGGTGAAAACGGCACTCTTTATAAAATAGACCCTCAAAGCGGCCGTGCTTATACTATAGGTTCAACAGGCTACAGCGCTCTTTACATACAGTCAATGTGCTTTGACCGTATCACAAACAGCATTTATTGGGCTTATTATAATGGGGAAGAGGGTAAGCTTATTTCTGTTGACCCTGCAACCGCCATTGCCACCGAGCTTGGTGTTTTAGGCAAAAATGCCGAAATAACCGCCCTTTGTATGGCTAGTGATGCTTATCTTGTAAATATTGAGTCCGAAGAAGGCGGTATTGCTTACGTAAGCGGTGATACCTACTTTAATTCCGGAGAAAAGGCCGCTCTTGTAGCTGAAGTAACCAACGGCTATTCCTTTGGCGGCTGGGCTGTAAACGGCGGTACCTTAAGCACTTCAGGTGAGCTTTCCACCACCCTCACAATGCCCGCGAGTGACGTTACCGTTAAGGCATTTTTCCTGCCTAAGAAGGTTTATCAGGAGCGTACTCTTTACAATAACTCTGCAAAATTTACCCTTAGCGGTAAGAAAGTATACTATAACAGCACTTTGGAAGTAAGCCCCTGGGCAAGCGGAATGGACGGTTATGATCTTCTTTTGGAGGAAATGGGTGAAAAGCGTACTCTCATAAGCGCCGATGCTGTAAGCTTAACAGCCATGGCTGTAGAAGAAACACCCGGCTTTAAAAAGTCGGTAAGGCTTACTATCCCCGTTCCTTCGGAATATGAAGGCCGGAAGGTAAACGTTTTTACATACAATGGTGAAAAGATATCAAAAACCTCCGAGAAGGTGAAGGATGGACAAATAACCCTTAAATTAAAAGAGGTTGGTCCCATAGCAATAACATCCTTCCGTGGCGGCGCTTTCTTTGCAATTTTACTGCTTGTTTTACTTACAGGCTCCGTTGGATTTTTGGTTTACGCCTTCCGTGACGTAATAAAAAGCAGCCTAAAAAAGGATATTGGTAAAATAAAGACTAAGGTCAAAATAAAAAAAGCAAAACACCAAACCGAAAAGCAAAGTGAACAGGTGTTTGCTGCTCTTGATGAACAGGATCTGGAAAACAGCCGTTATAACATAAAATAAAGTAAAGAGCTTGAGTTTTTACTCAAGCTCTTTTTTATAACAGTTCAAAGGTATTCTTTTTAGTTATAATAAGGCCCTCTTTTTGCAGCTTGCTTATTTCTGTGCTTAGTCCGCTTCTTTCTACTTCAAGGTAATCGGCTAATTCCTGTCGGTTAAAGGGTATTGTAAATTTTAATGAGCCCTCCTTTTTGGATTGCAAGTCAAGGTAAGCCAAAAGCTTTTCTCTTGTAGAACGCTTGGAGGTTACTTCAACCTTTTGGTGAAAAAGAATATTCTTTTTTGCAAGCTCCTTCATAAGGTTAAAAATAAGCTGATGGTGAAAAGCGCAAGCGTTTTTGCAGGTATGAAGCAGATGAGAGCAGTTTAACAGCATAATTTCGCTTTCTTCATCAGCAATAACGCTTACCGAAGAAACCGCCTGCGCACAGGCAAAGGCCTCTCCAAACATATCCCCCTTTTCAATTTTTGAAACAATGGAGCGGTTGCCGTAAAAATCGGTCTTTTCAATGTGAGCCGAGCCCGAAAGTAAAATCCCAATATGCTTTGCGGCCTTTCCTTCAGCGAAAACAGTATATTTTTTATCATATACCTCTACAGTTGCTCCAAGACAGCCAAGCATTTTAATAAGGCTTGTATCATCTACGTCCTGAAACAAAGCAACTTTTTTTAAGATATCAGAATATTTTTTCATATTATTCTCCGCTTTGTTGAAATTTCAACAGAATTTACGGTTTGATTATACTATAATATAGCCATAAAAACAAGGGAGGATACGTAAAAATGTTAAGAAGAATAATTAAAATAGATGAAAGTAAATGTAACGGTTGCAGCGCATGCGCAACTGCCTGTCATGAAGGTGCAATTCAGATGATAGACGGTGTTGCAAAATTAACAAGAGAAGATTATTGCGACGGCCTGGGCGATTGCCTGCCGGCCTGCCCAACAGGGGCCATAACCTTTGAAGAAAGAGAAGCTTTGGAATATAACGAGGAGGCTGTGAAAATGAATAAGTTTAATAAACAGGGAGAAAAATTACCTTGCGGTTGCCCGGGCACCAACTCCAAAACCATAAAGAGGGAGACCGCCTGCGTTCCTAAAACAAATATCTCAAGTCAGCTTATGCAGTGGCCCTGTCAGATAAAGCTTGTTCCTGTTAACGCACCGTATTTTGATGACGCAAATTTACTTATTGCCGCCGATTGCACCGCCTTTGCATACGGCAATTTTCATAACGATTTTATAAGAAATCATATAACCCTTATAGGCTGCCCCAAGCTTGATGAAGGCGATTACACCGATAAGCTTACAGCAATTATTTCAAACAATAATATTAAGAGCGTTAAGGTAGTAAGAATGGAAGTACCCTGCTGCGGCGGAATTGAAAATGCCGTTAGAAGGGCACTTATGGCCAGCGGTAAGTTTATTCCCTGGCAGGTAGTAACAGTAAGCACAGACGGCAAAATAATTGATTGATTGGTATTGAAATTATTATAAATTAGTGGTATAAATAGTGTATATAATAAAAAAAGAGGTTAAGCTATGAACGTAACAAAAGATATAAAATATATAGGCGTTAATGATCATCAGATAGATCTGTTTGAAGGTCAGTACGTTGTTCCCAACGGTATGTCTTATAACTCCTATGCAATTATTGATGAAAAAATTGCAATTATGGATACCGTTGATCAGAATTTCACCCATCAGTGGCTGGATAATATTCGCGATGCCTTAGGCTCCCGAAAGCCCGATTATCTTGTGGTTCAGCATATGGAACCGGATCACAGCGCTAATATAGTTAATTTTACAAAAATTTATCCCGATGCCAAAATCGTTTCCTCCAAAAAGGCATTTACTATGATGGGTAATTTCTTCGGTACCGATTTTGCCAATAAGCAGATAGTAGTAGGGGAAGGCGATACCCTTTCTTTAGGTAAGCACAATTTAACCTTCGTTACTGCTCCTATGGTTCATTGGCCTGAGGTTATTGTAACCTATGACAGTACCGATAAAGTATTATTCTCTGCCGACGGCTTTGGTAAGTTCGGCGCTCTGGATGTGGAAGAGGATTGGGCTTGCGAAGCAAGAAGATATTATATCGGCATTGTTGGAAAATACGGCGCGCAGGTACAGAATCTTCTTAAAAAGGCCGCAGGTCTTGATATTCAGATCATCTGCCCCTTGCACGGCCCCGTTTTAAATGAAAATTTAGGCTATTATTTGAATCTTTATAATACCTGGTCCTCCTATCAGCCGGAGGAAGAGGGAATTGTTATTGCCTATACCTCCGTATACGGCAACACCAAAAAGGCCGTTATGCAGCTGGCCGAAAAATTAAAGGAATACGGCTGCCCAAAGGTTACCGTAAACGACCTTGCACGTTGCGATATGGCCGAGGCTGTGGAGGATGCTTTCCGCTATTCTAAAATAGTTCTTGCTACCACCACCTATAATGCCGATATATTCCCCTTTATGCGAACCTTTATTGATCATCTCACCGAAAGAAACTTCTCTAACCGTACCGTTGCCTTTATAGAAAACGGCTCCTGGGCTCCACTTGCAACCAAGGTTATGAAGGGTATGCTTGAAAACAGCAAGAATTTAACCTACGCTGAAAATACCGTAAGGATCCTTTCTGCTCTTAATGAAGAAAGCACTGCCTCTCTGGAAGCCCTTGCTAAAGAGCTTTGCAAAGATTATCTTGCAAAACAGGATTCCACCGCCGATAAAAACGATCTTACCGCTCTGTTCAACATTGGCTACGGCCTTTACGTTGTTACTTCCAAGGACGGCGAAAAGGATAACGGGCTTATTGTAAATACTGTTACGCAGGTTACAAATAACCCCAACAGAATTGCGGTAACGATCAATAAAGAAAACTATTCTCACCATATTATCAAGCAAACCGGCATAATGAATATAAACTGCCTTACTGAAGAGGCTCCCTTTAAGGTATTTGAGGCTTTTGGCTTTGTAAGCGGAAGAAATGTGGATAAGTTTGCAGATTGCAAGCCTCTCCGTTCCGATAACGGCCTGGCCTTCCTACCTCGCTATATTAATTCATTTATGTCATTAAAGGTTGAACAGTATGTAGATCTTGATACCCATGGTATGTTTATCTGCTCCGTAACCGAAGCAAGAGTTATTTCAGATAAGAATACTATGACCTATACCTATTATCAGAACAACGTTAAGCCCAAGCCTGAAACCGAAGGCAAAAAAGGCTTTGTTTGTAAGGTATGCGGCTGGATATATGAAGGCGAGACCTTACCTGAAGATATTGTATGCCCCTTATGCAAACACGGTGCTGCCGATTTTGAACCTATAAATTAATTAAAAAGGAGATATTATTATGAAGTATGAATGCGTATGCGGCTGGATCTATGACGAAGAGGAGACCGGCGTAAAGTTTTCTGATCTTCCCGATGATTTTGTATGTGAACTCTGCGGCTTAGGTAAAGAGGATTTTACTCCCGTAGAAGAATAAAAGGCTTTGCTGCAATAAATAAAAGTAGACACTTTTTGTGTCTACTTTTATTTTTATGACGAACAGGACTGTTTTAATTTTTCTTTTGAGCATATTCTCAGCCTCCGATTCTTGATAAGATAACAGTACCATTTTCTACTTTATCAATTTTGTACTCACAGAATACTGCACTATTATTTCGCAAACAAAAGTCTTTATTGCTCAATATTTCATCGTTCTCTATTGCCTGAACAAAACAAAGTTCATTTTCCCGTTTTTGCAGAAATGTTACGTTTTCACTTAGCTTACCTATTTCAGTAATTTTAAAATCTGCCTGGTCTGCAGTATACAGTGAGTTATTTGCAATAAAATAAATTTTCTTTTTATCACAGTAAACCGAGGAGACACCTGATTCAAATATTATTTCAGGTTCTTGAAACGGCAAATAACCATAAAGGGATCCGTTGGCTATAAATAAGTTTTGATTGTTTATATTGTAATTTGAATTATAAACTTCTCCTTCAAACACGGTCTGCATTATTCCGGTATAACCATCGTGCATTGTATAAACATTTTTCCGGCTGTCATATCTCCATTGATATCTTCTGCCTGTAGACACTTTTGGATCAAACACTTCCATATATTCATTAACATCGGATTTTCGGATTTCGCCATTGCTCAGTATTCCGTATTCTGTTTTGAGTCCATTGAAACTATCAATCGTTGCAAGTGCGCTTTTTCTTATTAATATCCCATTTTCAGCACAAACTCTGACCCACGTAACAATTCCGCTATCGTGACATTCTAACGCTGTATTTTTACCGATATCGCCGTATTCAGTTTTATTTTTACCTTCAAGGTCAATAGAACACAAATTATTGTTTTCCACAAAGTAAATTATATCTTTTGAAGCAGTTATAAGAGTAAGTGCTCCGCTTGTTTCATATAAAAGCTTGGGCTCTGTTGTTGCAGTAATATGGTAAATGTATTTTCCGCTTTCATAAGAATCCATATCTTTGTTCGTTATATAATAATAGTCATTTCCGACAATGGCATAGTCAGTAAAATAGCCACCATCATTATCGATCAAAGCCTTATTATCACTGTTATACGTATATCTTACAGCCATATTCCCTTGAAAAGAGAAACTCAAATAATAATTATCTTCAGGACCGCTAAGCTCAGGGAAGGTATTCGAAATTTCGTCAGTAGAGGGAATAATTTCAGGAACGCTTTCAGGAGCAGGGGCGCTTTCCTGTACCGTTTGGCTCGGTTGTGGCTTATTTTGTCCGCAGCCAAGTATAGAAAAAAGCATTGCCACACATAAAATAAGGGCAAAAAATCTTTGGGTCTTCTTCATAAAAGCGCCTCCTTTATTTTTATAAAAAATGGAAATATTGTAATTCAAAGATAACATACTAAAAAGCCTTAGTCAATAGGTAAGATCCACAAAAATATGGGAATTTTCGAAAATTTTCTGCAAAAATGACAAAACGGTTACAAAGCGGTAACAACCTGTTACTTTTTCAGAGAGGTATAACAAAAAAGTGATGCTTTCGCATCACTTTTTTTGTTTTTCTATGGCATCTCTTACAGCCTGCATACGGTAATCGGCCTGGGTTATCATATCGGCGCAGGCTTTAAGCTCGCTGGCTATTTCGGCAGTATTGTCTATATCCTTCTTATAGCGAACCTTGTGCTCCAGGCTTGCCCAGAAGTCCATTGCAATGGTTCTGAACTGAACCTCTACGGGAATATGCTTTTTGGTGTCTGAAAGGAATATAGGAATACTTATAACAAGGTGAAGGCTCCTGTAACCGCTTTCCTTAGGGTTTGCTATGTAGTCCACCTTCTCAAGAACGGTAACGTCGTCCTGAGCGCAAAGGCTTGCGGCAAGGGTGTAAATATCGTCGGGAAAAGAGCAGATAACTCTTATTCCCGCAATATCCTGAATGTTATTTTCAATAGACTTTATTGAAATAGGAAGCCCCTTGCGTTTAAGCTTTCCTATTATACTTACAGGTGATTTTATTCTGCATTTTATTGACTCAAAGGGGTTATGCTCCTGCTCTAAGGACATTTCCGCATTTAATACCTCAAGCTTGGTCTGCACCTCCAGCATAGCGCATTTGTACTGCATCATAAGCTTGGAGAAGGGCTTTGCTCCTTCAAGTATTTTTTCGGGGTGCTCCATAGTTAATAAAGCCTCAACCGAAAGATCTTTAATGTTTTCCAATTTAATCACACCTTATATGGCAAAATTGCCGTTTTTGAATATCTGTATTTCATTGCCGTCCTTATCTGTGCCGATAATAGAAAGATCGGCAGTGCCTACCATAAAGTCACAATGGGCAATAGAGGAATTAAGACCTGCTTCTTTAAGCTCCTCTTCGGTCATTTCGCTGCCGCCTTCAATGCAGGAAGGGTAAGCCTCACCAAAGGCTAAATGGCAGGAAGCGTCTTCATCAAACAGGGTGTTGTAAAAAAGAATATTCTGGTTGGAAATAGGGCTGTCGTAAGGTACCAAAGCAACCTCGCCGAAATAAGCGGCGCCTTCATCAACGCTGATGGCGTTTTCAAGTATATCCAGGCCAACCTTGGCGTAAACCTTTTCAATTTTGCCGTTTTTAACGTCCATATAAAAGCCGTCTATCATATTGCCGTCCTTGATAAGAGGCATACAGGAGTAAACACGGCCGTTAATACCCGTTTTAAGAGGGGCTGTGAAAATCTCTTCAGTAGGCATATTGGCAACAAACTTAACGCCCTTTTGAGAAATATCGGCGCCGGATTCCCATTTATGTGTTTTGGGTAACTCTATTACAAGGTCGGTTCCTAAGGAGTTTGTGTAATGCAGGGATTTAAAGCGGTAAGAATTAAGCTTTTCCTTAAGCTCATCAAGGCGGTTCAGATGGTTTCTCCAGCTTTCAACTGCAGTACCGTCACCTTTAACGCGCATGGTTTTGTAAATAGCCTCCCAAAGCTTTTCGCAGGGCTCTTCACTTTCAGGGAACACCTTTTTAGCCCAGCTTTCTATGGGAATGGAAACTATACACCACTGGAAACCGTTTATCATCTGCTGGCGGCGGAAAATATCCAATGCCTTGCCGGATGCCTTTTCGGAGCGCAGAAGCCTTTGAGGGTCAACCCCCTTCAGGTTTTCAGGGTCGGAAGCGCTGATAGCAAGATAAGCGGCGCCTTCCTTTGCGTAGCCGTTAAAGAATTCCTTTTGCCATTGGGCTACTTCATCAAAAATACTGTCGTCTGCCTTTAAATATTTCTCTCTTGCAAGGTAATCGTCTCTCCAGTTCATAATAACTTCCTTGCAGCCGGCTTCATAAGCGGCGGTGGCGCATTTGCGGGCAAAATAGGCGCAGTCTACCGGGCAGGCAATAATAAGGCGCTGCCCCTTTTGTATATTTAAGCCAACCTCTACAATAAGCTTGGCATATTCTAATTGTTTATCCATTAAAAACACATCCTTTCTAAATACATTATATACTGTTTTTATAAAACTAACAATAAAATTTTTATTAATTACCTTGCTTTGACAAATTTTTTAAGCAGGACAGGCTATTATTCTATTGAGGTGAGTTTTATGAATATAACCTATAAGCAGGAAGGGGAGCTTCTTGTTATTTCAATGAACGGTGAAATGGACCACCATAACCTTATAGACGTGCGCCTTACAACCGACCCTATAATTATGCAGACCCGCCCTAAGGTTTTAATTTTAGATATGCAAAAGGTGCCTTTTTGCGATAGCTCGGGCATTGCGGCGGTCCTTGGCCGCTATAAGCTTGTGCGCTCTTTAGGCGGACGCCTTCTTTTGCACGGACTTAACGATCAGGTGAGGAAGGTACTTAATTTAGGCGGTGTTTTTAATCTTGTAAAAGAGGTACAAAAAAGTGAAAAATAAAATGCAGATAAGTTTCTTAAGCCGCTCCTCCAACGAAGCCTTTGCAAGAATTGCCGTTTCAGGCTTTCTTGCTCAGCTTGACCCGACTGTGGACGAGCTTGCCGAAATTAAAACCGTTATAAGCGAGGCTGTAACAAATTCTATAGTTCACGGCTACAAGGATATTTTAGGTACTGTGTACATAAGCGTTGCTATAGATGATACCGGCCTTGTTACCATAACCGTAAGAGATAAGGGGTGCGGTATTGAGGATATAGCAGAGGCAAGGCGCCCTCTTTATACCAGCTGTACAACAGGCGAAAGAGCCGGAATGGGATTTACTATAATGGAAAGCTTTTCGGATTCACTGAAGGTTTACTCTGTCCCCAACAAGGGAACAAGGGTAGTTATTCGTCGCCGTCTTAAGGTTAAGACGGGTGCGTTGCGTGCGGTATGAAGCCTTATGCCGATAATAATACGGCTCTGTTTTTACAGGCAAAGAATGGCGACGAAAAGGCCTATGAAGAAATAATCAGGCTGAATATGCCTCTTGTTCACAGCCTTGCTCATAGGCTGTCATCAGGGGGCCTTGCGGAGTATGAGGAGCTTGTAAGTGCAGGCAGTATGGGGCTTTTTAAGGCCGTAAAAAACTTCGAGGTTCAAAGGGAGTTCGCCTTTTCAACCTACGCCGTACCTGTGATCGCAGGGGAAATGAAAAGATTTATAAGAGATAACGGCCCCATAAAGATTTCACGCACCGTAAAAGAACGCTCGGTGAAAATTAACCGTATGCGGCTTATTTTTGAAAGGGAAAAGGGAAGGGAGCCAACACTTACGGAGCTGGCAGAGCTTTGCGAAATAACCCTTGAACAGCTTAACGAAGCTTTGGATTGCGCTCAGGCACCTATGTCCTTAGACAGCTTTGCTGCAGGGGATGAGGGCTTGCCTGTTTCTCTTGCCGTAGGCAGGGAAGACAGCGCATTAAATATAGAGCGCCTTTCTCTTAAAGAAGCAATTTCAAAACTGCCTTTACAGGATAGTAAACTCATATCATTGCGTTATTTCAAGGGGCTTACTCAGAAGGAAACCGCAAAGTGCCTTAATATGACTCAGGTTCAGGTCTCCAGAAGAGAAAAGCAAATACTTAATATATTAAAAGAACTGTTATCGGCATAAAAGTACTTGCGCTGTGCTTTTTTTAGTGGTATACTTTCTCTTGTTGCGAAAGAAGGTTTCCATTATGAAAAACTATGAAAAATATAAGATATATGATGCTCACGCTCATATTTTTCCTGAAAAGATCGCCGCAAAGGCCACAGTTTCCATCGGCGAATTTTATGGCTATGAAATGACAGGCGCCGGTACCGGCAAGGGCTTAGAGCTGCTGCATAAGGAAAAAGGTGTTGCAGGCTTTCTTGTTTCTTCCACTGCCACTACCCCTAAGCAGGTAACCGCTATTAATGATTTTATAAAACGGGAATGTGATGAACATCCTTATTTTGTCGGCTTCGGGTCAATGCATCCTGCCTTTGAAAATGCCGAGGAGGAAATTGAAAGAATGTATCAGCTGGGGCTCAGGGGCGTTAAGTTCCACCCGGACTTTCAAACCTTTAATATTGACGATATGAAAATGGATAAGGTTTATAAGAAGATAGCCGAGCTTAATATGTTCGTTCTGTTTCATATGGGGGATGACCGTTACGATTACTCTCATCCTGTACGTCTTGGAAGAATGATGGAAAGGATACCTGATCTTAAGGCTATTGCGGCCCATTTCGGCGGACATAAGGTTTGGAACGAAATAGGCTCCTCTCTTGACGGTAAGAACGTTGTGTTCGATACTTCATCTTCCCTTTATTTTATGGATAAGGAAGAGCCTATGAGGCTTTTTGAGCATTTCGGTATTGAAAAGTTTATGTTCGGAACAGATTACCCTATGTGGGAGCTTGAAGATGAGCTGGATCGTTTTTTGGCTTTGCCTCTTACAGAAGAGCAACGGGTTCAGATACTCTCGCAGAACTTTGAAAGAATATTCAAAATAAAAGGCTGAGTTTTAAACTCAGCCTCTTTTTTTAATTACAGGTGGTTCTTCCATTACAGCAGGGTTTGCAAGTAAACGGTGCATCATCTTGGTTGCTCTGGCGTAGTAAAGTCCGTCGCAGATTCGTTCATCTAAAACAAAGCCCAGCTCTAAAACCTTTTTGATCTCCATCTTATTTCTGCCGGTAACGGAAGCTACGTATTTTTCCTTACCTAAGGAAACAAACTCACTGGCAGTACCGAAATTTGCAAGGTGATGGAATATGGTGCCTATACCAAGACTCTTAAGGTTGGTGATCCAAAAGGTAGTATGGAAGGGAGAAAAATCACAAATAGCCTTAGGAAGGATATTGTGTCGGTCCATCCATAAAAGAAAATTAACAACACCCTTAACAATAAAAGCGGGGATGCTCATAATTATTTTAACAAGGTTATCAAGACCGTTTTCCTGGGTTTCAAAAATTTCTTTTCTTATGCTGGAATTGAATTTTTCGCTGATCTGAGCAAGGGTCTCGTTTCCTTCAAATTCAACCTTAACGGTCGATTCAGCGCTTTCATCTCTTAAGGTGCGGTGTACCGCAACGGAGCAGGCAATCTTCTTGCGTTCATAAATACGGCCGTTAACAACGTAACGCTTTAAAAGGGGTAAATGGTAGATAGTGCGGATCATTGCGGCAACTACCAGATCCATATAAGTATATTCAATACCTTCTTCTTTCTTTTCTTTAATATATCTGTCCAACGGAGCGCAATCCACCGTCTCAAGGGTAATATTGCAGGAGTCACATTTCTGATACATAATATAAGGCATTATTCTGTTAAGCGGTTCAATGTCTTTTACAACTACCGCATCGTGTCTTTTAAAAATCATAGTATTCTCCTTTCAAGATCAATACTTCTTTACTTTATCATATGTTCACAAAAAATTCAATCTTTTTCTCTTAATTTGCAGGACGCGCATCAAATAAATTTTTAATTAAATGCGATAAATTTATTTAAATATTGCAAAAAGTGTGGTATTATTAACAGGGTGATAAAATGGACGTTTACGAAAAAAAGGGTTACTTAAAGGATAATTTCCGTATATTCCACTTAAACGATTCTAAAAAGCGGGAGTTTCAATTTCATTATCACGATTTTTATAAGATACTGATTTTTATTAAAGGCAACGTCAATTACAGCGTTGAAGGTAAAACGTACCCTCTTTCTCCTTATGATACTGTGCTTGTAAGTCCGGGTGAGATACACCGCCCGGTTGTGCTTGACAATAATAATTATGAGCGTATTATACTTTATATTTCCGGGCAGTTTCTTACAAAAGAATTAAAATATTGTTTTGAGCGGGCAAAGGAACATGATTCCCACGTCCTTCGTTTCTCCACCGTTATTTCAGGGCAGCTTTATGATATTTGCCGAAAAATAACCGAAGCTCAGGAAAATACCGACGTATACGGCAGAATGCTTTCGGAAGTAAAATTTCTTGAATTTATGATATTCTTAAACCGCGCTGTTTCTCTGCAGAATACCCAGTATATCCCCCGTTGTTTTGAATCCAAAGTTCAGGATATTACCCGTTATATAAATGAAAATATTAAAGAAGACCTTACTGTAGATAAAATAGCCGCGAAATTTTATTTGAGCCGCTATCATCTTATGCATATTTTTAAAGAAGAGACCGGCTGTACCCTTATGAGCTATATAACCCAAAAGCGCCTTTTAAGCGCCCGTAGCCTTATAGCAAACGGAACGTCTGTAACAAGCGCCTGCTTTGAGGCGGGCTTTAAAAATTACGATTCTTTTTTAAGGGCTTATAAAAAAAGCTTTAACCATACTCCAAAAGAAAAATGACTGCTTTTGCAGTCATTTTTTTATTCGAAAACGTTAATCTTTATAAGCATTTTTTTAGTTTCAAAGGGCTCTATGTATTTTAAAGAGCCGTCATCCTTGGCGCCGTCATAGCCGTCAATGGAAGCATTGCAGGGCTCAAGCCCTAAAACGTATTCTCCCTTGCCATACATTTGCCACTGAACAAAATTATCAAGGTTTTCCTTTTGGTAGGAAATATTAAGTCCTATTTTGTTTTCAGGGTTGTGGATGCTTAAGGATACAAAGCCATCTTCGTTTTCTTCCATATCATGATAATAACAGCGTTCTTTAAAATTATCCTGTGGGGGTAATATAAGGGGCTGTTCATCCTTGTGAAGCTGTGCGTATTTGTCTCTGCCATAAGCAAAGCGGGAGGGCAAAGAAATATTCGCTTTTTCAGAAAGAAGCGGATAGCCCATATTCATATGGTAAAGCACCATAAAAGGCATTGCTTTAAAGCCTTCATTGGTAACTGTATCGGAAATCTCAAATGATGTCTCGGCTATTTTTATTTGGCGCATCAGAAGTAAATTGCCGCCAAAGAGCTTTGCATCTCTTACTTTTGCTTTTACGGTAACAAAGGTTTCTTCCTTTTCAACGGTTACCTCATAGGCCGGAATATTGCCAACAGAGCCGTGCATAGGTACAGGCTTATCCTCGCCGAAAGAATCCCTGCCGATGTTCTCAAATCCGCAGGTAGTTAAAAAGCCTGCTGCAAAACAGGAAAGGAAATTACCGTTATAGCCGTTATAATACTGAGGAGCAACAATGCCGTTAGGGGTAATATAGTTTACACACTTGCCGTTTAAGGATACGCGGTAAATATCAAGGCATTTATCGGGCAGAAGCATAATGCGCATACCCTTCGGGGTCTCAATATCAATTACGTCTACATCCTTGGCCTTGCCGCTTTTCAGGGTATATTCCTGAACGTTCCACAGCTGATGAGGGTTGCCTATATATTCTCTCATTTTGTTTTCTCCCAGTTTTTCATTTTCTCTAAAAGCTTATCAAAGTCTGTAAGATTATCTAATGCATTATAAGACCCAAGGCTTAAGGCTCCTGCCGCCGCAGCGCAGTTTAAACATTCCTCCGGCTCAAAGCCCTTTGAGTAAGCCATCAAAAATCCGGCAATGGATACGTCGCCTGCCCCTGTGGCAGAAAGGAATTTTTCAGGCTTGTAGCAGTTTGTAAAAATACAACCGCTTTTGTCTGCGAAAACCATTCCCTTATGGCCACATTTAATAACAACTGCATTTGCTCCCCAGCCAACAAGCTTTTTCGCAAGAGGCATTATATCTTTTTCTATATCTATACTGTCTATTATGTCATTGTTTTGGGCAAGGCCCCTTATTTTAAGGAAATTCTCTCTGTCGGCCATATAAAGGATCTCTTCGGCAGATGGTAGGAAAATATCCGTAAGAGGCAAAACTTCCTTTAGTATCTGAACCCAGTCTTCCTTTGCGGCTTCGGAGTTTTCGTCAAAAAAGGCCATATCAAGGGATGTTTTTATTCCCTTGCTCTTAAGCATTGAAAAAAGCTTAATAAGCTCCTTTGCTCCGTTTTTATAAATACTTTTCATTAGCGGCGGATAGCCGAAATGGAAAAGCTCAACTCCTTCAAGTGCCTCTTCGGTGATATCGTTTGCATAAAAGGAATCGTTGGCTCCGGTATTGTGGAATATAATTCTGTCCACGCTGGGCGGCGCCATAATAACCGAATAGGAGGTGGAAAGGCTATTATCGGTAATAAGCGCTTTTTCGCAGGAGTATGAAGAGAAAATGCTCTTTATTTGCTCGCCCAGAAGGTCTGCGCCGGTTTTTGCAATAAGGGTAACGTCTGCCCCGAATATTTTAAGAGCAAGACCGGTATTGGCAACAGCACCTCCTGTATGCATATCTGCCGCTCCTACGGTAACCATAGCCCCGGGAGTAAACAGGTTTTCGGTTTTTGTGGCGGGGAAGGCGGGAGCAATATCCATACATACGTGTCCGCAAACCGCAATTTTCATATTAATACCTCTTTATAGAACCGAAAAGCTTCATTTTGTTTTCAGCCTGTTTTTTAACAGCCTCAACACAATAAGGAATTGCGTAGGTCATACCCTTGGAAGGCTCTAAAGTAAATTCATTGGCTGCCTTTGCCTGTGCAACGTTAATGTCTGTAAAAATATTAACCTTGCAAATACCAAGTTCAATGGCGGTCTTAAAGTCCAGGTCCGAAAGCCCTGAGCCGCCGTGAAGCACCAAAGGAACGTTGGTTGCATTTTTAATTTGGGTAATACGCTCAAAATCAAGTTTAGGAGGCAGTTTATATGCGCCGTGAGCATTGCCAACGGCTATTGCAAGAGCATCTATCCCTGTGCGTTCAACGTAATCTGCCGCAATTTCGGGCTGAGTGAAAAAGTCGGAAGGATTCTCCAAAATATCGGCGCCTTCCATAGAGCCCTCGTTATCACCAACGTGGCCCAGCTCGCCTTCAATGGTTGCGCCGTAAGAATGGGCTATTTTTGCCATTTCCTTAACCGCCGCAACGTTCTCCTCATAGGGAAGCTTGGAGCAGTCGTACATAATGGAGGTAAAGCCTAAATCAAGAGCCTTAAGGCAGGCCTCTTTTGTAAGACCGTGATCAAAATGAACTACCACAGGCACCTTTGCTCTTTTAGCCATAGGCAGAAGGAAATAAGAAAGTTCCTCCATTGGCCCAAAGGGTAAAAGTATTTCCGCTGATCCAATAATTATAGGTGAACCGTTTTCTTCGGCCGCCGCAAAAACGCCCCTGGCCATTTCTAAGTTTACCGTATTGAATAAGCCTACTGCATATTTTTCTTTTTGTGCGGGAATAAGCACGTCTTTTAAATTAACAAGCATTGTAATTACCTCGTTGTTTTTTTAAATTATACATTCTTTTTTCTTTAAAATCAATAAAGCCTTGAAAACAAAATAACCTAAGCTATAACTATAATAAAATATCCTTATACTTATTTCAAGCATATACTTGCAAAAAAGGCCGAAAATTGTTAAACTATGTAGAGATATACCCAAAGTATAATATTTACGGAGTTTTTTTATGAGTAGAAGAGGGAAACACGCTAAATCCTCGGCATCAAATGTTTTTGTTATAATTGCCGCCTTGGTCGTTATGGTTTGTATGGGGCTTGTTTTTTGGAAATTTGATAAAATTTTTTCCCGGCCTAAAAGAGAAGAGCCTTCCAAGGAAGCCGGTCTTACTGTAGAACCGGAAAACTGGCAGGTAGGCTATTTGGCAGATTTTAACAAGGGAGTTACCCTGCTTGATAAATACTGTTACCCTATAGGCAGTACAGTAAGAGGTAAAGAGGTAGAGTATTGTCAAAAGGAAAACGGCTTTGCAAAAATTAAGCTGGACGGGGAAGAGTATTTCGTTAATATGGATAATATAGTTTCTTCCGTGGAAAACGTTGTTACCCCTACAGAGCTTTTTGTACGCACCTCTGTGAATCTGATTGACGAAAACAATAAGCTTATAGACTGCCTTGCAAATAAAGGCGATACAATTAAAATTACAGGTTGTAATTTTGTTGATGAACAAGGCAATGCCAATAAATATAAGGTTGAATATAATGGTGTTGAAGGCTTTGTAGGCGCTCAGTATCTTACCGATAATCAGAGTATCGCCAATATGAATTATGACCATAACGGCGCGTATACAGAGTATCATTCCCAAAGAGAAGATCTTTACAGCGGCGGCAGCGCCCATAATTTAGATTATTTCCCCAGAGAAAAGGGCTCCTTTGAGAATAATGTAATGCCTGAAGAATGCCGCACTCTTTATATTTGCTCCTGGCGTGTTACCGAGGTAGATACCTACCTTGAAGTCGCTAAGGACAGCGCTATCAATGCCTTCTGTGTGGATATAACCGACGGTACCGCAATAGGCTACCCTTCTCCCGTAATGGAACAGTATTCTCCTACAACCGCCGAAAATGCCCTTAATACCTTAGAGGAATATCAGGCGGCTATTAAGAAAATCAAGGATGCAGGCTATTACGTTATTGGCCGTATAACCACCTTTAACGACGAATACTTCCTTGAGGATCATCCCGAATGCGCCATTATGAACACTGAAGGCCGGCCCTTTAATCTGCAGGGTACCTATTGGCCTTCAGGCTATAACCGCTTTGCCTGGCAGTATAAAGTGGATCTTGCTTTAGAAGCCATTGAGCTTATGGGCTTTAATGAAATTCAATACGATTACGTTCGTTTCCCCGATATGACAGATATGTATGATGCTATGGGCATTATTGATTACGGCAATACCTACAACGAAACCAAGGCTCAGGCAATTCAGCGCTTTTTAATGTATGCGACCGACCGTATCCATGAAGCCGGAGCTTATATCAGTGCCGACGTTTTCGGTGAAAGCGCCCTTACCTACGTTACCGCCTACGGTCAGTATTGGCCCGCTATAAGCAACGTGGTAGATGCCGTAAGCGGTATGCCTTACCCTGATCACTTCGACCCCGTTGGCGATTATCTGCCCTGGGAACACCCTTACGATACCCTTTTCAGTTGGGGCGAAAGCGTTGCTTACCGCCAACAGGAAACCGCATCCCCCGCTAAGGTACGTACCTGGCTTCAGGCTTACGATGCCATTGTGGAGCCCTATAATACCTATGGTGCCAATGAAATTGCCGATCAGATAAACGGCCTTAAGGATGCAGGGGCTTTCGACGGCTTTTTAACCTGGCACGCCGGTGCCGAGCCTTATAAATATGCTTCCCAGCTGGAAGGCTATAGCGCGTAAATTAAGTCAGCCCGATAAAATATTAGGAGTAGCCATAATAAGGCTACTCCTTGTTTTATTCAACTTTCAGCTTGCCGGGGGAAGATCCTGCGGCAGAATTGTTAAATTATAATTCCGGCTGGGATCCCCTGCACTATTTTGATTTAAATTGGGAAATTCATAGTCTAAATATTTCATATCAATAATTATTTTATTTTCATCATATGTGATAAATAAAACGCCTGTATCAAGATAGTAAAACTTATATGTTGGTAATTTTTCAATCTCTGAATTTGTTAATGCTGTTGACTTGTCTATTTTAGCTACTTTTTCCATGCTATCACCAATTTGGATATCTGAAAATGTTTTGGTATCATATATTTGGTCAACATACAGCATAAATTTCAGTATATTATTTCCGGTATTAATATCATAATCAAAAAATATGAAAATATAGCCTCCGACTTCCGATTTAAATACTGTATACATTCTTGTATAACTTGTGTCAGGAACAGTAATGCCTGTATTCCTCGCCCATTTTATCGCACAATTTAAAAAATTTTCAGCCTCACCCAAGGAAAAGAAACCTATATTTCCCCCATCCATAAACGGTGCCAAAGCGGCAATAAGGGCTGTTCTGTTTGCGCTTACAGTATCCGCTATTTCATAAATATTAATAGGATCATCCTGAGAATATATTAGCAGATCGTTCGTTTTTTCAGGTAAAGGCATATTAATTACTGCAGTACCAACAGAACTGATATCTTGAGGAATATCCACTTCAGTTATATCTGTTGGAGTTGTAGGATTAACGTCATTAAGAAAATCATTTATTTCTTCGTTGTCTGAATATTTATATTGTTCGGAAGAATCAGCATTTTCAATGGGGCCTTCCTGCGCACTGTCTGTAGATGAAACTACTTCGCTGTTTGCACTTCCCTCAATTAAGCTTGGGTCTTTCACCTTATCGGCATCCATAGCCGAGCATCCGACCATAAATATTAACATTAAAAACAAGATTATTTTTTTCATAAAGATATCCTTTTTTATTATTTAGTATTGTAATTTAAACTAAACTGTACATTGGACTGTACCTCTTTCCAATTATTACATCTCCACGATAGCACAAGAAAACTACCTTGTCAATGGGTTTTTTGATGAAATTTCACAAAAACTGCAAGATATTTCCAAAGTGATGACAAAACGGTTACAAATAGGGGGTAAAATAAATTGGTTTATTTTGGATAAGGGGAATAAGCAACAAAAAAAGTGATGCTTTTGCATCACTTTTTTGTATTTATTCCACTTCGGTGGCTTCTCTGTAGAAGAAGATCTTAGAGGTATTAGGCTTCGCCAGGCGAACGAAGAATCCGTTTGCAATAAGATCTTTGCCGGGGATGTCGGTGGAAAGGGCGTTATCGGCATCGGAGAAGGTGTAGGTCTTATTTTCATCAATACCGTTAAGATAGAAAATAGAGTCAACGTAAGGGGACTTGCTTCTTCTGAATACCTGAATAATACCGTCGTTATTTTCGGGGCGGTGATATTGAACTGCGCTCCAGTTATCGTTATGAATATTAGGCTCTGTAAGAGGGTAAATATCCTCACTTAGGAAGGGGCGGACTCTTAAGTATTCATTTAAGAAGCGCTTAAAGGCCTGAGCTTCCTCTAAGGTAGCGCAATAATCTTCATTAGCAGAGAAGGTAGCGTTGCTTACCAGCGCGGGCGCATAGGCGCTGCGGAATTTGTAAAGGTCGGTCATATTTCTGCCGCAGGAGGTGCCGGAATAGGGCATCCAGAGGCCAAAGCATAAAGAGTGGGCCTGAGTAATTTCGGGGATGGGGTTTGCGGGGCAGGTGGCGTCGCTTCGCCAAAGGGGAATTGAGCGGCGTAAAGTCTCCATATCGATTCTTCTGCCTCCGGAAGCGCAGTTATCTATAAGCAAACCGGGGAAGCGCTCTCTTAAAGCGTCCCAGAATTTATAAAGGCCGTTAATATGCTTAATTTCAGTAATGCCGCTTCGGTTCTCTTTATCGTTCCTTCTCCAGAATTCAAGTGGTTCAAAATTGAAATCCTGTCTGTAGCATTTAATATCAAGATCCTCCATAATTGAGGAGATGGTGGAAAGGCAGTAACCGAAGGCTTTTTCATCGCCTAAGTTTAAGAGCATATTCATATCGTTTTCAAAGGGGCTTGCAATAAAGTATTCAGGGTGCTCTGAAACAATAGGTGCGTTTTTGCGAACCCTTTCGGGCTCAAACCACAGAAGATATTTTTTGCCTGCATCCTTGATCGCCTTTGAAACGTCCTTCAGCATATCAGGGTGATGGGTAACGTTAATTCGCCAGTCACCTGAATGCTCAAACCAGTCACCTTCAAATTCGTCGGGGGAAGGGTCGGTGCCAGTGCCGTACCAGCCTGCATCCATCCAGATATAATCAAAGGGTAGATCGTACTTTTTAATGCGCTCTATTCTCTTTAACGCTTCGCTTGTATCCATTCCGCCCCAGATAGAAGAGCAAAGAGGGCCGTTTTGGTCGTAACCCTTTTTGCCTATGGGGGTAATATGAGCCTTTATAAAGCGGCGCCATTTATTTTGCGCATCAATAACTCTGCCTTCATAAGGCATTACGAATACAGAGGCGGTGCGGAAGCTTTCACCGGGCTCTAAATAAAAATTGGTATCTTCAATTTTTGCGCCGACCTTTACGCCGTTTTCAGTGCGCTCAAATTCACACATCCATTGGCCTGTCCAGCCGATAGCCAAAATAAAGCCCTTATTTTCCTTATGAACGTTAAAGAAAGGAGCTCTTGCATTGGAGGAACGGCCGCCGCTTGTTTTGTAAACACGCTTTCTGCCCATAATAAGATGGTTCTTGAAATCGTTATGAACGTATTCGTCCTCATCGCAGTAAAATTCATAGCCGTTCCACTGAGAGCCTGTAGGAGCAATTACCTTTACGTGCTTGGCGTAATCGGGAATATAAGCCTTGCCTTTTGCAGGCTCATCTTTTTCGAATTCAAATTCAAAAAAGCCGTCATAAAGCTCGGAAATAATTCCGGAAGGTTCGGTTCCTTTGTATTCAAGGGTATTCACCCACTCGTAAACACCGAAATCCTCATATTTTTTAGCTTTGTTTGTAAGTTTAACACCGTCAAACTCATAAATAGCAGTAACGGTATTATTGTTTTTTTCTATACTCTTTTTTGCTGTTTCTTTTAAGGCTTTACCGCCGTATAAAAGAGAAACAAGGTCTTTTTCGTTAAAAATCATAGTACTACTCCTTTGCGTAATCGGTTACGCATTAATTCTATCACTGATTTTTTCGGTTGTCAATAAAAAAGCAAAGCTTATACGTTTATATTGGATATTATATATAATAACCGTAAAAATTGCAATAAAAAAGCCGTATACACGGCTTTTTTATTATTTTACAGGCAGTTCAAGGTAGGAATCATTGTTGCAAATAAGTGTGTTGGTTGCAACACGGGTTTCAGTAACGTCACACCATTTGCCTTTTACGTTTGCGTGAGGAGCAAAGATAGTGCCGTCGGAGGAAATATCCACCCTTAAGCCGCAGCCCTTTTTAACAGTAAAGTTCATAGGCGCAGTTTCAAGGATCAAATGTAGATCGGTGCCGGGAACGTAGTCTTTATTTATATAAGATATTGTGGTAAGCGCTTCGGTCAGATTATAGCTTTCACCGTTTTCAACAAGGTACAGCCGCATAAAAAACATAGTATCCTCGCAGTCTGACTTTACGCTCATATTCCATTTTATCCTGCCAAAAAATTCGGTATCCTCTTTAAATTCTTCCGAGTAAAAGCTTATGATACCCTGTTTTTCATCAGCCTTCGGATGCTTGAAAATATTATCGTATTTAAAGAAATTGTGGCGTTTTTCGGGGTCGTACTTATAGGCTATCTGCCCAGAAACAGGTGTATCCCCCAAGGTTTTATCGGCTTTGATATAAATACGCTTATAAGCTCTTTCTTTGGGATATTCTGCGGTTTTCCAACTGTCGGTACCAATATTGTAATAGGTTATTTTACCCATTTGGCTGTAGAGGTAGGGGGTGTTATTTCTTATGCTCTCAAACCACTGCACGGCGTAATCCCCGGGTGCATTTCCGTTATCTACAGGATATTGTGCCTTGCCGTCAAGCCAGCAGGCATGGCCTATGGGCATTACAAGCATAGAACACATATCCCGCTGCTTGCTTGTAAGCTCCTCCCAATCGGAGAACATACTATGGCTGTAATAATCATACCAGCCCTCTACAAACAAAACGGGTATATCTAAGTTTTTCAGGGCGTTTACCATAGGAATGCTTTCCCAGAATTCATCATATTCGTCATGGGTAAGCATTTCGTAAAGAACAGGAATATTCTCTCCCGCCATTCTTAGCGGTATATCTTTATAGGGGCGCTTTATAACTCCCTTTTCGGTAATGTTCGGGTAGTTTCTTTTTAAAACCATTGCCCACCAAGGAAGATTCGAAAAATTATAGCAGCAGCCGTTTCTGTAATTACGTTTATACATATTTGTTGTCTGAATGGCAAAAACAGCGCCCTTTATATCTGATGGCTTACTATTTAAGTACAGGTAATGTACCTGAGTTAAATAGCTCATACCGCAAAGGTAAATTTCTTCGTTGTAAAAAGGAAGCTTTCGTATTTCTTCAAGGGAAATAAGCGCATCCTTCCGCTCTCTTTCCCCGTAAGGGCAAAACATTCCTTCGCTGTCTCCGGATCCTCGCGTGTGCTGGCAAACAACAGCATACCCTTTTTTAATAAATTGATTATCCTTGAATTCCTCAGGAAAACAGGGCTTGCCGTTACGGGCAGGGTCATAGGGGGTACGAATAAACACAATTGGGCATTTCTCTTTATTTGCAGGTTTGATTATACGGGTATAAATTTTTACACCGTCATCCATCGTAAAATAAGTTTCCTGTACTTCCGGTAACATAAGTTTCACCTCATATTAAAAAATTCATACATAAGGGTATGGTAATTAAACTTAATAGGTTTGAAACGATAGCAAGAGAAGCTCCTTCCTCGCAGCTCTTTCCTGCCAGTCGGGGAAATACGACCGTATTAAGACCGCATGGCAAGCAAAATACTATTACAGCGATTATAACCGTTTGAGAATCAAAAAATAAGGGCAAAACAAAACTTAACAAAGCAGGTATAACAATAAGTCTAAGCGCTGTTATTAAATAAGTAAGCTTATTTTTAAGCATTTTTTTAATTCCGAACTGAGAAATGATCATACCCGTCATAAGCATACTGACAGGGGCCATACAAGCGCCTGCCTTTTGAAGAATACTGTCTAAAAATTCAGGAACGGTAAGGCTTATGAGCCCTGCAGTCATACCAAGAAGAATGGAGATAAGGCTTGGATCTGCAAAGCTTTTTAACCCTACTTTCCTGCCCGTAAGGTTGGCAAAGCCAATTGTATGAATATACAGCGTAAGGGGCATTGTGAATATCATAACGTTAAGAAGCATTTCCTCCCCGAAAAGTGCCGCCGTAAGGGGATAACCCATATAGGTGTAATTGGGTATAAGCAAGGAATAGTTGTAAACCTTTCTTTTGTATTCGTCCTTGGTAATAAGCTTTACGGCAAAATGAAAAATTAAAGCAAATACGCAAAGAATAATAAGAGAGGCTATAAGCAAAACGTATTTTTCTTTAATGTACTCCAAAGTAAAATTATTTGCAAATGAGCGCAATATGGTTGCGGGTAAAAACACGTATACGCCTATGGCTGAAAGAATTTTTGTTTGATTTGCATCTGCCAGCTTTGTTTTGCATAAAAGAAATCCAATGGCCGCGAAAAAAACAAGAATAAAAATTTGTATAAATACTGTTATCAATTTCATCACCTGCAATCAGTTTATATCTTTTTATGAAAAAGTAAATGGAAATATAAAAACTATATGGAATTTTTGAAACAGATATTGCAAAGGTATTGCCAGTATGTTACTATTTTTAGGGTGATATTATGTTTGAAAAAATAGAAAATTTAGAACCTGTTTCGGTAATACGGGGTATTGCATCCATTTCAAGAAAATATGAAAACAGAGATACTCATGCTCTTGTTTTTAAATTGAACGGAACTACAAGGTATGATATAAACGGAAAAAAGCTTTATCATAATAAGAATGAACTTATGTTTATCCCCAAAGGTGAAAGCTATAAGGTTGAGCTTATAACCGAGCCTCCAAGTTATTATTTATTGATCAATTTCAACGGAATTATTCCTTTGGCAAAGGCAGGGGTTTATGATCTTGCCAACGTTGCCGACGTATCCTTTCTCCTTTCAAGAATAGATAGGCTTCGTACCAATACGGATAAATTTAAATGCCTTTCGGTTATATACGAACTTTTTTCTTATATTTCAGAAAGCGAAAACACCGCATACGTTTCAAATAAAAGCTACAGCCTTATTGAACCTGCGCTGAAATATATGGAGGAGCATATTTTCGATACAAACCTGAAAATAGGTGAGCTTCATAATAAAACCAAGGTTTCCGATACCTATTTTCGTAAAATATTCATTTCCCGTTTTGGAATAAGCCCAAAAAGATTTGTAATAAATAAGCGGCTTTCTCAGGCCAAAGCTATAATAGATAACGGTGAATTCAACAGTATTTCCGAAGTAGCCCGTTTGTGTGGCTTTGAAGATCCGTTGTATTTCTCAAAAGCCTATAAAAACGCTTATGGAACCCCACCTTCAAAATAAAAAATGCAACAGCTTTTTGCTGTTGCATTTTTTTATTAAAACTCGCAGTTTTTCGGTGTGCGGGGATAGGGGATAACGTCGCGGATATTATCTACCGCAGTAAGGTAAATAATAAGACGTTCAAAGCCCATACCGAAACCGGAATGATAGCAGCCGCCGAACTTTCTTAAGTTGCAATACCAATCCATCTGCTCGGATGAAATACCAAGCTGAGCCATTCTTTCAATAAGAAGATCATATCTTTCTTCTCTCTGAGAGCCGCCCATAAGCTCGCCTGCACCGGGAACCAGAAGGTCAACCGCCGCAACGGTCTTTCCGTCATCATTCTGGCGCATATAGAAAGCCTTAATATCCTTAGGCCAGTCATATACAAATACGGGGGATTTACAATATTCATCGGTTAAGTACTTTTCGTGTTCTCTTGCCAAATCTTCACCGTACTTAGGTTCATAATCGAACTTAATACCGGAGTTTCTCAAAGCGGTAATAGCTTCTTCGTGGGTAAGGCGTGCAACTTTAGAATCTACAAAAGCGTTAAGCTTATCTAAAAGGTTTGTTTTGGAATAGCCCTCTAAGAACTTAAGCTCTTCAGGGGCATTTTCAAGAACGTATTTAACAACATATTTTAAGAAATCCTCTTCAAGATCCATAAGGCCGTTAAGATCGCAGAATGCAACCTCAGGCTCTATCATCCAGAACTCAGCCGCGTGGGTCTTGGTGTTAGAGTTTTCGGCTCTGAAGGTGGGACCGAAGGTGTATATCTTCTTAAAAGCCATAGCGTAGGTCTCTCCTTCAAGCTGGCCTGTAACCGCAAGGGAGGTCTGTTTGCCAAAGAAATCGTTTTCATATTCCTGCTTTTCGGTGCAAAGGGGATCTAAGGTGGTAACAGTAAAGGTATTTCCTGCACCTTCACCGTCATTAGACGTAATAAGGGGAGTATGAACGTAAACGTAGCCTCTGTCATTAAAATACTTGTGTATAGCATATGCGGCTATGGAACGCACTCTGAACACTGCATTGAAAAGACGTGTACGGGGACGCAGATATGCTATCTCTCTTAAAAATTCAATAGAATGCTTTTTAGGCTGTAAAGGGTAATCCTCAGTGCAGTCACCTTCAAGCTTAATTTCGGTTGCCTGCATTTCAAAGCCTTTGTCGGTTTTAACTATTTTGCCGGTAACAGTAAGAGCGCAGCCTACTCTGTAGGACTGAACGGTAGCAAAATCCGCCATAGCCTCATCATAAACTACCTGTAAGCTCTGCTGAACAGTGCCGTCAAAAAAGTCAATAAAACCAAAGGTGCGCTGTTTTCTGTGGTTTCTTACCCAACCCTGTAAGGAAACTTCTTTTTCAAAGAAGCTTTCAGGAGACTGGAATATTTCTTTAAGGTCATAGTATCTCATAACAAACCTCTATTCATAATAATTTACTATTAATATAGATTACCTTAAATTAACCAAAAAGTCAAGCGAGATATAATTTTTTAAAATATTATTGCGTATTGTTTGCGAAAGTGCTATTATATTGTCAGTTAATCAATGCTAACTGATAGGAGGAGTGTGTTTTGAAACTCTCTCAAGGAGAAAAAGGGAAGCCCTATAAGGTTACTTCCTTGAATATGTCAAGGGAAGCCCTTCGCCGTTTTGAAGTACTTGGGATGACTTTAGGTACAAAAATAGCCCTTGTTAATATTGCTTATTCAGGGGCAATGATAGTTAAAATAAGAGGAACCCGTTTTGCCGTAGGCAAAAACTTTTGTGAGCAGATAGAGGTGGAGGCCGCGGATGAGTAAGGAAATAATAAATGTCGCCCTTGCGGGAAACCCCAATTGCGGCAAAACAACTCTTTTTAATGCGCTTACAGGGGCAAATTTGAAGGTTGCAAATTACCCCGGCGTTACTGTTGAGAAAAAAGAAGGCTTTGTTAATTATGACGGGGTAAAATACCGTATAGTTGACCTGCCGGGTACCTATTCGATTACATCCTATTCTATGGAGGAAATCGTTGCGAGAGATTATATCTTAGGTGATGAGGTCGATGCCATAATAAACGTTGTGGATGCTTCATCCCTTGAAAGAAACCTGTATCTTACATTACAGCTTATTGAACTGGGGAAACCGGTAATTTTAGCTCTTAATATGATAGATATTATTGAAGAGCGAGGTCAGGAAATGGACCTTCACCGTCTTCCGGAAATGCTTGGCGTTCCCGCAATAGAGGTAAGCGCAAGAAAGCGCCGCGGAATTAAAACCCTTATGCACGCAGTTGAGCATCACCTTGAAAATCCAAGAGATATTCCGGAACACCATCACGAAGGCGGAAGCCATATTCATGACCATCACAGTGAATATACTATGGTATATTCCGATGAGCTGGAAGATAAGATCGATATTGTTGAGCAGAGGCTGAATGCGAAATACGAAGATATTAATAACTGCCGATGGGTTGCAATAAAGGTTCTTGAAAATGATGAAGAGATACTGAAAAGGTATTCTGTAAATACGGATGACCTTGATACTGAAGTAACCGAAAATCAAATAATTAATGAAAAATATGGATTTATTGAAGAAGTTATAGAAGAATCAATACTTAAGAAGGCGCAGAAGGATGAACTTACCGATAAGGTAGACCGTGTGCTTACTCATAAGCTTTGGGGTATTCCCATATTCCTCGGTATAATGGCGGTAGTATTCTTTTTAACCTTCACTGTTGGCGATTTTCTTAGCGGATACCTTGAAACCGCCGTAGGGTATATAAGTGAGCTTGTTACAAAATGGCTTACAGCCATACAGGCAGGGCAGGTAGTTACTTCCCTTGTGGTAGACGGTGTAATTGCAGGTGTTGGCGGAATTTTAACCTTCCTGCCCAATATTGCGGTGCTGTTTTTTGCTTTGGCTTTGCTGGAGGACAGCGGCTATATGTCAAGAGTTGCTTACGTAATGGAAGGCATTATGCATAAAATAGGTCTTTCGGGCAGAGCATTTATTCCTATGATACTTGGCTTTGGCTGTACCGTTCCTGCGGTTATGGCCGCCCGTACTCTGGAAAGCAGAAACGACAGACTTAAAACCATTATGATAACTCCCTTTATGTCCTGTGCAGCAAGGCTTCCGGTTTACGTACTGCTTTCAGAAATGTTCTTCGGGGCTTACGCTATGCTTGCGGCTTACTCTATGTATATAATAGGTGCCGCTGTTGCAATTCTTTCCGCCCTTGTAATGAAAAAGGTAGGCAAAGCAAAGAAAGATCACGAAAACACCCTTCTTATTGAGCTTCCTGAATACAAAACCCCCAATGCAAGAACCGTATTTATTTACGTATGGGAGAAGGTTAAGGATTATTTGACTAAAGCCGGCACTACTATTTTCGTAGCTTCGGTAATAATATGGGCAGTTCTTAATTTCGGCCCGACCGGTATGGTATCCGATATGGGCTCATCCTTCGGCGCGTATATAGGCAAGGCAATATGCTTTATTTTAAAGCCTGCAGGCCTTGGCTATTGGCAGATAGTTGTTGCGCTTATTTCCGGTATTGCCGCAAAAGAGGTTGTGGTTTCCAGTATGAGCGTGCTTTTCGGTGTAACCAATATTGCCGCTCAGGGCGGAATGGCTCAGCTTTCGGGTATTTTAGGCTCTATGGGCTTTGGCCCTGTAAATGCTTATTCTATGATGCTCTTCTGCCTGTTATACATACCCTGCGCCGCTACTATTGCCACAATACGTAAAGAGACCCAAAGCTTTAAGTGGACCGCCGTAACCGTAGCCTTACAGCTTGGGGTTGCCTGGGGCGTTTCAACTCTGTTTTATCAGGTGGCTTCTCTGATTGCGAGGTGAGAATATGGGACCTGCAGGATATATTATAATAGGAATAATATTGGCCCTTTGCGTTTTCATAACCGTCAGGCGCATTAAGAAAATTAAAAAAGGGCAATACTGCAGCTGCGGCTGCGAAAACTGCCCCTCTAAAACAAATTGTATAGAGAAGGATTAATTCCTTCTCTATTTTTTACGGGTGCTTGATTTTTGTTTTAATTGCAGATATAATATATCTGTATAAATTTATCTTGTAAAGGAAATAGATATGGCATCTAAATCAAAATCCTACGGCAACGAAAGTATATCAGCCTTAAAGGGTGCTGACAGAGTAAGAAAGCGCCCGGGTGTTATGTTTGGATCTGACGGTCTTGAGGGCTGTCAGCATTCTGTGTTTGAAATTTTATCTAACTCTATAGATGAAGCAAGGGAAGGTCACGGCAACAGAATAATACTTACAAAGTATAAGGATAATTCTATTGAAATTGAAGACTTTGGCCGCGGCTGCCCTGTTGACTATAACGAAAAAGAAAAGAAGTTTAACTGGGAACTGGTTTACTGCGAATTATACGCCGGCGGTAAATATAACAACAACGGCGGCGATAATTACGAATACTCCTTAGGTCTTAACGGCCTTGGCGCTTGCGCCACACAGTATGCTTCAAAGTATATGGATGTAGAGGTCAGAAGAGACGGCTTTAAGTATTCTCTTCATTTTGAAGAGGGCAAAAATAAAGGCGGCCTTAAAAAAGAGCCTTATGAAGGCAGGCAGACCGGTACCAAAACCAAATGGCTGCCGGACCTTAAGGTGTTTACCGATATTAATATCCCTAAAGAATTCTTTCAGGACGTTCTGGATAAACAGGCTATTGTTAACCCCGGCTTAAAGTTTATTTTAAAATATCAGAATGCCGACGGTTCCTTTGATACTGCGGAATATCTTTATCCTAACGGCCCTGCAGACTATCTTTCCAACATTTTAGGTGAAAGCGGTTTTACGGATATTTGCGATTGGTCTTGTGAACGTAAAGGTAAGGACAGGGAGGATAAACCTGAATACAAGGTTAAAATGCAAATAACCTTTGCCTTCAGCGCAACTACCCAGCTTTTAGAGTATTACCATAACTCCAGCTTCCTTGAACATGGCGGTTCACCTGAAAAGGCCGTTAAGAATGCTTTTGTATATGCAATAGATGCGTATATTAAGCAGCAGAATAAATATACCAAAAACGAAAGCAAAATAACCTTTGCTGACGTACAGGATTGTCTTGCGCTGCTTACAAATTCTTTTTCCACCCAGACTTCCTATGAAAACCAGACCAAAAAGGCTATAACCAATAAGTTCATTCAGGAGGCTATGACAGAGTTTTTGCGCTCTAATCTGCAGATATATTTTGTGGAAAACAAGCAGTTTGCCGATAAAATAGCCGATCAGGTGCTTATAAACAAGCGCTCCCGTGAACGTGCGGAAAAAGAAAGAATAAATATTAAGAAAAAGCTTACAGGTACAACGGATATAACCAACCGCGTTGCAAAGTTTGTAGACTGCGAAAGCAAAAAGGCAGATGAGAGAGAGCTTTATATTGTGGAGGGTGACTCTGCTTTAGGCTCCTGCAAACAAGGGCGCGATGCACGCTTCCAGGCGCTTATGCCTGTAAGAGGTAAAATTCTTAACTGCTTAAAAACAAGCTACGAAAAAATATTCCAAAGCGAAATTATTACCGACCTTATAAAGGTTATGGGCTGCGGCGTACAGATACAGTCTAAAAAGAAAGAGCTTTCTTCCTTTGATATTGATTCTTTGCGTTACAGCAAAATTGTTATTTGTACCGACGCAGACGTAGACGGTTTCCAGATAAGAGCCCTTATTTTAACAATGATTTACCGCCTTATGCCTTCGCTTATTGAGCAGGGCTATGTTTACATCGCAGAAACTCCCCTTTATGAAATAACCTGTAAAAATAAAACCTACTTTGCTTATGACGATAAGGAGAAGAATGATATTTTAGAATCCTTAGGTGAAAGCAAGGTCAGCATTCAGCGCTCTAAAGGTCTTGGTGAAAACGAGCCGGAAATGATGTGGCAAACAACCATGTGCCCTGAAACAAGAAGGCTTATAAGGGTTACTCCCGCAGAGGCGAAAGAAACTGAAATGATGTTCGATATTCTCCTTGGCGATAATCTCCAGGGCAGAAAAGACTATATAAGCGAACACGGCGCACAGTATCTTGAGTTTGTGGACGTTTCGTAAGGAGGGAATATAATGAGTCAGCTGTATACCGATAAAATAATTACAGATACCCTGCGCGAAAATTATATGCCCTACGTTATGAGCGTTATAATTTCCCGCGCTATTCCGGAAATAGACGGCTTTAAGCCGTCTCACAGAAAGCTCCTTTACACTATGTATAAAATGGGGCTTATTAACGGCAATAAAATGAAATCCGCCAACGTGGTAGGCCAAACAATGCGCCTTAACCCTCACGGTGATGCGGCAATTTATGAAACCCTTGTTCGTCTTGCAAGAGGCCATGAGGCTTTGCTTTACCCCTTTGTAGACAGTAAGGGTAACTTTGGCAAGCATTATTCCCGCGATATGGCTTATGCGGCCGCCCGTTACACCGAATGTAAACTGGAGCCCTTCTGCCAGGAGCTTTTTGCGGATATAGATAACGATACCGTTGATTTTATTGACAATTATGACGGTACAATGAAAGAGCCTACCCTCTTACCTACAACCTTCCCTAACGTGCTTGTTAACGCAAATATGGGTATTGCGGTTGGTATGGCAAGTAATATTTGCTCCTTTAATCTTGCAGAGGTTTGCAAAACTACCGCCGAGCTTATAAGAAACCCTGAGCATGACGTTACGACCACCCTCCTTGCCCCCGATTTTTCCACAGGCGGTACAATAGTTTACTCCCGCGATGTTATGCGTAAAATTTATGAAACGGGCAGAGGAAGCTTTAAGGTAAGAGCAAAATATACTTACGATAAGAAAAAGAACGTTATTGAAATTAATGAAATTCCCTACAGCACCACCATAGAAAGCATTATGGATAAGCTGGCTGAGCTTATTAAAGCAGGCAAGCTTAAGGAGGTAAGGGATGCAAAGGATCTGACCGATAAATCAGGCCTTAAAATAAGCCTTGAATTAAAAGGCGGTACCGACCCGCACACCTTAATGCAGAAGCTTTATAAATCCACTCCACTGGAGGATTCCTTTCCCTGTAATTTTAACGTGCTTATTGCAGGTATGCCTAAGGTTATGGGCGTTGCCGAGTTGCTTAACGAATGGATAGCATTCAGAAGCGAATGTATGAAGAGGGGCTATTATTACGATATGAGCAAGAAAAAAGCCCGCCTCCATTTGCTTAAGGGCTTACAGAAGATCTTGCTGGATATTGATAAAGCAATAGCCATTATAAGAGGCACCGAAGAGGATAAGGAGGTTATCCCTAACCTTATGATCGGTTTCGGTATCGATAAAACTCAGGCAGAATTTATTGCTGAAATTAAGCTCAGAAATTTAAACAAAGAGTATATTTTAAACAAATTAAACGAAATAAAGGGTTTAAGGGCCGATATTTCCGATATTGAGGATATTTTGTCAGATAAAAAACGCTTTAAAGAGGAAATGATCGTCCAGCTTGAGAAGATAGCTGAGAAGTACGGCAGAGACCGAAAGAGCGATATTATTTACGAAGACGAAATTGAAGAATACGTTGAAGAGGAGCATATTGACGATTATCCTGTAAACCTGTTCCTCACAAAAGAAGGCTACTTTAAGAAAATAACACCGCTTTCCCTCAGAATGGGCGGCGAACAAAAGCTTAAGGAAGGCGATGAAATTATTCTTTCTGCCGAAAGCACTAACAAGGCCGAGCTTATTGTGTTTACGGATAAGTGCTGCGCCTATAAAGCCAAGGCTTATGAATTTGAGGATACAAAGGCCAGCGCTATGGGTGATTATTTGCCTGCCAAATTGCAGATGGAGCCGGATGAGAAGGTTGTGTTTATGGCAATAACCTACGATTACAGCGAAAAGCTTGTAATTTTCTATGAAGAGGGCAAGGCCTTAAGAACCGATCTTTCTTCCTTTGAAACCAAAACAAACCGTAGGCGCCTGCTTAAGGCTTACTGCGAAAAGCTTACACCTATTGGCTTCTTCAGCGTTAAGGAGGATACCGATTTTATTCTTACTACCTCCAATAACAAGAGCCTTATAGTAAACAGCGCACTTATTCCTTATAAGGCATCCCGCAGCGCGCAGGGCGTTAACGTTATTAACCTTAATAAAAAAGCAACCCTGCAAAAAGCCGCAGTTTACCCGGCAGGTACACTTAAGAAAGAATATAGCTACAGGGCAAAATCCGTTCCTGCAACACCCAAGGTAATAGCGGAATTAGAGCCTGAGCAAATAAGCTTAATATGAGAGAATCAATTAAAACAAAAAAAGAAAGAGCAATTAAGGCTATAGAAACCTTAAAGAATGTATATCCTGACGCGGTATGCTCTCTGGACAGCCGGAATCCTTTTCAGCTTTTATGCGCCGTAAGGCTTTCGGCTCAGTGTACCGATGCCCGTGTAAATTTAGTTACTCCCGCTCTTTTTGAGGCCTACCCTACAGCCGAGGCTATGGCAAAGGCCTCTTATGAGGATGTGGAAAAGTACATACGCTCCTGCGGCCTTTACAAAACAAAGGCTAAGGATTTAGTTGAGCTTTCAAAAATTCTGGCAACCGAATATGAAGATTCCTTTCCCGATACCATGGAAAAGCTTTTAAAGCTTCCCGGTGTTGGAAGAAAGACCGCCAATTTGGTACTGGGCGATATTTTTCATAAACCCGCCATTGTAACAGATACTCATTGCATAAGAATAACCAACCGTTTAGGTTTGGCAAAGGGCAAGGAACCCTACAAGGTAGAACTGCAGCTTATGAAGGTTCTTGATCCTTCTGAAAGCAATAATTTCTGCCACAGGCTTGTGCTTTTCGGCAGGGATACCTGTACTGCCCGTAACCCTAAATGTGAAAACTGTCCACTTAATGAGTTTTGTCCTAAGGAGAATTATTAAATGTATACCCCCCTTGCTGACAGAATGAGACCAAAAACCTTAGAAGAAGTTTGCGGTCAGAAGCATCTTTTATCTAAAGGCAAGCTTCTTTATAATATTGCCCAAAGCGGCAGACTGCCTAACGTAATATTTTACGGCCCTTCAGGTACGGGCAAAACCACTACCGCAAATATTTTAGCCAATGCGGCGGGCAAAAGGCTTCATAAATTAAATGCTACCACCGCCTCCCTTGCAGATGTTAAGGCTATAATTGATGAAGTAGATACAATGCTTGCGCCAAACGGCATAATATTATATCTTGATGAAATTCAGTATTTTAATAAAAAACAGCAGCAATCTCTTCTGGAGTTTGTTGAAACAGGCAAAATAACGCTTATTGCTTCCACCACCGAAAACCCCTATTTTTATATTTACGGGGCGTTACTTTCCCGTTGTACTGTTTTTGAGTTTAAGTCTGTGGAGCCTGCGGAAATAAAAAAAGCGGCATTACGGGCTATTGGGATCCTTGAAGAGGAGTATAAGGTAAAAATAGAGTTTGAAGATGAAGCTTTAAGCTATCTTTGCGCCTCCTGCGGAGGAGACGTAAGAAAATCCTTAAACGCTATAGAGCTTTTATGCCTTCCCAAAGCGGGCCAACAGGAAATTTTCGTGGATATTGATATGGCTCAGCAGGCCACCCAAATGAGCGCCGTTAAATATGATAGGGACGCCGATTATCATTACGACCTGCTTTCTGCTTTTCAGAAAAGTATTCGGGGCAGTGATGAAAACGCGGCTATCCATTATCTTGCCCGTCTCTTGGCAGGAGGAGACCTGCCTTCGGTTTGCAGAAGATTGCTCGTAACTGCCGCAGAGGATATAGGCCTTGCTTATCCTCAGGCATTGCAGTTTTGCAAGGCAGCGGTAGACAGCGCCTTGCAGTTAGGCCTTCCCGAAGCAAGGATACCTTTGGCGGATGCGGTTATAATGCTTGCAACCGCGCCTAAATCCAATTCCGGCATTTGCGCCATAGATGCCGCTTTAGCCGATGTGGAAAGCGGGAACTATTCGGAAGTGCCTTCTAATTTACAGGATGCACATTACGAAGGAGCCAAAAAGTTAGGCCACGGTCAAACTTATATTTACCCTCACGGACATGAAAATAACTGGGTAAAGCAAAATTATATGCCTAAGAAACTTCAGGGTAAAGTGTACTATAATTATGGCAACAATAAGCTTGAACAGGCAACCAAAGCTTATTGGGACAAGATAAAAAAATAAAAACAGCAAAGTTTACTTTGCTGTTTTTTTGCAAAAAACACATTTGGTATAGTGAGAAATACAACTATAGTTAGGAAAATTGCTAAAACAGTATGGAAAAAGCGTAGTAATCCGCTCTTTTGGGTTGTATACTGTAAGGGAATAGAAATATTAAATAGAGGAGCAATATGTTTATACCGGAAAATTGGGGTACCTGCAGAGAAAGCAATACAGGTAATACTCTCAGAATAACCCGTGAAACAGTAACAAATCTTTCTGCGCAAATGTATAACGGCACCTTTAAAAACGATAGTTGGTGCCAGGTAATAATCCACATTTCGGGGGACGTGGAGTATTCAACTCCCTTTGAAAAGTACAAGGCAGAGATGCTGGATATATTCACTACAGGGAACGGAGAAAATTACAGTATTAACTGGAAGAAAACCAAATGCTATGACCGTTACGTTATTTATTTCGTACCAAAGCTTCTTCACAGTATTTATTCTTATGAATCAGACAGAAAAGCGGTCTTCTCTTTTTTAGACAGAACACAAAATTCAAATCTTATAAAGCTTCCTTCCAACCTTAAGGAAGAGCTTACCGGTATACTTAATAATATAGACCTGCTCTTAGGCAGCAGGTCATCAGAGGCGGCAATCGGGGTTTTTACCGCTGCCGTAAATATATTCAGTATTATTTATAAGGCTTTATCGCTTTGCAAAATGCCGGCAAAAGAAATTTGTTCAGGCGGTATAGTATCCAAAGCTTTGCGATATATTGACGATAATTTTACCGAAATTTCAACTATCACTCAAATTTCCGAAAGTATTCATATTTGTTCCGATTACCTTTCAAGAAAATTCAAGGCCGATGTAGGGGTTGGAATAAAAGAATATCTTCTGGATAAAAAATTGTATTACGGACACCATCTTCTTCGGCTTGGCCATAACGTTACGGAGGCGTCTCTTGGCGCAGGCTTTCAGAATATAAGCTATTTTATAAGGCTGTATAAAAAGAAGTTTGGCGTAACGCCGGGCAAGTTTGAAGAAAAATGCCTTTAATTACTGTTAAAATGTAAGGGGAAAGCATCTGCTTTCCCCTTTGTTTTTAGTTAAGCGAAGGTGCCGGAAACCGTAAGGGTGGTTTCGCCGGGAATAAGGGTATATGCGCCGGTTTCGGGGTTTTGAAGGTAGGTGGCTGCGGGTACGGTAATAACACCGGCCACCGTTGCAAATTGCCCTGTAGCTTCGTCATAGGTGTAACTTTGGGCGGGCAGGATATCGCCGTTTAATGATACGGTAATGTTGATAAGAGCGGGATCAAAGGTGTCGGTAACCGCAACGTTATCTGAGGCTACAGCTTCGGTGTTACCGCGGTTTAAAATATTGAAGCTATAAGTTACAGTGCCGTTGCCGGAAACGGTTTCAGGTGAAAGAGATTTAATAATAGAAAGGTCAGGGGCGCTTTCGGCGGTAACGGTTTCGGTGGCGGTAATGGGGGTTGTAATTCCGTTGCCGATTAGGGTTATTGAGTTTACTATCTGCCCGTTTAGTTCAAGCGGTGCAAAATCGGTTGTTCTTGTTTCGTAAACAAAAACTGCATCACTGCCTGCAGGGATATTGATTCCTGTTATAGAAATGCCTGCTTCTAAGGTTACTGCAGGGGTAGGCTGCAAGGCGCCGTCTAAATAATAAAGCAGGGAATCTGTAACGTATTCAAGAGGATATACAGTTATAGGCGTAGTTTGATCCTGCGGAGTAAAAGAGTACGCACCAAGGTCATCCGCTAAAGTAAGAGCGGTGTAAGGGGTGGTACCTGAATTTACAATACTCACAACGTAGGTTATACCGGTAGTTTCGTTATAGCCGTCGCTAACGGCGGTTTTTGTGGCAGACAGCACGTCTACAATATTGCCTCTTGTAATATTGGAAGAGGTGGTTATTCCGTTGTAGCTCAGCTGTGCCTGGTTTGTAAATGGCTGCATAAAAATACCTCCGTAATTATAATTTGTGCTTATTTCACACATTACATTCTACGGCGTATTTCCCCATATAGTTAATTGCTGTTAAAATGCAAAAAAATACTCCGAAATCCTGTAATTTCGGAGTATTTTCAAAGTAAAATCAATTTAATCTATAAAATATTGAGTTATTTTAACTTCATTGTAAGAGAGATGCGTTTCTTTTTTGGATCACATTCCAGTACCTTTACCGTAACTATATCCCCGACTTTTAATACTTCGGAAGGATGTTTAATAAACTTATCGCATATCTGAGAAATATGCACAAGGCCGTCCTGATGAACGCCGATATCCACAAAGGCGCCGAAATCCACACAGTTGCGAACGGTTCCTTTAAGCTCCATACCGGGCTTCAGATCGTTCATATCCATAACCCCCGAAACCAGCATAGGCGCGGGAAGGTCATCTCTTAGATCTCTGCCGGGTTTTTGTAATTCGGAAAGCATATCGTTCAGGGTAGGCAGGCCAAGATTTAAATCATTTGCAAGCTTTTCAAGGCCAATAGCTTTTGCTCTGTTAAGTATTTCGGTAAAGTCTTTATCTTTTTTGCTGTAGCCGCAAAGGGAAATCAGCTCCTTAGCCGCAGAGTAGCTTTCGGGGTGAACAAAGGTGTTATCCAAAATATTTTCGCTTTCGGGAATATGTAAAAATCCCGCGCACTGTTCATATGCCTTCTTGCCAAGCTTTGAAACCTTTAAAAGCTGGTTACGGGCGGTAAAGGCACCGTTTTCTTCTCTGTAAGCAACAATGTTTTTTGCAATACCGGCATTAACGCCCGATACACGTGAAAGCAAAGGAATAGAGGCAGTGTTTAAATCAACACCAACCGAGTTAACGCAGTCTACCACAACGTTGGAAAGGGTTTCGGAAAGGCGGTTCTGAGGCATATCGTGCTGGTACTGGCCAACGCCAATGGCCTTAGGGTCTATTTTAACCAGCTCCGCCAAAGGATCCTGCAGTCTTCTTGCAATAGAAACGGCACTTCTTAAGGAAACGTCATATTCGGGGAATTCCTCTGCTGCAAGCTTTGAAGCGGAATAAACCGAAGCGCCTGCTTCATTTACCACCATATATTTTACCTTAAGGGAATATTTTTTGATCATATCCGAAACAAAAATCTCGCTTTCCTTGGAGGCTGTGCCGTTACCCATGGAAATAACCGAAACATTGTGTTTATTAATAAGCTTTAAAAGAATTTGCTCCGACTGTTCAATTTTACTCTGAGGCGGAGTCGGGTAAATAACCGTTGTGTCAAGTACCTTACCCGTAGGGTCTACCACCGCAATTTTACAGCCTGTTCTGTAAGCCGGGTCAAGCCCCAAAACAGTACAGCCCTTCAAAGGTGCCTGCATAAGCAAGGAATGAAGGTTTATACCAAAAACACCTATGGCGCTTTCGCAGGCATTTTCAGTAAGCATATTTCTTATTTCCCTTTCAATGGAGGGGAAAATAAGCCTGTCATATGCGTCTTGCGCGCTGAGCATTACTGTATTTGTGCAGGGAGAACCGTTTTTAACAAAGGCATTATATAAAACCGTAAGGGCCTTTTCTCTGTCTACCGTAAGAGTAACCTTAAGAAAATCTTCCTTCTCGCCTCTGTCAAGTGCTAAAATTCTATGCCCCGCTATTTTTTTTACAGGCTCGCTGTAAGCGTAATAAAGCCTGTAAACCGAATCCTCTTCTTTTGTATTTCTGCTTTCAATAAAGCCTTCGCGTATGGAAAGCTCCCTTAAAAGCTTGCGGGTCTGAGGAGTATCGGAAATTGCCTCGGCTATAATGTCCATAGCCCCCTGCAGAGCTTCCTCAGCGCTGTTTACGCCCTTTTCTTCGTTAATATAAGCGCTTGCCAGCTCTATAGGCAAAGGAGAATCCTTTTCCTGTTTTAAGATCTCATCGGCCAAAGGCTGTAAGCCCTTTTCCTTTGCCACAGAAGCCCTTGTTTTTCTCTTGGGCTTAAACGGGCGGTATATATCCTCAAGCTCCGAAAGGGTCTTAGCGTTATTGAGCAAAGCTTCAATTTCGTCGGTCATTTTCTCCTGTTCGGTAATTGCGGACCTTATGGCCTCAAGCCTTTCGCAAAAATTGCGCAGATAGGTAAGCCTGTCGGAAAGCTTTCTTAGTATCTGATCGTCCAAAGAGCCGGTAACCTCTTTTCTGTAACGGGCAATAAAGGGTACGGTGTTGCCCTCATCAAGAAGCTTAACAGCCGCTTCGGTCTGTTTAGGGGTAATATTAAGTTCGATTGCTATTGTATTAAATATATCCATTTGCATACTCCTGATATTTTTCATCAATTATATAATATTTTTAACGATTTTTCAATAACCGCTTTAACTTAGATTTTTTTTGTGTTAAAATAACCTTTATGGATTATATTTTACAACGGTCAAACCGAAAAACACTCTGCCTTACGGTAAAAAACGGGCAGGTTATAGTTAAGGCTCCTCTTTTTACTTCCAAATGGGAAATTGATGCCTTTGTAAACAACCATGTGAGCTGGATAGAAAAGCGCCTTGCGGAAAATAAGCCAACTCCCCTAAGCAGAGAGATTTCTCCGGAGGAAGAAAAACAGCTTAAAAAGAAAGCAAGGGGGTATTTAAAAGAAAGGCTGGACCATTTTTCTGTCATAATGGGCCTTGAATACACCGGCTTTAAAATAACCTCTGCCTGTCACCGCTACGGCTCCTGTAACGGCAAAAACAGTATATGCTTTTCTTACAGGCTTATGCTTTATCCTAAGGAGGCTATAGACTACGTGGTGGTCCATGAGCTTGCCCATATAAAAATTAAAAATCACAGTAAGGATTTTTACACCCTTGTGGAAAAATACCTGCCTGATTACAAAATAAGAGAAAAAATATTAAAAACATATAAGGAGAATTAAAACTATGGTACAGATCGAAATGGATAATGGCGGAATCATTAAAATTGAGCTTTATGCCGACAAGGCTCCCATTACTGTTGCAAACTTTGAAAAGCTTGTAAAGGAAGGCTTTTATAACGGTCTTATCTTCCATCGTGTTATTTCCGGCTTTATGATCCAGGGCGGCGATCCTACCGGTACCGGTATGGGCGGCTCCGAAGAAAAAATAAAGGGCGAATTTGCCATCAACGGTGTTAATAATGACCTTTCTCATTTAAGAGGCGTTGTTTCTATGGCAAGAACTCAGGTGCCTGACAGTGCTTCCTCTCAGTTCTTTATTTGCCATGCAGACGCAACCTTCCTTGACGGTCAGTATGCGGCCTTCGGTAAGGTTATAGAAGGTATGGAGGTTGTAGATGAAATTGCAGAAACTGCTACCAATTATGCAGACAGACCTTTGGTAGACAGAGTTATGAAAGAGGTAACTTTAATATGACAAGTGCCGAAAGAATGAGGAATAAAAAATTAGGCCACTTACTTGTTCAGAACCTTCAGAGCCGCAATTTTGAAGCGGTTTACTGTGATAATGCTGCTGTTGCAAAAAAGAAGGTTTTATCCTTAATAGCCAAAGAAAATACGGTTGGATTCGGCGGCAGTATTACTCTGGAACAGTGCGGGATCATGGATGAGCTGAGAAATGGCTCTTACAATATTGTAGACCGTGAAAGCGCCAAAACCCCCGAAGAAAGACAGGAGCTTATGAGAAAATGTCTTACTACCGACGTTTTTCTTATGAGCGCAAATGCTTTAAGCGAAGATGGGCAGATAGTTAATATTGACGGTGTGGGTAATCGCGTTGCCGCTCTTTGTTACGGACCTAAAACCGTAATTATGGTGGTAGGCATAAATAAGGTAACAAGAACCCTTGAGGATGCAGTTTCCCGCGCAAGATATATTGCCGCTCCCGTAAATGCTCAACGGTTCCCTATTGCAACACCCTGTATGCAAACAGGTGTTTGCGGTAACTGTAAGCGTACCGACAGTATTTGTTCTCAAATTGTTATAACCCGCCTTTGCCGCCCCGCAGGCAGAATTAAGGTTGTTATTGTAGGGGAAAGCTTAGGTTTATAATATGAACGAGAAAAAAGGCTTACTGTTTGTTGTTTTAGGCGGTATTCTTTGGGGTACGGCAGGGGCATTCGTTCGCTTTTTTGAAGCTAAAGGGTTTGCTTCCGTTCAAATGGCCTTTTGCCGTCTTACCATTACTGCAATTTTATTTATGGTCTCGGTGTTCTTTTATAAAAAAGAGCTGTTTAAAATAAAGCTTAAGGATCTTTGGATTTTCTTAGGCTCCGGCATTTTCAGCGTTTTGTTTTTTAGCCTTTGCTATTACGAAACTATGGAGCTTGCGCCTGTTTCGGTTGCGGTGATCCTTTTGTATACCGCCCCTGTTTTCGTAATGCTTATGTCCTGCCTGTTTTTTAAGGAAAAGCTTACTTTGAAAAAGGTAATTGCCTGTGCAGTTGCATTTTTAGGCTGTCTTCTGATCTCCGGCGTAATAGGAGTAAATTCGGTTGCCCCCAAAGCAATAGTTACCGGCCTGCTTTCAGGCTTAGGTTATGCTCTTTACAGCATTTTCGGCAGACTGGCCATCAACAGAGGCTATAACTCCATAACCATATCAATGTATACCTTTATAATAGCGGCTATAGGCTCTATCCCCTTTGCGGGGGTTGAAAAGCTTCCTGCATTAATAAACGGAGATATTGAAATTATTGTTATGGCGGTTTTGTTTGCCGTTATAAATGCTTTGCTGCCTTACCTTTTCTATACTATCGGCCTTACGTACATAGAATCCGGCAAGGCAAGCATATTCGCTTCGGTAGAGCCGGTAGTTGCAACTCTTATTGGCACCCTGTTTATGCACGAGCATCTTGATGCTTACGGTATTGCCGGTATTGCCCTTGTAATATTTGCGGTGGTGCTGCTGAATTTAAAAAACAAAAAAAAGAGCTCTGAATGAGCTCTTTTTTTATTCTTTTGCAAGGGCTTTGGATATCTGGTCGGGGCAGGAGGTGTCCTTAAAACCGCATTTTATTCCGGAAAGTCTTTTTATAGCCTCGTTTTTATCCATACCCTTTATAAGAGAAGCAATGCCCTGCAGGTTCCCGTTGCAACCGCCGGTAATTTTAATATCTTTAATAATGTCTCCCTCGAGGGTTATTTCATAAAACCTTGAACAAACGCCTTTAGGGGTGAAGGTTATAGTTTTCATTAAAATCCACTCCTTTTTTTTCTTATACTATATACTAATTTGAATGAATTTTCAACAATTTGTAAATTATTTTTTTCTAAATCAATTTTTGTTTTACAAACAGCAAATGTAATGATATAATGTTACTATGCTATATTAGGAGGATTCAAATGGCAGACAATGAAAAGAGTTTCGGTGAAAATTTAACCGCCGATGAAATAATTGAAGAGTATAACGCAGAGATCGTTCCTGCAGAACAGGCAGAAGCTGCTTCTGAGGATCTTACCGAAGAGGTTAAGTTCGTAAGTCCGGAGGAGGATCTTAAGCAGCGTGCGGCTGTTTATGCAAAGGAAAACTCAGAAAAGGCTCAGAAGAAAAAGAAAGCAAACCTGGTTTATGATCTTATTATTGCCCTTTGCATTATTGTTTTCTGTACAAGCGCATTCTTCCTTGTGCGTTGGCTGTGGCAAAACCAGAAAAACAAGGTAGTAGTAGATAATGCCCATAGCATTGCGGATATAAGTGAGACCGAAAAGGTTGAGACCGAAGTAGGTAAAGTTCTTGCCGGTATGGAAGGTGACGAAGGTGAGGAAGGCTATTCTTACCTGGATCTTAATATGGATGAGTTGAGCAACATTAACTCGGACACTGTAGGCTGGCTCAGAGTTAACGGTACTATGGTTGATTATCCCGTTGTTCAGTGCGGCGATAACGAGTATTATCTTACTCACGACTTTGAGGGCAATTATACTGATGCGGCTTGCCCCTTCCTTGATTACAGAAACAATGCTTACAGCATAACTTCTAACCGTAACTTTATTATTTACGGTCACGCCCGTAAGGACCGTTCGATTTTCGGCTCTCTTGATTTTTGCAGACAGTCCTGGTGGCAAAATAACGACAGTTTCCAGCTTATCCGCTATACTTCCCATAATGAGCAGACTGTCTGGAGAGTATTCTCGGTTTACACCCTTAAGATAGATGATTATTACTATATTGAGACCGAATTTGAAAACGATAAGGCATTCGGCAAGTTTATAGATGATATTCAGGACTTAAGCGAGCGTGACTTTGGTGTCAGTGTCGGAGCAGACGATACTATTCTGACTCTCTCTACCTGCGCATATAATGGAGATGACCGTCTGGTAGTTCATGCAAAGCTGGTTCAGGTAGATTCCTATAATAATGAAGCTATTGGTGACAGCGTAAACGAATAAAATCAAAGCAGGCTTAAATGCCTGCTTTTTTATTTGACATTGTTCTGTTTTAATAATATAATGAACTTAAAATATCCTATGTAAAAGGAGAAGATTATGAGAAATATGCATCTTTTGCCGGCGGATATTCTTCTGCCTAAGACAAACTTTGAAAGCTGGTCGGTTATTGCCTGCGATCAGTATACTTCCGAGCCCGAATACTGGGAGGGGGTAAAAAAAGCTGCAGGGGAAAACCCTTCTGCGCTCAATATCGTTTTACCCGAAGCCCATCTTTCTAAGGATAACAGCCAAAAAATTGCTGAAATAAATAAAACTATGCAGAAATACCTGGATGACGGTGTATTCAACGTTTTTGAAAACACTGTTGTTTACGTAGAGCGTACCTTAAAGAACGGTAGTCTCAGAAGGGGCGTTTTAGGTCTTATAGATCTTGAGGATTACAGCTACCTTCCCGGCGCCACCACCGCCATCCGCGCCACAGAACAAACGGTTCTGGAAAGGATTCCGCCCCGCGTTCAGATAAGAAAAGACGCGCCTTTGGAAATGCCCCACGTATTACTGTTTATTGATGACAAGGAAGACACTGTTTTTGAGCTCCTTGATTCAAGCAAGGGTTCCTACGAAAAGCTTTACGATTTTACTCTTATGCAGAATGCAGGCTCAATAAAGGGTTTTGCGGTTAATGAGGAAGACGTGCGGCTGCTTCAGGGTAAGCTTGATGCTCTTAAGAAGGCGAGTGTAGACGGCCTGCTCTTTGCTGTGGGTGACGGTAACCATTCCTTAGCGACTGCCAAGGAGTGCTATAATCAGGGTAACGGCCCCCGTTACGCCCTTGTTGAGGTTATGAATATTCACGATACCTCTTTGGAATTTGAGCCTATTTACCGCGTTCTTTTTAACGTTTCCCCCGAAAAGGTTATAAATGATTTTGTGAATGACCTTGGCGGAGAATATAACGGCGAGGATGCTCATAAGTTTATCTGCGTTTACGGCGAAACCGAAAAGGTTGTTTCAGTAAAGGCAACTGCAAAGCTGCCCGTAGCAACCCTGCAGACCTATCTTGACGATTATATTAAAAAGGATCCTGAAATTAAAATAGACTATATTCACGGTATCTCCTCTTTAAAGACCCTTTCTGCAAAGGAAAATGCTTTGGGCTTCCTGTTTGACGGTATGGAAAAGGCGGATCTTTTCCCTGCGGTAGTACAGGACGGTTCTCTTCCCAGAAAGACCTTCTCTGCCGGCTGTGCCGATGATAAGCGTTTCTATTTAGAAGCCCGAAAAATCAAATAACAAAAAGCCCTTGAATATAATATTAAACAGAAAATACCGGACAATTTACTGTCCGGTATTTTCTTGTAATAAAAGATTACAAATTGTCTTTTCTACGTAATAAGTCTTCCTTTTCTTTTGCAAGTGCATAAAGGGTCTGTTCTTTCTCTTGCTTATAACTTACAAGCCTCTTATATAAAACGAATAATCCAATACCTCCAATTAAAGCCATGAAAGCTCCTACAGAATACTCAAATACAACTAATGTAACTCCAACCGTAAAAACTATAAAAGAAAGAATACATAGCCAAATTATGCGATCTTGTTCGTTTGATGATTCCCACTCATATATACTTTGGTTGATTTCGCTGATACGGTTTAAAATAGCTTGTTTTTGTTGTTCTTTTTGTTGTTTTAATCGTTCCTCTCGTTCAAGCCTCTCTCTTCTCAAACGCTCTTCTTTTTCAAGCTTTTCTTTTCTTAGACGCTCTTCTAATTCTTGTTGTTCTTTCTGATATTGCAGGGAAATTTTATCGTTATAATCCTTTAGCGTGTCAGCAAATGGACTTTTATCAAATCGTAAAAATTTTTGGTAGTTATTGTTATCATCAAAAGGCTCATCTAAATCTTTTAAATCGTCCTGCTTTTTAACTTCAAGTTCAGCCATAAGCTTACCGAGATAGGCTTCCGCACATTCAGGGTCAATATTAAGCACCTGCTCGCAGAAATCATCAGCACGGTCAAACTCACCGTCTTCAAGGAACATAAAGGCGCGCTTAAGGAGAGGAGCGGTATTGGCATTTCCTGTTTGCACTATGGTTTCTTTTACTGCTGTAGTTTTAGGTTCATCGTCCTGAGCAATCTTCTTTATGCCTCGGATTAAATCCTGCATAAAGCCGAGTTTAGACATATCCTGAGCCTGAAGGTGGGAGAATTCTTCGGGAAGGTCGTAAGGGTCCATATCCTTATAGGCAGGGATAAGCATTTTCTTTGCACCGTTTTTAATAAGGGCAAGGTAACGGCTCCATTCATTCTTAACCCAAACTGCATTAAAGTATTCGGGCTTAGTACCGAGAACTACCATTACTTTTGCGCTGTTAAGGGCGGCAAATATGTAAGGTTCGTAAGCAGTGCCAAGTACGTCTTCTAAGGTTATACGTGCAAAGAACACCTTAAAGCCTTCTTGTTTTAGCTGGTGGTATAAATCGTTAGCTAATACGCTGTCGGGGGTTCTGCGGCCGTTATTATCGGTTTCCTTGTAGCAGATAAATACATCAAAAGGTTCTTCCTTCTGAGAAATGGCAAGGATACCCTTCTGGATTTCGTTAATGGCTTTTGCTTCTTCTTCATAAATAGCTTTCTGATAGCTGTCAGCGTACTGCAGAGCAGATTTATAGTTATCATCATCAAAGACAGAAGTAAACTGAGCCCTGTTCACAGTGGGAATACGCTTATGGGAAGAAGGGTCTTCCACATACTCAATACCGTAACGGCAAAGAACTAAAGACCAATAGGCCTCTGCATCGGTATTATCCTCATTGAGTATTTTTTCATAAATACCCATTGCCTTATCAAATTCGTTGTTACGGCGGAAATGATTTGCCCTGTCATAGAGATTTACTCTACGCTCATCATCCAACTTAGGCAAAGTCTGCTGAGTACCGCAATACTCACAGGTTGCAACGGACTCGTTATTTACTTCTAATGCGCCACCGCACATTTTACACTTAAATATAGCCATTTCTATTCTCCCTCGCTAAATTCATTTATATCTTTTTTTAGTTCTTTAATTATTCTTCTTGACTCTATTTGGGGAATTTTTATATTATCACACATTTCAGTAAAGTACTTTTTTGTATTTTTCTCATTGATATTATTTGCTTCAGCTTGCTTTTCGAAGAAAGTATATAGACTTCTTCGAAACTGCATTAACAATGAAAAAATATGTAATGGCACAAACAATTCTATTCTTCCACAATTTTTATCTATAAAAAATACAATATCTTTAATTAATGTATCATACTTATCTAAATTAATCTTACCATTAAGCGCATTTATTTCTATTTTTGATATTTCGCCCAATAAATTTATCAGTTCAATATAAATAGCTTTTTTTTCACTGCGACTATCTCTGAATACTTCAATTTTATAATTTAATAGAATTTGCTTTCTTAATCTTCTATTCTCAAAAATTTGAGTTACAATAACAGCTATTATCGAACAGATACCGCCTACTATAGCGCCAATAATTCCATACCAAAAACTATCCATTATAGTTTAACTCCGCATTCAAGGCAGAATTTTGCGCCGTTGGGGATTTCAACGCCACAGTTGGGGCATTTTGCAACAAGGGATGCGCCACATTCCATACAGAACTTGCCTTTCTGAGTCTTTTTGCCACAAGCGGGGCAAATCATTTCGTTCTCAGCAAGGTTTTCTATTTTAGTTCCGCACTCTAAGCAGAATTTAGAATTTTCGGGAACTTCACTCTTACAATTAGGGCAAACTATTTTATCTGTCTGCTGAGGTTCAGGTGTGGATGTAGAGCCGAAGCCCTTGAACATTTCACCGAACTGACCGCTTACGGCACCTGCTGCAGCCATACCAACACCGAGGCCAATTATATCACCTGTAACGCCACCTGCGCCGCCACTGATATTCATATTGCCAATACCTTCAGCATAAGCCTTTTGTACTTCAGCCTGAAGAACGTCCTTTTCGGTATAACCTTTAGCGCGCATAACTTCAGCTTCAGCAAGACCTGCCATTTTTGCAGCCTGTGCTTCAGCCTGAGCCTTAATAAGCTCACGTTCAGCTTCACGTCTCATCTGTTCGGTAGCTGTAGTTTCACGCTCTAAAACAGCCTGTCTCTCTGCAACGGTAACTGCAGCAGCAGACTCAGCTCTTGCTGTTTTAATTTCGGTTTCAGCCTCTACCATTTTCTTTTGGAGGGAAACAGTATGTAAATCACGTATACGTTTAAAGTTAGGATCATCTTCGGGAAGAATTACTGTGGTAACATAAAATTCGGGAATAGAAAGGCCGTATTCTTCAAATCCGAGAGAAACATATATGCCAAGGGATTTAGAAAGAGTAATAAGTTTCTCATCTATTTCAAGAATATTTAACTGCTCTTTCTTAATAGTCTGAGCAAGGTTGCTCTTAACTACAGTGGAGATCATAGGACGGAAAGCGGCCTGCAAAGATTTAGTGAAGCCATCACTCTCATTTGCCCATGCTATACCGGTGGTAGTACCTACAAGCTTGGTAATGAGCTTACGGCTATCTGCAACCATAAGGTTCATTTCACCGGACGCACCGATTTCAAGAGGAATACCGTACTCAGGCTCAATAAAACGAACCTTGCTGTCTGTACCCCATTTGAGGCCCATCTGCACAGTTTTGTTAATGAAGTATACTTCACAATGGAATGAGTATTCTCCACCTGTTACGAAGGTCTTTTTCAGATCCTTAATAAAGATATAGTTTTCAGAATCCAAGTCATATCTACCTGCACCGAAAACCTCTACAATCTGACCGTTAGCAAAGAAAATTGCCTCCTGCGTTTCATGAACAATAAGTTTACTCTTGTGGTTAAAATTCTCACATTCATGCTTCCACACAAAAGTATTGTTGTCACCCTCGTATTTGATGACGTCTAAAATATGTAGTGCCATATTTTCTCCCCCTAAAATAAAAAAGTGCGTAGCATAAGCTACGCACGAAAAATACATAGCTCTATTGCTGCGACACAATCTTTTGCACGATTCAACAAGTATGCAAAAAAGAGCCTGTATTTTTTCCTTAGTTTGAAAAATACACACTTGTTGAATCTAAATAAAAATATTTGATTGTGTCGCAATTACAGTTTATCATTTGCCTAAGTAAATTGCAACAAAATTATTGTATTAATTACAAAAAACAGCCTGTTTGCGACAATGTTTTAACAGATACTGTAAATCCCACCGTAAATTTATGAAATTCTAAGAAAAACGAAGAGAATCAAAGGAAATCAAAGAAAATCCGGCAAAACAGAAGGAATTTAATATTTTTTCGCATTAGCAATTTAGCGCGATAAAGTATATAATAACGTCATATTTATTTTTAGAAAGGTAGCACAGCTATGAAAAAGGTTATTTGTTTAGTATTAAGTTTAATGCTGCTTATCTGCGCATTTGCAGGTTGCGGTTCCAAGAAGGGCTCTTACGTAGAGCTTGAAGAGTATTTTACCGATGAACAGTACGGTATCGGCTTCAGAAATGAAGACGTTGCTTTAGGCCTTAAGGTTATGGAGATCCTTGAAGAAATGATGGAAGACGGCACCGCCGCTGAGATCTCTGAAAAGTGGTTCGGTAAGGATGTTCTTTTAAAGGATATGGACTTTATTGAAGAATCCGAAGCTAAGGCTGACGATCAGTCTTTACAGAAGGTCCTTGATGCAGGCAAGCTGGTTGTAGGCGGCGACGTTTACTATCCTCCTATGGCATTCCTTGATGGCGAAGAAGTTATCGGCTTTGACGTAGATCTTGCTGCAGAAGTTTGCGAAAGACTCGGTGTAGAACTGGTTTACCAGGCAATTGACTGGGACGCAAAGGAAATGGAACTTAACGGCGGCTCTATTGACTGCATCTGGAACGGTATGACTATTACCGAGGAAAGAATTGAATCCATGTACTTCACCAAGGCATACATTGCAAACGCTCAGATCGTTATTGTTGAAGAGGGCGCAGGCATTGAAAAGATAGCCGATCTTGAGGGTAAGAAGGTTGGTATGCAGAAGGGCTCTTCCGCTGTTGAAGCATTCCAGGCAAATGAAATCAGCTCCAAGGTTGCAGAAGCTATTGAATATGCTGACAACCAGGCGGCTTATCTGGATCTTAAGGCAGGCAGAATCGATGCACTTGTTATTGACTCCGTTGCCGGCAGATATATGCTTTCCACCGACGCTGAATAATTATTTAATGCAATACAAACTGCCCGCAGAGTATGCGGGCAGTTTGGTGTGTGTTACTTTTCATTTTTAGGAGATAATATGAAATATTTTTTAGACTTATGCGTTTCGCTTTCTTACGGTCTGCAGTATACTGTGGGGCTGTTCTTTATAACAGCATTACTGTCTTTGCCTCTGGGCTTTGGACTAACATTTATGCGCAACAGTAAAATAGGTATTTTAAGAGGCTTTGCTTCTTTTTACGTATGGATAATGCGCGGTACTCCCTTGCTTTTGCAGTTATTCTTTATTTATTTCGGGCTTCCCTTTATTCCGGGTATAGGTCAGTATATGGTGCTTGACCGTTTTCCCGCTGCCTGTGTGGCCTTTGTGCTTAACTATGCTGCATATTTTTGCGAAATTTTCCGAGGCGGCCTCCTTTCCATTGGTAAAGGCCAGTATGAAGCCGCTAAGGTTTTAGGACTTTCCAAGGCTCAGACTACCGCAAATATCGTAATTCCGCAGATGTTAAAGGTAACCTTACCGTCCATAAGCAATGAATGTATTACCTTGGTTAAGGATACCGCCCTTATTACCGCCATTGGTGTAACCGAAATTATGTTCTACGCCAAGGGAGTTGTTAACCGTGACGTAAACGCCGCTGCTTACGGCGTTGCCGCATTATTTTATTTGCTGATGAACTATGCACTCAGTAAGCTTTTCGATAAGCTCGAAAAGAAATACTGCTATTAAGGAGGCGATCTTATGAGTTTGATTGAAGTAAAAAATCTTTGTAAAAGCTTTGATAAGGTCCAGGTCCTTAAAAACATATCCTTTACCGTTGAAAAAGGGCAGACGGTTGCGGTAATAGGCCCTTCAGGAAGCGGTAAATCTACAATGCTGCGCTGCCTTATAGATTTGGAAAAGGCAGATGGCGGCACAATTCTGATCGACGGCTCGGCTCTCGTTGAAGAGGGAAAGTACGTTGATGATCAGCAGGCCAAAAGCGTATGTATGAAAATGGGCATGGTGTTCCAGTCATTTAATCTTTTTCCTCATATGACCGTTATGAAAAACTTAACCTGCGCTCCTGTTCTTGTTTCCAAAGAGGATAAAAAACAGGCAGAGGAAAAAGCTATGCGGCTTCTTGAGAAGGTGGGCCTTGCTGATAAGGCGCAGGCAATGCCGGGCCAGCTTTCAGGTGGTCAGGCTCAGAGAGTAGCCATTGCAAGAGCGCTGATGATGGAGCCTGATATACTTCTTTTTGACGAGCCTACCTCTTCTCTTGACCCTCAGCTTACAGCAGAGGTTTTGGCGGTTATGAAGGAGCTTGCCAATGAAAAGATGACTATGGTGGTTGTTACCCATGAAATGGGCTTTGCAAGAGAAGCCGCCGACAAGGTTTTATTTATGGACGAGACGGGCCTTATAGGCCAGGGAACCGTTGAGGAGATATTTGATTCTCCCAAAGACGAACGCATAAAAACTTTTATTAACAGTATATTAAAATAAACCTACAAAATAAGGCACCTGTGTAAGTAAGGTGCCTTTATTTTACGTTAAACTAACATAAAACAGGTTTATTTTTGATATGCCAATTATACGTATTGACATTGTTATTAGGATTGCTTATAATGAAATCAATCGTTTTATGAAAGGAGCAAATACAATGAAAATACTTAAAAAATCATTAGCTGTACTGCTTGTTCTTATCAGCTTGCTGGCATTGGTGCCCGCAACTGTATCAGCTTCCGTAACAGCCCCGGTTGCAGATCTGCTGAAGCTGACTTTCGGCCCAGGACAGACAGTTTCTGCAACAAGCTCTTTAGGAAATGTAGCTGCTACTATCTATAAGGGCAGCTCTACAGTAGATCAAATTAAGGAAGCCAATTTCTATATTGGCAATACTCCTTATACTGCAACTGCTTTTGTGAATTCCGCACAAGGCTATAGAATTGAGTTGCCAACAGACGTTTACAAAGAAAGCCTTACTACCACTATCTCCAATGGCTTCAGTATTGAGCTTGGTGTTACTATACCGGAGGTTTTTTCCGACGCACAGTCACTTATAGGCTCTTCAGCAGCAGGCGGCTTTGGTGTTTATCTCACAAATGCAGGTGAGTTAAAATTCCAGGTTGGTGTAACTGCTGGCGCAAATAACGGCAATTACAGTGACGTTTACCTTGATGAAACTCCCGCAGCAGGTACCTATTGCCACATTGTAGCAGTGTTTGACCCTGAAAACGATACTCACAGCATTTATTTAAACGGTGAGCTTTCCGGTACCCGTACTTTCACCGGTGATTTTAAACCCGGTTCTTATTCCGGCAATATTTCCGTTGCATCCTGCGCCACCTCAGCCACCAGTTACAGTGCGTACGGTGCAAAAACCGCTACCTACACCTGTGTAAATATGTATAACGATCCTCTTTCTGCAGCACAGGCAGAAGCTGCTTATGAGGCTCATTTAGAGTCCCTTTCCGAAATTATAACAGAAGTACCCGATGAAGGTGAGTTTACTCCCGTTTTAAGATTCGCTGTAGCAAGCGATATGCAGAAAACCCCCAATTCAGCAGATTCCAATGCTAATGCTGCCAATATGATAGCTCAGGCATACAGAATCGCACAGGCAAGCACAAAGTACAACGCGCTTGACGCTGTTATTATAGCTGGCGATATGGGCGAAGGTGATAATACTCAGCAGTATACCGATGCTCATAATGCTATTATCAAGAATCTTGATTTAGATAAAACCGACCTTCTTGCAATTATGGGTAACCATGAATATTATTCCTGGCGTTGGTCTACCAACGTAGATAAGCTCAGCGGCGCAGCAAGAGATGCTGCAAACAAAGAGATATCCCAGGACGGCAGAGAAGAATTTTTAAGATTATACGGCGATCACGTTGAATATGAAACCGGCGACAGCAGCGATGGATATTACGATTACGTTGGTTTCCATAAAGTTATTAACGGTTATCACTTTATCGGTATTTCTTCCGACTGGGAAAACCGTTGGGCATACGATTATAATACCAAAACCATGGCTTGGCTTAAAGAACAGATGGATGAGGCTGTAGCAGAAGATCCTACCAAGCCTGTATTCATTGTAGGTCACGTAGGCGGTGAAAACACCGTTGCAGGCACAGGCGACGATCTCTTTAATGAAAGAGGTTCTGCACCTCTTAATAACGTGCTGAAGAATTATCCTCAGGCAGTAATGTTCTCCGGTCATTCCCACGTTTCTCTTATGACCGAAGGCTCTATCCATCAGGATAAGTATACAAACATTAATACCGGCTCTCTTAACAACTCTACCTCTCAGCGTATTAAGGATGCTGACGGCAATTCTAAGGATATTGCCGGCACCAGACAGTACAATGCAGACCTTTTCTATATAGTTGAGGTTGATAAGGACGGTAACACCAGACTTACTACTTACGACATAAGCCAGAACAAGTCTGTTTGGAAGCCTATAGATCTTGTGGCTCCCTTCAATACTACTGCTAACTTCAAATATACCGAAGCTCTACAGTTCTCTTCTGCTAAGGATATTAAATTCCCTGAAACCGCTCAGTTACAGGTTCATGCACAGAAGAACTTAGCTCAGTTTACCTTCGATCCTGCTGATCCTTATTTGGATGAAAACTCCCTTTTGGCAACAGCTTATTATTGGGAAGTTTATAAGGGCGAACAGAAGGTATCCTCCGGTTACCTTGCAAATACTTTTGCAGCCGATGGAATGCTTGACGATAAGCTTTCCGGCGCGGTTGGCAATCTTACCCCCGGTACTGAATATACCCTTAAGGTATACGGTGCTAACCCCAAGTATGATTGGATATTAACAGACGCTTCCGTATATTCCAAGAAGCCTCTTACCGCTACCTTTACAACCCAGGCAGGCGATGTAGCATTCGGCCCGGATATTCTTGATCTGGAAATAGACGCCCAAAACAAAACAGTTGCCGATAAATCCGGTAATATGACTGCCACTGTGAACGGTACCCCCGAATTCAGCTATGATGATACTATCGATATGGATATTATCACTCTCAGTGACGGCGCTACCGTAAAATTAGCAAATTATATCGATGATGCCTTCTCTATGGGCTATGCATTCACTACCGAAGCATACTTCCGTCTGGATAATTTTGATATCCCTTCCGGCAGAAACTATAATGCAATTATAAGCTCAATGCAGGCTTCAGGCTTCGGCTTTGAATTTTTGAAGGGCGGTCAGGTTCAGTATGCAGTTCATGACGGCAGTTACAGAACCGTAAAGAAAACCGTTGAAGAAGATAAGTTCTATCATTGGGTATGTTCTTATGACGGACAGCTGCTTACCTGCTATGTAAACGGCCAGAAATTAGGTTCTGTTGCCGCTGCTGCTCCTTTAAGATTCCCCGCTGATGCCGCTAAGGTTCTTTTCCTTGGCGCAGATACCTCTGCTTCCGGCACCCCTGAAAACACTTCTGATATTTCCGTAGCACTTACCCGTATATACAACGGCGCCGCTACAGCAGAACAGGCAGCAGCTCTTTGGGATGCAGTTAAGGATGGCAGAGACCAGGAAGTTTATGATGACAGCGTTGTAGACCCTGAACTTCTTTCATGGGTATATTATGATGACTGTGATACCGAACACGTTAAATTCGTAGGCGGTGCAGGCACTGTTCACGATGACCATACAAACTGTACCGTGGACGGTATGCTCATTGATATGGACGGCGACAAGCTTCAGTACTTCAAGGGCGGTCATCTTATCAACAGCACCTCTCATAACATTATAGGCAAGATTAAAACAGTATTTGAATTCAACGGCTGTGCAATTAAGATCCGTACCCAGTACCGTGGTCCTGTTACAGGCGGTAACGGTGATACGTTAGACGTTTATATTGACGGCAACTTCTACGGAAGCGTTACAGGTTTCTCCGGTCAGCATGATACCTCCCTTTATGAGGTTCTTATTTCCGGCCTTTCCCATGGCGATCACGTTGTTGAGATCCTCGCAGCGGATGGCCGTATTGCAATAGACTCCTTTGGCGCAGGTTCCCTTACTAATGTTACTACTTATGATATAACCGTTAATGCAGATGAGGGAGGCAAGGCCAATACCACTACAGCAACGGTTCTTGAAGGCGGTAAATATACCGTAAACTTCACTCCCAATGCCGGCTATATGGTAGATGACGTAAAGGTTGACGGCGTAAGCGTAGGCGCAGTTGCAAAGTATGAATTTACTAATATCAAAGCAAACCATACTGTTGAAGTAACCTTCAGAAAAGCAATCAATGCAAACACTTGCTCGGTTAAGCTTTCCGCCACCGGCTATAAGTATGACGGCGCAGCAAAGAAGCCTACCGTAACAGTTAAGAACTCCGAAGGTAAAACCCTTGTAAACGGCACCGATTATACCGTAACTTATGCTACAGGCAGAAAGGCTCCCGGTAAATACAAGGTAACAGTTAACTTTAAGGGTAATTACGGTGGTACAAAGGAACTGTACTTTACAATAGCTCCCTTAGCCCCTTCCAAGATTACCGTAGGCAGCCGCAACGCAACGTCTATTAAGCTTACCTGGCCAAAGGCTACAGGCGCTACAGGCTACAGAGTATATAAATATGATTCCAAAACCGGAACCTATAAAACTGTAGCTACAACCTCCAACCTTTCTTACACAGTAAAAGAGCTTAACAGTGCTACTCAATATAAGTTCAGAATCAAATCCTACAC
>JAZQIZ010000019.1:0-6042 GCA_045541395.1 Eubacteriales bacterium
ACAACAGCTTCCGGGAAGTTCTCAGCAAACCACCACTTAGCTTTCAGCAAGGAGAAGGTAGGCTTAGTTTCACCGCCTGCGACAACAACCATTTCAATCTTTTGGCGCATAATAGGCTCGCCGTCGTCGTTGAACTTAGGATTGCCGTTTTTGTCCTTCAACTGATACATAATAGGCTCGCCATCAGCGGTGTAAAGCTTCTTACTGGTTTTCTTAGGCTGAGCGGGGAAAGCTTCCTTCTTAAAGTCCTTCTTCTGCTGTGCGGTAGCGTTCTTTTCCATAAAGGAATGGATTTCTTCTGCCGTAAGCTTCTTAAAATCAAATGCCATTGTTTTTCGCCCTTTCTATTTGAAGTATTAGTATTTATTGCTTCAATAAGGGTATTGTAGCAGAACCTTACACAAAAGTCAAGCAGTATTAAAACTAACCTATCAGAAAAAAGTATTAAAACCTATTGACAACAACGCTTTTATAGGCTATAATAGCAGTATCAAAAGAAACGAACGATTGATTAAATACTATAAGGGAGTTGTTATTATGTGTAAGTATGGATACGCTCGTATCAGCCAAAAGAAACAAAGTATTGAAAGACAGATTAGAAATATTAAGTCTGCCTACCCGGAAGCAACGATTATTGAAGAAGCCTATACAGGAACAAGCATTGACCGCAAGGAATGGAACAAGCTATTTAAGAAGGTAAAAGCGGGAGATACAATTATCTTTGACAGCGTTAGCCGAATGAGTAGAAACGCTGAGGAAGGTTTTACCGCTTACGAGGAACTTTTTACAAGAGGCGTGGAACTTGTCTTTTTGAAAGAACCGCACATTAACACCGCCACCTTTAAGACCGCTATTGAAAAAGCTATTCCTATGACCGGGACAAGCCTTGATTATATTCTTGAAGGTATCAATAAGTATCTATTAGCCCTTGCGAAAGAACAAATTATTATTGCTTTCAATCAAGCTGAAAAAGAAGTTGCCGACCTTCACCAACGCACAAAAGAAGGTTTAGAAACAGCTCGCTTGAACGGCAAGCAGATTGGATTAGTTGCGGGAACTAAGCTTACTACTAAAAAAAGTATTGCTTCTAAGGAAGTAATTTTGAAGCATAGTAAGGACTTCAACGGAACACTTGATGATAACGAGGTTATGAAGCTTACTGGACTTTCCCGGAACACTTACTACAAGTATAAGCGGGAACTTAAAGCGGAGAAGGGGCTATAAGCCCCGCTCCCGCCCCGCTCGTTAAAGAGGTATTGTTATGGATAAGAAAGAACTACTTAAACCGGAAAACGAGAATGTAAAGATTGCCTTTATATTTGGCGCCGTTCTGTATGATGAACTTACAGAGGAAAGAACAAAAGCTATTAGTAAGGAACAAGCGGAAGTCCTTACCGATGATGAATTACAGCTTATCTGCTTATATACCCAAATAGAAAACATTGATTTTGAAAATGATATTATAGCTACTGATAGCATAATGAATTGTTGCGCCGTATTAGCAGATAGACACCCGCCACAGAAGCCAGCGGAAGAAAGCCTTAGAGAGTTTAAGGAAAAGTATAAAGAGTTTTTCTAACTACCGCTTCCGTCAATATCCGTCAAGCCCCTTATGTGCCGTGATTTGATTTTTCACAAAAATTTTGGTAAAATTATAGTATAAGGTAGGTTTTATAATGGACTTTGAAGAATTGCTTTATTTTATCTATATGGACGAACAAGAAAAAACCGTAGCCCGGAACGAAAACCCCGCTCCGTGGGAAGATGAGCCACGCAAAAGCGGGAACGAGGTATGATTTTTTATTTTTCCCGTATTATAGCCCCCCCTATGCGCCAGTAGGGCAAGGACAGATAATTCATACTACAATTTTTTCAAGTATAATGACGGAAAGTGTATAGTAGGCTTGTATTCAAATAGTAAGACCGCCCTTTGTATAGGGGCGGTCTATTATTTTGCCTACTAACTACAAGTTCCCAAAGTAATAAAGAAAGTGAGGTATCACATTGAACGAACTATTAAGAAAAGAATGTAAGCTATTGAAAGCTTTACAAGGTATTTCCTATACTGAAATAGCGGAGTATTTGGAACTATCCCCTTCAAGCTTCTATAACTGGCTATGTAATGCCTATGATTTTGGAGAAGAACGGCAGAAGAGGCTCCAAGAGGTAATAGCCGACTTGAAGGAGTAAAAGCTATGAGAATACAAGACCCTACCCTTGACCGCCTTGTTTTTGCCTCTTTCCGCCTCTGTATGGCAGATGATGAAGTATGGAAAGAAATAGACTATCTGCCAGTAGAGGAAGAAGCAGAGGCGGACAGCCGTTATTTTATCTCTAACTATGGAAGCGTAATAAGCCTTTGCCGAAACAACCCTATTAAATTACAGCCGTTTCTATGCGGTGGAAGTGGTAGTCAATACTATTATGTATCTATTGGAAGCAAGGATTACCGAATAAATAGGCTTGTGGCGCAAGCCTTTATTCCTAACCCGGAGAACAAGCCCTTAGTTCATCACAAAGACCATAATAAACTAAATAATCACTACTCTAATCTTGAATGGGCTACACCACAAGAAAACGCTATTGCTTATAGGGAATATAAAGTAAGTAGTATGGAACAATGAGAACTTACTACTTACAGTATGATGAAGTAGCAAGTATTAACTACTTATACTTACTTCTTCTTCACAAGATAGCCGAAGTAGATAAAACTACCCGCTTATACAATACTGTAAGATACAATAACCTTGAAGAACTTACCAATAGACTAAACGAAGAATATAATACAATCAATACAGAGAACAAGAAGCCAGTTATTAGTAAATCTACACTTTCACGAGTATTAAATAGTGATAAGTGCGGTAAATACTTCACCTATGATAAGGCTACTAAGGTAATTACCTTACAAAACAACTTTACCAAGAGGCACACAAACGGCACAGCTAAGTTTATTACACTTACTGATAAGGAAATAAACTTTCTTCTAATAAAGAATAATGACTTACTTACAAAGTATTACCTATTTATCAAGTATTATTGCGGTTTTAGCGGAAAGAATGAAACGGACTTCACCGCAGAGCAGTTTTTAGAAGCTTCTAATTACTCTACAAAAGCCGGGAATTATAAGGCTTTATTATGTTCTTTCAATTCCTTACTTGTAAAAGAAGGTTTTATATCTATAAGTAAGTTTAGATACAACGGCAGAGAAAGAAACAAATACTCACTTATCTAACTTGTTAGATAAGTGAGTTCTATAAAAGCGTAGCTTTTTACAGCTATTTATAAGACATAACTACTTTTTGCGGTTTCCAATAACTAAAAAATGGAATACCAATAACTAATTTATGAAACGAGGTTTTATTATGACAGTAGAAGCAAGAAGGAACTTACAATTAGGAGTTCCAGAAGATAGACGATTTCCCGCCACAGATTACACGAGTGATGGAAGCTTCTTAGATGAATACTTACTTTCCACCACGAAAGCCCGCCGGGAGATAATGGAACGATACGAGGCGCAGAAAGCCCAGGAACGGCGCAAGGCGGAAGAAGCCCAGGCGCAGAAGGATTTAGAAGCCGAAGTAGAAAAGAAGGCTTACAAGGCAGTAGAGAAGGCATTAGACGATATTTTCAAGAACTGGAAATGACCCGCCACCCGCCGGCAGGTAATACCCTTTTTGTATGAGTTCAAACAAGCCAAAATGCGGGATTGCGTTTTAAGAGGCTTAGAAGCCCCTACAAGCGCATTTCCGCCTCGTCAATGGTAAGACACCACCCGCCACCAAAAAACCGCTTAGAAGCGATTGTAGGCGGTATAAAACAAAAAACAAATAAAAAAATATCTATATCAATCAGCAAGCCCCGCAGGGGCTACCTACCTTATAGAGTTTATGTAATAGTTTATTTTTATTTTATTATTAAGATAGATAGGCTTTTGTGCGAGGTTTAGATAGTTCATTTACGAGGTTTTGATAGTCATTTACGAGGGATTGATAGCGTTTGTGCGAGGGATTGATAGCAACACAAGGGCTTGTGTCTATTGGATTTTGGCAGACACAAGACCTTCTCCGACCCCTAAACCCATTTACGAGGTTTTGATAGTTATTTACGAGTAGGGGCATTGACATTTCTCGTAAATGACTTATAATAAGAGGTAGTATTTTGTTGAGGTGTGATTATGGCTGAGAATGAAAACACAAATGCCCTTGCTATTAAGTATAACAAAGAATACTTAGTAGTTCAAGCAAATGAACTTGTAAGAAGTAAGCAAGATGACTTGACCCTTTTGGAAGCTAAGCTTATTAGACTTGCTATTTCGCAGGTATTAGAGAATGACACAGACTTCCGCACATACTCTTGTAATGTTGTAGATTTGGCAAGGTTTTTGGGGATTAGCAAAGATAATATTTACAGAGATATTCAAGATTTATCGGTAAATATTATGAAGAAGTCAATCTTCATAAAGGAGAAGAACCCAAAGAAGGGAAAGAAGAACTATAAAATATTCCATTGGGTAGATTATGTAGAATACAAAGATGGAACAATAACTTTTAGACTTAGCGAAAGTCTTAGACCTTATTTAATTGGGCTTGAAGAACTATTTACTATGTATAGCTATGAAGCCCTAATAGACCTTCCTACAACCTATTCAATCAGATTGTATGAACTTTTAGCAAGTTGGCAGAATACAACAATTAGAAATGTGCCTAAGACCAACTACACGGAAGTTCCAATAGAGAAGAACGAGTTTATCTTTACTATTGGCTATTTGCGGGAATACTTTAATTGCCTTGATAAATACCCAAATGCGGGAGATTTCATTATCAATGTAATTGACAAGGCAGTAAAAGCAATTCAAAAAAATACCTTGATGAAGGTATCTTATCGCAAGGTAAAAAAAGGTAGAAGCATTGAATACATTGTCTTTAAGCTGAATGACTGGGGCGAACCTTCCGCCGAATGGCAAGAGAAAATGAAGCGGATAGAAGCAATCATTCATAGAAGCTATGACGATTACGAGGTATAACTATGGAATGGATAGAGGCAAACCCGCTCCCGGAAGTATGCCAAAAGTGCGAAGCGGATTTTAAGAGATACCAAGAGGCAGACGAAGCGGAAAAGCTGAGAATGGAAGAACAAGGCTTTTTCTTTGATTGTGGTAGTTGCGACCACGGCGGAGAACGGTTTTATCTTTCCCGCAAAGATGAACTTACAGTTAGGCGCAAGGGCTTAGTAAAGGCAATAGAAAGACTTGAACGGCAAATTAGAGAGATTGACAACGAATTAAAAAGCTTGTGAGGCATTTCTATGAGTAAGAATAGCTATATTTTATTAAGTGATTATGCTAAATCAGCGGGAATTAGCATTGATGAAGCAAGGGAACTTTTGAATAGAGAAGAAAACAAGAAGTTCTTAAAGCTTGTCAAGGGTAAGGAAATGGTTTCAACTGAGATACATAAACAGCAGACCCCCGCCACAGAAAGCAAGGTAGAAGAAGCCCCCGCCCCCGCTCCCGCTCCAAAAGTAGAGGAAGTAGAAGCTACTCCCGCCCCCGCTTCCGCCGACCAAGAAGAAATAGAGCGTCTGCGGAAAGAGGTAGAAGAACTAAAAGCCCAAGTAAAGAGTAAAGATAATCAAATAGCGGAATATACTTTGAGATTTGCGGAACTGGCACAGCAAGCCCAACTTATAGCCGGACAAGCGCAGATACTACAAGCAAAAGAACAGAAGCTATTAGACAGCCCCGCCGACAACACCGAACGCAAAAAAGGCTTTTTTAGTAAGTTGTTTGGAAGATGATTAAAGGGGTAAGCCTTTACAGCTTACCCCTTGATTAGTATGTATTACCAATTACCGAACAAGTCGCCAGCCTGAGGACCTTTTTCTTTCTTCTCAGGAACATTGACAACAGCTTCCGGGAAGTTCTCAGCAAACCACCACTTAGCTTTCAGCAAGGAGAAGGTAGGCTTAGTTTCACCGCCTGCGACAACAACCATTTCAATCTTTTGGCGCATAATAGGCTCGCCGTCGTCGTTGAACTTAGGA
>JAZQIZ010000020.1:0-49881 GCA_045541395.1 Eubacteriales bacterium
TTAAAGAAATAATAGAATATCCCGATTTTATTATGCCGTCACCTATTAGGGGAAGAGATGATGAACCGGAAGACCTTACAATACCCTTCAGAACATATAATTTCACAATCCTGCCGCAGGACTACCCGCCTGCAAGCTGAAAACAGAGCCGTTCTCAATACTCTAAAATATAAAATTTAAAGAGCTTCCATTTTGGAAGCTCTTTTTTTATCCCATAAAGTTTTGCACCCATTTGTTACCGTCTACAGCAACGGAAATGTGGGTAAATTTCGGGTTAAGAATATTTTCTTTGTGGGAGGGTGAGTTCATCCAACCGTCTACCGCCGCCTCAGGGGAGGTATAACCGGAGGCAATGTTTTCTCCTGCCGCCTTGTAGGTTATGCCCAGCTCATCAAAGACGGTGGAGAAGGAGCTGCCGTCGGGCCTGTAATGCTCAAACACCTGCTTTATTTCCTCAAGGCGCCTGTCAGACACTCCCTGAAGCTTTTCGCTGTAAGCAAGAGGCGCAACTCCCGCCGTTTCTCTTTGGGCATTTACCAGCTCAATTACCTTGGCTGCCCAAAGGGAGGTATCCAACTTTTCTTCAAGGCGGGGTATCTCACAGCTTTCAATATAGCCGCAATTTTTGCAAGCTCTTTCCTTAAGGCCTGCTGAGTCGTAGGTAGCCTCAACCTTTATTATATAATCGCCAAAAGCGTGACCGCCTAAGGAGGGCAAGACTTCCCTCTTTTTCTTGCCGCACTCACACTCCTTTATTTGCACGCCCTCCTCAAGGCAGGTGGCTTTACGCTCGCTTACAACCACCCAGCGATGACTGTGAGGATCAGGCAAAGGTGTGGGCTCATTTTCTGTTACCGGCTTACTTTCAGTTACAGGCTTGCTTTCAGTTACAGGCTTACTTTCCGTTACAGGCTCCTCTTTTTTATCAAAGAGCCCAAGCCAGAAGGCGCCCCAGACCAACACCCCCATAAGAGCCAAAATGAGAAGGGCCAAAATAACCTTTTTCATATTTATTCACCGTAACCGTCAGGGTTATTCTTTTGCCAGTTCCAGGCGTCGTTACACATATCCTCAAGGGTAAGCTGCGCTTCCCAACCTAACTCTTCCTTTGCTTTCTGAGGGGAGCAATAGCAGCTGGCAATATCGCCCTTGCGCCTTTCAAGTATTTTATAAGGAAGGGGCCTGTTTACTGCCTTGGAAAAGGCCTCAAGCATCTGCAAAACAGAACTGCCCTTGCCGGTGCCTAAATTATAAATTTCAACCTTGGCGTTTTCAATGCTCTCAAGGGCCTTAAGATGCCCCTTTGCAAGATCCACCACGTGAATATAATCTCTCACGCCCGTGCCGTCGGGGGTATCGTAATCGTTGCCGAATACCCCAAGATATTCCCTCTTGCCAATGGCGACCTGAGCAATATAAGGCATAAGGTTATTGGGAATACCCTTCGGGTCCTCACCGATAAGGCCGCTCTTATGGGCGCCGACAGGGTTAAAGTATCTTAAAAGAATTACCTTCCATTGGTTATCGGCGGTGTGAAGGTCCGTAAGTATCTGTTCTATCATCCATTTAGACCAGCCGTAAGGGTTAGTGCATACCCCCTTAGGGCAATCCTCCGTAATGGGAACAAAGGCAGGGTCAGAGTAAACCGTGGCAGAGGATGAGAAAATAATTTTCTTAACGTTTGCCTTTGCCATAGCTCTTACCAAAACGAGCGTGCCGTTAATGTTGTTATCGTAATATTCCATAGGCTTTTCAACCGATTCGCCAACCGCCTTTAGGCCCGCAAAGTGAATTACGGCATCTATTTCTTCCTTTGCAAATATCTTATCAAGAAGCGCCTCGTCTCTTATATCGCCTTCATAAAAGGTGATCCTTTCCCCTGTTATTTTTTCAACCCTCTCCAAAGCCTTGGGGCTGGAGTTGTAAAGGTTATCTAAAACAATGACCTTGTGCCCCGCCTCAATAAGCTCCACACAGGTATGACTGCCAATATAGCCTGCGCCGCCGGTAACAAGTATTCTCATAAAAACACCCCTTTTATTAATTAACAGTTTCGGCCTCTTTCTCTTAAAGCCCTAAGCTCCTTATAAAATTCCGGCAAAGCATCCTTGCCCTGCTTTGTAACCGGCTTTATCCACTTACAGCTTCGTGCGCGGAAAAACTCAAATATCAAACGGATTATCTCGTCCGTATACACAAAAGCGAATACCGCCAAAAACGGCAGCTGCCATATAAGCCCCGATGCCCAGGTAAGAGGAACGCTTATAATATATAAGCTCACTATCTCTAAAACCGTACCGAAAACAGGGTCTCCCCCTGCGCGGAAGCCTGTATTCATCATATAGTTGCAGGTACGTATGGTGCCCGCCGCCAGATAAATAAGCAGCATATATTTGCAATATTCCATTGCCTCGGCCCCTAAGCCGAAAAGTGCCAGTATCGGTTCGCCTATAATTACGAAGGTCAACACAATAACAAAGGTTATTGCAGGGCATAAGATCGAATACCCTTTCAAATACCGGTAGCCGTTCATATGGCGCCCTGCGCCTATCTCCTTGCCTACAACCACCGAAGCCGCATCCGCAAGGCCGCCAAAGAAAGCAAATACAAACCCCTCAAGCACCCTGAATGCGGCCATAGCCGCTATGGCGCTTTCGGCCTGCCTGCCTATTACCATATTAATAAGCATCTGGCCTATGCCGTAAAAAGCTTCGTTACATAATATAGGAAAGCATTTTTTAAAGTAGGATCTGATAAACGAACCCTTGAAGCCGAATATATAGGAGGCCTTAAGCCTTACCGAATTCTTATCCCTTAAAAGGAATATTATCAGCAATACCGTGCTTACGGCGCTGGAAGCAAGAGTGCCTACTGCCGCGCCGGCAGGGCCCATATGCGGAAAGCCCCAGTTACCGTTAATAAGCAGCCAGTTCAGGCAGAAATTCACCGCCAAAGAAACAATTGAGCAAAACAGCGGCGCCTTTACCCTCTCGGTGGAACGCAGAAGAAAGCTTACTATAACGTTTGTTACTATCAAAGGATAACTAAAACCCACTATCTTCATATAGGGCGTTGCAATTTCAATTATATTCAGCTTGTCGGTGTAAATTGAAAGCAAAAGATCCGGGCGTATTAAGGTTACCGCCGAAAAAGCTATTGCCACCACCAACACGCAGGTAAGGGAAAACCCAAAGGTACGGTTAATACCCTTTTCGTCCTTAGCCCCCCAATATTGGGCAAAAAACAAAAGCGCGCCTCCCGCAAACCCGAAATACAGTGAGAAAAACAACGAGCTTATCTGAGAGCATATGCCTACAGCCGCCACCGCCAATTCTCCTTGGGTGCCTATCATAATGGTGTCTACCATAGAAGCCGTTGTATTAAGTAAATTCTGCAAAGCGATAGGCAAAGCAATAAGCCATACGCTGCTGAAAAAAGTCTTTAAGCTAAAAGCCCTTTTCCTTCCCAGTGCCATAAAAAGCCTCCGTAAATTCATTCTGCCTTTTATCATACCATACAAGCTTTGCTTTTGCAATCTGCCTTTGAATAATTTCCCCTTTAAGGGGCTGCGAAAAAATAAAAAAGGTAACAGCCTTGGCTGTTACCTTTTATTCTAAGGTCCTCAGAATTCTAAAGTGCCTCTTATAAAGTCTCTCAGCTGAGAAATAGGCATACGAACCTGTTCCATAGTATCGCGGTTACGAACGGTTACAGTATTGAAGTTTTCTGCAGTTTCATCTTCAACAGTCTCGAAGTCAACGGTAATGCAGTAAGGAGTACCTATCTCATCCTGTCTGCGGTATCTCTTGCCTATGGAACCTGCTTCGTCAAAGTCAACCATAAATTCCTTGGCAAGCTCGTCTCTTATTTCAAGAGCCTTTTCGGAAAGCTTCTTGGAAAGAGGCAGAACTGCGCACTTAAAGGGAGCAAGAGCGGGATGCAAATGCATAACAACACGGGTGTCGTTCTTTTCGGCATCTACAACCTCTTCGTCGTAAGCTTCGCAAAGGAATGCAAGCGCAACTCTGTCGGCGCCTAAAGAAGGCTCAACTACGTAAGGAACGTAATGCTCGTTGGTTTCGGGATCAAAGTACTCTAAAGACTTGCCGCTGGCTTCCTGGTGACGGCCAAGGTCGTAATTGGTTCTGTCGGCAATGCCCCAAAGCTCACCCCAGCCGAAGGGGAACATAAATTCAATATCGGTAGTTGCCTTGGAATAGAAGGAAAGCTCTTCTTTTTCGTGGTCACGCAGACGCATATTCTCTTCCTTAATGCCTAAGGATAAAAGGAAGTTCTTGCAGTAATCCTTCCAGTAGTAGAACCATTCAAGGTCGGTATCGGGCTTGCAGAAGAATTCAAGCTCCATCTGCTCAAACTCACGGGTGCGGAAGGTAAAGTTGCCGGGAGTAATTTCGTTTCTGAATGCCTTACCAACCTGGCAAACGCCGAAGGGCAGCTTTCTGCGGGTAGTGCGCTGAATGTTAGCATAGTTTACAAAGATACCCTGAGCTGTTTCGGGGCGAAGGTAGGCTTCGTTTTTGGCATCCTCGGTAACACCTATAAAGGTTTTAAACATAAGGTTGAACTTGCGTATAGAGGTAAAATTCTTAGAGCCGCATTCAGGGCAAACAACGTTGTTTTCCTTAATATATTCCTCCATCTGCTCGAAGGTCATACCCTCAGCTCTGCCGCCAAGATCTTCAATAAGCTTGTCTGCACGGTGACGGGCGTGGCAATCCTTACAGTCCATCAGAGGGTCGGAAAAGCCGCCAACGTGACCGCTTGTAACCCAGGTCTGGGGATTCATAATAATTGCGGCGTCAAGCCCAACGTTATAACGGTTTTCCTGGACGAATTTTCTCCACCAGGCCTTCTTAACGTTGTTTTTGAATTCAACGCCTAAGGGGCCGTAATCCCAGGAGTTTGCAAGGCCGCCGTAAATTTCGCTGCCGGGATAAACATAGCCTCTGTTTTTGCAAAGGGCTATTATCTGGTCCATTGTCTTTTCAGAGTTCTTCATTTTTTATGCTCCTTATATGAGTTATTCTTTATTTTAAATTTGTATTCCAGAACGTAGGCTGTGGCAGTGTAAAGTCCAACCGACATTGCCGCCTGCAAAAGATTACCCGTTATAGATGCAATAGCCCCTCCAAGGCCGTAAAGCACCCAGTCGGTAAAAAAGTAAAGCACTGCGCCGCTTAAGCTTGCAATGGTAGCAGGCAGCCAATAGCGTACCCACTTTACCTTTGCTTTCCTGAAAGGCAAAAACCATAAAAGCAATATGGGCTTTATAATTAAGGTAAAGGGCGCATACTGAGCATATCCCGAAATAATATCAGCCAAAAAGCCTCCCAAAGCTGCTGCAGCCATGGCAAAGGGCGGCGGCAGGAAAATGCCGCAGGTGTAAATTACTGCGTCGCCTATATTTACGTAGCCGTTGACCGAGGGTATTTTTATAATAAAAATAGCCAGAAAGATCATAGCTGCCCATAAAGCGGCCATTACAATGTAAATGAGTTTGGTTCTTTGCTTCAATTTGGTTCGCCTCCAAGTAAGGGCTCGAACATTATTCCGTGTTCGGGGCTGGAAGAGTTTTCGTAAGTGTATTCTATAGCGCGGCTAACGTAAGCCCCTGCCTTCTCAACCGCCGCCTTAAAGGAATTACCCTTTAAAACGTAGCCGCAAAGCAGTGAAGCAAAAAGATCGCCGCTGCCGTTTATATCAATATCAATATGGGCGCTCTCAAAAAGGGCCGTCTCCTCCTGAGAATATACCGCGTTTATAAATCCCCCTGAGTGAGGTATTCCCGTTATAACTATATTCTTTGCTCCAAGCTGATTTAATAAACGGAGCATCTTTTCAATTTCATCTTTTGCAAGATCCTCTTTCGGGTACGGCCTGTTTAATAAAATACAGGCCTCCGTAAGGTTGGGGGTTATAATATCTGCCTTGGCGCAAAGCCTTCGCATAGACTCACACATTTCCTTTGTGTAGGTCTTGTAAATAACACCCTCATCCCCCATTACCGGATCCACCAAAAACAGCGCATCACTATGCTCGTCTGCAAAGCGGGAAACAATGTCTATCTGGGCTTCGCTTCCTAAAAAACCCGAATAAACACAGTCAAACCCTATGCCCAGCTCCCGCCATTTAGCCGCATACTCATCCATAAAAGGAGTAAGATCCGCAAACGAATAAGCGTTAAAGCCCGTGTGCGCCGAAAGAAGAGCCGTAGGAAAGGGGCAGACCTGTATCCCAAAGGAGCTTATAACGGGTATGGCTACGGTCAGAGAGCATCGGCCAAAGCCGCTGATATCATTAATTGCGGCAACTCTTTTAATTTCAGCCATAATAACTCCTCCCGTATTTCCATATTAAATTATTTTACTATATTTATATAGGAAAATCAAGAGCAAATCCCTTACCCTCACGGTCTCTTAAAAATTTTTTCAAGGTTTTAAATTAAAACTTGAACAAAAGCCCCTTACATTATATAATATACGTGTATGAATCTGCAAACCGGAAAGGGGTGCAAAAATGACAACCAAAAGAGTAATTCAGATCTGTATGCTGTGCCTTTGCGTAGTCCTCATTCTCATTGGCACAAACCCAAATTATAATAACGGCATTATCGTAACCGCAGGCCTCAGCGTTCTTGCCGCCGTTTGCGTCTGGAACGGTATTGATTATTTCACCCAAAAGAAAAAGCATCTGGGCGTCCTTATGCTTACCGCCGCCCTCGCCATCTTCTATATGGCCTTCAAGATGTTCATAGAGCCTATGTTAGGCTGAAAAAAGCTTGAGCAAATTGCTCAAGCTTTCTTTTTTACTTTTCCGTCGGTGGTTTAAGGGGTAATATCAGTCTGCTTTTGGGAAAGAAAGATCTCCTCACAGGATATCTGAGCCTCTTTAAGTTTTTCTATAATATCTGTTACCTCGTTAAAGAGCTTAAGGTAAGCTTCTTTGTAATTTTCCATAAAAATTTGTCCTCCTTTGAATTATTTGATTAGAATATATCACGTTTTGGGGGAGGATTTTGTCAAAGGCTGTCGGTTCACAAAAAAAATTTAAAAAAATATATTGACAAACAAAATACATAGGTTTATAATTATGTCAATCAAAAAAGGCTGTGACGAAGACGGCGAAACGCAAGCGGTTTTCAGAGAGTCGGCGGTTGGTGTGAGCCGATAATCGGGTGTTTTAAGCTATCACTTCCGAGCCGGAGGTCCGAAAAGTAAAATGAGTAGGCGCCTCCCGTGATTGCTGCGTAAATGCATAAGGCTTGTTGGAGCCTGAGGGGGCATCGTAAGGATGCAATTTGAGTGGTACCGCGGAAATTTATTTTCGTCTCAAAGCAAAGCTTTGAGGCGTTTTTTTTGCTCTCAAAGTCCTCAGCCCAAAATTCAAATCAGGAGGAATGAAAAATGCAAACCGAAACCACAACCATGATCCAGGAAGTAGCCGCAAGAATTAAGGAAATGCGTCTTATTGCATCTCTTACCGAAGAGCAGATGGCCGAAAACACCGAAGTTTCCTTAGATCTTTACAGAAAATATGAAGCTGCAGAGATCGATCTGCCCTTCTCCTTTATTCACAAATGCGCTCTTACCTTCGGGCTGGATCTTTCCGACCTTTTGGAAGGCCGCAGTGCCCGACTTACTTCCTACACCGTAACCAGAAAAAACAAGGGCTTACGCACCGCCAAAGAAGACGGTATTGAAATAAGCAACCTTGCACCTATGTTTAAGAATAAGATCGCTGAGCCTTACTGGGTAAAGTATGAATACTCCCCTTATTTACAGAATAAGCCCATTCATACCACCACCCACTCCGGCCAGGAGTTTGACCTTGTACTTGAAGGCCAGTTAAAAATACAGATCGGTGACCATACCGAAATATTAGAAGAGGGCGACAGTGTTTATTACAATTCCTCCACCCCCCACGGCATGATAGCCATTGGCGGTAAGGACTGTTTGTTCCTTTCAATCATCCTTCCCGGTGAAAAGCAGGAGGGTGACGAGGGCGTAAGAAGCATTGTAAGAGCAAGAAGCGCTCAGAACCTTATTTGCGAAAAGTTTGTTAAGACCGAAGAGGACGAAAACGGTTGTCTTAAGAGCATAACCTTCCCCAACCGCGAAAAATTCAATTTCGGCTTTGATATTGTTGATGAGATCGCCAATAAATATCCCGATAAGCTGGCAATGCTTCATATAGATAAAAATATGGTTGAGCGCCGCTTTACCTTTAAGGATATAAAGAAGGCTACCAACCAGTGCGCCAACTACTTTACCTCTATGGGCATAAAGAAGGGCGACAGAGTAATGCTGGTGCTTAAGCGCCATTATCAGTTCTGGTTTGCAATGGTTGCCCTTCACAAGCTGGGCGCAATTGCAATTCCCGCCACCAACCAGCTGAAGGACCATGACTTTGTTTACCGCTTCCAGTCTGCGGGCGTAAGCGCAATAGTTTGCACAAACGACGGTGACGTTTCCGATATAGTAGACAGAGCCGCACTGGAATGTCCTGAGCTGAAGACCAAGATCCTTGTTGGCGGCAAAAAGGAAGGCTGGAGAGATTTTGACAGCGAATATACCCTTTTCTCCACCCACTTCAAGAGAGTTGCCGATTCACCCTGCGGTGACGACGTTGCTCTTATGTTCTTCTCTTCCGGCACGACCGGTAACCCCAAAATGGCCGCACATAAGCACACCTACGCTTTAGGCCATTACGTTACCGCCAAGTACTGGCACTGCTGCGAAAGAGACGGGCTTCATCTTACAATTTCCGATACGGGCTGGGGCAAATCCCTTTGGGGCAAGCTTTACGGCCAGTGGCTTTGCGAAGGAGCTGTATTCGTTTACGACTTTGACCGTTTTGACGCTTCCGAAATTCTGCCTATGTTTGCAAAGTACAATATTACTACCTTCTGCGCTCCCCCCACTATGCTCCGTATGTTAATTAAGGAAGACCTTTCAAAATACGATCTTTCCTCTATTCACCATATGACCACCGCAGGCGAGGCCTTAAACCCCGAGGTCTTCAAGCAGTTTAAGGCGGCTACCGGCCTTGAGATAATGGAAGGCTTCGGCCAGACCGAAACCACCCTTACCATAGCCAACCTTGTTGGCACCACCCCCAAGATAGGCTCTATGGGCAAGGCTTCTCCTCAGTATGATATCGATATTGTTGATCCCGAAGGCAACTCCTTACCTGCAGGTGAAGTTGGCGAAATTGTTATTAAAATTGATAAGGACTGCCCCTGCGGTCTTTACGCCGAGTATTACAGAGATGAGCAGAAGACAAAAGAGGCAATGCACGACGGCCTTTACCATACAGGTGATACCGCCTGGAAGGATGAGGACGGTTACTTCTGGTACGTGAGCCGTGTAGACGACGTTATCAAATCCTCCGGCTACCGTATCGGGCCCTTTGAAATTGAAAGCGTTATTATGGAGCTGCCCTACGTTCTTGAATGCGGCGTTTCTGCCGCTCCCGACGAGGTAAGAGGCCAGGTGGTTAAGGCAAGTATTGTTTTAACCAAGGGCACCGAGCCTACAGAGGAGCTTAAGAAGGAGATCCAGAACTACGTTAAGAGCAAGACTGCTCCTTACAAGTACCCCAGAATAGTTGTATTCCGCGACGAGCTGCCTAAGACAATAAGCGGCAAGATCCAAAGAAAACTTCTGTAATTTTTCAAATTTACTATTGACACCGAAATAAAGGTATGGTATTCTTTATCTGATAAAAGCGTTGAAGAGGAGTGCCTTTTAAATGCATCTTCAGAGAGGCGGGTGTTTGGTGAAAATCCGCTGCTGTGTTAAAAAGGTTTGTAGCCTCTGAGCTGAAGGGAAGAACGGCTTTGCTTAGTAGAACCCTTTCGTGATTGCTGCGTAAATGCATAAGGCTTGTTGGAGCCTGAGGGGCATCGTAAAGGTGCAATTTGAGTGGTACCGCGGGTTATACTCGTCTCAAAGAATTCATACTTTGAGACGAGTTTTATTATTTTGCAACAGCAGTTTCAAAGTTCCAACCTACCACAAACTAAAGGAGAGTGCATTATGGCACAAATGACAGGACTTGATTTCAAAATTAAGGAAATGGCGGGGCGCATTAAGGACTTAAGAGAGATAATGGGTCTTTCGGTTCCCGAAATGGCCAAGAAGACCGGCGTTTCCCAGGAGGAATACCTTCTTTGCGAAAACGGTGAAAGTGACTTAAACTTCACCTTCATTTACCGCTGCGCCCTTGCTTTTAACGTTGACGTTACCGATATTATAGAAGGTCACAGCCCTAAGCTTCGTTCCTATACGGTTACGAGGGTCGGCCAGGGCCAGGAGATCTCCAACGCCCACGGTATGACTTACTACAACCTTGCTTCTGCATTTCAGAACAGAATTGCCGATCCTCTTTACGTTTACTCCAAGTTTTCCGAAGAGGCTCAGGGCAAGGATATTGAGCTTACCACCCACGAAGGCCAGGAGTGTGACATTGTAGTTTCCGGCTCCTTAAAGGTTCAGGTCGGTGAACACAGCGAAGTTTTACACGCAGGTGATTCTATTTATTACAACTCCTCTACTCCCCACGGTATGATAGCCGTTGGCGGGCAGGACTGTGTTTTCTACGCCATAGTTTTAAATCCCACAGGGGCCCCCGTTCCCGAGCTTACGGTAAAAACCTCCAAGGCTCAGCCTAAGAAGCTTAAGGAAGATACGGTTGAACGCGCCTATAAGCGCTTTATTGATACCAAGGTCAATGAAAACGGCACTCCCCTTGAAATTTCCTTTAAAAATACCGAGACCTTTAACTTTGCTTATGATATAATAGACGTAATAGCAAAGCGCGAACCTGAAAAGCTTGCTCTTTTACATATTTCCAAGGATAAAACCGAACGCCGTTTTACCTTCAAGGATATGCAAAAGGAATCCAACCGCGCCGCCAACTACTTTAAGTCCTTAGGCATAAAGAAGGGCGACAGGGTGCTTTTAGCCTTAAAACGCCATTATCAGTTCTGGATAGCAATGCTTGGCCTGCATAAGTTAGGGGCAATTGCCATTCCCGCAGTTGCACAGCTTCAGGCTCACGATTTTGAATACCGCTTTAATGCAGCCGGAGTTTGCGCCTGCCTTGCTACAAGTGACGGTATAACCACCGCCCAGATAGAAGAAGCCGCCAAAACCTCTCCTACCCTTAAAAACCTTATTATTGTTAACGGTCAAAGAGAGGGCTGGAGAAGCTTTGATGAGGAGTATTCTATGTTCTCCTCCCGCTTTGCAAGAACCGAAAGCTCCCCCTGCGGCGACGATCTTATGCTTATGTACTTTACTTCCGGTACAACAGGCTATCCAAAGATCGCGGCTCATAATTACAAATACGCCCTTGGCCATTTCCATACCGCAAAGTATTGGCATTGCGCTTACCCTGAAGGGCTTCATTTCACCATTTCCGATACCGGCTGGGCTAAGGCTGCCTGGGGCAAGATCTACGGTCAGTGGCTTTGCGAAAGCGCCATCTTTGTTTATGACTTTGACCGTTTTGATGCTTCCGATATTCTGCCCATGTTTGCAAAATACAATATTACCACCTTCTGCGCTCCGCCTACAATGCTCCGTATGATGGTAAAAGAGGATATTTCCAAATACGATCTTTCCTCCGTTACCCATATGACCACCGCAGGCGAAGCCTTAAACCCCGAGGTCTACAAGCAGTTTGAAGCGGCAACGGGCCTGCAGATAATGGAAGGCTTCGGCCAGACCGAAGGTACTATGATAATAGGCAATATGTGCGGCGCCCCTCACAAAATAGGCGCTATGGGCAAGCCCGCTCCTATTTATAAGGTTGAGCTTTTAGACAGAGACGGCAATAAAGTTTCTGCAGGTGAAACCGGCGAAATTTGCGTTAATACTGGGGAGGGCGCTCCCTGCGGCCTCTTTACAGGCTATTACCTTGATGAAGAGAAAACCAAAGAAGCCTGGCATGACGGTTACTATCATACAGGTGATCTTGCCTGGATGGACGAAGACGGCTTCTATTGGTATGTTGGCCGTGCCGACGACGTTATTAAGTCCTCCGGCTACCGCATAGGCCCCTTTGAAATTGAAAGCGTTATTATGGAACTGCCTTACGTTCTTGAATGCGGTGTTTCTGCCGCCCCCGATGAGGTCAGAGGTCAGGTAGTAAAGGCAAGTGTTGTTTTAACCAAGGGCACCGTAGCAACCGAAGAGTTAAAGAAGGAAATTCAGAATTACGTTAAGGCTAAAACCGCGCCCTATAAATACCCCAGAATTGTTGTATTTAAGGATGAGCTGCCTAAAACAGTAAGCGGTAAGATCCAGAGAAACTTATTATAATGAATATTAAAAGAATAACCCTTTTTGCCGGCCATTACGGCTCGGGCAAAACCAACATAGCTGTAAACTACGCCCTTTATTTAAAGGAACAGGGCCTTAAGGTTACCCTGGCGGATTTGGATATTGTAAACCCCTATTTCCGCTCTAAGGACAGTGAGCAGGCTTTAAAACAGGCAGGGGTGGAGGTAATAGCCTCTCCTTATGCCAACTCTAACGTGGATATGCCTGCTTTGCCCTCATCCCTCTATTCGGTAACAGCCAATAAGGATACTTATTTTGTTCTGGATATAGGCGGGGATGACAGAGGCGCTTACGCCTTAGGCCGCCTTAAGGAGGAAATTTTAAAAGAGGGCAACTATGAAATGGTGTTTGTGTCAAACTTTTGCCGCCCTCTTACAAGAACCGCCGCGGCGGCTATGGAGGTAATGAGGGAAATTGAGGCGGTTGCAAATATTAAATTTACCGCCCTTGTTAATAACACCAATTTAGGTGAGCTTACAGAGAAAGAAACAGTTGTTTCATCTTCCGAAAAAATAAAGGAATTATCCGCCCTTTCAGGCCTGCCTGTTCTTTTTACTTCCGTAAAGGAAGGGCTTTTGGAGGGTGAGGATATATTCCCCTTAAAACTGCAAAAAAAAATTATATAATATAAGAAAGAAGGCGTTAGTATGGCCAAGATAACCATAAGAGAGGACCGTTGCAAGGGCTGCGGCCTTTGTGTTGAAGCCTGCCCCAAGAAGATCCTTCAGTTATCCACAACCGTAATTAACAGCAAGGGGCATTACCCTGCACAGATAACCGAACCGGAAAAATGCATAGCCTGCGCTTTCTGCGCAACTATGTGCCCTGACTGTGTAATAACAGTAGAAAAGTAGAGGTGAGAATATGGGTGAAAAAGTATTAATGAAAGGCAATGAAGCCATTGCCGAAGCCGCCATTAAGGCAGGCTGTGTTCACTACTTCGGCTATCCTATTACTCCTCAGACCGAAGTTGCGGCTTATATGTCCCGCAGATTACCTAAAGTAGGCGGTGTATTTTTACAGGCCGAAAGCGAGATCGCGGCTATAAATATGGTGCTGGGCGTTTCCGCTACCGGCAAGAGGGTTATGACATCCTCTTCCTCCCCCGGCATCTCCTTAAAGAGCGAAGGTATTTCCTACCTTGCAGGAAGTGACTTACCTGCCCTTATTGTAAACGTTGAAAGAGGCGGCCCCGGCCTTGGCGGCATTCAGCCTTCCCAGTCCGACTATTTTCAGGCCGTAAAGGGCGGCTCTCACGGTGACTTCCACCTTCTTGTTTTAGCCCCCGCTTCCGTACAGGAAATGGCCGACCTTACCATAAAAGCCTTTGATCTGGCTGATAAATACCTTATGCCCACCATGCTCTTAGCCGACGGTACCTTAGGCCAGATGATGGAGCCTGTAGAGTTTCCCGATGCAGAGCCCAAGAAGTATGAAAAGCCCTGGGCTCTTACCGGCACTAAAATGGCCCGTGAGCATAATATAAGCACCTCCCTTTTCTTAAACCCCGAGGAGCTTGAAAGCGAAAACTTCAAGCGTTATGAACGCTATAAGGTAGTTGAAGAAAACGAGCCTATGTGGGAAGAATTTATGATGGAGGATGCCGAATTCTGCGTAGTAGCCTTCGGTATTGCTTCCCGTGTTTCCAAAAACGCTGTTTTAGCCGCAAGAGAAATGGGTATAAAGGTTGGTATGATCCGCCCCATTACCCTCTGGCCCTTCCCCAAGAAGCCCTTACTTGCAGCTGCCGATAAGGTTAAGCATTTTATTTCCGTAGAGTTATCTATGGGTCAGATGATAGAGGACGTTGAACTGGCTATCCGCTGCAAGCGCCCCGTTTCCCTTTGCAACCGCGCAGGCGGTATGATCCCCGAGCCCGAACAGGTTCTTAATAAAATAATAGAAGTTTCCAAAGGAGGTAATGAGTAATGGCTGTAGTATTTGAACGTCCCCACGCTCTTTTGGACGTACCCACCCACTATTGCCCCGGCTGCACCCACGGTATTGTTCACCGCCTTGTGGCTGAAACCCTGGATGAGCTGAATATAGAAGGCGATGCCATTGGCGTTGCCCCTGTTGGCTGCTCTGTTTTTGCCTATAACTATTTAGGCTGCGATATGATAGAAGCCGCTCACGGCCGCGCACCTGCCATTGCAACCGGCATTAAGCGCTCCGAGCCCTCCAATATTGTTTTCACTTATCAGGGTGACGGTGACCTGGCTTCCATTGGTATGTGTGAAACGGTTCATTCTGCCGCAAGAGGCGAGAATATTACCATTATATTTATTAACAATGCAATTTACGGTATGACCGGCGGCCAGATGGCTCCTACCACCCTGCCCGGTCAGGTTACTCAGACTTCCCCTTACGGCCGTGACGTAACCAAGGCAGGCTATCCTATTCAGATATGCGAGCTCCTTTCTTCTCTTGAAGGCCCCGCTTATCTTGAAAGAGTTGCCGTAAACAGCGTTAAGAACGTAAGAAACGCCAAGAAGGCCATTAAAAAGGCCTTTCAGTATCAAACCGAAGGCAAGGGCTTTACCCTTATTGAAGTCCTTTCCACCTGCCCCACCAACTGGGGTATGACTCCACAGCAGGCGCTTAAGTGGGTTGAGACCGATATGATGAAGTATTACCCCTTAGGTTGCTATAAGGATAAGTATAAGGAGGAAAAATAATGAGCACAACCGAAATACTTATTGCAGGCTTTGGCGGTCAGGGCGTATTATTTACAGGTAAGTTTGTTGCTTACAAAGGCCTTACCGAAGGTAAGGAGATCACCTGGCTCCCCTCCTACGGCCCCGAAATGCGCGGCGGCACAGCCAACTGCACCGTTATTTTAAGTGACAGTCCTATCGGCTCTCCTATGACCACCAACCCCGATATTTTAATTGCAATGAACCTGCCCTCTTTTAAAAAGTATGAAAGCTCCGTTAAAAAGGGCGGCGCAATATTTGTAGATTCTTCCCTTATTCCCGAAACCACCGAAAGAGACGATATTTCCTTCTTTGCCGTTCCTGCAACTGCTATGGCAAATGAATCGGGGCTTTCTTCCCTTTCCAATATGATAATGCTTGGCAAGGCTATTAAGGAAACAGGCTGTGTTTCTTACAGCGGCCTTGAAGAAGCCTTCAATAAAATCGTAAGCGCCAAGCATAAGGATCTTATTCAGGCAAATATTAAGGCCATTGAATTAGGCCATAACTATAACTGAGAGGAGAAGCAAAATGGCAGACATTAAAATCATTAAAACAACCGCCCCCAAGGCTAAGCCCGACGAGGCTAATTTAGGCTTCGGCAAAATTTTTACGGACCATATGTTCGTATGTGATTACACCCCCGAAAACGGCTGGGAAAACGCCCGCATAGTTCCCTTTGAAAACCTTTCTCTGCATCCCGCCTGCACCGTTTTCCATTACGGCGCTGAAATATTTGAAGGCTTAAAGGCTTACAGATGCAAAGACGGCTCTGTTCAGCTGTTCAGACCTATAGAAAACATCCGCAGAATGAACAACTCTGCCGCCCGCCTTACTCTGCCTACTATCGATGAAGACTTTGCTTTAGAAGCTCTTATTAAGTTTGTTGAACTGGAGCAGGATTGGGTTCCCCATTCCGAAGGCACCTCCCTTTATCTGCGCCCCTTCCTTTTCGGCGTGGATGAAGCCTTAGGCGTTCACGCCGTAAATAAGGCAATGCTGGTTATAATCGCTTCCCCCGTTGGCAGCTATTATAAGGAGGGCTTAAACCCTGTTAAAATTATGATCGAGGATGAAGACGTTCGCGCCGTTCGCGGCGGTACAGGCGAAGCCAAGTGCGGCGGCAACTACGCCGCTTCCACAAGAGCAGGCCTTCGCGCTGAAGAACAGGGCTATTCTCAGGTGCTTTGGCTCGACGGTGTAGAAAGAAAATACATTGAAGAGGTTGGCGCCATGAACGTTATGTTTATGGTAGACGATGAAGTAGTTACCCCCGCCCTGGTTGGCTCTATTCTGCCCGGTATTACAAGAAAGTCCATTATAGAAATGCTTAAAAATAAAGGCTATAAGGTAAGTGAGCGCCGCTTCTCGGTTGATGAGTTAGCTACTGCCCTTAAAGAAGGCCGCTTAAAGGAAGCCTGGGGCTGCGGTACAGCCGCTGTTGTTTCTCCCATCGGCCATCTTAAGTATAAGGATGAGGTTTTCACCATCAACAATAATGAAATCGGTGAAGTTACTCAGATGCTGTATGATAACCTTACCGGCATACAGTGGGGTAAGATCGAAGATACCTACAATTGGATCGTTAAAATCCCCAAAAACTGAGCCGGACCGAAAAATAATAATAAAAAAAGGAGTCTTTTCTAAGGCTCCTTCCTTTTTGTTTCTGTCTTGAAGCTTTGCCAAATGCGAAGGATTAGGTGCGGTTGTCTTGTTACCGTTTTGTAATATTTAAAAAAGATTTTTAATTTAAGAAATTTTTCTTAAAATTACCTATTGACTAAAACTTTTTTGTATGATATTGTTAAATTGCAATATTCCAAATTTTATGAAAACCAAGGAGAGCAAAGGCTATGAGAAAATTTGAAAGATTACTTTCTTTTATTTTGTGTGTTGCTATGCTTGTTCCCATATTGGGCTGTGCTAAAGAAGATGCGCCTCAGAGCAGCGCCCCGCCTTCCTCTTCCGCCGTAGAAAGCGAGCCTGAGGAAGAGGAAAAGAAGCCTGCAGAGCCCTACACGGTGCCTGTTTTTAATATTTACGATAAAAAAGTATTTACCGTAGACAGAACAAATCTGTCTTACATAAAAAGGTATCATAAAAGCCAACGTTTAATGGAGTACGAGGAATATAACGGCGTATACTATTACATTATAAAAGGATATGACAATGGTAATGCTGAGATCTATTCTTTAGCGCCTAATTCCGAGCCCCAATGCCTTATTTCCACATCCGAGTACGATATAGAGCATATTGCGGTTTGCGGCAACAGGGTATTCTTTACCACCCCTGATGCTCTTTATTCTATTCCCGCAGGGGGCGGTGAGCCTGAAGAGCTTTTGGCTGATGATATACAGTTCAGCATCTCCTTTATAGACGCTATTTCGTCCGACACAGTGTTTTTATTAGATACACGCGGTACCAAAATATTTGACAGGAAAGCCGAATACGGAAAATTCAATGAGAACGGAGAGTTTGAAATTAAAGCCGATAACCATTCCTATGACAAATACTATTGCTATAGCCTCTCTGAAGGCGCCTTAAAGGAAAGCACAAGGGAAGAGTACCTTACGAAGCTCAATGAGAAAGAATATTTTGATAGCAGCCGTTTCAGAGTATTCAATAATTTTAATTACAACGGCAACAGCGTTGTGGTATACGACTATCTGGCGGGCACCTATAAGCAGTTCGATAATATTTCCAATACCCTCTCGGCAGATTCCAACCTACCCTGCTTTGTACGCGAAAACGAGGTTTTAAAGCTTACCCCCTATGAAGAGACCGTTATTTGCAGAGCCGAAAGCAGTATTGTTGATTTCTGCTTTGACAACAGCGGAAAAACCTATTTTGTTTCCGAAGGCAACCTTTATCTTGCCAATGACAGCAACGGTAATAACACCCTTATTACAAACGTTGGCGAGGTTAACTCCATTAAATATGAATTCAACCGCGAAACGTCCTCCTGGGGCATTTGCCTTCAGTCTCTTAATAACGGGGAGATAATAAGCAGCTTTTTGGATCCCTCCTCAGAAAATAAAGCACTTCAGCCCCTCCAAAGCGCCCAATACCCATTAAACCGAAGCAGTATGACCTACGAGGAATATTTCTTTTATCAGCGGCTTGTTTTTGAAACCTCTGTTTACGGCCAATGGGAGATAAGAGATAAGGATATTATAGAAACTCAAACGGGCAAGGTTATCTTCAGCGCCGATGCGCCTATTGAATGCGCCTTCCTTTCGGAGCATTTATATTTCTATATAAGCGGCGGTTACTTATACCGTTATCATATAGACTCCGGTACCAACGAAAAGTTATGCGAGGCCTCAAACGCAAGCTCCATACAGCCTTTAAGTAATATCTGCGGCACAGTAACCCTTGAAAACGGTGAGGTCAAATACTTTAACACCGCCCACTCTTACAGTCTGGTCAACGAGAAGTTCAGAGTATGTGACGCCTACACCCTCTCCAATACGGTTATCCGTACTCAGTCGGAATATCCCGATTTTCCAAGCCTCTCCGTAATCCAGACTCACAGCTTGAACCGCACCTGGGAGATATGCAAGGAGGTTGGCACCCTGAAGGAAATGTCCTACGATGAATACTTCAGCGAGGAACGCTTTATAAAAAATATCGATGCCGTAACTACAGTAGATGGCAATAAAGTTATAGAAAAAGAGACCGGCAAGATACTGCTGGAGGCAGAAAACCCCATACAGGATGCATGTGTGAGCGACTACCTTATTTTCTACTCAAGCGATAATAACCTATACAGATACCACAGAGCCTCCAAAACCACCGATTACGTTTGCTCTCTGGAAGGCGCCACCCATTTCGGTATTATAACCAATATGGCAGGTACAATATATATGCCTGAAAATGATCAGGGTGAAGTTGAATATAAGTATTTCGATCTGTATGATAAAGATGTAATTGTAGACGAATCAGAAAGGGTAAAAGCCCTTAGCAGTATAGGTATCACCGCCTGTTTTTCTCAAAAACCCGAGCATTACGACTATACTCCGCTGGAGCTTCAGGGATACAGCGTATATGAATTAGGCCAAAGATATCTTGCCTGGTGTAAAGATATAGGTATGGAGCACGAACCAAAGTTCCTTGAAGAAAACCTGAGCATAGCCTATACTTTTGAATCTTAAAGCAAAATAACAAAGCCCCTCGTTATGAGGGGCTTTTTGCGCAAATATTATTATTTTATTATCCATACTATTGTAATGCTTCTGCTTGTTTGCTATAACGAAGAGTACAATATGTTTTTGGAGGAGCTTATATGAAAAAGTCCCTTTTAAAGGCGCTCAGCATAGTTTTGGTGCTTATAATGGCCGTATCTTTTGCGGCTGTAAGCGCCGAAGATATTCCCGACGTTGAGCTGCTTAACGTTAAAGATGCAGAGCTTACTGTAGGTCCTGTGGTACAGGGCACAGGCAGTGTGATTCTTTTAGGCAGTCAGAAGGAAGCATCCGCTACCTTCGCCGGCGCACTTGTTGGCAACACCTCAGGAAACGTTAACCTGAACGTTGGTGACGGCGGATTTTCCTACACAATTGAGTATATTTATTCCGATGGCACCATGACCACAGAAAATTCCGAAGTAAAGGGTGTGGCTGCAAGCGGCACTAACGCTGATGGCTACAGCGTTTATAACCACGATTTTGATATTACCCTTGACGCCAATAAGCCCGGGGATTTTATTTTCCGCTTTTGAAAGGTTATGGAATAGACCTAACACCTATCTCCCTATCCTAAAGAAATTCAAAGGGGTTATATCTCCCGATTTTAGTGTCTATCGAGATATGCCGTTGGTAATGCAACAATGGAATATTTATCGTAGCCGTGCAATCGGTCATTGGTTGCAAGGAAACGGAATACCCGTCATCCCCAATATACGCTTTGGCGATGAACGTACATTTGAATTATCCTGTGCGGGCATAAAAAAACACAGGGTAATCGCAGTAGGCTCTCACGGCTGCATAAGGCTACTGAGCGAACGCAAGTATTTTATAAACGGTTTAAAATATGTGGTTGACGCATTAGAGCCAAAAACCATTGTGGTATATGGTGCTACACCGGACGAGGTTTTCGCACAGTATAAAGAAATGGGAATTGAAATACTGCAATTCGACAGCGACTTTATGCAAAGTCGAAAGGCGGTGAGCGCTTAATGGGTGCAGGCTTTCACGGTGGTTTTGGCGGCACTCACGGTGCAGGCGAAAACCACAAAGATTACATTGAAAATACTCTGCCTAATAGTTCACCTATTAAAATTCCGTCCTCTGCCACAGTAAAAGAAGAACAGAAAAACGGATACGACCAAGTTAAATATACTTGGAAAAAGGGTGATTATTCTTATACGAGCCGTTGGCACACCCGCACCCCTAACGCTCCGAAAGAGCAAGGCGATAGTTGGGTTGTTCAGCGTGACAAGGCAGGTATTGGTTACGGCAAAAATGCACGTCCCGCCAAGCACGAGATACTTGTTGGTAAAAACAAGTGGGTATCAAAAAAAGGAATGGCAGGCGGCTATCCGTGCAAGGAAAAACGGAACAGCGACAAAAGAGCAAAAGGAGATGTTAGATAATGGACATTGGAAACCTAAAAAATAACTACACCTACTACGAGGGATACGAGGACGAGGGCAAAATAGTCCTTTGTATCGAAGCTGACCAAGCCATTCACATTTGGGAAGGTTACTTTGATGATATTTACGATACACCTACGCTTGACGGTAACGGGTGGAAAGGGTTTACACGTGACTATCATCAGTTTGAGGGCGTTTTTTCGGAGGACGGCGGCATTACTGAAATTGATCCTTCCGAATACCTTGAAGATTTAATGCTTTACAAGGAAAAGACATTTGAGTTTGAAGAAACACCCGAAGTGTTTACCCTTATAGTTTCTTTCCTTGAAGAAGCAATAAAACAAGGTGTAAATGTAAAAACTGAACGGGTATAATTTGTTTCACGGCAGAGGTTTGTTCTCTGCCGTGTTTTCTTTTCGTCGAGTATCAGGTCTTAGCAAAGTATAGCGCGATGTTAATAATGGGATATTTCAAAATGCGACTATGGATAATATTTTATACAAGTTGCATTTTTGACCCCACTGACATCTTTGTACAGCGTGAAAGTGTCATAGTGGGTTACACACTTTGAAAAGGTGTGTAACAAAAAACGGCATAGCCAATGGCTACACCGCTTAACCAAATCAATTATTCAGTTTAGCCGCAAGAGCCACCTTGAGGCACCTTCCTTACGGAGGGTGCCTCAAAGGGGAGTTTTTTTTATTTGTATGAAGGCTGCAAACTATAAAGAATTCGGGAGGCTATATACCAGTCTACACAGGTACGTTTATCCTCCGGCACAAAATACAAAATTTCCGAGCCGTTGTAGGTCTCAAAATTCTCTCCTGCGCCGAAAAGCAAACGGTATATCCTTTCAAGAGGGAATAACTGCCCATATTCAGCGCCGTCCTTTGTACCCTTATATTCAAGGCCCTTTTCCGTAAGGGTGCAGATGCCGCTGCCTGCAGGGCGGGTCTGGCTTTTGCCGTCAGAGGAAGGCAAACGAAGGTCAACCTTAGCCTCAAGCTTAAAACCGCCCTTTTTGATCTCCTCTTCAAAGCGGAGGCAATCGGCCTTATGCCAGCTTAAATGGTCTTTATAAGCAAAGCCCTTATCAAAACCGTAGCGGTTATCAACAGCAGTTAAATACCCGCAGTATTCGCAGAATATTTGGTTGCCCTTGGATTTAAGGGTATGCAGTCTGCCGCATTCAGGGCAAAAGCATAAAATATTTTCAAGGCCTTCGGCAAGGTATTTGGAGCGGTAAGTAACTTCAGGCCTGTTTTCAAGCCATTCAAAAGAATTATAATAAAGCCTCTCTTCAACGCCCTTTTTAATTTCTTCAACACTTAACTGCTTTATCTTCTCGGCAGTATATAAAATATCCAGCGTTGCTTCCACAAGGGCGCCCTTACGCAGGCCCTTGCCCCATTTGGGCTTGGCTAAATAGTTGCCGTCAATATGTATAGTGTAAACAGGCACAGCCGACTTCTTTAAAAAAGAGAAGGTTCCTTCCTGAATATCCTCAAACTCACCTGCAGTTGAAAGCCTTGCTTCGGGCATCATTGTTAAAACGCCGCCGCTCTTTAATACCTTAAGGCAGTTTTTTGTGCTTTCAAGATCGGTTGCAAACATACTTTTCGGGAAGCCGCCTAAGGCCTTAAGCAAAAAGCCTAAGTACTTATTATAAAAATACAGCCTTGCTATTATAAAGCTGGGCTTGCTCTTTTTTAAAAGGCCTCCTGCATACAGAAAATCGTAAAAAGAGCCGTGAGAGCAAAGCACAATGGCCGGCCCCTTTACCTGCCCTACCTTATTAGTGATACTTATTTTGATTCCCTTAAAAAAGAACAGCACCCTTATTCCGAAATAAAGCACTTTAAACAAAAAGCCGTTACAGGCCTTTACTTCGGTTTTAGAATAATTAGCCATGATCTTCTCCCTGATAGTTTATGCCTCTATAATACCATAAATCCTCATTTTTACAAGAGAAAAACGCAAAATTACTTAAAATTTTTGAAGTAATTGTTTCCGAATTGTTAATAATGTATTAACAACCCCTGATACAAAAGGTGCATTTTTGTGCAAATAGCAGAACTTTTTTGTTGAAATAAAATGGATATTGCGTTCTTTGAATTAATTTGCTATTATAATGTTATAAAACTAGCGGTGAATCCGCATAATTAAAGGAGAATATAACTATGAGCAAAGTTGCAGCTATTCTTATTACTTGGTTTGTAGGCGCTTTAGGCGTTCACAGATTTATGGCAGGCAAGATCGGCACCGGTATCGTTTGGCTTTTAACCGGCGGCGTTTTCGGCATTGGCTGGCTTATTGACTTCATTATGGTTTGCACCGGCAAATTCATGAAGAAAGACGGCACTCCCTGGATCACCGAATAATTCGAGTGTATATAATAACGGCACCCTATAAGGTGCCGTTATTTTTTTGGGTTTATATTGCTTTTAAGAAAAATAACTGCTATATTATATACAGATAAATTTACAAAGGGGGAGTTTCAAACCGCATTATTATAGAAAACCTTAAAAGGCTTTCCAATGAACACGGCAGTGTTACGGTGCGAATCCCCCTTATTCCCAATGTAAACGATTCTTTGGAGGATATGAAGGCTTTCGGAAAAATTATAAACACCCTTGGGGATATCAAGGAAGTAGAGCTTCTTGCTTATAACTACCTGGCAAAGGGCAAATATACCTCCCTGGGCAAGGAGTACGTTTCCTTTGGAGAAACCACTCAATCCAAAGAAAAGCTAAGTTTACTTAAAGAAGCTTTGGAGAAAGAAATTAAACCAACAGTATATTTTAAATAAAAAATGGCTTGGAGTATATTCTCCAAGCCCTTTTTGTTGACATATGCCGCTAATAAGGCTATAATTTTTTAAGAGGTGAAAGCAGTGGAAAGAAAAGAACAGTTAGGCAAAGCGCCAATAACTTCTCTTATAATTAAATTTGCAATACCAACCATAATAAGTATGCTTATTTCTTCGGTGTATAATATAACCGACCAAATATTCATAGGCAATCTGGTTGGTATTTTAGGCAACGGTGCAACCAACGTCTCCTTCCCTATTGTAACCCTTTCCACCGCCTGTTCGGTTCTTATCGGCGTTGGCACTGCCGCCAACTTCAATATCAGTATGGGCGCCAAAAACGAAGAAAAAGCAAAAAGCATTTTAGGCACAGGCCTTTGCCTTCTGCCACTTATAGGCCTTATTATCCTGGCGGCTGCCCTTATTTTTAAAGAGGATATTTTATATATCTGCGGTGCCACCGAAAAAGTCTTCCCTTACGCCATAAGGTATTTTTCCATAACCGCTATAGGCCTTCCCTTTTTGATCTTCTCCAACGGTGCCTCCCACCTCATAAGGGCCGACGGCAGCCCCACCTACTCTATGGGCTGTAATATTACAGGCGCCTGCCTTAATATTTTTCTTGACTGGCTGTTTATGTATAAATTTAATTTAGATATAGAAGGTGCCGCCTACGCCACCGTCATAAGCCAAATAATCGCCGCCCTTATTGCCTTCTGTTATTTCTTTAAATTTAAAACCTTTAAAATAACCCTTTCAATTTTGCGCCTCAAGGCTGAAAATATTTTAAAAATTTTTCGCCTCGGCGTGCCCAACTTTGTAAATCTTACAATTATGATGCTTGTGAATATTGTTTTAAACAATACCCTTACCTCATACGGAAGTACGGATATTTACGGAAGCGATATCCCCCTGGCGGTTTCAGGTGTTGTGGCAAAGCTCAACAGTATTTTGGGGGCATTTACCGTAGGCCTTGCCCAGGGCTGTCAGCCTATTTTCAGCTATAATATGGGCGCCGAAAATTACGGAAGGGTCAAAAAAACCTACAAGACCGCGCTTTTTATTTCCCTCGGCTTCGGTATAATTTTCTTTTGCGCCTTTCAGCTTTTCCCGCGGCAAATCGTTTCAATTTTCGGCTCCGGAGACAAACTGTATTTTGAATTTGCCGTTAAGTATATGCGTATTTATATGATGATGGTTTGCGTTATGGGCGTTCAGCCCTTATCTATAAACTATTTCTCCGGCACCGGCAATACCTCCAAAGGACTTTTCCTTTCTTTTTCAAGGCAGGGTCTGTTTCTTATTCCCCTTCTTATTATACTGCCAAGGTTCTTTGGCCTTAACGGAGTGCTTATAGCAGGCCCCGCAGCAGATTTTACCGCCTTTGTGTTTTCTCTTATACTGGTATTTCTAAGCTTCCGAAGCCTGAAAAAAGAATAAAAACTAAAAAACAAGCAGATCCACCTGCTTGTTTTTTCTTTTACTTGCGCTCTGTGCTGTTTTTAGTCGGCAACTCGTTGCAATACCAATCCATATACTCACTGAATTTTATTTGCGCTCTGTACTATTTTTGAGCCTTGCAAGACATTCGTTGTAATACCATTCCATATACTCACTGAATTTTATGGTGCGGCGATGTATAAGCGTCCTGCCTCTCAGGTTAGTTTCCGGATCACCCGAAAGGAAGAAGGTATTGCCGCAGTCACATTCAATTTTGGCAAGGCGCTTGGTGCGTTTCTGGGGTATCCAATCCTCCAATTTAATATTATGCTTCTTTTTGCAAACAGGGCAATAGAAGGTATTTACTCTGCGGCTCAAAAACGCCTGATCCACGTTCCTGAAGGAGCCGAAATATTCACCCTTAATGCAAACCTTTACCCTCTTAAGCTCGGTATACTCTTCAATGCCCTTTTTAAGATCAAGATGAGAGCAAACAAGGGCGGTATAGTTGGCGTCATTCCCTGCATCGTGTACAGGGGCGGTCTCTTCAATTTCAAAGTGAGCCATAGCCGCCGAAAGGGAGCAAACGTTAAAGTCACCTGTTATTTGTTTATTGTAAATATACTGAAGGTTGTACCAATCGGGTATCCAACTGCAATCCATTTTATGTTTTTTCAGATTGCTTATTAAAACCTCACGGTCGGAGCCGCCCCAGGTCATAAACACGCAGTCCTTTGAGCAGAAGGCCTTAAAGCGGTCTATCACGTCCCAGAAATAATCCCCTTCCTGAATCTGCTTGAAGCTAAGGCCCGTAAGACGGGCAACGGTCCTGTGGAGCTTCCGGTAATATGCAGGGGCAACGCACTCACAAAAAGAGCCGCAGACCTCTCCATTCTTATTAAGCTTTACAGCGCCTATCTGAATTATCTCTGCGGGAAGCCCCTTAACCTTAAAGGAGCGGGACTCGGGAGAGTTCCATTCCATATCAAGTATAATATAATTCACGTCTATCCTCTATTCTTTCTTTATCTTATATATTATACAATAAATCCTTCCCATAAGGCAAGAGTGCTATTGACAAAAGGGCGGCAAGGTGTTAAAATAATTTCAAATTATAAACCGTTGAAGCGGAAGTAAAAGCAGTTATGCCCAAACAGAGAGTCTGCGTTGGTGGAAGTCAGGCGGGAAACAGGCTGTTAAATGGGCCGCGGAGGGTGCAGTCAAATGCCAACTTTGGCAGAGTATTCTGCAACGTGCCTGCATACGTAAGTTGCAAAGGGTATGTTGGTACCCTGTAAGTGCATAGGGATAGCCTATGAATTCAAGGTGGCACCGCGGATAATTAATTATTCGTCCTTGGCAGTTGTTCTGCTGAGGATTTTTTTATTGGAGGCCAAAATGTTGCTTGATTTTCGATGGCGAAGCTAAGGTTTAGTTACTTACCACAAATATAATTTCGGAGGAATTTAATATGATACTCAATAACGTTGATTTTGAAACCTATTTTAATAACTATCCCGATAATAACGGCTATTTCGGCAAATACGGCGGCGTGTTTGTAGATGATAAGCTTAAAAAGGCTATGGCCGAAATTACCGAAGCTTACTTTTCCATTTGCCAATCCAGAAAGTTTATTGCGGAGCTCAGAAGAATAAGAAAGGAATTTCAGGGCAGGCCTACTCCCATTACCCATCTTGAGCGCCTTTCCAACTCCTTAGGCAACGTTCAGCTTTACGCCAAGAGAGAGGACTTAAACCATTCCGGCGCCCATAAGCTTAACCACTGCATGGGCGAAGCCCTTCTTGCTTCCTATATGGGCAAAAAGAAGGTTATTGCCGAAACCGGCGCAGGCCAGCACGGTGTTGCTCTGGCTACTGCCGCTGCTTACTTTGGCCTTCAGTGTGATATTTATATGGGCTCTGTAGATATTAAGAAGCAGGCCCCCAACGTTGCAAGAATGAAGATACTCGGCGCCAACGTAATTGAAGTTACTCACGGCCTGCAGACCTTAAAGGAAGCTGTTGACGCCGCTTTTGACGCCTACTCCAAGGAATATAACGATGCTATTTACTGCATCGGCTCGGTTCTCGGCCCTCACCCCTTCCCTATGATGGTCCGCGATTTCCAGAGCGTTGTAGGCGAAGAAGCAAGAGAGCAGTTTATTGAAATGACAGGCCATCTGCCTAACTCTATCGTTGCCTGTGTTGGCGGCGGCTCCAATGCGGCAGGCCTTTTTGCAGGCTTCCTTAACGACCCTGTTGATATTTACGGTATTGAGCCCTTGGGCCGCGGCCCCAAGCTGGGTGACCATGCCGCAAGCTTAAAATACGGCACCGAAGGCATTATGCACGGCTTTAACTCCATTATGCTTAAGGACGAAAACGGCGAGCCCGCTCCCGTTTACTCCGTTGCTTCCGGCCTTGACTATCCCTCCTCCGGCCCCGAACACGCCTTCTTACAGGAAATAGGCCGCGTTAAGTATGACGTTATAGACGACGAGGAAACTATTGACGCATTCTTCAAGCTTTCCCGCTTAGAAGGTATTATCCCTGCCATAGAAAGCGCCCACGCCGTTGCTTACGGTATGAAGCTCGCCAAAACTATGGAGCACGGCTCTGTGCTTATAAACCTTTCCGGCAGAGGCGACAAGGATATGGATTATGTAATAGAAAACTACGGCATCCGCTAAACTCGGCAAAAAAGGATTAGGAATATTCGAAAGAAAAGATAATAAAAAATGAGTAGTCGGATGACTACTCATTTTCGTTGTCGGTTAAAACTGAGGAGGAGGGAGCTAAAATATCGTCTTCGTCGGTTTGGGGTTTTTCGGTTACGGCGTCCTTTAGATCCTCGGCGGCGCTGTCTACTGCGCTGCCCATACTTGAGGCGCCTTCTTCAACGTCGCTTATAATGTCGCTTACCATACCGGAAGACATGCTCTGTGAGGGCTTACTGCTCTGATTAGAGGAGGAGGGCTTGGTACGGGAACAGCCGCAGCCTGCAAAGGCGCAAAGGCAAAGTGTAAGCATTAAAGCTATAGCTACTGATTTTTTCATAGAAATTACTCCTTAACGTAATATGGTTCGCAATTAGTTTTTGTGATTCCTTGACAATTATTCATATAATTTTATATAATATTATATTATGAATATTTTTCTTTGGAGGAAAAATGGGAAAGACTGTGTTTGCCCTTATTACAGCGCCTCAGAGGGCGGCTGTTGGGGTTATAAGAATAAGCGGCCCTGAGGCCCTTGAAACAACCAAAAAGCTTTTTTCAAATTCAAATAAATTAAGCCCCAACAAGGCCGTATACGGCAACCTTACTTACAAGGGCGCCTTTTTAGACAGCTGTATTGTAACCTATTTTAAGGGGCCTCATTCCTATACCGGCGAGGACGTTATTGAAATTTCCTGCCACGGCTCCTTAAGCGTTATAAAGGCTGTAAGCGACGCCCTTATAGATACTGGGCTTTCGGTTGCGGCGGGAGGCGAATTTACAAAGAGGGCCTTTTTAAACGGCAAGCTTGATCTTACACAGGCCGAGGCGGTAATGGAGCTTATTGATTCCACCACCGACGCACAGCGCAGAGCGGCTACCGCCCATTTAGGCGGCGCCACCTACAGGGCAATAGAGGATATAAGAAGCAGTCTTATAGATATTGCGGCATTTTTATCGGCCTTTGTTGATTACCCTGACGAGGAAATAGAGGAGCTTTCCTATAATAATATAGAAACCGCCCTTACCGGGGCTTTAGAGAAGACCGAGACCCTTTACAAAAACGCCCTTGCAGGCGCGGTTATAAAGGACGGGGTAAACACCGCCATATTAGGCAGAACAAACGCGGGAAAATCCAGCCTGATGAATCTGCTTTCGGGGTACAGGCGCTCTATTGTTACCGACCTTGAGGGCACCACCCGTGATATTATTGAAAACACTGTGGAGCTTGGGGCTGTAAAGCTTAATTTATCCGACACGGCAGGGCTGAGGGAAACCGAAAACCTTGCGGAGCGTATTGGCATTGAAATGAGCCAAAGCGCCGCCCAAAGCGCCGCCCTTTGCCTTTGTGTGTTTGATCTTTCAAGGCCCCTTTCAAAGGACGATCTTCACCTTGAAGAGCTTACAAGGGAGGCTAAGCGCATTGGTGTGTTTAACAAGACCGACCTTGAAAAGCGCGCCGATACAAAAGAGCTTGAAGAGAAATTCAGCCACAGGGTGTATATAAGCGCCAAGGAAGGCACGGGCAAGGAGGAGCTTACAGAAATTATTAACCAAATGTTTTTAAGTGAGCTTTCCGATTCCCAGGACGCTATTTTGTCCTTAAGACAGCAGTCTCAGCTTAAAATTATGATAGACGAGCTTAACGGGGCCCTTGAGGCCTTAAGGGCAGGCTTTACCTTAGACGCCGTTGGCATCTGCATAGACGGGGTGATAGACGCCGCAGGAGCCATAACAGGCAAGAACGTAAGCGAGGATACGGTACACCGTATATTTGAAAGATTTTGCGTAGGCAAATAGGAGGAAAAGATGGTATACAATGCAGGCAGCTATGACGTTGCCGTTATAGGCGCAGGCCACGCGGGAATTGAAGCCGCACTTGCCTGTGCGAGAATGGGCCTTAAAACCATTATTTTTACAATAAACTTAGATGCTGTCGGCAATATGCCCTGCAACCCTTCCATAGGCGGTACCGCAAAGGGCCATCTTGTTAGGGAGATAGACGCCTTAGGCGGGCAAATGGGCAAGGCGGCAGATATGACCTTTTTGCAATCCCGTATGCTCAACCGCGGCAAAGGGCCTGCGGTACATTCTTTAAGGGCCCAGATAGACCGAAGGGCTTATCAGACCCTTATGAAGCACACCCTTGAAAAATGCGAAAACCTTGTTTTGAGACAAGGCGAGGTTATTGATATAGAAACCAAAGATGGCAAGGTAACGGCGGTTATAACCAACACCGGCGGCCGCTATGAGGTAAAGGCGGCTATTATTGCTTCGGGCACCTTCCTTTGCGCTAAAATTATTATTGGCGAAACGGTAATTTCCTCCGGCCCCGACGGTATGCAGGCGGCAAACGGCCTTACAAAGGCTTTGGAAGGCCTTGGTGTCTCAATGCGCCGCTTTAAAACAGGTACGCCCTGCCGTTTACTGCGCAGTTCAGTTGACTTCTCGCAGATGGAGGAGCAATACGGAGATGACCCAATAACCCCCTTCTCCTTTGACAGTAAGCCGGAAAGAGGCAACAGCCATATTTGTCACCTTGTTTATACCAACGAGCAGACCCACAAGGTAATAAGAGAGAACTTTCACCGTTCGCCCCTGTTTTCGGGTGTTATAGAGGGGGTTGGCCCCCGCTACTGCCCCAGTATTGAAGATAAGGTGCGCCGTTTTGCAGATAAGGAAAGGCATCAGCTGTTTTTAGAGCCTATGGGCGCTGATACGGAAGAAATGTATTTACAAGGCTTTTCCTCTTCCCTGCCGGAGGACGTACAGGAGCAGATGCTCCATACCCTTAAGGGCTTGGAAAATGCAATAGTTATGCGTACAGCCTACGCCATTGAGTATGACTGTGTTGACCCGACCGAGCTTAAAAACACCCTTGAGTTTAAAAATATAGAAGGGCTGTACGGCGCAGGTCAGTTTAACGGCTCCTCGGGCTATGAGGAGGCGGCAGCACAGGGCCTTTACGCGGGCATTAACGCCGCTTTGAAAATTACAGGCAAGGAGCCCTTGATACTTGACCGCTCCACAAGCTATATAGGCACTTTAGTAGACGATCTTGTTACCAAAGGCACCAACGAGCCTTACAGGATGATGACCTCCAGAAGCGAATACCGCCTGCTTCTCAGGCAGGACAATGCCGATTACCGCCTAACCCCCATTGGTTACAAATTAGGGCTTATAAGCCGGGAAAGATATAGCCGTTTCCTTAAAAAGTGGGAGCTTATAAAGGAAGAAACCGAAAGGGTTAGCGCCCTTAATTTATCTCCTTCCCAAACCCTGCAGGATATTCTAAAGGAAAACGGCTCTACTCCCTTACAAAGCGGTGTTAAGCTTTCAGAGCTTATTAAGCGCCCCGAGCTTTCCTATAATATTCTTGCCCCTGTAGATAAAGATAGGCCCTTGCTTCCCAATGATATTACCGAGCAGGTTGAAATAGGCCTTAAATACGACGGCTATATTAAACGTCAGCTTATGCAGGTGGAGGCCTTTAAGAAAATGGAGCAAAAGCGCCTTCCCGAAACTATTAATTACGAGGAAATAGAAGGCCTTAGAATTGAAGCAAGGCAGAAGCTTTCAAAGATCCGCCCCGAAAACTTAGGCCAGGCAGGCCGTATTTCAGGTGTTTCCCCTGCGGATATTTCGGTGCTTATAATTTGGCTTGAGAGGAACAAATGAATATAAAAGAAATTGCATTAAATTACGGCGTAGATATTCCCGATGAGGGTATATTCCAAAGATTTGCCGATTACCTTTATACTGAAAATCAGAAAATGGACCTTACCGCCATTAAGGAAAAGGCCGATATTTTTGAAAAGCACTTTTTAGACAGCCTTGCCCCCATAAAGCACGGCCTTATAAAAGAAAACGCCAAGGTTATAGATATAGGCTGCGGCGCAGGCTTTCCTTCCCTGCCTATATTCTTTGCAAGAAGGGATATTTCCCTTACCTGCCTTGACAGCCTTACAAAGCGCATAGACTTTATAAACAGGTTTGCCAAATTTGAAGGCCTTAAGCTTGAGGCCATAAGCGCAAGAGCCGAGGAGCTTGCCAAAAAGGAAGAATACCGCCAGCAATACGATATTTGCCTTTCCCGTGCCGTGGCTTCCCTGCCTGTACTGTGTGAGCTTTGCCTGCCCTTTGTTAAGGTTGGCGGCTTGTTCGTTGCCCTTAAGGGCCCTGCGGCTTATGAGGAGCTTGAAAAGGGGCAAAACGCCATTAAGCTTTTAGGCGGCGCCTTTAAAGAAATTATACCCTGCGGTTTTGAGGGGGATATGTCCGGCCACTGCCTTGTGGTTATAGAAAAGGTTAAAAACACCCATATTTCTTACCCTCGGCGCTATAACCGTATTTCAAAAAACCCCTTATAACCAATTAAATCGGCAAGTTGCCTTAATTTTCCCCATACCTTTTGGCGTATGGGGAATTTTTTTGCCCTTTTTTGTAAAACGCTTTTTCTTGAAAAGGGGCATATTTCGTGTTACTATGGCTATGGAAACGAGGTGACAGCAAAATTGAAAACCGAACTTATTCCTACCGAAAAAATATACCCGAACGTAAGCCAGCCACGTAAGCTTTTCGATGCCGCCTCCATAACCGAACTTGCCGCAAGCATATGCGAGGTGGGGTTGCTGTCACCTTTGCTCGTTAAAAAAACCGAAAAAGGTTATATGATAATTGCCGGGGAAAGAAGATGGCGGGCCTGCAAGCTTTGCCAGCTTAAAGTCATTCCCTGTACCGTTTGCAATTTCTCAAACGAGCAGACCGCCCTTGCCGCCATTATTGAAAACGTTCAGCGCAAGGATCTTTCTCCCTTTGAACAGGCCTATGCCCTTAAGTCTTTAATTGAAACCTTTTCCTTAACTCAGGCTCAGGCCGCCGCCAAGGTGGGCCTTTCCCAATCGGCTGTGGCAAATAAGCTGAGGCTCTTAAATCTTGAGCCAAAAACCTTAAGCCTTGCCTTAAAGGGCAGTCTTTGCGAACGTCAGTGCCGTGAGCTTCTGCGTCTTAAGGAGCCCTTTCAGTTTAAGGCCGCCATGCATATTTTAAAGCACGGCCTTAATACCGAGCAGACCGAAAAATATATCACATCCCTTTTAAAGCCCAGGTCTGCCCCTATAAAGCTTATTGCCCTTAAGGATATACGCCTGTTCTTTAATTCCGTTGACCGCTCCCTTAAAACCTTGAAATGCGCAGGCATTGAAGCCAAGGTTTTCAAGGAGGAGCTTGACAGCCACTTCCGCTATGAGATCATTATCCCCAAATAACCGCCTTACTTTTGTTCTCTTTTTCTTCTTTTTTTCTTGCCTTTTTAGGCAGGGGCCTTTTCTTCTGGAAGGCCCTTTTCTATTATCTTAAAAAAATTTATATTTTTCCTATTGACAATCGGGCAAAAAGGTTTATAATATAGTCAGAAGGTCAAAGAAAGTCAAAGTCAAATAACTAAGGAGGTCTGACCAATGGGAAACGGAATGAGCGACGTTATAGCAAACTTTATATATGAAATGTTAAATTCAAGCGAAGGGGCATTGGAATTGCAAAGGCAGGAGCTTGCGCGGCAGTTCAACGTTGTGCCCAGCCAGATAAACTACGTGCTTTCTTCCCGCTTTAAGCCTGAACAGGGCTACGTTATAGAAAGCAGAAGAGGCGGAGGCGGGTATATACGCATATACCGTGTTGAAAGAGACGGCGCTTCAGCCATAATGCATATTGTTAATTCTATTGGTGACAGCATAGACTATACTACAGCCGCCCACTATTTAAGAAATATGAGTGATTATGAAATTATAAGTCCCAAACAGGCACAGCTTATTTGTGTGGCGATTTCCGAAAAGAGCCTTGTTGATATAGATAAGGCATTAAGAAACAAGGTAAGAGCCACTATCTTAAAGAATCTGCTTGTTTCGGTAATTGCGTAAGGAGTGAAGAAAAATGTTATGTGAAAAATGCAAAAAGGCCAAGGCCAACACCTATTACAGAACCACAGTCAACGGCAAGGTTACGGAAATGTATCTTTGCTCCGATTGTATGGCCAAGCTTCAAAGTACAGCCGACAGCTTTTTTAACCTTGGCAGTTTGTTTTTTGAAGATCCTTTCTTTGGAAAGCCTATTGCTGTTGCAGGGCCCAAAAGCTGTAATACCTGCGGCGCCACCGCCCGTTACATTGCCGAAACCGGAAAAGTAGGCTGCGCAGATTGTTACGATACCTTCTCCAAGGAGCTGGAGGCGGCAATACTACGCACTCAGGGCACTTTACAGCACAAAGCCGAAAGCAAGAAGGATCCTATAGAAGAAAAGAAGGCCCTCTTAAAGGAGGCCATTGAAAAGGAAGAGTTTGAAAAGGCCGCCCTTTTAAGAGATGAAATTAAAAAAATGGAGGCAGAGCTTTGAACAAGGTAATTTCAACCCGAATTCGTTTTGCCCGTAATTTAAAGGAATATCCTTTTGTTAACCGAATGACTGATGCTCAGAAAAAGGAGCTTTGCAATAAGGTAAAGGAAGCCTTTTTCGGGGCCAACAGCTCAATGAAACAGGAATATGATTACATTGAGCTTGCCAATGCCCCGCGCATAAACCTTATTTCTCTTGCGGAGCAGAATATTATAAGCCCTCAGTTTGTAGCCGAAAAGGCAGGAGCCCTTATTTTAAGCAAGGATAAAACCTTAAGCATTATGATAAACGAAGAAGACCATCTGCGTATACAGGTGCTTATAAAGGGTAATGCTTTAGGTGAGGCTTATGAAAAGGCAAAGCTTATAGATTCCCTTTTAAATGAAAGCCTTCATTTTGCCTGCAGTAAAAAATACGGCTATCTTACCTCCTGCCCCTCTAACTTAGGCACAGGTATGCGAGCCTCGCTTATGGTGCATTTGCCTGCCATAACCGAGCTGGGCGCCCTTAACAGCCTTATAAGAGAGGCCGACAGAACCGGCCTTACCGTAAGAGGAGCCGAAGGGGAAGGAAGCAGAGCAAAGGGAAGCCTTTATCAGCTTTCAAACTCCGTTACCTTAGGCCTTACGGATAAGGAAATAATAAGCCGCCTTGAAAAGGCCTGGGAGCAAATAAGCAAGGAGGAAAGTGCCCTTGCCAAAAGCTACTTTGAAAATCAGGGCATTGGCCTTGAAGATAAAATAATGAGAGCCAAGGGCATATTGGAAAACGCCCGTATTTTAAGCCTTGATGAGTTTTTGGGCCTTTACTCCCTTTTAAGGCTTGGCATTGAGCTGGACCTTATAGATAGATCCTTCAGGCAGAAGCTCGATGACCTTTATTACTCCTGCAAGGATGCAACCCTTATTTTAAACAACGGCAATACCCTTGAAAGGAATATTTTAAGGGCTCAGCTTTGCCGCAACGCATTTAATTAGAAAGGTGATTTAAATGGACAGATTTACCCGTCGTTCCCAGCGTGCCCTCTCCCTCAGTATGGAATCGGCAGGGCAAATGGGGCATAACTATATTGGCACCGAGCACCTTCTTTTAGGCCTTATAAGAGAAGAAGGTTCCGCCGCTGAAATTTTAAAAAACAAGGGTGTGACCCTCCAGGGCGTGCTGGATCATATTGCCGCCACCATCGGCATCGGAGCCCCCTGCAGTCTTTCTCCTGCGGATATGACGCCCAGAGTAAAGCGGGTGCTTCAGAACGCCCTTACCTTACAAAACGGATATATCGGCACCGAGCATATTCTCTTTGCTCTTTTACAGGAGCCGGATTCCAAGGCCTGTGAAATACTTTCGGCTTTAGGGGTAGATATTACTTCCCTTATAAACGAATTTACCAAAGAAGAGTCTTCCCAAACTGAAAATGATACTGCCCTTTCCTCCTTTGGCAGAGATCTTACCCAAATGGCCGCCAAAGGCAAGCTTGATCCGGTTATTGGCCGGGATACCCAGATAGAACGGGTAATTCAAATACTCTCCCGCCGCACCAAAAACAACCCCTGCCTTATAGGCGAGCCGGGCGTTGGTAAAACTGCGGTAGCCGAGGGCCTTGCTTTAAAGATACAGTCGGGCAACGTTCCCGAAAACCTTAAGGGCAAGAAGGTATTTGCCTTAGACCTTGCATCTATGATAGCAGGGGCCAAATACCGCGGCGAATTTGAAGAACGCCTTAAAAACCTTATGAACGACCTTACAAAGCGTAACGACACCATATTGTTTATAGACGAGCTTCATACCATCGTTGGCGCAGGGGCCTCCGAAGGGGCGGTAGACGCGGCCAATATTCTGAAGCCCACCTTAGCAAGAGGTGAGATGCAAATTATAGGTGCCACCACCTTAGATGAATACCGCAGGTATATTGAAAAGGATGCGGCTTTGGAGCGGCGTTTTCAGTCGGTCACCGTAGGGGAGCCAACCGAAGAAGAAGCGCTTCTTATTCTTAAAGGCTTAAGAGACCGCTACGAAGCCCACCATAAGGTTAAAATAACCGACAGCGCCCTTGAAGCGGCGGTTTCCCTTTCGTCCCGTTATATAAACGAAAGGTATCTGCCGGATAAGGCCATAGACCTGATGGACGAAGCCGCTTCCCGCGTGCGCCTTGCAAGCCTTACCCCTTCCGATGAAATAAAAAAAGCCGAAGAAAAGCTTTTAACCCTTAAGGCGGAAAAGGAAGAGGCGGTATCCAAGCAGGAATACGAGCAGGCCGCCCGTATCCGTGATGAGGAAAAAGCCCTTAATGAACAGCTTTTGTCCCTTAAGGATAAATGGCAAAAGGATTTTCAGAAGGAGGGCCGGATCGTAGACGACACCCATATTGCTCTTGTTGTATCGCAATGGATGAACCTTCCCCTCAGTAAAATAACCGAAACCGAAAGCGAAAAGCTTCTTAATCTGGAAGAAAGCCTTCATAAGCGGGTTATCGGCCAGGAGGATGCCGTAAGCGCCGTAGCAAAGGCCATACGCCGTAACCGTGTTGGCTTAAAGGACCCTAAAAGGCCCATTGGTTCATTTTTGTTTATGGGTCCCACAGGCGTTGGCAAAACCGAGCTTTCCAAGGCTTTGGCCGAAAGTATGTTTGGTTCCGAGGAAGCTCTTATAAGAATAGATATGTCGGAATTTATGGAGAAGCATTCGGTTTCCCGTCTTATTGGCTCACCGCCCGGTTACGTTGGCTATGAAGATGCCGGCCAGCTTACTGAGAAGGTAAGGCGCAACCCTTATTCAATTATTCTTTTCGATGAAATTGAAAAGGCTCACCCTGACGTATTCAATATAATGCTGCAGATCTTAGACGACGGTATTTTAACCGACTCCCACGGCAAAAAGGTAAGCTTTAAAAACGCGGTTATTATTATGACCTCCAATATAGGCGCCCGCGCCATTACGGAAAAACAGCGGTCCTTAGGCTTTACAGACCAAAGCCTTTCCTTTGAAAACAAACAGGAGCAAATTAAAGAGAAGGTTATGGCCGAGCTTAAAAAGGCCTTCCGCCCTGAGTTTTTAAACCGTATCGACGATATTATCGTTTTCTCTCAGCTCACTGAGGCGCATATCGAAAAAATTGCGGCCTTGCTCTGCAAGCAGGTTGTTTCCCGAATGGAGGCTTTAGGCATAACCTTAAGCTTTTCAAAGGAGGCTATAAGCCATATTGCCAAGGCAGGGTTTGATGAGACCTACGGCGCCCGCCCCTTAAAACGTGCCATTCAAAGTAAAGTTGAGGATAAAATTGCCGAAATTTTGTTAAAAGACCCCGAAAAAAAGAATATTGCCGTTTCGGAAGAAAATTCACAGCTTATTTTTAATTAAAAATTTATACAATGCTCTTGCATACTTATGGAATGTTTGATAAAATAAAAGAACAAAAATATCAGTTAAAATAACAATTTTACTGCAGAAAAGGAGTTTTGTTCTATGTATAAGATGACTTCCAAAGAACGTTTTGCAAGAGCATTTGCGCATAAGGAAGCCGACAGAGTTGTTCTGTGGGATTTCCCCTGGCCGGGTTCTTTACGCCGTTGGCAAAAAGAAGGTATGCCCGAAGGCGTAAGCTATGAAGAATATTTTGAAACCGATACCGTTGGCCGTATCAACCCTAACGATACTCCCCGTTATCCTATCGAGGTGGTTGAAGAGGATGATACCTTTATTACCATAAAGAACGGCTGGGGTACTACCGTCCGCAACTTCAAGCAGCAGGACTCCACTCCCGATTTTATTGCTCATAAAATTACAGACTGGGATACCTGGCTTGACGCCAAGGCCCGTATCACCCCCTCCCGTGACCGTGTAAACTGGAAGGACCTTGAGGATAATTACGCAACCTGGGTAAAAGAAGGCCGTTGGCTTATCGGTGACGTTAACTTTACCTTCAACACCCTTTCCTCCGAGGTTATGGGTACCGAAGCCTTCCTTACATATATGATAGAAGATCCTGAGCTTTGCGCCGATATGCTTACCCATCTCTGCAAGACCGACCTTGCGCTTTTAGACCTTGCGTGGGATGCAGGCTATCATTTCGATATGCTCAATATCCGTGATGATATGGGTTATAAGGGCACTCCCTTCTTCTCCAAGCAGATGTATAAGGATCTTATTAAGCCCACTCACCAGATGTGCGCTGACTGGGCTCGCGAAAAAGGGATCGTTACCCGTCTCCACTCCTGCGGCCAGATAACTCCCCTTCTCCCTGAGGTTATGACAGTTGGCTTTGACTGCCTGCATCCTATGGAAGTTAAGGCAGGTATGGACCCTGAATACGTTAAGAAGACTTACGGTGAAAAGCTGGTGCTTCACGGCGGCTTTAACGCTATGCTGTGGCATGATAAGGAAGCCATACTTGCTGAGATCAAGCGTCTGCTTCCTATATTAATGGAAGGCGGCGGTTACATTTTCGCATCCGACCATTCTATTCCTAACGACGTTCCCTTTGAAAATATGGAAGCCATTATGGCTTTAGTAAAGGATATCGGTAGATACTAATGACAAGAAAAGAAGTTGTTAAAAGAGCCATTCATTTTGAAAACCCGCCTTATATCCCCCTGATGTATTACGGCACCGCCCCTGAGCGCCTTGCCAAGACCGACGCTATTATGGTTGGCGTACAGGAAATGTATTGGGGAGAGGACGGCAAAACCACCGAATGGGGCTTTAAGTGGGACTGTGATGACAGTGGCGACCATAAATTCGGCATAGTTAAAGAGCCTGCCATTACCGATTACGATCAGCTTTCTTCTTACAAGCCCATGGACGCCTGGAGGAAGGACCGTTTTGATAAAATACGCCCCTTACTTAAAGAGAATAAAGATAAATACCTTATTGCCGACTTTATTTTAAGCGGCTTCACCATCACAAGCTTTACCCGCGGCTTTGAGGATTATATGGCCGATCTGATCATCGACCGTGAAAATGCCGAAAAGCTTGCCGATATTGTTTTTGCCGCCGAGGAAGAGCTTATTAAGGCCTGCGCCAAGGAAGGGTTTGACGGTATCTGCCTTGCAGATGACTGGGGCACTCAGACCTCCCTGCTTATTTCCCGTGAGCTTATTTGCGAGATCTTTATGCCCCGCTATAAAAAGCAGATAGACCTTGCACATTCCTTAGGCCTTGACGTTATTATGCACTGCTGCGGCAACATTTACGATATTATAGGCGATTTTGTGGATATCGGTCTTGATGCAATAAACCCCGGCCAGCCTATTCTCAACGGTATTGAGAAAATGGGCAATGCATTTAAGGGCAAAATTTGCTTTGCGCCCCCTATTGGCTATCAGGAAACCGCCATTAAGGGCACCGTTTCGGATATTTACAACGAGGTTGAAAGCTACACCAAAAACTTTACCACCGAAAAGGGCGGTATGTTAGGGTTTGTGGCATCCTTTAACGGTATATATTCCTTAGGTGCGCCAAAGGAGAATGCCGAGGCAGTAGAAAAGGCATTCGAACACTTCTGCGGCTGCAGAAATTCGTAAAATTCCGTTGGCCCGAAAAAATAAAATAAAGAAGGAGTCTTTATAAAGGCTCCTTCTTTTTCTGTATTTCAGACTGCACCTTTTCTTTTTACAGTCAGATGTATTCGGGAATATTGGGCAGAGGCCTAATTATTCAATTTTTTTGGGAGAAAATATTGAAAAAACACCCTAAAAGGCATATAATAATAAAATAAAGATTTGGAGGTATGTTATGAATATTGTATGTTTGGATATGGAAGGCGTACTTGTGCCCGAAATTTGGATCGCCTTTGCCGAAGCTTCCGGGATCCCCGAGCTTAAGAGAACCACCCGCGATGAGCCCGATTACGATAAGCTTATGAAGTTCCGTCTTGGCATTTTAAAGGAGCACGGCTTGGGCTTAAAGGAAATTCAGGCTACAATAGCTAAGATCGATCCCCTTCCCGGCGCCAAGAAGTTTTTAGATGAGCTTCGCGCCACCACACAGGTTATAATTTTAAGCGATACCTTCGAGCAGTTTGCAAAGCCCCTTATGGAGAAGCTGGGCTGGCCCACGATCTTCTGCAACACCCTTGAGGTTGCCGAAAACGGCGAGATCACCGGCTACAGAATGAGGGTAGAAAAATCTAAATACACCACCGTTAAGGCATTACAATCCGCCGGCTTTGAAACCATTGCCGCAGGTGACAGCCATAACGATCTTGGTATGATAAGAGCATCAAAAGCGGGGTTCTTATTTAAGAGCACCGAGAAAATAATAGCAGAAAACCCCGATCTTGAAGCTTACGAGGAATTTGACGATCTTCTTAATGCAATTAAGAAGGCACTTTAATTGGAGGAATATTTATGGATCCTAACGTTCGTCCCGAAAACATGGCACGTATTACAACCAAAGAGCTTGCAAAAGAATTTATTGCCGAGCAGATTGCTGCAATAAGAGAACAGGTAAAAGATAAGAAGGTGCTTTTAGCCCTTTCCGGCGGTGTTGACTCTTCCGTTGTTGCCGCACTGCTTATTAAAGCTATAGGCAAACAGCTGGTTTGCGTTCACGTAAACCACGGCCTTATGCGCAAAGGCGAAAGCGAGCAGGTTATTGAAGTATTCGGCAAGGAGCTTGACGCAAACCTTATTTACGTTGACGCTACCGACCGTTTCTTAGATCTGTTACAGGGAGTTGCCGATCCCGAAACCAAGAGAAAAATAATCGGCGGAGAATTTATTAAGGTATTTGATGAAGAAGCAAGCAAATTAGAAGGCATCTCCTTCCTGGCTCAGGGCACCATCTACCCCGATATTCTTGAATCCAAGGGCGTTAAGGCTCACCATAACGTTGGCGGCCTGCCTGAGGAAATGCAGTTTGAGCTGGTTGAGCCGGTCAAGCTGCTGTATAAGGACGAAGTAAGAGTTGTAGGCTCTGCTTTAGGCCTGCCTGACGATATGGTTTACCGTCAGCCCTTCCCCGGCCCCGGCCTTGGCGTTCGCTGCTTAGGCGCAATTACAAGGGACCGTCTCCACGCCTTAAGAGAAGCTGATGCTATCTTACGCGAAGAATTTGCCAAAAACGGCCTTGCAGGCAAGGTATGGCAGTATTTCGTTGCCATTCCCGATATGACCGCCGTTGGCGTAGTTGACGGCAAGAGACTCGACGGCTGGTGTGCTTTTATCCGCGCCGTAAACACTACCGACGCTATGTCCGCCACCATCGAAGAGATCCCCTATGCTCTTCTGCACCATATTGTAAACCGCATTACTGCCGAGGTTCAGGGCATAAGCCGCGTTCTTTACGACCTTACCCCCAAGCCCGTAGGCACCATCGAATTTGAATAATACCAACGTTTTAAGGCCGACTTATTGTCGGCTTTTATTTTTTTATTGACAAAGAAATCGGAATGTGACATAATAATTTTATTAGATTTTCCAGTCGCGCTAGGCGGCGCTATAACGAAATACGGCCTTACCCGGGCCATGAAAAAACGGAGGTATTTTTATGAACAGTTTTATGGTAGCATTCGGCTTATCCAGCGTTGCGCTGGTACTTGGTGTGTTTTTTAGAGCAAAGGTTAAGTTTTTAAGAAACATGCTTGTTCCCTCTGCGGTTATTGCAGGTATTCTCGGCTTTCTTTTTATGAACCTTTTCCCGCTTACGGGGCTTGATATCGGTACCGATACCGATATGTTCACCCAAATAGTAAATCATCTTTTTACCGTATCCTTTATTTCCATTGCCCTTACAGGCTCCGGCAGCTCTGAAAAGGGCGCCGGCAAAAATATATTCAAGGGCGCCTTGGGTATGGGTCTTGTATGGTGTCTGCTGTATTCTCTTACTCCCCTTGTAGGTATGCTTATTCTTAAGGCTATGGGCAAGGGCTTTGAAATGGATACCATTTACGGCTCTCTTATTCAGTTTGGCTTCGCGCAGGGCCCCGGCCAGGCAGTTGCTTACGGCACTATTTATGAAGGCTACGGCTGGGAAAACGCCGCCACCGTTGGCGTAACCTTTGCCGCTATAGGCTTTATAGTTGCCTTCCTTTTAGGTATTCCCGTTGCAAAATACGCTATTTCCAAAGGCATTGCCAAAAACTGCGGCAAGCTTTCTCCTGAGGTGCTTCGCGGCTATTTCAAAAAGGATGAGCAGCCTGTTACAAGAGAGAAGGAAACTACCGCCAACAGCAATATGGAGACACTTGCCTTCCATTTCGCAATCATTGGCCTTTGTTACGTAATAGCCATAGGTATATCCAAGCTTCTGGCATTGCTGCCCGGCTTCTTAGGCTCTTCCTTAGGCGGTCTTATGTTTATGTGCGGTATGCTTGCAGCTTACTTAGTTAAATTTATTATGAAGAAGCTTAAGATAGATTATCTGCTTGACGATGCCCTTCAAAGCAAGATCACCGGCTGGACCGCCGATTACCTTGTAGTTTGCGCCTTTATGGCAGTCAGCTTCAGCGTAATTAAGGCCTGGATAGTGCCTATTTCCATAGTAGCTCTTGTAGTAACCGTTATAACCTTCTTTGTTTGCCTGTACTTCGGCAGAAGATTTGGCGGCTCCAACGATATTGAAAGAACCTTAGGCTTATACGGCACCTCCACCGGCACCGTGCCCAGCGGCATTTCCCTTATCAGAATTATTGACCCTGAATTTAAAACCAACACCGCTGTTGAATTAGGGCTTATGAACCTTATTATGCTCTTCTCAACTCCTGTTTACATAGTGCTTTTAGGCTATGCTGAAGGCACCTTCACCGAGCTTATTGCCTTTATAGCATTAGCAGTGCTGAGTATAATTTATCTTGTTGCGCTTAAACTAACTAAGTGCTGGAACAAGCCTTCCTTCAACTGGAAGCAAAACAACAAGGAGCAATAAAACATGAAAAAAGTTTATTACGGCGGCCCCATTATCACAATGGAGGGAGAAAACCAAAGCTGTGAAGCGGTTTTGGTGGAAAAGGGCATAATTGCAAAAACAGGCACTCTTGAGGAAGTACTTGCCTGCGCAGGCGATAAGACCAAGCTTTGCGACCTTAAGGGCAAAGCCCTTCTTCCCGGCTTTATCGATCCCCACAGCCATATTGTTATGAACGGGCAAATGGCCTTATTTGCCGACCTTGGGGATTGCAGCTGCTTTGCCGACGTTATAGAGAAAATGACAAAGTATATAAAAGCTAACCGCATAAGTCCCGAAGGAGTTGCAGTTGGCTTTGGCTATGACCATAATTTTTTAGATGAACAGGCCCATCCGAATAAATTCGTTCTTGATAAAGTAAGTAATGATATCCCTGTTATAGTTATGCACGTATCGGGGCATCTTGCCTGCTGTAACAGCGCCATGCTTGAGCTTGCGGGCATTACCGCCCAAACCGAAGACCCTAAGGGCGGTAAATACGGCAGAGTAGAAGGCACCAACGAACCCGACGGTTACCTTGAAGAAACCGCCACAATGGAAATGCAGGCTATTATGGGCGGCAGGATCAAGCCTAAAATTTCAAAGCTGCTTAAGGGTATGTCTAAAAGCTACGTGGAAAACGGCATTACCACCGCACAGGACGGTGCCACAAGCAAACAAAACCTTTCACTTTTAAAGCTTGCAAGAAAACTTGGTATGCTTAAGATAGACGTTGTTTGTTACCCGTTGGTAACCGACGATCCTCAGGCTCTTTGCCGCAAAAACCCCTTCAGAATAGGCAAATACCGTAACCGCATAAAAATAGGCGGTTATAAAATGATACTTGACGGTTCTCCTCAGGGCCGTTCTGCCTGGATGAGCAAGCCCTATTTAAATGGCGAAGAGGGCTATTGCGGCTATCCCTGGCTTTCCGATGAGGACGTTTTAAAATACTGCAACCTTGCAATTAAAAATAAAAAGCAGCTTCTTACTCACTGTAACGGTGACGCCGCATCCGAACAGCTGCTCAATGCTTATGAAAAAGCCCTTGAAGGCAAAAAGGAAAGAGATCTGCGGCCTGTTATGATCCACTGCCAGACCGTAAGAACAGATCAGCTTGAGCGAATGGCAAAAATAAATATGATCCCTTCTATTTTTGTAGGCCACGTTTATTATTGGGGCAACGTTCATATTAAAAACTTCGGCCCTGAGCGCGGCAACCGCATAAGCCCTGCGGCCGAAGCTCAAAGTCTTGGCCTTAAGGTGAATTTCCATCAGGATACACCCATAACCAAGCCCAATATGCTCCACACCGTATGGTGCGCTGTTACAAGAACCGCAAGAGACGGAAGTGTTATCGGCGAAGATCAGAAGATCAGCGTTTATTCTGCTCTTGAAGCAATTACTATCAATGGCGCATACCAATACTTTGAAGAGGATTCAAAGGGTTCTATTAAGGAAGGCAAGAGAGCTGACCTTGTAATCTTAAACCGCAACCCTCTGGAGGTAGACCCTGAAAGCATTAAGGATATTCAGGTTCTTGAAACAATTAAAGACGGTAAAACTATTTTCAAAAAAGGCATCAGATAAGATGCCTTTTTTCATATTTTTAATATTCTTTTTTGCGTTTTTTATATGAACAGTCAAAATTTTAATATTTTTAATCGGGTTTTTATATATCTTTTTTATAATGCAGGCTTTATAATTATATTACAAAACTAAGGAGGCTTTTTATGTTACCTTACACTCAAAGCTTAGACGGCTTTTGGAAACTTAAAAGAGATTATAATAATAAGGGCAAGGCGGCGCATTTTGAATTACAGCCCCTTGAAAAGGCTGAGCTTATTTCGGTACCGGGCAGCCTTGCAACTTTAGAAGGCAACGGGGATATGGAAGAAACCATGAGCTCCGGCACAATGGAGCTTGCAAACGAAGGCGGCGTTTTTTGGTATGAGACCACCTTCACCCCCAAGGATTTCAAAGAGGGAATGAGAGGCTTTTTGAATTTCGGCGCAGTTGAATATTATTGCGACGTTTTTATTAACGGAATTTACGCAGGCTCCCACGAAGGAAAGCAGTGTGAGTTTGATATTGAAATAACCAAAGGCTTAAAGGCCGAAAGTGAAAACCGCGTTACCGTAAGAGTTATATTCCCTAAAAGTAAAACCATAGACGGTATAGACGGCAAAACGTTAATTGGCCCCGGCGGTGGCGGCGGCATTTACCATAGCGTTAATTTTTACGCCACAGGCAAAACCAAAATTGAATTTATTCAGGCTTACGGCAATATTCATACCGGCAATATTGAAATTAACCTGAAGGCTCAGGGCGAGGGCTCTGCGGAATTTATTGTTTCCGATAACCGAGACAGCCTTCTGCGCTCAATTCTCTCTTATGAAGATGAAATAAAGCCTTCCTATGAAATTAAAATAGATAATCCCCTTTGGTGGAGCGTCCGGACCCCTAATCTTTATACCGTTACCGTTACCTTAAAAGATAAAAACGGCCTTGTTTCCGACCGTAAGGTTATCCGTACAGGCTTCAGAGAATTTAAAGTAAACGAAAAAGGCGAATTTACCTTAAACGGCAAGCGTATTATTTTAAAATGCGCCCACGGCGGCTGTCACACACCCTATACCTTACATCATGAGGAGGGTATGGTTTCCCTTAATAAGTGGGATATCATTGCAATGAAGGCCGCAGGCTTTAACTGTATCCGCTATTTACAGTCTATTGTCTCCAAGGGCACCTTAGAGCTATGCGACGAACTTGGTATGATGGTTTATCAGGAGCACGGATCCTCCTGGATACCCCTTGGCTTCCCTGCTGTTTCTGCCAATGAGAACCGCCAAACAAGAGAGGAAATATTCCGTAAGTTTTACTTAGACGTTACTCAGCGTGTAACTCAGGATATTAACCATCCGTCTGTTGTATTATGGGGTCTTTTAAACGAAACGATTTACTGTCAGCGTTACGAGGCGGCAAAAGAAGCCCTGCCTGTTGTAAGGGCAATAGATAAGACCCGTCTTATTCTTCTTTCCTCCGGCAGCTGGGGCGCCGATCTGAACGGCAGTGTTTGCAACCCCTTTGAGGATAAGTGGAGCTGTCTTTGGGGCGAAGAAGGAACAGACTTTAAGTCGGTTCAGCTTTTTGAAGATAAGGCTATGCGCCGTTATGACGTAAACGAGACCCAGAAGCATATTGCAGGGGGCTATTACTCCGGCTCAGGTGACGTTCACTGTTACCCCACCGCTCAGGTAACCAAGGGCCATTTTGACTGGATGGAGAATCTGGGCAACGGCAAGAAGGTATTCCTTTCGGAGTTTGGCGTTGGCAGTCAGTTTGATTACCCCGGCCTTGCCCGCTTTATGGAAAACAGGCCCCGCACCCCCGAAAACAAATTCAATTACGAGCTTTCTCATACCAACGATAAAATTCTTAAGACCTTCATTAAGGAATACGGCCTTGAGGTTATCTATCCCACCCCCCGCGACCTTATAAGAGACAGCTACGCCGAACAGAACAAATACCGCGAACAGGTATTTTCCCAGGTGCGCGCTAATCCCAACATTGTTGGCTATTCTATGACCGCCGTTCAGGATCACGGCTATGCAGGCGAGGGCTTCTTAAGCCTTATGGGCGAGTTTAAGCCGGGCCATATGCTTACAATGCAGGAGGGCTGGGCGCCTTTAAGATGGTGTATGCTTACCTACCCCACCCATTTTTATAACGACGAGCCGGTTCGCCTAAGGGCGGTTCTGGCTGATGAGGACGTGCTTTCCCCCGGCACCTACCCCGCAACCTTACGGATCTACAATGAAAACGAAATAGTTTGGCTTAAGGAATTAACCTTTACCGTACCCGAAGGGGAAAGACCTTACACCCACAACATTTTTGATGAAACCTTTGTAATAGAAGGCCTGAAGGAAGGCTCTTACACCTTCTGCGCCGATCTTGAATACGGCGCTTTAGCTCAAGGCGGCAAGGTTACCTTCGACGTATCAAAGAGAGAATATGCACCTGTTAACAAGAAGGTTTGTATTGCAGGTTTTGTTAACGATTACACTATAGAGCTTCTTAAAAAGGCAGGCGCCCAAATAGTGCCCTTTGAAGAAGGCGATATAATTTTGGTTGGCAAGCTTAATGATAAGGCCCTTTGGGATAAGGTTTATGCCCGTATAGAACAAGGCGCCAAGGCTGTATTTGCCCATCATTGGTCTCTTATAGAAAAGGGCGAAAACCCGGGCTTCTTAGATGAAGATTATGAGGCTGTAAACCTTCGCACCCAAAGCGGCGCCAAGGCAAGGCTCGTAAGCAACTGGGAATGGCTGTATCACCGTATGCCCATAGCAAAGCCCTGCTCACTTTTAAAGGGCCTTAAAGCAAGGGGTATTCTTGATCAGAATTATTATAACGAGATCCTTTCTCAGCAGTATTTAATTCTTGAAGAGAAGGCCAAAGAGAGCGCGGTGCTTGCCTTTGCAATGAACGTTGTTGCAACAGGCGGCGTTGGCCCCATTTGCGGCACAATGCTTGGCAAAAACAGTTACGGCAAAGGCCAATACGCTTTTACTACCCTTGATATTCTTGAAAACATAGGCCATCCCGCAGCAGATAAGCTTCTTCTGGCAATGATCAACGCAATGTAAACATTAAAAAGGTATTGGAATTTTCCAATACCTTTTTATTGCACTTAAGTCCGAAAAATGATAAACTATTATAAAAGGAGGGATGCCCCGTGAAGAAGAAATGGAGCAAAAAAAGAAAAATAAAGTTTCTCTGTAAAACCGTATTTAACCTTACGTTGGTTTTAGGGCTCCTCTGCCTTTTTGCCTTTGTTATTAACCGCTTCTCTTTGGAAATAGAGCCTGTAGACGGCAACGCCGCCATTATAGAAGCAGGCAGTGAATATTCCGATAAAGGGGCCAAGGCCACCCTTAAGGGCACTCTGTTTTTTAAGGATGGCAAGGAAATTGAGGTTAAAACCAAAGGCGAGGTTGAAAGCACCCCCGGGGATTATACCATTACTTATTCCGCCTCCTTCTTATGGTACAGGGCTTCAGAAATCCGCAAGGTCACGGTGCAGGATAATACCCCGCCGAAAATTACTCTGGAAGGCGATTATTACATATACCTTAACCATAACGAGCCTTATATAGAGCCGGGATATACGGCCTATGACTCTTTTGACGGAGATATTACCCGCAGCGTTGAAATTGTAGCCCAAGAGGACGGCATTACCTACCGCGTTTGCGACTCCTCAGGCAACAGCTATTCCACTACCCGCACTATTATCAGAACAGACAGTATGCCCCCCGCCCTTTCCCTTGAGGGAGAAAGGGAAATTACCATTATGGCAGGGGAAGAATATTCTGAGCCCGGCTTTAAGGCCCTTGACGATGCCGACGGTAATATTACAAAGAAGGTCAAGGTAACGGGCAAGGTCGATTCCTGTAAGCCCGGCACCTACACCCTTACCTACAGAGCCGAGGATTCCTTCGGCAACGCCACCGAGCTTGTAAGAAAGGTTACGGTCAAAGCCCAAAAGCAAAAAGAAGATCAGGATACAGGCAAGTATATTTACCTGACCTTCGATGACGGCCCCTCAGAACACACACCCAAGCTTTTAAAAATACTTGAAAAGTATAACGTTAAGGCAACCTTCTTCGTTATTGATTCAGGCTACACCGAATATATTTCCGATATAGTTAAGGGCGGCCACTCTATCGGCGTTCATAGCGCCACCCACGATTTTGAAAAAATATATTCAAGCGAAGAGGCTTTTTATAATGATATAAACGCAATGCAGTCAATAATTGAGGAAAACGGCGGCAAAAGAACCAAGCTTCTGCGGTTCCCCGGCGGCTCCTCCAACACCGTAAGCTCTTTTAACGACGGCATAATGACCCGCCTTGCAAAATCCGTTGAAAAGAACGGCTACGCTTATTTTGACTGGAACGTAGACAGCAACGATGCAGGCGGCTCCACCACCTACAAGGCCGTCTTCAAAAACGTTACCGAAGGCATAAAGGGCAAGGAAAACGCTGTCGTTCTCCAACACGATACCCACCTTTACAGCGTAAACGCAGTTGAACGCATTATAAACTGGGGCCTTGCCAACGGCTACACCTTCAAAGCCTTAAACGAATCAAGCCCTAATGCCCACCACGGCATAAGCAACTGAAATTTTAATTACATACGGCCGAAAACAAAAAAGGAAGCACGAAAATTTCGTGCTTCCTTTGATTTTGTCTTATACCTAAAACCCTTTTCTAAACAAATATCATCTATTCGATAAATTGAAATTTGTCGAACTAATTATACCATGTACAACAGCAAAAAGACAGGAGCTATTTGCCCCTGTCATTCTGTTATCTCGCTGCATCCAGCATGTTCTCTATAAAAATTCCGTATCCCCTAGTCGGGTCAGTCACCAGTACATGAGTCACCGCGCCAATCAGCTTTCCGTCCTGGATGATGGGACTGCCGCTCACGAGTGATTGTCATTAGGGACAACAGTTTCTGACTCTTCCGTGTGCGCTGTTACAAGCTCCTCACAAAACTCTTCAAAAGAATTTTTTTCGTTTACAGTCAAAAAAGAGAATTCTTGATATTTGCCGCCATCGCCTTTCCAATACAGATACAACCATGGCCCAGTGCCTCCTGTTTCAGATTCCTGATTTCTCTCCTTAACCTTTCCTCCATTTATGCAACTTAGAAATTCTCTCCATTCTTCCTCTGATAATTCTACCGAACCAGAAATGGTGATATGAGCCTCTGTAAGCGGCCAATCCTGACCCTCTCTTTTTTCATGATAAAATTTATATATTCCGTTTTCCTTATAAAGGCGATATCTTTGATAATCAGGTGGATATGTTGAGGAAGAATATGTATAAAAGAACTCGGTAATATCTTCTGCGGCAATATCTACTCCAACCACACGTTCTCTGTTTCCTGTCATAATAAAAAGAAAAACAACTACCGCAATT
>JAZQIZ010000021.1:0-1738 GCA_045541395.1 Eubacteriales bacterium
AAGTCCCCAAACAGAACCTATAACACCGCCTAAAACGAAGATAACTGCATTTGCCCCCATAGATATTCCAATAGCTTTTTTAAACGGCATACCGCAGGAGAAATATACACCATATATCTTTTTGTTACGTTCTATGGAAAGAAGATTATAACCTATTACGCCGATTATCAACAACGCAACCGTTACGTAAAAATGTATTTCATACTCGGACGTACCGGTTAAGTAGTAATCATCGTCGCGGTACGCCAATTCCTCCATTGTATACACATACCCGTAAGGCTCCATTTGTTCGCGGTAATATTCTATATCTTTAGTACCATCGGGGAATAAAAGAGTTTGTCCGTCATATACGCCTTCGGGCCATATATTTTCACCGTTGTTGTAGATATAAGGGCAGTAAATAATATGCTGTTCCCAATCTTCGGTATATTCTTTTACTGATCTGAAAATCGTACTGACCGAGGGTGGAGCTTCTTCTGCCAATAAAAATCTTGAGTTAATGCTGATTATGCCGACGACCTTTATATCAAAAGTTTCTGTATCAGCATCCATATTCCAATAGCCTCTTGTTCCTTCAATATCAACCTTCTTCCATTTATCTTTATTAAAATAGAAACCGTTATTCTCTAAAATATCGCCGCATTTCAAATCAAGTTCGTCGGCAATATTGGCAGAAATAACAACGGGTATATATCCGAGCTCGGCTATATCAACACCGTCTTTCCACTCATCCAGCCATACACCTTTTGATATTTTTATATCTATGTTATCTATGATCGATGAGGATATGATTCGCAAATCATGAGACACCATTATATCGGTTTCTAAAGATTTTTTTTGAAGTTCTGTATTCATTACAAAATGACATCTGTTTACAGAACCAAACCCCGTTAGACCTTCAAGAGAATCTATCTTATCCTGAGTTTCTTCACCAAGTTCTGTTCTTTCTCCATTTGCCCCAAAGATATCGAACATTACCTTACCGTTCCATGTATACACGTAGGTTTCTTGCCCTTTTGTCATTCTTTCGGCAAGGCGCATACTTGCGCCGCGCTCAAAGTAGAATGATGCAACGTAGGTAAAGGAGAAGGCAACCAGCATGACCTGTAAAAAGATTATTGCTTCGCTAAGTATTCCACTACTATAGTTCTTCAGAAGGAGGTATAGCTTCTTGAATCCTGTTTTCTTTATAAAGGAACGGAGATTCAGAAGCGGTTCTTCATCTTTTTGTTTCTTCAACAACATATACTGGCTTATTAAGATATATATAAGGGCTATTACAAGTACAACTGCCAACAATAATAAATACTGTTTTATTCCATAATAAGGGACCGTTCCCTTTAAATCGGTATGATTTACTATATATTTTGAAGCCACAAAACCTAAAGTGTAAGCAATTATTATGTATAATACGGATTCTATTGCAGTTACAAGTAACAGCTTCTTGTTGGTTGCTCCCAGGGATTTATACAGTAAAAAATCTTTCCTGTTTTGTTTCAATACGTATGCAAACAAAGTCAGAGTATTTATAAGGCTAAGAATCGTGATAAGTATATAGATCAAGAACTTACTTATAAACTGAACGCCGTAAACCTCGCCGGCCTTATCCATAGCATCAGTTTCCGCATTAATAATGTTACCGGTAGTTTCAACTATGTTAGCAATAAAACCGTTTATAAAATCTTCTTTAAAATTCTCACTGAAAGAATTTAAAAACTTTACACGGTATATTTCGCCG
>JAZQIZ010000022.1:0-22234 GCA_045541395.1 Eubacteriales bacterium
GAGGCAGGTTTGTGATTGCAACCAGTGTCTTGCCGATAAGTTGCTCGGGCTCATAATAAGCGTGGATACCACTTAAGATAACGCGCTCATTCTCTGTGCCGTCGTTAAGTGTGAACTTAAGAAGCTTCTTGGACTTTTTCACAGCCTCACAGTTAATGACCTTAACTGCGCGGAAATCTGACTTGGAGAATGTCTCAAAGTCTACCATATCTGTAAACATAGGCTCGATCTCTACATTGGAGAAATCAATCTCTACCGGTGCTTCAACTACGGGCTCTACAGCTGCAGTTACTACCTGAGCAGGTGCTTCTGCTGCCTTTTCTTCCTTCTTGGGAGCATCTGTGGGCTTCATTGTTGGGAAGAGCAAAACATCTCTTATGGAAGAGGAGTCTGTAAGAAGCATTACAAGACGGTCAATACCGAAGCCGAGACCGCCTGTGGGAGGCAGACCGTATTCAAGGGCATTGATATAGTCGTAATCAACCTGTGCCTTGCAATCAGGCTCTACAGACTTGCGGACTGCTACCTGACGCTCAAAACGTTCCTTCTGATCGATAGGATCGTTAAGCTCAGAGAATGCGTTACCGAATTCTGTTGCGTTGATAAAGTACTCAAAACGCTCGGTAAATGCCGGATCATCAGGCTTGCGCTTTGCAAGGGGGCTGTTTTCAACAGGATAATCATAAATGAAGGTAGGCTGAATAAGGTTTTCTTCAACTAAGGCATCAAAGAACTCAACCAGAACGGTACCCTTTGTAGCATCAGCAGGAACGGGAACGTGCTTTTCCTTGGCACAGGCTCTTGCATCTTCATCGGTAGCCCAATCGTTATAGTCACAGCCGCTGTATTTCTTAACAGCCTCAACCATAGTAAGACGCTGCCAGTTGCCCATATCTATTTCCTTGCCCTGATAGGTGATCTTGGTGGTGCCGCAGATCTTTTCGGTAAGCTTGGTATAAAGATCCTCTACAAGATCCATCATGCCGTGAAAATCGGTATAAGCCTGATAAAGCTCAATAGAGGTAAACTCAGGGTTGTGTTTAGTATCCATACCTTCGTTTCTGAAAATACGGCCTACTTCATATACCCTGTCCAGACCGCCTACAATAAGACGCTTAAGATATAATTCTGTTTCTATTCTTAAGAACATATCTATATCAAGAGTATTATGATGGGTTTTGAATGGGCGGGCAGAAGCACCTATTTCAACAGGGGTAAGAATAGGAGTATCAACCTCTAAAAAGCCCTTGTTATCAAGGTAATTTCTTATTTCCTTAAGTATCTGAGAGCGCTTTCTGAAGGTATCAGCAACCTCAGGGTTAACTATCAGATCAACCTCTCTCTGACGGTAACGGGTATCAACGTCCTTAAGGCCGTGATATTTTTCAGGCAAAGGCAGAAGAGCCTTAGTAAGTAAAACGTACTTTTCAACGCTAACGGAAATTTCGCCCTTTTGTGTAATAAATACAGAACCAACAATACCAACAATATCGCCGATATCAAGCTTCTTAAAGTATTTATACTCTTCTTCGCCTAAATTATCGCGCTTAACGTAAAGCTGGATCCTGCCGGTTTTATCCTGAATATCCGCAAAAGCGGCTTTACCCATAACACGCATACTCATAATTCTGCCTGCCAAGGACACAGTTTTTCCGTTCATTTGCTCAAAGTTATTCTTTATGGATGCAGAATCACAATCAACCTCATACTTAACATTTTCGTAGGGGTTTTTACCTTCTGCCACCAAAGCATTAAGCTTATCTATTCTTATTTGCTTCTGTTCGCTGATATCCTGTACGGGAGCTTCGTATTCCTGTTTCATTTTAACCTCCGTTATTTTATCAATAAAACGAGCGTGTTTAATACACGCCCTGATTTTTTATATAGTAGTCTGAACTGAAAGGATCTCATAAACGGTTTTACCATAGCCCATATCTACGGTAACCTTTTCGCCTACACTGTGACCGAAAAGGGCTTTACCAACAGGGCTTTCATCGGAAATTTTACCGTTTACGGGGTTTGCTTCACTGGAACCAACGATCTCATATTCAACCTCTTCTTCATAACCGTCTTCCTCGGTTATTTTAAGAAGAACCTTGGTTCCTAAGAAAACAGTATTTTCTTTAATGCTTTCTTTTGTAATGATCTTTGCGCTTTTAACCATTGCTTCAAGTTCATTGATGCGAGATTCCATCTGAGCCTGCTCGTTTTTGGCTTCATCATATTCACTGTTCTCAGAAAGATCGCCAAATGAGCGGGCTTCTTTTATTTTCTCAGCCATTTCTTTGCGTTTATTGGTTTTAAGGTCCTCCAATTCTGCTACGACCTTTTCATACCCATCCTGGGTAAGTAAAACTTCTCTGTCCATTTTATCTTCTCCTCTTTATATATAATGGAACCTACTGTTCCTGAAACTATCTAATTACAGATATCCTATATATTATATAAAAATAAAACTTTTTTGTCAATGCCTAATAGCAATCTGTTATTGGCCAATTCGACACATTTTTATCTCTGGTGCAATACCATATCATACCCGCAAATATGCATGAGCTCAGGTTTTCAGGCTTATAAGCCCTGTAAAGCTTAGGTATATCCACAGAAAACTTAAAACATGTTTCCAAAGAATTTGCAGGCGGATGCTCTGTTGTTAAAACAGCTATTCCCCTTTTGAGCATATATTCCTCCTGAATCGTTTCTGAGTTTACACACGGCGCAATATAGATCCTGTTGGTCATTTTCGCACAGCGGTCAAGCACTTCATTAAAAAACCTGCCGCAAACATCAGAATCAATAAATACAGGGAGCTTGGGGCTTTTTTTGATTTTAAATGCAAGGACGTCCGCCTGCCTTAAACGCAAATAATCCTTAAACGGCGGCATTTTGAAGTATTTTTCCAAATAAACAGAACCCAGCGAATACTGCACCCCCTCTTTTTTCATTTGCTGTGCCAGCCTTTTAATATCTCTTGCCTTTTTTCTACGGGAGATCTGAGCCTCAACAAAAACTAAGTTGCTGTTATTTTTCATTTCAATTTCCGTTTTTTTAATTTTTTTAACACTTAATTTTACAAGAGCCAACATACGCTCTATTATATTCAAAACTCTTATTCCTTATGCAAAAAAACAGCTTTTCAAAATATGAAAAGCTGTTCTTATTTTATCTTGTAATAGTTTCAAGAATACCTGAGTCTACCCTTAAGGTTTCAAAGCCTTTAAGCAAATAGGGATCGTTTGCATAGTCCACACCTAAAAGTGAGATCTCCGACTGGTTTTCTTCAAGTTCAACTGCAACTTCAGGGGTTATACCAACAAGATTAAAGCCCGCACCCGAAGGAGAGTAATAGGTAAAGTCAGTTATTTTAACGTAACTGCCGTCACGCAGCTTATAAAAGCTTTGGCCCGTACCTTTACCGTAGGTAGTATTACCCACAAGTGTAGCTTTTCCGAAATCGTTCAAAGCCGCAGCAAAAAGCTCACCGCCTGAGGCTGTATTGCCATTACAAAGCACAACAATCGGGATCTTGGTTTCCTGGGCTGTAACCGCTTCATAAACTATTTTTGTGTTAACTTCATCACCGACCTGCTCTGCGGACCTTTTATATACTGCGGTAGCAACGGTACCTGTAGGAACGATCTTATCTACACAGCCCACAACAGATTCTATGCTTCCGCCGGGGTTATTGCGAACGTCTATTATAAGGTTTTTAGCACCCTGTTCTATAATAGAATCAACTGCGGCGCTGAAATGCTCAGGAGTAAGCTCGTTAAAACTGCTTATGGATATATAACCAACGTAGCCCATTATTTTTTGCGTAACAGTATTTTGCTCATATTTCTGGGCTGTAACCGAAAGAAGCTTTTCTTCTCCGCTTCTCATTACCGAAACGTTTATTGACTGCCCTTCTTCGGGAGAGAGGAGGGTAGCTATTTGAGCGTAAGGGGTCTCCAAAACAAGATTATCGTTTACGGAGATTATGCGGTCACCAACCTTAAATCCTGCATTACCTGCAGGTGAACCAACTGAAACGGCGCTAACAAAAATATCACCGTTTAATTCGTTAAGCGCAGTTTGAATTCCAATTCCGTCATAAGCGCCCTTAAGCATTTTTTCGTATTCTTCGTATTCGTCTTTGGTGTAATACTGAGCATAGTTATCGGAAATACCCAATACATAACCTTTGGCGATCTCATCGGTAAGCTTTTCGGTGTCTATACTGCCAATATAATGCTCTTCAATGATCTCATCAATATTGGCGATCTTAGTATAAATACTCTGAATTGAAGTAATGCCCGAAACCCGCTTATTAATAATATAGGCGGTAGAAACGGCAGAGATAATTATCGCCGCAAGCACAAGGAATATTACAATGTCTATTCTTATTTTTTTAGTCATTTTTTATCTCCGTCAGGAAGGTGTTGTGTAACCGAATGGGTCAACCGATTCGGAATAGCCAAGTTCAGCACTGTATAGTCTAACTTCAAAGTGAAGATGAGGTCCGGTAGTGTAATAGCCGGTATTGCCAACGTATGCAACAAGCTGCCCTCTTTCAACTACGTCACCGACTGAAACAGCAAAATCGCTAAGGTGATAATATCTTGTAGATAAGCCACCGCCGTGATCTATTATAAGCACGTTACCTATAGCATCGCTCCAGTAACATTCTATAACCGTACCGGAAGCAGGAGCATAAATGGGTGTGCCGGTATCACAGCCAACATCTATACCGTTATGCCATACGCTGCCGCCACCTCCGAACGGGTCTGCTCGCCAGCCCCAATAGTCGGTTATGAGCGTCTGCCCGGGAACAGGCCAGGATAGAAAGCTGGGGCCTTCGCCATTGGCGGACTCTGCAATTATTTTATCAAGCTCCTTAAGGCTTTCATTCAAAGCTTCTTCGGCAGCTTCCATTTCTTTTTTATAACGCTTTTCATCGGCGGTGAGTTTTTCAACAATGGCATATTGCTCTGCTTCTTTTGCATCGAGATCCGCCATCTGCGCATCAAGCTCATCCTGTGCCTCCTGCTGATCCTCTCTTGTTTTTTCAACCTGTTCAATGGTTTCATTTACAGATTTGATAGCCGCTTTCATTTTATCTATAAGGCTGTTATCATACTCCATTATCTGCTCAACAAGATCAATCCTTGTAAGATAATCGGAAAAACTACCGGCGCTTAAAAGAACCTCAAGATAGGAGGTCTGACCGGCTTCATAATTAGCGCGCACTCGCTGGCCGTAAAGATCTTTAAAATCTTCAAGCTCAGCCTCCTGGTTTTTAAGTTTCTCGTCAAGCCTCGCCAGTTCTGCATCAATTTCATCAAGAATAGCAAGAGATATATCTATTTGCTTTTGAATAACAACTTTTTGGGCATCAATACCCTGGATTTTTTTCAAGGCGGCGGTTTTATCGCTGTGAGCCTTATCCTTCCACGCTTCAAGATCGTCAAGCTGATTATTAAGATAATCTATTTCTTCCCTCAGTTCATCGATAGTGGATTCAGCCTTAGCGGTGCCGTTTGAAAAATACACGGCACCTGCCACAGTTAGTAAGGCAAGTACAATAGCCGTAATTTTCGAAAACAGTTTCATATGAGCCACCTTATACGTTCAAATGCTTACGCATTGGAAGAATACTGCCGAATACGCCCATTGTTACAGAGAAGATACCGAATGCGCCAAGAACGTAATATTTAACGGCATCAAAAGGAATAACCTCAAAAAGCGCAAGCTGATTTACAAGTGGATAGATCAAGGAATCGTAAACGTACCACTGAAGCCCAAAGGCAATACCACAGGCAACAAGGCCGATTATAAGACCCTCTACCACAAAGGGGCGGCGGATATAACGGTTGGTCGCACCAACGTATTTCATAATATTTATTTCGGTTTTCCTTGAATACATCGCAAGTCTTACGGTATTTGAAATAATAAACAAGGAAACGAAAAGCAATATCACAAGCACCCAGAAGCCAAGCATCGAGATGGTACTTCTGATATTTACCAGAGTCTCAACAACCTTCGAAGAGCTCCTTATATTGCCAACGTTATTAAGGCTCTTGATTTTTGTCATAGTACCGGAATACTGTTCAAGGTCCTTAACCTTAACGTGATATGAATCTCTTAAAGGATTTTCTTCGTCCAATGAAGAGAAGAGCTCAGCCTGAGCCTCGAACATAGACTTGTATTCTTCAAGAGCCCGGTCCCTGGAAACAAACTCAACCGAAGCTATGTTATCCATTTTTTCAAGCTCTTCACCCATTTTCATAGTGTCAGCTTTAGAAACGTTATCGTCAACAAATATTACGATCTCATTCTGATCCTGAAGCTGATCCACAAAGGTGTTTAAATTCGCCACAACAAGAAGCACACTGCCTATTATTATCATACAGGCCGCAAGTATGCTTACCGAGGCAAAGGACATAAGCCCGTGAGTATAGATACCGCGAAAGGCTTCTTTAACGGGGCGGAAGGGATGAAAACTCATAATTCGTACCCTCCTTTACGGTCATTAACAATTTCGCCCTGCTTTAAGGTTATAACCCTCTTCTTATACTTATTAACAAGGGCGCTTTCGTGAGTAACAACAACTATAGTAACACCCTGCTGATTAATAATGGAGAACAAATTCATTATTTCCATACTCATTACAGGGTCCACGTTGCCGGTGGGCTCGTCTGCAATAATGATGCTGGGGCTGTTTATAAGAGCTCGGGCAAGGGCAACTCGCTGTTGCTCACCGCCTGACAGCTCGTTAGGATATTTATCGGCCTTATGAGGCAAGCCTATAAGGTCCAGCAGAAATTTAACGCGTTTACGTATGTCCTTATTGGATCTACCCAAAACCTCCATAGCAAAGGCAATGTTCTGGGCAACGGTTTTATTTTCAATCAGGCGGAAATCCTGAAACACAACGCCCATTTCTCTTCTGAGTTTAGGTATGTGTCTGCGGCGTATTTTGGAAAGACGGCGGCCATTCAACATTATTTCACCGCTTTTTAGCCTTTCCTCTGCCATAAGGAGTTTGATAATGGTGGATTTACCTGCGCCTGATGGCCCAACGATAAAAACAAACTCACCGTCTTCAATTCTAAGATTTACATCCTTCAATGTCTGCACACCGTTTTTATAGGCGTGACTGGCATTTTTAAATTCTATCATTTTTTTCTCCTTAAAATCAGAACTGTATAGGACGTGCAGTAAGATATTTTCTTACCATAAGAGCTACTTTAAATATAATTGCGTGTTCGAACTCCCTCAGGTCAAGTCCGGTTAAACGGCGTATCTTCTCAAGGCGGTAAACAAGAGTGTTTCTATGTACAAAAAGCTTTCTTGCCGTTTCCGAAACGTTAAGGTTATTTTCAAAGAACTTGTTAATGGTAAACAAAGTCTCCTGATCCAGAGAATCTATTGAACCGCGCTTAAATACTTCGTCAAGGAAGTTCTGGCAAAGGGAATTGGGCAACTGATAAATAATCCTGCCAAGGCCCAGGTTATTATATGAGAGAATATTCTTTTCTCTCTCAAATATTTTTCCAACCTCAATGGCTATCTGCGCTTCCTTGAAGGAACGGTTAAGATCGGTTATATTTGAAACAACAGAACCAATACCAACACAGGCTCTTGCGTGCTCCTCGTGATCTATAACATCAATAAGCGCTTTTGCCAGCATTTCAATATGCTCAGGCTCAACTCCCTGTTTGACCTCCTTAACGATTATAAGGTCGGTATCGTTAACGGTGAAAACAAAGTCTCTCTGCTGTTCGGGGAAAAGTGCCTGAATTATATCAAGAGAAGATACGTTCATTTTAACCGAAAATCTTATAAGGATAACAACACGGTCTATATCATCCATAAACCGCATTTCCTTTGCTTTTCTGTAAATATCCGAGGACAGAATATTATCTAAAATTATATCCTTAACAAATTCGCCGCGGTCAAAATTCTCTGTGTAAAAACGGCCCACAGAGGAAAGTGCTACGTCCATCACCCCGCACATTTTAAGGGAAAGCTCATCTTCTCCGTCAACAAATATAACGAATTCAGGAGCGATACTGTTACCAAGAGCACGGTAAGCTCTTCCGCATTTTACTTCAGAGCCGGGATTAAAACCAATAACGCCTTCTTCAAAGTTTTCATCCTTCTGCCCTATTCTGCTAAGATCACTGCAGGCAACAACAAACCCATTGGAATCAATAACCCCAACGTGTTTCCCCACAGTATCCCTCATTTGTACCGCAATAGTTTGAAAAAGCTTTATAGACATTTTCTGTTTCCTTCCGATCATACTATTGTTATTTTGCATAAACATCCAAAATAATTTTATACTGAAAACAAATATTTTGCAACCTTTTTTACGGAGTTTTTATAAAATTAATGTGTTTTTTAACAAAACAGCAACAAATAAGTGGTCTTTTTTGGGCTTTTTTACTCTATTTTTAGCAAAAATCACCTTTATGCAATTTTGACAAACAAATTTGCCCAACACCTTAAAATTGTTATTGTAAATTTGTAGATTTTTGTATATAATATAAAAAAAGAGTTTAAGAGGCGGAGGTTTTTATGGAAAAGAACAATCTTATAGAAAACTACGGCACCAAGGTTTTCAATGATAAAGTAATGCGTGCCCGTTTACCGATGGACGTTTATTACACTATGAAGAAAATAATTTATGAAGGCAAACAGCTTGATAAAGATACTGCAAAGGCTGTTGCCAAGGCAATGAAGGACTGGGCAGTTGAAAACGGTGCTACCCATTACACCCATTGGTTCCAGCCTCTTACGGGAATTACTGCCGAGAAACACGACTCCTTTGTTTCCCCTGCAGGTGATGGCGGCGCGGTTTTGGAATTTTCGGTAAACACACTTATTAAGGGCGAGACAGACGCATCCTCTTTCCCTTCCGGTGGTTTGAGAGACACCTTTGAGGCCCGCGGTTATACTGCGTGGGACTGCACCTCCCCTGCCTTTATTAAAGACGACACTCTTTACATACCTACAGCCTTCTGCTCTTATAACGGCGAAGCTCTTGATAAGAAAACCCCCCTTTTACGTTCTATGGAGGTTCTTAACGATCAGGCAATGAGAGTACTCAGAGCTATGGGCAACAAAACCTCTAAAAAAATAATTGCTACCTGCGGACCTGAACAGGAATATTTCCTTATTGACCGTGCTCTTTATGAAAAAAGAAGGGACCTTAAGCTTTGCGGCAGGACCTTGTTTGGCGCTCCCCCTGCAAAAGGTCAGGAGATGGACGACCACTATTATGGCAGAATAAAGGTTAGAATAAGCGAATTTATGCAGGATCTTGACAGGGAACTCTGGAAACTTGGCATTCCCTCTAAAACAAGGCACAATGAGGTTGCACCTGCTCAACACGAGCTTGCGCCTGTTTATGCAACTGCAAATATTGCTTGTGATCACAATCAGCTTATTATGACCCTTATGCGTCAGATCTCAAAAAAGCACGGGCTTGCCTGCCTTTTACATGAGAAACCCTTTGACGGCGTTAACGGATCAGGTAAGCATAATAACTGGTCCTTATCCACCGACGACGGTCAGGTTCTTTTGGATCCCGGCGACACCCCTCAGGACAACAAGCGTTTCCTTGTTTTCCTTTCGGCGGTAATTAAGGCGGTTGATGAATATGCAGACCTGCTTAGATTTTCAATTGCCGTTCCCGGCAACGATCTGCGTTTGGGCGGACATGAAGCGCCCCCTGCAATAGTTTCGGTATTTTTAGGTGATGAGCTTGGTGCTATTGTTGATTCTATAGTTACAAACAAGCCCTTTAAAAGCATCGGCGGACAGAATGTTGAGATTGGCGTTTCTTCTCTGCCGGAGCTTCCCAAGGATAATACCGACAGAAACAGAACTTCTCCATTTGCCTTTACCGGCAATAAGTTTGAATTCCGTATGTGCGGCTCCAGCGCTTCCGTTGCCGATTCCAGCACAGTTCTTAATACTATTGTTGCCGACGCTCTTATGAGCTTTGCCGACAAGCTTGAAAATGCTTCGGACGTAGACAGTGAAATAGACAAGCTTATTAAATACACCCTTAAGAAGCACAGCCGTGTTATATTCAACGGTAACGGCTACACTGAAGAATGGGTAGAAGAAGCAAAAAAACGCGGTCTGCCAAATATTGAATGTATGGTAGATGCAACAGAAGCAATAATTGCACCCAAGAACCTTGAAATGTTTGAACGCACAGGCACCTACACCAAAGAAGAATGCAAGGCCCGCTATGAGATTGCTTTGGAGACCTATGCAAAAACAATACATATTGAAGCGCTCACCACCTCTGAAATGGCCCGTCAGCAGATACTTCCCGCGGTTATGGAATACTGCGGAAAGCTTGCTGAAAGCGCCATTAAGGTTGATAAAATGGGCGGAGACACCACTGTTTATAAAAAGGACATTACCCTTTTAACCAAGCTGCTCACCCAGGCAGAGGACGGCTGTACTGTTCTGGAGAACCTTGTGGATATAGCCACAAGCGAACCCGATATTCGCAAACAAGCCCACATATACAGAGAGCAGGTCGTTCCTTCAATGGAAGCATTGCGCAAAATCTGCGATACTATGGAACAGAACACCGAATCCAAGGCATGGCCTATGCCAACCTATTTTGATCTGATGTTCAATGTTTAAGTTTTTAGCGCCTGAATGGTTTTCAGGCGCTTATTTTTGCGTTAAAAAGGCTTAAAAGTGGAGAAAAAAACCTTGGAAATAATATAAGGGTTGCATTTTTTAAAAAAATGTATTAAAATATCGCAGAATGCCACAGAAAGGAGAATCACATATGTCTGCCCAACGAGAAGAAATATCTCTTGAGAAAATATATGAAGAATTCGGCGTTGAGCCCTATTTATCTGAAACCGATATATTAGTAGATTCTGTTGACATTGACGATATTTTATTCGAAGAAATGTTTAAAACCTCCAAGCAGCAGGTTGATGCAACAGAGGAGGAACTTGAGGATATTATAAAAGAATATACTCAGGAGATACATGTTGCTCAAGCGCCTGTAAGAGAAGAGCCTGTAATTAAGGAAGAACCGAAAAAAGAGCCTGCTCAAAAAGCAACAAAGCATATCAAGGAACAAAAGGCGGTTAAAAAAACACACCCGGAGAAAAAACAAAGAAGATTTCCTTACGTTATTATTGCAGCTTTTGCAGATGCAGCCATTTTGGTTTTTGCTATAGTTATGCTTTTGCAGTTAAGGCCTACTTATACGGTCAAATATGAAAACGAAACTATTACCCTCAGGACCTTTGAGAGAAATACCGAAGCAGTTTTAGAGCTTACGGCGCTTGAATATGACACCGAAGCTAAAATTGAAACCGAAACCACAAATGATAACGTTATAATTACGGTTACAGACCCATTTGAAGTAAATTTCATCTGTGACGGCAAAACAAAGTCAGTAACAACTACCGGGGCCACGCTTAAGGAGCTTTTAAAGAATGCCAACATTACCTTAGGGGAAAACGATGAAATATCAAGACCGCTTGAGGATACTATTACAAACGCACAAACCGTAACTGTAAACAGAGTAACCTACAAAGAAAGATTTGAAGAAGAGATAATCCCGGCGCCTGTTGACGACCAGAGCGACGGAGCTGAGCACACCTACACCGTTGAAGGTCAAAGCGGCGCAGCTATAGTTACTTACCGGGACAAATACGTTAACGGTAAGCTTGAAGATTCAAAAGAAATAAACAGAAAGATTACGACCGAGGCAGTTGCCACCCTTATACTTTCTCTTGAACACGACGGGGCTATACCCGAAAACGATGAAATACCCGAGGATTATATTAGGGTAATTGATATAGAATGTACCGCATATCACCTGCCGGGCAACCGTACAGCCACAGGCAAATGGGCACAACGAGGCTACGTGGCAGTAGACCCTTCGGTTATACCATTAGGAACCAAAATGTATATTTGCAGTGAAGACGGCAAGTTTGTTTACGGTTACTGTCAGGCAGAAGACACCGGCAGCGCCGTTAAGGGCAATATTGTAGACCTGCATATGGATTCTGTGGAAGAATGCATGCAGTTCGGCCGCAGAAAAATGATTGCTTATATAATTGAAGAGGGCTAAAAAAATGACCTGCATACAGCAGGTCATTTTTTATACAAGATCCAATATTTGTTCGGGAGTGTGAACTATTGTTTTGGCGCCGTTGGCAATAAGAAATTCTTCATTTCTAAAACCCCAGGTAACTGATATACAGGGTATACCGGCATTTTGGGCTGTAAGGATATCAACCTCACTGTCGCCAACGTAAACACAGTTTATATCATTTAGGGCTTCCATTGCCTTCAGCACCGTATCGGGAGCAGGCTTTTTGTTCACTCCTTGGCTTTCGCCTATAGCAACCGATATGAGATCGCCGAAATAAGCCTTGCAAAGGCTTTTAACGGCAGCATCAAACTTATTTGAAACCACCGCCATTTTTATACCCCTTTCCTTAAGGGTACGTAAAAGCTCAGGTATTCCCTTATACGGTCCGGTTTTATTTTTACAATTCAGTGCATAATGCTCTTTAAAACAGGAAAGACAGACATTGAACTGTTGTTCTGAAATATTTTCGGGAAGCGAAAGCTCCATTAATCTTTTTACCCCGTTGCCTACAAATGCGCGGACCTCTTCTAAAGTTCTTTCTGGGTAAGAGTATTTATTAAGGGTAAAATTAACGCTGTCTGCCAGGTCCTCAAGGGTATCCAGCAAGGTACCGTCAAGATCAAAAATAAGGGTTTTCAATTATTATCCTCTTTTCTTATGTAAAGGTAATTAATAACGTCCTTTCGGGTTATTATGCCAACAAATACGTCTCTGTCATCTACAACGGGGACAAAGTTCTGCTCCATTATTCTTTTGACAAGATCGTCTATACTTGCGGTGACCCGAACGGCAGGATTCCAGTCTCTTCTCATAATATCCTTTATAAAGAACTTTTCCTGTTCCTTTATATTGAATTTATTATTATAGAGCATATTCCACAGAAAATCACCTTCGCTTACGGTACCGCAATAAACACCCTGTTTGTTAATAACCGGGATGGCGGTATAGCCATAGGTGCGCATTTTTTCAATGCCCTGTCTTACGGTACTGTCTATATCCAAGAAGGCGACGGTGGTTTTAGGACGCAAAAAAGCAAGTATATTCATAATATACACCTCCTGTAAATTAAGTATAACATATTTTTAAATTATATGATATAAAATTTATATAAATTCTAAAAACTTCTTTACAATGATTTTTATTTATGTTACCTTTATATTAGTTTTACGGAGGTATTTTTTATGGATAAAAAATTAACGGTTTATTTATTCAGCTCTTCCCATTGGGACAGAGAATGGTACCAGAATTTTCAGGGGTTCAGATGGCGTCTTACGGATATGGTAGATGACCTTATAGAAAAGCTTGAAGATAACCCCGAATTTAAACAGTTTACCTTTGACGGACAGACTATTGTTTTGGAGGATTACCTTGAAATAGCTCCCGAAAACAAAGAAAGACTTGCAAAGCTTATAAAAGACGGCCGTATTCTTATAGGGCCTTGGTACGTAATGCCCGACGAATACCTTGTTTCGGGAGAAAGCCTTATACATAATATGCTCATGGGTACAAAAATAAGCAAGGATTATGGGGTTTTACCAAACAAGCACGGGTATATAAACGATATTTTCGGCCATACCGCCCAGATGCCTCAGATACTAAAGGGCTTTAATATTGACGGCGCCCTTTTAGGCCGAGGCACCAACGAAGGGGATTTTCCTGCATTTTTTAATTGGGAAAGCCCTGACGGCAGCAGAGTTATAACATATAAGCTCCAGGACAATAAGGGTTACGGCGCATTTTGGTTTGAAATGTATAATTTTCAGGAGAGAAACACTCCCGAACAGATGGATGAAGGCTTAAGAAATCTTATTGACCATGATATTTCCAGAACAGATGTTCCTGTTGTAATAATAATGGATGCGCAGGATCATCAGCATATTCATATGGATAAGCTCCTTTATGCAAAAAAGCGAATCGGGGAGCTTTACCCTGGCGCAGAGGTAAAAACGGTTTCCCTTTGCCGCATGGTTGAACAGCTTAAGGAATATGAAAACTCCCTGCCGGTACACAAGGGAGAAATAAACGATACCGCAAGGGATAAAAATATTTTTGTTCACCTTATTACAAACACCCTTTCCTCCCGTTATGATATTAAGAGCGCCAACGATAAAGGACAGACTCTTTTGGAAAAATGGGCAGGGCCTTTAACGGCAATGAGTAATACTCTTGGCAAAAAGCCCATAAGAAAGGCCTTTTATGATACCGCATATAAACACCTTATTCAGAACCATCCCCACGATTCTATTTGCGGCTGCTCTCCCGATCAGATCCATAAGGATATGGGATATCGCTTTGATCAGGTATTTGAAATTGCCAATGAGATATGCGATCACGGTATGAATTACCTGTCCCGCACCGAAAAAGAAGGCAAAAATACCGTGCTATCCATTTTCAATCCTTTACCTTTTGAACGGAAAGAGGCAGTTACAGTAGACCTTTGGTTTGACTGTGATTATAAATACAGATATTCCGAGCCCTTTGGCTATGAAGACAGAAACTCGTTTTTCATAGTTGACAGCAGCGGCAAACAGATCCCCTACCGCCTACTTAACATTACAAGAAACAAGAAGCAGGTAGTTTGCGGCAAATATTATGATTTTGACAGGCACACTGTCTCCTTTGAAGCACAGCTTCCTGCCGGTGGCATTGCCGAATATATGATAGTTCCCAAAGAAGGGGCTGTAAGGTATTTTGACAGCCTGAGAACAGGCGCAAATACAGCGGAAAACGATTATATTAAGCTTAAAGTCAATGCCGACGGTACAATTTGCATTACCGACAAGCGCACAGGCAAAGTTTATGATGATCAGCTTCAGTTTGCCGATAACGGTGATATTGGCGACGGCTGGTTCACCTGCGCTCCCACCAACGACAGGACTTATCTGAGCACAGGCTCCAATGCGATCATATCGGTTTGTGAAGACACTCCCGCTCAGTGCACCTTTACAATTGAAAAGGAAATTTATCTGCCCGAAGGGGTCGTACGTACCCACGAGCTTAAGCCCGACATACGAAGAAGCGAAAAGTATGCTTTGGTGAAGGTTACTTCAAGGGTTTCAGTTACAAAGAGCAGCCCTATGGTCAAAGTAAAAATGACTATAGACAACACTGCCAAAAACCACAGGCTCCGCCTGATTATTCCCACAGGCATTACCGAAGATAAATACTATGCTTCCCTGGCATTCTGCGTTACCGAAAGGCCGGTCTCTCTGCCGAAGGAAAGAGAAATGTGGAGAGAAGCCTGCCAGCACGAAAAGGCTATGACTTCCTTTGCCTATAAAAAGAATGAGGAAGGCGGCCTTGCCTTTATCAGCGGCGGCGGACTTCACGAGGTAGGCGCCTTTGACGATAAGGAGGGCACCCTTGCAATTACCTTACTGCGCTGTATCGGTCAGGCAGAGCCCCATCAGGAGGTTATTGCAGGGCAGATGCCGGGCAAATGGGAGTATAATTTCGGTCTTTTGCCTATAGCAAAAGAAACCAATGCCGATATGCAAAGATATTCCGATATTTTAGCTACAGGTATTCGTTTTAAAGAAGACAGGACCGACCTTGAAAAAGCGGAAAATACAAGCTTCTTTGCCCTTGAAAACCTAAGCGGCAATATTTGCTACAGCACCTTAAAGCCTGCCGAAGACGGAGACGGTATGATAATTCGCCTTTTCAATATGGAAAATACGGAAGAAACCGCATCCCTTGCCTTCTGCAAAAATATAAAAGCGGCTTATTTTACCGACCTTGAAGAGAACATCATATCCAAAGCTTCCTTTGAAAGCAATAAAGTTGAATTCAAAGTTGGCCCCCATAAAATAATTACGTTAAATATTGAGCTTCAATAAAAAATTCCCGCACAGCAGTGCGGGAATTTTTTTATTCTAAAACCAAGGTAAAAGGGCCGTCATTTACAAGCTCGACCTTCATATCGGCACCAAATGAGCCGTGCTCCACATTGGGAACGTATTTTTTGGCTTCCTCTATAAAGTATTCATAAAGCTCGTTTGCCAAAGCAGGATCACCTGCATTTACAAAGCTTGGGCGGTTACCTTTTCTGCAATCGGCATAAAGAGTAAACTGAGAAACTATTAAAAGTGAACCGTTTACATCCTTTAAAGAAAGGTTGGTTTTGCCGTTTTCATCGGCAAAAATGCGAAGGGCACATATTTTTTTGCAAAGGCGCTCAACATCCTCTTTAGTATCCTCATTTGATACACCCAAAAGAATAAGAAAGCCTTTATTTATTTTGCCTATGACCTTGCCTTCAACCGAAACGGAAGCTTTTTCAACTACCTGTAAAACTACTTTCATTACTTAAGCATTTCCTTTGCTTTTTCTACAAGGTTTTCTGCGCTGAGACCGAACAGCTTAAGAACTTCCTTAGCGGCGCCGGACTTACCGAAGCAGTCTTCCACGCCAACACGCTTAACCCGGCAGGGGCAGTTTTCAGCTAAGGCTTCACAAACTGCGCTGCCTAAGCCGCCGTAAATATTATGTTCCTCGGCGGTAATGATCTTACCGGTTTCCTTTGCGGCCTTAACAAGAATATCCTTATCGATAGGCTTGATAGTGGGCATATCAATAACTCTTACGTTAACGCCTTCTTCTTTAAGAATCTCGGCTGCCTTTAAAGCTTCCTGAACCATAAGGCCGGTTGCAACAATAGTAATATCGTTGCCTTCAGTAAGCTGATAGCCCTTACCTATTTCAAATTCCTTACCTTCTTCGTAAACTGCGGGAACAGCCAGTCTGCCCAGACGCATATAAACAGGGCCGTTAAACTTTGCAGCAGCCTTAACGAAGGCTTTAGTAGAAGCGGCATCACTGGGGCAAATTATAGTCATACCGGGGATAGTACGCATAATGCCTATATCCTCGTTGCACTGATGGGTAGCACCGTCTTCGCCAACGGAAATACCTGCATGAGTAGCTGCAATAGTAACGGGAAGATGGGGGTAACCGATAGAGTTTCTTATCTGCTCAAAAGCTCTGCCTGCGGCGAACATTGCAAAGGAAGAAGCAAAAACAGTTTTCCCTGTTGTAGCAAGGCCTGCTGCAACAGCAACCATATTGCCTTCTGCAATACCGCAATTTATAAATCTTTCGGGGAATTCTTTTTTGAAGGTGGCGGTGTTTGTGGACTTGGAAAGGTCAGCATCCAAAACAACAATGTCCATTTCCTTGCCAAGCTCCGCCAGAGCCTGTCCGTACGCTGCTCTTGTTGCTATATCTGCCATATTACATTGCCTCCAATTCTTTAATGGCGGCAGTAAGTTCCTCTACCGCAATATTATAATCGGGCTCTTTGGGTGCGTTGCCGTGCCAGCCTGCCTGATTTTCCATATAAGATACGCCTTTACCCTTTACGGTTTTTGCAATAATTGCAAAGGGCTTATCGGAGGACTTAGCCTTATTGAAGGCTTCTTCTATCTGATCGTAATCGTGGCCGTCTATGGTAACAACGTTCCAGCCGAATGCCTTGAATTTTTCATCAACGGGAGCCGGGCTCATTACTTTATGAACGTCACCGTCTATCTGAAGACCGTTATAGTCAATAACAGCGCAAAGGTTATTAAGGTTATAATGAGCGGCAAACATTGCAGCTTCCCAAACCTGACCTTCCTGAATTTCACCGTCACCGCAGATAGCATAAACTCTGTAATCCTTTTGGGAAAGCTTTGCAGAAAGAGCCATACCGCAAGCGGCGGATATACCCTGGCCTAAAGAGCCTGTAGACATATCAACACCGGGGATATGCTTCATGTCGGGATGCCCCTGCAGAATAGAATCGGGCTTACGGAGAGTTTTTAAAAGCTCTGTGGAGAAATAGCCTTTTAAAGCCAAAGTGCCGTAAAGTGCGGGGCAAGCGTGACCTTTGGAAAGCACAAATCTGTCCCTATCGGGGTTTTCGGGGTTAGCGGGATCGATATTCATAACCTTATTATAAAGGACGCTGAGAATATCACAAATGGAAAGAGAGCCGCCGGGATGACCGGACTGAGCACTGAAAATGCCCTCAAGAGCCAAGAGCCTTGCTTTATTGGCAAATACGTTGAGGGACGCCTTTTCTTTTATATCCATGGTTGTCCTCCTAGAAAATATTTTACCTATATATTCTAATACAAATCTTTAGTAAAATCAATCAAAAAAATCAATAACGGTATTGAAACTAAAAAAATTAAATGATATACTTTACCTAACTTAGTTTTTTATACTGGAGGAAAACAATATGGCTTTTTTTAACGGTAAAAATTATACCAAGCAGGAGCTTATCCGCCGCGTAAACAATATGAAGAATATAGCTGAGGTTCGCCCTCAGACAAGAACTGCAGGCAAGGCTACAGGCATTAAAATGCTGGACGTTACCTGCGGTGAGCTTAATTATTCACTCATGGAAGGCAGATGCCTTGATATTGTAAACGTTAAATATAAGGGTATGCCCTTTAACTTCCTTTCCAAGGTTGGCCCTGTTCATCCTTCTCAGGCGGATCATAAAGGCAGAAACTTCTTACGCGCCATTACGGGCGGTATGCTTTACACCTGCGGTTTTTCCAACGTAGGCAGCCATTACCCCAATGAACAGGAAGGCGAAAACCGTTTCCATGGCAGACTGCGCTTTATCCCCGCTGAAAACGTTAACGTTTTTGAGAAGTGGGAAGGCGATGATTATATAGTAGGCGCAGGCGGCGAAATGAGAGATAACGGCCTTTTCTTTGAAAACTGCGTTTTAAGAAGAGAGATCTCATCTAAGCTGGGCGAAAAGAAAATAGTTATTAAGGATGAGACCGAAAACGAAAGCGTTTACAAGGCTCCCTTTATGCTTATGTATCATATAAACGTTGGATTCCCTGTTCTCAGTAAGGACACTAAGGTTTATATCCCCTCCAGATCCAGAAGACTTGTTGCCGGTAAGATGGACGAGATCGCCGAGAACTGGACTCAGGTTATTGAACCTATTGATAATTACGACGAATTTGTTTACTCCCACGAATTATATAAAGATGAAGAAGGCTTCTGCTACGTTGGTATTTACAACCATGCCGACAAGCGCGGTCTTTGGCTTAAGTTTGAACAGGCTGTTCTTCCTAAGCTTATTCAGTGGTGTTCCTACGGCAGCGCAGATTATTGCGTTGGCATTATGCCTGCTAACAACAACGCTTGCGGCAGACAGATGGAAATTGATGAAGACTCTTTAAGATTCATTGAAGCCTTTGAGGTTATTAAGACCGGCGTTGAAATAAATATTATTGATAACGAAGAGGACTATAACGAGTTTATTGCAAAATACGAAAAATGCACCCTCTAACCTTAAAAAACCGTAATCGAAAGATTACGGTTTTTCATTTGTAACCGTTTTGTAACCGTTTTGTAACCGTTTTGTCATATTTAGGACAAAAAACTTAATTTTTGGAAAATTCGTTATTGACAAGCCTGTTGTATTTATTTAAACTGAAGCTGTAAAGCTTATTAAGGAGTGTTGACAATGAAAAGAATTATCTGTTTAATATTATGCTTAATTCTTACCTTAGGAATATTCGGCTGCGCAAAGGAACCGGATGCTCCCGAAAGTAGCGTTCCTGAAGTTTCCGAGAGCAGCAAGCAGGAAGAACCGTCACAGGTCAAAACAATAGCCTGCTGTATGGGTTCTGTAAGCCACCCTGTACACAGGATAGTTCAGTACGGATTTTGTATTAAAGCACAAGAGCTTGGAATGAACCCTATAGTATCCGGCCTTGATGAAGGTTTATATCAGGAGCTTATAGATAAATGGAAGAGCGATGTAGCTGAATTTAACGTAGCAGGTATAATGCTATGGACAGGTGACGACTCCTGCTACAAAATGATGAAAACACTGAAAGAACAAGGCGTTTACACTGTCGTTCCTCATTTTATACATAACTATGAGGATACAAAAAGCTTTATTGATAAGAATATTGCTTATTCAGAAAAAGAATATGGAACCAAAATGGCGGAGTTTATACTTGACAAGCTTAATGAAGCAGGCATTACTGAAGGCTCAATTGGTGTTTCGCAAAGCGGTTCAAGTGTTGCCAGCAATTTGGCAAACGATACCTTTAGGCAGGTTATGGCCGAAACAGCTCCGAATTTTACAATACTGGATACTATGCCTGAAGGCCATTTAAAAGATGAGGTAACAAGCGATATAGTAAACTATATAGAAAACTATCCCGATATGGTTGCGGCAATAGGCCTTACAGGAAACTCTGCTTTATGTTGGTCCGAAGCAAAAACCAATACAGGCCGAGAGGATATTATAGTTATAGGCCGGGATTGTACCGAAGAAAATATTAATACCGTATTAAATGGAGGCATAGATGCTTTGGTTGCAACGCCTTTGTATAACGAGGGTGCCGCTTGTGCTACCGCCTTATATGAGCTTGTAAACGGAAAAGTGTTTAACAGCAGCGAAGATACCTGGCTTGAATTTATAGAAGCCCCCATAGCAACCCTTGAGGGCGAAGGAGAAAACAGTATCCAGGCCTATATTGATATTTATAATTCCGCACAGGAATATTTTAAGGAGTGATAGTATGAAAAAGATTTTATCTTTAGCCCTTGCATTAACAATGTTACTTGCCCTTTTCGGTTGTGCAAAGGAGCCGGTGGTTCCCGAAAGCAGCACACCTGAAACTCCCGAAAGCAGTACCCCCGAAACTCCCGAAATCAGCACACCCGAAAATTCCGAAAGCAATGATTCCGAAGATCATGCGCAGGGCAAAACAGTTGCCTGCTGCATGAATTATGTAAACCACCCTGTGCACAGGATAGTGCAGACCGGATTTATGTTAAAAGCCGAAGAACTTGGTATGAAGCCTCTTGTTTCAGGCCTTGATGAAGGTTCATATCTGGAAAGTATAGATAAATGGAACAGTGACGTAGCTGAATTTAACGTAGCAGGTATAATGCTGTCGACAGGCGACGATTCCTGCTACGAAATGATGAAGGGCATGAAAGAAATGGGGGTTTACGTTACTGTCCCACATTTCGAACACGAATATATAGATACCAAAGACTTTATTGATAAAAATATTTATTCGCAGGATGATGAAATCAGTCGCAATGTAGCGGATTTTATTGTTGATGCCCTTACGGAAAAGGGTATAACAAGCGGCGATATAGGTTTATCGCATAACGGACCGGGGGGCGTAACGGAAAATCCTTTAACTAACGGATTTTTTGAAAGACTCGGTGAACTGAATACTGATTTTACGGTCCTGAACCTCGTCAATGAAGGCGCTTTAATAACCGAAGCAACAGATAAGGTTGCTAAATATATTAACGATAACCCCGATATGGTTGCCGCTTTCGGCATGACAGCTGGCTCAGCCCAAAGTTGGAGTGCAGCAATAGAAGCAACAGACCGCACCGATATAATTGTTGTCGGCGTGGACTATACAGAACCTAACTTGGATGGTATTGAAAAAGGGCATATAACCGGATTAGTTTGCCGACCGCTGTATGATGAGGGTGCGGCGTGTGCCAAAGCATTGTATGACTTACTCAACGGCACGGTTTTCAACGCAAGTGAGGATACCTGGTTTGAGGAACTGGAAGCGCCGATTGCTACAAAAGAGGATATTCCATACTATCGCGATATATGGCAAAAGATGTACGATTATTTCGGGGAATAATAGACAGATGCTTTCTTTTGTGGTAGAATAAAAAGAAAAAAGAGGTTTAATAGTGGACTTTAACGAGTTTATTGCAAAATACGAAAAATGCACTATGTAACCTTAAAAAACCGTAATCAAAAGATTACGGTTTTTTATTTGTAACCGTTTTGTAACCGTTTTGTAACCGTTTTGTCATATTTAGGACAAAAAACTTAATTTTTGGAAAATTCGTTATTGACAAGCCTGTTGTATTTATTTAAACTGAAGCTGTAAGTCTTATTAAGGAGTGTTGACAATGAAAAGAATTATCTGTTTAATATTATGCATAATTCTTACCTTAGGAGTTTTCGGCTGTGCAAAGGGGCCTGAGGTTCCTGAAAGCAGTACCCCCGAAACTCCCGAAAGCAATGCTACCGAAGATCATGCGCAGGGCAAAACAATAGTCTGCTGTATGGGTTCAATAAATCACCCTGTA
>JAZQIZ010000023.1:0-44358 GCA_045541395.1 Eubacteriales bacterium
ACAGGTACCAACATTGTTTCCACCTACAGCACCACAAGCGGCAACTACAAAAACGTTTCTGCAACTGCAGGCAAGACTTATTATTATAAGGTAAGAGCCTATAAGGTAGTAAACGGAACAAAGGTATTCGGCCCTTGGTCAAGCGTAAAATCTTTTAAGCGATAAAATTTATAAAAGCGGCACAGTATAGCAAAAAATAATAAGGTAATAGCCTTTCTTTGGCTATTACCTTTTTTGTTTGCCAGGAGAAAGGCTTTGTGCAAGGGGAATAGGGCTGATATTTTAAATTTTAAGCTGAAAAACACAAAAGTGTGGGATAAAGTGTGGGGACAAATTTTTTAAAGTGTGGTATAATGACGGTACGATTCTCTGGATTTGGAGGTAATTATTATGGCAAAGAGAATACTGAGCGTACTGCTGTTAATGGTTATAATAGTGAGTATTATGCCGACAACCGCGTTTGCAGGTTGGGATGACGGTACGGAATGTGAATTTTGCGGCGGTTATCGTTTTGATGACTGGCTTTGTGATGACGGACCGCACTGTTCGGAAAATGCGGACAGTGACGATTGCTATTTAGAAAATCACTGTGCTTCCTGCCTTGGGCCGGTAGAAAACAGCGAAAGATGTGATATTTGTTACGTTTGTCCTGACTGTATGAACGACGGTAACGGACCTGCTCACTGTGCTTTATGCGACGCCTGTGACGAGGGCGGTTACGACGTATGTGACGATTGCGACCTTTGTATGAACTGTCAGGTAGAGGCCGGAACACACTGTTTTGACTGCGGTGACTGTTTGGGAACCGCCTCCCAGTGCTCTGACCATCCTTTTGAAATGTATCAGGAAAACCACTGCGAAGGCTGTGGGTTATATTGCTCCGGTTGTGGAGATAAATGCTTCTTAGAGGAACTGTTTATTGATATTTACTGCGAAGAGCATGATATGTGTGTAGTTTGCGCAACAGACGACGGGCTTCACTGCAAAGAATGCTACGGCTGTTATGAAGACGAGCTTTGCTCCGAATGTCAGAAATGCGATGAATGCGGCCTTGACGCAGGGGATCACTGCCCTGAATGTGATGAACACGGCACCGACTGGTGTGAGGTTGGCGGCGAAGGGACCCATTGCGTAGAATGCGCATCGGAATACGTTTGTGAACAGTGTGAGTTATGCACCTTATGCAGCGGAATTGAGTTTTGCGGCGAATGCGGACTTTGCGCGGAATGCTGCAGAGAGAATGCAGAAAGCGAAAACTGCAGTTGCGGAGAATATTGCATTAACAGCGCAGACTGGGAAGATCATTTCTGCATGGAATGCGGCGGTTGCTTTGATGACACCGAACAGTGCGATATCTGCGGATACTGTGTAGAATGTTGTGAAGCACAGACCGAATGTACAGACGGTATGTGTATTGAAGACCCTGAATATGATGAACACTTCTGCGAGGATTGTCAGGCTTGTTTCCATACGGTTGAAGTCTGTGCGTCCTGCTACGATGCAGGTTATAACCTTTGCGAAGATTGTTGCGCAGTGCAGACAGAAGACCAGGGCTGTACTCACGAATGCTGCGTAAACAGTTGGCTGTGGGATGAGCACTTTTGCGATATATGCGGGAAATGTTACGATAGCTGTGAACACGATGCCGAAGCGCATATACACAGTTATGACGTAAACGGAAACTGTACGGTTTGCGGATATAACAGAGACGGTAAGCCGGTTATTATAAAACAGCCTGAGTCTGTTATTGCAAATGCTGAGGATTCTGCGGCGGTTTATACCGTAGAGGCAATGGGTGATAATCTGACTTATCAGTGGTATTATCTTAGTTTATCTACAGACCAGCCTGTTGCTATGACAGACGGTATTAGCTATAAAGGCACAACCACCAACAAAGTATCCCTTACGGTATTGGAGGGAATGTGTTCTTTAGGCAAGCCGGTAAAGATCTTTTGCGCTGTAAATAATCAGAACGGCACCGTAACTACCGATACGGTGGAATTTACGGTTGCCCATCAGTATGGCAACTATGAAAAAAATGCAACGCACCATTGGTATGCTTGCGCAAACTGTGACAAGATAAAAGACAAGACGGAACATGAGTTTGATTCATGGACCATTGTCAAGCAGGCCGATAAGAACGAAAGCGGCCTGAAGAGACGGACCTGCTATGATTGCGGTTATATACACAGCGAAATTCTTCCTGCGTTGCCTGCCGATCACGTTCACGATTATTCTGAGGCTTACGTTATGACCGACGCCTTCCATTGGACAAAGTGCGCTTGCGGCAACGAAAACAAAGGCGTTATGGAAGAGCATGATTTCGGCGCAGGATGGGTTATAACGGTTCAGCCGACAATTGCGAGCGTTGGTGAAGAGACAAGGACCTGTACCGTTTGCGGTTATACTCAAACCAGAGAAGTAGAGAAGCAGGGACATACTCATGAATTCTACAACGAAGAATATTTAGAAAACCATAAGGATAACGGCAATTACGGTTATCTTATTCATAACGGTTACATTGTAAATCTTTACTCAGAGCCTTACGGAAAAACAGACAGGACCTACCACTATGCATATTGCGTTGTAGAAGGCTGTGACGCTTATGAAAAATATACACATAAATGGTATACCGAGTGGTATGACCTGCCCACAGAAAACCTGGACGGTTCCTATGAAAAGATCTGCGAGGAATGTTATTATCATACGGGATTAAAGACTTCGCCTGCAGGAAGCTACCGTGTTGTTACCAAGAACTGCACAACCAATATGCAGGCGGCAAAATCGGGTTCGACGGTGAAAATAACCTTATATAAGGACTATCCGGCAGGTTATTTTGTTAATTTCAATGAAAGCTATCCAAGTATTGACGTGAACTATACCTGGGGGAACGGTGCGTCAGGAACCTGGGAAATGATCGAGGAAGAGTATCATTCGCCCGACGAGAAAAATCCCAAAGGATACTGGACTTTTACCATGCCCGAATTACCGGAAGGCTCAGACTGGTTGAACTTCTACGTTGAGGTTGAGGTGGAACTGATCGATTGCCGTGCAGAAAATCACGGTGACGGCCGCGGTTTGGAATGGACTGATATAAAAGAACCAACCTGCGGACAGCCCGGTTATACGGGAAATTATAAATGCAAATGGTGTAACTATATAGAAGAAAGAGGCCATGATATTCCTGCGACAGGAGAGCACGGCGAACTTGTTGCAGAAGAAGATTATATGGGCGACTGCGAACATTCCGGTTATATAGGCGCAAAGCGCTGCAGTGTCTGCAATGAGGTTGTTGTACCGAGAGAATATAACGGTAGGTCTCACAGAGTTACGAAGGTGGAAGGCTCCTATATTGCGCCTACTTGTACCTCTAAAGGTCGGACGGCAGAGTTTGCTTGCGGAAGATGCGGCGTTGTAGTAACAAAAAGCAGAACTATTGCAAAACTTCCTCACGATTGGGAATTCTTCAAAGGCACTGCATCCTGTACGGAAGGCGGCATATTGGATTACGTAAAGTGCAGGTCCTGTGAGCAGATATCCATTAATGGCGGCGAAACCATTCTTCGCAACCCTGCAAAACTTAACTCCGAAGCCCTTGGCCACACTTATGATGAAGGAGTGGTAACCAAGGCGGCTACCTGTACTGCAACAGGTGAAAAGCTTCTTACCTGTACGGTAGAAGGTTGCGGCGCAACCAAGACGGAAACTGTTGCAAAGTTAGGCCACAGCTACAGCTCTTCCTACACAGTAGATAAGAAGGCAACTACTTCTGCCCAGGGAAGCAAGTCCAAGCACTGCACAAGATGCGATGCGAAGACTTCCGTAACAGCCATTGCAAAGGTCTCCAACGTTAAGCTTTCCTTCACTAAGAAGAATTACACAGGCTCGGCTATTTCCGCCCCCACTTTAACCGTTAAGGATTCAAACGGCAAGGCTTTGGTTAAAGGCACAGATTACACCGTAACAGGCCTTGTAAAGAGAACTAACGTTGGCCGTTATAAGGTAACCGTAACCTTTAAGGGTAATTACAGCGGCACCAAGACTTTGTATTACACCATTACCCCTAAAGCGCCCTCTTCCGTAAAGGTAAGGCTTCGTACCGTTACCGGCGGCTATGACGACGTTGTTTGCTCCTGGACAAAGGCAACAGGCGCCTCAGGCTACGCAGTATATTATAAGAAGGCTTCCGCTTCTACCTATACTCTCTTAGGCAGAACCACAGGCACTTCTATGACAAAGAAGGATCTTGCCGACGGAGTTAAATACACCTTCAAGGTTGTTCCCTATTACACCTCCAACGGTGTAAGATACCTTTCTTTAGGTTACAGAACCGCAAGTATTTACACTCTTAAGAAAATATCCACTCCCACCCTTTCAAGATCAAGCGGTAAAGTAAAGGTTAAATGGGCAAACATTAACGGCGAAAGCGGTTATCAGATCTCCCGCTCCACCTCCAAGACAGGTACCAATATTGTTTCCACCTACAGCACCACAAGCGGCAACTACAAAAACGTTTCTGCAACTGCAGGCAAGACCTATTATTATAAGGTAAGAGCCTATAAGGTGGTAAACGGAACAAAGGTATTCGGCCCTTGGTCAAGCCCAAGATCTTTTAAGCGATAAAATTTATAAAAACGGCACAGTATAGCAAAAAATAATAAGGTAATAGCCTTTCTTTGGCTATTACCTTTTTTATTTGCAATAAATGTTTGGATGAAGAGGTTGGGAGATAGGATAATATTTTTGCAGTTTCTTAACTGATATATTATTGACGGCTATTTGTTTGTATGATAAAATTAACATGTATGTTTTGAAACTATTGGAGGCGTACCTATGGATCTTTTTGATTTTTTAGTTCTTATTGGCGGTTTGGCGTTTTTCCTTTACGGTATGAACGTTCTTTCTGAAGGCCTTGAGCGTTTGGCGGGCAGTAAGCTTGAGAACGTTTTAAGGTCGATGACGTCCAATCCCTTTAAGGCCATGCTTTTAGGCACCGGCGTTACTGCTCTTATTCAGTCTTCCTCGGCTGTTACGGTTATGCTGGTTGGCTTTGTTAACTCGGGCATTATGTCGGTTACGCAGACGGTTGGTGTAATAATGGGTTCCAATATCGGTACCACGGTTACGGCCTGGCTGCTTTCCATGGTTGGCATTGAAAGTGATAATTTATTCGTTCAGCTTTTAAAGCCTGCTAACTTCTGCCTTGCCCTTGCATTTATAGGTATTCTTCTTATTATGCTTGCCAAGTCCCAGAAGAAGAGAGACGTTGGTAAGATACTTATAGGCTTTGCCGTTTTAATGTACGGTATGGAGTTTATGAGTGATGCGGTTGAAGGTCTTAAGGGTTCTGAAGCCTTTGTTTCTATTTTAACCAAGTTCTCTAACCCCATTTTGGGTATTCTTGTTGGTACTGCATTTACAATGATAATTCAGTCATCCTCTGCATCGGTTGGTGTTTTGCAGGCTATTGCCCTTACCGGCTCTATTACTTACGGCTCTGCAATACCTTTGGTGCTTGGTATGAATATAGGCACTTGCGTTACAGCGCTTATTTCTTCCATTGGCGTTTCAAAGAATGCCCGCAAGGTTCCTATTATTCACTTTACGGTTAAGATCATCGGTACGGTTATTTGGTGTACAATATTCTACGTATTAAGCGCAATATTTAACTGGGCCTTTGTAAACGAAGCAATAAGCCCTGTTTACGTTGCTATTATTCATACTATTTTCAATATTGCTACCACCGCCCTTCTTATGCCCTTCAGCAAGCAGCTGGTTAAGCTTGCCGACAGAATTATTAAGGTTAAAGAAGACGAGAAGGTTGATCCTATATTCTTAGACGAGCGCTTACTTGCAACTCCCGCTATTGCTATTTCCGAATGCTCACGTATGGCAGGGGAGATGTGTGCGGTTGCCCATCTTACAACGGTTCAGGCTATTGACCTTTTAGGCAACTATTCTGAAGACAAGGCAAACGCTATTCTTAAGAAAGAGGACATGCTTGATATTTACGAGGACAAGCTTGGCACCTACCTTATGAAGCTTTCGGCTAAGCGTCTTTCGGAAAGGGACAATGCAGAGAAGTTTAAGATACTCCACTGCATTGGTGACTTTGAAAGAATTGGCGACCATGCTGTTAACCTTGTAAAGGCGGCTAAGGAAATTTACGATAAGGGACTTGACTTCTCCGATGCTGCTAAGAGTGAGCTTGCGGTTATTAAGAGGGCTCTTAAGGATATACTTTCAATTACTTCCGATGCATACACCTCCGAAACCGCCGAAGGCGCCGATAACGTTGAGCCTTTGGAGCAGGTTATTGACGGCATACTCGATGAAATGAAGCTGAACCATATCCGCCGTTTACAGAACGGCCAGTGCACCATAGAGCTTGGCTTTGTTCTTTCGGATCTGCTTACAAACTATGAACGTATTTCAGATCATTGCTCCAATATTGCAGTTGCGGTAGTTGAAGTTGAAAACAACAGCTTAGAGACTCACCAGTATTTAAGCAACGTGAAATACGGCAGTAATTCCAACTTTAATGAAATTTATAATGAGTACCTTATAAAGTACTCCCTTAACGAAAAATGAAAAAAGTAGCAAGAATAATATTTAAAATAATAAGCGTTCTTTTGGTTGTTGTTATAGGGGCATTAGGTGTTTTTGCCCTTATTCAGCCTGTACTTTATAAAGAATACTATTCTGTTGCCAACAAAGAGTTTAATTTAAAAGGCCTTGGGGACGGGCTTGTGCCCCAAGGCTTTGCCTTTGATGAAGGGGAAGACCTTTATTATTATACAGGTTATATGAAGGATGGCTCCGCTTCCCGCGTTTATATTACCGACGGCGAGGAATTTAAGTATTCTCAGTTATATAAGGACGGCGAGGCTCATACAGGCCACGTTGGCGGTATTGCAGTTGGCGAAAGCCTTGTTTGGATAGCCGATGGGGATAAGGTATGGGCAGTAAACAAGGAAGCCTTTGAAAATGAGAGGGTCGACCTTGAAAATTACTTTGAGCCCGAAAGCAGCGCCAGTACCTGCACCCTTTACGACGGGCATTTATGGATAGCAGAATTTTATGACGGCAGCCATTACTTTACCAAAGAGAGCCATAAGCTTACTTCTCCTGCAGGCGAGGAAAACAACGCTCTTATTTGCGCCTATAAAATAGACGAAGCACAAAAGGCAGGGGTATTTGATATGGCGCCCCAAAAGGTTATTTCGGCGCCGGACAAAATTCAGGGCATAGCCTTTGACGAAAGCGGCAGGCTTTATTTTTCCACCTCCTGGGGTGCTACAAACTCGGGGATATATTTACATAACAACGTTTTGGCGAATAGCTACGCAGGTGAGTTTGAAGGGGCGCCTTTATGGTTTTTAGATAATGAAAGCCTTATAAAGGAATTACAGGGGCCGCCAATGGCTGAGGGCATTGTTTTTAAAGGCGGAAGGCTGTATATTTCCTATGAATCTGCCACCCTAAAATATATTTTCGGCATACTTACAAGAGGCTACAGCGTTTACAGTATAGGACAGTAAAATGGTAAGAGCCTTTAATAAAAAAGAACGGTCGGAAATGTGGTTTTGTTGGAAAAGATATTTGGCATATATTGACTAAGCAAAATCTGAATTAGCAATTTATTCAGAAAAATAAGGGCGCACTTCTATACACCGCTCGGTGTAGTGCGTACGGTGCGATATTGCACCGCACCAAAGCCTCCCTTGTGTAAAGGGAGGTGGCACAGCGCAAGCCGTGACGGAGGGAATGTTATGCAGTCAAAACATAATAAGCAATTGGTTCCACTTGCAAGGCAGCTGCGAAAAAATATGACCAAAGAGGAACGCCATCTGTGGTATGACTTTTTGCGCTCCTATTCCGTTCGTTTCTCAAGGCAGAAGGTGTTGGGAAAATATATTGCAGATTTTTACAGCGCAGAAGCAAAGCTGGTAATCGAACTGGACGGATCCCAGCACTATGAGGATGGGAACATCCAAAAAGATACAGATCGTACAGCCTTTCTGGAAAGTTATGGGCTTACCGTTATTCGCATCCCCAATAACGAAGTCAACCGCAATTTCCGTGGAGTTTGTGAGTATATCGATGCTGCGGTAAGACAATCCCTCAGTCAGCTGCGCTGACAGCTCCCTTTACACAAGGGAGCCTTTCCGAAATCGGCACATATTGCGAAAAACCGGCCTATGATTCAAACCATAGGCCGGTTTAACTGTTTTACGAACACCCAGCAAAACCCGGTCGTTCTTTTTTGTTGATTTTCGGGGGCAGTTGTGGTATTATAATTGGCGGTGATAAAAATGGTTAAAAATAAGGATTGGTACGTGCGCGGCATACGGGACGGTATGCCCATAGCGCTTGGATACTTTGCGGTGGCTTTCACCTTAGGCATTGCCGCAAGAAACGCCGGCTTTACAGGGTTTCAGGCCTTTTTGGCAAGCTTTCTTTTAAACGCTTCTGCAGGCGAGTATGCGGGGTTTACCTTAATTGCCGCAGGGGCAGGCTATTTTGAAGTGGCGCTTATGGAGGCTATTGCAAACGCAAGGTATCTTTTAATGTCGGCCGCTCTTTCTCAGAAATTTGATAAAAATACGCCCCTTTTTCACAGGCTTCTTGTTGGGTATGACGTTACGGATGAAATATTCGGTATTTCCATAGCGGTTGAAGGGAAGCTGAATCCCTTTTATAATTACGGGGCGATGACGGTAGCTTTGCCCGGCTGGTCGGTGGGCACACTTTTGGGTGTGCTTATGGGCAATATTTTGCCCGGCAATGTTGTAAGCGCTTTAAGCGTTGGCCTTTACGGTATGTTTCTGGCAATAATTATTCCCCCTGCAAGGAAGGACAGGATAGTTGCCTGCCTTGTTATTATTTCAATGGTATTAAGCTTTGTGTTTGCAAAGGTTCAGTTTTTCTCCTTTATTCCCGAAGGGGTAAGGGTAATTGCCTTAACAGTAATCATATCCCTTGGCGCCGCCTTCCTTTTCCCCAGAAAGGAGGAGCAAAATGCAAAATAACATTTATATTTACATTGCGGTTATGGCTATTGTTACCTACGCTATCCGCGTTTTGCCTCTTACTCTTATTCGCAAGGAAATTAAAAACGTTTACATACGCTCCTTTTTATATTACGTACCTTACGTTACCCTCGCGGTAATGACCTTCCCTGCCATTGTTGAAGCTACAAACAGCATTTGGTCGGGGGTTGCGGCCCTTGTGGTTGGGGCGCTTCTGGCCTATTTCGGGGCGCCGCTATTTTTGGTTTCGGTGCTTTCCTGCGTTACGGTGTTTGTTCTTGAACTGTTTATTTGCTAAACTTATTTCTGAAAGGAAGTATTAAAATGATAAGACAGCAGGCTTTCGGCGAAAATAAAATGCTTAAGGGTGTTACTCATTTTCATACCACCCGCTCCGACGGTAAGGTTTCCCCTGAGGAGGCTACCCGTATTTATTACGAACACGGCTATGATTTTATTTGTATGACTGACCACAGAGTATATAATTTAAAATCCTATGCGCCTGAGCTTCCCATTACGGTCATTCCCGGTATGGAGTATGACTGTACTCATTTTAAAAACGAATGGGGTTTTAAGTGCTTCCATACGGTTACTATGGGCCCTCTTAAGGAGGACGGTAACCCTTATGAGCAGGATCAGTTTTTTGAAAAGAAGGTTTGCCCTACTCAGGCGGAATACCAGCATTATCTTAATAATCTTGAGTGCGGCGGCCAGCTGACTATCCACTGCCACCCCCATTGGAGCTCAACTCCCCCTGAATTTTTCAGGGATTTCAAGGGTATTTGTGCCTTTGAGGTTTATAACAACGTTTGTGTTTATGAATCCAGAGAGGACTTTGATAACGGCGCCTATTGGGATGAAATGCTGGGACAGGGCAGGGTTATCTGGGGTGTTGCTTCCGACGATTCACATCGCCCCGAGCATTTTTGCGGCGGCTGGATAATGGTTAACGCAAAGAATAACGTGCCCGATATTCTGAAGGCTGTAAAGGAAGGTAAATTCTACGCTTCCACAGGCCCTGTTATTAATGATTTTTATATTGACGATGAAGGTAACGTTCACGTTGAATGTGAAGAAGCGGCTTACGTTTCCCTTCACTGCGATAAGCATCCGGGCAAAACTCTGCGCCCTCAAAACGGGGAAGAGACCGTTACCCACGTAAGCTTTAATATTACAAACGGCGACTTTAAATGGGAATACGTTCGCGCCTGCGTTATAGGCAAGGACGGGAAGCTCGCCTGGACCAATCCTATATTCCTGAATGAACAAAAATACGGCAGGTACTGTCAAAAATAAATAACAGCGATCGGGAAAACCGATCGCTATTTTTTGTCAAAAATGCATCTCCCAAAATAAACCAATTTATTTTACCCCCTATTTGTAACCGTTTTGTCATCACTTTGGAAATATCTTGCAGTTTTTGTGAAATTTCATCAAAAAACCCATTGACAAGGTAGTTTTTATGTGCTATCGTGGAGATGTAATAATTGGAAAGAGGTACGGTCCAATGTACAGTTTAGTTTAAATTACAATACTAAATAATTAATAAGGATATATTTATGAGAAAGAAATTATTTGTACTTTTACTGACATGATGATATTTGCTATAGATATACCGTAATCGAATCGGAGAGATAATATGAAAAGAATATTAGTAATTCTTTTAGCGTTAATAATGACAATATCACTTTTTGCCTGTGGGAAAAATAGTGAAGTTGAATCTCAGAGCGATACTCCCGTTGAAGAAGATAAAGTGGAAGTGCCGAATTCGGAACAGCAGGAAGAGCAGCCTGTAATTGAAGAGAAGTCAAATTTCCTGGCCGAGAATATTGATATGGAACAGGCAATAGAAACTGCCGGCGGTGAATTATGGACACAGAAATGGTATATGGATGACAGCGTTCCAAAGGACTCGACTATTGAAATTCCAACGGAGAAGAATATAGTTCTTTCGGGTGTAAATGCCGAGCGGCTTCCGGTTATAAATAATAACGTGCCTTTTGAAAGTATTATATCTCTTTGTGAAGGAAGATGGATATATTATACTCTAACAGCTACGCAGTATTTTGCAACTGAGATTGGAGAAACCATAACAGCACCGGCAGGTCTTAGTGAATATGAAGTTGGTTTGCTTCGCCAATCCGATACGGGGTTGTTATATGACGTAAAAAAATATAATAACGGCGGCTATGTGTATACTTTCTATGACAGAGAATATTCCCTTGAAAAAGGAGAATACGTAACAGATGATCCGACAGTAGTTTACAACATAGGCGGTGTTTATATGGAGAACGTACTATCAAGCAAGGATTTCAAAAAATTGCGTGTAGGAGATTCTATTGAAAAAGTTGAATCAATAGATAGTGCTGTTAGTTTTTATAGATTATTTTTTGCAGGAAAGTCTGAAGAAACTGATTTTTTTGGAGAGTACGCATATGAAAAGACCGCCTCATTGCACCTACTCACCGATGGTTTATTGACAGTACATTACGAGCTTGTAGATAATGAATATATAGTTACAGATATGGTTTTCTCGGAGGATTTTATATATGATTCTCCATACATAAAAGAAAAATACGGCCACTCATATTTAAAGCAGTTTAAAATTCTGCCCCAGGATTATCCGCCGGCAAGCTGAGCTTTTTCGCGGCGCCGATTTTGTAAAATTCCCCTCTTTAATTTTTCGGCGCCGCCTTCCTGATTGACCCCTATGCGGCAACAAGACAGACACCTGCGCTGTGAGAGTATACCCTTTGTACAGTTTAGTTTAAATTGCAATACTAAATAATAAAAAAGGATATCTTTATGAAAAAGAAATTATTTGTTCTTTTACTGACATGATGATATTTACTATAGATATACCGTAATCGAATCGGAGAGATAATATGAAAAGAATATTAGTAATTCTTTTAGCGTTAATAATGATAATATCACTTTTTGCCTGTGGGAAAAATAGTGAAGTTAAACCTGAAAGTACTCCTAATGCAGAAGAACCTGAAAGCACTCCTAGTGCAGAAGAACCTGAAAACAGTTCTGTTAGTAATCAGCAGGAAGAGTTAAGCATCATACATTTTATGATGGAAGGTGTTGGCCAGTATGAATTGATAGATAAAGGGCTTCAGGATCATACGGATAAACAGAATGTTAAATACAGAACCGTTGTATTTAATCCAACAGAATACGTTGAAGATAAAGGCATAATGCTTAATGACGTTGATACCGGCGTAAATATAATTGAGATACTGAAAGAGAATAATAATCAGAATACAGGTGTATTTTTATATGATGTATCCGGTGAACTCTATATTGATTTTTTTAATAACAGCGATCTCATCTATTCTCAAACCGGATTTGATGAAAATGAATATCCTAATCGTGATTTAACTACTTATTGTGATTTAATTATTAATCCTTGTTCATACGAAAGCCTATACGGTGCAGTAGCTTCATATATCAATAAAAATTATTCCGACACCGAAACGGTAGGCTTTGCCGCAAGGATCGCCTTCGTACCCAAAGAGCAAAGTGCAGAGTATAAAAGTATATTATCGGTTTGTGAGGAATTGAGTTTAAACGACTTTACTGCTGAAGAACCGATTTCGTGGTATTTAGACATCACTGAGGACTCTATATTTGCGGATTTAAATAAATATGTAATTGATCACGACGTAGAAATACTTGTAGCAAACGAAATGATCCAAATGGACGTATTAAGTAAAATAAAGCAGGAGCATCCGGAATTGAAGATACTGTACTTAGGCTCAACTAAGGGAGCAATAGAGATGGTGAGCGAGGGTATAGTTGAAGCAGTGATCGCAACCGACTTTTATGAAATGGGGCAAACGGTGGCGGAGGAAATGATAAATATTTTAAACGGTAAAAAGCAGACCTCCGAAATCAACCTGGAGCCTACGGTAATTTCAGGTGAAAAGCAGGCACAGGAGCACCTTGAAAAGATCTCACAATAAAAACGCAAGGACTATCCGCCGGAAAAGTAAAAAAGAAAGCTTGAGCAATTTGCTCAAGCTTTTTTGTTTGGTTAGTCTCTTATAAGGGTTTGACCTATTTCGTAAGCGTCGGCTACGGGGGTGCCGAGGCCGTAATATACGGAGTTTACGCCGTCGATAGTTAAGGGGTTGAACTTTGTAAGGTCTACAAGGCCGTTGGGGCCTAAGATGGATTCATCGATGCTGACGTTTTTGATCTTGCCAAATAAGCGGCAGTTTTCCGGAGTCCAGGAAGAGACTTCACATTCGAGGGCCAAGGGAAGCTCATTGAAAATGGGAGCGTTTACAAATTTGCTTTTTGTGACGGTCCAGCAAACGTGGGCCATTTTATGAGGATCCTCATTGGCGGAAACTATGCCCACATAATCGGCTTCGGTAACGTTTTTAACGTCGGGTACAGAGACGGTGAAGGCTTTGCAGTTTTCGATATTGCGGGCGGTTTTATGGGTATCATCCAGGCAGATGAAAATTTCATCCTCCTCGGAGATGCCGCCCCATGCGGCGGTCATGGCGTTGGGAGAGCCGTCTTCATTATAGGTGCCTAAGATAAATACGGGCATAGGATATACCCAGTGCTTGGAGCCAAAGTCTTTACGCATAGTGATTCCTCCTGTTTATTATAATGGGGGTTTTAATTTTTTAAAGCCGTAAGGAAAATACGTTTGATATCCTCAAGGGTAGGCTTTACGGGGTTAGTTTCGGTGCAGCTGTCATTAAGTGCGTTTTGGCAGGCGGTATCAAGCTGAGAGATAAATTCTTGCTTTTTATCTTTAATAGCCTCGGAAAGGGAGGGGATATTCATTTTAGCAAGGTATTCTCTTATCAGCCTTAAGAGGTTTATTATGCTTTGGCGCACGTTGGGACCGCCGACGCCCATTATTTTGGCAATATAGGCGTAATGGCCGGCAACGGGAGTAAGGCTGCCGTTGATACCGGAGTTATATTCAATAACGTAAGGCAGAAGCAGGGCATTGGCGCGGCCGTGGGAAAGATGGGTTATGGCGCCAAGGGCGTGAGCCATAGAATGGGTTATGCCTAAGGAGGCATTGGAGAAGGAGATACCTGCAAGGCAGGAGGCGTTAAGCATACCCTGACGGGCCTCTAAATTATTGGGCTCGTTATAGGACGTTAAAAGATGCTGAGAAATGAGCCAGAGGGCCTTTTCTGCAGGGGCATTTGTAAAATCGTTGGAATCCACGGAAACAAAGGATTCTATTGCGTGGGTCAGAGCGTCCATACCCGTATCGGCGGTAATATGAGGAGGCACCGAAAGAATAAGGTTGGCATCCAGCACGGCCGCATCGGGCAGAACGTGTTCGGTAACGATAGGATATTTTATTTTATGAACGTTATCGGAAACTACCGAGAAGCAGGTTACTTCACTGCCGGTACCGGCGGTAGTGGGGATAGCGAGAAGATTGCAGATATGATCTTTAAATTCTCTGAGGGCAAAAAAGTCGATTATCTTGGCGGTATCGATAGCGCTGCCGCCGCCGAAGGCGATTATAAGATCGGGCTTATAGCTGATCATATGGGCAACGCCGCGGGAGATTATTTCAATATCCGGATCGGGCTTTACCTCATCAAAAATATGAACGGTTATATTTTTCTTCTCAAACTGCTCGGAAACGTATTTCACCTTGCCGCTTTCCACCATAAACTTATCGCATACTATACAAACGCGGTTTATGTTTTCGAAAAGGGTGGTCAGGTCGGTTTCGCCTATATACATTCTTGTTTTGTGAACGAAGGTTGTCATAATAATACTCCTTGGGAATTTGCTATAACTATTTTACTACAGGAAGGCGGAAAAATCAATGGTTGGCTTTTATAAGTGAGTCTATGACCGTATAGCCGGAGCCTTCGGTTATTATTTGATGGCCGCCGCTGTAAAGAAAGGTTTTGGCGTTTAAAATATTGGCAACCTCCAGGTCGTGATACGAATCGCCTATATAAATAAGGCTTTCTATATCCTTATGCTCCTCTAAGAACTTATAAGCAAGCTCCTTTTTAGATGAGGCATATACACTGTCCATACCGAGAATACCTTCAAAGTAATGGGAGATATTAAACATACTTACCTGTTCATTTAAAATGCTTTGCTTACTTGCGGATAAAATAAACTGCTTTGAGCCTTCATTTTTAAACTTTTCCAAAGCTTCAATTGCATCGCAGTTAAGAGGTGCAAGCTTTGCCATAGGAATATAAATATCCATATATTCATGGGCAAGGACTTCGTAAGGCTTTTTACTAAGATCAAAGCCTGCGCGCCTATAATAATCTTCAATAGGGAAGCCGAATACTTTATGGTAAGCCTCCATAGTAGGCAGGGTTTTATACCCGTTGTTATAAAGGAGGCGATTTATACAGTATAGGCAGACGTCAAGGTCGTTAAAAAGGGTACCGTTCCAATCCCATATTACGTAGTTCATTAGCTTATACCTCTTTGAAGGGCAATGGCTTTGCCCAGGATGCGAATATTTTTACCGTCATTTTTATAAAACTCCATTGGCTTGTAAGCGGGGTTTTCCGGGCGGAGAATTACTCTGTCGCCTAACTTATATACCCTTTTGAGGGTGGCTTCGTCATCAATAAGCACGGCGGCGATCTCACCGTCATTTACGTCGGGGCAGCTTTTTATTAATACTATATCCCCGTTAAAAATACCTGCGTTGATCATACTGTCACCTTTAACTTTAAGGCAAAAGTCGGCATCGGTATTCTCTCCTGCGGCAACAAAAGCTTCAAAGCCCTCCTGCACCCAGATAGGCTCACCTGCGGCAATGTTGCCTAAAAGGGGCAGCTTCTTTAAGGTCACGGGGAAGAGGTTGGCAGCATTTAAATAGGGCTTTTCTTCAGCGGTAGTATTTTTATCTTCATCATACCCCATAAGCCATAAAGGGTTTACCTTTAAATAGGCCGCCATTGCATAAAGGGTGGTTACCTTGGGCGCCATTTTGGCATTCTGGTAACGGGAGATGGTGGCGGCGGAAAGGGAAAGAGCTTCACCTAAGGTATGGGTGGTTTCATTTCTTGCGGATAACGTATCGGAGAGCCTTTGGGCAAAGACTTCCTTTTTGATCTCGCGGTACTCCATTTTTATTCTCCTTTCGGGGAAATATACTTACGAGGGTATCATAACATAATTTTTTGCGTTTTGCAATAGTTTTGTTGCGAAAAGTATTGACAAAGAGAAAAATATCCAGTATAATAAATATAGGTATTGCGAAACGCAATACATTTAATTTTAAAATAATGTTGCGTAACGCAATGAGGGAGGTAGAAATGGCATTACCCTGTTATACACAAAAGGAGTGCAACGGCTGTACCCTTTGCTTTAAGGAGCAGAAGGCGGTTGGCAGGTGTATTATTTGCAACAGGAAGATACGTGAAGGTGACTACTCGGTTGTGACCACGGCAGGGCTTGTTTGCGATGACACCGACTGTTTATTTGATTTTGCCGTTCAGGAAGCCCAAAGGGAGGATCTTCTGAATTACGCAAAGGAGTATAAGGAGGAGCTTCTTTCTGAAAACGCAGAGGAGTTTTTTAATGCCCTTAAAGAGAAAAAGGCGCCGGTAATTGACCTTTATTCCTTTGTTTCTCAGGATAAAAGCTCCTTTGCTTTATATTTTCTTGAAAGCAAGCGGCTTTTCTTACTGCCTTCAATTTAAGGTTGTGTTGCGTTTCGCAATAATAGGAGGTAGTTATGGATACCAAGGAGGATATAAAGGAGGCCATAAAGGGGCTGTTGCCTTTGAAGGTAGGGAAGGAATGTAAGGAGCGGCTGAAGGAGACTTTGAAGATAAAGGGTACGGTTACGGCGGCCCAGGCCATAGCGGCTTCCATAATTGCAAAGGCAATAGAAGGGGAGCCTAAGGCTATTTCTTTGATATGTGATCTTTGTGAAAGGGAGGAGTCTTCTTCAGAGGAGAGCTTTAAGGTGGATATTAAGGTGGTGGAATGAAAATGGAATAAGGGTTACAAAAAAGCAGAAGCAGTTTATAGATGCAAAGGCAACTGAGGTGCTGTTTGGAGGGGCGGCAGGAGGAGGCAAATCCTACGCGCAGATAATAGACGCGCTTTTATATGCCTTAAGATATAAGGGCAGTAAGCAGCTTATTTTAAGGCGTACCTTGCCTGAACTGAACAAGTCTATTATAAGGGCTCATCTGGAAATATACCCACGCGGTATTTACAAATACGTTTCCAGCACTCATACGGGGATATTTCTAAACGGGAGCATTATAGATTTTGGCTACTGCGATAATGAAAACGACGTTTATAAATACCAATCGGCGGAATACGACGTTATAAGATTTGACGAGCTTACTCATTTTACGAAGCAGATGTATATTTACTTAATAAGCCGATTGCGAGGAGCTAATTCTTACCCTAAGCAAATAAAGAGCAGTGCAAACCCCGGCGGTGTTGGGCATTCGTGGGTGAAGGAGCGGTTTATAGACTGCCTTGAGCCTTATAAGGAGCGACAGTTTAAGGGCAGCAGCAGAATTTTTATTCCCTCCTACGTTTTTGATAATTCATTTTTGCAAAGGAATGATCCCGATTACGTGAAGAGGTTGGAAAACCTTGAAGAGAAGGATAAAAAGGCCCTTCTGCACGGGGACTGGGACATTTTTGAGGGGCGGTTTTTTAATGAGTTTGACCGCAAGGTACATATTTGTGAGCCCTTTGAAATACCGGAGCATTGGAGAAGGTACAGGGCAATAGACTACGGCCTTGATATGCTTGCCTGTTATTTTATAGCCGTATCCCCAAGGGGGGAGGCTTACGTATACAGGGAGGTTTACGAAAGCGGACTTATTGTTTCAAAGGCGGCTCAGGCGGTAAAGGAGCAAAAGGGAGAATTTATATACTGTACCTTTGCGCCGCCGGATCTTTGGAACCGCCATAAGGACACCGGACGTTCCACAGCCGAGATATTTTTGCAAAACGGAGTTAAGCTTACGAAGGTAAGTAACGGAAGGGCACAGGGCTGGCTTGATCTAAAGGAGTGGCTGAAAATTTTTAAGGATGAGCAGGGGCAAAGGAATACCCGGCTTAAGATATTTTCCAACTGCTTTAATATTATACGCACTCTGCCTTCTCTTGCCTACGACAAGAACGACCCTTCGGACGTGAGTTTGACGCCTCACGAGCTTACCCACGGGCCCGATGCGTTAAGATATTTTGCCTGCGGGCGGCCCTGCCCCGAAAGGGAAAGGCCTTTAAGAAAAAGGGCTAATTTCAAGTGCGAGGAGCACAAAGGTTTTGAAAGGAAGATCATATGAAAGAGCTTTTGATACTTTTTATTATTCTGCTTGGAGCGGCAATTTTAATTAACGGTATATGTGTTGTTCTGGCATACAGAAGAGGCATATGCGACGGCAGGAAGCTTCAGGCGGTAAGGGAATTTATGCCCTACGAGGTGAGGGCCAAAAAGAAAGGAAGAATATTATAAATGATAAGTGCAAGTCAAATTTGGCAGTTATACGAAAACGGTGTGGAGCATCATAACAGAATTGATCTTTACAATCTGACAGAGCAGGCATACCGATTTTTTGAAGGCGACCAATGGTACAAAGAGGGCGGTGACTATCCGGTAATAAACATTATTCAGCCTACGGTGGAATATAAAACCGCCGTGGTGGCTCAGAACCACGTTAATATTACCTACACGCCTATGAACAACGATGAGAACCGCCAGCTTTACGGCAGGGTATGCGCCAAGCTTTCGGAACACACCTTAAAGCGTTGGGAAATAGGGAAAATGGACGATCTTTGCTGGCAGGTAGTAAGAAACGCCTGTATTGCGGGAGAGAGTTATTTGTATTTTTACGACGGCGAAGGCAGAGCACAGATAATTGAGAACACCAACCTGTATTTAGGGGATGAACAGCAAAGGGATATCCAGAAGCAGCCGTTTATTATAATTTACGAGCGCAGGCCTGTAGATCACGTTAAAAGAATTGCCGAAAAAAACGGGGTCAGCCCCAAGGAGATTGAAAACATTAAGGCAGACGAGGATACCGCCCGTGAGTTATCGGATCAGGCCAGGGCGGAAATGAAGGGAACGGGAAAATGCGTATGCCTTCTTTATATGTATAAGGATGAGGAGGGGTACGTTCACACCCTTCGTTCCACCAAGGAGGTAATTTACTCCCCCGACACCCTTGTTGCTTCCACAGACAGTGAGGGCAGGACCTTAAGCGGCCTTAAGAATTACCCTGTTGCCGCTTTTGTGTGGCAGCCGCGGCACGGCAGTGCAAGAGGTATAGGTGAGGTAAATCAGCTGGTGCCTAATCAGCTTGAAATAAACAAGACCTTCGCAAGACGTTCTGTGGCGGTGAAGGATAACGCTTACCCGAAGCTGGTATACGACCGCAGTAAAATTGAGAACCCTGAGAATTTAACTCAGGCAGGCGCTACAATAGCGGTGGATAATCTTGCGGCGAACCCTGTCAGCTCAATGATAAGTTATCTGGCGCCTGCTCCGGTATCTTCGGCAGCCCAAACCCTTTCGCAGGAGCTTATTAATTACACCCGAACTCTTTCCGGGGCGGGGGATGCCGCCCTTGGGCAAATAAACCCCGAAAAGGCCAGCGGTACTGCAATTCTGGCAGTAGCGGATCAGACACAGCTTCCTCTTAACGCCCAGATAAGCGCGTTCAGAGCTTTTGTGGAGGATATTGCGGCTATTTGGTTTGAGCTTTGGTGTGTATATAATCCGGAGGGCCTTGTTATAAGCGCAGGGCAGGGAGATATGCAGTATAACCTTACGGTGGCACCGGTACTTTTAAAGGCTATGAAGGTTGATATTAAAACCGACGTATCCTCCGCTTTGCCCTTTTCAAGGTTTGCTCAGCAGCAGGCTATTGACAACCTGCTTACAAGCGGGGCTATAACCTTTGAGGAATACGTATCCTTACTTGATGAATCTTCGGTTTTGCCTAAGGCAAGGCTTGAGGAGCTTATATCGGCAAGGCAGAAGACACTGAGGGTCTAATTGTTGTTAAAAGGCAACGGAAAGGAATTTTTTATGGAAGAGAATAATTTAAATGCGGTAAACGACGCACAAGAGGTGAACGTTGAGCCTCAAAAAGAGCCCCCTAAGCAGACAAAGGCGGAAAACAGCGCCTTTGCGGCAATGCGAAAAAGGGAGAACAAGGCTGTTATTGAAAAAGAACAGCTTACCTTACAGTACAACCAGCTGCTTTCACAGCTTAAGGAAAATGAAAGCAAGGCTAAAGAGGAAAGTGAGGAGCTGGAGAGCTTAAGGGAATACAGGCGTCAGCGGGTCATTGACGACGATATTGCTTTAATAAAAAAAGAATATCCTGAGCTTGACCTTAAAAGAGACGCTCTTCCCGAGGAGTTTATAAGAATAATGGCCACAGGGGCTGTAGATGCGCTGACAGCCGCAAAAATAATTCTGGCGCAGAGGGAAAAGGAAGCTAAAAGACCCCCTGAGGATATTGGGCCTATGAGCAACGCCGAGTTTAAGGATAAGGAGTTTTATTCTCCGGCGGAGGTAGACAGGCTTACAAGAGAGGACTTTAAGAGGGATCCGAAGCTTTTAAAGAGAATTCAGAAGTCTATGACAAAATGGAGGTAATTTATAATGGCGTATACTAATTTTAAACCTATTGTTTGGAGCCAGCACATTCAGACTGAGCTCAACAGAAATGCAGTTCTTCAGGAGGACTGCAACACCGAATTTGAGGGCGAGGCAAAGCGCGGCCAGAAGGTAAAGATACTTGGTGTTTCCCGCCCTACCGTTGGTGATTACACCGGCGAGAACATTGGCGCACCTGAGGACGTAGCCGACAGCGCACAGTTTTTAGAGATAACACAGGCAAAGTATTTTAACTTTGGCGTAGACGACGTGGATAAGGCCCAGAGTATTGAAGGCCTTATGCCTGCGCTTTTAGAGGAAAGCGCCGCCGCCCTTGCCAAGGAGAGAGATACTTTCATTGGCACTTTGGCCACTGAGGCAGGCAAAATAAGCGATTCCACCCTTATTGACAGTGCCGACAGCGCAAAGGATGCCCTTGACGATGCTTTTGTTTGGCTGTGGGAGCAGGGGGTCAACCTTGGCGACGAGGCGGTTATTAACGTTACTCCCTGGTTTTACAACCTTTTAAAGGACAAGCTTACAGCGGTTTACACCGACAACGTTGAGCTTGTAAAGAAGGGCATTGTGGGTATGTATAACGGTGCGATGGTCAAGATATCCACCAACCTTTATAACGACGGCACCGACGATTACCTTATGGTTCGTACCAAGAAGGCTATTGCATTTGCAGGTCAGATAAACGAAACCGAGGCGTATCGCCCTGAACAGTTATTTAAGGATGCGGTAAAGGGCCTTGACACCTACGGCGCCAAGGTAGTTCGTCCCAACGAGCTTTACGTTATTAAGGCTCACAAGGGTTAATTAAAAGGGGAGCCTTACGCTCCCCTTAAATAAAAGGAGTGATATTTTATGAGAACCTGGGGAGAAATTCGCTCGGAGATAATTAATTTAGGCTTTGAAAACAGCGATATTTACGAAAAGCATAAGGATATTTTTATTGAGGCGGTAAACAGGGCCTGTACGGTAATTGCCTGTGGGGTAAGCCCTCTTATTGAGAGGCTGGAGGTGAAAAAGGAGGAGTTTGAAAACACCCACCTTTTCAGTGCGCCTCAAGAGGGCTTTTACCAATATGCATGCCCTGTTTGTACCAAAGGTGAAGAGCCCGTTAACGTAAGAGTGCTTCCGGATAAGAGAGTTTATATTGAAGAGGCAGACGATTACACCCTTTGGTATAAGCGTTTGCCTGAAAAGATAGATTACAACAGCCCCGACGACCAGCCTATAGATCTTACTGAGCCTGCCGGTATGTTATTGCCGCTTCTGGCTTGCTATTATATATGGCAGGAGGATGACGAACGGAAGGCTTATGCTTACAGGAACGATTACGAAGCCCTGAAGGCGGAGCTTTTTAATGTTCCCTTAAAGGCTTACGTATATGAGGGTGAGGCAATATGAATTATAAGCCCTTAAGCAGTTACCCTGAGGTGCGGGTGGATTACTCAAACCTTTCGGGGGTGGACCTTTCTTCTGATGCCAGGGAGATAGCGCCCAACAGGGCGTCCCTTTGCAGAAATATGTACCGTTCTTATGCAGACGGGTTAGGTTCCTTTTTACAGACCCGACCGGGCTTTGAAGCCCTTGGGAATTTTGGGGATGAGGTGTTCGGAGTACACTTTCTTGAATTGGGTGAGGAGCTTTACGTTCTTGTTCATGCGGGAGACGGGCTTTTTAAATGGACCTCCTTTCCAAACCCTCCCCAGCCGGGTGAGCTTAATTCGATCTTCACAATGAACAGGGAGCCTTCGGTTTCCTTTGCCTTCGGAACGGGGCTTTACATACTGGATGGGCAGAATTACATTTACTTTGGCGGTCAGTATATTTATTCGGTCATGGGCTTTGTACCTACCACAAAGATCGCCTCGGAGCCCCTGGGGGCCTCGGAAAACTATCAGGCGGTAAACCTGCTTTCGGAAAAAAGAAAGAATTCCTTCAGAGGCGACGGGGAAAGCACGGTCTATTACCTTGATGCCCAGAACATAGGGGGTATTTCCTCGGTTTACGTTAACGGGAGCCTTATAACAAACTACACTGCCGACCTGAAAAACGGCACTGTCACCTTTACAACAGCTCCATCTGCGCCCCAATTGGGTAACGATAACGTTAATATTACCTATTATAAGACCATTGCCTCTCACAGAGCAAGAATAGCAGGCTGTAAGCTGGTATGCGTTTATGATAACAGAGTGTTTTTCTCGGGAAATAAGGATTATCCCGGCTACCTTTACCATTCTGAGCTTAACGATCCCACCTACGTTGCGGACGTTAACTATTACAGTGACGGCAACGGGCAGGTGAATATTAAGGCTTTGGCAGTAAAGGACGGGCTGCTAACGGTAATCAAAGAAAATGGGCCCAACGCGGTATGCACTCACAGCCCTTCCTTAAGCTACACTTTAGGCAGGATATATCCTGTAAGCGAAAGGGTAATATCCTTAGGCTGTGTTTGCAATAACGGCGCCCTTGCTTTCAGAGACGACCTGGTTTATTTATCGCCTTACGGCCTTGAGGGTATTAATTCCTTAAGGGATCAGGAGGAAGTAAGAAGTTTAGGCCACCGCTCCACAAACATAGACGGCGGATTTTTAAAGGAGGACCTTGAAAACGCCCGAATGCTGGAATGGAACGGTTATTTGTGTATTTTAACAGGGGGCAGGATATACCTTGCAGATTCAAGAAGCCTGTTTTACAAGGACGGTGCTTACGAATACGAATGGTTTGTATGGGATAATATTTACTCTCAGACAGAAGAGGGGCAGGCCTGCCTGCTGTTTACCTTTAAAAACAAGCTTTACTTTGGGGCAAAAAACGGCAGTATCTGCTGTTTTGACACCACCACCGACGAAGGCAGGCCCATTGAGAGTGTTTGGGAAAGCCGATGCGAGACCGCAGGGGCGCCGCAGATAAAGAAGTCGGTTACAAAGGGCGGCTGTGTGCTTTTATTAAAGAAGATAGTTAATTCGGCGCTGGAGGTATATTCCTGCAGCGACAGAGAGCCGGAAAGGTTTGTTTGCAGGGTGAATATGGGCGGCTTTGATTTTGGAGCCTTAAGCTTTGAGACTTTAAGCTTTTCTTTGGCGGAGGATAACCTTGTGCCTGTACCCTTAAACGAAAAGGCCTTTAAGACTTTGAAAATAAAATTAAGGTCGGACCGCCCCTTTGGCATAGGCTATATGACCTATATTGCCAAGCTTCATAACCATATTAAATAAAAAGGAGAATAACAATGGCAATAGAAAGCTTTTCACAGGATATGAATATAATTTCAAGGCTTCCCGATGCGCCTACCCTTACGCCTGCACAGCTTAAGGGTAAGTTTGACGAGGGCGGGATATTAATTAAGGAATATATTAATTCGGTGCTTATTCCTGCCCTTACAGAGGAGCTTGAAGGCTTTAAGGAGGAGACCGAAAGAACTCTTGATTCGGCCATAGGCGCCCTGCCTTCGGTTACCGATTCCCTTACAAGCACCAGCACCACCGCCGCTCTTTCTGCGGCAAAGGGCAAGGCCCTTAACGACAGTATTACAAAAAACGCCGACGCTATAAGCCTTCTGCAAACTACTGTCAATACTATCAACACTACCCTTTCCCAGAAGCAGAAGAAAATAACCTCGGGCCAGGGCGCGCCTTCGGGCGGTGCCAACGGCGATATTTACCTTATGTATTAAGGGGGGCTTTTTATGGCAGATATTCAGGCGGTAAACACCCTTGACGGCACCACTTTAAATTGTGAGCTTACCCTTACCTTTTCCCAAAGGACCTCCTCATCGGTAAAGGTAAGCTACAGGGCGGTGACTTATCTTAATTCTTCGGGCTATACGGGGGCAGGCTATGAGGCCTATAAGGGGGTTATAAGAATTTGGGGTAATAACCTTACGGAAAAGACTTTGGAAATTACCCTTAAGGAAAAGAGTGAGAGCTGGAGCGGCAGCGAAACGCACACTAAAACCGGTTCCTTTACCTTAAGCCTTAACACTCAAGGTGCAGTATACCCCAAAATAAGCTATACGGTAACAAGTACGGCAGACACGGGAAACTGTGTTTACGGAGAAACTGCCCTTACCTGCCCGTCATTTAAAAGCCCTGTTCCTTTAAACCCTGCTTTGGTTTCTGTTTCTCAAACGGAGGTTTATTACGGCATGACTGTAAGCATAACCTTTTCGCAGGTGGATTCAGCTTCAGGCTACAGAATATATAAAAGCGTTAACGGCGGTGCCTTTTCTTTGGCAGGAACGGTTGTAAGTTCGCCCTTTAAATATACGGTAGAGGAGGACTTTACCCAAAAGATAACCTTTAAGGTTTGCCCTTATAATTCTTCGGGGGCCGCGGCAGGGAAGAAAAGCCCCGAGCTTACGGTAGGCGGCGGACTTTGGGAGAAGGTGGCGGGTAAATGGAAGCCCTGTAACCCTTACGTTAAGGTATCCGGTACCTGGAGGCGGGTAAAATGCGTTTATATTAAAATAAACGGAAGCTGGTGCATGGCGAAATGACAGGCTACGAAAAGATAAAGCAGGAGTTTGATCTTTCTTTGCTTGCAAAGAACAAAAAAGGGCTTGATGCTTTGGAAAAGGCCTTTAAGGAGCTTTCGGGTAATTTATTTTCGAAGGTATACCCTGTTGGCAGTATTTATATGAGCACAAGCAGTGCCTCCCCCAAAAACCTTTTCGGCGGCACCTGGGCAAGGATAGAGGGCGCCTTTTTACTGGCGGCAAGCGACAGTACCGAAAACTATAAGGGCGGGAAAACCGGCGGCAGCCCGACCCACAAACACACCACCGCCGGGCATACTCTTACGGTGGAGCAGCTGCCCTCCCATTCCCATACGACCACGGTTAAATTAAAAATGGCCAGCAGCAATAATACGGGCAATTTAACAACGGCTCAGGCGGCGGTAGGCAGGTTATCGGGCGGCGGTACAGGTGAGAGTATTTACACCACCGCCAACCCCCTTACGGTGACCAACGGCGCCAGGGGCGGCTCTGCTGCCCACAGCCACGGCGATACGGGCACTGCAAGCAGTATGCCTCCTTTCGTTGCGGTATACGTATGGAAAAGGACGGCATAAAATTTCAGAAAGGAGAAAACAATGGCTGTAAATTACTACGAACAAATTGACGACACCTTGAAAAAGCAGGTGGAAGAGGCTCTTTTAAGTATTGACGCTCAGGAGAAGGCTGCTCTTTTGCGCTTTGAAGATCAGCGAAAGACCGCCTACTCCACTCTTATGGGCGGACTTTCGGGGGCGTATTCCGATTATGCCGCTGCCGTTAACCCTTACGGCGTTAACAATGAAAATTTATATTCGGGCGGTATTGGTAATTCAGGCAAAAGCGAAACCGCAAAGGCCGCTTATTATAACGCATATACAGAGCTTATCGGCTCGCTTAAGGATACGTATTCTAAGGAAATAACCGAAATTGGTTTAAACGAAGAGGATATGAGAGCTAAAATGCTGGGGCTGAGAACCGACGTCAACACCGATGCATATAATAAACTGCTCGAAGAGCTTATAAGGCGCCAGAACCTTGAAAGAGAAGACAGCCGCTTTGAATATGAGAAGCAGCAGGATGAAAGGGATTATAACTTTAAGGTTGAAAGGGCCAATAAGGAAGACGAGAAGGATCAGCGGGATTTTGATTATAAGGTTGAACAGGATACTAAAAATTATGAACTGAAGGCAGGTTCTGTTTCAAACAAAGCCACCTCGACCAATAACAAAACCAAAACCGAAGAGGCTCCTGTTACCGATATTCAAAGCCCCCTTGAGATAGATATTGAAAAGGGCTTCGGCACGACCGGTATGCTTTCCGACAGCGACTTTGAGCGGCTTAAGAACATTTTCCTGTATTTGACCTATTCGGTTTTACCCGGCGAGACCAACCCTACACCCCGTATACGCCGCACAAAAGAGAATTACCTGAAAATATTTAAAAACAGGCTTACTTCCCAGCAGTTTATGGAGCTGGTTCAGATTTAAAATGAACGGAGAAGTGAGACCTTTATGTATGGAGAAGTTTGAAATAATTGATAATTCCCTAAGTGATATTTCAAAAAAGCAGAGGCGGCAGTCGGAGGAAATAAAGGAGCTTGCCATTATTTCCGCCCGTCTGAACGAACGCCTTTGCTCGCTTACAGATGCAGTTAAGCTTCTTACCCGCTCTTTATGGGGTGTGGCGGGCTCGGCAATAGGAGTGCTGCTCAGCTTCTTCATATGGTATGTTCAAACGAAAGGATAAGTTATTATGAAAATGAATAATTTTTTAGGGGTAAATTTAAAGGTGAGATTTCAAAACCCTGCCTTTTGGTTTCAGCTTGCAGTAAGCATATTTATGCCCATTCTGACTTACTTTGGTGCTATGTGGCAGGATATGACCAGCTGGAGCGCCTTAGGCGGGCTTCTTTGGGAGGCTTTGAAAAACCCCGTTGTTACGGTGGCGGTTTTGGTTTCGGTGTTTAATACCCTGACCGACCCTACCACCAAGGGCTTTGCAGACAGCAAGGCTGTATTGAAAGGAGATTGAAAATATGCAGATACCCGTTTATCCTCTTGACCATATAGGCGTTACCTCCTATTACGGCAAGGACCATAACGGCCTTGATTTAGGCTGGAGAAAAATTCAGTACCCACCTGTTTACGCAGTTGCCGACGGCGTTGTTATTGCGGTGGGCAAGGGTATTGACGGCGGCATTTACGTTATGCTTCGCCATGAAAACCTTTATAAATTAGAAAACAAGGCGGTGTTTACCCGCTATTATCATCTTGATTCCTACAGCGTTAAGGCAGGGCAGAAGGTAAAGCAGGGGCAGAAAATAGGCATTATGGGTAACACAGGCTACTCTACAGGTATGCATTTACATCTGGATATGTCGGTTTACCCTAAAACCAAAACCGATTTCCCCTCGGACTTTAAGGCAAGGAGCGTTGACCCGCAGAAATACCTTTACCGAAAGGAAAGCCAGACGGTATCAGAAGACTCAGAGGGTGTTTTGGAGTATAAAAATATCAACCTTAAGGAGGCATCTCAGATCAAAAAGATAAAGCCCTCCGCAGGGCATAAACTGAAGCTCAGCAACGTTCCTTTATATGCGGCGTCCACTTCAAAAACAGCCGCAGGGAAGGTCACAGGCACCTATTACTGTTATGACAATCAGGTGTTTGAGGGCAGAGTAAGAATTACAAACGCCCTTGAGAATATTGGCAAACGCAACGGTGTTACAGGTTATATAGATATTAAATATCTTAACCCTTCCAAAAATAAGGTCTACACCGTAAAGAAGGGCGATACCCTTTGGAAAATTGCAAATGACCATAATGTTTCTCTTGAAGCTTTAATTAATTTAAACGGTCAGATAGAGGACCCTTCCTTAATTTACGAGGGCCAGAAAATAAATCTGCCTTAATAAAAAACGGAAGAAGCTTTTGCTTCTTCCGTAAAATAATTATTGAGGGTTATGGCGTGCAACAGCCTCTTCGCGCATTTTATATTTAAGAATTTTACCTGCGGCGTTCATAGGGAAGCTATCTACAAAGTCTACGTACTTGGGAACCTTATGCTTTGCCATATGGGAAAGAACGTAATCCTTCATTTCCTTTTCGCTCATAGTTTCCCCATCTTTTAAAATAACACAGGCAACTATTTCCTCGCCCATGTTCTTATCCGGCAGGCCTATAACCTGAACGTCACTTACCTTGGGGTGGGTGTAAATAAATTCTTCAATTTCGCGGGGATAAATGTTTTCGCCGCCGCGGATTATCATATCCTTAAGTCTGCCGGTAATAAGATAGTTGCCGTCAGGTCTTCTGCAGGCAAGGTCACCGGAATGGAGCCAGCCGTCTTTATCTATGGCGGCGGAAGTGGCCTTGGGCATTTTGTAATAGCCCTTCATTATATTATAGCCTCTGGCAACAAACTCACCGTTTACTCCATCGGGCACGTCCTCGCCGGTTTCGGGATCGATCACCTTACATTCAACGTTGGCGAAGGCGCTGCCTACGGTGTTTGTGCGCACCTCAAGAGGATCGTAAAAGCTTGACATAGTGCAGCCGGGGGAGGCTTCGGTCTGGCCGTAAACCGAAACTATTTCCTTCATATTCATAACCTCGGTTGCCTTTTTCATAAGCTCGGGCGGGCAGTTGGCCCCTGCCATAATGCCAACACGGATATGTGAGAAATCGGTTTTGGCAAAGTCATCATGCTCCATCATTGCAATAAACATTGTAGGAACGCCGTTGAAGGCGGTTATCCTTTCGGAGTTTATGCAGGCAAGAGCAGGCTTAGGGGAAAAGTAGGGCAGAGGGCACATTGTAGCGCCGTGGGTCATAGAGGCGGTCATAGAAAGCACCATGCCGAAGCAATGGAACATAGGCACCTGGATCATCATTCGGTCGGCGGTGGAAAGCTCCATATGATCGCCGATATACTTGCCGTTGTTTACAACGTTATAGTGGGTAAGCATAACTCCCTTAGGGAAGCCGGTGGTGCCGGAGGTGTACTGCATATTGCATACGTCGTGAATATCAACAGCAGCCGAAAGGCGCAAAACCGTTTCTTTAGGAATACGTTCTGCTCTTAAAACTGCCTCTTCCCAGGTTATACAACCGTCCATTTTAAAGCCCACGGTAATAATATTTCTTAAGAAGGGAAGACGCTTACAATGTAAAGGAGCGCCTGCCTTGGCGGTTTTGGTTTCAGGGCAAAGCTCTGCCATTATTTCGGCATAGTTTGAATCCTTATAGCTTTCAACCATAATAAGGGTATGGGTGTCAGACTGCCTTAAAAGGTACTCGGCCTCATGGATCTTATAGGCGGTGTTCATTGTAACCAGTACAGCGCCTATTTTAACGGTTGCCCAAAAGGCAATATACCAGGCGGGAACGTTGGTTGCCCAAACGGTAACGTGGCTTCCGGCCTTTACGCCCATAGAAATAAGGCTGCGGGCAAAGTTATCTACGTCGTCTCTGAACTGGCTGTAGGTACGGGTATAATCCAGAGTGGTATACTTAAAGGCGTACTGATCGGGAAACTGCTCAACAATATCGTCAAGAACCTGAGAGAAGGTCTTTTCTATAACTATATCCTTTTTATAAATATATTTGCCGTCACCCTTACGGTTAGAGTAAAGATGGCGCTTGGAACGCTTGGTTGAACGGAAGCGCTTCATGGTATTTACAAAGTGGGAAAGGATTATTTCCATATCGGGGATCTCAGGCAGCCATTTCGGATCCCACTCAAGTGAAATAAAGCCGTCGTAATTAACGGAGCGCAGGCAGGTCATCATCTCGCCTGCGGGAAGCTCACCTTCGCATAATAAGCAGTAGCCGTTTTTGTCGCTGTCCTTAATATGAACGTGCTTAACGTAAGCGCCTAAGTTCTGGATGGTGGTTTCGGGATCCTCTTTTTTATCAAACCAGGTATTGTGCAGATCCCAAAGTGCTGCAAGGTTATCGGATGCAAAGTAATTAAGTACGTCCCTTAACCTGCCTGTATCGGAATAGGCGCCTGCGGTCTCCAGAAGCAGAGTGACCTGTTCTTTGGCGGCAAATTCAATAACCGACTCAATAAATTCGGTAACGCCCTCTTCTTTTGAGGCATGAATCCGAACGTAAGGAATATTAAGGTTTGCGGCAGTGGTTATACAGTCACATACCTCCCGGGCGTTTTCTTCAAAGCTTTCCTTTTGGGAAATATCGCAGGCGGAATCCATACAGGGAATGCAAAGGCCTGTATCTGCCATATTGCGTATAACCTTTTTTGAATTGTAAGGGTCAAAGGGGTTGTTGCTGTCGGGGAAGGAGCGGCTCTTTTTGGAATGAAGTTCAATACCCTTTAAGCCCAGTTCTCTGGCAGTACTGCAATATTCATCCCAGCTGAAGCCCTCCCAGCTCTTTATTGAAAATGAAAGCTTCATTATCTTACTGTCTCCTCATAAACTATCTTGTTCAGTGCGTTTACGTAAGCTCTTATGCTTGCACCTATAATGTCGGTTGAAATACCGTTGCCCGAATATAATTTACCGTTGGAGCGGAGCCTTACAAGGGCAGAACCCATTGCCTCTCTGCCGCGGGTAACCGACTGGATCTGAAAATCGTCAAGCTCGTAGTGGGTGCCGATTATCTGCTCAATAGCCTTGAATGCGGAATCAATGGGGCCGTCACCTGCGCAAAGACCTGAAATGAGCTGGCCTTCCTTTTCAAGCTGAATGTTGGCGGTTGCCTTAATAATATTGCCGCTGTTTATAACGTAGCTCTTTACCTTATAGGTAGGAGGTACCTGCAGGGCGGTAGAAGCAACTATTGCCTCTAATTCGGAAACACCAACGTCCTTCTTTGTGGAAAGAACGGAAAAGGCTTCAAAAACCTTGGCGTTATCCTCTTCGGTAAGCTCGTAGCCTAAGCGCCTGACTTCGTTTATAACGGTGGCTATATCGTCCTTGGCGGTAAGCTTAAAGCTTTCGTCGGTGATCTGCTTTTCGGGCTGAGCCTGAGCCTTTTCGCCGCTGAGTATCCAGTTTATCTGAGAAGCAATACGATTGATCACCGTATAGTTAATATTACATTCAATGCCTGCCTGCATACCCTTTGCTCTTATAAGCTGAGCAATGCTTTCGGTTGTAAGGTAATCCTTCGTACAGGCAGTCTTAATAACCGTAACGCCCTTGCTGACTGCAGCAAATACACAGGCTTGAGCCATTTTAATGTTATCCCTTGATTCAAAGCCCCAGATAACCTGTCTTTCCACAGAATTTACGGTAGCTTCAATAAACTGAGAAGCCTCTTCGGGAAGCATAAGGCCTTCGGTATCGCACAGGGTAATATATTTTGTGCCGCAATCGGCTGCCGTTTCAATTACCTGCTTTAAGAAGGGAGCTTCTGCGCGGGTAGCGTCAAGGGCTATAAACTCAATTTCAATACCGCTTTCATTGCAGGCGCTTATCATTTCCTTAACGTATTCAAGCATAGGGCCGCTCTTTTTATGGCAAACGTATTCCATCTGTACGGGAGATACGGGCAGGCTTACTGAAACCCTTGCCTTCTTTGCGTTTTTCAGAGCGCTTACTGCCAAAGCTGCCTGTTCCTTTGTCTTACCTGCATCCACTGAAATTACGGCGTGATTAATAAAGGGCGCAACTGTTTTTATAAGTAAGGCATCGGTCCTTTCATTTTCAATGGCGGGGAATTCTATAACATCCGCCTGCATTTTATCAAAATTGCGGGCAAGCTCGATCCTCTCTTTAAAACTAAGGGTGCTTTCTGCTTTTAAGCCTTCAAGCTTTAACGTCATGTCGGAAATAATAATCTTTTTCATTTTTACATCAACTCCGTAAAACAAAATAAAAAACCCTGAAACCCTCTCGGATTTCAGGACGAATACACTTAATATATCCGCGGTACCACCTAAATTGCATAAATGCCGCTTTAAAGGTCTCAATAAACCTCTTAGTCATGGTAACGGGACCGCCGTAGCCTCCTACTGTTCGTTCAAAGGCTCTGCTCCGGAAGGAGACTGCTCACTCATTTCCCCTTAGCGGTTTGCACCAACCACCGCCTCTCTGTAAAGAAAATATGAGGGCATAATTCCATCAACGCATTTAATATTAGAGTAATTATATCAAAGCTTTTTTCTCTTGTCAACACTTTTTTATTATACCTTTTTGAAAAAGTAACAGGTTGTTACCGCTTTGTAACCGTTTTGTCATTTTTGCAGAAAATTTTTGAAAATTCCCATATTTTTGTGGATCTTGCCTATTGACTAAGGCTTTTTTGTATGCTATCTTTCCGGACACCTACAACCGTAGGCGGTTTTGATGAAAAGCGCACGGGTACTTGTTACAGTTGAGGTTTTACTTATACGTTTTACAGATAAAAATAAAAGCCCCGATTATTCGGGGCTTTAGAATTACTGAATGTTTTCAATGGATTTACGGATAACCTCGGCAGAATGTCTGAGGGCGACCTGCTCGGCGTCATTAAGAGGGAGCTTAACGGCTCTTACAATGCCGGTGCGGTTGATTATGCAGGGCAGGGAGAAGGCAACGCCTGCAAATTCCCCCTCCTGAATTACGTGAGAAACGGGGATAACTGCGTTTTCATCGTCAAACACAGCCTGAGCTATCTGGGCGGTAGACATTGCAACACCGTAGAAGGTGGCGCCTTTGCCTGCAATAATGGTTGCGCCTGCCTTGCGGGCGGCATCGGAAAGAGTTTCTAAGTCCAGCTCAATGCCGGTCTCTTTAGAGAATACGTCAATAGGCTCGCCGGCAATAGTCATCTGGCTGTAAACGGGCACCTGGCTGTCACCGTGCTCACCTAAGGTGTAAACCTTAATATCGCATACGTTAACGTTACATTCATTTGCAATATGATAGCGCATTCTTGCGGTATCAAGGGAAGTGCCGGTACCGATAACCTGATTTGCAGGAAGGCCGGTTTCCTTCTGCATAACGTAAGTAAGAGCATCAACAGGGTTGGAAACCACAAGAATAATAGGGTTCTTGGCGTATTCCATAATATTTTTTGCAACCTGCTTAATAATACCTGCGTTTACCTGAGCAAGCTCAAGTCTGCTCTGGCCGGGCTTACGGCCAACGCCCGCAGTAACAATAATAAGGGAAGCATCAGCACAGTCAGCATAAGTGCCGGCGTGAACGTTGCAGGACTTATGATAGCTTGTGCCGTGAGCAATATCCAAAGCGGCCGCATTGGCGCGGGCCTCGTTTATATCAATAAGAACAATTTCATCGGCAATCATTTTAACCATAAGGGTAAAGCAAACCGCTTCGCCAACGTTACCTGCGCCGATAACAGCAATTTTCTTTTTAGGGGTTATAAGCTTCATTTATTTTACTCCTTTTGTAGTGCTTACCGAATATTTTAGCATATTTTTTTCCTAATTACAACACCTTTGTTTCAAAAAAGCCAAAAGGCCGCAAAATACATAAACATCGGCATTTACACCCTTAATCTCAGATAAATATAATGAATATTATTTCAAAAATCGATTATTTTGCGGTTTTTGCACAATTAAAACCAAGCTGTTTGAGGGTAAGATCGATCTGAAAAAAGTAAATTTTTTTCTTTTGGTCTTGCGAAGGCGGGGGAAAGGGTATAATATATTGGTATAAGTAAAAAAAGGGGGATAAAAAATGAATAAGAAGGTAAAAACCGCCCTTTACATTTCAGGCGCTGCAATTTTAGGCGCGGCGGCTGTGGCAGGGGTGTCCTACGGCCTTACAAAGGCCCTTGTAAAGTTAGCCATAGACAGGGAACAGCCCCTTAACGTTTCCGATAAAAACAAAACAAAGCTTATGGGCGCCAAGCCCGACGAAGGCTTTATTAAGGATATTACCCAGGGGGCAAAGGCCTTAAGAGATACGCCCCATAAAGTCCTTGAGATCTATGCCCACGACGGCATAAGGCTCATTGGCCATTACTTTGAAGCCCCAAACCCCAAAAGAACTCTTGTTTGTATGCACGGCTGGCGCTCCGACTGGGCCAATGACTTTGGCCGTATAGCCCCTTTCTTTTTGGAGCAGGGCTGCAATCTGCTTTTGGCTGAACAGCGGGCGCAGGGCAAAAGCGGCGGTAAATACTTAGGCTTCGGCCTTCTTGAGAGATATGACTGTCTTGACTGGATAAACCATATTATAAAGCTGGACCCTAAGGCCTCTGTTTACCTTGCAGGTGTTTCTATGGGCGCTACCACCGTCCTTATGACTGCAGGGTTTGAACTGCCAAAAAACGTTAAGGGCATTATTGCCGATTGCGGCTTTACCTCCCCTGAGGATATCTGGCGTTTTGTTATTAAAAACAATATCCGCTTATCCTATCACGGCCTTCGCCGCGCCGCGGTAGACGATCTTTGCCAGAGCCGCCTTAATATGGCCCCCGACGGCTATTCCACCGAAACCGCCTTAAGGGAAGCCAAGGTGCCGGTGCTGTTTATTCACGGCGCAAACGACAGCTTTGTTCCTGTGGAAATGACCTATAGAAATTATCTTGCCTGCGCCTCCCCCAAAAAGCTTTTGATCATTCCTGGGGCAGACCACGGAATGAGCTATTACACCGACAAAGCTCTGTATGAAAACGAAGTAAAAGAATTTTTTAATAAAGGAGAATAATTATGCCCTATATTCAAATAAAGGCCTGGCCTAAGGATGAGCAGATAAAAAAAGAGGTTGCCGAAGAAATAACCAAATTGTTTGAAGAAAAATGGGGTTGCCCAAGGGCGGCTGTTACCCTCTCATTTGAAGAGGTATTGCCCGAAAACTGGCAGGCCGTAACCGATAACGAAATTGAGCCCAATAAGGAAAATATGTATATCCTTAACGGCCAAACCGTAAAATAAATTAATTTAAACAGCCTTAAAGAGCCCTGCATTTTTGCAGGGCTCTTTTTTGGAAAAACCCTAAAAATATATTGACAGAATATAGCCTGTTTTGTAAAATATAGTTAGGGATAATATTCCCGAAATTAATGAAATTCAAGGAGTGGTTTTTGTGAAAAAGTGTATAGTATTTGCTGTTGTGTTAATGCTTGTTGCAGGTCTTTTTACGGGAATGGTCTCTGCCTCAAAAAAAGAGGTTTACTATTATGATTGCAGTTCAATTTCCGATGCGCCTTACGGCTCCTGGGGGTGGGGCGATATAAAGACCGAAGATGGCGGCATTACCGTTGGTTCGGGAAAAGAGAATGTTTTCGGGCTCGGAAGCTACGGTACTTTTTATGTATGGACAGGTAAGCAGATAGACACTAAGGCAGGAAAGATTGTCCGTAACTATAACGTGTCTACCGGATTCTACCGTGTTACCTTTAATGCAAAAGGTGAGAAGGGTAAGAAGGTATTCTTTGATTTTTATGATGGCAGAATCGGTATGAACGGAAGTTATACCTTTAAGACCGATGATTGGGAGCAGGTTGAAGGTCCGGTAATGTATTGCGGTTTATATGCTGGGGATATTCCCAAAAGAGACCCTAATCGTGTTAATGGACTGGCCTTTCGCATATATATATCCGGCGCAAAGGATCCACTTTCCGCGTTGAAGGTCACATTCGACGATATTACCATTTACGAATGTCAGGGTGAGGATATTCCGGAAAACCGCCTGGAAATAATGGATAAGTTTATTATGCCTGACTTTGATGCTATGTTTGAGAATGTAGTTTCGGGGGAAACAGAAAGTCCCGAAACAGAGACCGAGGTTCAAACCCCTTCGAACCCCGAAACAGAGACCGAGGTTCAAACCCCTTCGAACCCCGAAACGACAGATAATACGGCCGTTATAGCCTTAGGGGCGCTTTCGGCCTTAAGCCTTGTGGGCTTGGTTGCAACTAAAAAACGCAGTTCCTTTTGAATAAAAAATTCCGCAGTTTTTAACTGCGGAATTTTTTATTTAGGTTCTTTGCCTTGGCCGAATATATACATCATTTCTCTTGTTAAGGATACGCCGTCGTTAATTTCAGGCAGGTTATCCCTTGTAAACCACTCGGCGCAGGAAAGCTCGTTGCAGTCTAAGGTAACCGTCTCATCATCACCGTCAAGATCGCAAAAATAGCCTAATGAAAGGTTACCTGCAACTCCCCATGGCTGGCTCTTGTAATAGCGGATATTCTTTACCTTTAAGCCAACCTCCTCCATTACCTCTCTGGCTACGGCCTCTTCGGCGGTCTCGCCGATTTCAATAAAGCCTGCAATAAGGCCGTAATGGGAGTAGGCGCGGTTTACGTAGCGGCTCATAACTATCTTGTCGTTATGGGTAAGGCCTATTATAACTGCGGGAGAGATTTTAGGAAACATCATATTGTTGCATTGAGGGCAGCGCATCATACGTTCCTTTTGGTCGTGCTCTGCCTTAGTGCCGCAGTTGCCGCAAAAACGGTTCTGGCGATACCAGGTATATAAATGCCAGCCGGTCATAACCGCGAAGGTAATATGCTTGGAGGTAAGCTCTCTCAGAGTTGGCGCTCCTTCAAAGCCGTATGGGTAAAAAAGGGCGGCCTTCCCAAGGAAAATAAAATAGTTTTCGCCTTTAAGGGAAAAGGCAAACTTAAAAGGCTCTTCAAGCCAACCTTCCCAAAGAGCGCAGTTTTCCTTTACTTCCTTATAGGTAGGAAGTACAAGGCTGTTATCTTCCTTTCTATAAATAAGTATATCCTTGCCGCAAAAGCATAAAACAAGGTCGTTTTCCGAAGGGGCAATATTTTTATACTGATTGTCAAAGGCTTTGTTTTCAATATCCTGTATCATTAGTTCACCAGTTCCTTTTCAATTAAATTTACCATAATGGAGGTATTAAGCATTAAGGCGTCTATAGGAGGCATATTATCCTTGCGGTAGCCGTAAAACCGCTCAATAAAATAATCCATAGCCTCTTGTTTGGTTTTGCCTTCTTTAAGCATTTTAGCAATACTTAAAGCGCAGTCCTCGTTTACCTTATAGGTATTTGCAAGGTAATAGGCGGTTTGTTCCTTATTTAAAAGGCCGTAATGGGGAATAAGTATGTTTTCAATATCAAGAGACATAACCTTCTTAATGGAATCAAGGGCCATCTGCACCCCTACAAGGTAAAGAGGGGTTATGTGGGTAGTACCGTCAAAATTGCCTAAAGACTCACAGCCTAAAAGCAGCTTCTTTTCCCTTAAATAAAAGCCAATTGAGCATTTTGTGTGGCCGGGCAGGTTTATAACCTCAAACTCCATATTGCCAACCTTAATTTTATCGCCCTCTTTAACGGCTATATCCACCTTAAGTTCGTCTATAAGATCTTCATATTCCGTAATACCGCATTTTAAGGCATGTTTTTTATCAAGGTCCCTCATGACCGCCTTGGCAGTAGGCTTATTAAAAATTTTAACCGCATATTCGCCTGCGTAAACCTTGGCATCGGGCCAAAGCCTTAGGACATAGGGAGTGCCTGCCGCGTGATCATAATGGGAGTGGGTAATAAAAATACAGTCAAGGGTTCTGCCTTTAAGCTCACTTTGAATTCTCTTTGCAACCTTGTGGCCGGTAAAGGCAAAGCCCGAATCATATAAAATGGCGCTTTGTCCGTCATCTATTAAAAAAGCGCTGTCACCGCTGTCTTCTCTTACGTCAATTATTCTTACGTCTGCCATAAACTCACCTCAGTTTAAAATTATACTCTATTTACTACTTGTCTGCAATATTGTATTTATGATAAAATACAAAAAAGAGGTGATAACCATGAAGGAAGAGTGCCTTATTTGCGGCGCCCCCCTTGTTTATTTTGAAAATGAGACCTTAATGGAATGCTCGGTCTGCAATAAAAAGGAGCATTCAAACTGCCGCTGCGAAAACGGCCATTACGTTTGTAACGAATGCCATATATCGGGTGTGGATAAAATAACGGGAATTTGCCTTTCCTCTGAAAGTAAGGACCCTGTTAAAATACTGAATCAGCTTATGTCGCTTCCTTTTTGCCATATGCACGGCCCCGAGCACCATATAATGGTTGCCTGCGCTTTGCTTACCGCCTATAAAAACGCAGGCGGCAGCCTTAATTTAAAGGAAGCCTTGTCTGCGGCTATGTCCAGAGGCAAAAATGTGCCCGGCGGCATTTGCGGTTTTTGGGGCTCCTGCGGCGCAGGAATAAGCTGCGGTATATTCGTTTCGGTGGCCTTAGGTGCAACCCCCTTGAAAAACAAAGAATGGGGCCTTGCCAACCAAATGACCTCCAAAGCTCTTGCAGCCATAGGAGAATTGGGCGGTCCCCGTTGTTGTAAACGTGATTCCTACACCGCTATTAAACAGGCGGTCTTGTTTGCAAAAGAAAAGCTTCAGGTAAATATGCAATGGGAAAAACCCCTGTGCAGTTTCAGAAAAAATAATAATCAGTGTATTGAAGGCAGATGCCCTTATTTTAATAAGGGGGAGACCCAATGAGTATCTATAAAAAAAGCCCTCTTTGGTTTTCAATTATTTTAATTGTTGCCTATGTTTTAGGCTCAAGCATTGCTGAAAGCTTTTCAAAGCTTTGCGCCCTTTTGTTTCAGGCTGTGCTTACCGCCCTTGTGTCAGGGTTCCTTATAAAAAATAAATTATTGGAAGAGTACGGCCTTTGCCGGCCAAAGGTAAAGGCAAAAAAATTGCTTTTCTATTTGCCTATGGCTCTTTTCTGCTCGGTAAATTTATGGTACGGCTTTAACAATAAGCTTAATTTAAAGGATAGCCTTGTTTTTGTATTCAGTATGGTACTTGTGGGCTTTTTAGAGGAAATAATTTTCCGCGGCTTTCTTTTCAAGGCAATGGCAAAAGATAGCCTGAAGGCCGCCGTTACAGTAAGTTCGCTTACCTTCGGCATAGGCCATTTTGTTAATTTGTTTAACGGTTCGGGAGCCGATCTTTTATCAAACTCCCTTCAGGTGCTGTATGCCATAACCTTCGGTTTTTTATGCGTTATTATTTTTATAAAAACGAAAAGCCTTTGGCCCTGTATTATTACCCATAGCCTTTTAAATTCCCTAAGCCTTTTTTCTCCTGAAAAACCCTCGGTGTTCTCGGCGCTGTTTTTGTTTGCAGGCGCCCTTGTTTACGCAATTATTATAATAAAGCTTTGTTCTGAAAGAGAGAGTGAATTATGAAATACTTAAATCAAACCACCGAAAAAGATATGCGTATGCTCAATAAGTTTAAGGAGCAATATATTTTAGAACCCCGTAACCTGCCCGTTTCTTTTGTTTACGGCAGCCTGCAGTACTACGGCCTTACGGAAAACGCCCTTGTAAGCCGTAAATGTATTGACAGTAATATTGAACTCATAACTATAAGCGATATGCTCCCTTACGGGGTAATAGCCAATGCGGAGGTGCTTATATATAAGGATTACCCGGTTGCGGAATGGACCGTAACCTTCACAAACTATTCCCCTTCCACCTCCCCGCTTATTTCCGATCTAAAGGCGGCCGAGCTTTTATTTGAAGGCGAAAATCTGCAAATAGAAACCAACAACGGCGATTTCTATTCCGAAAAGGGCTATACCCCCTCTCTTCATACCCTGGAAAACGGCGAAGCCATTTCCTTTGCCCCCAACGGCGGCCGTCCCTGTAACGGCGCCTATCCCTATCATAGGATATTGGGCAAGGATTTCGGCACTCTTATTTCCATTGGCTGGCCGGGCCAGTGGTCCTGCGAATATCTTGGCACCCCCGACGGTGTTATTCTTTCTGCAGGGCAGGAGGTTGTAAACACCGTCCTTGAAAGCGGGGAAACCTTCCGTACTCCCCGTATGACCCTTATGTTTTACGAAGGTGACCGCCAAAGAGGTATAAACCTTTGGCGCAGATGGTTTAATGCCCATATTGTACCTAAAAGAAAAGGGCAGAAACTGCCTGTTTCGGTTTCCTGCTCGGATTTCGGCGGCGGTATTGAATTTACTTTGGCAGACGAAAAAAATCAGCTTGAGGGCATTGCCTATTGTAAGGAAAAAAATATCGGCGCCAATATGTGGTGGATAGATGCAGGCTGGTACCCCTGTAAAAATGCCGAAGGTAAGCCCGATTGGACCTTAACCGGCTCCTGGTATCCGGACCCTGAGCGTTTTCCCAACGGCTTAAAGCCTGTAAGCGAGGCTTGTCATGATGCAGGGCTTAATATGCTTTTGTGGTTTGAGCCCGAAAGAGTGCGTCCCGGCTCCAAAATTGCCAACGAACACCCCAACTGGATATTATCCAAAAAGCAGTACGGCGAAAACGAGCCTAAGGATATGATGCTCAATTTAGGTAATGAAGATTGCCGTGTCTGGATTTCGGAATATATGGCAAAATTCTTAAAGGAAAACGGTATAGACTGGTACCGTCAGGATTTTAACTTTGAGCCAAAGCAGTTCTGGAGAGATAATGAGGAAGAAAACCGCAAGGGTATGACCGAAAATAAATACGTTCAGGGATACCTTGCTTATTGGGACTATATTCTGCAAAACGTTCCCGATATTATGATAGATTCCTGTGCCTCAGGCGGCAGAAGAAACGATATGGAGACTCTGCGCCGCAGTATCCCTCTGCATCCTACCGACTACGGCTACGGCTATCACCATATAAATCAGGGCTTCCGCCATTCACTTTATTCCTGGATAACCTACGTTCGCGCTTGGTCTGATGCCTGGGATATAGATAACGAATATTATTCCCATGAGGATTATTACGCTCCCGATATTCCCCGTATAGATAATTTTAAAATGACAAGCGGCGCAGGTGTTTATTCCGGCTTTGTAAACGTGCCTACTATGAAGGCCTGCCCCGATATGATCCCCTACGTTAAAAAAATGACCGCCATTGCCAGGGAATTCGGCGCCATTGCCTATGAAGGCGATTTTTACCCCCTTACTGAGGACCATAGGGATTTCACCAAATGGACCGTATTCCAGTTCGATATCCCCGAAAAGCAGTGCGGTGTTATTCAGGCCTTAAGAAACAACAAGGCCCCTGAAGATAAAAAGCTTCTGTTCCCTAAAGGCTTTGAAAACGAAGGCACTTATATTTTCAATAACCCCGAAACAGGTGAGACCTTTGAAGTTAGATCTTCCGAAATCAAAAACGGTATCACCTTAACCATTCCTCAGGTACGTACAGGCGGCTTCTGGTTCTATAAATTGAAGGTGTAATTATGGATTGGGTATTAGTAACGGGTGTTGCATCGGGAATGGGCAGAAAATGCGCCTCATTCCTTGCAAAAAACGGCTTTTTCGTGCTGGGGCTCGATATCAACCCCTTTGAGGGGGAAGAAAATCTTTTTCCCGTAATTGCAGATATAACCGCCCCCGAAAGCCTTGCAAAGGCTCTTGATGAAGTTAAAAAACATACCAAAAGCCTTTACGCTGTCATTCATTTCGCAGGGGTGTATATGCTGGATTCTCTTGTGGAAATGCCATACGAGAAAATAAAAAGGGCTGTGGAAATTAACTTCTTAGGGGCTGTAAACGTAAATAAAACCTTCCTGCCCCTGCTTAAAGAGGGAAGCCGAATCTTAATTACCACAAGCGAGCTTGCCCCTCTTTATCCCTTGCCCTTTACCGGCCTTTACGCCGTAACCAAATCCGCTCTGGATAAATACGCCTATTCATTAAGAATGGAATTACAGCTGCTTAATATTAAGGTTTCGGTTTTACGGGCAGGGGCGGTAAATACCCCTATGCTGGGAGTATCCACCGGCGCTTTGGATTCCTTTTGCCAAAATACAAAGCTTTACAGCTGCAATGCCGCCCGATTTAAAAGAATCGTTGATTCTGTAGAAGCAAAAAATATCCCCCCCGAAAAGGTTGCAAAAAAGGTAAGTGGCATCCTTTTAAAAAAGCGCCCCCGCTTTGCTTACAGCATAAACCGCAACCCTCTTCTTCTGCTTCTGAATGCACTGCCAAAGGGCCTTCAGCTCTTTATTATAAAACTCATTTTAAAGGAACCGAAAAAATGAAAAAACTAATTGCAGTGTTTTTAGTTTTAACCTTTCTTTGCGGCTGTGCGCCCAGGGAAAAGTCGGTCACTTTTACCGCCAAGGTCCTTGAAGTAACCGAAAGCTCCCTTCTTTTAGAAGCCGAAGACCAAAAAGAAAGCGGCATCTGTGCCGGCTCCCAAATTTATATCCCCAGCCAAAACCTCCCCGAAGGCATTTCCCAAGGCTCGGTTTTGCAGATCGAGTTCAACGGCCTTATTATGGAATCCTGGCCCTTACAGCTTGGCCGGATATACTCCGTATCCCTTGTAAAATAAAGCCGCTGCCGGGTGTAAGAAAGAACAGTAAGGAGTGGAACCGTGAAAAAGAAATATCTTCCTCCTGTTATGATGCTGCTTATATTTGAGGCAATTGCCGTTGCTCTGTGGCTTACAAAAGATAACCTGTTTTATCTTTTTAATTTCAGCTATATAGGGCTTGCTCTTTCTTCGGGGCTGTTCCTTTATATTAAAAAGGTAAAGTACGCAAGGCATATAGTGCAGTTTTTGGTGGGGTGCTATATGCTTGTTTACCTTGGCATCATTTCCAATGAGAATATGCAGATAGAAGGCTTCTGGTTTTATCTTTTCAGCGGAGTTTTCGAAGCGGCAACTATCCATTACGCCGTAGCTAAAATATTCGGCCCGCTTCTGTTTGGCAGAGGCTGGTGCGGCTATGCCTGTTGGACTGCCATGGTACTGGATCTGCTTCCCTTTAAAACCCCTGCCGGCCCAAGAAAAAAATTCGGGTTTGTACGGTATATTACTTTTGCTTTGTCTTTTATTTTTGTGGCTTTGCTTTTTGTGCTTTACACAGGCAATATGGAAAAAATAATGCTTTGGTGCTTCCTTGGCGGCAATATCCTTTATTACGCCGTTGGCATAATCCTTGCCTATATACTTAAGGATAACCGCGCCTTTTGCAAATATCTTTGCCCTGTTGCGGTTTTGCTGAAGGCCGCAAGCTATTTTTCGCTATTGCGAATTACCTGCACCACGGAAAAATGTATCTCCTGCGGGAAATGCAAAAGGGTGTGCCCCATGAACGTGGATATAACCAACAATTCCCGCTCCCGCGAAAACGGAACAGAGTGTATTCTTTGTATGGAATGCGCCGACATCTGCCCCCAAAAAGCATTGAAGCTATAACTTAAAAAGCTCCCTTCGGGGAGCTTTTTTGCACCCTTTTGGGGGCGAGGAAGTGAGTATTATACATAATGGATATGTGGTTCAATTGCTATTGCTCACCTGCGATCCGTGAAACAACGAAGGATGGGTATCGAACGCTTATCTATAACCACATAATCCCCGAAATTGGTGATGTGCCACTTAATCAACTGAAACAAGCCGACCTTCAAACATTCTATACGAGAATGAAAAAGTGTGGACGAATCAGAAATGTGATGTTATCACAGAACAGCAACAAAAGCTGTGATATAATGAAGCCACAAAGAAAAAAAGGAGGACGTAAATATGTCTGCTATCAATATCAATAAAAACAATTTTCAAAATGAAGTATTAAATTCCGAAAAGAAAGTCCTTCTGGACTTTTGGGCACCCTGGTGCGGCCCCTGCCGTATGGTAGTGCCGATCGTGGAAGAGATCGCCGCTGAACGTCCCGACATCAAGGTCGGAAAGATCAACGTGGATGAAGAGGTGGAGCTTGCCAGTCAGTTCGGCATTATGAGCATTCCTACTCTGGTGGTAATTGAAAAGGGTAAAATCGTAAATCAGGCAATGGGAGCAAGACCGAAGGAAGCAATCCTCGGTATGTTGTAAGGAGATCTAAAATGGGATTCTTTGATTTTTTGAGACAACCCGATGTAAATCAGGGCGTAAATGATTATAAAAATTCTACCGGTGCCGTGCTGCTTGACGTGCGCACTCCGGAAGAATACAGCGAAGGTCATATCCCGGAAAGCAAGAACATTCCGCTGCAAGCTCTTGACAATGTAAGGTCTGTGGTGGAAAATAAAGATACGGAGTTGTTTGTTTATTGCTATTCCGGTGCAAGAAGTCGTCAGGCTGCGACGATGCTCGGACATATGGGATATACTAAGGTTAATAACATCGGCGGGATATCTTCTTATCGCGGAAAGGTGGAACGGTAATTATGAAAGTTGTGATTGTAGGCGGTGTGGCAGGCGGAGCAACCGCCGCCGCACGAATCCGAAGGCTCGATGAAAAGGCAGAGATCGTGGTTTTTGAGCGCTCGGGATACATCTCCTACGCCAACTGCGGACTGCC
>JAZQIZ010000024.1:0-88419 GCA_045541395.1 Eubacteriales bacterium
GACCGTAACTCTTAAGGTCTGCGGAACGCTTCAGATTCCCTATCAGGGTCATACGATAGATATCTCCAAGTGGGAAAAGCTCACTATGGTAGATGCGGTTAAGAAGTATTCCGGTGTTGACTTTAACGAAGTTAAGACAGACGAAGAGGCAATCGAGCTTGCAAAGAAGCATCACGTAGAGCTTCCCGAGGTACCCAGCAAGGGTGCCATCATTGCAGAGTTCTTTGATGCATTCGTTGAGGAGAATCTTATCCAGCCTACCTTTATCTACGATTATCCCGTAGAGATCAGCCCCCTTGCAAAGCGCAAGCCCAACGATCCTGCATTTACCGAGCGTTTTGAATACTTTATCAATGCAACCGAATTCGGCAATGCCTTCTCTGAGCTTAACGATCCTATCGATCAGCGTCAGCGCTTTGAAAAGCAGGTAGCCAAGAAGCGTCTTGAAGAGCCCGGCACCTCCGCTCAGGTGGATTATGACTTTATTAATGCCCTTGAATACGGTATGCCTCCTACAGGCGGCTTAGGCTTCGGTATTGACCGTCTTGTTATGCTCCTTACAGACAGCGCCTCTATCCGCGATGTTCTTTTATTCCCGACCATGAAGCCTCTTGATACCCCCAAGAAGCCCGCTGAAAAGGAAGAAGAAATTGATGAGGTAATAGATTTCTCTAAGGTTGAGATCGAGCCTCTGTTTGAAGATTTTGTAGACTTTGAAACCTTCTCTAAGTCTGACTTCCGCGCTGTTAAGGTTATAAACTGCGAAGCCGTTCCCAAATCCAAAAAGCTTCTTAAGTTTACTCTTAATGACGGCACCGGCAAGGAACGTGTTATTTTAAGCGGTATCCATGCTTATTACGAACCCGAAGAGCTTATTGGCAAAACCCTTATTGCTATTACCAACCTGCCTCCCAGAGCAATGATGGGCATTGAAAGTAACGGTATGCTGCTTTCTGCCGTTCATAACGAGGAAGGTGAAGAAAAGCTTAATCTTCTTATGGTAAGCAAACGTATCCCCGCCGGCGCAAAATTATATTAAAAGTTAAAACCTGCACGTAAAGTGCAGGTTTTGTTTTGCCTATAAAAATACCAAAGCACATAACTTGAAAAATACAATAAAATATGGTATTATTATATAATAAAAATAATGGAGAAATATTATGTTTGAAAGAATAAAAAATTTTTTCGGCAAAAAGAATATTCAGTTAAGCGAAGCAGAGCGCAGAGAAAGAGAGAGAAAACTCAGAGAGATCAATCATCCCGATGATAATTTTAATGATGATTATATGGATGAAGATGAAATGCGCCGCCTTAGCGATAAAGCAAGCAAAAAAAGAAATTTCAGAACCTGGTATTATGTTTTCGGCTTTATTTTCGCTGCGATCCTTATGGGGATTGCTTTAGTAAACTATATTAAAGCCAAGGATTTTGATCTTTCCATTATGGTTCAGAATGACGGTTTTATTACCGAGGCTGAAATTAAAGAAATTGAAGAACTGGTTAAACCCCTCGTTCCCGACAGAAACGGTGACGGCGAAATTAAATTAAAGGTCGTTCAGGTATCTCTTCCTATAGAAGAGACTGAGGTTAATTCCGGTACTTATCAATACGCCATAAACGATATGGAAAAAGAGCTTACGCCCAATTATATCGTGCTTCTTTTCGGCCGCGAAGGCTTTATAAAAGAGGCTTCAGAGTTTCGCAATATGGATGAGACTGTTGCCCTTAAGGAAGTTGAAGGCCTGAATATAAAAGAAGGCAGCGCCCTTGAAGAATATAAAATGGCAGTAAGAGAAATTAAAATGAAATCTGATAAATACGGCCCTATAGGCCTTGATATTTATGAGGAATTAGCAAAATAACGGAGGCAAACAAATGATGGATCTGCACAGAGAATTGTCCTTAAACATTGTTAGAGTAACCGAGGTTGCGGCTTTAAGAGCGTCCCGCCTTCTTGGCAGAGGCGATAAAAACGCTGCAGACAAGGCAGCGGTGGACGGTATGCGAGGTATGCTGGATTTTATTAATATCCGCGGCACTGTTGTTATCGGTGAAGGCGTAAAGGATAGAGCGCCTATGCTTTACATTGGCGAAAAGGTTGGCAATTGGGATAATGATATGTGCCCTGAGGTTGATATAGCGGTTGACCCGATAGACGGTACCCGTCTTGTTGCTTACGGTCAGTCCAACGCCCTTGCTATTATGGCTATCGGTGATAAGGGCTGCATTAAGTATCTGCCTACCTACTACGTTAAAAAGTTGGCTTATGGCCCCCGCCTTAACGGTTACCTTGATATTAACAATACAATTAAGGAAAATCTTCATATAACCGCCGCCCGCCTTGATAAAGAGGTGAGGGACCTTACAATTTCTGTCCTTGACCGCCCCCGTCATAAGAGCGTTATTGAAGAAATAAGCGCTTGCGGCAGCCGTATCAAGCTCATTTCCGACGGTGACGTTGCAGCAGCCATTGCCACCTGTATGGATGACGGTAAGAGTGATCTTTATATGGGCATTGGCGGCGCTCCCGAGGCTGTACTTACCGCCGCCGCCTTAAGATGTCTTGACGGTGATATTCAGGTTAAATTAGATCCTATTGACGCCGAAGAAGCTCAGAAGGCTCTTGATGAAGGATATGACCTTAATAAGGTTTATTTTGCTAAGGACCTTGCTCAGGGTGACGATATTGTATTTACCTGCACCGGCATTACCGACGGTGAATTGCTTCCCGGCGTAACCTTTAAAGGCAAAAAGGCTGTTACAAGAAGCCTTGTAACCCGTCTTGCAACCAAAACCTTAAGAAGAATTGAAACCGAACATAATCTTAAGGCAAAAACTATTCCTTCCAAGGAATTCAATATGGAACATACTCTCTAATAAAAAAAGCTTGAGCAAATTGCTCAAGCTTTCTTTTTTACTCCGCCGGCGGATAATCCTGCGGCAGGATTGTGTAATTTTTACTGTTCCAATCTCCATTTAATGTTCTGGTGCTTTCAGCCGGAATAATAAAATTTTCGTGCGTATCTACTCTATCAACTATAAGATTTTCGTCATAATGAATAGAAATCAGCCCGTCTTTACAAAGAATATAAGAGAAATTCAAAGGGAACCACCCGGGATTGGTTTTTTGTGCAGATACGGATTTTGTTATCTTTTCCACATCGGATATAGTAGATCCTTCTTTTATTTGTGCAAACTCACTTATTTCCATAGCCCTGTCTACATATACCACATTTTTCAAATACGTTTCTTTTGTTTGGGGGTAGTAATCAAACCAAACGTACAAGTAACCGCCGAATTCAGGTTTCAAAACCGTATACATAGCAGTAAACGGTGTATAGACCTTTTCGTTTGTAAATTCACCAATTGTACGTACAAATGAAAATTCTACACCTGTCAGTTCCTCCATATATTCGACTGTACCAACAGCTTCATCATAATTAAGGTCAAATATATTAGTGGTTAATTGCGAAACTACCCATACTCCTAACTCGCTGGCATAGTGATTATGTTTTTCAATCAGTTCTTCTATGGGAGTAGTATTATCAACAAGTACACTCCAGTCTCTTACACCAATATCTTCTGCGAATTTCCCGTTTGCTATCTCAAGGCTGTTCTCACAGTAAGACTGTATTTTATCGGAATGTATTGGAATGCCGTTTTCTGCATACTCATATTCATCGGCAGGCTCCGATGATTCTTCCTGATCACTACTTTCGGTTATATCCGCGGCAGGCTTTGATATCTCTTCCTGCATTTCGTGTTCACTGTTATCTGTCTCCGATAAAGTATTTTTGTTTTTGCAGGCTATAAGGCTAAGCAACATGCAAAAAATTAATATTAAACACAATAACTTTTTCATATTTGTTCACCCCTATTTTATTATTTAGTATTGTAATCTAAACTAAACTGTACTTCTTTCCAATTATTACATCTCCACGATAGCACATAAAAACCACCTTGTCAATGGGTTTTTTGATGAAATTTCACAAAAACTGCAAGATATTCCCAAAGTGATGACAAAACGGTTACAAATAGGGGGTAAAATAAATTGGTTTATTTTGGGAGACAAGAGAAAACCCCGTACAGAAAATACTGTACGGGGTTTCTTATGGGTAAAAAGGACTTAAAATTACATTTTTTCGATTCTTACGGTAAGGGCAGCAAGCTCTGTATTCATAGTTTCAGGCAGACGGTCAAATCTGTCATAGAACTTCTGAATATCTTCAATTTCGGCAGTCCAGAGGCCCTTATCAATGTTAAGCAGATCCTTAACGGTGTCAACAGTAATATCGAGGTCTTCAATATTAATGTCTTCAGCTTTAGGCAGATAGCCGATGGGGGATTCAACTGCTTCAGCCTTGCCGTTGCATCTGTCAAGTATCCATTCAAGAACTCTCATATTATCGCCAAAGCCGGGCCACATGAAGTTGCCTTCATCATCGGTTCTGAACCAGTTAACGTTAAAGATCTTGGGAGGATTGGAAAGGTTTTTGCCAACTTCCAACCAATGGCCGAAATAGTCACCCATATGATAGCCGCAGAAGGGCAGCATAGCCATAGGATCGTGTCTTACAACGCCGGTAGCGCCTGTAGCAGCAGCGGTGGTTTCGGAAGCCATAATAGAGCCTACGAACACGCCGTGAGCCCAGTCAAAGGACTGATAAACCAGAGGAGCGGTCTTTGCTCTTCTGCCGCCAAATATTATAGCGGAGATGGGCACGCCCTTGGGATTTTCAAATTCAGCGGAAATAGAGGGGCAGTTGGTTGCAGGAGCGGTGAAACGGGAGTTGGGATGAGCGCCCTTAGTACCGTCAGTACCGTCCCACTTTTCGCCCTTCCAGTTAAGAGCGTTCTTGGGAGGATTCTTATCAAGACCTTCCCACCAAACTGTATTGTCTTCAAGATTATGAACAACGTTGGTGAATATAGCGTTCTTTCTTGTAGATTCAAGAGCGTTAAGGTTAGACTTAGCGTTTGTGCCGGGAGCAACGCCGAAGAAGCCGTTTTCAGGGTTGCATGCCCAAAGTCTGCCGTCCTCGCCGGGGCGCAGCCAGGCAATATCGTCACCAACACACCAAGCCTTGTAGCCCTTCTTCTTATAGATTTCAGGGGGGATCATCATAGCCAGGTTGGTCTTACCGCAAGCAGAGGGGAATGCCGCTGCAACGTATTCGGTATGGCCGTCGGGATACTCAATGCCTAAAATGAGCATATGTTCAGCAAGCCAGCCTTCTTTTTTTGCAAGGTTAGAAGCTATACGTAAAGCAAAGCACTTTTTACCTAAAAGTACGTTGCCGCCGTAACCGGAGTTAATGGACATAATGGTGTTATCTTCAGGGAAGTGCATAATGTAACGCTTCTCTTCATCTAACTGAGCCTTGCTGTGTAAGCCCTTAACAAATTCACCGTCACCCAGAGTGTCAAGAACAGCCTGACCTATACGGGTGGTAATATGCATGTTAAGAACAACGTAAATAGAGTCGGTAAGCTCAATACCTATCTTGGAGAATTCAGAACCGATGGGGCCCATAGAATAGGGGATAACATACATGGTTCTGCCTGCCATAGAGCCTTCATAAAGCTTATTGAGCATTGCATAAGCTTCTTTAGGATCCATCCAGTTATTTGTAGGGCCTGCATCCTTTTCTTCTCTGCAGCAAATAAAGGTTCTGCCTTCTACTCTGGCAACGTCATTAACTGCGGAGCGGTGAATATAGCAGCCGGGTAATTTTTCTTCATTAAGCTTGTAAAGTTCGCCGGTGCTGCAGCCTAAAGCTCTTATTTCCTCAAGCTGTTCATCGCTGCCGTCGATCCATACAACGTTTGCGGGCTTACAAAGGGCAACTGCCTCTTCTACCCACGCTAAAAGTTTCTTATTCTGGGTCATTTCTTAAAACCTCCTGTACGCATTGTTGCTATTATACTATATATTATATATTTTTGCAAGTTTAAATTAAAAAAATTTCATTTTTTTGCGAAAAGTTCATTGGAAAGCCGCGCATATTCTTCTAAATTGAGAGCCTCACCGCGAATATTTTCATTTAGCCCCATATTGTTCAAAGCCTGTAATACTGCGGTTTTTTCAACTTTAGGGCTTAAAGTATTGGAAAGCGCGTTGCATAAAGTCTTTCTTCTTTGGTTAAATGCCGCTTTGATTATTTGGAACATCAAATATTCATTTTCGGGCTTTACCGGCGGTTCTTTTCTTACGTAAAAAGAAATAACCGAGCTTGTAACTTTAGGCGCGGGCATAAAAGAGCCGGGGGAAACGTCAAAGTGCAGCTTGGTACTGCTGTAATATTGAGCCGAAAGGGTTATGGCGCCAAAATCAGAACTGCCCGCCTTGGAATCAAAGCGCTTAGCCACTTCCTTTTGTATCATAACCGTAATACTCTCTATGGGCAGTTTCTGCTCCAGAAGAGCCATAATAATAGGTGAAGTTATGTAATAAGGAAGGTTCGCGCAAACAATTACCCTTCCACCTTCAAACTCTTCCGAAATAAGCTTCTTAAGGTCAAGCTTCAGAACGTCTTCATTAATAATTTTCAGATTATCAAATTCAGCCATTGTGTCTTGCAAAACAGGAATAAGCCGCTTATCAATTTCAATTGCAACGACCTTCTTTGCGGCCTTGCATAATTCGTAGGTAAGGGTGCCAAAGCCGGGGCCTATTTCTATAACGTTGGTGTTTTCATCAACACCCGAAACCTCAGCTATTCTTTCGGGTACTGCAGAATTAATTAAAAAATTTTGGCCCAATGCTTTGGAGAAAGTGAAATTATGCTTTTGCATAATTGCTTTAATATTTGAAATGTGGGTTAAAGGATTCATAATGTTGTTAAATGTCCTTTTAAATTTAGATTTTCAAAGTTATTATGTCTTAAGGCTTCGTATATAATTATTGCAACCGAGTTGCTTAAATTAAGGCTTCGGTAATCGTTAGCCATAGGTATTCGTATGCATTGGCCGTAATTTTCCTTAAGCAGCTCTTCGGGTAAGCCCTTGGTTTCTTTGCCGAAAAGAATATAGCACCCGTCAGGATACTCTGCATCGGAATAGGTTACCGCGGATTTTGTGGAAGCAAAAAGCAAGGTATCATCTTTATGCTGTTCCATAAACTGCGCAAGACTGTCATAATAATGAATCTCAAGGTCATGCCAGTAATCAAGCCCCGCCCTTTTAAGTTTCTTATCATCAATTTCAAAGCCCATGGGCTTTACAAGATGCAGCGCCGAGCCCGTGCAAGCACAGGTCCTGGCAATATTGCCGGTATTCTGGGGAATTTCCGGTTCTACAAGTACAATATTAAACATAGTTTACCTCTTTTGTTATTATAACTAATATATTATATCATACTTTTAATATATTAAACAAGGCAAATAATAAAAACAGCCCTTTGTAAGGGCTGTTTTTAATTTAAAGATTCTCTTTTATGAATTTCATTTTCGCTTCGGTCTGATGACGTAATACTTCGTGTACTCCAAATGGGTTAATACGTATCTCCTTAGGTGCTCTTACTCGGTTGTATGCGGCAAAATAAAGCTTTGCAGGGCATATCTCGTCCCTTAAACCTACCTGAGCAAAAAGCTTACAGGTTATTCTGTCGGCAAGATTCATATTGTCAAAATAGGAAAGGGTGGAAAGAGCCTGATCTGTCCTTTCGGGGTAAAGGCGTAAATACTCAGTAACCGCAGAGAAGGAGCCTTGAGCCTCTTTAACTCTTTCTTCAAAATTACAGTTTGATGGGATATCTGCAATGGCAAGATAAGGCCTGCTGTCCAAAGCGGCGGTTGCCATAGTTAGGGCGCCTCCCTGACTTGCACCGTGAATTATAATTCGTTCTTTATTGATCTCTTCTCTCTGGCAAACGTAATCCAAAGCCTTTATACAATCCATATACAAATAGCGGAAGTAGTATTCGTTTTTATCTAAAATCCCCTTGGTTACAACGTTTCCTACCATAGCCCCAAAGTGTTCGCAGTTACCCGTATCACCTGATTGCTCGCGGCAATCCATAGAAAATACTGCCATGCCCATCATGAGCCAGGGCATAAAGTCAACAGGGCTTCCTTTTGAATCTGTAAAGCCGTGAAAATTAACAAGGCAGGGCAGGTTTTTCTTTTTTGCAAAGGTGGGTATCATATATATTGCCTTAACAGGAAAATTCCCAAAGCCGTTAAAGGTAACGTTATATAATTCTACGTAAGGGCTAACGTAGTCCGCTTTTACAGTTACGGGATTTAAAGGCTCGCTTTTAGCCTGTTTTAATGTATTTTCCCAAAACTCCTCAAAATCCGCTTCCTTTGTAAGAGGCGGCAAATATTCATATAATTCTTTTGCGTGTTTCTCGGTATACTTCATAATTCAAAACCCTCCGGACGTTTGATTAAATCTTACACCAAATATACCTGCTTGTCAATTTTTACGTGTTGGAATAGCAAAAAATATGTAGTTTTGCATAGACTTTTTGAAATTATTTTAGTATACTAAAAAAAAGATATTTAAGAGGTGTAAAAATGATAAAATTCAATAAAGAAAAGCTTCGCGATAAAATATACGCCTGCTGGGTAGGCAAGAACATTGGCGGCACAATGGGAGGCCCCTATGAGTGTTCCAAGGAAATACTTGACGTTAAAGGCTTTGTAACCGCTCCCGGTGAGCCGTTGCCTAATGACGATCTTGATCTTCAGCTGGTATGGATGCGCGCCGTTGATGAAATGGGCATTGAAAATATTAACGCCCGCACTTTAGGAGAATACTGGATGAGCACCGTCTCTCCCTTTTGGAATGAATACGGTATTTGTAAAATGAATATGCAGTCAGGTCTTATGGCTCCTCTTTGCGGCGAGGTTCATAACGAGGAATGGAAGCACTCTAACGGTGCCTGGATCCGCACGGAAATTTGGGCTACTCTCTTCCCCGGAGATCCGGAAAACGCCTGTCGCTTTGCTTATGAGGATGCCTGTGTAGATCACGGCTTTGGTGAAGGCACCTTTGCCGCAATATTCATTGCGGCTATTCAGTCTGCCGCGTTTATTATAAACGATGCAGCCGAGCTTATAAAAATAGGCCTTTCAAAAATCCCTGCAGACTGCCGTGTTGCAAAGGCGGTAAATACGGTTCTTGAAGGCTACAAGGCGGGCAAGGATTGGAAGCAGGTCAGAAACGAGCTTGTAGAACAGAGCATCCACGATATCGGCTGGTTTCAGGCTCCTGCAAACGTAGGCTTTGCGGTTTTAGGCCTTACCTACGGTAAGTGTGATTTTAAGAAGTCTATGCTTTATGCCATTAACTGCGGCGACGATACCGACTGTACCGCCGCCACCGTTGGCGCAACCTTAGGCTTAATGTACGGTATGGAGGGTATCCCTGCAGACTGGCATCAGTATATTGGTGACGGTATAAGGACCTGCTCTGTGGTTATCCCCGACGCAAAGGGTAAATGCTATTTCCCCGCTTCCTGCACCCAACTTACCGATTGCGTAATGAACCTTATTCCTGCAGTAAACCGTACTCCCAACCGTCTGCTTCTTAAGGGTTTAGGCAAAACAGAGCTTACCGATGGGGCTGATGATTTTTCACAGGTTAATATTGAAGATTTCTGCGGCAGAGAGTTTGTTGAAAAAATATTTTCCCGTTCCCCTTATAACTTTGTTGTGGATACCTGCTACGGCGAGGCTGTTATTGAATATGAAAAAGAGCCTATCCTTAAAGCAGGGGAAAGCTTAAAGGGTAAAATAACCGTTACCCCTAATTATCGAATGGAGGATCAGAAATATTTCAATATCCGCTGGATACTCCCCGAAGGCTGGCAGGCAATAAGCCGTGCGACCCTGTTTACTCCGGCTCCCGCTGCTCTGGATTTCAGACATGCAAGTATTGAATTTGAAATAATTGCAGGTGAGAGGGTTGAGGGCAGAAACCGTATTTTATGCGATATGGATTGTCAGGCACACCCGACTCCAATAATTATTCCTATGATTATATTAGGTTAAATTAAAACCGCGTCGAAAGGCGCGGTTTTCTTTATAAAAATTTAATTGAATATACGGTGGAAAAGTAGTATAATATAATGTAATTGGAAATTATTCTTGTTAGGAGATTTATATATGGGATTTTTTGAAAAGCTGTTCGGTTCATACAGCCAAAGAGAAATTAAGAAAATTATGCCGTTGGTGGATAAAATAGAGGCCCTTGAAGAAGAGTATAAAGGGCTTTCCGAGGAAGCCTTAAAAGGCAAAACAGCTCAGTTTAAGGAAAGACTGAACAACGGCGAAAGCCTGGATGATATTTTGCCGGAAGCCTTTGCTGCGGTAAGAGAAGCTTCAGCCAGAGTTACGGGAATGCGCCCCTTCCGCGTGCAGCTTTTAGGCGGTATTATTCTGCATCAGGGCAGAATTGCGGAAATGAAAACAGGCGAAGGTAAGACCCTTGTTGCTACAATGCCCGTTTATTTAAATGCGCTTGCAGGTAAGGGCGTTCACGTTGTAACCGTAAATGAATATCTTGCTAAGCGTGACAGCGAGGAAATGGGCAGAATTTATAAATACCTTGGTCTTTCTGTTGGCCTTAATATGCGTGAGCTTACAAAAGAGCAGAAAAGGGAAGTTTATAATTGCGATATAACCTACGGTACCAATAACGAATTCGGGTTTGACTATCTTAGAGATAATATGGTTATCCATAAGGAGCGTATGGTTCAGCGCGGCCATAACTTTGCCGTGGTAGACGAGGTTGACTCTATTTTAATAGACGAAGCGAGAACTCCCCTTATTATTTCAGGCGCAGGTCAGGAAGCTACCGACCTTTACGAGCGTACAAATATCCTTGTTCGCAGTATGACCCCTAAGATCGTTACCGAGCAGGACACCAAGCTTCCTATAGAAGAATATACCGATTGCGATTACGTTGTAGACGAAAAAGCTAAAAGCGTTGTGCTTACCCCAAGGGGTATTAAAAAGGCGGAGAAGTATTTTAATACCGATAACCTTACAAGCCCTGAAAATTCTGAGATATACCATCATATTAATCAGGCAATGAAAGCCTACGGAACTATGAAGAGGGACGTAGATTATGTTGTTCGCCCCGACGGTGTAATCATAGTAGATGAATTTACCGGCCGCCTTATGTTCGGCAGAAGGTACTCTCATGGCCTCCATCAGGCAATAGAAGCCAAAGAAGGAGTAAAGGTTGAAAAGGAGAGCAAAACTTTAGCAACAATAACCTTCCAGAACTATTTCCGCCTTTATTCCAAGCTTTCCGGTATGACAGGTACCGCCATTACCGAAGAGGACGAATTTGTGCAGATTTACGGTACCGACGTTATAGAAGTGCCCACAAACCGTCCTATGATCAGAGAAGACCATCCGGATATTGTTTATAAAACCGAGGCGGCAAAATTCCGCGCAATTATTGAACAAATAAAGGATTGCTATGAAAGAAAACAGCCTGTGCTGGTTGGTACTATCTCTATTGAAAAGTCTGAATATTTAGGTAAGCTCCTTAAAAAAGAAAGAATCCCGCATAATATATTAAATGCCAAATATCATGAAAAGGAAGCAGAAATAATTGCCCAGGCAGGCAGAAGCGGCGCTGTTACCATTGCCACCAATATGGCAGGCAGAGGCACCGACATACGTCTTGGCGGCAACCCTGAGCATATGGCAAAGGAGCAGATGCGCTCTATGGGCATAGACGATGAGCTTATTTTAGAAAGCTCCTCTGTTTTAGAAACCGACAGCGAGGAGATCTTAAACGTAAGAAATCTTTACAGCCGCCTTTATAATGAGGCTAAAGAGCAAACTGCCATAGAAGCTAAAGCTGTAATTGAGGCAGGCGGCCTGTTTATTGTAGGTACAGAGCGTCATGAATCCCGCCGTATAGATAATCAGCTTCGCGGCCGTTCCGGCCGTCAGGGCGATATAGGCCACAGCCGGTTCTATCTTTCTTTGGAAGACGATCTTATGCGTCTTTTCGGCGGCGAACGTCTCACTATGATGCTCAATACTCTTAAAATAGAAGAGGATATGCCTATTGAAAGCGGTATGGTTACAAGCGTAATAGAAAACGCCCAAAAGAGAGTGGAAAGCGCCAACTTTGACCGTCGTAAGCGAGTTTTAGAGTATGACGACGTTATTAACACTCAGCGTAAGATGATCTATTCTCAGCGTAAGGACGTTCTTGATGGCGGCGATATTAAAGAAAGCATTGAGAAAATGATCCCTGCGGTTATTGCCCATTCTGTTGCCCTTTATGCCGGCGGCAACAACAGCGCCGACTGGAATATGGACGGTATTAAGCAGGACTTCTTAGGTGTATTTATATTTGAAGATGAGTTTGAAGAACTATTAAATATCCTTCCGGGCCTAAACTCCAAAAAGCTTGAAGAATTCCTTGTTAATAAGGCTATGACCTTCTATCATAATAAAGAAAATGCTTACGGCAATGAGTTTATGCGTGAGCTTGAAAGGGTTATGATGCTCAAATCGGTAGATAAGAACTGGATGGAGCATATTGACGCTATGGATGACCTTAAACAGGGTATCTCCCTGCGATCCTACGGTAACGTAGACCCTGTTGTGGCTTACCGCAACGAAGGTACCGATATGTATGAACAGATGATAGAAAACATCCGCTTTGAAACAGTTCGCAATATATTCTTTGCCCGCCCTGTAAGCGAGGTACTTAAGCGTAACGAGGCAATTAAAATAACCGGCACTTCCCATGGCGGCGAAGCAGTAAAGAAAACTACTGTTATAAAGAATCAGAAGGTTGGGCGAAACGATCCTTGCCCCTGCGGCAGCGGTAAAAAATATAAAAAGTGTTGCGGGGCAAACGAATGAGGATTTTATTTATAGGCGACGTTGTAGGCAAAACAGGTTGCGAAGGCCTTAGAAGAAAACTGCCTCAACTGAAAAAAGATAATAATATTGATCTAACCATAGTTAACTGCGAAAATGCCTCGGCTACCAACGGCGTTATGCCTGCTCAGGCACAGCATATTTTTGACAGCGGCGCCGATGTTTTAACCGGTGGGAACCATATCTTCGGCAAAAAGCAAATATTCACAATGTTGGAGGAAAACCCTTATATCCTCCGTCCTGCTAATTACCCAAAAGGAGCACCGGGTAAAGGTGTTGCCCATATAGACTGCGGCAGAGATATTGTTACTGTAATAAACCTTCAGGGTAACGTATATATGGATTCCCTTCAAAATCCATTCGAAACTCTTGATACTATTTTAAAAGAAGAGCCTTGCGGTAATATAATTTTTGTGGACTTTCACGCCGAAGCCACCAGCGAAAAGAAAGCTCTCGGCTTTTATGCAGATGGTAGGGTAAGCGCCCTTATCGGTACTCATACCCACGTACAAACCGCCGACGAGGTCATCCTTCCCGGCGGCACCGGTTATCTTACTGATGCGGGAATGACCGGCGTTCAGTATTCCGTATTAGGCGCAAAAAAAGAAATCGCTATAGATCGCTTTCTTACTAAGATATCAACTCCATTTGAACTTGAAGATGGGGAAGTAATCGTAAACGGTGTTATTTGCGATATAGCCTCCAACGGCAAATGCCTGTCCATTAAAAGGATACAGTACTAATACAGCTTGTTGCATAAAAAAACAGGAGATTTAACTCCTGTTTTTTTTAAATTATTCATTGTCCTTGTGTTCGGAGATCCTAATAATACCCGTTTGCTGTAAAATATCCATAATTAAAGATTCACGGTCAAAATCCCTGTGCATCTGCAGCGTGTAAAGGGCTGTGCATATCTCATTCCCGCTTTCATCCTTATGGTCCTTCTTAAATTCAATGTTAAGTATTTTAGTGTTTTTAGATGCGCATACGCTTTCAATACTGTCCATTCCCAAACGTCGGTCAAACATCTGAATTTCAAGAACTATCTCCTTGTGCTTAGAAACGCTTACCTGAACAAAACGTAAAATTGTAAGTACGATCATTACAAATATAAAGCTTATAATTGAAATGGCGTAATAGCCCATACCAACCGCAAGACCTACACATGCGGTGAGCCAGAGTGTTGCGGCGGTAGTAAGACCTTTAACAGAGTTTTTGCGAACAATAATTGTACCTGCTCCTAAAAAGCCAATGCCGCTTATAACCTGAGCGCCAAGTCTTCCGAAATCTGCCTTTAAAGAATCAGCAAGCTGAGGGTTTGCGCCTATCATGGTTGTAGCCTGTTCAACCATCTCCAACTGAATAAGAGAAACAATTGCTGCGCCCATACAAACCATAATATGAGTTTTCATTCCTGCAGGGCGTCCGTGATGCTCTCTTTCAATGCCGATACAAAAACCGATTACCATTGCCATTCCCAAACGAAGGGCAATTTCAAGCCATTCTGACATAAATAATGCTCCTTTCAAAGGTTCTTTTTATAAATCGATATTATAATACAAAATCCTTTTAAAATCAAGGGCAATAATAATATAATATTCTGCGGCATGAAAAAATGCGCCGATATTTCGGCGCATTTTATTATTTATTGTATTTATCCATTGTTTTATACACTACGTTGAAAATATGCTCTGCAAAGTTTTCATCGCCTTCATAAAGGGCAGAATGAATATTACGACTCTTGTTTGCTGAAGCAATAAGTGCCTTTAATTCATTTTCATTGCGGTCAAAAGAAGGAATAACGCTGTAAAACAGCCTTTCAATTTCTTCTATATTTGAGCCCATTGCATTTAAAAGCATTGCAACGTATTCTTTGTAGTCCTTAAGATGCACCCTTAATAGCTCTGCTGTAAAGTATGCGCAGGCATAGCCGTGGGGTATGCCGTAGCGGGTGGTTAAAGAGTAGCCTGCGCTGTGGGGGAAACAGGAGCCGCTGAGTTCAATGGCAAAACCGCCTAAAACCGAGCCGTAAAGCACACGCTCCCTTTCTTCAAAGGTAAGCTCTTCTCCGCTTATTGCCTTTTTAAGTACAGGCCAAACCAACGTAAGGGTTTCCTTTGCAAACATTCTTACAAAAACTGTGGTAGTTTTTCTTAAGGATGCTTCAATGCCGTGAGAAACAGCGTCAATAGCGGTGGAAAGCATACTGTTCCGTGACATTGAAAGAGTATATTTCGCGTCAACAAAGGTTACTGTTGGAATAACCGCCTTACTGCCCCAGCTTGCTTTCTTTGTGTTTTCTCCGTAGCCTAAGGTCATTATGGAATAAGAAGTAACCTCGCTGCCCGTTCCTGCCGTTGTGCCGCAGGCAAACAGAGGAAGTGGCTTATTAGGTACATTTTTCGCGTAAAGATCCTCATCGGAGATTTCTAAGTTTTGGCTTAAAAGCGCAACTGCCTTGGCTGTATCCAAAGGGGAACCGCCGCCTATACCTAAAACTCCGTCAGCTCCCCAAAGAGCGCATTCCTTTGCGGCTTCTCTGCAAAAATCAATATGAGGGTTTTCGGTAACCCTATCAAATATTTTGTATTCTATCCGGAGTCTTTTAAAAAGCTCAATAAAATCGTCCAGAGCGCCGCTTGCCTTTGCGGAATTCTTGCCTGTAATTATCATAACCTTAGAGGAATAATTTTTAATGATGTCTCCCTTTTCGGTTACGCAGTTTTTGCCGGAAATAATATTCCAGGCACCGCTGAAGTTTATATTATTTAGTTCCATAAATTCTGTCACCGGCATCGCCAAGACCGGGCACAATATAGCCGTGGTCATTAAGTTTTTCATCTAAAGAAGCGCAGAATATTTCAACGTCGGGATGTTCTGCGTGCATCTTTTCTAAGCCTTCGGGAGCAGCAATAAGGCAAAGGAACTTAATGTTCTTTGCGCCGTGTCTCTTAAGGAAGGTTATAGCCGCAATACCTGAGCCGCCGGTAGCAAGCATAGGGTCAATAATAAATACGTCTCTCTTATCAATATCCTCAGGCAGTTTGCAGTAATATTCAACAGGCTCCAGGGTTTCAGGGTCTCTGTAAAGACCAACGTGACCAACCTTTGCGTAGGGCATAAGGTTTAAAATACCGTCCAGCATACCCATACCTGCGCGTAAAATAGGAACAATGGCAGGATCCGGGCCTGCGAGCATCTTGGCATGCGCGGTAGCAACGGGAGTTTCAACGTCTACATCCTTTAACGCAAGATCTCTTGTTGCATCAAAGCACATAAGCATAGCAATTTCGTTTACCAGCTCTCTGAACTGCTTAACTGTAGTGTTCTTATCTCTTAAAATAGATACCTTGTGCTGAATAAGGGGATGGGTCATAATGTGAATATTCTTGTCCATTTTTTAGTGCTCTCCTTAGTTTTTATTTTCAATTTCTGTTATCATATCAATGCGCTGCTTGTGGCGGGGGTTATCGGTATCAAATTCTGTGCTGAAGAAAACGTCACAAAGCTCAATGGCAGTGCCTTCGCCTATAACTCTTTCGCCCATACAAAGAATATTTGCATCGTTATGGGCGCGGGTAAATTTTGCGCTGAAATAATCGCTTACAACAGCCGCTCTTATTCCCTTTACCTTGTTTGCCGCCATACTCATACCAATACCTGTGCCGCAAATAAGTATACCTTTTTCATATTCACCGCAGGCTACTGCCCTTGCAACCTTTTCGGCCATTTCAGGGTAATGGCATTTCTCTCCCTGAGCAACACCCATATCCTTTACTTCATAGCCCTTTTCGGTAAGATGCTTAACAAGTGCGTTTTTAATGTTAACGCCTGCATGGTCGTTACCAATAATAAGCTTCATTTTTATTTACCTTCCTTTTCAAGTTTTTCTCTTTCTGCCTGTGAAAGCCTTAAATACACAGGGTTTATTTCGTTGAAGGCCTGTTCCTTAAAGGTGCAAAGGGCGGTCTCATTTGCCGCCGCCATTGCCACTGAATCAGCCCTTATAAAATTAAGGTTCTCGCTTATTTGTACGCTTTTCAGTACGTCCTTTGCAGTATTATAGCCTATATAGGCACCGTCACCTATAAAGCATATCTTTTCGCTGTAACTTAAAAGCTCCTGCTTTAGATCCTCTGCGCTTATGGCTCTGTCGGGAGAAAGTCGTCTTAATACTCCGTCTTCAAATTTAAATAAAGCGTTGTATACCTGGCTTCTTCTTGCATCAAGACAGGGGCAAATTATACCCTCAAAATAGGGCACGTTATAGCAAAGCGCCTCTAAGGTCGAAACCCCGATAAGGGGAGTATTGTTTGCGTGAGCAAGGCCTTTCGCGGTAGCTAATCCGATCCTTATTCCTGTAAAAGAACCGGGGCCTACAGAAACAGCAATATAATCCATATTTTCAAGCTCTAATTCCACTTCTTTAAGCATCTGCTTAATGGTAGGCAAAAGGGTCTGGCTATGGGTAAGAGCGCAATTTAAATTAAAGGAAGCAAGAATTTTGCCGTTATCGTAAAGAGCGGCACTGCAGGCTTTGGTGCAACTGTCAATAGCAAGTATTCTCAATTTTACGCCTCCTTAATATTTATAATACGGGTGTTTTCATCTTCACCGTAGGTTATTGTAACGGTTATGGCATCTAAAGGAATATCATCTTCAATATTCTCACACCATTCACAGGCTATAACCGAGCCGTCCTCCATATATTCAAAAAAACCTGTGTCCTCGAGCATATTAGAATTTATTCGATACATATCAAAATGAGCCAGATTAATGTTGCCTCTGTAATAATGCACAATTGCGAAGGTGGGGCTGGAAACATGGTCAAATGAGCCAAAGCCTTTTGCCAGTCCGCTTACAAAACAGGTCTTACCTGCGCCAAGATCACCGTATAAGGCAATAAAATCGCCCTTTTTAAGTTTTTTGGAAAAATCAACTGCGAAGTTAAAAGTGTCTTCATAGCTGTGTGATTCGAATATCATATTATATCTCCCAAGTTTTCTCTAAACAGTATACCACAATAAGTTTTCTGTTTCAATAAAAGATTGATTTTTACTTTAAATAACCTTATACTATTATATAAGGAATATTGTCGGAGGGGTTTATGCTCAAAGTTTTTTACTCCAATAATAAAGACGGTTACCGTAATAAACTTTATAACCAATTTGCAAAAGATTGCAGGGATCAAAATGATGCCCTGCTTTTGGTGCCGGAACAATTTACCGTTCATGCTGAATCTAAAGTTTTTTCCATTACAGGGCCCATTGGCGGAAACTGCGAGGTAGTGTCATTCCGCAGGCTCTGTTACAGAATACTCTTTGCCGCAGGCAGGCTTCATAAAAGCAATCTTGATAAGGCGGGTCAGGCGGTCGTTATGCAGCGAGCAGTCGATCAGCTTAAGGACAGCCTTGTTTATTATGAAAACGTTCGTATTACCCCTTCTTTTATTTCACAGCTTTTAAGCTTCAAGGAAGAACTGAACAGAAGCTCCGTCAAAACTGAGGATATTCTTAAGGCAAGTGAAAGTCTATCGGGCAGCAGTAAACATAAGCTGTATGAGCTTTCTCTTATTTTATCTGCCTATGAAGGCCTGTTGAATGAAATGGGCGAGGGGATAGAAACCGATCTTGAACTTGCAGAAAAGGCTCTGGATGAAACAGACGCCTTTAATGGCTTTAATATTTATATTGATGGATTTTATTCCTTCAGTAAAATAGAGTATGAATTGCTCTGCCGTCTTTTAAGAAGATGTAACGTTACTATTGCACTTATGTGCAACACCCTTGTGGATAAAAGCGGCGGATACGGGCTTTTTTCAGATATTCAGGCAACCGCTCAGGTACTAATCTCTTATTGCCAAAGAAACGGCATAGAAACTTTTACCGAATACTTTCAAGATAATTCGTATCATAAAAACGACGCCATTTCTTTCTTGGGGCAAAGTTTATTTTTAAACAATTCGGTTTATGGGAAGAAACCTGAAAAAATAACCCTTTTTAAAGCTTCGGATATGTATGACGAGGCGCTTTTTACTGCCCGGCGTATAAAAGAATTATGCAGAGAGGGCTATAGGTACAATGATTTTGCGGTACTTGTACGTGATGAACCAAGCTATAAGGGCATTATAGACAGCGTTTTTCGTCTATATAATATTCCCGTTTTTACCGATAAGAAAACCGAGCTTTTGGCAAAGCCACTTATTTTATGTATTACTACTGCATTGCAGATCGCCTTAGGCAACTTTACAACCGATGATATTTTTACCTATGTTAAAACCGGTCTTACTCCGCTTTCTCAAAAGGCCGTAGCCGACCTTCAAAGGTATTGCACTGTGTGGGACGTGCCTTCCTCTCTTTGGTTGGAGGCTGAGTTTAAGAATAATCCCTCCGGCTTTGCCAATGAATTCAAAGAGGAGGATAAACAGCTTCTAAAGGAGCTTAACGAACACAGAAATATAATTGCCGGGCCTATTCTGCGCCTTAAGGAGGCTCTTGTCGGTACCGGCGCGGATATGTGCAATGCCCTTTACGAATTTTCCGAAAACGAAAATATTTCCGGATTGCTTAAAGAGCAGGCTGCAAAGCTTTATGAATCGGGCGAGTACACTCTTTCTCAGGAGGCCGAACAGTCTTACGAAATTTACGTAAAGGCCCTTGAACAGCTGGCCCTTTGCAGTGGTAACAGGGAAATAACAAAGGAAGAGTTTTTCAGGCTTCTGCTTTGCTGTTTCTCTTCTTACGATATAGGCCGAATTCCTACCTCTTTAGATGAAGTGCTTATTGGCTCTCCCGACAGACTCCGTTGCAATGAGAAAAAATGTGTGTTTGTTTTAGGGTTGAACGACGGGGTGTTCCCTTTGAATATAACCGAAAGCGGCCTTATTACGGATAACGACCGTAAAATGCTCTTGAATTGCAATATTTCCCTTGATAAGGGTTGCGATGAGCTTATTTTGAAGGAAAGATTTTATGCTTATTACGCCTTCACCTTACCAAGTGAGCGGCTTTACGTTCTTTGCAGCAGTATGAATTCCCAACATCAGGAGCTTTCCGTATCCTATTATCTTAAGGATCTTAGCAGAATTTTAAATCTTCCCATAGAACAGGAGGATCTTTTTCCTGTACAGGATGAGAAAATGCTTTTAGGCAGCCTTGTAGAAAATGGTTTTAAAAACAAGGAGCTTTGTGCATATTTTGAAAACAGCTCTAAATACAAGGATATTTATTCTAAGCTTGTATCTTTAAAGGATTTTGCAAAAAAAGAAACCGCTGTTTCGGGTAAGCTTAATGAACGCCTTTCAGATAAAGGCTTAAGCGCTTCACCTTCAAGGCTTGAAACCTATTTTAATTGCCGTTTTGCCCATTTTTGCCGCTACGTTTTAGGTATACGGGAGCTTAGAAAGGCAAGTATAGATTCTCCTCAAGTAGGTACATTTGTCCATCACGCTTTAGAGGTAATACTAAAAGAAGCCGCAAACAACGGAATTAATATTTGGGAAATACCTCAGGACCAACTTGATGATAAGCTTGACGTTATAGTAAATAATTATCTTGAAGGCTACTTAGGCGGAAGCGAAAATAAAAGCGCCCGTTTTGTGGCTTTGTTCGTGCGCCTTAAGGCGGTATTGAAAAATTTAGTTGAAAGGCTTTGCGAAGAATTTAAAGACTGTGCCTTCCGTACCGTTGATATGGAAATGGAAATAGGAGATAAGGGTGAGGTTGCCTCTCTTGATATAGAATTTCAGGGCGGCAGTATCCGTATAAGCGGTGTGGTTGACCGTGTGGATATAATGGAAACCGAAAACAGTAAATATGTGCGTATTGTGGATTATAAAACCGGCCCAAAGAAGTTTGATATGCACGACGTTTATAACGGCATAAATCTCCAAATGCTTTTGTATTTATTCTCTATATGTAAAAACGGTGCACCCCGTTACGGTGATTCCTTAAGACCTGCAGGTATTCTTTATTATCCTGCCGATGAGGTTTTCCTTCTTTTGCCCCGCAATATGTCTAAAGAAGATAAACAGGCACAAAAGCAAAGAAAGTATGCTCAGAACGGTCTGCTTATCAGAGATATTAAGGTTTTAGAGGGTATGGAAAAGCTGCTTAAGGGCAGATTTATTCCGGCAAGTGCCAAGGCTAACGGTGAACTTCATGCCCGAAGCAGTGTTACTACCCAAAAGGGATTTGAGGCAATAGAAAGGCATATTGCAGGGCTTCTTAAGGCTATTGGCAGGGAAATGGTCAGCGGCAACGTTACTCCCAATCCCTTTAAATGCAATCGCCATAATTCCTGCGCTTATTGCTCATATAACTCTATATGCGGCTATGAGCCCGTAAGAGGCGGTAGAGATTATTCCGATTTTGATCAAAGTGAGCTTAAGCAAATAATTGAGGAGGTGCCGGGAAATGAATGATCTTCCCGTATTTGAAATACAACAGAATATAAACGCGGGCACAAAATGGACCTCCGAACAGCAAACTGCCATAACCCTTAAAGGCGGCAGAATCTTAGTAAGCGCTGCCGCAGGCAGCGGTAAGACTGCCGTTTTAACCGAAAGGGTAATAAGGCTTATAAAAAGCGGTAATGATATTTCCCGTTTCCTTATTGTTACCTTTACGGTTTCAGCCGCTAATGAGATGCGTTCCCGTATAAGGGAAGCTTTGCAGAAGGAATTGGAGAAAGAGCCCAATAACCGTCATATCCAACGCCAAAGCCTTCTTGTAGGGAGGGCTAAAATATGTACAATAGACTCCTTTTGCGGTGAAATAGTACGTAAAAACTTTCAGCTTGCAGGGGTTTCTCCCGATTACCGTGTTTGTACTGCCGCTGATGACGAACTGATAAAAAGGGAAGCTTTGACCCGCGTATTCGAAGAATGCTATACAGGGAATGACGCCGACTTTATAAAAGGCGTAAGATTATTCTCCGGCAGTAAAAATGATGAAAAATTCTTTAATTTGATTTTCGATCTTATTAATTGGCTTTACAGTCTGCCTTATCCTGCAGGTGCTATGGAGCATTTTTGCAGTATGTGGGATCCTGAAGGTAAGTATTCAAATATGTATGAAAGCCCATGGTATAGAGTAGCCGAGGACCATATAAGAAGCGTTATTGAAGGCCATGTTAACAAATATGAATACGCCCTGAACAGAATGTCTATGCAGGAGGGCTTTGAAAAATATATAGAAATTTTTGAAGCCGAGGAGCAAATGCTTAAAAACGTTTTAGCTTCAGAAGACCCCGAAAGCTTTTGCGAAAACTTATGCGCTGTTTTCTTTAAAACCTTAAGCGCGGCCCGTGGGGTTGATACAGTCACAAGAGATTCAGTTAAGGCTGTAAGAGATAAATGTAAGGCAGATATAAACCGTTTTCGTAACGAAACCTTAAGCGAAACACCCGATCAATATAAAGAAGATCTTCAATCTTTTTACCCTGTATTGTGCAATATAAGCAAAATAATATGTAATTTTTTCACTATTCAACAGGAAATAAAAAATGAGCGCAATTGCCTTTCTTTTTCCGATGTCTCAAGTGCAGCTCTGAGGCTTCTTGTAAGCAGTTACAATCATTCAAACGGCAAATATGAAATAACCGCTCTTGCTAATGAGATATCAGAGGAATATGACTTTGTAATGCTTGATGAATATCAGGATACAAATATGCTGCAGAACCTTATATTTGAGTCTGTTTCGCAGAGTGGCAGTAAGCTTTTCTGCGTAGGCGATGTAAAGCAGTCTATTTACCGTTTCCGCAGGGCTATGCCTCAGCTGTTTTTAAACAGACTCCTTACTGCAAAGGAAGCAGGGCAGGGGTTTCCTGCCGTAGCGCGGCTGAGTAAAAATTTCCGTTCTTCTCAGGGCGTTATAGATTTTGTTAATTTCTTTTTTAGCAAAATGATGAGCAGAAGCGGTGCTGAAATTGAATATGATGATACCCATAAACTTAATTTAGGCGCTCAGTACCCTGCAAATGATTACACAACCAAAATTGATATTATTCTTTCCGATAAAGAGGCTTCCGACGACCTTGCCGGTGAAGAGGACCGCAAAGCTTACGCTCAGGGCCGCGCCTGCGCAAAGGAAATTAAAAAGCTTTTAAATGAAAACAGGCAGGTTTACGATGCAAAAACCAAAAACCTGCGCCCTTTAAAGCTTAAGGATATTGTAATTCTTATGCGCTCAGTAAAAAACAGGGCAAGAGGTTACGTTGCTGCCTTAAAGGATGAGGGTATAGACGTTTATTGTGATGCGTCAGCCTCATTTTATGAAAACTATGAAGTGCTGTTTTTTACCGCTTTCTTAGAAGCAATAGATAATCCTTATAACGATCTTTCTCTTGCGGCAGCCTTAAGAAGCCCTATGTATAACTTCTCGGTGCAGGAGCTTACTGATATCCGTGAGGCAAATGATAAAGTGTCGCTGTTTGATTGCCTTTGCCTTCTTTCAAATGAAAACGAAAAGGCAAAAAATGCGGTAGACTCTATTAATAAATACCGCGCTCTTAGTTCAAATCTTCCGGTTTACCGACTTATCTGGCAGGTGCTTTCCGATTTTTCTATGTTCGAACTGGTTTCTGCTCTTGGGCAAGGCTCAAAGCGTATTGATAATCTTAAGAAGATTTATCTTCAGGCCAAGGATTATGAAAACAGCGCATTAAAGGGGCTTTACGGCTTTTTAAGGTTTATTGAGAAGGTCAGAGAGCAAAGTAATGATACCGATAACAGCAATTCCGCTCCATCAACCGACCACGTGCATATTACAACCATTCATAAATCAAAGGGTTTGGAATATCCTGTAGTCTTTATTTGCGGCTCGGACGTGGAGTTCAGAACCGACGATATCCGTTCCCGTATCGTTACTCACGACACTTTGGGTATAGGTTGTACCTTGCGTGATTTTTCGGATAATACCGATTACGTTACCCTGCAAAGAGAGGCTGTAAGTATTCAATTGCGCAAGGAAATGGTTGCAGAGGAAATGCGCCTTTTGTACGTTGCAATGACAAGGGCAAAAGAGAAGCTTTATATTATTCTTTATAATGAAGGTGATTTTTCCAAGCGCCTCAATAATATTGCAGGTGAAATAACCAACGAAATCAAAGCCCCTGCCGCTTTTGTAAACAGCAGTCGCTGCAGTATGGATTGGATATTGTTTTCACTTCTTACTCATCCTTGCTTCAATGAAATAAAAAATAAGTTCGACGTTCCCGTTGCATCAAAATCATCCAATGTCAAAATAGAAACTGAGTGTTTTGATATTGATACTCTGTCGCAAGTAACAAGTTTCTATAACAGCAAACAAACTCAAAATAATATGGATGATTTTGCTCAAATTTTAAATTTTGAGTATACGTATCCTGAGCTTAGCAATATTCCCGCCAAGGTTTCTGTTTCTGAACTGAAGGGTATCCGTCCTGCAGATGAAGACGGCGCGCCTCTGTTAAAGTCATTTGCCTTTAACAGCGTTCCCAATCTGAAAGGAACTCTTAAGGCTACCGAACGAGGCACAGCCTTCCACAGATTCATGCAGTATATAGATTTATACGAGCCTGATATAAAAAAACAGGCAATGGCTTTATTTGAGCAAGGAATTTTAACAAGGGAGGAAATGCTTTCATTGCCCTTCAGTGAGCTTTCGGTATTTTACGAAAGTTCCATTGCAGAGAATATGCGAAAAGCAAGAAAGGTTTACAGGGAATATCGCTTTTTATCTGATATACCCTCCCGTAGCTATAACAGATCTTTAGATGAAGATTGCAATGAACCGATACTGATTCAGGGTGTTATAGATATGTTCTACGAAGATGAAGACGGTAATATTGTTCTTGTTGATTACAAGAGCGACCGTAATACAACTGAAGAGTATTATATAGAAAACTATTCTTCCCAGCTTCACCTTTACGCTGAGGCCCTTGGAAAAATATTAAATAAAAAGGTCAGTCGATGCCTTGTATATGCGTTGGCCTTAGGTAAATCAATAGAACTTTAAAAAAATTAAAAAAAACACTTGCTTTTTGTTTTATTTTAAGTTATAATACTACCCGTACCGATTTTATGAGCAGTACGCGGCTATGGAGAGATGGCTGAGCTGGTCTAAGGCGCACGACTGGAAATCGTGTATACGGGGAACCGTATCAAGGGTTCGAATCCCTTTCTCTCCGCCAAATAAAAATGCCACCCAAAAGGGTGGCATTTTTATTTGTTTTGAGTTAAAGAGGGATTCGAAGGAGCGGTAGTGAATGACAGTCCGGAGGACTGTCCGAGCCGCGACCGGCTTTTCCGAAGAAAAGCGAATCCCGGTAAAATAAGAGATGCTGAAAAAACTGATTTTTTTAGTTATACTCCACCCAAAAGGGTGGCATTTTTATTTGTTTTGAGTTAAAGAGGGATTCGAAGGAGCGGTAGTGAATGACAGTCCGGGGGACTGTCAGAGCCGCGACCGGCTTTTCCGAAGAAAAGCGAATCCCGGTAAAATAAGTGATACTGAAAAAAACTGATTTTTTTTAGTTATACTCCACCCAAAAGGGTGGCATTTTTATTTGTTGCAGACTTGTTGAAATGTTTATATTGCTGTGGTATAATCAAATCAACAAGTTCAGTAAATTTTTTTGAGCGCATATAATATAGGTATGATCATGAATTTTGAAGAAATATTTTTTATTCTTGAAATTATAGGTACAGTTGCCTTTGCGGCATCAGGAGCAATAACTGCAATAGATAAAAATATGGATATCTTCGGCACAGTATTTTTAGGCGCTGTGGCGGCTTTGGGCGGCGGTGTTGTAAGAGATCTGTTGGTTGGGAGTCTGCCTCCCGCAATGTTTTCAGATTATTCTTATCTTACAACGGCAGCAGTTTGCGCGCTTATTATATTTCTTATAGTACTGTTTGGAAAATTCGAGCTTAAAAACAAAACTTCCCAATGGATAATTGAGGTTTTTGATGCTGTCGGTCTTGGTGTTTTTACTGTAACGGGTATAAATACGGGAATAAAATTCGGTTTCGGCGATAATTTGTTTTTTATAATTTTCCTTGGGATGACAACAGGTATAGGCGGCGGAATGATCAGAGACGTGCTGGTTAAAGAAATTCCTTTTGTTTTAAGGAAAAGAATATATGCCGTAGCATCGCTTTTGGGCGGTATTCTTTATTGCGTTTTGTTGAATTTCAAGGTAAACAGCGTTTACGGGGCTGTGGCTGCTATTTGTTTTATTTTTATTATCAGAATACTGTCTGCAGTCTTTAAAATAGATTTACCACATCCTAAAAAGGAGGCAAAATAATGATTACAAACGTAAACACCGGTGACGGTATGATTATTGGCCTTGTTGTAGGCTTGCTTATTGTTGCTTTAGTAGGTATTGTAATTTTATTGATTCTTAAAAAAAGAAAAAATAAGTCTGATGAAGAATAAAATCAGCCATTTTGCATATATATAAGATAATAACATTAAATATTTGCATATTCTCTATTGTTTTTTCTTGATTTTTGTGTTATTTTATTATATATAGGTATGAGTATATCCAATTTACATATAGGGAGCTATAAAAATGGCAGAAGAACAATTATTCAGAACCGCCCTCAGCGGTTTCAATAAGGACGACGTTATTGCGTATATTGACGGAATAAACCGTGCCGCTACTGAAAATCAGGAATGGTTTGACCGTCAGTCTAAAGCAATGGCTGAAACAATTAAAAAGCTTACAAAAGAAAATACTGCCCTTAAAGATGCGGCTCAAGGTTCTGCTTTTGATTCAGATCTGGAACAGAAACTTATTAATGCCAATGAGATTATTGAAGAACTTAATTCACGTATCCTTGAACTTGAGCAGAATAATGCTCCTGCAGAGGATAACGAGGCTTTAGCACAGCTTAGGCAAGAGAAGGATAGTGTTGCTCTGAAACTTCGCCAGGCTTGTCAGCGCATTTATGATGAGCAGAAGAAAAACGAAGTTCTTGCCAATGCAGTAGATGATCTGAAAAAACAGCTTGAAGGCGCTCAGTCTTCCGGCGAAGCAAATGAACTTAAGGATCAGGTTGCGCTTCTTTCTGCTCAGCTGGAGGAGGCAAAGGCGGCAAACGAGCTTTCTGAGCCTGTAGCACTCCAGAGGGAGCTTGCATCTGTTGAAGCTCAGGCGGCCCGTCAGATAGAAGAGCTTACCGCTCAGAACCGCCAGCTTACAAGCCGTCTTACTCTTTTACAGGCGCAGGCAAATGCAAGCGCTCAGTCTGCCCGTCTCAGTTCCAACGGAATTTATTCCACAGTAGGCTCTTCCGAAGAACTTGATAAGGCAAAAGAAAGAATCCAGGCCCTTGAAGATCAGGCGAGAAGACTTGAAGCTGAAAACGAAAGGCTTCGCAGGAACGCCGATATTTCCAAAGATGAACTTCAGATCATTCAGGATAAGGCCCGTCTTTATGACGATATTAAAAATAACGTTGCTAAAATAGTTGAGGATGCTCGCAGAAAAGCCGCAGATATGATAAAAGACGCGGAGATATCCAGTAGGGAAACTATGGATGAAGGTCTTGCTGTTCTTTCTCAGATGCAGAGAAGGATCCGTAATATGCAGGATGAGCTGGAAGATGCGCGCAGAGTTTATAATGATGCATCTTTAGGTATGATGAGTATGCTCAACAGTTTAGGTGATTCTATCAGCATTACCGATAACCATCTTATTTCGATATTGGGCACACAGGAATAAAAGAATATAAAGACCTTCTCGGTAAGGAGAAGGTCTTTTTTTTCTTTGTAATGTGTTTTGCAAACAGCCTGCCGCATTGCGTTAATACTCCCGGTATTTAATAATGCTTACGCTATTAAATATTATAGTAAGTCCGTAAAATTTGCTTGATGGTTCATGGATTAATTGAAACCTTAAAAAGGGTAAAATCAGGTGCAGTATAGCTAAATTTTCTCCTGTTTAAAAGGGTGCAAATTTGTGCAAATTGCTATAAAAATATGAATAAAGGTATAATTTTTAGATTATTAATTGACAAAACTCAAATTTTATACTATACTTTATAAAGATTGAAAAATCCTATTATTGATTATTATTTTTAAAGAGAGGAAAAAAATATGAACAAGAAGGTTATTGCTGTACTTTTAGTACTTATGCTCGCTTTATCTATGCTCCTCACAGGCTGCGCTTATGATGAAGTAACTGAAGACGAAATCGGTCCTATCGCTGAGTGGTATTTCGACAGAGATTTCGAAGGTGCTGATTTTACCTACGAAAGAAATGAAGATAAGATCATCAACTCTAAGGATGCTTACATTGTAACAGGTACTTCCGAAACCGGTTCTACTTTTACTATCGGTATTCTTAAGGATGGCTCTGCTGTTTATGAATACGGTATTGCTTCCGGTAAGGCACAGCGTATTGGTACTACCACAGTTGTTGACTAATTTATAGTTTATAAACGGTGCTTCCTATGGGAGCACCGTTTTTTAATATTTCAAGGAATATGCCAGGAGGATATAAATATGAATAAAATCGTTTTGATAACCGGCGCATCCGAAGGATATGGAAAGGCAACAGCCAAGGCCTTTAAAGAAAACGGTGATACCGTTGTTATTGCTTCAAGAAATATCAATAAACTTGAAGCTGCTGCTGCAGAGACAGGCGCTGACGCTATATTGCAGATGGACGTTACTTTGCCTGAAGACTGGGATAAGGCGGTTGCTTTTATGAGGGAAAAGTATGGCAGAGTAGATATTCTTGTTAATAATGCCGGCGGTGGCATTGCGATCAAAGAAGTTGATAGTCTTACTGTAGAGGAAATTGACAGTACAATAAAGCTTAATCTTAACAGCGTGATTTACGGATGCCGTGCCTTTGCCGATACAATGAAGGCGCAAAAGGAAGGCACTATGATAAATATTTCTTCCGTCTGCGCAAGACAGTGCTGGCCTACCTGGAGCGTGTATGCAGCTGCAAAGGCCGGTGTTCTTAATTTTTCAAAGGGTATGTATCTTGAAATGCAGCCCTACAACGTAAGGGTTTCCTGTGTTGTGCCCTCCTCTGCCAGTACAGGCTTCCAGAAAGCCTGCGGCATTGGTGAAACGACCGACCGGCTTCTGCCTGAGGATATTGCTCAGACAGTATTGTACGTTGCAAACCTTCCTCAGAGGGCCGTTGTTGAGGACGTTACCGTATGGGGTATCGATAAGCAGGTAAATCCTTTATAAGAGGTAGATCATGAGTAAGATATTCATAGAGGCAGAAAGTTTTGATAACAAGGGCGGTTGGTTTGTAGAAACACAGTCCATGGAGGAGCTTCATTCTGCATATCTTATGGCACACGGAATGGGTGTTGCGGTTGATGATGCAAAAACAAGCTTCACTGCGCCTGCGGGGCAGTATGCCGTATGGGCTCTCACAAGGGACTGGACTGCCGTATGGAACGTTAAAGACAGTGCCGGTAAGTTTAAAATTGCTGTAAACAGCGAAGTTCTGCCTGAGATTTTAGGTACAAACGGCAAGGACTGGGCCTGGCAAAAGGCAGGGGTCACTACCTTGAAAGAAGGTCTTAACGAAATATTCCTTAAAGATCTGACCGGCTTTAATGGCAGAGTAGATGCCATATATTTAACAGATGAAGGCGATATTCCTCCTTCGGACCAAAATGCTGTTGACCTTATGCGCAAGGAACTTGGCTGGAAGGAGATCATAAACGTTGAAACAGAGTATGATCTTCTTGTTGCAGGCGGCGGTATTGCAGGAATTTGCCTTGCACTTTCAAGTGCAAGAGGCGGAGCCAAAACAATACTTATTCATGACCGCGAGATTTTAGGCGGTTGCAATAGCTCCGAGGTCCGCGTTTGCCTTGGCGGGCAGATAAACGTTGGTCCTTACCCGAAACTTGGCAATGTGGTTAAAGAAATTGCGCCCATTATGGGCAATCCCCGTATTTTTGACGGGGCCTACTATGAGGATGACCGCAAAAAATTTGCCTTTTCTCTTATGAAAGGGTCGGGTATGCCTTATACAAGCGAGCTTGTTTTGAATGAACGCGTAACCGATATAGAAAAAAGCGAAAACAGAATATCTGCTGTTATTACTACCAATACCTTAAGCGGCAAGAAAAAACGCTATATTTTTAAGAATGTTGCCGATTGCACAGGGGATGGTATTATTGCCCGTCTTGCAGGCTGTGAAACTATGTACGGCAGAGAAGAAAAGGCCCGATTCAATGAGCTCCTTGCTCCTGTGCGCCACGAGAATATCGTTATGGGCCATTCGATCCGCTGGTATTCGGAGGAAAAGGAAAATGAAGCGCCTTTCCCTGATATACAATGGAATCTCGGCCTTGATGATAATACCTGTTTTAACGTATTTGACGGTGACTGGGAGCAGGAAACAGGCTTTAGAAGGGATATGATCCATGAAACAGAGTATATCCGTGATTACGGTCTGCGGGCCATATATTCTAACTGGGCTTACCAGAAACACTATCATAAGGACAAAGAAAAATATAAAAACCGCGCATTAAAGTGGGTATCACCAATTGGCGGAAAAAGAGAAAGCTGCAGGGTAGTAGGCGAATATATTCTTACTCAAAATGATATCGATGAGAGAATAATCCATCCCGATGCTTCTGCTTGTATGTCCTGGAGTATAGATATGCATTTCCCTGAGCCTGATAACGAAGCCGCTTTTGAAGAGCCCTTTAAATCATACGCTTATCATAGGGGAATTGTTGAGCCGTATCCAATTCCATACCGTTGTACCGTGGCAAAAGACGTTGAAAATTTGTTTCTGGGCGGAAGAATAGTTAGCTGCAGTCACGTGGCATTTTCCTCTCTCAGAGTAATGCGTACCTTAGGTGCCTTAGGTGAGGTTTCCGGTATGGCGGCGGCAATATGCGCAAAAAGGAACTGTACCCCTAAGGAGGTATACACAGAATACCTTGATGAACTAATTGCGGCAATGAAAAACGGCGTTGTTATACCCGATGCATTTGCCTGTACCTGCGGTGTAGAGGAAGCATATCATTTTAAGGATATCGGCTGGTTGTATCTGCGGGATTTTCAGGGCAGATGGTACTTGTGTGACAGTCCCGACAGAATGGATAAGTTTATGCGCGGCATAGAGAATATTGGAGTTACCCATCAAAATCCGTATCCGCCTGATATGAAGTTTAATGAGACTCCGGAGGAAATGAAATTCCAGTAAAAAAGAAGGAGAAAGTTTTGGCTTTCTCCTTCTTTTTTATAAAAAATTCATTGTAATTAAGATATGTAAGTAGTATAATATATTCTGTATTGATATGTTTAGGAGAATGTATAATGGCAAACGATTTTGATGATGATATAGTTGAACGTTATCTGCATATGGATGACAATAAAACCAAGACGGACGCCCTATTTGATAAAATAAATAAAAGCAGTGTAAAGCGCGCGTCAAAACGCACAACAGCACCAAAGACTGAAGCATCCGTAAGCTATACAAAAGAAGAGGACGAGCAGGTTAAATCTTCTGTTTTGGCCCTGTCTATTATGGAGAAGCTTTCAAGCACTGAAAGCGATATTGAAGAGCTTCCCGTTACTGAAGATGCCTCCGTTTTAGAAGATGCCTCCGTTTTTGAAGATGTCGCAGAAGCGCCGGAAATACTTCCGGAACCTAATGAGTACGATATCACAGCCGAGCTTCCCAATAGTATCGAAAGTCACACCCAGGCAATAAAAAAACTGAAAGAGCAGAGAATGGCTAAAAAAATAAAAAAGAGAAAAAGGATCCAGGCTATAGCTTTAAGTATAGGAACCTTCATTATGGTATTCGTTATTGGCGCCGTTGCTATTGTGTATCATTACTTTGGCGGTCTTAACGTAAATAATATTAACGAAGCAAATCTTGGAGTCAATGAGGATCTGTATTCGAGTATTGAACAGATCAATCCCAGCTTAACTAAAATAACCAATATAGCTCTCTTTGGAATCGATGCCCGTGAGGGGGATACTGAAAGCCGTTCTGATGCGGTTATGGTAATGAGCATTAATCCTATTGCTAATAAGATCAAGCTTATTTCGGTAATGAGAGACAGTTATGTTTATATTGACGGCATAGGCAATGATAAACTGACTCATGCGTATTATTATGGTGGCCCTGAGCTTACTATCAAAACATTAAATACTAACTTTAATTTAAATATTACCGATTACGTTACTGTTGATTTTGGTTCTATGGCTCAAGCTATCGACGCCCTGGGTGGCGTATACGTGGATGTTGAAGAGGAAGAGGTTTATTATCTTAACCACAATTGCCGGGAGATCAATAAATCCTATGAGGACCTTACTGAATACGGCCACATTTTGCTTAACGGTGAACGTGCCGTTGGCTATGCCCGTATCCGCGCTATAGACGGAGATCAGCAGCGCACCGGTAGACAGCGTGAGGTTGTAATGGCGGCCTTTGACAGAGTGAAGGAAATGAGCATTACCGAGCTTCCCGGTCTTGCCAAAACGGTTATTCCTATGATAGAAACATCCCTCAGTTACGGCGAAATAGTTTCTTATTTGCCTATGATGGTCAATGATCTTACTATGGATCAGGCTATGATACCCGGTACTTATGATTATCCTCACGATGCTATGATAGACGGAGTTTACTATCTGGAGTACGATCTTGAAACCGCTGCAGGCCATATTTTTGATTTTATCTACAATGATATTCACCCTGAAACCGATCCTTCTACACTTGAAACCGAAGATTATACTGAATAAGAACAGGAGAAAAGAAAATGAAAAAAAACCGTCGTTTGTTTGTACTTTCTATTGATGCCTGGGTTTGCGAGGATATGGAGTATGTTAAAAATCTGCCCAACTTTAAAAGAATTCTTGATGGCTGCTCCTGGGTAAAGAAGGTTGAAACCGTTTATCCTTCTCTTACATATCCCTGTCACGTTTCCATGTGTACAGGCGCTTGGCCCGATAAGCACGGTATTTATAATAATGAAGTCGATGATTTCACTCAGAAGACTCCTACGTGGAACTGGTTCAGTAAGGATATAAAGGTTAAAACAATATTCGATGTTGCAAAAAAAGCAGGTTATACCACCGCTTCGGTTCATTGGCCTGTTCAGTGCGGCAATAAGAAAATTGATTATCTTGTGCCTGAAATATGGATGCATGAAGGCTGTGGAGCTAAGGATTTTACCGCCCTTTTAAAGAAGCACGGAGCTAACGCAAGTGTGCTTGAGATTGCTAAAAGCCATTTTGATATTTATAACGGCGATGCGGTTCATCCCCGTATGGATAACTTCGCAATGGCTTGCGCCTGCGATATTATTGAAAAGTACGCTCCCGAGGTTATGTTTGTTCATGACGCAAGAGTAGACGGCGCCCGTCACTCCTCCGGCATTTTTACCGATAAAGTCAATAAGGCCTTGGAGGACGTGGATAAATGGCTGGGAAAAATAATTAAAGCTATGGAAAAGGCCGGCGTTTATGAGCAGACCGACATCGTACTCACCTCAGACCACGGTCAGATTAATATAGTAAGATCTCTTTCTCCCAACGTAGTATTTGCCGATAACGGCCTTATTACGGTTGACGAAGAGGGGAAGGTAGTGGATTATAAAGCATATATTAAATCTGCCGCTCTTTCTGCTCACGTTTTCTTAAAGGATCCCGAAAACGAAGATGATAAGCAGATGGTGTACAGTATGCTTAACGCTATGTGCAAGGAAGGCATTTACGGTATAAGCCGTGTGCTCACCGAAGCAGAAGCTAAGGAGCTGTTCAGGCTTGAAGGCCCCTTTGATTTCGTTATTGAAACTGACGGTTATACCACCTTCGGTGATTCCTGGATCCGCCCTATGGTAGGCGGTCTTACTGATGAAGAGTTGTTCACTGCCTATAAATATGGCAGGGCAACTCACGGCCATATGCCCAAGAAGGGCCCTCAACCTACAGTCATTTTCAAAGGTCCTCATTTTGCAAAGGGTGTAACTATTGAAAACGGCGTAATTGTTGATCAGGCTCCTACCTACGCAAAGCTTTTGGGCCTTGAGCTTCCCGATGCCGACGGTAAGGCAATAGAAAGCTTTATTGTTGATGAAATAAGAACCGTAAGATAAAAAAATTGACCGAGCTTGCTCGGTCAATTTTTTTAAAGTTTTTCCGCCTGTCGCATCCAAAGCTCACTTACGGCGTCACTCGGCATCTTCCAGTCACCTCTTGGTGAGAGGGAAACAGAGCCAACCTTGGGGCCGTCAGGCACGCAGGAACGCTTGAACTGTTGAATAAAGAAGCGGCGTATGAAGTTTTTAAGCCATTTCTTTAAGGTTTCTTCATCATATTTATCCTTAAAGGTTACCTTTGCTATTTCAAAAACCTTCTCAGGTGAATAGCCCCAACGGATAATGTAATATAAATAAAAATCGTGCAGCTCGTATGGGCCAACCAGATCCTCGGTCTTCTGAGAAATTGTGTTTTCATCAGGAATGAGAAGTTCGGGGCTTATAGGTGTTTCAAGTATGCTTATAAGCACCTTCGAAAGCTCCTCATTTTCGCAGGTATCTGCAAAATACTTAACAATGTATCTAATAAGGGTCTTGGGAATAGAAGCGTTAACGCTGTACATAGACATATGGTCGCCGTTATAGGTAGCCCAACCAAGCGCAAGCTCAGAAAGATCTCCCGTACCAACAACAAAGCCGTTTTCCATATTGGAAATATCCATAAGCACTTGAGTGCGCTCTCTTGCCTGTGCGTTTTCAAAGGTAACGTCCTGTTTTTTGCCGTCGTGGCCTATATCCTCAAAATGGGCTCTTACGCTGTTTGAAATGTTTACAACACGCAAGGTTACCCCTAAAAGCTCGCACAGGGTTACAGCATTGTTTTTGGTATGATCGGTAGTTCCGAAGCAGGGCATTGTTACTGCAATAACGTCGGTTCTCGGGCGCTTCAAAATATCCATAGCTTTAACTGCTACAAGCAGGGCAAGGGTACTGTCAAGCCCGCCGGAAATACCTATAACAACACTCTTTGCGTGGGCGTGAACAATTCTCTTTTTAAGACCTTGCGCCTGTATCATAAGCAATGATTCGCAACGCTTTTCTCTTACCTTATTACTTTCAGGTACAAAGGGAAGTTTTGAAAATTTTCTTGTTAGCTCGGTTTTTAAGGGAAGCATTGAAAACACAATAGTTTCATAGCCTTCGGGAATATCCGCAAAGGTATTTCTTCTTCTGCGCTCGTGCCATATTCTTAAAACGTCTATCTCTGTCTGTGCATAGCCATCTTCAAAGGGCTTTGCTTCTGCAAGCACGGTTCCTTCCTCGGCAATAATATTATGCCCTGCAAAAACAAGATCAGTAGTGGATTCACCTTCCCCGGCATCAGCATATACATAGCCGCAAACCAGCCTTCCCGATTGGGAAGTAACCAGCATTTTGCGGTAATCGTCCTTGCCAACAACCTCATTGCTTGCGCTTAAATTTAAAATAATTGCAGCGCCTGCCGCCGCCAGCTTACAGGAAGGAGGATATGGAGTCCAAAGGTCTTCGCAAACCTCAATGGCAAAGGTGAACTGATCGGTCTCGTTGCACTTGAAAATATATTTTGTGCCAAAGGGCACCTTCTGTTCCAGAAGGGTTATTGTACTGTTATTTTCGGGAGCAGGGGAGAAGTGCCTCAGCTCGGAAAACTCACCGTAGTTAGGAATATGGGTTTTGGGAACAACCCCTAAAATTTTACCTGACTGAATAACCGCGCCGCAGTTGTAAAGCTTATTGTTTACCGCCAAGGGCACGCCTACAACAGTAACCATATCATACTTGGTTGAGGCCTTTACTATCTGCGATAAAGCCTTTACAGCGCCGTCAAGCAGTACCTTCTGCAAAAAAAGATCACCGCAGGTGTAGCCTGTAATACAAAGCTCAGGCAAACAAAGAAGCCTTACTCCGCGGGCATTTGCATTATCCATTATTTCAATAATTTTTTCTCCGTTATAACGGCAGTCTGCAACTCTTATTTCGGGTGTTGCTGCCGCTGTTTTAATGAATCCGTTTTTCATATACAATCATCCCTTTAGAATGTCTTTATAGTTTATTATATCCTTATGGGTTGTTTTTTTCAATAAAAATCGTAATATTTTTAAAAAAGTGCAGATGCTTTTAGCATCTGCACTTTCCTGTTTAAGGGGAAATTAATAATTAGTAGCTCTAACTTCAAAGTATGCCTGAGGATGAGCGCATACAGGGCAAACAGTGGGAGCTTCTGCAGCAACGTGAATATGGCCGCAGTTAAGGCATTTCCACATAACAACGCCGTCCTTCTTAAATACCTTGCCTTCTTCAAGATTTTTAACTAAGGTGTTGTATCTTTCTTCGTGTTCCTTTTCAACTGCTGCAACACCGTCAAACAGCTTTGCAATATAATCAAAGCCTTCTTCTCTTGCAACCTTTGCAAATTCTGCATACATATCGGTCCATTCATAGTTTTCGCCTGCAGCAGCATCCTTAAGGTTAGTCATGGTGTCGGGCATACCGTCGTGTAAAAGCTTAAACCAAAGCTTTGCGTGTTCCTTTTCGTTGCCGGCAGTTTCTTCAAAAATGGCTGCCATCTGATTGTAGCCTTCCTTTTTTGCCTTAGATGCATAATAACCGTATTTGGTTGCTGCCTGAGATTCGCCTGCAAATGCTGCCATTAAATTAGCTTCTGTTCTGGTTCCGTTAAGTTTCATAATAATACTCCTTTTAATTTCAATTGTATGTTTAGTTTATATTTTTTCAAAGTCTTCAGCGCCGTGTCCGCAAATAGGGCAAATATAATCCTCAGGAAGGACTTCACCGTCATATTCGTAATTGCAAATTTTGCAACGGAAGCCCTTTGCAGCGGTTGAAACAGGCTGAGGCTTTATGTTCTTATGATAGTATGCGTAGGTAACCGACGGTTTATTAGTTACGTTAAAGGCATCCAATAAATCTGCTATAAATAAAGTGTGAGTGCCAAGGTCAACAACCTCGGTAACCTTACAGGAATATACTCCGTTTACAAAACGGTTTAAATAAATAACTCCGTTTTCAGTGTAGGGAAGATCTAAATATGCACCGGTAAATTTATCTGTGTTTTCTCCGGATTTAAAACCAAAGTTTTCAAAGAGTGAAAAAGGTGCTTCTTCGGTAAGAGAACAAATATTAAAAACGCCTGTTCTCTCGATCATACCGTGGGTGTAATTACCCTTCTGTATTGTCACAGAAACCCTTGCAGGGTTAACGGTAACCTGCTGGAAGGTGTTTATAATACATGCATTATCTTTTCCTTCTTCTGTTGCGCAAAGTAAGAATAAACCGTAGGTTATGTTGTTTAATGCTGTCTTATCCATTTTTTAGCTCTCCTTTTTACATTCATCACAGGTATAATATATATTGCAATCATACTCGGAAATATTCAGATTTGCTGCTTTTTCAATAACTTTTTTTAAAGAACAAATATCTATTACCTTGCCGCAGCAAGTGCAGATAGCATGGTCATGGCAGTGAACGTTTTTATCGTATTTATCCGGCCCCTGGGCCATCTTTATCTGAAGTATATCTCCCTCAGACACCATGATCCCAAGGTTTCGGTAAACCGTGCCCATTGCTATAGAAGGCATTTGCTCTTTTGCCCTTATATATATTTCCTCAGCGGTCATATGTATATGTGAGTTCATTATAATATCGGTTATAAGTTTACGCTGCTTAGTCATCTATTCACCTCAACTTTAAGAATAGGAATAATTCTTAATCTCATTATACTTAAATTTTTGTTATTGTCAATACCTTTTTGAAAAAAAATTAAGAATTATTCCTAAATTTTTTATTTGTATTTCTATATTGGGTAGGAGTACAACCTATTTTCTTTTTAAACAGCCTGCAAAAATATGTATAATTAGGGATGCCAGCCTTTTCGGCGATTTCATAAACCGTATAATCGGAGTCTTGAAGTAAGTTTTTAGCCAAGGCAAGTCTTTGCTCGGTAATATATTCATTGACCGTCTTGCCTAAGTTTTCTTTAAATATATTATATAAATGGTTGGCGGAAATATAAAACCTGTTGCATAAATAATTTATTGAAAGGTCGGTTTGCAGGTTGCTGTTAATATGCTCTATAATTTCATTGGCAAGCGGGTCATAAACAATACGTATTGCGTTATCAAACATAACCGAAGGCAATAAAGAATATAAAGCATAAAGCTGTTTTTTTGTCATTGAAGGTACTTGTGAATATAAATTCTTAAGTATATCGCAATTTTTAATGTCCTTATCTGCATTATCAAAAGTTTTCGGAGATTTCTCGGAGCGTACCCGCCCCATAATTATATAGCCTACTATAGTGTCATATTTAATTATTGGCATAGCGGCGTCATATAAACCGGCAGAGCAAATATGCCCTTCCAGTTTCTTTGAATTATTGCATTTATTTAATATATGAAAATCACATTCTTGGCATAGATTTTTATATTTTTCTGTTTTCTGCAAATGAGAACAAAAATCCTCTTTTGAAGAACAGCTTATAATTGCATTAAAGTTTGTATCCAATACCGAAAGGCTAATTCCCGTTAATGCGTACAGGTCTTTTATAAGCGTTTCCAAACGCGCAGTATCATAACGTATAATCATTTTCTCACCCCAATAGTATTGTATTATAATTTAAAAGATAGTGCAATAATGCGGTAAGATATTTTATTGTAATTTATATGAGAAATGCTAAAATGTATCCAAGAATATAAAGTTTTTGAGGTCTATCGTGGAAATATTTTATTTACTGTTTATTATTTTCGGGGTTTCAGGGCAGAGTGTCCTTAAAAAAATGTATTCAGGAAAAACGCAGAGTAAGGGATTGTATACATATTCACTTATAACCGTGTTGACGGCGCTAATATTCTTTTTGGTAACTTCAAAGAATTTGCAATGGAATGCTGCTCTTATTTCTTATTCTGTTCTGTTTGCTATCTCTTACTGCGCCGCAACTGTTTTCGGTATTCTTGCAATAGCCTGCGGCCCTCTTTCTCTCACAAGCCTTATCACTTCCTTTTCTTTAATGATTCCAACCTTTTACGGATTACTGTTTTTAAATGAGCCCGTTTCTTTCGGTTTGATCCCCGGGCTTGTTCTTCTGAGTATATCTATGGTGCTTATAAATAAAAGGGAAAAGAACATGGCGGTTAATTTAAAATGGCTTATCTTCGTGCTTTTGGCATTTGTAGGCAACGGAATGTGCTCCGTAATGCAAAAAGCACAGCAGAAAGCTTTTGACGGCAGTTATAAAAACGAATTTATGATAACAGCTCTTATTGTAGTAGCCGTAATAATATTTTTTATGTCCTTTCTCAAGGAGCGTAAAGAATATAAAAATTATATAAAAAACGGCGCTGTTTCGGCTTTTTTCAACGGTCTGCTCAATGGTTCTGTAAACCTGTTTACAATGATATTGTCCGGGCTTATATCAGTTTCTTTAATGTTCCCCTTAATTTCGGTAGGCGGAATTGTTGTCACCTTCATAATTTCAAAAGTCTTTTATAAGGAAAAGCTTTCCAAAACACAGCATTTGGGATTTATTTTCGGTATTGCCGCTATTGTATTTCTTAATATATAAAAGGAGAGAAAATCTATGAACGAACCTGCATTATGGCTAAGACCCAAAACTACCCGTAGGCATCTCCATCCGCCCCGCTCAGAGCGTCTGTTTTCTCATTGGATTGAAGGTAAGTTTATTTTCGGTGAGGTTGAAGCGCGGCGCGATAGCTGGGAATACCATGCCGACCTTATAAACTGCGGCGTCTGGCTTTTAGGTGACGGTAAGCAGTTTGATTATAAGAATGTAAAACATATTACTACAGAAAACGGTGCTCCCATTCACGGTATAGTTCATAACTGGGACGGCATTTCTATAACCGAAGAAGCTTTTTGCAATACTGTGAGAAAAAGCACCTGTTTTGTCAGGATCATTCTTAAGAATACTACCAATGTCCCCGTAAGCAGAGTGCTGAATATGATTCTGGCTACCGGTAAAGAAAGCGAAATAGTATTCGGCGGCGCCGATGGCTACAGCACTTACTCTCCCACCATAGAAACCTGGAGAGCGCAGAAAAAATTATGGCGAAAAGAAAAAGGTGTTTATACCGACGGATATAGAGTGCTCTCGGTAAAAACAAGTCTTTCAAATGAATGGATCGAAAAGGAAAACCAAATAAATTTCAATGTAAAACTTATGCCGGGTGAAAAAGCCGTAATTGAATTTTCTTTGGATTGCGGCGAAGTAAAAGAGTTTAATTATGACAAAGAAAAGAAATTAACCGAAGCCTTTTGGGAAAAAGAAATGGCAAGGCTCAATAAACTGCCCGCAGGAATTGCAAATGACCCTGAAAAACTGAAAATGGTGCGCCATTTAACTGCGCAGATTCTGCAGTGCTTTGCGTATTCCGTAGGCTCCGATTATCTTCTGCCGCGGCAAGGCGGCCTTATGTGCATTATATGGCCTACCGAAGCTTATGCCGAGCTTGAAGCCTTAGGCAAAATAGGCAATTTTAATGAGTATATTGAAGATGTTATTTCAACCTACTTTGATGAAATGCAAAATGAAGAGGGTGAAATAATAAATATAGGCGTAGAATGGGCAAGTGTTACCTCTTCGGTTTTATATACCTTTGCCCACTACTGTATGGACAGTAATAAAGAATTTTATTATAAGTATCGTGATAAGGCATTTAAAGCTTTAAAATGGATAGAAAAGACCCGTAATTCCACAAACAATACAGAAGGATTGTACGGCGGAATGTTCCCTCCCTTGCGCAGTAACGACTGGGAACAGGTTTTCCAGGGCAATAATGATCCCTTTATTCTTATGGGCGAAAAGGCAGTGGTTCAGCTTACCGAATTTATGAATGCCCCCGAAAAAGATTGGGTTATAAAAGAGTATGAAAATTACCTTACCTGCGTAAAAGGCCATTATAAAAATTATTTCGATTCACAGAAAGATAAGGATGAGCTACGCATTCCCCTTTGCCCCGACGGTAACGATGCTGTGCTCGTAGAAAACTTTTATCCGCTTTTATATCAAGGTCGTTTTGTATGGTCGGGAATTGTAGAAGACGAAAAAGATATACGAAGAGTATATAAATATATGATTAATCACGGTATCTCAAAAGACGGATTTTACGGCCATATGCCGTATCCCGACGGGAATAACCATATCTGGTATATGAGCGCCCCCGATTACTTTTGGTTCCTTATTTGGGATAGTTTAGGTGAAAGAGAAAAAATGGCGCAGATTTTAGAGCATCAAATAAAATTTGCTATGACAGAAGAATATTATATGATAGAGCGCTATGCCGATAATGACCCGTATTTCGTTCCCTGGAGCCCCAACGCCAGCGCAAGCGGCAGAACGATCCTTATGCTTTTGGAAATGAATAAATAAAGTAAACCCCGTATTCATTAGGAATACGGGGTCATTTTTACTTATTCTTTTTAGCGAAGCTGTCCTTTAAGGTAACTATTCTGTTGAATACTTCGGGATCTTTTGTATCCTTGCAGTAATAACCGCTGCGTACAAACTGGAACTTCTCGCCGGGGGCAACATCCTTGAGGGATGCTTCAAAGAAGCAGTTAGTGTATTCCTTAAGGGATTCTTTGTTTATATAATCCTTATAGTCTTCGCCTTCGGGAATATCGTTAATATTAGGAATGGTAAACAGCTTATCGTAAACCTTAACCTTGCCGGGTACCGCATGCTTTGCGCTGAGCCAATGAATAGTACCGCGAACCTTACGGCCGTCAGCAGGCATATTTGCACCGGTTTCAATATCTGCGGTGCATTTAATTTCGGTAATGTTGCCGCTTTCGTCCTTAACTATTTCGTTGCACTTGATAATATAAGCGCCCATAAGTCTTACTTCGCCTTCAGGCTTAAGTCTGTGGAACTTTGGTGGGGGAACTTCGGCAAAGTCTTCTCTTTCAATATAAACTGTGTTGGTGAAGGGTACCTGTCTTACGCCTGCTTCAGGATCTTCCGGATTATTAGGCAGGGTAAAATATTCAACCTTATCTTCAGGGAAGTTGGTTATTGTAAGCTTAATAGGATCAAGCACTGCGATCCTGCGCTGAGCTTCCTTACCTAATCTGTTTCTTATGCAATGTTCCAAAAGCTCAATATCAACAATGCTGTTCGCTTTGGCAACGCCTGCAGTTTCAACAAAGTCAAAAATAGCTTCGGGAGTATAGCCTCTTCTTCTTAAACCGCAAAGAGTCGGCATTCTGGGGTCATCCCAACCGTCAACGTAATGGCCTTCAACAAGCTCTCTTAAATATCTCTTACTCATTACGGTGTAGGTAATATTAAGACGGGCAAATTCTCTCTGCTTGGGTCTTGGATCAAAGCCAATGTTATCTACAACCCAGTCGTATAACGGACGGTGATTTTCAAATTCAAGGGAACATAAGGAGTGGGTAATACCCTCCAGAGCGTCCTGAATGGGGTGAGCAAAGTCATACATAGGATAAATGCACCATTTATCACCCTGTCTGTGATGGCTTGCGTGTAATATGCGGTAAATTACAGGGTCACGCATATTCATATTGGGGCTGGCAAGATCGATCTTAGCTCTCAGAGTAAGCTCACCGTTCTGATATTTGCCTTCCTTCATTTCCTCAAAAAGGCGAAGGTTTTCTTCGATAGAACGGTCTCTGCACTTACTGGGCTTACCGGGTTCGGTAAGAGTGCCGCGGTATTCGCGCATTTGATCCTGGGTAAGGTCGCAAACGTAAGCCTTGCCTTCTTTTATAAGCTTAACAGCATATTCGTAGCACTTATCGAAATAGTCGGAGCCGTAAAAAATGCCGCCGTCAGGGTTAGCGCCTAACCAAAGAATATCCTCTTTAATAGAGTTAACGTATTCATCGTCTTCTCTTACAGGGTTGGTGTCATCGTAACGAAGATTAAACTTGCCGCCGTATTTCTTAGCGGTGGAATAGTTTATCCATATTGCCTTAGCTGAACCAATATGAAGGTAGCCGTTAGGTTCAGGCGGGAAACGGGTGTGTATTTCTTTTACGTACCCTTCTTTAAGGTCCTCATCAATTATATCGTGTATAAAATTAGAATAGGTCTCTTCCATAGTGACCTCCTTATATATTTTCCAAGGCTTTGTTAAGTCTTGCAATAATTCTTTCTTTGCCTAAGATCTGCATTACCGCAAACATATCGGGAGAGTTTGTTTTGCCGGTAACCGCAACTCTTAACATACCGCTTATATCGCCAACGTGGCCTTTATAACTTTCAGGGGCTGCCTTATACATTTTAGTCTCAGGTGCATATCCGAGTTTCTCTGCCAGGCCCTTAATACTGTCAAACCACATAGTCTGATCATCTTCGGGATTGTAAATATTCTTATACTGCTCAAATACCTGCTTGATATCGGCCTTGTCATAAGGTTCAAGACCTGAATAGTCAGGGGTAAAAAGCTCGTCATAGAAAAAGCCCATATAATCCTTGGCTTCGCTCCAGATAGCAATATCCTTTCTGGGCTTCTTGCCGCCGCGACCAATATTTAATATGGCACGGGCATACTCAGCATCTTTAGAAAGAAGCTCATAAAACTCGCCGTCATAATCCTTAGCCCAGTCTGTAAGCTTTTCGTAAACCTCACAGGCTGTCATACGAGAAACAGTGTTTTTGCAAATATCAATAAGCTTGTCCCCATCAAACAGTGAGCCGGAAGCCGACATCTTCTTAATAGAGAAGGGGAATTCCTCGTAGGATTTATCGGGGTTAGCCATACGCCACTCTTCGTAGTTTGAGTTAAGGAGAGTCATAACGTATTCGGTAATGCATTCGGGGGCGTAGCCGTTCTTCTGATAATCGGAAACACTTGCTTCCTTGTCTCTCTTGGAAAGCTTTTTCTTGGAACCGTTCTCAAGCTTCATAAGCTGTGAAATATGCAGATATTTAGGAGTCTTAAAGCCCAGAGCCTTAAAAAGCTGTACGTGGAAAGGTAAAGAGGGAAGCCATTCTTCGCCTCTTACAACGTGGGTAGTACCCATAAGACGGTCATCCACTGCGTGAGCAAAATGGTAGGTAGGAATACCGTCACTCTTTAAAAGCACGTGGTCAATATGATTTTCGGTTATTTCAAGGTTGCCCTTTACAAGATCGGTAAACTTAATTTTGTTTTCCACACTGCCCTCGCTTTTAAAGCGGATAACAAAGGGGAGCCCTGCATTAAGCTTTTCCTTTACGGTTTCAAGGTCAGCGGCTCTATATACAGCCCATTTGCCGTAATAACCGGGATCTGCGTTAATAGCTTCCTGCTCGTTTCTTATTTTTTCAAGCTCCTCTTCGGTGCAGAAGCAGGGGTAAGCCTTGCCTTCGCTAATAAGCTTTTTGGCGTAAGCCTGATAAATATCTGCTCTTTCGCTTTGACGGTAGGGGCCGTAATCACCGGTCTCTTTATCTATTCCTGCGCCTTCATCAAAGGATATCTTAAAATAGTTGTAAGTATTAATAAGGTTTTCCACAGCGCCTTCAACCTTACGCTTGTTATCGGTATCCTCTATTCTTAAATAGAAAATTCCGCCGCCTTGATGAGCAAGTCTTTCGCAAACGCGGGTAGGAAGCAAACTGCCGAAATGCACAAAGCCTGTAGGGCTGGGAGCAAAACGGGTAACCTTGGCGCCTTCTGCAAGGTTTCTTGCGGGATACTTTTCTTCAATTTCTTCTACTGTATATTTAGGGTTGGGATACAGCAGATCTGCAAGAGCTTGGTAATCCATATAATTAACATCCTTATAATATATTAATAATAACTAATAATACCATAAAAATTCTCGATTTTCAATATTCAATATATTATTAAAGTTGATTTAAGCCTAAATTTATGCTAATATAATTTCGGTGATGTAAATGAACAAAGTAATTATAACCGGCGGCTCTAAAGGAATAGGCGCCTGCCTTGTAAAAAGTTTTGTAAATGCGGGCTGTAAGGTTGCATTTACTTATAATTCAACCGATGCTCAGTTTGAAGGCGCAAAGGGCTTTAAGGCCAACTTCGAAAACCCCCAAGAGACCCGCGCCTCCATAAGCTCCGCCATAGAATATTTAGGCGGGGTGGACGTGCTTGTTAATAATGCGGGTATTGCTCATTTTTCTCTGTTTAACGATATTAAAGAAGAAGATTGGCAACGGGTAATGGATATTAATTTAAATTCCGCTTACCGTTGCACTCAGCAGGTGCTTCCCTTTATGATAAACCAAAAATGCGGAAGAATAATTAACATTTCCTCAATGTGGGGCGTTTGCGGCTCCTCCTGCGAGGTTGCTTATTCGGTTTCCAAGGCAGGGCTCATAGGCCTTACAAAGGCCTTGGCGAAGGAGCTTGGCCCTTCAGGTATTACGGTAAACTGCATTGCTCCCGGCCTTATTGATACGGATATGAATAAATGTCTTGACAGTGCAACTGTAAAGGAGCTTGAAGAAAGCACTCCCATGGGCAGAATAGGTAAAGCGGAGGATATAGCCGGAGCAGCTATGTATCTTGCTTCCAAAGAAGCCTCTTTTGTGACAGGCCAGGTTCTTGGTATAGACGGAGGTTTTATATAATGGATATGTGCGAAAGTTGTGCCTATTTTGAGTTCGATGATGAAGCTGGTTGCTTTATTTGTAATATGAACTTAGATGAAGATGAAATGCAGCGTTTTTTAATGCAGCAAACAATAGACTGTTCATATTACAAATTTTTCGATGAGTATGATTTAGCAAAAAAACAATAATTTTATTGTAAAACAATAAAATTATATTGACATATTTTCATTTTGCTGTTATCCTTATAGCGGAGGTGGTTTATGTGTCTCATAAGAAGCTTGAATCTTGGCTTAAAATATTATTAATTCTTCTTGCTGTTTGCGGCCTTATATTTTTCGGTTATATAATTCCCGTAATGAAGGCTCAGAACTTTGCGTTGGTTAAAGGCGGCTCTTTACTTTGGATAGTATTATATTTAATAACCGCAATTCCCTGTTATGCAGTTTTGCTTCAGGGCTGGGGTATTGCAAAGCGTATAGGCGAAAATAACTCCTTTTGCAAGGAAAACACAAAGGCTTTAAAAATCATATCTAATCTTGCTCTTGCCGATACTATTTATTTTTTCCTTGTTAAGGTTGGAATGCTCATTTGCGGGCTCACAAGAATGGATATTATTTTTATGTCAATGCTAATAATATTCGTAGGCGCTGCAATTTCAGGTGCTGCCGCAATTCTTTCCCATCTTGTGGAAAAGGCAAGAATTATTAAAGAGGAAAACGAGGAAATAATATGATAATAGTTAATCTGGATGTAATGCTTGCCAAAAGAAAAATGAAGGTTACCGAGCTAGCAGAACGTGTTGGAATAACTATAGCCAATGTTTCGGTTTTGAAAAACGGAAAAGCAAAGGGTATCCGTTTTGGTACCTTAAATAAAATATGCAGTATACTTGACTGCCAGCCGGGAGATATTTTAGAATATATCCCTTCAGAAGAAGATGAGGAGAACTAAATGTTCTCCTCATTTTTCATATCTTCAAAATATGATTTAAAAATAACTTCCTTTTTGCTTTCAGGGAACAGGAACTTATAAAGATCCAAAAAGTAATCGTCGGTCATACTTGCAATAAAATCAGCAACTATAAAGTTCGGATCCTCGTTCAAATAGCTTTCATTACAGTAGTGCTTACGCTTTTCCTGTACGTAGTTTATGTGATGACGGTAAATAACCGAGCTCTCAACTCTGTTATTAAGGTCAAGTAAAAGCTTCTCGTAAAGCTCTTTAAACATAGGCGCAATAACCGTCTTGTATTCTTTATCAACCTTCTCGTTAAAGTAAATAAGCCGATAATTCTCTTCCTTTGCAGCCTTTAACTGCTCAAAGCCCGAATCGCTTAGGCGAATATACGGCTTGCCGTAGCTGTTTTCAATAATATCCACAGTAAGGTTATTAATAAGGTTTGCATTGTGTTTTCCAATGCTTCTGTCGGAATAACTGTCCTCATCGGAAATACGGGCGGTGTTTGCATCCTGCCTGTCCTTGCCTATATATGCAATAATATCGCACAGCCTTACAACACAGCCCTCAAGGGTGGCCGGAACCATACTGTTAAGGAATTTCTTATTAGCTTCGGGTGCTTCGTTTTCTCCGTAAGCCTTTTCAAATAGAGCATCGTGATCCGAAAAATTGCTTTTGCTGCTTGGATAAAGCTCCTTTGCTTCAAACTCACCGTTGTGGCATATAATTCCGTCGAGAGTCTGAACGGAAAGGTTACGGCAAAAGATCTTGTCAAGTACCCTGGCGCTGTGAACGTTATGGTTAAAATACCTTCCTGTATGCTCGTTAAAAATTTTGGAAAGGATTCTTTCTCCTGCGTGGCCAAAGGGTGTGTGTCCAATATCGTGACCTAAAGAAATAGCCTCTATAAGATCAGTGTTCAGCCCCAAAACCGAGCCTATGTTTCGGGCTATTCTGGAAACAAGCTGTACGTGTAAAGCCCGCCTTGTGATATCATCATTTTTATAAAAGGAGAACACCTGAGTTTTATCAGCATATCTGCTGTATACGGGCAGGTGCAAAATCTTCTCGGTGTCCCTTACAAAAGCAGGGCGCCAAAGGGTATCACCGTTATCATTAATGCGGCGTACCGCCATTGAATTTTGAGTTGCATAGGGGTTTATGTAGCCGTTTTTACGGTCATTTTCAATTTTTTCTGTAATCTCTGCCGAAAGCTTATTATAAATCAGCGCCATAACTATCCCTCCTTCAAGGTTTATTATACGGGTTTACTCTTTATTTTGCAAGTTATTTGACAAACAAAGAAAAATAGTGCAAAATAAAAGGGAGGTGAAAAACGTGCATTTACCCGAAAATATAAATACCGCTCTTGAGATGCTCGGCAACGCAGGATTTGAAGCCTACGTAGTAGGCGGTTGTGTAAGAGACAGCCTTCTTTACCTTCAGCCAAATGATTATGATATAACAACAAGCGCGTCTCCTCTGCAGATCAAAGAGGTATTCAAAGAATATAATACAATAGATACCGGCATTGCCCACGGTACGGTCACCGTGGTTATTAACAGCGCCCCAATTGAAATAACCACCTTCCGCTGTGACGGAACCTATTCCGATAACCGCCGCCCCGATTACGTAACTTTTACCACCTCCCTGGAAGAGGACCTTGCCCGTAGGGATTTTACCGTCAACGCAATGTGCTATAATCCCAAAAGCGGCGTAATAGATTTGTTTTGCGGCCAAACGGATATTGAAAATGCCCTTATAAGAACCGTAGGCGAACCTAAAAAGCGCTTTGAAGAGGATAGCCTAAGAATTTTAAGAGGCCTGCGTTTTTCCGCGCAGTTTGGCTTTGATATTGAAGAAAACACCGCCAATGCTATGCTCAGCTGCCGCAGCTTACTTAAAAACGTGGCCGCCGAAAGGGTAACGCAGGAGCTGAATAAGCTTCTTTGCGGCAAAAACGCTTACAGGGTCCTGATGGGCTTTTATGAAATATTTATTGAAATTATCCCCGAATTTAAAGGTGCTAAGGGCTTTTCGCAGCATTCGCCTTATCATATTTACGATATCTGGCAACATACCGCCGTTGCAGTAAACAGCGCTCCTGCAAATAAAATAACCCGAATAGCAACCTTCCTTCACGATATTGGAAAATTATATACCTTCTCTTTGGATGAAAATGGAGTAGGCCATTTTTATAACCACGCCAATGTAAGTGTCGGTTACGCAAAAGATATTTTGGAGCGCCTTAAATATGATAATGTAACCAAAGAGTCGGTCTTGCAACTTATTAAATATCACGACCTTGTAATAGAAAACAATGAGGTACAAATAAAAAGGCTTCTTTCTAAACTTGGTAAGGAACAGTTTTTCAGACTGATGGATATTAAAAAGGCTGACACCCTTGCCCAAAGCAGCAACCTTGTTTATCGGTTGGATATTGCAGACGAAATTATAAACACTGCCAACAGAATCCTGAAAGAGTCACAGTGTTTTTCTTTAAAGGATATGGCTGTAAACGGCAACCATATAAAAGCCTTGGGCTTTAACGGCAAGGAAATAGGGGAAATCTTAAGCATCTTACTTGAAAAGGTTATAGCAAATGAGTTGCCAAACTCAAAAGATGAGCTTCTTAATTATGTAACCAACCTAAAAAAATTAGCGGAGGAATAATTCCTCCGCTTTTTTAAAGCTGTTTTATAAGGCGAATGTAGAATTCAACCGTTTTTGTAATTGTTTCAATGGGTATCCGCTCATTGTTACCGTGAATGGAGGCGCGTTCTTCCTTTGTAAGGGCCATAGCGGAAAAGCGGTAAACCTTATCGCTTATTTCGTTGTAATGGCGGGAATCGGAACAGGCCATCATTAAGTAAGGAGAAACAATAGCTTGCGGCCAGGAAGAAGAAACAGCGTTTTTGATCTTTTGCCAGCCTTCACAGTCAGTGCTGGAGAAAATAGATGGGTTTTGCCCCATTACAACCTTTACGTTTATATCAGGGTTGTTTATCTTCTTGGTTATTTGCTCTTTTGCGTATTCAACGGTGTTATTGCCCAGTAACCGCAGATTTGCAGAAACGTAGGCATGGGGAGGAATAACGTTTGTGGCGCTGGAGCCCTCCATCATAGTGAATGCGCAGGTGGTTCTGAGCATTGCGTTCATTTCTCCGCCGTTTTTCTTGCATATCATATTAAGCACAGGCTTAAAGCACCAAAGGTTTGCAAATATAAGGCGGTAAACAAAGGTAGAGCGTCTGCCTAAGGTGTCAAACATCTCCCTTACAGGCTTGGTAAGCTGAAATTCAAAGGGGTTGTTTTCAACGTCACATACTGCCTTTGCAAGTACGCCTACAGGTGTGTGGGGCGGGGGAGTAGAGGCGTGACCGCCCTGATTATCAAGGCTGAGCTCTATCTGCGCCATACCCTTTTCGCCTATACCGATAAGAGCAATGGGCCCATTTACACCGGGGAATACGTTTTCAACAACCGCGCCGCCTTCATCTACTACAAGGCTCAGCTCAATACCTTTTTCCTTAAACCAATTAACCATCACAGGGGCAGTAGGGCCCGATATTTCCTCATCGCCGGAAAAACAAAGGTAAATATCTCTTTCGGGGGTAAAACCCTGTTCAATAAGGTTTTCCACAGCGTTCATAACGCCGCACAGAGTGTTTTTTGTATCAATAGTACCTCTGCCCCAAAGAACGTTGTTTTCAATAATTCCGCCGAAGGCATCCTTTTCCCAAAGCTCTTCATTTACCGGCACTACGTCATAATGTGACATCAGCACCGCAGGCTTATTATTTGTTTTGCCCTTCCAGAAGTACATAATACCGCTTTTGCCTATATACTCAAGGCTGCAGGTCTTATTAACAAGGGGATAGGAATTCTTTAATAGCTTTTTAAATTTTTCAAATTCTTTTTTATCCTCAAGGTCTTCGTTGACATTGGATACAGTTTTTAAGCGAACCATATCCTGCAGGTCCTTAACTGCCTTTTCTCTGTTAAATTCAATATCTTCAATTTCAGGCTTTTCCTGTTTTTTAGGTTTGAACGCAAGTGTTCTTATAAGTAGAACACCTAAAAACGCAATAAATATTGCAGGTATTATAAGCCACCACATATTACAGCAGTCCTTTCTTATAAAGAATACGGGCGGTGCCTATAGTAATAAGTGCGCCAACAGGTACAAGCACGCCAACGGAAGAAGCAAGAGAGGGAACAAAAATAAACAGTGCAACCATAAACACCAAAGGCACAATTGCTATCTTCCAGTTCTTTGAAACGTAAACCACCGCAAGTCCGCCGAAAAGCGAGGGCAGAATATTATCAAAGCAGGGCTGTAAGGTATCGGACTGAATTATAGGTTCAATAAAGGATAAGCATAATACGCCCAAGGCTATAATAAGGGTGGTTGTAATAGCGCTTACTGCAATGGCTATAGTGGAAACAACCTCTCCTTCCTCGGTGCCGGGCTTAACTCCTGCAGATTCCATAGCGTTTATAGCGCAGGGAGCTTTAAGGTTGGTTAGGTTGCCGGTTACAAAGCCAAGGTAAGAACCGCCGCTGCCAAGCATGGGAACGTAGGTGAAAAGCTCAATAACCGCAACAGTCCAGAAAATAGGTGCCACACCAAGTAACCCCTTAAGTACTCCCATAATGGGAGGCCAGGCATTAAAATAAACGCATATAGCCGCAGGAACACAGAGAATAAGTGCAACGGCAATTAAGGTCCATATTCTGCCTGCGAAATGCACAGAATCATTATAAGAATAATTTTCTCTTTTCACAGCCTTAACCTCCTATTAAATTTGTAATAGGAATGGAAAGTGCCATTGCTCCAAGCATACTTATGGGCAAAGCAAAGTCTGTAAGCCATTCCTGTTTTAAAATCTTAATAAATACTGCAAGAATACACATAATAAGGGCCGAGCAGAGCATTACAAATACAGGTATCCAGCCTTCCAACCCAATATTTATATCCGCAAAAACAACACCTAAAAATGCGGAGATCATGCCTATAAACATAGAGGACATAAAAATTTCGCCCCATTTTGCGTCCTTGTTCTTTATTTTCATAACACCGCCTTCTATCTTCTTGCCTATAAAGGGTAAAAGGGCAATAGAAGGCATAATGCCTAAGGTCATGACCCAGGCAATGGTGGTAAATAATTTCGGGTCGGTAACCTGAGCGCTTATAGAAGCACCCATTGCGCTTGCGGCCGCTTCAGCAGCAGGGAGCTCGTAAGTAAGTGCGCCAATAATACTCAGTCTGAGCCAAGGGAAGGGAAGGCCCAGAGCCTTGGAAAGAGTAATAACACCAAGCAAAATTGCAATGGCAGGGGCTATTGTAAACACCGCCGAGGATGCCGCAATTTTTTTAAGTGTTCCGGATGAAATGTTAAGCTTCTTTGCTTTTCTCCATGCCTTAATAAGAAAAAATACAGATTCGGCAATAACAAAAATAAGTATTACTGCCGTGCAGACATAAAGAAAGGGGTGATTGGTACTAAACATATTTATCTCCTCCTTTGTTTTGCTTTAATTTTAACATTTTATTAAAAAAAACGCAATACGGCTCCCTAAAATAGGAGCCGTATATTTTAGTGTGTTATATCCTTATCTATCAGTTCAAATGCCGCAGGTACCCCGTTTTTATAAATTATTTTGTAGCAGGCCTGCCTGCCATCCCAGGGGGCGGAGGAGTATAAATATTCGCCGTCTGTAGTAAAAGTATAAAGATCGGTTTGGTTTTCCCAGGGTATATTATAAAAAGCCTTTGCACTTATAATGACAGTTTTTATCTGATAACATAACAAAAAAAGGCTGAAAAAACAGCCTTTTTAATAATTTATTTTGTGCCGGTGGAACCAAATCCGCCTTCGCCGCGCTCGGTCTCATCAAGCTCGTCTGCTTCAATGAACTGAGCCGTAAGATAAGGCATAACAACAAGCTGGGCAATTCTTTCACCGTTGGTAATAACCCGTTCTTGGGAACTGTCATTGTGTAAAGCAACAATATATTCGCCTCTGTAGTCGCTGTCTGCAACACCAACGCAGTTGGCAGGGCGCAAATTCTGTTTTGCGGCAATGCCGCTGCGGGCAAATATTGCGCCAAAATATCCTTCCGGTACCGCAATGGAAAGACCGGTACCTATTTTAACGTTGGAGTGGGGCGGAATCTTTACCTCATCGGTTTCAATGCAGGCGTAAAGATCATAGCCTGCGGCGTATTTTGAACCTGCAGTGGGAAGCTTTGCATTTTCTTTAAGTTTTTTAACCTTTATAATCATTTTTTAGCCCTCCCATAAAACAATACTGTCTTTTGTAGTTTTTCTTAAATCAATTATCCGCTGATTTTCTGAGCCGCGGAACTTTAAGGATATATTCTTTTTGCTTTCAATAAACGGCCCGTCCACCAGAACGTCAATATTTCGCAAAAGTTCGTCGGTAGCCTCACAGCGTCCCCGCCCACTCTTTAAAAGATCCTCATATACAAATCCGGTATAGCACCAAATATCTTTATTCGGATAGGCCTCTTTGACCTTCTTAACAAAAGCCAAAAGATCGCGCTGATTTTCTATTTCCATAGGCTCTCCGCCAATAAGCGTCAGGCCCGAAATATACCCCGGCCCCAAAGCTTTTAGAATTTCCTCTTCGGTCTCTTTGGTAAATTCTCTGCCAAAGGAAAAATCCCAGGTTTCACTGTTAAAGCAGTTTTTGCAGTGATGTCTGCAGCCCGAAACAAAAAGGGATACCCTTATGCCTTGGCCGTTGGCAATATCGTGTTTTTTTATTTCGCCGTAGTTCATATTATAAATGGAGAACTCTTTCTCTTATTTCCTGGGTTCTGCCCTGATTCCAGAACTGGGTACCAATATAACCGCAGGTTCTTCTTGCAACGTTCATTTTGTTCTGATCCTCGTTGCCGCAGTTGGGGCACTTCCAAATAAGCTTGCCGTCTTTATCGTCAACAATTTCAATTTCGCCGTCATAGCCGCAGATTTGGCAGTAGTCACTCTTGGTATTAAGCTCAGCGTACATAATGTGATCGTAAATGAACTTCATAACCGAAAGAACTGCTTCAATATTATTCTGCATATTGGGCACTTCAACGTAAGAAATAGCGCCGCCGGGAGAAAGCTCCTGGAATTTGGATTCAAGCGCAAGCTTATCAAATGCGTTGATCTCTTCGGTAACGTGAACGTGGTAACTGTTTGTAATATAGTTCTTATCGGTAACACCTTCAATTACACCAAAGCGCTTCTGTAAACACTTGGAGAACTTGTAGGTGGTGCTCTCTAAGGGAGTGCCGTAAAGTGAATAATCAATATTTTCGGCCGCCTTCCACTTAGCGGTATATTCGTTAAGCTTGCGCATTATCTGTAAGCCAAGCTCTTCGCCTTCGGGCTCGGTAAGCTTTTTGCCTATAAGGCTGTATACACATTCCCAAAGACCTGCGTATCCTAAAGACAAGGTAGAATAGCCACCGTGAAGGTATTTATCAATAGTTTCGCCCTTTGCTAAGCGCAAAAGCGCGCCGTGCTGCCAAAGAATAGGAGCAGCATCGGAAAGAGTGCCTGTAAGGCGCTCGTGTCTGCACTGAAGTGCTCTGTGGCAAAGCTCAAGACGTTTATCGAATATATCCCAAAAACGGTCCATATCCTTGTGCGCAGAAAGGCCTATGTCAACAAGATTTAAGGTTACAACACCCTGATTAAAGCGTCCGTAGTACTTAGGCTTACCGTTTTCATCAATAAATGGGGTAAGGAAGCTGCGGCAGCCCATGCAGGTATAGCAATGGCCTTCGCCGTTTTTATCAACCTTAGTTTTCAGCATTATCTTTTCGGAAATATAATCGGGAACCATTCTCTTTGCAGTGCAGCGTGCGGCAAGCTTTGTAAGGTAGTAATACTCACTGTCCTCGTGAATATTATCCTCCTCAAGAACGTATATAAGCTTGGGGAATGCGGGAGTAACCCAAATGCCGCTTTCGTTTTTAACACCCTTTAAACGCTGAGTAAGAGTTTCTTCTATAATAAGCGCAAGGTCTTTCTTTTCCTGTTCGTCCTTTGCTTCGTTAAGGTACATAAATACAGTTACAAAGGGAGCCTGTCCGTTTGTGGTAAGAAGGGTAACTACCTGATATTGGATAGTCTGAACACCTTTGCGTATCTCTTCGCGCAGGCGTTTTTCTATAATTTCATTTACAACTTCACTGTCAATAACGGAAATTACGGATTTAAGCTCTTCGTGAACGTTTTTGCGGATCTTCTCTCTGCTTATCTGAACAAAGGGTGCCAGATGAGCAAGGCTTATACTCTGACCGCCGTACTGGTTGGAGGCAACCTGCGCAATTATCTGGGTAGCAATATTGCATGCAGTGGAAAAGCTGTGAGGCTTTTCAATAAGGGTCCCGCTTATAACAGTACCGTTCTGAAGCATATCCTCAAGATTAACAAGGTCGCAGTTATGCATATGCTGAGCAAAATAGTCGGCATCGTGAAAATGTATAATGCCTTCTTCATGCGCCTCAACGATCTCCTGAGGCAGTAAGATACGCTTGGTAATATCCTTACTTACCTCGCCGGCCATATAGTCTCTCTGAACGCTGTTAACGGTAGGGTTTTTGTTGGAGTTTTCCTGCTTAACCTCTTCGTTATTGCATTCAATAAGTGAAAGGATCTGTTCGTCTGTAGTATTGGACTTACGAACCAGAGAACGGTTGTAACGGTAACGGATATATCTTTTGGCAACCTCAAAAGCGCCCTGCTCCATAATTGCGTTTTCAACCATATCCTGTATTTCTTCAACATGAAGCGCACGGGTAATGGAGTTTGCAACCGCTTCAATATCCGCGCCTATTTTATAGATCTGTTCTGTTGTGAGCTTTTCGCTGTCATCAACGGTGTCATTGGCTTTCGAAATAGCAACAGTTATTTTGCATACGTCAAAAGTAACTTCGGAACCGCTTCTTTTTATAATTTTCATCTTTTACCCTCCGGGACGTAATATCTTTAAGTGTAAGCTGCCAAAAAGGCAGACTGGCCATAATAGTTTATAATAGCATTATACACATAAATATGCACTTTGGCAAGAGGTAAAATTACATATTTAGTCGTTTGTCAAAAAAATAATGATAAATATATACAAATTATACTTGTAAAATTAATCTATGGAAAAATGTAAGATACAAAAAAACAGTAAAGAAAAATTAGTTGAAAATTTACTTGAAATTAAAGATAAAAGAGTATATAATACCTTTATTAAAAGGGAGTAGTTTGCGCCGTATTTTTGCGGCGTTCTGCGGTGTCGTCAATACGGCCGGTGGCCCGTGCCGCAGATAAGCTGTTAGTTTAAAACAAGACTTTTATTGTGTATTTAAGGCGCAGTAAAAGTCTTTTTTACTGCAAAAACAAAAAAGGAGAACCCTTATGAAAATTTTTGCGTTAGTTCTGTTTCTGCTTACCTATGTTTGTCTTATTGCTTTTTCTAAGTATAGGCCTTACATAGCGCTGGCTTCTGCACTTATTTACGTTGTTTCCGGAATAATGCCATTAAACGGTGTGGGAGCAGCGGTAAACTGGAACGTTCTTATGATGCTGGCCGGTACAATGGGTACAGTTTCTTTGTTTATTGAATCAAAAATGCCTAATAAAATGGCTGATATTCTTTTAAAGAAAACCCCCAACGTTATGTGGGTGGCAGTGGCAATGTCCCTTTTTGCGGGAATAGTTTCCGCTTTTGTGGATAACGTTGCAACCGTGCTTATGATTGCCCCGGTAGGCCTTGCAATAGCAAAGAAACTAAATATTTCTCCCGTTGTTATGCTTATTTGCATTTCCGTGTCTTCCAACCTTCAAGGCGCTGCAACCTTGGTTGGTGATACGACCTCTATCCTTCTTGGCGGCTACGCGGATATGGACTTTATAGATTTCCTGTTTATGGACGGTAAGTTTTCGATTTTCTGGGCTGTAGAGCTTGGTGCGCTGGCAACCGTTCCGGTTATTATGTATTATTTCAGAAAAGATCGTCAGAAGGTAGAAGTAACCGAGGTTACTCCCGTTTCCGATTACTTCCCTTCTGTATTGCTTATACTTAACGTTGTATTTCTTATTGCCGCTTCCTTTATTCCTAATAAACCCGAAATAACCAACGGTCTTATTTGCCTTGTGCTTTGCGCCGTAGGTCTTGTTCGTTCTTATATTAAAAATAAGAACTTCGGAACCGTAAAGAAAGCCCTTAAGGATATTGACTACGAAACCCTGCTTTTACTTGCCGGTTTGTTTATTGTGATCCAGGGCATAACCGAAGCAGGCATTATAACCGATATAAGCAATCTTTTTGTTAAGTTCGGCGGTGATAATCTGTTCCTTATGTATTCACTTATTGTATTCGGTTCGGTTATTTTCTCCGCATTTATTGATAATATCCCTTACGTTGCAACAATGCTTCCCGTTGTTACAGGCATTGCCGCAATTATGAAGTGTGATCCTACCGTTCTTTACTTTGGCCTTTTAACCGGCGCAACCTTAGGCGGTAACCTTACTCCCATTGGCGCTTCTGCAAATATTGCAACCATAGGCATTTTAAGAAAGAACGGTTATGAGGTCAAAACCTCCGACTTTATGAAAATAGGTATTCCATTCACTTTAGTTGCCGTACTGACAGGCTATTTGTTCTGTTGGTTCGTCTGGGCATAATTATGAAGAATTATCTTATCGATTTAGACGGTACTGTCTATCGCGGTACCGAGCCTGTAGAGTATGCCAAAGAATTTATAAAATATCTTAAAGATAATAACCGTAAATTTCTTTTTGCAACTAATTGCCCTTTAAATTCCCTTGATAATCTTGCATTAAAGCTTCAGGGCATGGGTATAGATTGCCTGCCTTCCGATTTTATAAATTGTACTATGGCTACTGCCGATTATTTAAATGAAAATTATAAGGGCAAAAAGGTATATGCGGTTGGATCAAATGCTTTAAAAGCGCTTCTTTTAAGCCACGGCATAACCCTTTGCGAAAATAATGCCGACGTGGTGGTTATAGGCTATGATACTGAAGTTACCTATAATATGCTAAAGGAGGCATGCGTACAAATACTGGCGGGGGCTGCCTTTATTGCCACTAACCTTGATAACACTATTCCTTATTTAAATACCTTTATTCCTCATACAGGTGCGAATGTTGCCTTTTTAGAATATGCAACCGGTAAAAAAGCAACCGTAATAGGAAAGCCTTACGGGTATATGATAAATACCGCCTGTAAAATATTAAACTGTGAAAAGGAAAGCCTTTGCATAATAGGGGACAGGTTGGATACGGATATTTCCTTCGGCGTTCAAAACAATATAGATAGTTATCTTGTTCTAACCGGTACAACCAAAAAATTTACTCCCGATATGTATCCTGTTCCTACTAAGGTATTCAATAACCTTTCAGAAATTATAGACTTTGAAAATGAATAAAAAATTGCACCCTTTCGGGTGCAATTTTTTATATTGTAACAAAGTATTTATTAAGTATAGCTTTGGATCGTTTGCTTATTGCTTCAAGCTCTTCCTTGGTGGTGTTGCCGTTTATGTAGCCTAACATAAGCTCTCCGTCAATACCGGCCTGCTGTTTTTGAAGGGGGAAATAGCTTTCCATAAGAAATGCGGCGTATTTCTGGAAACGGTATTCTCCAACAAGCCTGTACTCTTTGGAAATACTGTCGACCGCCACGCTGTAGCCGCCTTTAACAGCTTCAATAAGCTCCTTTCGGTTGTTTGCTTTAGCAAAAATAATTGTGGAGCAAATATCCTTATTTCGGTTATGCTCCAAAGAGCAGTGGCTGTCTGTGGAGCCTACTATAGGGTGAATTCTGCCCTGCCTGTATTCGTCGTAATACAAAGCTGCCTGCAAACCGTTCTGGTGGTAGTAGTTTTCGCCGCCAAGAACCTCAAAGGCATCAAAGGGGTGGTTTTTAAGCATATAACGGGTAAAGGGCTCGGATATCTGAAAAAGGCTCTTTATCCAGTAAGGGTGAGCAAATATCCCTAAACCATCAGCCCGGCGGATATTTTCAAAGGCCCATACTGCAAGGGCGTACCATCGGCTGTCAACGTTTTGAGGTATAGGTTGCAACTGCCTTTCCAGTTCATCAATTTCCTTATTGAAATCTTTAATATTTCTTACAGGCGGGGGAGTTACAGTATCATCAAAACGGCGCTTGTTTATATCGCCGTTGGTTTCAGTAAAGTTCTCTTTTATATCCAAAAGTCCGTTAACTGAAAACAGGCCTCCTGCGTTCACAATATGTACATCGGTATCTGGCAAATGAACCTCTTCGCCGGGCAGAATAGTTAAGGCTGTTTCAATATCCTTAAAGGCATTGATCGCCTCAAGTGAGGGGTAATACCTGTCGTGGTCGGTTACAACAATAAAATCGTAGCCACGCTTTCGGTAATTTGCGCATACTACAGGAGGCGTCTCTTTTCCGTCTGAACGGCAGGTGTGAATATGCAGATCCCCCATATATGGCACTCTGCAGGCAAGGTCTTCCTCAAGAGCGAAAACAGCAAGCTGTGCCACGCGTTCATTTTCCTTATATATACGAACGTAATACTCGTTTTCTTCGGTTGCGGTATAGGTGAATTTAATGGAGCTTTTTTCTGCCTTGCTGTTTATGGTGAAGCTGTTAAAGCTGTTGAAAGCCTGTTCCGGATCCCCTAAAGCAAGATTGTGAATACTAACGCGGTAATCCCCCTCAAGACAGCCAGTGCAGTTTAAAGCTTTTACGGTTATTTCAACCTCCTTATTTACAGGGAATACCTTAGGAAAAATATCAAACTGATAAAGGTCATTATTCATAATTACCCTCCTTTTTTACAGTATAGCACCGTGAAATATAAAATTCAAGCTATAGTTATATTGACAAAATAAGCCGGTTATGATAAACTTGTTGAAGTTTCAACAAGTAATTTAGCGAGGATACTAATGTCTAAAACAAAAAAGCTATTGCGTTGGGTAAGGCTGGATAATGCCGCAAAGATTTACCCTGCTGCAAGAAGAAAAAACTGGAGCAATGTATTCAGGCAGTCGGTTACGCTTACAGATGAAATTGATTTGTCTGCTTTGCAAAACGCTCTTAAAATAACCGTAAAGCGCTTTCCGTCTATTGCTGCAAGGCTCAGAAAGGGCGTATTCTGGTATTATTTACAACAGGTTGCTTCTGCTCCCGAAATAAAAGAAGAGCAAAGCTATCCTCTTTGTTATATGAGTAAAGAAGAAATGAGAAAATGCGCTTTCAGAGTTATTGTATATAAAAACCGTATTGCGGTTGAATTTTTTCATTCACTTACAGACGGAACCGGCGCTCTTATTTTCCTTAAAAGCCTTACCGCCGAGTACCTTGAACAGAAATATAATATACAAATTCCTTGTGAGCAAGGGGTAATGGACCGAAAGCAAAGCCCCCGGGCCGAGGAACTGGAGGATTGCTTCCCTAAAAATGCAGGCCCGATCCCTGCCGGCCGTAGGGATACTGATGCCTGGAATATGGGCGGCACCGGAAATTTAGGCGGTTTTTTGAATTTGACCTGTTTTAAACTTCCACTTAAAGAGGTTCTGGAAAAGGCCCACAGTTATAACACTACCCTTACGGTGTTTCTCAGCGCGGTGATGATGAAAGCGCTTATAAATCTCCAGAATGAAAAGGTGCCCCGCAGAGAAAGGCAAAAAAGAATAAAGGTGCTTATTCCAATAAACCTGCGTCAGCTTTTTCCCAGCAATACCCTGCGTAATTTTGCAATGTATACTATTCCTGAGGTGGACCCGCGCTTGGGAGATTTTACTTTAGAGGAAATATGCAAGATCATTTATCATAAAATGGGGTTGGAATTAACCCCGAAACATATGAGCTCGGTTATTGCAACCAACGTAAGCAATGAGGCCAACCCAATAATCCGCCTTATCCCGCTCCCAATAAAGAATTTGGTTATGAAGGCTGTGTTTGATGCGGTAGGGGAGAGAAAATCCTGTCTTACCCTTTCAAATATGGGACGGATAGAGCTTCCAAAGGTTATGGCTGCCTATATTGAAAGATTTGATTTTATTTTAGGCGTACAATCTACTTCCCCGTATAACTGCGGCGTGCTGTCTTATAGGGATACGGTTTATATTAATTTTATCAGAAATATTCCTGAGCCTATGTTGGAACGCCATTTCTTTGCGGTTTTAAGAGATTTGGGTGTTCCTGCAACAGTAGAGAGCAATAGAAATGAAGAGGTGAAACAATGTACTGTGTAAATTGCGGCGTTAAGCTTGAAGATACGGAAAAGGTTTGCCCGTTGTGTAATACTGAGGTGTATCATCCTCATATTAAGCAGGGGAACGCTCCTTTAACCTACCCTAAAAATAAACTGCCCAAAATAAACTCAACTTCTATGGCTTTTAACGGAATCCTGATATTCTTATTCTTTATTCCTATGCTTATAAGTCTTATTGCCGATATCCAGACCGACGGAAAGATAACCTGGTTCGGTTTTGCGGCAGGTGCTATGGTTTTATGTTATATTTTCTTTGCCCTGCCTCTCTGGTTTAAAAAACCCAATCCCGTAATATTCGTACCCTGTTCCTTTGGGGCGATTGCAGCATATTTACTATATATAAACCTTGCAACGGGAGGGAATTGGTTTTTGAATTTTGCTCTGCCCGTAACAGGCGGTATATGCCTTATTGTGAGCACCGTTATAACCTTGCTCCGATATCTGAAAAAAGGCAGACTTTATATCTGGGGCGGTGCGCTTATGGGCTTTGGCGCATTTATGATACTTGCCGAAATTTTGATGGATAATTCATTCTCATTAAGTTTTGTCGGTTGGTCGGTTTACCCTTTGATCGTCTTTGTTCTTTTAGGCGCAGGGCTGATTTACCTTGCAATAAACAAAGCCGCAAGAGAAATAATGGAAAGAAAGCTTTTCTTTTGAAAAAAGGTGCGTAATCAATACGATTACGCACCTTTTTTTACTAAGGTTATATTTATATCGCCGGTTGTGGTTGTTAGTTCACATTTTCCTCCGTTGAGTGTCTGAGGAATTTCAATATCACCTGTATTTGTTTTTGTACTAAAAGTCTTTTCTGTAAGTAAACTGCCTGTAATATCACCGGTGTTGGTTTCTGTATATACTTCTTTTGCGTCACAAGCTTTAAAAATTACATCGCCGGTGGTTCTTACTATAGAAAATTTCTCATTGGCAATTACATTGTTTAAAGTTATATCTCCCGTGTTTCCTTCAGTGAACAGATTTTTGCAATCAGTGTTTTTTAAATTTAATTTCCCTGTAGAAACCTTTATTTTAATATTTTCACTGCATGTAATATCCTTTGCGTTAATATTACCTGTTGAAACCGAAATTTCAATATTTGCAGCATTAATTTTTTCTGCTGTAATGTCGCCTGTGCTTTCCCGAACAATTATATCCTCGAATTGAACGTCCGGTAAATAAACGGATATTTTGGGATAACCATAGTTTATAATGTTTATATTCTCATACCACTTGCTTGAATTGCTTTTTTCAATCGTAAGTACGTTATCTGTTACTTTAACCGAATGCGTTGCTTTTTTGTCTTCTTCACAAATTACTTTACATTTGCCGCTCTCGCAGGGAAGAATTTCAATATCTACCGTGTCTGTATTTATAAGTATATTTTCAAAATCTTCGGTTATTTCATAAGTATTAGTTTCATATTCAGTGGTGTTTAGTTTTGTAAAATCCCATTCATTTACAGCCATAGTTACAGTGAAGATCAGCGTTCCGAGTAAAATGAGTACTGCAGCTGTTATTATAGGTATAAATCTTCTGTTCATTTAGCCTTTCCCTTCTTTCCTCTGAATATTATTCCGGTAAGAGTTACCGCTCCTTTGGTAACCGCCCTGCAACCATAAAACGCAAATATTGCAAGTCCGGCGCATATAATAGAAGCAGCTATTATTCCTGTACCGGGAGTTTGGCTGCCGGTAAAAATTAATATTACCCCATAAGCAAATCCGCCGACCGCTCCGCATACAAAGGAAATAAAAACAGCCCAGAATGAAATTATTATAGCCCATAAAGAAACATAGAGTGATAATATAATTGCAAAAGCACTTATAAGAAGTGATACCCAAATAGGGGAGCCAAGTACAAGAAATGCTGTTTCCCATGCATTAAGTCTTCTTTTGGGCTTTATTTTTTTCTTAACCTGTAGAGTAAATGGCAGTTCGGAAATAATTTGCTCTGTAATTTTATCTGTTTCGCCTACTGCCTTTACTGCTTCTTCCTCAGAAAGCCCTTCTTCAATACGGTCGTCAATCATTTCTAAGTAAAAACTTATCCGTTCTTTAATTTCTTCTGCAGGTAAAAATGAAAGCTTTTCATTTAATTCAAGAATAAATTCCGTTTTATTCATAGCCATTATCCTCCTTTGTTACAAATTTGTATATTTCAATTATTTCTTTCCATTCATTTTTATAATCTTCTAATCTCTTCAGTCCTTTATCGGTAATACGGTAGTATTTACGAAGCCTGCCTCCGTGCACTGCAGTTCGCACTGTAAGCATATCGGCCCCTTCCAGCCTTTTAAGAATGGTATAAAGGGTAGATTCGGAAAGCTCAATATAAGGCTTCATATCCTTTATTATTTTATACCCGTAGGAATCTTCATTTTTTATTGCAGCCAGTACACATATATCCAATACCCCTCGTTTCAGCTGAATATCCATACAATACCTCCTTATGTGAAATACATCATATCACGAAGTATTCTATTTGTCAATATTAATGCAAAAAAGGGCATCTGTTAAATACAGATGCCCTTTTCTTATTTTAATTATTTGTAAAGAACTTCTTTAACGTATTCAATGCCCAGTCTGGGAGAAGAAAGAACAGGCTTTTCAATATGGCCTAAAAGGGGAAGCAGAACGGTCATACTGCCTTGAGCAAGAACAACAACGTCGTTATCCTTAGCGGCGGCTTCAACTTCGCCTAAAACCATCTTGTTGTGGGTTTCCTTATCGCCTTTTTCAATAAGGATCATCATAGCGTCCTTAACAAGGTGCTTTTCAATAACAATTTCCTTGCCCATTTCCTTTGCCATATTTTCAATAAGACGGCAGGAAGGGCCAACGGTTGTAGCAACGGTTGCAACAACCGCAATTTTTTTGCCAAGCTCAACAGCCTTTCTTGCCATAGCCTCGTCAATTTTAACAACGGGAACATCAACAAAGGGCTTAATAGCATCGGCAACCTCGCCAACGGAAGAGCACTGGTTCAGAATAAGGTCAACACCTAAAGACTGTGCCTGCTGATAATAGTTATACATTCTGCGCTTAACACCGGTGGTAGGGCCGCCGTTTGCATTAACCTCACCAATAAGGCTGTCGTCAATGATCTGATGAACCTTAACTTCGGGCATAATTTCTGTGCAAAGAGCTTTCAGCTCTGCAGAAGAAACTGCGCTTGTCTGTACAATAGCTATAGATTTGCTCATAATATATACCTCCAATATTAATTATTAATAATTAAATGTAATACCTGCGGTCCAGCCGCCGTCAACTGCAATTATCTGTCCCGTGCAGTAGGAAGCAAGCTCTTCGGATGCAAGGTAAAGGCCTGCGGCGGCAATTTCGCTTGCCTTGGCCTGCCTGCCCATAGGAATATGCTCAATAAGAACCTGATTCTGATCGTTATGCATTATCTTTTCCCATTCAGCGCTGTTTTCAAATGGGGTAGATCCCGGGGCTATTGCGTTTACCCTTATGCCGTAGGGAGCATATTCAATAGCAAGAGCCTTTGTTGCGGCATTAACACCGTTTTTAGCGGCAGGGAAGGCGCACTGATTTCTTAAAGGAACTGTTGAATTAACGCTCGAGGTGTTAATAATACATCCGCTTTTCTGTTCTATCATGTAAGGAAGAACCGCCCTTGTGCATCTTAACATACCGTGAAGGTCAACGTCAATCATCCATTCAAATTTATCGTCAAAGAAATCTCTTATAACTCTTCTTGCGTCCTGAGGAATGTTTACCCCTGCGTTGTTCATAAGCACGTCAATTCTGCCGTAGGCTTCAAAAATATCTTTGAAGGCCTTTTCAACGCTGTTCTCATCCCGCTGATCCATAACAAAGCCTTTGGCGTTATTGCCAATTTCATTTGCCTTAGCTTCACACTTTTCTATATCTAAGTCACATACCGCAACAAAGGCACCGCTCCGGGCAAACGCCTTTGCCATAGCGCCGCCTATAAGGCCTGTGGCGCCGGTTACTACAACAACCTTTTCTTTAACTGAAACGTTCATACTGCACCTCTCTTAGAAATTACGCATATAGCCAATATGCTGGCCGCCGTCAAGGGTAAGTATATTGCCGTTTGCGTAAGCGCCTTCTTCACTTGCGCAGAAAACTACGGCATTTGCAATATCGTCTGCTGTTACCGGGCGCTTTGTAGCTAAATGTTCTATATTTTCCTTGGTTGGGCAGTTTTCGTATTCAACCCCTTCAAGTGAACCGCGGGCAATACAGTGAACACGGATATTATCGGGAGTCATTTCCAGTGCGGCAACTCTCGATAAGCTCATAACTGCCCCTGCACTTACAACGTTTGCAATACAGTTCTTTGCAGGTGCAAGACCTAAAGAAGAGGTTATGTTAATAACAATACCTCCCTTGTCCATTTTGTTCATAGCAGCTTTAGCCATATAATATGTGCCGTTAATTTCCTTACGGGTAATTTCAAGATAGCGTTCAAAATTCATAAGATGCAGAGGCTTTTTATCTTCGCCGCGCATATCATCCTTTTCGTTGTTAACAAGAATATCAATGCTTCCAAAGTCAGTTACTATCTGCGTGCAAATACCTTCAAAGCTTTCAGGCTCAAGAATATCCATTCTGTAGCCTTTACATTCAATGCCTTTTTCATTTAAATACTTTTCTAAAAGTATGAGCCCCTCTTGGTCCTTGTCGCAAAGGGCAACCTTAGCGCCGTTAAGCCCTAAATATTCGGCGATCTTCTGCCCCGGCATTCTTGCTGCGGCAGTTATAACGGCAACCTTGCCTGTAAGATCTGTTCTAAGCATCAGCATCATTCCTTTATTAGTTATTATATTTATTTTATCTTAATTTCAGATAATTTTCCATAGGCTTTCTTTATTATTTTTTGTCTGTGCTTATGTAATGCAGAGTTTTTAGGTCCTGCTCGTATTCGTCGGCAAGAAGTATTGGCAGGTTCATTTTCATCTGTTGCTCTCTGCGGTATTTGCCCGGTGATATTTTGAATCGGGAAGAAAAAGCCCTGTTAAAGTGGGGAAGAGAACGGAACCCGGAATTATAAGCAATGATCTCAAGGCTGTCGTCGGTATCCGTAAGAAGCTTCTTTGCCTTATCAAGACGCATTTCAAACAGATACCTCATAACCGTCTTCCCGCTGTCCTTTTTAAATATCTGACACAAATAGATCTTACTGTAGCCTATGCCTATAGCAATATCGTCAAGAGAAATAAATTTACTGTAATTATTCTTTAAATATTCATCAAGCTTTTTGGATGCTTCGGAAAAATTGCTCGTATCGGTAAAAAACTCATCTTCATCGTTTTCGTGGAAGTTCTGCCGCAGGATATAAATAATAGCCTGTTGGAAACGGCAGTTGAGGGCCTCTTTATAAAAGGGCTTTTTGTCTATTGCTTCGTTATAAACCCCTTCAAGGTACCTTAAAAATGAATCGCTTTCAATATGAAAAAAATTACCTAATTTTTCGCAGTAGCTTACCATATTCCCCTTAAGAATAAACTTCATATCGAACATTGTGACGTTGCCTTTGTGTTCGGAAATAAATTCGTGTTCCTGGGAAGGCTTTATAAACAAACAGTCATTTTTGGAAAAAGGTTTTTTCTGGCCGTCTATTACAAAAACACCTTCACCGGATAGTACGTAAAGCAATTGATAATACTCATGGGTATGGGAGCAAAATCCCCAGCCTTGTTCGTAGCTGTCTTTATTTGCATAAATAATATCAAGCATTTTTATCCCTCCTTAATCATAATATATCAATTTTTGTTTTTAGTCAATATTTTAAATTATGTATAATATTTATTCTGATTATTATTTGGGTATAATATATTAAGAAAATGCCTTAAAGTGAAAATAAATTTAATAAATATGTATAAAATACACTTTTCGGGTTAATGATTTAATTAATAAACCGAAAGGCGTGAAAATAAAATGAAAAAAATAATTGCAGCATTGTTGTCGGGGCTTGTTATTTCAACACTTCTTGTTACATACACCTCTGCCCGAACTGCAGAAAGTGTAAAAGATAACGTGTTAAGGCTTCATATACTCGCTAATTCCGACAGTCATTACGATCAGCAGCTTAAGCTGAAGGTAAGAGATGCAATAATCAAAGAATCAGAGTGTTTGTTTAAAACCGGTCTCTCCAAAGAGGAAAGTGTTTATGTTGCTTCATTGAATTTAGGCCGCTTTGAAGAAATTGCGCGAAATGTGCTGAAAAAAAACGGCTGCAGCAGTGAAGTAAAAATAAGTATAAGCCAGTGCTTTTTCCCTACAAAAGAATACGAAAGCGGATACCGATTACCTGCGGGGTATTACGATGCTTTGAAAATAGAAATAGGGGAGGCAAAGGGCAAAAACTGGTGGTGTATTCTTTATCCACCCCTTTGCTTTGGCGGTTCGGTAAAGGAAAGCGGCGCAGAGGATATGCTGGGCAGCGGTGAGCTTGAATTCGTTACTACTGAATGTATTCCTGAGATCAAAGTCAAATTTAAACTTGTGGAAATATGGAACAATTTTATTAACAAATTATCAAAAAATACTTAACGTGGATTTTTTCCGTTGAAATGAAAAAGGAAATGCGTTATAATATACTAAATAGTTTTACGAGGTATTATTATGCGCATATACAAAAGGCTGTTAATGGGATTTTTATGCGCAGTACTGCTTTTCAGTACTGCGTTTTCTTCCATGTGCTTTTCTGTAGAGGCGGCTGATTATAAAACCGGTTACGTTAACGATCCTCTTGATAATTGTTTAAGGCTCAGAAAGGGAGCAGGTACAAGCTATGCGGTCATAGCCGAATTACAGCACGGTACCATTCTTAAGATCATTTCGCAAAAAGAGGTTTCGGGAATAGTTTGGTATAAGGTCAAGTGTACGGTCGACGGTAAGGAAACAGAGGGTTACGTTTCTTCGGAATACGTGATCGTCGTGCCGGACAGTGAGGAGGATTTTGCAAGTGAGCTTGCTTCTCTTGGGTTCCCTGAAAGTTATCTCGATTCGTTGAAGATACTTCATTCCGTATATCCCCAATGGAAGTTTATTGCCGTGAACACAGGTCTTGACTGGGAGACTGCGGTCAATAAGGAGTCGGAGATCGGAAAAAGCCTTGTTCCGTATTCCTGGGACAAGGAATATATAAACACTTCCGACGTAGATGAAAACGGCAATCAGATCGGAAGGGACGGTGCAAACTGGGTCAGTGCTTCAAAGGCAGCGGTAGCTTATTATATGGACCCGAGAAATTCCCTTTCGGTGCCGTACATATTTCAGTTTGAAGTCCTTTCATATAACAGCGATATCCACGTAAAAGAAGGCGTAAAGAATATTTTAAAGGATTCCTTTATGAAGGGCAGCTTTACTGTTGGCGAGAAGACTTATAATTATGCCAACACCTTTATGAAAGCGGCCGACGTTTCGGGGGTAAGCCCTTACCATCTTGCGGCCCGTGTTTTACAGGAGCAGGGCGCTACAGGCACCACTCTTTCCGATGGTAAGGTTTCCGGTTATAAGGGGTATTATAATTTCTTTAATATAGGCGCTTATACTACCTCCGGCGCTTCCGCCAGTGTAAATGGCGCTAAGTACGCCAAAAAGGTCGGGGAGGATTATTACGGCCCTTGGACGTCCCCCTACAGGTCTATCTTAGGCGGAGCGGTAATTTTGGGCGAATCATATATCAAAGATGGGCAGGACACTTTGTATTTTCAAAAATTCAATGTTGTTACAAAGCCGTATTTTGATCATCAGTATATGACAAACATTGCCGCCGCCAGAAGCGAATCATTCTCCTTTAAGTCCGCTTACAGCGATGATATGCTTAAAGAAGCGCTGGTATTTGAGATCCCCGTATATGAGAATATGCCCGCGGCACCGGTACCGTTGCCGACCGATGCGGCCCAAAATGAAAGTGATAACAGCCAAAGCAGTGAGGCAAAACCAAAATACTCCAGCTCCGAATATAAAATAAAAAACGGTGTGATCCAAAATATTAAGGTCGGCACTAAGGTTAAGGAACTTCTGGCCGGCGTAAAGGTTACAAACGGCAGCGCAGTATTGCTTAATTCTTCAGGTGCGGCAAAAACCTCCGGAAAGGTATGCACGGGAGACGTTATTCAAATAAAATACAAGTCAGGCTCAAGAGTTTATAAAAATATTAGTGTTGCTGTAACGGGTGACGTAAACGGTGACGGTAAAATATCGTTAATGGACCTGATGTTGGTTAAAAAACAGCTTTTAGGAACAAAGGATCTGTCCAAAGCCGAAAAGGCAGCGGCAGACGTAAGCAAGAAGGGTACAGTCGATCTTATGGATCTTATGATGATCCAGAAGCATTTGCTGGGCACCTATAAGATAACTCAGTAGGAGGGCTAAATGAAAAGAAAGGTTTCTGTTGTTGTAATTACGGTTTTAGTGCTTATGCTTGGGTGTATGAGCGTCAGCGCTGCATCAGGAGATTCGACCCTCTACGTAAGCAGTTCATCCCTTGAAGTGGGTGACAGCCTTACGGTCACGGTGACGGTATCCGCCTCCAAAGGCTATATTTTCGGCCTTGAGGGCAGCCTTTCCTATAACCCCGACGTTTTGAAGTTTATATCAGGTGACAGTGCAAACGGTAGTGGCGGTACCGTATTTATAGTTAACGTTGCCGACAGCGAAAAGCAGGAGTCAATGTCCTTTGATATTGAATTTGAAGCCATATCAAACGGTGACAGTGATCTTGCTTTCAGTACAAGCAGCACTTACACCCCCGACCTTGAGGAATTCTCAACCTCCGGTTGCAGTACGTCAATAAGCGTTTCAAAGCCCGCTCCGCCGCAGGAACCCGAAGAACCCGAGGACGAGCCTGAAGAACCTGCCGAAGAGCCTGAAGACGAGCCTGAAGAAGAGCCTGTAGACGAGCCTGAAGTGCCCGAGGAAGAACCGGAGGAAGTACCCGAGGAAAAAATAATCGCAAATATTGACGGTGTTGAATATAAGATATGGCAGGATTACGAAGGGGTTGAGCTCCCCAACGGTTACGGGCCTTATTTCTTTAATTATAAGGCGCATCAGTCCTTAGGTGCTGTGGACGGCTCCGGCAGAATTGTTTTAGCATACTTGGAAAACGTTAAAACAAAGGAAAAAGGCTTCTTTGTTTATGCAAACGAAACTTTTGTTCCTTACGTTCCCGTTAAGGCGGTAGCTTCCTCTTATGTGCTTTACCCCTTAGACGAGGGAGTTAAGATCCCTGTGATATTTGATGAGAAGATAGATAATTATCGCAAGGGCAGTTTGCCTGTATGGGCAAGCTCGGATCCTCGCCTTGAGGGTATTGTACTTATATATGCCACCGGCCCTAACGGTGTAAAAGGATTGTATCTTTATGAAGAAGAAACTGCCACAGTTCAGAAGTTTATACAGATAAACTATGAGGATCCTGTACAGAATGAGCCTGTTGCGCCTCAGGAGCCTATTGATAAAGCCCAGTCTTTATATGCAAGAATTCTTGAAGACAAAGATATTTTCACAATAGTTGCGGTTCTCTCCGCTTTGGTTTTTGCCTTAATAATTGCCTGCATTTTTGCAATTACAAGCAAAAAGGTAACTAAGGTTGACAAGAAAAAATTTGAAAAGAAAATGGGTAAAAAGCAGGCACGTTTTGAAAAACGCGCAAATAGGAAAAATAAACCTCAGAAGGTTGAGGAAGAGTTTACAATAGAAACCGAGAACTTTGATGAGATGACAGAAGAACAGGAGCTTAATGAAGAGGAAAATACCCCTGTTTAAATTAAAAACCAAGCTGTAATTTTCAGCTTGGTTTTCATTATTGTATAAAAATATTATCGATTTTTAATATATTTAAAAAAATTTGCAAAAAAGTGATGTTTTTTTTAAAAAAATATGTTATTATACTATGTAATGCTTTTGAAATTTGAGGTGTTAAAATGAGCAAATTTAATGTTGAGATCAATACCAAATGGTGCAAAGCCTGCGGTATCTGCTTTGCTGTATGCCCTAAAGGTGTTTTAACCGAGGACAGAGAAGGTAAAGCCCAGGCAACCAATCAGGATTCCTGCATTGGCTGTCTTAACTGCGTTTTGCATTGCCCCGATTTTGTAATAGATGTAAAGGAGGCGCAAAAATGAGTGAAGTAAAAAAGCCTAAGCTTATACAGGGCAATATTGCCTGTGCTATGGGCGCATTGAAAGCCGGCGCAAGCTTTTTCGGCGGTTATCCTATAACCCCTTCTACTGAAATTGCAGAATATATGGCTGCCCAGCTGCCTAAGGTTGGCGGCAGATTCGTGCAGATGGAAGACGAAATTGCTTCTATCGGCGCAATTATCGGTGCGGCATCTGTTGGCCATAAGGCCTTCACCGCAACTTCCGGCCCCGGCTTTTCCCTTATGCAGGAAATGCTCGGCTATGCCTGCAACTGTGAGGTTCCTATTGTAATTGCCAACGTAATGCGTTCCGGCCCTTCTACCGGCCTTCCCACCCTCCCTGCCGCAGGTGATATTATGCAGGCAAGATGGGGTACTCACGGTGACCATGCTATTATTGCCATGTCTCCTGCTTCCGTAAAAGAAGCTTATATTCAGACTATCAAGGCTTTCAATTTAGCAGAAAAGTACTCCAACCCGGTTGTTATTCTTCTGGATGAAAAAATAGGCCATTTAAGAGAAGGCTTCTCGGTTGATGAAAGCGAGATCCCCGAAATTTATACAAGACCCAGAAAGTCCGAAAAGGAAAACTATAATCCATTTGATAACGGCGATAATTTAGTGCCCGAAATAGTTCCTCTGGGCAACGGCGTAAGATATCATATTACCGGTCTTACCCATAACGATCAGGGCTTCTATACCCAGAATCCTGACGACGTTGAGAGATTCTTAAAGAGAATTTGCAACAAAATAGAAATGAACAAGAAGGATATTTGCGAATACGAAACCTTTAACTGTGAGGATGCTGATGTTGTTATCGTTGCATACGGCTCCGTTTCCCGCAGTGCCCATGAAGCAATGCTTAAGCTTCGCGCTCAGGGCAAGAAGGTTGGTATCCTTCGCCTTATCACCATCTGGCCCTTCGATGAAGAGGTTGTAAGAGAAGTTTGCCAGGGTAAGAAGTTAGTATTTATGCCCGAAATGAACTTAGGTCAGATGTCCATCGAGGTTGAAAGAGCAATTAAGGGTGTTCCCTTTAAGGGTTACTATGAAGTAAGAGGCGATCTTATTGCTCCTGAAACTATTGTAAAAGAAATCAAAAATGCTATGAATGAATTAGGGGAGGAGTTCTGATATGTTACCTGCTTATGAAAAATATTTCAGAGATAATCTGCCCCATATCTGGTGCCCCGGTTGCGGTAACGGTATTGTTATGGGTGCCCTTGCAAGAGCTATTGAAAAATTAGGTTATGAAAATGATGACGTTCTTGCTATTTCCGGTATAGGCTGTTCTTCCCGTATGACAGGCTATCTTGATTTTAATACTCTTCATACAGCCCACGGCCGCGCTTTGTCTGTTGCTACAGGCGCTAAGGTTGCTGAGCCCCGCCTTAACACCTTCGTTGTTATGGGTGACGGTGACTGTGCTGCTATCGGCGGTAATCACTTTATTCATGCTTGCCGCAGAAATATTAATATGACCGCTATTGTTATTAACAATAACATTTACGGTATGACCGGCGGCCAGTTCTCTCCTCTGACTCCTAAGGGTAAGAACGCTACTACCGCTCCTTACGGTTCTATTGACAGAAGCTTTGATCTTGTTGAACTGGCTAAGGCTGCAGGCGCAACCTTCGTTGCCCGTGCTGACGTTTTCCATGTAAAACAGCTTGAAGAGCTTATTATTGAAGCAGATCAGCATAAGGGCTTCTCTGTAATCGAAGTTGTTTCTACCTGCCCCGTTTCCTACGGCAGAAGAAATAAAATGCCCGGCGCTGCTGAAATGATTATGTGGATCAAGGAAAATACTATCAATAAGAAGGCTGCAGATAAGCTTCCTCCCGAAAAGATAGGCGATAAAATTATTGTTGGTAAGTTCTATGAGGTTGAAGATGAAGAATATTGCGAAGCTCAGGAAAGACTTGCCGAAAGCTTGAAAGGCGGTGCAAAATAATGGCTAAAACAGAAATCAGACTCAGCGGTACAGGCGGTCAGGGTATTATTAAAAGTGCCGTTATTTTAGCAGGCGCAGCTCTCTATGATGGCTTTGAAGCCGTTCAGAGCCAGGCCTACGGCCCCGAATCCCGCGGCGGCGCTTCTAAAGGCGAAGTAGTTATTTCTCACGAAACTATCTACTATCCCAAGGTTGAAGTTCCCGATATAGTTCTTTGCCTTTCTCAGGCTGCTTGCGATAAGTATGCTTATGATATAAGGACCGGCGGCGTACTTATTATAGACAGTGACCATTGCACCGTAGATGAATCAAAGCTCTCCGGTGTTCAGGTTCACGCTCTGCCTATTATTTATACTGCCAAGGAAGTTGTAGGAAACACTCTTTGTGTTAATACCGTTGCTTTAGGCGCAGTTGTTGGTTTAACCAACGTTGTATCCAACGAAGCCGTAATTTCCGCTTTAGGTGATAACTTCAAAGCTAAAATACTTCCTCTTAACGTAAACGCTTACGAAGAAGGCAAAAAATTAGCAGCAAAATAAAATTGAAACAAAACAAAAACAGGCAAGGTTACCTTGCCTGTTTTTTGATATTCGCTTTAGCGGTATCTGTAATAATTTCCGCCCGTGGAGTATGGTGTATGAAATCTTCTTAGCTTTTTACTCGGTATTGACTGAAAGTGTTTTCATATGCTACAATAGCCATTAATAAACAGAGGACGGCAGACAGTTTTTTGCAGAACGATTATTCTGACATATTCACAGGAGGTTTTAAATATGGTTTTTCTTATTGGCTTACTTGATAAATTGATTGGGAAGAAAAAAACTGTAAATGCTGCAGGTCAATCGGCTTTTATAAGAAAAGAACCTGTCTTTTGTGAAGACGCTGTCTCCTATGAGCATATTGATCGGGAATTTGGTAACGGATTCCTGTTTTCTCCGAAGGCCATGCCGGTAAAGAAAAGTGAAGTTGATTTTCTTACAAGCGGTACCCGGCATAATATTGAAGAGAAATATTTAGGTGCCGATATTGTAATATTTGAAAGCTCAAAATATAAAACAGTTTTGCGCCTAAGCCTAAGTATTCCCACTTTTGATTCTGCAGACAGAGAGTATGATTCGTGGCATGATTTATTTCTGTTGCAGGAGCATAACGGAATAATCCGCGGAGTTTATTGTACCGGCGGCTATAGTGTTTCTCATATTGAAGGCTATTGGCAGGTATATCAATATCCGGAGCCTCTTAAAAAATATCTTCAGAGTGTAATTTAAAAAATAATTTATCGGGGTGATAACTCCCTGGTTAATGCAACATAAAAAGCAGACAAAATAACTTGTCTGCTTTTTTGTTATTTCATAAGTAAACAAATATTGTTGGAAAATTCCACAGGATCGTCTATAGGCAGACCTTCTATAAGAAGCGCCTGATCGTAAAGAAGTTTTGCGTAAACTTCAAGCTTTTCTTCATCTGCATTTTCAAGTGCCTTTAAAACAGGGTGCTCAGGGTTTATTTCCAATACCCTGTCGGCCTTAATACCTTCCTGATTGGGCATATTATTAAGAACTTTTTCCATTTCAATGGAAAGGGGGCCGTCGGTAGTAAGGCAAACGGCAGAAGATTTTAATCTGAAAGAAAGACGAACGTCTTTAACCTTCTCGCCCAGAGCCTTCTTAACCTTTTCAAGAATATTTTTGCTTTCTTCGGTTTTCTTTTGATTTACCTTCTTTTCTTCTTCAGAAGAAAGGTCTAAATCCTTATCTGAAACCGATTTAAATGTTTTGCCCTCATATTCATTTAATATTTTAATAGCAAATTCGTCAATATCCTCGGTAAAGCAAAGTATATCATAGCCCTTGCTGAAAACAAGTTCGGTCTGGGGCAACTTTGCAATTTTCTCATTGCTTTCGCCGCAGGCGTAGTAAATTTCCTTCTGCTCCGTTTCCATTGCCTCAACGTATTCTTTTAAGGTTACGTTTTTGCCCTGCTTTACGGAGTAGAACATAATGAGATCTTTTAAGGTGTCCTTATTGGCTCCGTAATTTTCATACATACCGTATTTTAATGTAAGACCAAAGGCTTTGTAGAATTTTTCGTATTTTTCGCGGTCATTCTTTAAAAGCTTTTCAAGCTCGGCCTTGATTTTCTTTTCAAGGTTCTGGGCAATAAATTTCAGCTGAGCGTCGTGCTGTAATATTTCGCGGGAAATATTAAGTGAAAAGTCGGGAGAATCTACAAGGCCCTTAACAAAACCGAAGTAATCGGGGAGCAGATCCTCGCAGTTTTCCATTATCATTACGCTGTTGGAATATAAAGCAAGGCCGGGCTTGTAATCCTTTGCGTAATAGTTCATAGGCTGATTTTCGGGTATATACATAAGGGCGTTAAAGAATACTCTTCCCTCAACCTTTGTATGAATAGTTGCAACAGGGTCCGTAAAATCAAAAAATCTGCTCTTGTAAAAGCTTGCGTATTCTTCTTCGGTAATATCACTTTTGTTTTTGTGCCAAATGGGAATCATACTGTTAAGCACAGTATCCTCAAAATAGGTTTCGTATTCTTCGCTGCCTTCCTTTTTTCTGCTCTTTTCCATATCCATATGAATAGGGTAGCGAATGTAATCGGAATATTTTTTTACAAGAGAAGATAAGCTGTAGCGCTCTAAATACCTGTCGTAATCCTCATCCTGGGTATTATCCTTAAGTGTGAGAATAATATCAGTACCGGCCTCGGTTTTGGGGCATTCTGTTACGGTATAACCGTCATCTCCCTGAGACTGCCAGATATAACCCTGCTCTGCGCCAAAGGCCTTGGAAATAACCTTTATATCCTTACTGACCATAAAGGCAGAATAGAAGCCAACACCGAACTGACCTATAATATTAATATCCTCGCCGGTCTCATTTTCATTTTTAAAAGAAAGGCTTCCGCTTTTTGCTATGGTGCCTAAGTTTTCAATAAGCTCTTCTTTTGTCATGCCGCAGCCATTATCGGAAATGGTAAGTGTGCGGGCTTCTTTATTAACCTGAAGGCATATTTTAAAATCTTCCTTTGACATACCCACTGAGCCGTCGGTCAAAGAGCGGAAATACAGCTTGTCTATAGCATCGCTTGCATTGGAAATAAGCTCTCTTAAGAATATTTCTTTATGAGTATAAATTGAATTGATCATAAGATCCAAAAGTCTTTTGGATTCAGCCTTAAACTGTTTCTTTGCCATTTTTACACCTCTTTTATAATCTGTATCTGTTATAATATTACTTTTTAATAAGAATTACAAGGGGGAATTTGATTTATTCACAGAAATATTAAATTTGCGCCCAGGTGACATTTATTGACTTTTATATTAGGCTGTAGTATAATGATTTTGTATGAGCAAAAATAAAAGTGAGTTGATATATATGCAAACTAAAAAAGGATTAAAGCGTAGTCTGTTTTTGTTTATTCTTATGCTGACAGACTGTATTCTCATTAACCTGTCAACCTGGATATCTCTTGTTATAAGATATGAGTTTCAAATCGCTCAGATATTTCCTCAGGAGCTTGAAAACTTTATTGTTTTTATGCCCATTAATACCTTTATAACCTTAGGTATTTTTGCAGCATTCCGTTTATATGGCCGTCTTTGGAAATATGCTAAAATGGAAGAGGCAGGCGCAATAGTTTTCGCCTGCACTGTTTCTGCGGTCCTTCACTTGGGCGTCAGCTATCTTATGGGGTTAATGATCCCAAGAAGCTGTTATATTATAAGCGGCTTTTTGCTTATCCTCCTTACAATGGGCAGCCGATTCTTCGTTCGTTGGATAACCAACTTCATTGATGATTATTTTGAAAAAACGGGTAAGATCAAAAAAAGAATTATGCTTATAGGCGCCGGAACTGCAGGGGAAATGATCATCAGCGAGATCAAATCCAGTAAACTGCTTTCTGCGTATAAGGTAGTTTGTATTATTGATGATAATTACGATAAGGTTGGTCAGCTGCTTCATGGTATTAAAATTGTAGGTACCAGAGAGAGTATCCCGGAGGCTGCAAAACGTTACAGGGTGGATCAGATAGTTCTTGCAATGCCCAGTGTCGATCCGGAGGAAAGGGCTAAAATACTTAAAATATGTAACAGCACCGGCTGTGATGTGAAGCTTTTACCGGGTATTTATCAGTTTGTTGAAGATAACGTTAATATGGATAAGGTCCGTTCGGTCAGCATTGAGGATCTTTTAGGAAGAGAGCCTGTTGAGGTTGAAATGGGTTCTGTTATGGAATACGTTAAAGATAAAACCGTATTGGTAACGGGCGGAGGCGGTTCTATCGGCAGTGAGCTTTGCCGTCAGATAGTTTCCGCTAAACCTAAAGAGCTTATTATATTTGACGTTTATGAAAATAACGCTTACGATATTCAGAATGAGCTTTTGCGATTCTATCCCGGTACTAAAATTACCACTCTTATCGGTTCGGTTCGCGATACAAGAAGGATAAACTCGGTTATGGAGAAATATCATCCTGATATCGTGTATCATGCAGCGGCTCATAAGCACGTTCCCTTAATGGAAGGAAGCCCTAACGAATCCATTAAAAACAACGTTTTTGGAACCCTTAAAACAGCTCAGGCGGCAGGTAAATACGGTGTTAAAAGATTTGTTTTGATCTCAACCGACAAGGCTGTTAACCCAACGAACATTATGGGCGCAACAAAGCGTATGTGCGAAATGATAGTGCAAATGTGCAATAATCATTTTAAAACAGATTTTGTAGCAGTAAGATTCGGTAACGTTTTAGGAAGCAATGGCAGTGTTATCCCATTATTTGAACGGCAGATAATGGAGGGCGGCCCTGTTACGGTTACCGATCCTGAGATCATTCGTTATTTTATGACTATACCTGAAGCCGTATCCCTTGTTTTGCAGGCCGGAGCCTTTGCTAAGGGCGGCGAAATATTTATTCTGGATATGGGTAAGCCTGTTAAAATACTTGATCTGGCGGAAAACCTTATTCGTCTTTCAGGCTATGAGCCCTATAAGGATATAGATATTGTGTTTACAGGTTTGCGTCCCGGTGAAAAGAAATTTGAAGAGCTATTAATGGATGAGGAGGGCCTGTCAAAGACCTCCAACAACAGGATCTTTATAGGAAAGCCTATTGATTTTAACGAAGAAGAGTTTAAAGATAAGCTGGAATATCTGCGTTCCGTTATGATGGACGATAACGCTGATATCCGCGCTATTGTTAAGGACATTGTACCTACCTACAATTACAACAGCCAAGAGGTAAAATAAATGAACGTTCCGTTCTCCCCACCCGATATTTCGGAAAATGAAATTGAAGAAGTTGTTAAAACCTTAAGATCGGGCTGGATAACTACAGGCCCGCGTACCAAGGAATTTGAAAAAAGAATTGCATCTACAGTAAAAACCCCGAAGGCAGTTTGTCTTAATTCCGCTACAGCCGCAATGGAGCTTACTTTGAGATTATTAGGCGTTGGTGCAGGGGATGAGGTTATTACAAGCGCCTATACCTATACCGCCACCGCCTCAGTTATTGAGCACGTAGGAGCCACTATAAAGCTTGTTGATACGGTTAAAAATGGCCTTGAAATGGATTATGATGCTTTGGAAAAGGCAATAAGCCCTAATACAAAGGTAATCATCCCTGTAGATATTGCAGGCGTAATTTGTGATTATGAGCGTATTTTCAGCATAATTGAGGCTAAAAAGCATATGTTTACACCTGCAAACGATATGCAGGCTAAGTTTAACAGAATTGTTGTTATGGCAGACGCCGCTCACGCTTTCGGCGCAAAACAAAATGGTGTTCCTTGCGGAAATATTGCGGATTTTACCTGTTTTTCTTTTCATGCAGTAAAGAATTTAACCACCGCAGAAGGCGGCGCTGTTGTATGGAAGGAAAAAGACGGGCTGGATAATGAGGAGATATATAAACAGTATATGCTTCTTTCATTACACGGTCAGTCTAAGGATGCCTTGGCTAAAACCAGGCTCGGCTCCTGGGAGTACGATATCGTTATTCCCGGATATAAATGTAATATGACCGATATTATGGCTGCTATAGGCCTAAGACAGCTTGATAGATACGAAGGTATGCTCAAGCGCCGTAAAGAAATAATTGAGAAGTACAACGCAAAAATAAAGGCAGCGGGAATACGGGTACTTGAGCATTTTGGTGAAAATCATCTTTCCTCCGGCCATTTGTATCTTACGTTTATTCCAAACTGTAATTTAGAACAAAGAAATGAAATAATTGTGCGTCTGGCAAGTAAAGGTATTGCCGCAAACGTTCATTATAAGCCCTTGCCTCTTTTAACAGCATATAAGTCAATGGGCTTTGATATTGCGGATTATCCCAACGCGTATTCTTCCTTTGAATGTGAAGTGACCTTGCCGTTGCACACGCTGCTTACAGACGAGCAGGTGGATTACGTTGCAGATACCTATATTGAAACTGTAAAAGAGGTTCTTGGTTAATAAAGAGAGGGAAACAAAGATGTTTTTAAAAAAATGGGAAGAGCTTCCCGAACAGTTTAAAACCGAGGCTGTAAGACCTTATTATGATATACTTTGCAAAAAGAAGTGCTCTTTGTTCTTTAAAAGAGTATTTGATATTGTAGCCTCTTTTATTTTGCTTATTATTATAAGTCCTGTTATGCTTATGTTGTCGGTTTGGATCAAACTTGATTCTCCCGGTCCGGTAATGTTTCGCCAAAACAGAGTAACAACCTACGGAAAAGTGTTCAGAATCTATAAATTCAGAACAATGGTTAATGATGCCGATAAAAAAGGTACTCTTGTTACCACCAAGGCTGATAACCGCATTACAAAGGTAGGTGCAAAATTAAGAGATCTTCGTCTTGATGAACTGCCTCAGCTTATAAATGTTCTTTTAGGTGAGATGAGCTTCGCCGGAACCCGCCCTGAGGTGGAAAAATACGTTGCAGCATACAGCGAAGAAATGTATGCTACGTTGTTATTACCTGCAGGTATAACATCCAGAACCAGTATTGAATATAAAGATGAGGCTCAGCTTTTACAAAACTGTGAGGATCCTGACAGAACGTATATAGAGGAAATACTGCCCGAAAAAATGGAGATCAACCTTAAATCCGTAAAGAATTTCAGTTTTTGGGAGGATATAAAAACATTATTTGCAACAGTTGCGGCGGTTTTTAAATAAAAAAACTTACATTAAAATTTTTTGTGTGCTATAATATTAACGTCAACGTGCAGTTTCAGCGTAAGTCCTGTTGAAACTGTGCGTTTATTTTTTGTGCGGAGGGAAATAATGTTTAAGGTAAATGATAAAATAATGTACGGTCAGATGGGTGCCTGCATAATATCTTCTGTCGAAGAAAAAGAAATAGGTTCACAAAAGAAACTATATTATGTGATCAACCCCGTGAATTCAATTAAAACAACTATTTTCTGCCCTGTTGATTCGGATAAAATAAGAATAAGGAAGCTTATAAGCAGGGAAGAGGTCATGAATCTTGTTAAAATCATGCCGGATGTAAACGCCCAATGGATCGAAAATGATTCATTAAGGAAGATTCGTCAGGATGAAATACTTCGTAATGGCAATCACGAGGAACTTATAAAGCTAATTAAAATACTGTATTTGAAAAAACAGCAGTGTGCTCAGAATAATAAGAAGTTTCATATAGCCGATCAAAGGGCAATGGATACTGCCGAAAAACTTCTTTACAGTGAGTTTGCTCTTATTTTGGGCATAGATGAACAACAGGTTCTTCCTTTTATTATGGGACAACTTGATAAATAAAAAAACGGAGCAAGAATAATTTCTTGCTCCGTTTCCTTATAAAAAAGGCAGCTTAGAGATGTTTCATTTTCATTTTTCTTGCCATAAGCGTAAGTATAAGCATAATTATATACAAACAGCCGATGGTAATAAATATTGCAGACCAGCCAAATCTTTGCTGTACAAAACCAAATGCAGAGGCCTGAATGGCGGCACCCATATATACAGCCCAGTCCAGAACGCCAACTACAGTGGATGATAAAGCTCTGCCACCCATATCGCCTGCTATTGCCCATATAACTCCCGTTACCATACTGAATACGCCAACTATAAAGAGCATAACGGTAGCAGGAAGCTGTGTTTTAAATAAGGGGAAGCAAATAAGCCCCGCAAAGGCTACAAGTGAGGCTAAAATAAGCATAGGTTCGCGTTTGCCCTTAAATACTTTATCAGTAATAAATGGGAATACAAACATTGCGCATGCTTGGCCTAACGGAAGAACAATATAGGTAAACATATCGTTCTTAAGTGTAAGCCCTAATTCTTCTGTAAAATAGGTGGGTATCCAGGTTAACAGACCGTAACGGCCAATACCTGCTATTGCAGAAATAAGGCAGAATAGCAACACCTTAGGTTCGCTGAAAAGTAATTTATACGGATAGAAGAAGCCCTTGGAGGCAATTTTAGCTTCCATAGCAGCATCGTTGGTGTCCAAGGATCTATCTGCTTCTTCGAAGGGTTTTAAGCCTACGTCCTCAGGCTTTGTTTTGAAAAAGGCTATAAATGCTATAAGAATAAGCACCATAGGAACGATCGGGTAACGGAAGCCTGCGCGCCAACCCCATTCGGGATTAAGAATTAAACACCAGTTAACAGTAAGGTAGGTAACCGCCTGCGCAACACCCGAAAAGGCTGTTGCCAAGCCGGAAGCAAACCCGCGCTTCTCCTTGGGCCACCATTTATTTATAACACCAACACCGTTGGACCAAACCATAGCCTGGCAGAAGCCGTTAATGCCCCAAAGAATAGCTATTACAACAAGATTCTCCTGGAACGAAATTGCCACGTTAAGCACAGCAGAAGCGGCAACACCGAATATCATAAGCTTTTTATATCCAAAATAGGAGCCTAAACGGCCGCTTACAAGCTGACCGAATGCATAGCACCAGAAAAGAGCAGATGATACAACACCTATAGTACCAAGATCGGAGGCAAAATACTCCTTCATAAGCGGCATTACAAGGTTTATATTCTGACGGCCGTTATAAAAGAACAGGTAGGTAAGGCCGAAACTTAAAAGCATAAGCCATGCATACTTTTTAAATTTGGCATAATCGGTTTGATTATATCCATAAGTCAATTTTTCTTCAGAACTCATATGATTGCTCCTTATTTAAAGAATTCATTGTCTGCTTCGTCAAAGGGAATAATATCAGCAGTTACTCTCGCATGGTCATCAAGATTGTCAATTTCATCAATATAATAACCATCATAAGAGAAAGCGCGAACGTTTAAAGCAGGGAATATCTCATTAAGAGCATTTTCTGCATAACACTTTCTTTCATCCTTATGAATGAATTCAACTACCTTGCCTATCCAGGCAGATGCAGTTGCCTTTTCCATCTTGTAAAAAGGCTGGAAAGCATAGCAGTCATCGTCAAATATTTTAACGGAAACTTCAAGAACCTTGCCGTCTTTTACTCTTCCCTTGAAATCTTTTTCGGGCTTGGCCTTTTTAAAGTTAACGGTTGCAGTGTTTTTATCCTCGCAGTTTAGTACGTCATGCACTAACTTACGGTTAAACACCAGGTCTCCGTGTAAGAAAACAAGGTCGTCATTCATATGTTCACGTGCAAGGAACATAGAATAAATATAATTTGTCTGATCATAAATGTCATTGCGAACAAAAGTAAAATTAAGTTCGGGGAAATCAGCCGCTTCTGCTTTAAGCTGATCTTCAAAGGGGCCGGTTGTGATAATAAAGTCTTTAATACCTTCAAGACTCAGTAAACGTATCTGGCGATGGATAATCGTTTCTCCATCCTTAAGACGGGCCATGGATTTATGATTATTCTTGGTGAATTCACCCATTCGGTTTCCTAATCCGGAATTAAAAATTACTGCTTTCATTTTTGTTATTCCTTTCTTTTTCTACTTATTACTTACTCATTATACCTATTTAAATATATTATAGCAAGAAAAAAGTTGATTTTTTGTTGATAAAACGCCTTGAAAATCACTAATTGTTGATTTATAATACACATAAGAGGTGATCACGTGTCTGTTGGAACAAATATAAAAAGAAGAAGATTTGAACTTAAAATGTCACAGCAGGAGCTGGCTGATGCTATGGGCTATAAAAGCCGTTCCACAATAGCAAAAATAGAGTCGGGAGAAAATGACGTTTCGCAAAAAAAGCTCAATAAATTTGCAAATGTTCTTGATACCACTCCCGAAGCCCTTATCAGTGGTTATTCGGCGGTGTCCGATAGCCTTGAAAACAAGGTGTATTATTCAAACAGTATGAGGACTGCAGCAATAATTCTGGCCGGCGGAAAATCCGGCAGGAACAGGCAAAACGTGCCCAGCCAGTTTGTTGATATAAACGGTAAGCCTATAATTGTTTATTCGATGGAGGCTTACGAAGCTCATCCTTCAGTAGATGATATTTATATAGTATGTCTTAAGGGCTGGGAGAATATAGTTCGCGATTATGCCAAACAGTTCCGTATCACCAAACTGAAGGGTATTATCATCGGGGCAAGCAGCGGCATCCTTTCTCTCCGCAATGCGGTTAATTATATAGCTACCAAATACGAGCCTGACGATCATATTATTATCCAGGAAGCTACACGCCCTCTTGTAAAAGCTGAAATGATTTCAAAGCTTATACAGGCCTGCGAAGAAAAAGGTACTGCTACCACCTGTCATTCAATGAAGGATTACGTTCAATTTGTAAAACAGGGAGGGAAAGCTAAGTACGTAAACCGCAATTCGGTTATAGCGCTTCAGTCACCGGAAATGCACAGACTCTCGCTTTTAACGGAAGTATTTAAAAAGGCCGACAGTATTAATCATGATCTAATTGAATCCTGCTGTACAATGCTTCTGTATAATTTGGGTTATCCCATAAACTTTGTTGAAAGCAACGTAAATAATATAAAAATATCCCGCGAGGAGGATATTGCGACCTTTGGTGCACTGGTTAAACGGTAAAGGAGAAAGCCTATGTTTAAAAGATTTATAAGTTACTATAAGCCCCATAAAAAACTGCTTACCTTGGATATGCTGGCAGCGCTTTTAATATCTGTTATCGGTATGGTGTATCCGGTGATGACTAACCGTATGCTTAATGATTATATCCCCGGCAGAATGTATAGGGAAATAGTGATCGCCGGGACTGCGGTATTAATACTTTATATAATAAGAATGCTGCTTCGTTATTTTGTTCAGTATTACGGCCATATGATAGGTGTAAGAATGCAATCACATATGCGAAAGGACTTGTTTTCTCATTTGCAGAAACTTCCTTACAGCTTTTTTGATAACCATGAAACCGGAAAAATTATGACTCGTCTTACTTCCGATCTTTTTGAAATTTGTGAGCTTGCTCATCACGGACCGGAAAATCTGCTTATAAGCTCGGCAATGATAATTCTTTCGTTTATTTATCTTTTCTCCATAGATTGGGCCTTGACGTTAATTATATTTGCCTGTGTGCCCATTCTTGTGTTTGTTACGGTTAAGATGCGAAAACCAATGAAGCAGGCCTTTAACGACCGCCGCAGCAGTAATGCAATCATAAATGCTTCAGTGGAAAGCAGTGTGACCGGTATAAGAGTAACCAAGGCTTATACAAACTCTCAAGCCGAAGAAAATAAATTTGAAAAAGGCAATAAGGAATTTGTTGATGCCTCTCGCCGCGCATATAAGGCAATGGCAGGCTTCCATTCATCAACAGCTTTTGTAACCGATATTTTTAACGTGTTTATTCTAATTGCCGGCGGTTTATTTTTATATAACGGAAGAATATCCTTCGGCGATTATTCAACCTTTATCGTATCGGTAAATCTGTTTATCAATCCCGTTAACACTCTGATCAATTTTATGGAGCAGTTCCAGAACGGTGTAAGCGGATTTGCCCGATTTACGGAATTGATGGATGAACAGCCTGAGTCGGATAATGAAAATGCAAAGCCTCTTATAGATGTTCAGGGGAAAATAGAATTCAAAAACGTAAGTTATTCTTACGAAAAAACAAATGAAGTGCTTCATAATATTAATCTTAAGATCAACAAAGGCTGTAAGCTGGCCCTTGTAGGCCCTTCGGGCGGTGGCAAAACTACTTTATGCCATCTGCTTCCTAATTTTTATAAATTGGCTGAAGGTAACGGCGATATTTTTATTGACGGCCAAAGCATAAACTCCCTGACACTCGAATCCGTAAGAAAGAATATTGGTATTGTGCAGCAGGATGTGTTCCTTTTTGCCGGCACCATAAAGGATAATATTCTTTACGGCAACCCTGAGGCTTCCTTTGAACAGGTTTGCAATGCGGCCAGGAAAGCTAATATCCACGATTATATTATGTCCCTCGAAAAAGGCTATGATACCGAAATAGGGGAAAGGGGCGTAAAACTTTCCGGTGGACAAAAACAGCGCTTAAGCATTGCAAGGGTATTCTTAAAGGATCCTGCCATTCTTATTCTTGATGAAGCCACAAGCGCCCTTGATAATACTACTGAGGTCCTGATACAGAATTCTCTGGATGATCTTTGTAAGGGGAGAACTACCTTGGTTGTGGCCCATAGGCTTTCAACTATCCGCAATGCCGATGAAATTGCGGTTATAATAAACGGCCAAATAACTGAAAAAGGCACTCATGATCAGCTTATAAGTGGTAACGGTACCTATAAAGAGCTGTATTCTCTCCAATTCAGAGAAAACGATTTAATTAATATTGATTGAAAATAATTATAAAGAAACTTAGAAAAAAATTATTTTTTTTAAAATGTAACCGCATTTGTAACTTTTACCTGCTATAATTTACTTGTAAGATCAAGATATGCAAGGAATAACCCGCTTTAAAAAAGCGTTTTATACCAAAATGTTTTCTTAGAAGAAGAGGTAAATAAAAATGAAGAAGAACATTTTAAAACTTATGATGATTTTGGCTATCAGTATTTTATGCGTTGGCTTTTTAGGTGTTAACGCATTTGCTGCAGAAGTTGCCCCCGGCAATATCTGGCATGGTGATGAGGTTCAGGTTCCCGTAACCAAAGGTGAAGGCGAATATACCTTTATGAGCGTTTACAGAATGCCTTACTGTGCATATGAAACCAGCGGTACTTACATAGGCGACGGAAACAGTATTGCGGAAGGTCCTATGACTTTCGTTGTATTAGACACCGAAAAGCTTGACGGTCAGACCTGGACTCCCGATGATCTCTACGCCTGTGGCGAAACCAATTATGAAGTAACTTACTGCTGTGATATTATCACTCCTTTGGTTGACGGTACTTACTATAGAAGAATAAATCTTGAAGACAGCACCTATTATACCGACGAAGCTGCTGCAAATATCCGCGCTATCGTTACAAACTCTTATCCCTTTGTTTCTCTTGATAAGATGAAGGCCGATCTTAAAGCCGACGGCTTTGAGTATGCCGATCAGATTACCCGCTCCGAAGCTCTTGCTGCTGTGCAGGGTGCAATTTGGACCTACGCGAACGATGCCGATTTAAACGGTGTTGAGCTTAAATATCAGAAATCCTTTAACGTAGGCGCTAACCCTAAGTGGGGTAACACTATTCATGACATTATCGGCGAAATGAGCCCCGAAGTTCAGGCTTTAGGTGCCCGTCAGTTTGTTGTTGAAGAAGAAGCAGGTAAGCGTATTGATGCTCTCATGGAACATCTTCTCGGTTATGAAAAGGTTTATGCTGAAAAGAATCAGATAGTTATATCTGACGTTCAGATAGTTGATTTTACTCCCGTTCAGGAAAAGGAAGGCAAATACACTACTATCCTTAAGGTTGTATTAAACAATAGCGGCTCTTCCGAAAATGATAATATTAATATCGATCTTTACTCCGGCGAAGAAGCCCTTGCAACCATTCCTGTAGAGTTCGGTAAGGAAGAATATTATATTACTGTAGAAACTACCGCAGAACAACCTATTAAAACCGTTGTTTCCGGTGTTCAGACTCTCCCTGTAGGCGTTTATTTCTACGACCCTGTTGGCGGCAGACATACTTCTCAGTCTTTAGTTGGCGCAGCAATGGGCCAGACCAACGTTTACGCCGAAGCAGAAATAGCCATTCCTGTTGAATACAAGGAATACGTTCCGGCAAATCTCAGCCTTGTTAAGGTTGACGAAAACGGCCAGCCTCTTACCGGCGTAACCTTCGATCTTTTCGTTGAAGGTCAGAATGAAACTCTCTTTGTAAACAGCTTTGCAGTTGACGCAAACGGCGCTCTTAATATTGAAGGTCTCCTTTACGGTAATTATACGTTAGTAGAAACCGCAACTGCAGAAGGTTACGTTCTTCCTGAGGAAGCAATCTCCTTCAGCGTTGACGAAGAAGGCGTTATTACACTTAGCGAATCTGAATATGCTGCTTTTGAAAACGGCATTTTAACCGTAGTTAATGAGCCTGAAGAAGAGCTTTTTGAGATTCTCGATGAAGATGTTCCTCTCGCTCCCGGCGGTAATAAAAATGAGGAAATCGAAGACGAGCCCAAAGAAGAGCCCGATGGAGAAGTAAAGGGTGACTACGAAGAAGTTGAAGATCCCGAAGTTCCTAAGGCTGAAAACCCCAAAACCGGGGATGTGCCCGCTCCCTTCTGGACCTTGCTTATTTCCTTAGCAGTTCTTGCTCTTGCAGTTGTACGCAAAAAAGAATTAAATAAATAATTTAAAGCCCGTATGAATAATACGGGCTTTTTTTAATTCTCCATTTGTTTTCCCATAACGCCGGCAAAGGTCGCGCAAAGTAAAATATCCTCATTTTTAGGGAGTTGGCCGTTTTCGGAGTTAAGAAGTATAACCGCCCCAACGCAGTCGCTTTCAGAAACAATAGGATATACCACACTGCAATATGCTTTATCCGACGAGGTGATTAAGGGTACCTTCTTGGTCTTTCCCGCCGTAGCAATGTAATTTTGTCTGCCGTGCATTATTTCAATGATCTCGTCGGAAACACTCTTGCTCTCGAATTCTCGTCTGGATGCGCCGCTAACAGCCACAATAACGTCACTGTCGCATACTGCCGCAGGTACCCCTGTAGCCTTGTTCAGAGCTTCGGCAAAAATCTGTATCATATCGTTAACGTTCTCCATTGCCGAATATTTTTTAAAAATAACCTCTCCGTCCTTAGTGGTAAATATCTCAAGCGGAGTACCTTCCTTTATCCGCAAAGTCCTCCTTATCTCCTTGGGAATAACAATTCGCCCTAAATCGTCTATTCTACGAACTATTCCTGTTGCTTTCATATATAAATCAATCTCCTTGTTTTAGTAATAGTGATACTATTATCTGTAAAACAAGGAGATTTATTCTGATTAAAAGATTATTTAAAAATCTGCAAATTAATTTTATTTATTATAAATTATTATTTGCCGTCCGGTTTTACTACTTTAATCCCAATGCCTTTTTGTAATTTTCAATCTGTTTTTCGGTAGGTTTAAAATCCGTATGAGAACAGCAAGGTATTACGGGATCACTACCATCGACACCGTAAAACGGTGACAAACGGTCATTTTCATAGAGCTTGCAATCCTCTTCCTTAGTGAAATCGGGAATGTCATACGGCTTGCCGCCTTCAAGCATTGAACGGTGGGCAAGAATTGCAACCGAAGA
>JAZQIZ010000025.1:0-16471 GCA_045541395.1 Eubacteriales bacterium
GTATTAAAATTGCCAAAAACACAGGCAATCTTCAGTTTGATATCCGCGAAGGCGATGTGTATAAATCCGTTTCCGTTGCCCGTCCTGAAGATAATAAGTACCATCACGTTGTGGCAAACTATAACGGTGATACCGATACAATGACCCTCTATGTAGACGGTGTTTTAGCCGGCACCACCTCAGGCGTTACTCAGGTTACAAAGGGCTCCTGGAACGGTAACTATAATATTATGGATACCACCTCCAGTATAGCAAGCTATACCTACGCAATGCCCGCAGGCACCATTGTAACCGACCTGCATATCTATGCGGATGTTCTTTCCGATAAGCAGTGTAAGGACGCGTACACAGCCGCCCTTAACGCTATGACCCCCTACACCCCCGAAGATATTATTGACCTTGACTTCAACGCCAACGGCACCGTTACCGTTGTAAAGCAGGGCCTTGGCACTACCTCCGTTAAGGAGTATTCCGACAGAAACACCGCCCTTTCCGATTTCCCCGGCGTTGGCGAACAGATAATTAAGGTAGGTACGGATAAATATACCGTAAATGCCTTCAAGTCCTCTTCCGCTTCCAGCTTTGTGGAAATAGGTACAGGCGAATACGCAACCGACCTTCTTACCGAGCTTAATGACGGCTTTACCATAGAAACAGGCTTTGTTATTCCCAAAGGTATTGATACCTCCCGCGACCGCTACATAGTAGGCGCAACCAACGGTGGCGGTATGGGTATTAAAATTGCCAAAAACACAGGCGATCTTCAGTTTGATATCCGCGAAGGCGATGTGTATAAATCCGTTTCCGTTGCCCGCCCTGAAGATAATAAGTACCATCACGTTATGGCAAACTATAACGGTGATACCGATACAATGACCCTCTATGTAGACGGCGTTTTAGTTGGCACCACCTCAGGCGTTACTCAGGTTACAAAGGGCTCCTGGAACGGTAACTATAATATTATGGATACCACCTCCAGTATAGCAAGCTACACCTACGCAATGCCCGCAGGCACCATTGTAACCGACCTGCGCATTTACGCCGATTCCCTTACCGATGAGCAGTGCAAGAACGCATATACCGCGGCAATTAATGCAATGACTCCCTATGTAAAGGTTTATGATGACGATTTTGAGCCGGTATTACGCTTTATGGTAACCTCCGATATCCACATCGGCAAAAACGACGATAACGTTGTAAGAAGCGATAAATTCGCCGCCGCAATAAACTCCGCTTATAATATTGCTGAATTTTCCGGCAACCATTATGAAACTCTGGACCTTATTGCTGTCGCCGGCGACCTTGCGGAAAACGGCAAGGTATCCCAGCTTCAGACTGCCAAGCAGGTTGCAGATACTTATATTGATTATGATGAAACCGAATTCCTTGTTACAACCGGTAACCATGAATACTATGACGGCGAAGCAGGCTCTGTTGCAAGATTTGAAAGCGTATTCGGCGACGGCAGCGCTAATTCCGCAGTTAAGGTAAACGGCTATTGGTTTATAGGCGTTTCTTCCTCCTCCGACGGCTTCAGCTACACCGCCGAGGACGTTAAGTTTATGGAAGAAGCCCTTAAGGTTGCCGCAGCTGATGACCCCGAAGGCAAAAAGCCTATATTCGTATTCCAGCATATCGGTAATATAAACACCGTTTTCGGTACCGATACCAAGAGCCAGTATCCCGGTCTTACCACCTTCGATGCTTTGTATTCTCAGTATCCCCAGGTAGTAAACTTCTCCGGCCATACCCATCATCCCATAAATGATGAGGCCTCTATCCACCAGAAAAACTATACCAACCTGAGCACAGGTACTCTGTATTACACTACAATGGCTAAGTACAATAATGTAAGCCCCACCGTAGTAGGCGGCTCCATTTATGATATTGCCCAGTATTATATTGTAGAGGTGGATGCCTCCAACCGCACCCGTATCCGTGTTTACGATTTCAACCAGAACAAGTTTGTAGGCGAAACCTATCTTCTTGAATCCTATAAGCCCGAAGATTTTACCTATAATGAAAGCCGCATTGCCGATAAGGAGATCTTCTTTGCTTCAGATGCGAAAATAAACATTACTAAGGCTACTCAGAACCTGGCAGTATTTGAATTTACTCCTGTTGCAAAGGACTCCTTTACCGCAAGAAACTACAAAATAGTTGTAGAGGATATGCAGGGTAATGAGGTTGCTTCCAGATACGTAAGCTGGCTCTATTACGATGAGGACTATGAAACAATGCTCCCCGCCGCAATTTCCGGCCTTGAGCCCGATACCGAGTATACCTTAAAGATTTACGGTGTAAACTCAATGTATCTGGTTAATATAACCGACAGCGCAAAGATAAGCACCACACCCCTTACCACTACCTTTAAAACCGCGGCCGTTCCCGAAACTGTAGTTGCCGACCTTATGGATATTAAGATAGACAGTGCCGCCGATACCGTAACCGATGTATCCGGTAATGACCTTACCTTATCCTCCTGGGGCACTCCCAAAACAGGCTATGATGCAACCATCGGTATGGATTACGTTTCCTTTGACGGCTCATCCAATATTAAAATATCCAATTTCCTTAACGATAAAGAGGATATGATCTACGGCTTTACCTACGAAGGCTATTTCAAGGTAGACGATTTCTCCAACTGCGAAGAATACGCCCGCGGCGTAATGGCTATGGAGCATTCCGGCGGCTTTGGCTTTGATATTTATAAGGATAAGACCTGTAACTTCTCTGTATATACCAATGGCTATAAGTCCGTAACCAAAACCCTCGAAGAAGGCAAATACTATCACTGGGTATGCGTATACAACGGCGAAGAGCTTGTTTGCTACATAAACGGCCACAGAATGAGCACCGTACCCGCAGAAGTACCCGTAACCTTCCTTGCAGATACCGCCCTTAATATGTTCTTAGGCGGCGATACCACCGCCGCAGGCGGCTGGGAAAGACTGAGCGAAACCTCCATTGCAATATCCCGTCTTTACAGCGGTGCAATGAGCGAAGAGCAGGCTCTTGAGCTCTGGGAGGATGTACGCGCCCTTCAGGATACTTCTCTGTATCCCGATGACAGCAACGATCCCGAATATTTAAGATGGGAATCAGTTGATGATGACGATACCGATTACGTAACCTTCTTTGACAGCAAGGGCAATATTCACGACCACGCCATCGACGAAAACTCCTTTGACGTTTATCCTATGTATAACGGTGCGGTTTCCTACTTTATCGGCAGCCATTACTATGAAGGCTCCGCTCATTTCCTTACAGGTGACGTGAGAGCTAAACTTGGCTTTACCGGTACAGCATTCCGTTACATTGTTCGTTTCCGCGGTCCGGCAGCTGATGGCTACGGAGATGAGGTCGACGTATATATTGACGGCGAATATTACACTACCGTAAGTAATCTTAACGGCGCAAATCTTACAAGCAGGGTTTGTGTTCTTGAGGTAACCGATCTTCCCGATAAGGCCCATGAGATCACCTTCGTTTCAAGCGACGGCAGAAGAGTACCTATAGACGAATTCCAGGTAGTTCTCGGCGTCGGCGCCGATAGCGAAGGCGAAGAAGATGTACCCGATGCTCCCGTAAGAGATTATTACGTTAAGGACAAAGCAAATAAAACAACCAAGGCGCCCAAGATCGACGGTACCATCACCGAAAAAGAATGGGGCAAGCCAATAATCGTTTCCGGCCCTGCTCATGCATCTGAAACCTGGAAAGACGGATATTGGGCATTTGATCCCAATAATATCAATTCCAATCAGACCGCCAAGGTTTACCTTACTGCCGACGATGAATTCATTTACGTTGGCGCAACCTTAGATAAGTGTGAGCTTGATAATAGCTGCGAAACTCCCGCAGATCTTTACAAGGCTGCTCATTTCAATTTCTCTGTTTCCAACTGGAACGATGAGACCACCGTTGAAAGAATTCCCTTTGAAGGCGATGATTACGAGCAGTATACCGGCTTTATGTTAGGTCTTGTAAACGGCAATAAGGCTTCCTATACTTTCACTCAGGGCCTTGAAGCCTGGGAGCTTAATGAAAGCTATTACACCGTAAGTTACGATGAGAATACGCAGACTTACACCTACGAAGTTAAGGTTCCCATCAGCAGAACCAATATAGTGTCCGATAAGATAGCCCTCTCCGCATCTATCGGTACTGCTTACACCGAAGGCGATGCCGCTAACCGCTATAACTTTACAACCGGCAGTGCTCTTTGCGGCGGCGCTTATAACTGGGCTCATTTTGAAAATGCCCTTCCTGTAACCATTGCAGGTCTTATAGAAAAAGAAGAGCCTGAACAGGGCGATAATGAAGTTGTTCCCGAAGAAAAGGCAGAAGATCCGTACGTTGGCAAGTCCTCCAAGTATACAGGTAAGGCTCCCAAGATCGACGGTACCATTACCGAAAAAGAATGGGGCAAGCCTATAGTTGTAACAAATCCCGAGCATGCCTCCAATACGTGGGAAGGCGGTTACTGGGCATTCGATCCCGAATCCATAAATATAAATCAGAATGCTAAGCTTTATATTACAAGGGATGAAAACTTTATTTACGTTGGTGCAACATTAGATAAGTGTGATCTTGATACGACCTGCACAAACCTTTACGAGCTTTATAAGTCCGCTCATTTCAATTTCACCATTTCCAACTGGAATAATGACACCACCGTTGAAAGAATACCCTTTGAAGGTGATGATTACGAACAGTATACCGGCTTTATGTTTGGTCTTGTAAACGGCAAGAAGGCATCTTATACCTTCACGCAGGGCCTTGAAGCCTGGGAACTTAATGAAAGCTATTATGAGATCACCTATAACGAGCAGACCCGCACCTACACCTACGAGGCTATGATCCCCATAAGCAGAACCAATATAGTTTCCGATAAGGTTGCTTTGTCTGCATCCTTAGGTGCTCCATACACCGGCGGAGATGCTGCTAACCGTTACAACTTTACAACCGGCAGTGCCCTTTGCGGCGGCGCTTATAACTGGGCGCATCTTAACAATGCCCTTGAAATCAGTTTTGAAGGCAGCCCCAATACATTGGACAGCATAAATATTGTTGCGCTTATAGCAATTGCAGTATGCAGTATAGGTGTTATGATACCGGTTATCAGACGAAAAGTACTTAACGCAAAAAGATAAATTTTATGAAGCTATCTGAAAAATTTTCAGATAGCTTCTTTTTTTGTTGAAACGAGGGCTGTAATATGTTAAAATAAAGAAAAATCGTAGGATGGAAAAGTATGCGTATTATTTCAGGTGTAAATAAAGGAATGAAGCTTCTTTCTCCTCAGGGGGAGGACGTTCGTCCCACTATAGACAGAATAAAAGAAGCTGCTTTTAATATAATGCAGTTTTCTTTGGAAAACTCGGTCTTTCTTGATATGTTCTCAGGTACGGGTCAGATGGGAATAGAGGCCCTTGCGAGAGGCGCTTCCAAAGCCTACTTTTTCGATCCCTCGGCCGCGTCAATGAAGGTAATTAAGGCCAATGTTGAAAAAACAGGCTTTGCCTCTAAGGCTGTATTAAGACAGGCATCTTACTCTTCTCTTTTGGGAATGTCGCCTAAGCCTAAGTTTGATCTTGTTTATATCGATCCGCCTTTTGGCGCAAATCTTTTTGAAGAAGCGCTTAATTTTCTTGTAGAAAACGAGCTTGTAGTTAACGGAGCTTATATTTTAGTAGAAACGCCTAAAGGCACGCCCTTGCCTTCAAGTATCGGTCCCTTTACGGCTAAGGTTAAAAATTATGGCCAGATATCCCTCACGGTGTATAAAAATGAGGAGGAATTATGAAAAAAATTGCAATATGCCCCGGCTCCTTTAATCCTATAACCTTAGGGCATCTTGATATTATTAAAAGAGCCTCAAAAATGTTTGATCACGTTATCGTTGCTGTATTACACAACTCTTCTAAGGTTTGTGAATTTTCAACCGAAGAAAGGGTTGCAATGATCAACGAAAGTATAAAGGATATGCCCAATGTTTCTGCCGATTCTTTTGACGGTCTTCTTGTTGAATATGCCAAAGAAAAAAAGGCAACTGCTATTGTTAAGGGCTTGAGAGCGGTTTCTGACTTTGAATATGAATTCCAGATGGCCCTTGTAAACCAGAAAATGAATACGGAAGTTGAAACCGTGTTTTTAACCACCAATGCTGAGTTTATGTATTTAAGTTCAAGCGTTGTAAGGGAAATAGCTGCTCATGGCGGGGATATAACAGAATTTGTTCCTCAGTGTGTGGCAAAGCAAATAAAAGAAAAGTATAACGGGAGGAAAATATAATGAGCGATTTTGAAGCGTTACTTGAAGAACTGGCTGCTTTGGTTGAGGATGCATGGGAAATGCCGCTTAATAAAAATAAAATAGTACTGGAAAGGGACGCTCTTACCCGTATTATCAACGGCCTCAACACCCATTATCCTACTGAAATTGCAAGAGCAAACAGCCTTCTCGATGAAAGAGAAAAGATCCTTATTAAAGCCAGAACCGATTCCGAAAGAATGATAAAGGATGCTCAGGAAAGATCCACAAATCTTGTTAATGAGCAGGATATCATAAAAGAAGCTCAGCGTATAGCTCAAGAAGTAAGAGAGAGCGCCGATGCCGATGCCGCCCGTATCCGCAGATCTGCGGTTGAGTTTGCGGACAGCGTTTTAAAACGCGCGGAGGATCATTACGATCAGAACCTTGCTATTATTAAGCAGGCCCGCAGAGTAGTAAATAATAACTAAAAAAAGGTGCGTTTATATACGCACCTTTTTAAAAGCAGATGGGAGGGGTAAATTTGAATATTGAGCTTAAAGCCTGCGGCACTACCCATGACGGTAAGGGTGTTTGCCGCCATAACGGCAAGGCTGTTTTTGTAAGCGGCCTTATTGTAGGCGAGAGCGCCCTTTGCGAAATTACCTCACAGGGCAAAAAATTTGATACCGCCAAGGTGGTTTCCATAATTGAAAAAAGCCCCTGCAGAATAGCACCTGATTGCTCCTCTTATCCTGATTGCGGCGGCTGTAATTACCGTCATATGACCTACGAAAAAGAACTGGAACTTAAAGCTTTGCGGGTAAGGGATGCTTTTACTAAGCTTGCAAAATTCGATCCCGGTGAAATAACTGTTCACCCTTCCGAAAACTTCCTTCGCAATAAAGCAACCTTTCAGTTCAAAGGCTGTGAATTCGGTTTCTTTTCGCAAAAAAGCCATAGCCTTGTATCTGTTGAAGGCTGTAAAATAATACACCCCGTAATGTTGCGCATTGCAAATACTTTCAGTAAATTCTTAAAGGCTAATAACGTTTCTTACGTTAAAACTTTGTCTGTCAGAATAAACAGGGATGAAACAGAAATATCCTTGCTTATAGAAGCAAACGGCCCTGTTTTTAATACTGATTTTTTAGCAAATGAATTTGAGCAAATAACTGCAATTAACTTTAACGGCGAAAATATTTACGGTAAAGGCTATATTTCCGATACACTCTGCGAAAATACCCTTAATATTTCACCCTTATCCTTTTATCAGATAAGCCCGATCCAGGCTGAAAAAGCATACAGTCTGGCTGCACAAAACTCCGGCATTAGAAATACGGACGTAGCCTTGGATCTTTGTTGCGGAATCGGCTCAATTACCCTGTACCTTGCAAGGCTTTGCAGGAAGGTATACGGTGCCGAAATAGTGCCTGAAGCTATAGAAAATGCCAAAGAAAACGCAAAGCAAAATGGCATTACCAACGCGCACTTTGTTTGTAATGACGCCGCAAAGGCCCTTAAAACCTATAAAGCTCAGGGCGTTTGTCCCAACGTGATTTTTGTGGATCCCCCAAGGGCAGGTCTTGATATGGCCTGCAAGGAAGCAATAGCGGAATTTGCCCCTGAAAAGATCGCTTATATTTCCTGTGACTGTGCCACTCAGGCAAGGGATGCCGCCTTCTTTTTTGAGCGCGGTTACAGATTGTCTTCGCTGGAGGCGGTAGACTTTTTCCCTCGCACCGCCCATATAGAAAGCGTGGCCTGTTTTGTTCGTTGCAAATGATCGAGTTGTAAGAATTGAGGATAAAAAAATGGGACTGTTCAGCAGAAAAAAGAAGGGTAATATAAAAACTCCTTTCGGATCTATAAACGAGTTTACCGGCGAGAATGATCTGCCGGATGCCCTTCCAACCTTAAGGGCAATTTTGCCTGGAACATAATATAAGGTCAGCGGTATATCAACAGCAAATGACAGGAATCCTATAATTTTTGCTAGGGAGGTAGTTAATAATGAAATACAAATCGGTGACAGAAATTCTGCAGGACGAGAGTCTTGGTTTATTAGAGAGGCAAGAGTTGATGATAAGATTCCTCTCGGAGAGGAATATGACATTGGACGAGTTTATGGAGACGGAGGAAGCGGAAAAGCTAATGGAAGCAGCGGCCGAAGCGAGGTTTTCGGAGCCGTTGCAGTACCGCCGTTTACAGTAAGAGATCTTATATTTCTTCCGTTGTCATTTGGGTTATATCCATTATTTGTACATCCATCTGAATTGTTTTTATTATACCCGTTTATATTTTCGGAGTCAATTCCGGTTTTAAACTCGGGTATTTCTGTCGAAATATTTTCAATAGAATTTCCGGGCGGAGTATTGATATTTTGCGTTTTAAGTGATATATTATTATCAGGAACTTCTGATGAGACACCGTGACTATTGCCGTTTTGTGGTTGTACCACACCGTCCAAGGAATTCCTATTAAAAGAATCTTCTGATGAGACACCGTGACTGCTGCCAGTATTTGGCGCCACCACACCGTCCAAGGATGATTCTTTTTTTATACCCCAATCATATATTTGATTTTCTGAATTTTTATACATTTCCCTTACTGCTATACGTACACCTTTGATATCTGTGTTGATATCAGACTTTATTGAATGTGACAGTGTAATTATTACCATTATACTTCAACGAAGGAACTTCTATTTTCATTGAAGTATTATCTTCTGGGAAGAGCATTTTTTCAAATTGTATAGGGTGTTCCTGCAATGATCTGCATAATTGGTGTTGGCATACTTTTAAGTGTGCGCACCAAGTTTGTGCAAATACGCAAATTCCCTTATGCAATAAAATCTACCTTCTTGAAAATGTTTAAGAAAACCGAAACCAAAAAAAGCGAGTGTGAATTTCACACTCGCTTTTTTTATTCTGTGGGAGTTTCAAGATAGCGCATCATATGATCTTTAATGCCGTTCTTTTCGGTAACTGCCTGAGAGATACTGCAAAGTATAACACCGGGTCTGGTATTAAGCTCTATCAGTTCAGGGCCTTTTTCTGTAATGGCAATATCCCAACCCAAATAGCCTTCAAGCTTCTTGCTTTCAATGGTTTCCTTAACCATCTTCAAAGCTTCAGCAAAGTAAGGTATTTCAAAGCCTTTGATCACCGTGCCGGTACCGGGGTGAATGCTGTATGCATTACCCTTGCCGTCAACTGCATCGGAAATAAGCTTGCCGGTTTCGGGATCAACCACCGCAACCATACCGCCGCCGTGAAGATTGTCAACCAGCGAATTAACACCGCCCATTTTAAGTCTTACGTAGCAAACGTCGTAATGATTGCCTATTTTAAGGATATCCTGCGAATAGGAAGAAACAGTTACGAATCTAACGGTATTTACAGCAGAAGGTGAAAGCTCGTTCATTTTGCTGTGCTGTATCAGGAACTCTTCAACAACGCCTGTGGGCAGGGTCATAAGATCATTGTATATTTCCTGGGCGTTGCTTTCACTGTAATCATACTTCTTGGCGCCAACACCGCCGTGACCGCCTAAAGGCTTGTAGAAAATGCGGGAAGAATTCTTGAAAGTATCCATAAACTTCTCAAGAGTAAGCTTGTTGGTTACACACCAAGGTCTTCTGATCAGTTCGGGAAGGTAATTATTTGTTAATTCCTTATCAAGAAGTATTTTTTCAAATTCGGGAGGGTAAGGGTATTTTGCTTCAATCTGTCTGGAATGATTAACAAGGAATATCTTTTCCTGAGCTTCATTGTCCATATCAAAGAATCTGTAATAGCAGTATTCGCTTGTAAGACAGTTTGTGCGCACCTTGGCTTCGTCTACATGTTCCATTAAGGTTTCCTTTGTCCAGCCGGTGGCCTCCATTGCTGCTTCTATGTTTTCCTTATGCTCAAGCTTTCTTAAGGCTTTTCTGTTTTCAAATTCCTGCTTACGCTCTTTTCTGCGTTTGATGGCATAAGCAATTTCTTCACATTTTGCAGCAAGCTCCTCTTCAGGAACGTTATATAGTTCGTATTTCGCGTAATTAACAAAGCGAATCTCGTACTTTTCTCTGACTTCACGCATTTTAGCTCTTGCTTCTTTTCTGGTCCAACCGGTTTTCTCCATAACCTCTAAAACAGCAAGATCACTCTTTGAAAGAGGTTTTTCCTCAGTTTGCTTCTTTTTTACCGGCTCTTTTATAGGTTCTTTCTTAGGCGCTTTCTTTTTGAATAATTTTTTGTAGATCTTTTTGAACTTCTTTTTTATTTTTTTAATAAGATCAGACACTTGTATCCCTCTTCTTTCAATTAATAATTGAACTTTGCTTGATTTAAATTATATACTAACTTTCCTCATAAATCAACATTAAACTTTATGAATTATTATTGCAATTATCTTTAAGTTGAATTAAAATAAAAATATAATATCAAGGAGGATACGTTATGTCAGTAAAAAGAATCATAGCGGCTTTCATTGCCGCCTTATTGCTCTGTATCAACGTATTTTGCGCGGCTGACCTCCAATCACAGTTAAGCGTTACCCGTTGCGTTCAGATAAGTGACAGTCAGCTGCTTATTGAATTTTCTCAGCCGGTTGCGATCAACCTTAACGGTACAAACCGCGGCCCTTGGATCGCCCTTAGGGTGGTGGATAGGGAAAACACCCTGCAGTATGTGGATGGGCAACCTCTCCAGTATCAGGGTGACTGCCGTTTTGTCGGAAGCACACATGACGTGATCATTTTTGAATATGACAATGCAACCGACATAATTAATTTTAAGGGCGACTACGAGAAATTCTACGCCGAAGACCTTAAGGTTAAAATGTGCATTGAAGAGGTTCCGTTTAACTCAGAGGAGTTCGACGATGAGCTTTTGGATAACGTTACTACTGCCGACGGCAGTATCCGCCTGGGCGGCGCCAACGGTCAGCCCGGATGGGACGGTGTATATACCGAAATAGAAAAAGACTTTGATCATAAAATAGACAGTACAAGCTTAGAACCCCTTACGGGTATTGATAATTTTGAATACGGCAAGGTGTTGGCTGTAGGTGATGCAGTGCCGCCTCAGTCTGAGCAAAATAAAACTTCGATTTGGGTTTACGCAGGCGTCGGTGTTATTTTAATTGGTATTTGTCTGTTTGCTGTTATAAGAAAGGCAAGGAAGAGTAAATGAGAAAGATAATCAGTCTTATATTAATTATAACCCTGCTTCTCAGCTTTGCTGCCTGCGGAAGCAATATGCCTGAAAACGAAATGAAAAGAGCCGCAAACTGGCTTGAAAAGGGCATAAAAAACAATGAAATATTCTCTTTTGATTACAACGAGGTACCCTTTAAGGAGCATATAAAACAATGGGAGAAGACCGTTGAGGAAAATACCGACGAAAACGGCAACACCGTTTACACTCTTACTTATGAAAAAGACGGGGTAAGGGCCTGGGCAGAAATACTTTTAAGATATGATATGCCCTGTATTGACTGGGTGTGCCATTTTGAAAACACCGCTCAAAATGACAGCCTGCCTATTTCCAATATTCAGGCGCTTAACGCACAGTATAAGGTTAAGGATGCCACGGTAAACTATGCATTTGGCGGCAACTCCGACGGCCACGATTTTGAACCCATTTCTCAGAATATGACCGAGACCCCCGAGCTTGCTTTTGAGAGTAGGGGAGGCCGCTCCTCTCAGGGGTATATGCCCTTCTTTGACGTGGAAGGGGAAGGCAAGGGTATTGTTGTAGCTATAGGTTGGACAGGCCAGTGGTCTGCCTCCGTTACCAACAATAAAAACAGCCTCTCTCTGGTTGCGGGTATGACCAAAACAGATATTTCTCTTCACCCCAATGAAACTATGCGCACCCCTTCTGTAGTTATTGCCTTCTTTAACGGTGACAGAGCCGATGGCAATCAGGTTTACCGCCGTATGGTTCAGAAATATTATCAGCCGCTTGATGAAAACGGCGAAAGAATAACCGGCTTGCCTTTAGCTTTAAATGCGTGGGGCGGCTCCGGAGCAAACGCGCATATTGATACAATAAAAAAAGCAACCGAGTCAGGGTGGCCCTGGGAAATGTTCTGGGTAGACGCCGGATGGCACGGCAATATTGCCTCGGTCGATACCTACGATACCGCCTGGGCCTTTGAGGTAGGTAACTGGTACATTAATGAAAGCATATATCCTGAAGGGCTGACTCCCGTTACAGATTACGTTCATGATTTGGGAGGTAAATACCTTTTATGGTTTGAGCCTGAGCGTATTATAAAAGGCACCGATATTTACGAAAACCATCCCGAATATATGCTGCCCGCCTCCTCAGCTGCCATGTTCAGACTTTATAATCTTGCCGATGACAAGGCAACCGATTACCTTATAGGGCTTGTAAGCGATATTATTAATGAAAACGGTATAGATTGGTACCGTCAGGACTTTAACTGCGATCCTATTAACTCCTGGAACTATGCGGACGGCAAAGAGGGAGAGCACAGAGTAGGTATAACGGAAATTAAATATATAACCAACTTGTACCGTTATCTGGATACTCTTCTTGAAAAGTGCCCCGGGCTTATGATAGATAACTGCGCTTCCGGCGGCAGACGTCTTGATATTGAAATGATGAAGAGAAGCGCTCCCTTATGGCGTTCCGACTATTACGTTTTAGGTCCTAACGCCCAGAATACCGCAGAGGGAACCCGTAATATAGCCTGGAACTTAAATTATTGGATTCCATATTCCTGCGGCGGCTCCTCCAATGAAGGGCTGGATGATTCGTATGAATTCCGCTGCCATATGGGCGCAGGTCTTACATTAGGCCTTCCCACGCAAAACAGAGATTGGTGGGATTCTAAAATTGAAGAATACTTTACCTGCAGGGAATTGATGAGCGGGAATTACTATATTCTCGGTCAGGGCCTCGGTGAAGAGTATGACAGCAAGAACGCCTGTTACGAATATTACGTTCCCGAAGAAGGGAAAGGCTTCCTTATGGCATTCCGCCCCGAAAAATCCTTGGACGTACAGCAAACCTTTGTATTAAGAGGACTTGAGGAAGACGCCACCTACCTTATAGAGGTTACCGATAATGGTGAAATTATGGAAGTTGACGGCAAGACCCTCTTAACAAACGGCCTTTCATTAACCTTTAATGAGCCGAGAATGTCTTTACTTATTTACATTACAAAGAAATAAAAAAATGAGAGCGAAAGCTCTCATTTTTTTGAATAATACACGTAATTTCGGGCAATGCTTATAGTATAAAATCATAAAAGGATGAAGAAAATGAAAATACTTGACAGAATTGCTTTGATCTTAATTATTGTAGGCGGACTTAACTGGGGGCTTATAGGCATATTCGATTTCAACCTTGTTGAATTTATAACCGGTGACAGCAGAGTGCTTCAATCTGTTATTTACACTTTGGTAGGCCTGTGTGCCGTATGGTGTATATCTCTGCTTTTCAGAAGCCGCGAGGAAATAGAGTAATAAAAACAGTTCACAGAAAAAAACTGTGAACTGTTTTCTGTTTTATATTGCAATTTCGTAAGACATGGAGTAAACTACACCTGAATAAAGCCAGAGTGCTTGGGAGTGTGTATTGTGAGTAAAATGTCATTTAAGCGTATGTTTGCGCCAATGCAGGAAACCATTTATAACGGCTATATTGAGGATGGCGACGGCAAGGCCCGAAGCCGCAGAGAAATCTTAAAAGAAAATATTTTATATAATATCTGCAGTACCCTGTCCTCGGGCGTATTTTTAACAGGTCTTATTCTGTATATTCTTAAAAATCAGCCCGATGCGGTCCAGAACGAATACCTTGGCTTGATTGTAAGTATGCAGCTGCTTGCTAATGCCTTTCAGGTATTTACCCCGTTTATTACAAGAAAGCTGAAAACTTATAAAATGCTTATTGTGGTAACAAGGATAATATACTTTGCGGTAAATATTTTCGGCTTTGGCGTGCTACCGTTGCTTAATTTTAACGATTTAGTCTTAGCGAAGCTTTTCATTGCCCTTGTATTTGTAAAGCAACTTGCAATTATGCTCGTAAACCCCGCCATTTGCGCCTGGCATATTTCCAATATCCCCGATAAAAAGCGTTCGGATTGGATGTCTATACAGCAAATGGTCCTTCCTGCAATTAATATTGTGGTTTCCGTGTCTGCAAGTGCGGTGCTGGACTATTTCGACCTAAAGGGAATGTATATGTCGGCAGTGCTTATTACAAGAGGTCTTGTCTTGCTTCTGGCCTTTTTTGAAATGAAGACCCATTTCTTTATAAAAGAGCCCGAATATGCCCCCAACGGCCGTCCCTTTTCCCTAAAGGAAATGGTTACTATGCCCTTTAAAACAAAGACCTATTTTCTTACCATACTTGTAGCTTGTATATGGACTGCAGGTAATAACTTTGCAGGGCAGTATCTTAATGCATACCTTCTGGATAACGTGAAAATGAGTTATACGGTCATAACCTTATGCTCCGCTACAAACATACCCCTTTCATTGCTGTTTATGAGCAAATGGAACAAGCTTGTACGTAAAAAAGGTTGGATGTATACTTTCGGTATTTCCGCAATATTATACGTTATCCCTCACACTTTGAATATTTTTATCTTTAAAGAAACATCATACATTTATCTTATTTCCGTTGTTGTAACCAATATTTTAGGGCCGGGTTTCCGCCTTTGCAGTTCGAATTTGCCTTATTATAATATGCCTCAGGAAAACGGTGCTCTCTATCTGTCCTTTTATAATACGGTTGTAGGGGTAGTCGGTTTTGTTTCCTCTTATCTCGGAAAGGAATTTATCGGCCTTTCTGAGGGTGTTTCTATTCCTTTGGGCAGTCATCAGATCACAAACACCCAGTATATCTGCGTTGTTGCAGGTATCATAATAGTAATTTCGGGTATTGTGTGCCTTTACGTACATTGGAAAGAAAAGAAAAACGCCTGACCATCAGGCGTTTTTTGCTATTTTAAAAAAAACAGTTGATAAATTCATTTTAATATGATATTATATAAACACTATGGGGTTATAGCGCAGTTGGTAGCGCACCACACTGGCAGTGTGGGGGTCAGGGGTTCGAATCCCCTTAGCTCCACCAGAAAAGAAACACCATTTGTCTACCGGACAAATGGTGTTTTCTTTTCAACGAAATAAATCCCTTGCGGGATTTGTGAAATAACGCTTCGCGTTATGAAATAGCTGACGCTATGAAATACGCTGCGGCGTATGAGGGATTTATTTTATTTCACTTTGCGGCCAAGCCGTAATGCTTCACTAATTATTGAAATTTAATAAGTTTTATGGTATATTCATAAGTGGAGGTAATAGAGTATGAATATTGTTGTTATAGATGGGCAGGGCGGCTCTTTGGGCAAGGCTTTGTGTGAACAGATAAAAGAAAATATAGAAAACGCAAAAATTACTGCAGTGGGAACTAACAGCGCCGCTACAGCCGCAATGCTGAAGGGCGGCGCAGATATTGGCGCAACAGGCGAAAATCCTGTTAAGGTGGCCTGTAAAAATGCCGACGTTATTGTAGGCCCTGTAGGAATAATCTGCGCAGACGCCATGCACGGCGAAATAACCCCCCAGATGGCACAGTGGGTAGGGCAGAGCAACGCGGTTAAAGTCCTTGTGCCTGTGAATTGTTGTGCTCTTAAAATAGCAGGAGCAGGCAAGGGAAGTATGTCGTTTTATATTAAAGCCGCAATAGAAGAAATAAAAGAAAGCTGCAGTTTATAGGCGTTGTACCCGTAAGGATACAACGCCAGTTTTATTCGCCAAGGCTAGTTCTATTGCTTCGCAGTGATATTTGTCTTGCGACAAGTGTTATTGCCTTCGGCAGTTTTAGGGCGAATAAAATATCACTGAAGCCGAGAGGTTTCAATATCACTTTGCCGATAGGCAAAATAACACTGTGAGACCTGTCTCACAATATCACTATTAAAATATTTTTTGAGACAGTAAAACGGATGTGCAGAAATTCTACACATCCGTTTAATATTTGTCTCATACCGTAACAAGCAGGACATTTAGGCGCCCAAATGTCACTTGTTAGGAGAACCTAAAACCCTTTTCTAAACAAATATCACCTATTCGATAAATTGGAATTGGTCAGTCACTTAGAAAAATCAATATCATAACGAGTTCCGTGAGATAACAGTAATCCGTGTGTTAGTTCAATTTGCAAAATGCATGTATTCA
>JAZQIZ010000026.1:0-45304 GCA_045541395.1 Eubacteriales bacterium
CATAAATCACGGCGAAGCCGTGTATATCATCAAAACGAAGTTTTGCATATCATCAATTCCGCAGGAATTGTATATCATCATTGCGAAAGCACAATACAGCCTACGGCTGATGATATACACCTTCGGTGATGAGATACACGCGTGCCGCGTGATGATATACCATTGCTTTCGCAATGGATAAAAAAATCGACAGGTCGAAACCTGTCGATTTTTGGTGCGGGCGACAGGACTTGAACCTGCACGCCAAGGCAATGGCTCCTAAGACCATCGTGTCTGCCATTCCACCACGCCCGCGATTGCTATATTATTATATGCATAATTACGGATAATGTCAATAAATAAAAAAATTTTTTGCATCTGCGGGTGTCAGATAAAAAAACTCGGAAACTTGATAAAATCAAGTATTGCAAAGGCGAAGCTTTGCTTTATAACTTCAACCCCACTTTCCGCGGCTGGTCCTATGATAGCTATAAAACCGTTTTCAACGCTCTTTATATATAAAACAAAAAGGAAGTCAAAAGACTTCCTTTTTATTTATTAAGCAGTACTTCTTTGTTGGTACCGTAGAAGATATCCTCTTTATTTGCAATAAGGGCGCAAAAATGCTCAAACTCCGCCCAGGTGTTACGGATATCAAATTCATAGGCATGAGCCCAGATATAGAATATTTGTTCCTTATCGGGCTTTAAGTTTATGAATTTTTCGGCAAGCTCGAAAGCTTTTTCGGTTTCCTTATGGAAATAGACCGTAGGCTGAAATTCGATCAAATCGGTTTGCGGATCAAAATTAAAGGTTGAAGTGGTAAGGCGGGCGTATTTTATTCCCGTATGCTCTTTTATAAGACGGCCGACTCTTTCTTCATATGCAGGAGTACCATTGGGGTATGCCATACCTACAACTTCATAGCCTACCAACTTGGAGAGCATAATTCTGTCCTGCTCTACTTCCCTGATAATATCCTCATCGTTAAGCTTATTTAAAGACGGGTGTGTAAGGGTATGCCCGGCTACCTCGTGGCCTTTATAAATATTTTCAACTTCATAGGCTTGCGGCTTTACGTGGGCTACGGTTACGCCTTCTCTTATAAGGCTGTCCGCCCTGCCTAAGTTGCCAAAATTTATATTGAAGGTACACTTCAGATCATATTTATTAAATATTTCAATAAGGCGTTGATCCTGAGTTACAGCATCATCGAAGCTGAATGTCACTGCCTTTAATTTATTGCCGGGGAACATTTATCTCACCTGCCCTGTACCGTAGACCTTGTATTTATAAGTTGTAAGCTCATTAAGCCCCATAGGGCCGCGGGCGTGGAGCTTTTGGGTGGAGATACCTATTTCGGCGCCCAGGCCGAATTCAAAGCCGTCGGTAAAGCGTGTGGAAGCGTTAACGTAAACGGCGGCGGCATCTACCTGATCCATAAAGCAGGCGGCGTTTTCATCACATTTTGTGATTATACATTCAGAGTGCTGAGTACCGTGCTCATTTATATGGGAAATGGCTTCACTCAGGCTATCCACGATTTTTACAGACATAATATAATCATTATACTCAGCATAAAAATCCTCTTCGGTTGCCAAAGTAATATGAGGAAGGATCTCAAGGGATTCCTTACAGCCTCTCAGCTGAACTCCCTCAAGGGCCTTAGCTATCTGCGGCAGAGCCTCTTTTGCAATATTTTTATGAATAAGCAGACTTTCCGCAGCATTGCAAACCGAAGGACGGGAGGTTTTTGCATTAAAAATAACCTTTTTTGCAAGTTCAATATCGGCGCTTTCATCCACATAAATATGGCAGTTGCCTGCGCCGGTTTCTATTACGGGCACCGAAGCGTTTTCGGTAACCGACTTAATAAGGCCTTTGCCGCCGCGGGGGATAAGAAGATCTATATATCCCTTTAAATTCATAAGCTCGTAAGCGGAGGCGCGGGTAGTATCGGTAATTAAATTTACGCAGTTTTCATCAAAGCCGTTTTCCTTAAGTACGCCGCGGATAAGCTTTGTAAGGCAAAGGTTTGAATTAAAGGCTTCTTTTCCGCCCCGTAAAATTACGGCATTGCCGCTTTTAATGCAGAGAAGTGCGGAATCCACCGTTACATTGGGACGGGCTTCGAAGATTATACCAATAACCCCAAATGGCACTGAAACCTTTTTAATTTCAAGGCCGTCCGCTCTTTTATATTCTGAAATAAGGCGGTTTACGGGATCGGGCAGCTGGGCTACCTGCAGAGCAGACTGCGCCATAGAGTTTATAACCTTTTCGGAGATAGTAAGCCTATCAATAAGAGCTTCGGAAATACCTGCTTTTTTTGCAGCTTCAATATCCTTTTTATTTTCCTTATAAATTTCCTCTGCCTGTGATTTAAGAGACAAAGCAATATCTGTTAATATTTTATTTTTAGAGACCGTATCTGCACCGGCAAGGCCAAGAGAAGCCTTTCTTGCATTTGCTGCTAAAGTTTTCATTTATTTTACCTCTGCTTTAAAAAGGGTACCAACCTTTTCACCTGCTAAAAAATCGTAAACTCTTTCGGGATGAGCGCCGTTTGTAAGCAGCATGTTGATGCCTTTTTTATTTACCATTTCTGCCGCATTGAGCTTGGTTACCATACCGCCTGTGCCAAGGCTGGTAGCGGAGCCGGTTGCCATTTTGCGAATATCGGCAGTTACACCTTCAACCTCTTCTATAAGCTTTGCATTGCCTAAATGGGGATCGTGATCATAAAGACCGTCAATATCCGATAAGAGCACCAGAAGGTCAGCCTTTGTTAAGATGGCAACAATAGCCGAAAGGGTATCGTTGTCACCTATGCTGATTTCTTCAGTAGAAATAGTATCATTCTCATTTACAATGGGAATAACGTCGAAGCCCAGAAGCCTGTCGAAGGTATTGCGGGCGTTTATACTGCCAAGGTCGGTTGACAGAATATCACCGGAAAGAAGGATCTGAGCAACTCTGTAATCATACTCAGAAAAGAACTTTTCGTAAATATTCATAAGCCTGCACTGGCCCACTGCGGCGGCCGCCTGCTTGCCGGGAATATCCTTAGGCTTAGAGGAAAGATGCAAAGCAGAAACACCTGCGGCTATGGCGCCGGAGGAAACCAGAATTACCTCTATACCCTTATTGCGGATATCGGTAACGACCCTTACAAGGTGTTCTATATGCATAAGATCAAATTTACCGTTTTCGTGAGTAAGTGAGGAGGTACCAACTTTTATTACTATTCTTCTTACATTCATTTTTATCACCGTAAAAGTTTAATATATTATATAATATAATTATTTTTGCAGTAAGTCAATAAAAAAGACTTTACTCAAAGATTAAAATGTAATATAATTAGTATGTATATTTATGTTTATCTGGAGGTACATATATGGCTTTACTCAAAAACGTTTCATTTACTGTTGCAGGTACTGAGTTTATGATCCAAACCGAAGAAGAGCCCGATTATATAAGATCCCTGGCGGCAGACGTTGACGGCAGAATCTCTGTATATTTACGTATGGGCTCTAAAGTAAGCCTTTCTATGTCCTCTATTCTGACCGCTATGGAGTATTGCGATGAATACACCAAGCTGAAGGCTGACATGGAAAATCTGCGAGGGCAGATTCGCTCATATATTGACGAAGCGCAGGCCTCACAACAGGAAAGCGAGGCTTTACGCTTACAGCTTCAGCAGGCTGACACCTCCGAGAAGGTCAAGAATCTTGAAGAAGAGAATTATCAATTAAGACAGCAGATAGGCAAGCTTGTTGAACAGATAAGCAAGGATGACAGTTACCTTTCTCCCTCTTCAGAAAGCGCACTGCAAAGCGAAAACCGCCGTCTTTGCGAGGAGCTTGAAAAGGCCAACGCTTATATTGAAGAGGCTTCCCGTTTCCTTAACGAAAGAGAAGAGCTCAGCAGAAAGTTAGAGCTTTCCCAGAACGAGCTTGAGAGAGTAAAGGCCGAGCTTGAAGAGCTTGAAAAAGAAATTATTGAAAATTACTAAACGGTGAAGAAAATGAGAAACGCAAAAAACACAATAATGTTTTTTATATTTTTACTCAGCGCGGTAGTTGTAGGCAGCCTTGTTGCCTACCTTGTGGAGGACGTACCCTTTCTTTCCTGGCTTGCTTACGGCCAGAGTTTTGGCGTAGGCGTTACCTCACCTATGACGGTTGACCTTGGGGTGCTTACCCTTACCTTCGGTGCAGGCATTAACTTAAATATTTCGGTAATTATATTTATTGCTATTTCCATGGCCATTTACGGCAGCATTTACGGCAGAAGATGAAAAAGCTGATACTTGCTTCGGCCTCACCCAGAAGAAGAGAGCTTCTTTTGGAGCAAGGCTTTGAGTTTGAAATAATTTGCGCTGAGATCGACGAACGTAAGATCGAAGAGCAATATACTGCCCCTGAGGAGGCGGTCAAGGCGCTGGCCTTAGCCAAGGCGCAGACGGTTTTTAAGGAAAACCCTAAGGCTGTGGTTTTAGGAGCGGACACGGTAGTTGTTTTTAAGGGCAAGACTTTAGGAAAGCCCGAAAACAAAGAGGACGCATACGGTATGCTTAAGGGCCTTTCCGGTAACACTCATGAGGTTATAACGGGAGTTGCTTTGGTTTCAGATAAAGCAACAAAGGTTTTTGCCGATATGACCGAGGTGCATTTTAAAAAGCTTTCCGAAGAGCAAATACTTTCTTATATTGCCGGCGGCTCTCCTTTTGATAAAGCAGGAAGTTACGGCATACAGGACAGCGGCTTTGTTTTGAAGATAGAAGGAGCTTACGATAACGTTGTAGGGTTGCCGGCAGAGAGGATGGCCCCCATACTTAAGAGTATGCTTCAGGATGAATAATTAGGCAGGTGAAAAAATGACACAGATAATAGCCATAGTTTCCGGCAAGGGCGGAGTTGGTAAATCTACTCTGGCGGCAGGCCTTGCGGCATCTTTAAGCCAGATGGGTAAGCGGGTACTTGCGGTAGACTGTGATGCGGGCATGAGAAACCTTGACCTGCTGTTGGGCCTTGAGGGCATGGGTGTATACAATATGAACGACGTGCTTTCCGGAAAAGAATTAGCTGAGGCAATAACCACCCATAACCGTTATAAAAATCTTGATTTTTTACCTGCGTCAGCTCAGTTTGACGATCCTTTGATCACCGGCGCCAATTTACTTTCTATGCTGAAGCAGGCTACCGACTATGATTTTGTTATACTTGACTGCGGCGCAGGGATAGGCCGCATACATAAAGAAATAAGCGAGATATGTACCACCCTGATCATTGTGGCTACTCCGGAGTTTACCTCCGTCAGGGATGCCGACAGAACGGCGCAGGTATTAAACGCCAATAAAATGCGTCTTGTTATTAACAAGGTGGATCCGATACTTATTAAAAGCGGAAAGTTTTCAAATATTGATGAGATAATCGACGCCACTTCCGTACAGCTTCTTGGCATTATACCTGAAGATTTTAATATAAGGGTACTTAACAATGAGGGAAAGCCGGTTTGCGATGATAACACTAAGGGCGGCAGGGCCATAGTTAATATTGCCCACAGGCTTTGCTCTGAGCGCAGGCCTCTTTATAAATTCTGGTAAGGCGGTGAAATATGAATATTGCGATAATAGCTCACGACAAGAAAAAAGAGCAGCTTTCAAGCTTTTGCACAAAATATGCGGGGGTTTTATCGGGTCACAGCGTTTTTGCCACAGGCACTACCGGTAAAATACTGCAGGATATAGGGCTTAACGTTCACTGCTTTATGTCGGGCAGGCAGGGCGGTGACGATCAAATAGCCGCAAGAATTGCTTACGATGAGATAGATCTTCTTATTTTCTTGAGAGACGGCTTTGCTGTTGACCGCTCTGAGGATTTTGATTCTAAAAATAACCTTATGCGTCTTTGTGACATTCACAACGTTATGTATGCTACAAACGTTAAAACTGCTGAGGTTATAATGGAAACCTTAAAATAACGTTAAAATTTAATATTTGTTTTCGCAGGAAGGCGTGTAAATGCGCACCTTGCTCATTACAAACTACAGAGAAGAGGTTTTTAGCTGAGAGCCTCTGTTTATAATAACAAGAGTTTGACAGCCTGCACAAAAAGAAAACAGGGAGCGCTTTCTCCCTAAAAACAAGCTTGAGAGGCAAGAAACTGCCTGAAGAAGGGTGGCACCACGAGGAAATTTTTCCGCGTCCCTTTACATTTTGTAAGGGATGCGTTTTTTATTTACAGGAAAGGAATATTATTATGGCAAACATTACAGCCCCTAAGGGCACAGCGGACGTTTTACCGCAGCAGACATATAAATGGCAGTTTATTGAGAATACTTTAAGGGATATAGCTTCTCGCTTTGATTTTAAAGAGGCGCGCTTCCCTACCTTTGAACACACCGAGCTTTTCCAGAGAGGTGTTGGCGATACTACCGACGTTGTTCAGAAGGAAATGTACACCTTCGAAGACAAGGGCGGCAGAAGCATAACCTTACGCCCCGAAGGTACCGCTTCCGTAGCGAGAATGGTTCTGGAGCACGGTCTTTACGGCGGTGTTTTACCCCTTAAGATGTACTATATAATCCCTTGCTTCCGCTATGAAAAACCTCAGGCAGGCAGACTGAGAGAGTTCCACCAGTTTGGTGTTGAGCTTTTCGGTTCCTACGGTTACAGGGCTGACAGCGAGGTTATAGCTTTAGGCGCTCAGATATTCAAGGAGTTTGGCATTGGCAATATTCGTTTGGAGCTTAATTCAATAGGCTGCCCCACCTGCAGAGAAAATTACAAAAAGGCCTTAAGAGAATACTATTCTCAGTTTAAGGATGATCTGTGCGAGACCTGTCTTTCCAGGCTTGAAAAGAACCCCTTAAGGCTTCTTGACTGCAAGAGCCCCGTATGCTCTTCATTTAAAGACGGTGCACCTTCTATACTGGATTACCTTTGCGAAGACTGCCATGATCACTTTGAGGGTGTTAAGAGAGGCCTTGATTCTTTTGGCATTGAATACACCGTAAATCCCCTTATTGTAAGAGGGCTTGATTACTACAACCGTACGGTATTTGAGTTTGTATCCGAAAATATCGGCGCGCAGGGCACGGTACTCGGCGGCGGCAGATATGACGGTTTAAGTGAAGACCTTGGGGGCTCACCTTTGGCAGGGCTTGGCTTTGGTATGGGCATAGAGCGTTTACTTTTACTTTTAGAAAGCAGCGGCATTGAAATACCCGCCGATAACGCGCCGGATATTTACATTGCCTCCATTGGCCAGGCAGCGGGAGATTATGCAGCCTCCCTTGCTCAGGCAATAAGAGAAAAGGGCGGCGCAGCTTTAAGCGATATTTCCGACCGTTCTTTAAAGGCGCAAATGAAGTTTGCCGCCAAAACAGGCGCAAGCTACACCGCAATTATCGGTGACGATGAAATTGCCAGCGGCAACCTTACTTTAAAGGATATGGCCACAGGCGAGCAGGTTACTATGACCAAAGAAGAAATAATAAATAAATTTTCAAAATAAGAGGTAATAAAAATGGCTGAATCATTAAAAGGCATTAAGCGTACCCGCTACTGCGGAACCTTTCGCCCCTGCGATGAAGGCAAAGAGGCAGTTATTTGCGGTTGGATAAACAACGTTAGAAAATTAGGCGCTCTTACCTTCGTTGAAGTAAGAGACCGTACCGGTCTTATGCAGATGACCTTCGACGAAAGCGTTAACAAAGAGCTTCACGAAAAGGCGTCAACCTTACGCTCCGAATACGTTGTTGCAGCAAGAGGCGTTGTAAGACACCGTTCCAGTGTTAATAAAGACCTGCCTACAGGTGAGGTTGAGCTGGACGTTACGGAACTGAGAATACTTTCTTCCTCCTTAACACCTCCCTTTGAAATTGAAGAGGAATGCAATACCAACGAAACCACCCGCTTAAAATACAGATATTTAGACTTAAGACGCCCCAACCTTCAGCGCAATATTATGCTGCGCCATAAGGTAGGTAAAATTGCAAGGGACTACTATGACGAAAACGGGTTCCTTGAAATTGAAACTCCTATGCTTATTAAATCTACCCCCGAAGGCGCAAGAGACTACGTTGTTCCTTCCAGAGTTCACCCCGGCTCATTTTACGCGCTGCCTCAGTCTCCTCAGCTTTACAAGCAGATACTTATGCTTTCCGGCTACGACAGATACCTGCAGATAGCCCGTTGCTTCAGAGATGAAGACTTAAGAGCCGACAGACAGCCTGAATTCACCCAAATAGACCTTGAGATGTCCTTTGTTGATGAGGACGACATTATGACCCTCAACGAAGGCTTTATTAAGCGTGCCTTCAAGGAGGCCATTGGGGTTGAGGTTGAAACTCCCTTTATGCGTATGCCCTGGAAGGAGGCTATGGAGCGCTTTGGTTCCGATAAGCCCGACCTTCGTTTTGGCTTTGAAATTAAGGATCTTACGGATATTGCAAAGGCTTGCGAATTCAAGGTATTTGCCGGTGCGGCCAACAGCGGCGGCAGCGTAAGAGCAATTAACATTAACGGCTATGCCGATAAATTCCCCCGCAGAGAAATAGACAAGCTTACAGATTACGTTAAGACCTACAGAGCAAAGGGCCTTGCATTTTTACGCAGTGTTAACGGCGAAGAAAGCTCCTCCTTTGCAAAATTCTTAAAGCCGGAAGAAATTGAAGCTATTAAGGAAAGAACCAACTTTAAGGATGGCGACCTGCTTCTGGTTGTTGCCGATACCAACAAGGTTGTATTCGACTCCTTAGGCGCTTTAAGATGCGAGGTTGCAAACCGCTTAGGTTTACTTGACAGCGCAGACTTTAAGTTCTTATGGGTAACCGAATTCCCGCTTCTTGAATGGGATGAGGAAGAAGGCAGATTCTTTGCTATGCACCACCCGTTTACCGCGCCTATGGAGGAGGACTGGGAATACATTGATTCCGACCCGGGCAGAGTCAGAGCTCGCGCTTACGATATAGTTTTAAACGGCACCGAGCTGGGCGGCGGCTCCATAAGAATTTACGACAGCGAAATGCAATCTAAGATGTTTGAAGTTTTAGGCTTTACACCCGAAGAAGCACAGGAGAAATTCGGATTCCTTTTAAATGCCTTCAAATACGGCGTTCCTCCTCACGGCGGTATGGCTTACGGCTTTGACAGACTGCTTATGCTTATGACCGGCGCACCTTCCATACGCGACGTTATTGCCTTCCCCAAGGTACAGAACGCTTCCGAGCTTATGACCGAATGCCCCGGTGCTATAGACGAAAAGCAGCTTAAGGAATTATACCTTGACCTTGTATCCCCTGAGGAAAACTGAATTTAAGCCCCTGCACCGCAGGGGCTTATTTATAAAAAAGGAGAAAAGCAATGGAGAAAATTAAAGTTTCCTTTGAAATTGATGAACAGCTTTATATTGAATGGTGCAAAAAGCCGGTTTCCAAAAACGCAAAGCAGAAGCGCCTTATGTTTATAGCAACTCAGGTATTTGGCATTGTTATTGCAGTACCCCTTATTGTAACCAGCATTATTGCTCAAAATATTCCCTTCCTTATTATAGGCGCAGTATTTCTTGTTCTTTTTGGCTACCGTTTGTTTTTCAGAACCTCTAAGGTTGCAAAGAAATACTACAAAATGATGAGAAACAGCCAAAAAACAGATAAGTGGATACGCACCTTCACCTTCGAAAACGGTAAGATTAAAATTGAAGATGCCAATTCTGTTACGACCATAACTTACAGCGATATTTTAAGGGCGCAGGAAGATGAAAATATAGTTTATCTTATTCAGAATAACGATATGGTTTTCCGTCTTCCTAAAAATGCATTTTTGGAGGGCACCCCTGCCCAGCTTTTAGAGGCGTTGAATAATGACTGAAACAAGGGCTTTAAAAATTAAAAAAGCTTTTAAGGCGGCCTTTCCCCACACGATACCTGTATTAACAGGCTTTCTTGTATTAGGAATAGCTTACGGTGTACTTATGGAGACCAAGGGGTATAACGCCCTTTGGTCTACTCTTATGAGCGCAGTAGCTTTTTGCGGCAGTATGCAGTTTGTGGCCATAACTCTTTTAACAGCAGCGTTTGACCCGCTGCAGGCCTTACTTTTAAGCTTTATGGTAAATGCCCGTCATTTATTTTACGGCATATCCATGCTTAATAAATATAAGGGCCTGGGATTGGCCCGTTTCCCCCTTATTTATACCCTGTGCGACGAAACATTTTCCATAAACTCGGTTATAAGCGCCCCAAAAGGAGTTGAACGCAAATACTTTTATTTATGGATATCCCTTTTAAATTATTCCTACTGGATCATAGGTACATTTTTAGGGGGCATATTCGGCTCATTTATTCATTTCAATACTACGGGCCTTGATTTTGCACTTACAGCTTTATTTGTTGTATTGTTTATAGAGCAGATGCTCTCAAAGGAAAACCGTTTACCGGGCATTTTAGGGCTTTTGGCAACCGGCCTTTGCCTTGCTGTTTTCGGCGCTGATAACCTGGTAATACCCGCAATGGTATTAATTTTAGTTATATTGCTTATTGGGAGGAAAAAAATATGCCCTTAACTCCTATACAAACAATAATTATTATACTTATAATTGCTCTTGGCACCTTCTTAACCAGGGCGCTTCCCTTTATTCTATTTCCGGAAGGGAAAAAACAGCCTAAAATTATAAGCTATTTAGGCAAAGTTTTACCTGCGGCAATGATGGGGTTACTAATCATTTACTGCCTTAAGGACATTTCTTTAAATATAAACAGCCTTGCTCCCACCCTTATTTCCGTTGGGGTTATTGCCGCATTACATATATGGAAACGGAACGTTCTTTTAAGCATTGGCGCAGGAACAGTAATTTATATGCTTCTTGTACAGTTGGTATTCATTTGACCGATTTATCCAAAATAACTAAAAAGTATTGCTTCAAAGGATTAAATCGATAAATTTTGCATAAATATTAAAAATTTTTGAATTTAGTATTGCAAAACATAAATTTTTGCTGTATAATATCAAACAATTGAATAACCCTTTGAAACTTTTGGGATAGAACTAAACCGAAAGCGGAGGGGACTCTGGAGAATCTCATTTATAATATGAGTGCCGAAGGTGCAAGGTTTTTACCGAATCTCTCAGGCGAAAGGACAGAGCTTACAAGAAGCTTTTCTTGTGCGTCTATTCTTCAGAGTTGCAATTAATTTGCAACTTTTTTATTTTTAATTTTTTAGGAGGTTTCCATTATGCAGGAAGCAATTTTAAACATTGTAGCAAAAGCCAATTCCTATCTTGCTGACTATATTCTTATAGCTCTGCTTATTGGCGTAGGCCTTTTCTACACTATCAAAACCCGTTTTGTTCAGGTTAGATGCTTTGGCGAAGGCATGAAGAATGTTTTCGGCAACATTAAATTATTCGGCAACAAGGAAAAGAGCGGTATGTCCTCTTTCCAGGCACTTGCCACCGCTATTGCAGCTCAGGTTGGTACCGGTAATATAGTTGGTGCCTGCGGCGCTATCTTAGTTGGCGGCCCCGGCGCTATCTTCTGGATGTGGATCATCGCATTCTTCGGTATGGCTACTATTTACGCAGAAGCTGTTCTTGCTCAGAAGACAAGGGAAGTTAATGCTGACGGTTCTGTTTTAGGCGGCCCTGTTTATTACATAAAGAAGGCCTTCAAGGGCGGATTTGGTAAATTCCTTGCAGTATTCTTTGCAATTGCTATTATTTTAGCACTTGGTTTTATGGGCTGCATGGTTCAGTCTAACTCCATTGCAAGCGCTATGAACACCGCTTTTAACATTCCTACCTGGATCATAGGCGTTATAGTTGCCGGTCTTGCTGCTGTTATTTTCTTAGGCGGCGTACAGAGACTTGCTTCCGTTACCGAAAAGATGGTTCCCGTTATGGCAGTTATCTTCTTATTAGGCGGCCTTGTAATTTTAGGCGCAAGAATCCAGTACATTCCCGAAACCTTCGGTCTTATATTCAAGTATGCATTTATGCCTCAGGCTATTATAGGCGGCGGCATTGGTTATGCTCTTAAAACCGCAATTTCCCAGGGTGCTAAGAGAGGCCTCTTCTCCAACGAAGCAGGTATGGGTTCTACTCCCCACGCTCACGCTCAGGCTAACGTTAAGACCCCTCATGAACAGGGTACCGTTGCTATGATCGGCGTGTTCATTGACACCTTCGTAGTTCTTACTATGACTGCTCTTGTTGTTATTTCTTCTCTGTATGCAAACGGCGGCGTTTTAGCTGACGGCTTACAGTCCGGCGAAGTTCTTAACGGTATTGAAATCGGCAAGGCTAACCTTATGCAGCTTGCTATGGGCCAGACCTTTGGCGCAAACGTTGGTAACATTTTCGTTGCTGTTTGCTTACTGTTCTTTGCTTTCTCCACTGTACTCAGCTGGAACCTTTTCGCAAAGATCAACGTTCAGTATCTGTTCAAGAACAACAAGATCGCTGTTACCGTATTTACCGTAATTGCTATCGGCTTCATCTTCTTGGGTTCTGTTCTTTCCAACGACCTTGTTTGGGAACTTACCGACTTCTTCAATTACCTTATGGTTATTCCCAACGCACTTGCTCTGTTTGCTCTTTATAAGATGGTTGTTAAATCCTCTAAAGAAAAGACAAACGAAGTTCTTGGTATGCCTGAAGAAAAGTAATTTAAAATTAAAAGTCCTATGGATAAACTCCATAGGACTTTTTTTATTTTTGTTTTATTTCTATTACGGTTACGCCGGTTTCCCCTTCACCGAAGCGGCCTGCCCGGAAGGAGGCTACGTGGGGGTGACCGTGAAGGTAATTGGCAACGGCATTTCTTAAAGCGCCGGTGCCTTTACCGTGGACCACAGTTACGGTATTAAGGCCCGAAAGGAAAGCATCATCTATAAACTTTTCAAGCTCCGGCTCCATTTCCAGAGTGGTCATACCAATAATATTAATTTCGGTTTTAGCCTGCTTTGTAATACCTGTAGCCGCATAAGGCACCTTCTTTTTGGGAGGGGCCTGTTTTTTTATAAGGCGGACTTCCTTTACGCTGACCTTCATTCGCATTACGCCCGCAACTACCTCAAGCTTACCGTTTTTATCCGGCAGCGAGGCAACCTTGGCGCTTCTTGCAATGCCAACCACCTCTACCTCATCACCCACTACAAGCGGGCGGGGCAGTTCGTATTCAATTTTTACTTCCCTTACAGGGTCGATCTCATTGTCAAGCTCTTTAAAGGCGCCTTTGGCTTTGCGCTTGAAATCACCTACGCGCTGCTTGAAATCGGCTCTTTCCTTTTCTTTTATAAGCTGTTCAAGCTCTTCAATAATATCATTTACTCTGGCTTTGGCGGTTTCAACTACACGCTTTGCCTGATTTTTGGATTGCTCATAATCCTTTTCCATTTCTTTTTCCAAGGCTTCTCTTTTTTCCCGGGCTTTTTTATTAATTGCCTTGGCCTGAGCCATATCATCCTTAGCCTTTTTAAGAGCCTTTTCGCTTTGCTGACGGTTTTTATCTATTTCCTGCAGAACCTCTTCAAAGGCAATGGACTCACCGGAAAGTCGGGATGCCGCATCATCTATAATATACTTTCTGAGACCTAATTTTTCGGAAATTGCAAAAGCGTTTGAGCGGCCCGGCATACCTATAATAAGCCTATACGTAGGGCGCAGTGTTGCCACGTCAAATTCACAGGATGCGTTTTTAACACCTTTAGTTTGCAGAGCGTAAATTTTAAGCTCGGAATAGTGGGTGGTGCAAACTGTTTTTGCGCCGGCCTTTCTTACGTATTCTAAAATTGCCATAGAAAGGGCCGCGCCTTCTACAGGGTCGGTACCGGAGCCCAATTCATCAAAAAGGCAAAGGCAGTTTTCATCTACCTCATCGGTTATGCTTATAATGTTGGTCATATGGGCGGAGAAGGTGGAAAGGGATTGCTCAATAGACTGCTCGTCGCCAAGATCCGCCAATATTTTTTCAAATACCCCTACCTTTGATTCATCAGCGCAGGGAATAAACATACCGCTTTGAGCCATAGCGCACATTAAGCCTACAACCTTTAAGGTAACGGTTTTACCGCCGGTATTTGGGCCTGTAATTACTATGGTATCGCAGTTTTTGCCTAAGGCGATATCTATGGGTACAACGGTATCCTTATTTAAGAGAGGATGCCTTGCCCGTTTAAGTTCAATGATCCCTTTATTGTTTACCTCAGGCAATGTTGCCCGCATATTTATAGCAAGCTTAGCCTTGGCAAACACCAGATCTATTTTACAAAGATATTCATAATTAAAGGAAATATCTTCACCTACGGCAAATACAAGGGCGGAAAGCTCGTAAATTATTCTTTCAATTTCCTTTTTTTCTTTGCCTTCCAAAATTCTAATTTCGTTATTGGCTTCCACAACCGCTGTGGGCTCAATAAAGAGAGTGGCGCCTGTGGAAGAAACGTCATGCACAAGGCCGCCTATTTCACCTTTAAATTCGGCCTTTACCGGAACTACGAATCTGCCGCCGCGCTGGGTTATTACAGCATCCTGCAAAACGGAGGAGTAACGATTGGAATGAATAAGCTTATTAAGTACTTCCCTTACCTTGTTTTTGGAATTGAGAATACTTCTTCTTATGCGGGAAAGTTCCTCGGAGGCGTTGTCTAAAATTTCGCCTTCAGGTGAAATTGAAGAAAATATTCTTTCCTCTAAGGTTTTCTGAGCAGAAAGCCCTTCTATAAGCTCATCAAGAGGGCTTTGATATTCTTCGCTTTTCCCGCGGTAATCAATAAGCCTGCGGGCTATATTTAAAACGTTTCCACACTTTAAAAGCTCCTCTGCGCTTAAGGGCGCTTCCACCTTTATACGGGAAAACACCTCGTCCATCTGCTTTAAGGAGCGCATTGAGAAATAACCCTTGGAGTTTATAAGCTTCAGGGCTGCATTGGTTTTCTGCAGCTCTTTTTCCACCTCTTCCGTTTCAGTAAAAGGCATAAGCTCCAGACATTTTATTTTTCCCGCCTCACTGTCGGACTGTTCCGAAAGAAGGGCAAGGATCTTATCGTATTCAAGAAGCTTTAAACTTCTTACATTCATTGTACTGTTCCTTTCTTTACCGAGTAGTAAAAATCAAGACACTTACTTTTAATGCCCGTTTGGGTAATTAAATATTTTTCGGCAAAATGCAAAAGCTGTTCTCTTGTTTGGCCTGAGACTTTAAAGGCAAACATTCGGTTTTGGGGCGAATAAAATATATGCTGCAAAGCGGCCTTGGCGTAAGAGTTTATATAAACCTTGTAGGGGGAAGGGCCGGTACAGTTTTCACACCGAAGAACACCGTCCTCCAAAAACACAAAGCCTCCCGAATCGGCGCCGCAATCTGCGCAATTATCTATATCCGGCATAAAGCCCAGAACCTCGCAAAGCTTTATTTCAAATACGGCCTTCACAATATCGGTATCCTCTGACCTGCAAAGCTTAAAAAGGGAATTTAAAAGAAGTCTTAAAAGCTCGGTCTCCTCAGTTTCCTCCCGGGCTACAAAGGAGCATACTTCAAGAAAATACTGAGCAAGGCTAAGCTTTTCCACCTCCGAATACAAAGGATAAAACAGCTCCTTTACGTCGGCGGTTTCAATATAATACTTCCCTGCGCTGCTGTAAATTTCAAAGGAGGAGTATGTAAAAAGGTTGGCGGCAGCCCTTAAAGGGCTTTTTAAAGAAACACAGCCACGGGCAATAACGCTGATCTTTCCGTGAGAGGCGGTAAGCAGCGTTAAGATTTTTGAATTTTTGCCGTAGGCTTGAGTTTCCAAAACAATGCCGTCAACACTTAGGTTCATTTTGCTGTTTTCTCGGGCTGCTCCTGCCCGTTTTCCTCCAGATCCTTATAAATAAGATAAGCTTCTATATTGCCTGTATTTTCGAATATACTTTTAAAAAAATCTCTGTCGTTTTCCATAACAAAACCTCCTGCCTTTAGCATATGCCAAAGGCAGCGGTTTAGCCTTGGAAAATCTTACTCGTCATCATAACCGTAATTACGGATAAGGTATTTATTATCGCGCCAGTCTTCTTTTACTCTTACCCAGCACTTCAAATTAATTTGCATACCCAGCATTTCTTCAATATCCACACGGGCGCTTGAAGCTATTCGTTTTAGCATAGAGCCGCCCTTACCGATAATTATGGATTTATGGCCCTGACGCTCACATACTATATCAACGCTGATATCACAAATATCCTTATCCTCCCTTTCCTTATAGGAGGTAACGTCTATTGCGATACCATGGGGTATTTCATCGGAAAGGCTGTAAAGCATTTTTTCTCTAATTATTTCGGCGACCCTTACTCTTGCAGGCTGATCGGACACCATATCTTCCGGGTAATACTGAAAGCCTTCGGGGATCAGCTTCAAAAGCTCGTCCACAAGAATGTCTACGCCCTTGTTTTTAGAGGCGCTAAGGGGCACAACCGCATCAAAATTATGTGCCTTGGTGAAAACCGAAATGGTTTCCATTATTTTAGGCTTATCCTTTACGGTATCAACCTTGTTTATAACAAGGATACTGTTCTGACCGCCTGCTTTAATATTATCTATTACCCTTTGCTCTGCAGGGGCAATTATATTTTTAGGCTCAACCACCAGAATTACAATATCCGTATCCCTTATATTATCGTTGGCGGTCTTGACCATAAAATCGCCCAATGCGGTTTTAGGGGCGTGAAGGCCGGGAGTATCTATAAACACAAGCTGTTTATCTTCTATATTCTTTATGCCTACGATACGGTTACGGGTGGTTTGGGGCTTGGGCGAAACTATTGCGATTTTTTCGCCTACAATGGCGTTAAGCAGGGTGGATTTACCTACGTTCGGTCTGCCGGCAAGGGCTATAAAGCCTGAATATTTTATTTCCATATTGTTTTCCTTATCTTGTTATTCCTAAATTCTCTAAAATTTCGCTCTGTTTTTTAAACATTATTTGCTCGTCCTGCTCACCTGTTTCGTGATCATACCCTAAAAGATGGAGCATAGAATGGGCACAAAGGAAGGAGAATTCTCTTTCAATGCTGTGGCCGAATTCCTCTGCCTGCTCAAGGGCTCTTTTGGCGCAGATTATAACGTCGCCCAAAAATTCCTCGCCGTCTTCGGGGTTTACGGTGCCGTCGGGAAAAGAAAGAACATCGGTAACCCTGTCAACGTCACGAAATTCCTTATTCAGGCTATGAATTCTTTCTTCATCCACAAAGCTTACGCCAACTGTACAGCTTCTTTCATATTCTTCATATTCGAGGGTGTATTCACAAACCCTCTTAAGCTTATTTTCAAGCTCCTCGGTTATATTATAATCTTCCTGCTCATTGCAAAAATCAACAATTACACGCATTATTTTTTACCTCTTTTTTCTTCTTTGGTCTGCCGTTCCTTCTCAAAACGTTCATATGCATCAATTATTTTCTGAACCAGCGGGTGGCGCACAACGTCCTTGCCCGTAAGGTATTTTATGTCTATTCCCTCTATGCCGTTAAGAACGTTTACGGCCTCCTTAAGGCCTGAACGGGTATAGGCGGGAAGGTCGGTCTGGGTAATATCTCCGGTAATTACGACCTTAGAAGAGAAGCCGAATCGGGTAACGAACATTTTCATTTGTTCGGGAGTGGTATTCTGAGCTTCATCCAGGATTATAAAGGAATCATCCAGAGTTCTGCCGCGCATATAGGCAAGAGGCGCCACTTCAATATCTCCACGTTCCGTATGGCGCTGATAGCTTTCCTGACCCAACATATCCTGCAGAGCATCGTTAAGAGGTCTTAAATACGGATCCACCTTCTCCTGAAGATCGCCGGGAAGAAAGCCTAATTTCTCGCCGGCTTCAACAGCAGGGCGGGTAATTATAATTTTGCTTACCTCTTTATTTTTAAGGGCCTTTACCGCCAAGGCTACGGCAAGATAGGTCTTGCCTGTGCCGGCAGGGCCGATGGCTATGGTTACGGTGTTTTTCTTAATTGCTTCTATATATTCCCGCTGACCTTCGGTTTTTGGCTTAACGGGCTTACCCTTGGAGGTTATGCATATGCAGTCGGCATCCATATATTTAAAATTCTGATCTGCGCCGCCGCTTATCATATCTATAATATAATTTACGCTTTGCTCAGTTATAGGCTCCTTGCGGAAGCTTAAAGAGGCAAGGGAGGTTATAACCTTTGCGGCCTTTGAAACGGAATCTGCAGAGCCTGTGATCTTAACGGCATCTTCCCTTTCAACGATCGATACGTTAAAGGCTTTTTCAATTTTCCTGATGTTGCAGTCAAAGGCGCCGAAAACGTCAGAGGCGGTGTCTGCATTTAGTTTTACTGTCTGTTCCAAATTATAATTATCCTTTCTAATCTATAGGCAGTTCTTTTGCAATATTCTCGGTTACTATGTAATTCCCCGTAGCTTCGCAGCCTGCTTCTTTGCAAACTACAGTTATTTCAGAGGCGGTAACTTCCTTATTTGCAAACTCATAGGCACTTGTTTCTTCAAGGAGAAGACAGGCAAGCTCTTTGCATCTTTCCTTGGGGGTCTCTGTTTTTGTAACAACCTTTTCATAGCAGGTCTCGGTTTCCAGGGAAAGAGGCAGAACGTAATTACCAATACGCGCTTCTTCCCTTCTTACTATTTTATCACAAACAGGATATTCAATGCCACCCCTAAGGTATAAATTTATGTAAAAATTAAATATTTTAAGGCGTTTTTTTTGAGTAAAATTACCTGTTCTTTGATAAACTTCGCACTTATATGGGTAAAAGACCTTTAATTCATATTGGCTTGAGGCAAAAACACGGCCGGTGGAATGAATTAAAAAATAGCCTGCCTGCTCGCTGTCTATTATGCCGGAAACAAGAAGCTGCCCTTCCCTTACCGTATCACCGGGAAAAACTACAGGTTCACCTGCTGTGACTTCAATTTTCTCAATGACTCCCGCTCTTGCCGCTACCAGATTCTGAGGTGCAGATTTATTTATTATCTCAGGTGTTTTTTTGCTTTCCGTTATTTTTACGTAGGCTTTGGAGCCCTGCAGATTAAGTTCTATAAAAGATATTTCGGGAATGAGCACCCGCACCTTTTGCCTTACAGACCGCAAATTCAAATTACTTTTAAACGCACCCTCATAAAAGCCGCTTTGGTTAAGGGCCAGCAGTATCTGCTCATCGGAGATATTGTTATTACCGCTTATTTCTATGGACCACACAAAGCCGCTCATTAAAAACACGATCACAAGAAAACCTATTCCGCCCAAAAGAAGGCCGCTTCTTTTTCGATATTTATAAAAAACAAAAGGGAGGCCTTTTTTTGAAAGGATATGAATACGGGCACCGGTTTTTCTTAAAAGAGGCCTTAGCTTTTTAAAATTCCTCAGGGCTATATTCATTGTAAAGGTATTTTCATTAAGTATCCTTATTCCCCACACCGAAAATCCCCTGAGGTTAACAAGGTTAATAAGCCTTTCGGGGAAGGGACAGCTTATTTTGATTTTAAGATATCCGAAAATTAGTTGTATTAAAACTGAAAGAAACATCTTTCCCTCCTAAATTTCAAATGAAAGGCTTTGAAAAAAACCTGTTATGGTACAGGAATGAGGGCTCATATTCTTTAGCTCCAGCCCCTGGCCGGCTACGGTTACGGCATATTTGCCGCAGGATATGCTTATAAGCTCCCGGCCGTATTCTAAAATGCCCTTGGCACCTTCTATTGAAAGCTGTTTATTGCCAATAAGCTCAATGGATGGTTCAAGAGATATGAGCCCGGGCGGAAGGTCCAATATTTTTGAAAACACAGACATTGAAAATTACTCCTTTTCATTTATTCCTCTATAGTCTATGAAGAAAACCGCTTTCATAGAATTTACAAAAAGGAGGTTTGGAACAATGTTAAAAAAATGGGGACCGGGGCTTATTGCCCTTGCTTTTACCGCTTTACTTATTTCCTATCCCAATGAAATTAAGGAGGGAGTTAAGGAGGCGATCAGCACCTGTACGGATAATATAATTCCGTCTTTGTTTTTATTCTCTCTTCTTTCTTCTTTTATTGTAAATTCAGGAGCATTTTTGCCTTTAAGACCTGTTTTCAAAAGATTTATGAGGCTATTTATGCTTTCCCAAAACTGTGCACCTGCCTTGATTTTAGGCTCATTTTCAGGCTTCCCGATTGGGGCAAAAACCGCGGTACAGCTTTATAAGAATAAGCTTATCTCCAAAGCTGAAGCTGAAAACCTGCTTTCATTCTGCAACAACTGTTCTCCCGTTTTTTTAATTTACGTTTCAATTTCATTATGGGGAAACAAGGAGTTTGGCATTTATTTATACTTGATACAGCTTATAAGCGCACTTGTTTCGGGGCTTATGATCTGCCGTATTTTTAAAGCAGAACAAAAAAGCGGATACGGTTATTTTAAAGAGAGCTCAGGCATTTTAGACAGCCTTGTAATTTCCGTAAAGGATGCCCTGAAGGGGGTTGGGACGGTTTGCGGTTTTGTTATTTTTATGTCGGTAATACCTGTAATACTGAGAATACTAAATCTGAGCAACAGTCGGTTTTTCGGGCTTATAACCGGATTCTTTGAAATAACCGCGGGGCTTTTTTCCTTTAAGGTGTTAAACCCCTTTTATTTTGGTTGCTGCTGTTTTATTTGCAGCTTTGGCTCGGTATCGGTGTTTTTACAGGCGGCTTACTTTGCAAAAAACGCAGGGCTTTCAATGAAACGTTATTTATTGGGTAAGACGGTTTCGGGAGCAATAAGCTTTTTTGCCGGATATTTTTTATTCCCTGCAGATATTGAGGTATTCAACTCTTTCTTACAGCAGAGCAGTTTGGGCCCCTCTTTATTCATTAGCCTTATTTTTATTTTCACCGCTGAATTTTTAAGGGGGAAATTACGCAAACTACAAAAAAACAAACAAGGAAGATATTATGCTGACAGACAGCCTTGAAAAGAATTTATTACTTATAACCGAAAAAATGAAGGATAATTTAACCTTTAAGGTAAGGCGCTTTAGCTGTAAAGGCTACGGAAAAATAGGCTGTGCGCTTTTATTTTGCGACGGCCTTGTGAACAGCGCATTTTTAAGCGAGAACGTTGTACGCCCTATTCTTGAGGCACCTCTTATTACAAAGAACAACTGCCTTAGCATTCTTGAGAAAAGCTTTATTGACGCGGCGGAGATAAAATACGCATACAAGGAAGAAGAAATTATAAATGCTCTTAACTCGGGAGATGCGGTTCTTTTTGCCGGTGATGAAAGCAGGGCTCTGGTTATTTCCGCCAAGGGCTATATAAAAAGGGCAAACAACGAGCCTGAAGGCGAGGGTGTTACAATAGGCTCACACGAAGGGTTTGTTGAGCCTTTGATCCACAACCTTGCAATGCTAAGGCGGCGCCTTAACACCCATAATTTGAAATATATTGATTACACCTTCGGCACCGGCATAAAAACTACTGCGGCTGTTTGTTATATTGAGGGGGTCGCAAGCAAAAAGGTTATTGAAAAGCTGACAGCGCGGCTTGATAAGATAAAGCATCAGGATATTTTAAATATCAACGCCATTGGCGAAAGGATTCAGGACAACCCTCTTTCCCCCTTTAAGACGGTTGCCAAAACCGAGCGGCCGGATATTGTGGCGGCAAAGCTTTTGGAGGGGAGGGTTGCAATAATACTTGACGGTACCGCCGCGGTAATTACCCTGCCTGCAGTTTTTTTGGAGTTTTTTCAAACGGGAGACGATTATTACGTTAATTATATTTACTCCTCCTTTAACCGCATTTTAAGGATCATTTGTTTTTTTCTTACCATAAGCATTCCCGCTCTATACGTTGCTACACTGAACTTTCACAGAGAGCTTTTGCCTACGAACCTGCTTATAAGCATCGCAGCTGCCCGCTCGGGAGTACCTTTCCCTGTTTTGTTTGAAACGGTTATTATACTTGTTGCATTTGATATTTTAAGAGATACCGGAGCTCACGTTTCCCCTTCAATGGGCCAAAGCTTAAGTATTGTTGGGGCGTTGATATTAGGTGATGCAGCGGTTTCCGCAAGGTTTATAAGCGCCCCTCTTCTTATTATTGCGGCGGCGACCGGGCTTACGGGGCTTATGAACAGCACTATTCGTTCTGCCACCCTTTTATGGCGCTACCTACTTTTGGGGTTAGGGGCAGTCGGAGGGCTGTACGGCTACATTTTCGGCATATTTATTATGCTTATTTCCCTTTGCCGGCAGGAAAGCTTTGGAGTGCCTTATACTATGGACCTATGGCCTTTATCCAAAAAGCAATTAAGGGATTCGCTTATAAGAGAAAACTGGCTTTTTCAGAAATACCGTAATATTTTTCGGAGGGGGCTTAAATGAAGCGCTTACTTTGTTTTTTACTTGCCTTTACCCTTTGCGGTTGTGCCTACAAAACGGAAATTGAGCAGACCGCCATAGTTACGGGGGCAGCTTTAGATAAAGAAAACGGGAAGATAGTATTAACAGTAGAGGTTGTTGATTCAAAAGACCAAAAGGCAAAGGGGCAGATATTTACCTGTAAAGCGGAAAGTATAGGAGAAGCTTCCGCTCTTATGACAAGCCTTACAGGGCGCCCTTTATACTGGGACCACGCAAAGCTGATAGTTGTTACAGAAAAATTTTTTGAGGAAGAATGGCAAGGGCTTTTTGAGTGGCTTTACCGCAACTCCCACGCAAGAATATCCACCCCAATAGCTCTTTGCGATTTTAAGGGAATATTTGAAACTGAAAATCAGGGCTTTATTTCAGATACCCTGCTTTCCCTTTTGAATGCAAACAAAAAAAATGGGGGCACTGTAAGCTCTCCTGCGTATCTTATATACAACAGCCTTAAGGGCAAAAGCGAAACCGCCCTTTTACCGCTTATTTCAATTAAAGAGGACAAGCCTGTGATTTCGGGATGCGGAGTATTTTACAAAAACAAATTCAGAGCAAAGCTTAACGGGGCGCAAACCCAAACCGCCCTTATACTTTCAAACAAATTTAAAGGCGGCAATATTAAAACGGATCCTGCTTTTTTTAATATTACCTATGCCGACACAAATTTATATAAAACCAACGGGGATATATTTATAAAAGCCAGGGTCAAATTTGAGCTTATTGAGGTTTTAAGAAACAGCAAAAGGGAAAAAGAGCTTTTAAACAATGCAAAAAAAGAGCTTGAACAAAGAACGCAGGAGCTTTTGGCTGTATTTGAAAACACAGGGGCCGACCTGTTATTTTTTAAAGAAAGGCTGAATACCGAAGGACCGTTTTTTAAAATAAGCTATTCCTTTCAAACGAATTTAGAGGGCCATGGCCAATCCACCTTTAAGGAGGCTGAAAATGAAGGATAAAATAACCTCGCGGCAGTTTATGCTTCTGTTATTTTCTTTTTTATGCGCCAACACCCTTATGAAAGGGTATTCCCCGCACGGGAAAACCGCGGGCTTTTTAAGTATTCTGGCCGCCGTTCCCATAGGGTTGTTTTATGCATTTGTTATTTTTCGCTTAGGGCGCCTTTACCCGCAGAAAGACTTTTTCGAAATAACCGAAGCGGTATTTTGCAGGTGGATAAAGCATATATTCGCCTTTATTCTTACAGCATTTTGCATTCTTGACATTGCATCTATTTGTGCTTACCTTATAAGCTTTGTACGTTCCCTTTCCGTAAGCAGAGGACTTTGGGTGCCTTTTATTATACTTTTATTTTGTACCCTTATATTCTTTGCCTTATCTCAAGGCCGAACCGTTGGGGCGTTTATGCAGATAGGAGTGCCGTTACTTTCACTTTTATTTTTGCTTTGTATAATTTTCTCTTTGGCTTATGCGGATTTTCAAAAAGTAACTCCGTTTTTTGAAAACGGAGCTGATGGCTTTTTACGGTCTTTTGCTTATTTTTCCTTACTGCCTTTCTCTACAACGGTGTTTTTATTCCCTTATACCAAAGAATCTGAGCCCTTAAGAAAACGCAATTATTTTATACCGACTATACTGGCAGGGCTATTACTGGCGGCGTTTTATCTTTTAAACCCCCTTCTTTTGGGAAAGCAAACTATTGAGATCTTAAACTTTCCTTCTTATATGGCTCTTTCCGTACTTGATATTGACGGATTTTTTCAGCGCATTGAAATATTTTTATTCGGCGCCTTTATATTATGCGACGCTATTCGCTTAGGGGCGGGAGTTCGCTTTTGCGCCGACGGAATTAAAAACCTTATTAAAGCACCGAGAGTATATATAACCGTACCGGTAACGCTTCTTGTTATAACGTTAGGTGTTACCTGTTTTAGCGACCCTGACGAAATTCTGAATATAAGCAATTTTGACCTTGCTGTGCCATTTCTGGCTTTATTTCTGATACCCATTACGGTATGGGTAGGCGCTGAAGCAAAAAACTACGCAATTGCAAAAGGCAGAAAATTATGATAGAATAAATACGAGGTGGAACAATGGAAAAGAAAATTGCTTTTTTTGATATTGACAATACTTTAATTTACGGCGACAGCCTGTTTTCCCTTTTTAGATTCGGCGCAAAAAAGAGGCCTTATTTATGGCTTACTTTGCCTGCTATCGGGGTCATGGGGCTTTTATACGCTTTAAAATTAGTTCCTGTTACTAAGGTGAAGGAGCTTATTTACCTGCCTTTAAAATTTATGAAAGAAGAAGATTACGAGGCCTTTTTCCAAAAACATATTTTAGACAGAAAAATTGAAGCTTCCTTTAACGAGCTTTTGCGTTTGAAACGCGAAGGCTATTACATACTTTTGGTTACGGCTTCTGCAGAGGCTTATATGAAATATTGGGAAAAGAAGGGCTATGCAGATAAGGTTATAGGCACAAAAACAAACTGCGGCTCCAATAAAATTACAGGGCCCAACTGCCACGGGCAGCAGAAGGTAATTTACATTAAGGAATTTTTGAAAGAGCAAGGTATTGAGCCAAATTTTGAAAATAGCATAGGCTTTTCCGATTCAAATAAGGATATTCCCATGCTTGCCCTTTGCAAAACAAGAATAAGGGTACAAAAAGACGGTACTCTTGTTCCCTTTAAGCCTTAAAATGTGACAAAAAGGGTACATAAAACCTTTAAAGATATATTGAAAAAACCAAGTGATTAATGTATAATAAAACTAACGAATTTAAAAAATGAGGTGCTTAAAATGGGTGATAAAAACAAGGCTTTAAACGAAGCTTTAGCACAGATAGAAAAGCAGTTTGGCAAGGGCGCGATCATGCGCTTGGGGGATGAGGCCAATATGGCTATTGAGCATATTTCCTCCGGCTCTGTTTCACTTGATATTGCTTTAGGTATAGGCGGATTCCCTAAGGGCAGAATTATAGAAATTTACGGGCCCGAATCCTCCGGTAAAACAACGGTTGCTTTACACGCTGTTGCTGAGGTTCAGAAGGAAGGCGGCACCGCAGCGTTTATAGATGCGGAGCACGCTTTGGATCCTGTTTATGCTTCCCATTTAGGCGTTAATATTAATGATCTTTTGGTTTCCCAGCCGGACACAGGCGAGCAAGCTCTTGAAATTGCCGATGCTTTGGTAAGAAGCGGCGCTGTAGATATAATTGTTGTGGACTCGGTTGCGGCTTTGGTGCCCAAGGCTGAAATTGAAGGTGAAATGGGCGATTCTCACGTAGGCCTTCATGCGCGTCTTATGTCGCAGGCATTAAGAAAGCTGGCAGGCGCTATTGCAAAAACCAACTGTATTGCAATATTTATTAACCAGTTAAGAGAAAAGGTTGGCGTTATGTTCGGCAACCCTGAGGTTACCACAGGCGGCCGCGCTCTTAAGTTTTACTCTTCCGTAAGACTTGACGTAAGAAGAATTGAATCCTTAAAATCCTCCGGTGAGGTTATTGGTAACCGTACCAGAGTAAAGGTTGTTAAAAACAAGGTTGCTCCTCCCTTCAAAGAGGCAGAGTTTGATATTATGTACGGCACGGGCATTTCCAGAGCCGGTGAGGTTATAGACCTTGGCGTTAAATTTGGCGTTGTTGAAAAGAGCGGCGCCTGGTTCAGCTACGGAGGCGAACGCTTAGGCCAGGGCAGAGACAACGTTAAGGAGCTTTTAAAGAACGATCCCGCTTTAATGGAAGAGATAGCTTCCATTATTATGGATACTATTGAAGCCTCCAAGGAGCCTGAGATTCCCGTTCAGGAGCCTCCCAAGCCTGTTATGAAGGCTCCCAAGGCGCCGGCAAGGAAGTCTGAGCTTATGGTTTCGGCTGACGATTTTGAATAATGCTTATAACAGAGATCAAACCCGGAAAACACAACACCTATTACATATTCGCAGATAACGAGTTTCTTTTCAGTGCTTATGAGGAGATAATTTATAAATACTCTATAGCGCAGGGAAAGGAAACCCAAAAAGAGGTTCTTATAAAAGCGCAGAAGGAACAGAACCTTATGTATGCAAAAAAAAGAGCCCTCGATATTCTTTCGAGGGCTGCTGTTTGTGAAAAAGCGCTTTATAGCAAGCTTTTGCAAAAAGGGATAGACAAGGAAGCGGCGGCTTACGCCGTACAATTTGCCAAGGAATACGGTTACGTTGACGATGAGGCTTTAATAAAAGATCTTATTTTGCATTTGGCTAAGGATAAAAAATACGGCAAACAGCGTATTTTTTCCTACCTTTACGGTAAAGGCTTTGAAAGAGAGCTTATTGAGAGAAGTCTTATTGAATTTAAGGATGATCCTGTGCCTAGGATAAGGGAGCTGATCTTAAAGGAAAAGGCAGATCTTGGCGACAGGGCGGCCTTAAAAAAGCTTATAGCAAAAATGCAAAGAAAGGGCTATTCCTTTTCCCATATAAGATGCGCCCTTTCCCAAATAACCGATGAGGAATTTTACGAGGAAGACTGAATGGAGAATATTAAGGTTGCTTTGATTTCCTTAGGCTGTGCTAAAAATTTAGTGGACAGCGAAACTATGCTGGGTGCCTTAAAGGAAGAAAACTGCACACTTGTATCTAAGGAAGAAGAGGCAGACGTTGTTATTATCAATACCTGCGGGTTTATTGAGTCCGCCAAGATGGAGGCTATAGACCAGATACTGGAGGTTATAGACCTGAAGGTCGACGGGTTTATTAAAGGAATAGTTGTTTGCGGCTGTCTTTCTCAGAGATACAGAGAGGATATGGCAGAGCAGTTTCCTGAGGTTGACGTATTTTTAGGCACCACCGCCCAAAAGGAAATAGCAAAGGCGGTTAAAAGCGCATATAATAATGATGCTTTGGAAATTTACGATAAGCCTGATGATACTCCCTTTTTTGGGAAGAGGGTACTTTCTACTCCCCCCTATACGGCATATTTAAAAATTGCGGAGGGGTGCAATAACTGCTGTTCTTACTGCGCTATCCCCATAATTCGCGGCTCTTTCCGTTCTACGCCTATGGAGGACCTTATTTCTCAGGCAAAGGAGCTGGCAAAAGGCGGAGTTAAGGAGCTTTGCATTGTAGCTCAGGACCCTACGGCTTACGGCACGGATCTCTACGGAAAGCCTTCCCTTTGCGAGCTTTTAGGGGAGCTTTGCAAAATTGACGGTATAAGCTGGATAAGATTACTTTACCTTTACCCCCACAAGATAGATGAAAACCTATTGCAATTTATTAAAACCAATGATAAAATAGTAAAATATATAGATATGCCCATTCAGCACTGCAGCACAAAGGTTTTAGGCAGTATGAACCGTCCGGACAGCTATGAGAGTCTGAAAGCCCTTATAGGCAGAATAAGAGAGCTTATTCCCCAAATGGTTATAAGAACTACCCTTATTGCCGGATACCCTACCGAGACGGAAGAGGATTTTGCTTTGCTTTGCGATTTTGTAAAGGAAATGAAATTTGAACGTCTTGGAGCCTTTGCTTATTCTCAGGAGGAGGACACTCCCGCCGCATTGCTTCAGCAGATTGACGAACAGGTACGAGCAAGACGGGCAGAGATAATAATGGAGCTGCAGAATGAAGTGCAAAGGAACTTTCTTTCCTCCCTTTTGGGAAAGGAGCTTTGGGTGATTACCGAAGAGTATGATCCTGAAAACGAGAGCTACTCAGGCAGAAGCTATATGGACGCTCCTGAGGTTGACGGTAAGGTTTACTTTACCGGTTACCGCGAGATTTTGCCCGGCGAGACAGTGCAGGTAAAAATCACAGGCTTTATTGACTACGATCTTACAGGTGAGCTTTTATGAAAAACGTTCCAAATATACTTTCCGTATTCAGAATATTTGCGGCAGTGGCTGTGCTTACGTTAATGATGGTTATTGACCCCGCTGTAAACAGACCTCTTTTTATGTGGCTTTGCGGGCTTATTTTTGGCGCAGGCTGTATATCTGACCTGCTGGACGGAAAAATAGCAAGGAAGTATAATTTAGTTTCTGATTTCGGCAAGTTTGTAGACCCGATTGCCGATAAGCTTTTAACCTTCTTTGCAATGCTGGGCTTTATTTTTGCAGAGGCAGACAAGGGCTTTCCTTTTATGATAATTGCCGTAGCGGTAACTCTGTTCAGAGAGTTTATAGTTTCTTCTGTAAGAATGCTATCCGCTTCCAGAGGCGAGGTAGTAGCGGCTAATATTTACGGTAAGTTAAAAACTGTATTTCAGATGTCGGCTCTTATTGCGTACTATTTATTTATAGAAACGTCTTTTATTTGGCTGGCCCAGATACTTTTGGTTATAGCTGTTGTTATGACGGTAATTTCCGGGGCTACCTACGTAAGCGGCTTCTTTAGGCTTATGAAAAATAACTAATTTAATATATTATTGCGGCAAGAAGTACCTTGGAAGGTCAATTTCAGAGAGAAACGGTTATAAGCTGAAAGCTGTTTTAATTGCAAAAAGGGAAAAGTGCGGCCGCCGCCTTCGGGCGAATTACGGGTAATTCCGTACGGGTGCAACCGTTATATTGCTTAAAAAGTTATAAATCGGAGTGGGACCGCGAAAAACGCCTCCGCAGTAGAATTACTGCGGAGTTTTTTATATTTTTGAGGTGGATTTATGTTCAATAAAATAAAACAGGATATAAGATCTATTATGGATCATGACCCTGCAGCAAGAAGCGCCTTTGAGGTGTTTTTCCTGTATGCAGGCTATAGAGCAATACGGCGGCACAGAATTGCACATTGGCTGTACAATCACAAGCAATTCTTCTGGGCAAGGCTTATTTCACAAAACACCCGCCATATAACCGGAATTGAAATCCATCCCGGCGCAAAAATAGGCAGAGGTGTGCTTATAGACCACGGCATGGGTGTGGTTATAGGTGAAACGGCTGAGGTTGGCGATAACTGCGTTATTTACCAGGGGGTCACCTTAGGAGGTACCGGTAAAGACAAAGGCAAGCGCCACCCGACATTAGGCAACAACGTTATGGTTGGTGCAGGCTCTAAGATACTTGGCCCCTTTAAGGTTGGCGACAATTCTAAAATTGCGGCAAACTCGGTGGTATTGGAGGAGATACCCCCTAATTCCACAGCAGTTGGCTCACCCGCAAGGATAGTACGCAGAGAGGGTGTAAGGGTTGAATCTATTCTTGACCAGATCCACGTACCCGACCCGATTGCTCAGCAGCTTTGCAGAATTGAAAACAAGCTTAACAAATTGGAAAAAAAATCGGAGGATAAATAAATGAAAATCTACAACACACTTACCCGCCAGAAAGAGGAGCTTAAGCCTCTTAATAAGGATTACGTGGGCATATATTCCTGCGGTCCTACTGTTTATCAGTATGCCCATATAGGCAACCTTCGCACCTACATTTTTATGGACGAATTAAGACGCGTACTTAAAAGAAACGGCTACACCTTAAAGCACGTTATGAACATAACCGACGTTGGCCATTTAACTTCCGACGGTGACGAAGGCGAAGATAAGATGGCAAAAAGTGCTCGTATTATGAAAAAAGATCCTTACGAGATCGCCGCTTACTTTACCGACGTATTTTTAAAGGATATTGACCGCCTTAATATTACCCGCCCCGAAATTATTACCAAGGCAACCGATAACATTAACCAGATGATAGACTTTGTAGTTGGTCTTTGCGATAAGGGCTACGGCTACGAGACTTCCGACGGCATTTATTACGATATTCAGAAGTTCAATGGCTACGGCCAGCTTTCCGGAAACAATTTAGATGACCTTATGAGTGGCGCAAGAGTTGATGTTAACGATGAGAAGCGTCACCCTGCAGACTTTGCTATTTGGAAAAAGGCACCTAAGGAGCATATTATGCAGTGGGAATCTCCCTGGGGCATGGGCTATCCCGGCTGGCATATTGAATGCTCTGCTATGGGCCTGCGTTTCTTAGGCGAGAAGTTTGATATTCACACCGGCGGTGTTGACCATATTCCCATTCACCACGAAAATGAAATTGCTCAGTCGGAAGGTCTGCTTGGTCATCCTATGGTAAACTACTGGATGCACGGCGAATTTATGCTGGTTAACGGCGGCAAAATGAGTAAATCCTTAGGCAATACCTACACTGTAGATCAGCTTATTGAAAAGGGCTATTCTCCCTTAGTATTCAGATATTTCTGCCTTAACGCTCATTACAGAAACAAAATAAACTTTACCTTTGATAGTATGGATGCGGCAAAGAAGGCTCTTAAGAACCTGCACAAGGAAATAGACCGCCACAAGGGCGCCGACGGCAAGGTTGACAGCAAGGTTATTGAAGACTTCAGAAACGAATTTAACGAGGCTGTTAACGATGACCTTAATATTCCCAAGGCATTAGGCATTGTTTGGAATATGGCTAAATACGAAGTTAAATCCAATGATATTTATGAGCTTATTTTAAGCACCGATGACGTTTTAGGGCTTGATTTGGACAAGGAGTTCGAAGAAGTTGAAGTAGCGGTTGACGATGAGCTTTCTTCCAAAGTTGAAGAGCTTATTGCAAAGCGCCTTGAAGCCAAGAAGGCTAAGGACTGGGCAACTGCCGACGCCATAAGAAATCAGCTTACCGAAATGGGTATAGCATTAAAGGATACCCCTCAGGGTACTACCTGGAGTAAAATGTAATTATGAATACCGCACCTACAGATATACAATATATTAAAGGTGTGGGCCCTGCGAAGGCCCGGCTTTTCAATAAGCTGGGCGTTTTCGCAATTAACGATCTTATTAATCTGTTTCCCCGCGGATATATGGATATTTCGGCCCCTACGCCTGTTATTTCTACAGTCTTAGGGGAGAAGTGCGCCCTTTTGGTGTGCATTACAAAGGCGCCTAAGCTTATAAAAAAGGTTCGGGGTATGGAAATTTACAAGGGCGAGGCGCAGGATACCAGCGGTAAAATTGAACTTGTATTTTTCAATAACAAATACTCTGCCCTTAGCCTTAAAACAGGCTTATGGTATTTTCTTTACGGCCAGCTTTCAGGAAACCTTTTAAAAAAGGAAATTGTGAACCCCTATATTGAGGCGGCAAACGGGCGCCAAAGCGCGGGGCTTGTACCCCTTTACCCGCTGACTTTGGGACTTTCGAACAAAGCAGTGACCAAGGCAGTGGAGGCCGCTCTTGAACAGTATGACTTTTTTGAAAGGGATGTTTTGCCCCAAAGCGCAAGAGAAAAGTATTATCTTTGCGACCGCCAATATGCCTTAAGAAAGATACACCGCCCGCAAAATGAACAGGAGCTTGAAATCGCAAGAAGGCGCCTTGTTTTTGAGGAAATGCTGGTTTTTAACGGTGCACTGAATATTTTAAAGCAGAAAAACCGTAAGGAAAAGGCTCCGAAAATAACCGACACCGCAAATATTTCACCCTTTTTAAATGCTCTTGGCTTTGAGCTTACAGGAGCGCAAAAAAGGGCTATAAACGACTGCGCTTCAGATCTGCGTTCGGGTTTTTGTATGAACCGCCTTATTCAGGGGGACGTTGGCTGCGGCAAAACCGCCGTTGCCTGCGCGGTTATGTATATGGTTGCAAAAAACGGCCTTCAGAGTGCTTTTATGGCTCCAACCGAAGTGTTAGCCAACCAACATTATAACGACTTAAAGTGTCTGTTTGAGCCCTTGGGAGTCAAGGTTGGTTTGCTTACCGGGAGCATGACCGCAAAGGAAAAACGGGAAGCTTTGGGTAAAATTCAGGAGGGTGAATTTCTTATTACAGTTGGCACCCACGCACTGATCTCCGAGGCGGTAAGCTTTAAAAATCTTGCTCTTTGCGTAACGGACGAACAGCACCGTTTTGGTGTGGCACAGCGGCAGACTTTACTAAAAAAAGGGCAGCACCCCCATATGCTGCTTATGAGCGCCACGCCTATTCCCCGAACCCTGGCTATGGTTTTATATGCAGAGCTTGACATTTCAGTTATAGACGAACTGCCGCCTTTAAGAAAGCGGGTTAAGACCTACGCAGTTGGAAATGAACTTAGAGAGCGGCTTTACGGCTTTGTAAAAAAGAATATTGAAGAAGGCAGACAGGCTTATATTATTTGCGCAAAGGCCCAGAACGATGAAAAGAGCGATCTTGTTAGCGTAAGGGAACTTACAAATGAGCTTGCAGAGGGTTTTTTAAAAGGGACCAAAATTGCCTATATCCACGGAAAAATGGCCCAGAAGCAAAAGGATGAAATTATGACCGCCTTTAAGTGCGGTACGATACAAGCGCTTGTATCCACCACCGTTATAGAGGTTGGAGTAAACGTACCAAACGCCACAGTAATGGTAATAGAAAACGCAGAACGTTTTGGCCTTTCCACACTGCATCAGCTAAGAGGCCGTGTAGGCAGAGGAAAGGAGCAATCTTACTGCATACTTGTTTCCAACAGCGGCGGAGAAAATGCCCTTTCCCGACTTGATATTATGACCAAAACCAACGACGGCTTTAAAATAAGCCGAAGAGACCTTGAAATAAGAGGTCCCGGTGAGTTTTTCGGTCAGCGGCAATCAGGCCTTGTTCGATTCAAAATTGCCAATTTAATGACCGATATTGAGGCGGTTACCAAATCGCAGGAATGTATTAAGGAAATTTTAAAATCAGACGAAAAGCTTTTAAAAGAAGAAAACCGCCCCTTAAAAGATGCCATAACCCAGGTATTGAAAAAATATATCCCATAAAAAAATGCACCTTTCGGTGCATTTTTTTAATCTAAAAATTCTTCGGCTAAGGTTATGCCGAAATCCTTGGCAATGGCGCGAATGCCTTCATCGGGAATAGTTTGTTTTATTCCCATACCGCAGGAAAGAGCTTTTACGTAAATTTCCGCCGCTTTTTCAATAGTGTGCATAAGGCCGAAGGTAATATCCAAATCCTCCCCTGCGCAAAACAGGCCGTGGTGTGCCCATACTACGGCATCATACCTGCTCATTAATTTTGAGGTGGCGATGGCTATTTCGGCGCCGCCCGGCACCATCCACTCAACCACACCTACACCGCCGGGGAAAACAACCGGGCATTCGGTTGCACTGCACCAAAGAGCCTTTGTAAAGGCTTTATCCTCCAACGGCAAAACGAAGGTCAAGGAAATAAGGGCCGCGGGATGAGCATGATATATAACCCGAACATTCTGCCCTGCCGCTAATTTTGCGTTATGGTTCATAATATGGGTAGGCAGTTCGCTTGTAGGCTTGCCGCCATTTTCAAGGCCCCATACAATACGGTACATATCCCCTTTTTCGTTTATTTCAACTATGCAGATATTGTTTTGAGGTTCCAGGATAACATTGCGCATAAATTTGCCGCTGCCGGTAACAATAAAAAATTCCTTTGCGCAAAATGGCGCTTCAATTTTTAAGGGCGCCCATTCTCCTTCAGTAAAAAACTCCTTGCATTCATTTACCTGTTCCTCTGTAAGGCGATAAGAAAGGTTGCCGCCGTTTCGTTCGTGCCAGCCTTGTTCCCAGCCGTCGTTACAGGTACGGATAAAATCCTTGATTATTTTTATATTTAAAATGCCCATTTCAGTTCCTCTTTAGCAAAACATCTTTTTCGTATTTTTCCACCTTCTCAAACCAGGAGGAATCTGCAATTACACCTTCTCTTACACAGTATTCTTCCCAAACCGCGCCGAAGGGAAGGGTTTTCATTTCCTCCTGTATAACCATAAGCTTAGTGAAATTGCCTTCAGCCTGAAGTTTCATCATTTGTTCATCCGGTTGTAAAAGCGCAAAAAGCAGAGCCTTCTGAACGCTTCTTGTACCAACCACCCAGGCGCTTATACGGTTTATGGCGGCATCGAAAAAGTCCAGGCCGATAAGAACCTTATCGGTTGCCTTGTTTCTTACTATTTCCTTGCAGATCTCCTTAACCTCATCCTCAAAGCGAACAACGTGGTCGGAATCCCAGCGCACACTACGGGTAATATGCAGAGGAATTTTATCAAAAAAGGCAAGAAGCGCAGGAATTTTATCGCTTACCACTTCGGTAGGATGGTAATGGCCGTTATCAAGAAGATTATATACCCCTTTATGGGTTGCAGCGTAGCTCATATAAAATTCGTTGGAGCCTACGGTATAGGATTCTACGCCTATGCCGAAAACCTTACTTTCTACGCTGTCAACTACGCCATTCATTTTCTTTTTAAATATTTTATCAAGGCTGTCCTTTAAGCGCAGGCGGGGGGTTAGCCTGTCTGCGGGAACATCCTTAAAGCCATCGGGTATCCAAACATTGCAAAGGCTTTCACCACCAAGCTCTTTTGCAAAATACTGAGCAATTTTACGGCAGGCAATACAATGGTCTATCCAGAAATTCCGAATATTTTCATCGGGATGGGATAAAGTTAGGCCCTTGGCCTTTTCATGGCTGAAAAGAGTAGGGTTAAAATCCAGACCGTAGCCGTTTTTCTTTGCATATTCAACCCATTTTTTAAAATGCTTAGGCTCTATTTTATCTCTGTCAACAAAGCCGTCCTCAAACATAGCGTAATTGGCATGAAGGCTAAGACGCTTTTTACCGGGAATAAGTGAAGCCGCCAAATCGAAATCGGCAGTCAGCTCCTCAAAATTACGGGCAGCCCCTGGGTAATCACCTGTTGCCTGAATACCGCCGTCCAGCACGGAATCTGCCTTTTCAAGGCCGTGAATATCATCACCTTGCCAACAGTGAATGGAAATGGGAATATTTTTTAAGGTTTCTATAACTTTTTCCGTATCTATACCTAAAGCGGCATAGCGTTCTTTTGCAAGTTCGTAGGCATTCATACTTTATACTCCTTTAAATTTATACTGTTTGCAAGTATTTCTCTTGCTTCAAATCGGTTTTTGATCTGCCCTAAGGCTATCATCTGAGAGAAAATATTGCCTATGGCTGTGCCCTCCCCGGGGCCTGCATATACGGGAAGGCCGGTTTCTTTGGCGGTAAGAGAGCAAATGTATTCATCCATACTGCCACCGCCTACAATATTTATGCTTTCATATTTTCTGCCTGAAAGCCCTTCAAGCTCGGTTATAGCCCGCTTATAGCCTTTGGCGAGGCTGTTGTAAATACAAGCGGCCATATCCTCATTACTTTCAGGAGCCGGCTGAGAGGTTTTTTTACAGTATATCTTTATAGCCTCACACATACTTTCGGGAGCCAAAAAGCTTTCATCCTCCACATTAACCACGGAAGAAAAGCTGCTGTTTTTGGCAAGCTTTGCGGGAAGAGTAAGATCCTCAGTATTTATTTCTTTGCGGAAATTCTGAAGCATCCAGAGCCCCATAATATTCTTAAGCACACGGTATGTACCTTCTATGCCGCCTTCGTTTGTAAAATTGGCTTTTCGGCCTTCTTCTGTAAGCAAGGGCAGCTCACTTTCTACCCCGAGCAAACTCCAGGTACCGCTGGAAATAAACACGCTGTTTGCCCCTTTTGCAGGCACGGCAATATAGGCACTGCCTGTATCGTGGGTTGCAACCTGCACTACCTTACAGTTATAGCCTATCTCTTGCTCTATAAGGGGAGAAAGCTTTCCGTAAAAGCCTAAGATATCGGGTTTTTGGAATATATTAAAGGGAACGCCTATAACATCCAAAATCTCTTTATCCCAATCCCTTGTTTTGGCATTGAGAAGACCTGTGGTTGAAGCATTGGTATATTCATTTCGTATCTTACCTGTAAGTAAGAAGGCGAAATAATCGGGCACCATAAGAAAGTGCTTTGCTTTTTTTATAATTTCGGGGTTTTGCTTTTTCAGGGCTATAAGCTGATATATAGTATTGAAGCTTTGCTTTTGTATGCCTGTTTTGGAATACAGCCACTCCAAAGAAACACCGCAGTTTTCAGGAACACCTTCGGTACGCTTATCCCGGTAGGCTATATTTTCGCCTAAAGGCTTTTTGTTTTCATCCAAAAGAACAAAGTCTACACCCCAGGTATCTATGCCGACACTTACCGGGTTATATTCCTTTGCCTTTTTCATTCCCTCTTTTATGTGGAAAAACAAGGATTCATAATCCCATACAAGGTGGCCGTTTATTTGAGAAACGCCGTTTTTGAATCTGTATATTTCCTTTGTTTCAAGCTTCCCGTTATTAAGGCAGCCTATTATATGTCTGCCGGAGGAAGCGCCTATATCTATTGCAAGGTAGTTCATAATTCACCTGCTATAAAGCTACAGTATTTTTCTAAGGCTTCGGGGAAGTTATGCATTTCGCAATGGCCCATTCCCTGCTGAAGATGCACCGTAAAATTATGGCCGCAACCTTCCAGCGCCTTAACAATAGGCGGATAATGCTTTTCGGTTATAAGCTTATCCTCACCGCCGAAAAGCAAAAAGTAAGGAATATTGGGCAGATCCTTTGCTCTGTACACAGGGGAAAAGCTTTTTAATATATCCTCCAGACTTCCCTCTTTTTCTATATGAGCAGAATAAACTGCCCTGCGCATATTGGGAACATCCTCAAAAATTGAATATATATCCGTAACCGGGCAATCTGCCGCACATCTTATAACCTTTCTTTTGCCAAGAATACAGTACATAAGGGCAGTAAGCCCGCCCATACTTCCCCCTGTACTTATAAAAGGAATATCATCGGGAGCATTTAATTTATCATAAACTGCATCTATAACCTGCTCGCAAAACTCCATGGCATTTTTGCCAAGCCAGCCCCAAACGCTGTAATAGGGAAATACCCAGGCAATTCCCTTTTGACCTAAAAATTTGGCGGTCTCGTTGCTTTTTTCAAACATTGTATCATCGGTATACCCGTGAAAGCAAACGCAAATGCCCTTTAGGGGAAGCTTAAGGGTATCTGTATTCAAAAAGGCGTAATCGGAGAGATTCTCTTTATTAATATATCTCATAGCACAGGCCTCCGCTTTTTTCTTTACTATATCAAATACAAAGGAAAATTGCAAGAAAAAAGGGAGCATATGCTCCCTTTAATCAAAATCAAAAACCATTGGGCCCAAAATATCAAACCAAAGACCTTCAACAGTAAAGTTTAAAAAATCCTTATCATATCTGACGTCTATTGTGTCATCGATTTTTATGCCGGGCTCGATCGTGAATGATCGGTCTCCTGCGTATTCTATATAAGTGGTAGGCCACTCTCCTTCCCGCAGGAAATATACATAGGCGGAAATATTCTTTTCCGTATCGTATTCAACATCAAAAACAAGCTTATTACGTTCCCTTGTTACCTTACTGATATTTATAGTGCCGAAGGAAAAGGGTACCGAAATATTCAGTTTTTCGCTTTTACCGTCTGCAGGAATAGGTATGGTATAATCTTTTTCTTCGATTATTTCCCTGAAGGATATATATTCAATTTCAAAAACCGAATCCTTTGGCAGCCGTTCCTGTAAGTAATAACTTGTTGTGCCGGCGCAAAAGTCGGCCGGAATAGGTTCGCCTTCGGCGGTAACAAACATAGAGCCTTCACCCATTCTAGAGAGATTTTCAGGATGGTTGGAAAAAACGTCAACGGCAATATACTTTTTACCGTCCACCTTTGTTGTATACTTGCAGGCGTTTATACTTATATCTCCTAACGTAATAGAGCGCGTATTATCCAGTTTTTCAATATTTACAAGCTTAAAGGGAATTTTTATAGTGCCTATATTTTCGCCTTTTACGGTGAGAATACATTTTTGTCCGCTTTTAAATTCCGTATTCTTTGTATATATCCAAAGCCCGTTAATAGAAAACCAATTCTCCGAACTATAACTAGTTTCATTGAATTTGAAGGTTGTAAATACCTCATTTCCAACCTTTAGTTCGAACTCAAAATTATTGTAATCATACTCCGGCATATTATTTTTATACTTTACCTGAATATTCATAAGCAATCCGGAAATGTCGTTATCCGATCTGCCCGGCATTGCCTGACAGACAGTTATATCTGCGATTTCGTTACCGCGGGTAACAGCCTTTTTTGCCACGAGCGTAGGGGATTCGTACTCCTCTACAATACCGAAGCCGGGTATAAAGTTAAAGAAGCGCTGTGCTGCTGCGGCTACGTTTTCAAAACCTACAGCCCACATTGAACAAATAACTATTAAAAAGGATGCGGCAACGGTAGTTAGGGTTTTTATAAGCTTTTTTTGTTTTTCCTTTTTTATTTTGGCAAAAGCGCAGTTTGCTATATTATTTTTTACGGTTTCTTCAACAGCTACATTATCGGGTAAATATTCAAACATTATATCACACCTTTCAATTTTTCTCTCAGCAGGGCGTAGCCGCGGGAGATGCGTTTTCGCACCGCATCATCACTTAAAGAAAATTCTTTGGACAATTCCTTGGACGTATAGCCGAGGATCACTTTACAAACAATTATTTTCCGATCGGTCTCCTCAAGCTCATTAAGGGCTAAAGTAAGAAGCTTCAGCTTTTCTTCCTTCAGCATAATTTCCTCAACGCCGCTGTTTGCAAAAATACCCTCATCCAGGCTTAAGGGCATCGGCTCAGCCGATTTTTTGCGGTAAATATCCGTTGCTTTATTAAGGACAATTTTGCAAAGATAGGCTTTAAGGGAGCCTTTTTCTATACTAATTCTATTGCGGTTATTATAGAGGCTAAAGAATACGTCACCGCAAAGCTCTTCAATATCCTCTTTTGTGCAAAGGCCCTTAAGCCTTGAAGCGGCTATGTGATAGACCAGGCCTGTGTATTTATCCATAGCCATTTTTAGGCCTTTTTCGGGATTTTTCTTAAGAGCAGTATAAATTTTTTCATCCTGCACGGTTACTCCCCCCTTTCACTAAACTGATTCGAAAATTAAAGGATAATGTGACATACATTATAGCATTTTTTTTGAATTTGTGGTAGAATGATTGTGAGGTGTTGAATATGGAATCCTTAAAAACTTTATATAAAATAGGCACAGGGCCTTCCAGCTCCCATACTATGGGGCCTCAACGGGCGGCTTTAGAGTTTAAGAATGAGTATTCTGAAGCAGACCGCTTTAAGGTAATACTTTTAGGCTCCCTTGCGAAGACCGGCAAGGGCCACAGGACAGACTATATTATAGAACAGAGCTTTATGCCGATACCCTGCGAGATCGTCTTTGATATAGAGACCGACACCCCTTACCACCCCAACACTATGGTTCTTTATGCTTATAAAGAAGGGGCGCAAATAGGTAGGTCTGAGTTTTACAGTATTGGCGGCGGACTTATTGAAAAGAAGGGGCAGCCCAAGGAAGAGAGCAAGGATATTTACCCGCAAAAGAGCTTTGCCGAAATTATTGAATACTGCCAAAAAGAAAAAATAAGGCTTTGGCAGTATGTTGAAAGGTATGAAGGCAAAGAAATCTGGGATTACCTTAAAAAGATATGGCGCACTATGGATGAGGCTATTGAGCGGGGAATTGAGGCCGACGGTATTATTTTCGGCGGTCTTGATGTACAAAAAAAGGCTAAACAGCTTTATAATCACCGCCATATAGATGAAAGCAGGGAAACAAGAGAGAACCGTCTTGTTTGCGCATATGCTTTTGCCTGCAGTGAAGAAAACGCATCCTGCGGAACTATAGTTACTGCGCCTACCTGCGGTTCATGCGGTGTGCTTCCTGCGGTTTTAAAATACGTAAGCGAAAAGTGTTCTTTTAACGAAACAGAGATCTTGCACGCCCTTGCAGCAGCAGGCGTTATAGGCAACGTTATTCGCACAAATGCTTCCATAAGCGGCGCAGAATGCGGTTGTCAGGCGGAAATAGGAACTGCCTGCTCTATGGCGGCGGCAGCTTTGGGAGAAATGTACAGCATGAGCCTGAACCAGATAGAATATGCCGCGGAGGTTGCTTTGGAGCATCATTTAGGGCTTACATGCGACCCGATTTTAGGGCTTGTTCAGATACCCTGTATAGAAAGAAATGCAGTAGCGGCTATGAGGGCCATTAACGCGGTAAATCTGGCAAATTTCCTTGCAGACTCAAGGAAGATATCTTTTGATCTTGTTGTACAGACTATGTATGAAACCGGCAAGGATCTACCCTACCATTACAGAGAAACAAGCGAAGGCGGCCTGGCAAAACTGTACTGAAAAAATGAGTTGGACCGAAAAAATAAATATACCAAATCGGCACGGGTAAAAACATTTACTGTTTGCCACGGCTTGATGCATAATTTTTATATTATACTTTCTATGGTTAAAATCAGGTGTATTATACACCTGATTTTTGCTTTTCTATCCCCAAAGAACGAACAGCCTTAAAAAAGAGTAAGAGGTTCGGATAAACCGAACCTCTTTGTTATTTAAGGAGAGAATTACTTAGAGATAGATTCTCTTTTTTTAATGAATAAGGTGATGCCGAAGCTTAAGGAAATAACTACGGACAGGATCACAAATACCAGCATTGTGCTATCTGCAGTTGCAGGAGATTCCTTATCGGTCTCTTCTTCCTCATCTTCTGCAGGCTCTTCGGAAGGCTCATCTTCAATGAGGTCATCTTCTTCGGGTTCATCTTCAATGAGGTCATCTTCTTCGGGCTCATCTTCAATGAGGTCATCTTCGTTAGGATCTTCGGGATCGGTAGGATCTTCAGGATCTTCGGGATCGGTAGGATCCTCAGGATCTTCGGGATCGGTAGGACCACCGGGCTGTTCGGGATCGGTGGGATCGCCGGGCTGTTCGGGATCCTCGGGCTCTACCATTTCAGAGGGCTCGAGAGGCTGACCTACTACCTGCAAATAGTCGATAGGCATCTGACCGCCATCCTTATTAACTGCCATAAAGGTATGTTTACCCTCTTCAAGACCTGTTACCTCGAATACCTTGTACGCACTTGCTATATTATCAGCACTAAGATCGGTTACGGTGGTTACCAATTCGCCGTCAATATAAATATCGATATCGGCGGTCTTAGGACCACGGTAAGAGGTAATGTAGCGAATGCCTGTACCTTCGAAGTTAAGGGTGAAGTATGCATCCTGAACATAGTTGCCGTAAATACCGGTTTTATTCTGAAGGCTTGCATCGTTGAAGAACTGCCACTGTTCGGTAGCGTCAAGCTCACCGAAGCTGTCAAGAGAAGAGAGGTCGCAAAGTTCGCCGCTGTTGGTGTAATACTGGATATAGTTATATTCAGTTACGTCAACGGTGGTCCAGATGGGAATTTCGGGGATATCAGCGCCGTCTTCATCGGAGCCATTACCGAATACTACTTCGAAGCAGTCCATCATTACTCTTGCGCCTGTATTGGAAACGAAGGTGATCTCGTGAGCTTTATCATCAAGGCCGGTTACTTCGTAAGCAATGTACTTGCTTGTTAAGTTATTGCCGTTGATATCATCGGCAGTGCCGTGATATACACCGTCGATATAAATATCAACGCCGGTGCCGTAGCCGTCAGCAGGGCCGCGATAATAGAGAACGTAACGGAATGCTGTACCGGTAAAGTTTAATTTACACATAACGTCGCCGGTAATAGCGTGAGACTGAGAATCAAAGAGGTGGCTGCCGCTGAAGCACTGGATCTCACCGTTTACCATAGTATCGGGAGCAGAGTTATCATCATCAGCGTGATCGTGAACGTTGCCTTCGGGGTCTTCGAAGGAGACATATCTGTCATCCTCATCGTCTATAGCTTCCCAGAACAGATACTCGGGATCGGATGAGAAATCATCGGGATAAACTTCATCGTCACGGAGAGCTTCTACCTCTTCCCAGAGGCCCTTAACCTGTTCATCGGTAAGAGGCAGGCTATAGATACGGGCGAGAGCTATAGAGGTACGAGACTGTCTTTCAGGGTTACCGGGGCCGGTAGTATCGGCGCCTAAGTAAACAACTCTGCCGGTTGTATCCTGAATAAACAGAGGAGCTGCACATTCAACCTTTGCTATCTTGTTACCGTTTACAAAATAGGTTACAGTCTGGCCGTCATAAACAGCTACGTAATGATAGTACTTACCTGTTTCTACGGTCTTGGTAATGCTCTTATAAGCACCGTTATGGATCTCAAAGTCTACTGTACCGGTGTCGGTTTCTTCGTCATAGTTTGTCATATTGAAGCCGAAGCCGCCTGACTGCTGAGAACCCCAAGGAGCCTTGGAACCGCTTTCGATATTCCATTCGTTAACCTTGAAGTAACCTTCTACGGTCATACTGTAAGCCATAGAGTTTGCATAGGTACCGTAATTTGCAAGCTTAACCCACTCTTCGTTTCCTTCGAAGGTAACGGTGTTCATACCGATAGTTTCATCATATTCAACTAAGGGAGTGCCACCGATAGTGGAGGTTAAGGTGAAGTCGTCACAATCGGAAATATCAGTTATAACTGCCTTGCCGTCGGCATCCTTATCGATCTTAACGTCAAGGATATCGGCAACAGGATCACCTGTGGGTACTGCGATGGTAGAAAACTCTGCAGTAAGGGGATTTGCGGAAACAATGCAGTCCTGATCAACCATTACGCGGAACTTGGAGTTTACACCGTAAATTTCAAGAACATATTCTGTGCCGGGTTCAAGTCCGCCGATACCGGAGGAAATGATAGTATCGTAATTTTCATTCCAATACTGCCAGCCAACGTAACGGGAGGCAACCTCTTCACCTGTTGCCTTATTCTTTACAACTGCCTTGAATACGCGGGTAGTAAAGGATTCTTCGGAAACTGTGGGGAACTCGAAGGAAATAAGGTTAGAGGTGGTATTGAGAATATTGATCTTAGCATCATCTTCCCAGAAGATCGCGCTGTCTTCAAGATCAAATCTGGATGCGGTATAATCAAAATCTTCAACAGTATAACCGTCGAGCATATAGGTTTCACCTACGAACTTATCGGCAGTTATATCGTACATACGGATTCTGGTATTGCTGTTTGCATCTACTTCTACAATGTAAACCTGGCTTACATCCCACTGGCTGCCGCCGTCACCCAAGGGTATTTCAGCGCCGCGTTCGTCTGCGGAGGTATCGCCAGTTTTAAGTGTACCGGTGTTAAGCATAGTGTAGCCGGTCTGAATAATAGAAGCTTCGTCATTAATAGGCATATGGGAGTGGCCTGCGAATACTACGGCCTGAGGATACTGGGTGTAGATGGCGTTCAGAACGGTATTTGCAGAAGATGCCCACCAATCGGTATCAGAACCTAAAACAGTGTCCTTCTGAGGAATATGCTGAATAACGAATATAGGCTTATCCTTGCCGCCTTCAGCTTCAGCCTTGGCAAGCTCCTGTCTTAACCAGTTCTGCTGATCTGCAGAATACTGATAACCGTTTACGTCTACGGTTACGGCAATAAAGTGATAGCCGTTTATAACTTTATGGGATCTTGCTTCTTCGCCGAGATACTGAGTGAAGGTAGTCTGAGCTTCTTCATAGGAAGTATAGTACTCATGGTTGCCTAAGGTTAAGAGAAGCTCGGTGCCATCCTGAACGTTGGCGTCTAAAACACTCTTAACTGCCTGCAGTTCGGAAGGCTTACCGTTATCGGAAATATCACCTGCGATAGCAACAAGGTCTAATTCTTCGTAATGGTTGCCGCTGTTCAAAGAGAGCGCATAAGCATCTCTGATAGCGTGACCGGTCTTGACTGCGCGGCCGTCGGTCTCGCTAATAATATGGGTGTCGGAGGTAACCATAAAGCGAACAACGGGCTCGAAGTCATCGGTATAATCCTTTTCATATTCGGGAGTAGCAACAAGGCCGAACTGCGCGATATGATCGGAATAAGCGTTTGTCAGTTCCTCCTCGGTAAGAGGATCGTTATGAATTGTAAGGCCGGTAAGAACGGTGCCGGAGGGAGTGATATACTTGGTAAAGTTCTTGGCAGAGGCAGTGCAGCCACCAAGGCCTACAGCACCAAAGGAGTCACCTGCTCTGTAGCCTGCAACTGCCACCTTGGAGGAGGGAACACCGTTTACGATGATCTGGATGGTCTTGTTTACGGCGTCATAGTTACCTACAACGTGAACGTAGGAGCCAACTTCGGGCATATCTACGCCAACTTCTGCATAACCGCCGCCTGCGTTACCAATGCAGAACACAAGTTCATCATTATAATAGTAAATTGCAGGGCCGCCGCCATTGGTGCCGCCAACAAAATGCATTTCGCCGGAAAGGCCGGAAGGAACTACGAAGCTGGTTTCAATAGCGAAGCCATCGGTAAATGCTTCTGTAAGTTCAGCCTTATCAAATGCAAAGCCAACAGAGTTTGTGCCCTCATCGCGAACAAAACCAACAGTCTTTAAAGTCTTGCCGTTAATGTTAACGGTAAGGTTCTTAATAGCTTCTGCTGTTGTTTTGGTTTCAGACTTGGAATATACGGAAGCGTCAACGCCGCTTTCAAGGCAGGTAAGTGCAGAGAACTTTCCGTTGCCCATATTAAATTCCAAAATCTTTTCGGTGGTTTCTACGGGTACTTCGGGTTCTTCAGGCTCTTCGGGAGTTTCTGTTACTTCAACGCCTAAAGCCTTTAAGTGAGCATTGTACAGGCCCTTTGCATCTTCCTCTCCTGCTACTAAGGAGTAGATATTAAGATCGGTAAGAATAGTATTGGCTGGAACGCCAAAGTTTGTAAAGTTAGTAGCAGATGCTGTGGAAGCGCCTATGCCGATAGCGCCGTGATAGCCGCCCGCGTTAAATTTAGCTGCGGCAGCGGAGCCAATAAACTCGCCGTTAAGATACAGATTGATCTTCTGGGCGGTTGCATCAAATACACCTAAAACGTGGCAATAGGTTCCAACTGCGGGCATGGTAGTCTGAACCTTAGCATAACCGGAGCCGGTATGCATTAAGAATATAAGGTTACCGCCGTTATGTTCAATACCAACACCGCCGCCGGTGGTTGCGCCTATGAACATCATTTCGCCGGAAAGGCCTTCGGGAACAACAAAGCCTGTTTCCATTGTAAAGCCCTTTGCCAGCTCGGCAGTAAGATCGGCCTTAGTGAAGTTTAAACCAACAGTGTTGGTCTTAGATGCCTTTTTAA
>JAZQIZ010000027.1:0-127349 GCA_045541395.1 Eubacteriales bacterium
CGCACAGGAATATTTTAAGGAGTGATCATATGAAAAAGATTTTATCTTTAACTCTTGCGCTAATTATGATGCTTGCCCTTTTCGGCTGTGCAAAGGGGCCTGAGGTTCCTGAAAGCAGTACCCCCGAAACTCCCGAAAGCAGTACCCCCGAAACTCCCGAAAGCAGTACCCCCGAAACTCCCGAAAGCAACGGATCGGAAAATTTGGCGCAGGGCAAAACAATAGCCTGCTGTATGGGTTCAATAAATCACCCTGTACACAGGATAGTGCAAACCGGCTTTATGTTAAAAGCCGAAGAACTTGGTATGAAGGGTGTTATTTCGGGATTAGACGAGGGATCCATACAGGAATTGATCAGAACCTGGGAAGACTCAGTAGTAAACGGTGCAACCGGCGTTCTTGTCTGGACGGGCGATGACTCCTGCTACGATATGATGAAGGGCATGAAAGAAATGGGGGTTTACACCGTTGTTCCCCATTTTGTTCACAATTATGAGGATACCAAGGCTTTTATAGACAAGAATATAAGCTGCCTTGCCATAACTTACGGCAGAAATGCTGCAGATTATATTGTTAACGCGCTGACCGAAAAGGGTATTACTAACGGTAGTATAGGCGTTACCCAAAACGGAAGCTGTTGTGGCAACCCTGCAGTTGACGGATTTATTGAAAGAATGGCTGAACTTGATACCTCGTTTATTGTACTGGACACCCGTCTTGAAGGCGCTGAGATATCAGAAGCCACAAATAAAATTACATCCATAATAAACGAGCATCCTAACATTGTAGGGGCCTTTGGTGCAACGGGTGGCTCGCCCCAGTCTTGGGCTGCAGCCATGGAAAATACGGGACGAACCGATCTGATTGTTGTCGGTATGGACTACGTAGAGCCTAATATGGAGCTTGTAGAGAACGGTACGATATCTGCAATAGTTTGCCAGCCGTTATATGAAGAAGGCGGAGCGTGCGCACAGGCATTGTATGAACTAAATAACGGAGTTGTTTTCAACGCAAGTGAGGATACCTGGTTTGAGGAACTGGAAGCGCCGATTGCTGCAAAAGAGGATATGCCATACTATCGCGATATATGGCAAAAGATGTACGATTATTTCGGGGAATAATAGACAGATGCTTTCTTTTGTGGTAGAATAAAAAGAAAAAAGAGGTTTAATAAATGAAGCCCGAAAAAATTGCAAGTTTCACTGTAGACCATACAAAGCTTTTGCCCGGAATATACGTTTCCCGTATTGACGGAGATATTACAACTTATGATCTACGCACACGTAAGCCCAATGCAGGAGATTATATGGATAATCTGACTATGCACTCTTTAGAGCATATGTTTGCCACCTTTGTCCGCAGCAGCGAGCTTAAGGAGGACATTATTTACTTTGGGCCTATGGGCTGTCAGACCGGCTTTTACCTGCTTATTCGCAACAGCGAAAATCAAAAAGTACTTAAGGTAGTAACCGAAACGCTGGAAAAGATACTATGCGCAGATGAAATGTTTGGGCAAAAGGAAGTTGAATGCGGAAATTACAAAAACCTCAGCCTTGAAAGTGCAAAGAAGGAAGCCAAACTTTATCTTGATATTCTGCAAAAAAGAGCGCAAACCTTTGTTTACGAATAAAAAATCAAAAAAATTGAAATTTTAGGTTGACATTGGGCCACATTTTTGCTATAATCAATCTTGCGCTAAGGTGCGCGGATAAAAATGCTGGTGTGGCTCAATGGCAGAGCAGCTGATTTGTAATCAGCAGGTTGATGGTTCGACTCCGTTCACCAGCTCCATACATGGGAGATTTCCCGAGTGGCCAAAGGGGGCAGACTGTAAATCTGTTGTCAGTGACTTCGATGGTTCGAATCCATCATCTCCCACCAAGAAAAAAGCATCGACTTTGTCGGTGCTTTTTTCAATGAAATTCGCCTTACGGCGAGTGAAATAGCTTCGCTATGAAATACGCTACGCGTATGAAATATTTGCTTCGCAAATGTTTTGATGCGAATTTTATTTCACTTTCTGCTAAAGCAGAAAATTTCACAATTCACGATAGTGAATTATTTCATATTTTCCGTAAGGAAAATATTTCATTCTAAAATATGTAGGGGTTCAAACACATAACTAAAAAATTAAACAACTTCTAATTCGTGAACCCTTTCCAAAACAAGAAACCGACTCAAATGAGTCGGTTTTTTGTTTTGGTGCGCATTCAAGGCAATAGGCCTTGACTAATACAGGGTTTATGCTATACTTTATTTGAAAGTGGGTGTAATTATGGATACCGGATTTTCATTAGCCAAGCCTGTTTGGATAGAAGGCAAAGAAAAAGAAAAGAATATTACCGCCTTATTTACTGCTAAGGTAAAAAAGGGCACAACCAAAATATATTTAACAGCCTCTTCCGTTTACCGTATGTTTGTAAACGGAAAGTTTATTGCATACGGCCCGGCCAGGGGGCCTCACGGCTATTTCAGAATAGACAGAATAGACATTACCGACCACTGCGACCAAGCGGAGAACTATATTGCCGTTGAAGTAGCAGGTTATAATGTTAACTCTTATTATTTAACGGATCAGCCTTCCTTTTTACAGGCTGAAATACTGCAGAACGGGATCGTTACGGTAAGCACCGAAAAGGATGGACAGTTTTTCTGCCGCCTTGTAAATGAGAGAGCCCAAAGGGTTCAGCGTTACAGCTTTCAGCGTCCCTTTGCAGAAAGCTGGAGCTTAAACGAGGAATATTATAATTCCTACGTTTCTCTGCCTAAAAAGCCATTGCAATTAAGTGAGCTTGAGCCCTTTAATTATTTGGAAAGGCGAGTTGATTTTGCCACACTTAAAGAAAGTGACCATATTGAAATTATTTCTCAAGGCAAAACAGAATACAAAAACGAGAAGGTATTTGATTTTAAGGACCGCTCTTTAGAAAACATTTCGCATACACTTAAAGGGTTCCCCAAAAATGATCTTGAAAAAGAGCTTACGGAAAAAGCTACACATCTTCACTTCACAAAGGAAGATACTCCTAAAGACATACTATCCAAAGGGGATTGGATAACAGCAAGATTTCGCTGTAATCTTTCGGGGTTTATAAAAATTAAGTTTAAGGCAAAAAAACCAACCAAGCTTACCCTTTTATTTGACGAACTTATAGAAAACAATGATATAAACCCCTGGCGAATGAAGGACTGCTGTAATGTTATAGACCTTACCTTTAGGGAAGGAGATTATACCTTTATTTCATTCGAGCCTTACACCTTACAGGGATTAAAGATAGTTTGCAATGAGGGGCAAGTACAGTTTTCACAAATTGCAATAATTGAATATTCCTGCAGTATTGAAATAAGGCCTTACAAGGGGGAAAACGAAAACCTTAAGAAGATTTGGGATGCAGCTATTGAATCTTACCGCCAGAACGCTGTTGACCTTTATACCGACTGCCCTTCCCGCGAGCGGGCAGGCTGGCTTTGCGACAGCTTCTGGACAGCCAGGGTTGAAAAAACACTTACGGGTGAATCTTTGGTTGAACGCAATTTTTTAGAAAACTTTTTATTGCCCGAAGCCTTTGAGTTTTTACCTGAGGGAATGTTCCCTATGTGTTACCCTGCGGATCATAACGACGGTGTGTTTATTCCCAACTGGGCTATGTGGCTGGTGCTGGAGCTCAGAGAATATTTGCACCGAAGCGGCGACAGACCATTTATTGAAGCATTTAAGCCCAAGGTTTACGGTTTGATTAATTATCTTGATTCATTTTTAAACGAGTACGGGCTTTTGGAGAAACTGCCATCCTGGGTATTTGTTGAGTGGTCAAAGGCAAACGAGCTTGTACAGGACGTTAATTACCCTTCCAATATGCTTTACTCGGCCTGTCTTGAGGCCTGCGCTGAGCTTTATGATGACAAGAAATTGGCGCAAAGAGCTGAAAAAATAAAGAAAACTGTATTTGAGCAATCCTTCAACGGCGAATTTTTTGTGGATAACGCAGTAAGGGAGGAGGGTAAATTACAGCCAACAGGAGAAACCACTGAGGTTTGCCAATATTACGCCTTTTACTTTAACGTTACAACACCGGAAAAACAGCCGTTACTTTGGGAGCGTCTTCTTAATGATTTCGGCCCCGAAAGGAAGCTTAACAACAAATTCCCGAAGGTTTGGTTTGCCAATGCCTTTATAGGCAACTATTTGCGGCTTGACCTTCTGTACCGCTACGGCTACAAGGGCCTTGTATTACAAAATATTGAAGGCTACTTTTTAAAGATGGCTAAAAAAACAGGCACTCTTTGGGAGCATGACCGCACCCACGCAAGCTTATGTCACGCATTTGCTTCTCACGTGGTTTGCTGGCTTGACAGTTAATTTATGAGAACCGACTTTTATCAAAGTCGGTTTTTATTGCAATTAAGGTCGTAATATGGTATTATGAAAGGTAGTTTAATTAAGTAAAAGCGAGGTGAGGCTTGTGATAGCAGGTTATCCTATTTGGGTTGTACTGCTTATAGGTATCGGAGTTTTCTGCGCTTCGTTTATGGATGCCATTGGCGGTGGCGGAGGAATTATTTCGGTGCCGGTATATTTAATTGCAGGTCTGCCTGTACATAACGCTTTAGGCACAAACAAGCTTTCTTCCTGCTTAGGAACTGCGGCCTCTATGTATCGCTTTTTAAAAAACGGATTTGTAGACTGGGGGCTTGCGATCCCTTCTGTTGCCATTGCAATTTTCGGCGCTTATATGGGAACCAGCGCCCAGCTTCTTGTTAACGAAAAATATTTGAAATATTTACTGCTTATTGTTTTGCCGCTGGTAGCCGTAATTCTGGTTAAGCAAAAGCGTTTTCCCGAGGAAAAGGGGCAGATGCCCATTTGGAAAAGAAGGGCTGTTGTATGGGTAGCTTCTCTGATATTAGGAGCCTATGACGGTTTTTACGGGCCCGGAACAGGCACTTTTCTGCTGCTTATTTTTTGTAATATTGCAAAGATGGATCTTAAAACCGCTTCGGGGAACGTAAAGGTTGTTAATTTTGCTTCAAATATAGGTGCGGTAATTACCTCTGCAATGGCAGGAAAAATAATTGCCCCTATTGGGCTTATAGCGGCGGTATTTTCCATTGCAGGCCATTATATTGGCGCGGGAGTAACAATCAAAAACGGCGCAAAGATCGTTAAACCCGTAATATTTATTGTAATAGGGCTTCTTATACTCAAGGTTATACTTGAGCTTGTGGGGGTTTAAAATGAAAGATCTTATAATTGATTCTGTAAAAAAAGAAGAACTTCCTGTTTGCCTTGAAACCATTCATAAGGCCTTTTCAATTAATTGCGAAAAATACGGTTTTACCAGAGAAAACTATCCTTCCTGTGCAGCGTTTATGACCTTGGAGGAGCTTATTAAGGAAAAGGAAAGCGGCACACATATTTACGCCGCCTGGGTAGACGGAAAAATAGCAGGCTGTGTACAGCTTAAAAGGCAGGAAAACGACACTTATGTTTTTAAGCGCTTTGCGGTTTTGCCTGAGTACCAGCATTTAGGCTTAGGCAAGGAGCTTATTGCATTTTGCAAATACAAGGCTAAATTATACGGAGGCAAAAGAATAAGACTTCTTATGGTTTATAAAAACGAAAGTTTAAGAAAGCTTTATTCATCCTGCGGTTTCAAGCTTATTGAAAAAAGGGAGGATGATGACCACCCTTTTATATGCGGCATTTACGAAATGAGCCTTTAAGAAATACATTTACTCAAGGAGCAACTATATGAATAAGAACAAGGTAAGCTACAAGGGCTTTACTTTTAAAAGAATAAATGAGCCGCGCTTTAAGCATTTATGGCTGCTTTTAAGCTGGGTTGGCTATTTTATAATGTTCTTTTTAACGGAACGGCTTATACCTGCTCAGAACTGCCATCCTATACACTGCTTTTTGGACGATATTGTTCCTTTTTGCGAATGGTTTGTTATTCCCTACGTCGGCTGGTATCTTCTTATTGCAGGTTCTCTTATATATTTTTTGAATTATGACGTTGAGAGCTTTAAGCATATGCAGAAATACATTACTGTAGTTTGGGTGATCGCAGTTGTAATTTACATAGTATACCCTTCCAGACAGGACTTAAGACCAACGGAATTTTTAAGGGATAATATTCTTACACGTTCGGTTCAGTATCTTTATTCTATAGATACCAACACGGGGGTTTGCCCTTCCCTGCACTGCGCTTTTTCCCTGGCGGCGGTATCAGCCTGGCTGAGGAAAAAGGACTCTTCGGTTCTATGGAAGGTATTTATTGTTGTATTTGCAATATCCATTTGCCTTTCCACTGTATTCATAAAGCAGCACTCTGCAATAGATTTCTTTGCGGCATTACCTGTTTGCATAATTGCAGAATTGATAGCCTCTTACAAAAAAAAGGCGCATTGACAAAAAGTTACTCTTATGTTACCATATTTTTATAACAAATAAGGAAATGAAAAATGAAGCTTGGTTTATTTGTTCGTAATTTTGCGAAACTTATAATTCAAAACTGCATACTGCCCGTGGCCTGTTTTTTTGCAAAGCTTAAGAATAAAGAACGGACTTTATACGTATTTGCAGATGCGCATAATACTTCCCTGCCCTACAGCTTAGCTCAGATGTACAACAAGGTAGTGGAAGAAGGAATAGAGCCGGTTTGCCATTTTTATGATTACACCCATGAAGGCGCATTTAAGAGCCTTATTCATTCCATTAAGTTTATGGACATATATGCTAAGGCCAAATACGTTTTTATATGCGATACCTTTATGCCGGTTTCTTCCGGCAGGAAGCCCAAGGGCACAAAGGTTGTACAGCTTTGCCATTTTTCGGGCCCCTTTAAGAAGATAGGCTATGCTACTACCGACGATATACCTGCTTTTTACTCCAAAAACGTTTTTAAGAATTATGATCTTGTTTCTGTAAGCTCCCCGTTATACGAGCCTATAATTACCGATGCCATGCGCCAAAAGGAAGGGGTCGTAAGGGCTCTTGGTGTCAGCCGTTCTGATATTTTCTATAATGAAGGCTGGGTGAAAAACTGCAGGGAAGAGTTTTACAAGGCCTACCCTGAAGCAAAAAACAAGAAGGTACTGTTATGGGCGCCTACCTTCAGAGGGGACGCTTCTTCTCCCGCAGCACTGGATAATAAGTACATTCTTGATATTAAAGAAAGATTAGGCGATGACTGGATTATACTTATTAAGCATCACCCCCACGACGATGCTGTTGCAAAAAGCGACAGATACCGTTCAAACTGTAATATTCCTTCCGAAAAGCTTCTGCCTGTGGTGGACCTGCTTGTTTCGGATTACTCTACGGTTACCTTAGATTACTTAGCCTTTAACAAGCCCTTTGTTTTATATGCTCCCGATTACGAAAAATACGAAAAGGAGCGAGGCTTCTTTATAGATTATAAGGCTATAACAAAAAATATTGCATTTACTCCCGAGGAGCTTGGTAGGGCAATTTTCAATGCCTATGAAAGCTGGCTCAGGGGAGATATGAGTGAGATTGAGAAATGCAAAGAAACCTTTGTAAGTGCCTGTGACGGTAATGCAACACAAAGAATTTTAGACTATATAAGAAAGTGAACAATTCCATGGGACCACATGAAATACTGAAAATTTGGGGCGATGCCTGTAAGAAAGCCAACGTTAATTGGTATTTAAGGAACGTTACCTTACTGTTAGCAGATTACTACCACGAATTTCCCGAAGGGTTTAACTGTGTAGACGTTGTTTTTGAATGCAGGAGCGTTTCTGAAATACAAAAATATTTACCGGAAAACTGGGAACGCAGAAAGCGCAGATTCTTTGTTGATAACCAGCCTGTTCTCAACTACATCCGCAGGGACATAACCGAACAAAACTACGTTACCGTATCCTGCGGAGGCTATGAGTACCCTGCTACAGACTACTACAAAGATTATCTTTCGGAAAAGTACGGTGCCTACGAAAAAGGCCCTCATGAAGTGTATGGTTTTGGAGCAGATGAGCAGGCTATTACCGAGCTTAAGGAACACCAGAAAAATTGCGTTGAAGCATTGCAGTTTTTGAAGGAGCTTGGCGACAAGCATAATTTAAAATACTATCTGCTTGCCGGCAGTGTTCTCGGCGCAAAAAGGCACGGCGGCTTTATCCCCTGGGACGACGATATTGATATTGGCGTAAAGGTAGAAAATATAGAGGAGTTTGAACGGCTTGTTAAGGAAAACCTTCCCGAAAAGTTTACTTTAATGGTTCCTGCGCCTAACTATCCTTATAACCGAATGTTTGCTAAGATTTGCGTAGACGGCAGATGTTGTATGGATATATGGCGCTTATGCCCAACAAAAAAGGAAGGCATTTTAGCTAAGGTTAAATGGATATGGGGCAGAATGTTTACCAAATGCCACTATTCGCATATAGGAGCGCCTGTTAAACAATACAGAAAATATGCCGAATTCATATGCCGATTTTTAAACGATAAGTGCATTATGAAGCTAGCCAGATTTAACGAGCGGGTTCTAAATGGTTGCTGTGACTCTTACGTTAACCTTTACAGCATTTATTCAAGAGAAAAAGAAACCATTGACAAGCGCTGGCTGGAAGATGAGGCTACTTTGACCTTTGAGGGAATTGAAGTACCGGTAGTCGGCTGTACGGAGGAGTATCTTACTCATCTTTATGGGGATTATATGCAGATGCCTCCTTTATGGAAAAGATATGCCCCTCACAGCGCCAGATTTGAAAATTACGAAGAAAACAAGTAGAGCAATCTACTTGTTTTTTGTTTTTAACTGTGTTAAAATTTTAGAAGTTTAAAAATGAACAGCACTCAAGGAGCAAAAAATGCCTAAACTTTTCACAAAAGATATTAGCTTTTATAAGAGGGTAGCTAAAATTGCTATCCCCATAGCCCTACAGGGGCTTATTACCACCGGCGTTAATATGATGGATACGGTTATGGTGGGAATAGTTGGTGAAACACAGCTTTCGGCTGTTTCTCTTGCCAATCAGTTTATTAATATTTATCATATTTTCTGTATGGGTATTGGTATGGGGGCCTCTGTTCTTGTAGCAAGGTATTACGGAATGAAGGACAACCCTTCCTTAAAGAAAACCATAGCCATAATGCTGAGGCTCTGCGTTTCCCTTGCATTGCTGTTTATGATAGTTACCGCTATTATACCCAAAGCCATTATGCAGATATATACTGTAGAAACGCCTATTATTGAATACGGGATAAGATACTTAAACTATTCTATTGCAAGCTACGTGCTTTTAGGGCTTTCTCTTACCTGCACCATAGTTTTAAGAAACGTTGGGCAGGTTAAAATACCTCTATACACCTCCATTGCCGCATTTTTTATTAACGTAGGCGCAAATTACGTTTTAATTTTCGGCAAATTAGGCTTCCCTGCAATGGATGTTGCAGGCGCTGCGCTGGGAACTCTTATTGCAAGAATTTTTGAATTTGCGGTTATTTGCGGCTACCTGTTCTTTAAGGATAAAGAAATAGGCTTTAGAATTAAAGATGCCTTTATAAAAGCGGGCAATCTTTGGAAGGAATATATAAGAATAAGCATTCCCGTGCTTATAAGTGACGGTATTCTTGCTTTAGGCAATAACTCTGTTGCAATGGTTATAGGGCGATTAGGTGAAAGCTTTGTAGCGGCAAATGCGGTAACTACAGTAGCTCAGCAGTTAAGCTCGGTTATGATACAGGGCTTCTCCCAGTCCGGCGCCATTATTACAGGCTATACATTAGGCGAGGGTAACAGGGATAAAGCTTACGAGCAAGGATTTGCTTTTCTTGGAATTGGCTTTATATTCGGCCTTATTGCCGCCCTCATTATTACCCTTATAAGCGCACCGCTTATAAGTATTTACGATCTTTCACCGCAAACACAGGCTATTGCCAAAGAGCTTATGCTTTCCATTACCCTGATAATAGTGTTCCAGGCAACCAACAGCATTATGACAAAAGGTGTACTCAGAGGCGGCGGAGACACCAAAATGCTTATGCTGGCGGATAACATTTTCCTTTGGGTTGCTTCCCTTCCCCTTGGCATACTTGCAGGACTTGTTTTCCATTTACCTGCATTCTGGATATACTTTGCTTTGAAATTCGACCAGGTATTAAAGGCGATCTGGTGTGTTATCAGGCTCAGAAGCGGAAAATGGATAAAGAAAATACGCTCGGAAAAAGAACTTGAACAAAACAAAAACGAGGCTTAAAGCCTCGTTTTTATTTTGCATATTTCTTAGCGTGATTCTTTAATGCTTCAAAGGATTCATCACTTATAGCGTGCTCGATCTTGCAGGCATCCGCCGCGGCGGTTGCTTCACTTACGCCTAAATTTACAAGGAGGGTAGTAAGCAAAGTATGCCTTTCGTATATTTTCTCGGCTATTTCAAGGCCTGCTTCGGTTAAAAGTAAATGCCCGTCCTTCTCCATGGTAATATACCCGCCGTTTTTAAGCAGACCAACCGCGCGGCTTACACTGGGCTTGGAAAAACCCATATGCTCTGCCACGTCCAAAGATCGGACTGCACCCTTTTTATTTGAAAGCACGTAAATTGCTTCAAGATACATTTCACCGGATTCCTGTAATACCATAACTTTTCTCCTTAATGATATCTTTAAATAGCATACCATAAACGAATTATTTTTTCAACCTATATGCTTTGTTTATTTTGCCAAAAAGTTGTGTTAGCATCGGCTAACTGATTATGCGATTTGCCGAAATTAAATTTTTTGCCAAAATTATTATTGACAACAGAAGAAAAATAATGTATCATTGCAACGGTTAGCAATGGCTAACCGATATTTTACAAAGGGTGTGAAATAATATGATGCCACTTACACTTGCCGACCCAGGGGAAGAGAACATAATAATAAAGATCAGCGGAAGGCCCGAAACCAAAAAGCATCTTGAAAATTTAGGCTTTGTTGCCGGCTCAAGCGTATCTATTGTAAACACCATCGGAGGCAACCTTATTGTTAAGGTTAAAGAAGCAAGGGTTGCCATAAGCAAAGAAATGGCACAAAAGATTTTTGTTTAATAAAAGGAGTTAGAGTATGAACACTTTGAAAGAGGCCAAAATAGGTCAGACCGTAAAGGTTATTAAGCTTCACGGTGAAGGAGCTGTTAAGCGCAGAATTATGGATATGGGCATTACGAAGGGTGTTGAAATATACGTTCGCAAGGTTGCCCCTTTGGGAGATCCTGTAGAAATTACGGTGCGAGGCTACGAGCTTTCCATTCGCAAGGCTGACGCACAGATGATCGAAGTTGAATAATTTTTTTTTGCAGTGCGGTTAGCCGCCGCTAATTAAGAAAGTGAGGAACCTTTTATGAATATAAGAATAGCTCTTGCAGGTAACCCTAACTGCGGTAAGACAACTCTGTTTAACGCGCTTACGGGCTCCAACCAGTACGTTGGCAACTGGCCCGGTGTTACGGTTGAGAAAAAAGAAGGCAAGCTGAAGAAGAACAATGAAGTAATTATTACCGACCTTCCCGGCATTTACTCCCTTTCCCCTTACACCTTAGAAGAGGTTGTTGCAAGGAATTATCTTATTAATGAGCGTCCTGATGCGATACTGAATATTGTTGACGGAACAAACCTTGAAAGAAACCTTTATTTGACCACCCAGCTTATGGAGCTTGGAATCCCGGTTGTTGTTGCAATTAATATGATGGACGTTGTTAGAAAAAACGGCGATAAGATCAATACCGAACAATTAAGCAGTGAGCTTGGATGCACAATTATTGAGATCTCCGCCCTTAAGGGTGACAGTATAGATACAGCGGCTCAGGCGGCTGTTGAAGCAGCCAAAAGCGGCAAGGCTGTTCCCAAGCACACCTTCAGCGGCACTGTTGAACACGCCATTGCTCATATAGAGGAAGCGGCAGTTCATTCCATGCCCGAAGAACAGCAGAGATGGTATGCAATAAAGGTATTCGAAAGAGACGAAAAGGTTTTAGAGGCCTTAAAGCTTGACGGGGCTGTTAAGGAGCATATTGAAGCTGATATTGCGGCAGTGGAAGAGACCTTAGATGATGATGCCGAAAGCATTATTACCAACGAACGCTACGTTTACATTGGCGGACTTATGAAGAACTGCTACAAGAAAAAGAGCGCAGGTAAGCTGACAGTTTCCGATAAAATTGATAAGATCGTTACCAACAGGATTTTGGCTCTGCCCATATTTGTTGTTATGATGTGGCTGGTTTACACCATCTCCATAGGTACAATCGGCGATTGGACCGTAGGCTTTATGAATGATACACTTTTCGGCGAATGGATAATTCCTGCAGTTGCTACAGGCCTTGAGGGTTTAGGCTGCGCAGGCTGGCTTGTTTCACTGGTAGCCGACGGTATTGTTGGCGGTGTAGGCGCGGTACTTGGATTTGTTCCTCAGATGATGATACTGTTTTTACTTCTTGCTCTGCTTGAAGACTGCGGCTATATGGCTCGTATAGCATTTATAATGGACAGAATTTTCCGCAAGTTCGGCCTTTCAGGCAAATCCTTTATTCCTATGCTTATTGCTACAGGCTGCGGTGTTCCCGGGATCATGGCTTCCAGAACCATTGAGCAGGACCGCGACAGAAAAATGACCATTATGACCACCGGCTTTATTCCATGCGGCGCTAAGATGCCTATTGTTGGACTTATTGCAGGCGCCCTTTTCGGCGGCAGCGCGTGGATAGCAACCTGTGCTTACTTTATTGGTGTTGCGGCAGTTATTATTTCGGGTATACTTCTTAAGAAAACAAAGCCCTTTGCAGGGGATCCTGCTCCCTTTGTTATGGAGCTTCCCGCTTACCACGCACCTGTTGCAAACAATGTTTTAAGAGCTACGTGGGAACGGGGCTGGTCCTTTATAAAACGCGCAGGTACCGTAATTGTTGCCGCAAGTATAATTATCTGGGTTCTTAATTCCCTTTCCTTTGAAGGCGGTTTCCATTACATAACCGAAGAAAGAGGCGGCGCTTCAATTCTTGAGCTTATAGGTACCCCCATTGCATTTTTGTTCAGGCCTCTGGGATTCGGCAACTGGCAGGCGGCTGTTGCAACAATTTTAGGCCTTGTAGCAAAGGAAGAGGTTGTAGGCACCTTCGGCACACTTTCATCTATGGCAAACGCCGACCTTGCTATGGAAGGCGATGCGCAGATGTATGCAACAATAGCTAAGGAATTCTTCAACAATAACGGCCTTGCCGGCTTTAGCTTTATGATATTCAATCTTTTATGCGCACCCTGCTTTGCGGCTATGGGCGCAATCAAGCGCGAAATGAACAACGGCAAATGGACATTATTTGCAATTACCTATATGTGTGTGTTTGCTTACGCAATTTCCCTTATTGTATATCAGCTTGGCTCCTGGTTTAACGGCGGCGGCAATATTATAGGCACAGTAACAGCAATTCTTGTTCTTGCATTTATTGGCTATATGCTCTTTAGAAAAAATAAATATGACGAAAATAAACTTTCGGTTAAAATAAAGTAAGGTGATAATATGTGGCCTACAATTATAGGCGCTACGGCAGTAGCATTAATATTTACATTAATAATAATTTCTGAAATACGCAAGAAAAAACAGGGCAAAGCATCCTGTAATTGCGGTTGCTCCTGTGGCGGATGCAGTATGAGTAACGTTTGCCACAGCTATAAAAAGTAATACTCCTTTCCTATCCTATAAACTTTATCAAAAAAGCTCAGAGCTTAATTGCTCTGAGCTTTTTCCTTTTAAAAACCCATTGTTCCTACTGCATTTGCAGTTACAACAGTTCCTAAATAAATTTCACCGAACTTTGTTGGGGCTTCATTGCTTTGTACTTTTACAAAAAGGTTTATTTCTCCCCTGGCGCCCATTTCCAAAGCTTTTCTTTTTGCTTCATTTTCTGCCTGTTCCTTGGCGTATTCAAGAGCAGGTTCAATTTCATTAAAGTCTTTTTTCTCACCACAACCGAATACCGTAAAGCCGCCGCTTTCGTTTTCCTTAATTTCCGCAGATGCCTTGGCGCCTACGCTTGCGGCTATTGCACCCAAAGCATTGGCAACCTGGCAGTTTTCCGGCAAAACAGCCTTTGTACCCAGCAATTCTGCTACGTCTTTTAAGAAAATTCCGGCAGGAGCACCTGCGCCAACCAGAGTATAGCCAACCTTAAAGGAGCTTTTGAAAAGGCTGTTTTTCTCATTTGCTTTATTGAAGCTTTCTAAAACAAAGGATTTCACGTCCTCGTTTATGCCGTTTTTAAGGTAATGAGGGTATTCATTTTCCAAAAGGGCAAAAACAATATTTGAATAAAGCTTTTTCTTAACAAGGGAGTATACTCTTTCACATAGCTTTTCTACTTCCATATTCAAATTAAAGGCAACAAACTTAGCGCCTAAAAGAGCGGCTTCTTTATTAAAACTTTCAAAATCACCTTTAATATGCATAATATCTGTTGGAGTAAGGCCGCAAATCTGAACTACACCGTCTTTTAAAAGGCGGTCTACCTTAAGGGTATATATCTCCTTGCCTACGGCAAAGGCCGCCTGAGCAAGGCTTAAAGGCTTTTTCTTCAGAGCTTCGCAAAAGGCCTTTTCCTCCTCGGAATAGCGACTGCTTTTGGATATATCCTTTATAAGCACAAAATGCTCATATAAATACTTTGTATGCTTTCTTACTTCCAGATTGCGAAGGTTTTCCAATATACAGGGATATTTATGTGCGCCTACGCAAAGGGGTAATATTCTGTACTCCTCAAGAAGCAATTCTTCATTTTTGTAGTGTATGGCGCTATCTCCTCCCAAGCCTACAGTTTTAACGTATAGACCGTTTACGAAGGTTTTCCATTTGCCTATGGAAACCCCGCCTGTGGCAGTGGCCGGCAGACCCTTATTTATAAAGGCTATATCTGTGGTGGTGCCGCCCATATCAACAATAATGCAGTTTTTTTCATCCACAAGTGATTTGCAACCGATAGTACTGGCCGCAGGGCCGCAAAGAAGGGTTTCAACCGGATGCAGAGAAGCGAATTCTTCGGTCATCAAGCCGCCGTCACTTCTTACAATTACAACGGATTCGGGGTTGATCCCTCTTAGATTAAGAGCCTCTTTAACCGAAGCCAAAAACTGAGTAATTATTGGAATAAGCCCTGCATTTAAAAGGGTGCCTGCGCCTCTGCGAAGGCAGTTAAGCTCACTGAACAGCTCGTGGCCGCAAACAACAGGCATATTATGCTGTTTTAAAAACAGCTCCTTGGCGGTTTTTTCGGTTAGATCTCCATTGATCTTGGAGTTCATTTCAATTATTCCAACTCCGTCCAGGTCCTCAAATCCAACGGCAATATCCTTTTCAAATTCGGGCCAATTGACCTTCTCCTGAATATACATTTGCTCAGAATCCGGCAGGCCGAACTTTTTTCCGTAATTATCTACAGTATTTTTATCTACTCCAAAGAAAATAAGCTTTGCTCTGCCGCTTTTATCTTCAACACAGGCGTTGGTTGCAAGGGTTGTAGAAAGAGAAACTACCTGAGCTTTTTTTACAAGGTCCTGAGGCAGGGCGTCTACCGCCCCTAAAATACCGACCTTAAGATCATATTTGGTTGTAAGGGATTTGGCGCTGCCTAACACCTTGCGGCTTTCAAAATCATAAACCACCGCGTCGGTATAGGTACCGCCTGTATCTATTCCTATTCCGATCTTCATTTTTTAAACCTTTCTGCATAACCGCATTTTCTGCACAGCTCTTCCACTACTTTTCTTTTAGAAAAGCCTTCTTTTATTTTTATGGCTCTTTCTGTATTAATAATTTCCTCAAGGGTGTTTTCAAATATATTTCCAAGGCCAATAATTCCGTTGCTGTCCAAACAGCAGGGGGTGACCGTACCGTCACACAATACGGCTATTTGGTTTCTGAGTCCGTAACAAAAACCCTTTTCGCCGTGATCGGAGGCGCTAAGATCCGGCCATTCAAAGCGCTTGCCCCATTCCAAAAACATATATTCGCCAAGCTTTTGGCCGTTATAACTTTCTTTCCAAGGCTTAGGAAAATTACACTCCAGAAGTTGCAATATCCTCTCATTCTGGGCATTTTGGCCCTTCAAATCGCCATTATCCAGATTCCAAAGACGTAATACGCAAATAACCTTGTTTTCTTTACATTCTTTTGCAAATTTCACACAGCCCGAAATGTAATCTTCGGTTTTATTTTCAAGGCCGCACCCTTCAAGGGAGTGCAAAGAAACGCTTACTTTCCTCACTGCTCCGCTTTTAAATATTACAGGAGCCGCTTTTTCCAAAAGGGTGCCGTTGGTAGTAATATTCACAGGCATACCTTCGGCTTTTGCAATTTCCAGTATTTCAGAAAGCTGTGAGTGGGAAAGAGGTTCACCCATAACGTGAAGATAAAACTCCCTGCCAAAAGGCTTTACCTTTTTTGCAATAAGCTTAAATTCCTCCGCTGTCATTTCTTTTTTAATACGGCTGTGTCCGTGGCAAAAGGAACAGGCAAGATTACATTTATTTGTTATTTCAATATATATCTTTTTAAACATTATAAAACTCCCGTTAAATCAAATTCGGGTGTATATTCTTCTTTGGCAGAGGAAAGATCCTGAATATAGCCGTCGGTATACCCAAAAGCCTCAAGATAATCCAACACGGTATCATATTCTTCCTGTGTTATTCTTCTTGAAAGCTCTTTAAAGGGTGTTTCTATATAGGGGGTATACTGACTCATAAGAGAGAACTTTATTTTTTTACCCTCAAAGGTATTGGCAACCCAGTCTATTACCCGCAGGGAATTATCAATAGCCTCAGGCAGAATAAGATGGCGGATAATAAGCCCTTTTTTCATTACCCCGTTTTCTATTTCGTAATCCCCTGCCAAATCGTACATTTTAAGTATGGCTTTTTTAGCCACCTCAAAGTAATCGGGGGCGGAGGAATATTTGAAAGCTAAAGAGTTATCGCTGTATTTTAAATCGGGCAGAAATATATTTACCTTGCCTCTTAAACGTTCAAGCTGTTCTTCTTTTTCATAGGCGGAGCTGTTCCATACAACGGGAATGCCCAAAGGCGCCTTTAATGATTCCAATATAGGTTCAATAAAATGAGTAGGCGTTACAAGGTTTATATTGTGAGCGCCTTTATTCTTAAGCATTTCGAATATCTCTCTCAGCCGCAAAGGAGAAACCTCAATTCCCGCGTTATTTCGGCTTATTTTATGGTTTTGACAATAAACACAACCAAGATTACAGCCCGAGAAAAACACCGTTCCTGAGCCGTTTTTTGCACTGATACAAGGCTCTTCCCAAAAGTGAAGAGCCGCTCTTGTTACGCAGGCGTTCAAGGGGCTTGAACAAAGCCCGTATTCTGTTCTTCGATCCACGTTGCAAAAACGAGGGCATAAACTACATTCCATAAGTAATATGATACTATCAAATTACCCTAAATGCAAGTTTATGCCCTTTATTTTTATTTAAAATATTCTACTGCTTTTGCATATATCTCGTCAAGCGCAGTTAAGCTTTGCTCTCCCTCTCCCCCAAAATATACTACAGGGCTTTCCAGTGTGGTGCACCAGGACTCTTCACTACCGTTAAAAACCTTGCCGCTTATAAGATCGCCTAAGGCCTGCGCACTCTGTTCCCCTAACTGAACCCTAAGCGGATCTACTGCGCCGGCTATAGCGCCGCTTTGCAAAGCTTCGCTGATATTAGGATAATAGTTTCTTGCAACCACAATAAGATCATCTCTGCCGTTGGCCTCCTTTGCCGCAACCCAGGCTTCGTGCATTGATCCGAAAGCGCCCACCATATCGGGATATTCCTTTATATACTCTGTCATTTTCTGCGTTGCTTCCTGAACTTCCACCCCCTCAAACCTACCGGAACAAAGCGTATAGGGAGTATTAAGTTCTTTTATTCTTTCAGTAAAGTAATGACTTGAACCCATAGAGCCACCACTACCACCGACGTCTCCTCCCCAGCCTATGGCGCCTTCTTCTATACCGTTTTCTATTAACCTATCTACCAGAAAATCAGCGGCCGCCTTGCCGTATTCTTCGTAGTAGTTCACAAAGCTTTTATCTATGAAATCCTTGGTATCCTTATATTTATGAGGGAAACAGGCTGTCACTACGTAAATTCCCTGCTTCTTTAATCCCTTCATCATTTCGTAGCAGGAATCGTCACCCACCCACATAAGCACACCTGCAACAGAATTTTGGGCTATATCTCTTTCCCAAATGTCCATTATTTCTAGAATTGTATATGAACCGCCGACACTCGGACCGGAAACTATAGGCTTCATACCCAGTTCTTCTGCTTTGGTGAAAAAGCCGTACTGAACTACTCTGTGTACAGGGTGATCTATTGAACCCATACAGCAGGCTATTGTTTTACCCTGTGATGGTTCTTCCTGCTCACTGCTCTCGGAAACTTCAGGAACGCTACTTTCGGGAGTTTCAGGTGTGCTGCTTTCAGGAACCTCAGGCCCCTTTGCACAACCGAAAAGAGCAAGTAACATTGTTAATGCAAGGGCTAAAGATAAAATCTTTTTCATACTATCACTCCTTAAAATATTCCTGCGCGGCGTTATATATATCGCGGTAGGTTTGAATATCGTTTTTCCCTTCGCCCTCAAGAGTTGCTAAGGGGGCTTCTATAAATTCAAGCCAGGTATCTTCGCTGCTGTTAAATACTATTCCGTTTACAAGCTCATTCAAAGCAGTAGCACAAGCGGCACCCTCACCATACCAAGGTGTTGCAACTAATGCATCTATTTTGCCATTTAAAACGGTATTTATATTTGCTTCGGTACAATCCAGGCCTATAACTATAATATCCTCTCGGCCTGTATTGGCTCTTGCTTCAGTCCAAGACAAAGCAGAGTATCCTGTAAGGCCTATTGCCGCAACCATATCGGGGTTGCTTTCTATATAGTCAGTTATTTGACTTGTTGCATAAGTAACTTCTCCGCCTTCCATTGCTGAACTCAAAACGGTGAAATTAGGGGCCTTCTCAGCCATAATTTCAATGAAATTATCCATAGCCACAATACCGGAAGGCACACCGGGCCCGCTAAACGAAATGCCTATGGAACCTTCGGTAATGCCCGACTCTGTCAGCTTATCCAAAATATAATCGACCATCTCAGCGCTGTATTGTTTTTCTGAATAAGCAATATTCTTATCAATAAAGCTTTTTGTATGCTCATAGCTATGTATATAATGAGGAACGACAGTGCAAACGCCTTGTTCTTTCAGTGTTTTCATCATTTCATAGCAGGAATCGTCGCCTGCCCAAATCATGGCACCAACAGCATTGTTAGAAGCGATATCGCTGTTCCATTTATCTATAAGCTCCTGATATGAACCTTCATCAAGGCCGGATATTATAGGGTTCATTCCAAGCTCTTGTGCTTTAGTGCAAAAGCCGTACTGAACTACTCTGTATATAGGATGAGCAAATGAACCCATACAGCAGGCTACGGTTTTACCCTGCGCCAAATTTTCCGATCCGTTGCTTTCGGAATTTTCGGGTGTACTGCTTTCGGGAGCCTCAGGCTCCTTTGCACAGCCGAAAACTCCTAAGGCAAGAATTAAGCATAATATTAAACAGATAATTCTTTTCATCACATCATCCTCCAAAATATTTATTTGCAGTTTCCTTCAGCGCAATATATTCTTCCAGCTCCGATAAATCTATTATTGACCCATTTAATTTTTCATTCCAGGTTGTTTTATTATTAAATTCCACCCCGTTTATTAACTCATACAGAGCAATTGCGGAACATTGACCACCTTCAAATATTGGTTCATACAAAACTTTATCAATTTCTTTAGATTTTAAGAGTTCAGAAATAGATTTTCCTTCCCTGACAGAAGATTTATCCTGTGCAATTATCAACATATCGTTGCTTGTCTGCATTCTCGCATTGACCCAGGCATTGGCGTCGGTATCTCCAAGGGCAACGACCGCTACAACAGGGCAACCAAGCTCTTTCTTATCATTTATAAAATTAACACATTTTTCGGTATCATCTGCAAGTGTGAGATGAGTTAAAAACATTTCCGCATCATACCCTGCCGCTTTAACTTGATCAATTGCATTGTAAATATACCCGTTCATCTCCTGATTGGTGTGATGAGTAATAACTACAGTACCATTCGTTATATTATTTTCCACCAGACTGTCCACAATAAACGTGGCTGTATCAACACCAAAATCACAATAATCATAATACGGGTTTTTATCTATGAATTTACAAGTACTTTCATAATTATGCGCAAAATACGGCACAACGGTATAAATCCCCTTCTCCTTCAATGCTTTCATCATTTCGTAGCAGGAATCGTCGCCTGTCCAAATCATGGCACCAACAGCATTGTTAGAAGCGATATCGCTGTTCCATTTATCTATAAGCTCCTGCATATTGCCTTCATCAAGACCGGATATTATAGGGTTCATTCCAAGCTCTTGTGCTTTAATACAAAATCCGTACTGAACTACTCTGTGTACAGGATGAGTAAATGAACCCATACAGCAGGCTATTGTTTTGCCCTGCGCATAATCTTCGGAATCATTGCTTTCGGGAGTTTCGGGGGTACTGCTTTCAGGAACCTCAGGCTCCTTTGCACAGCCGAATATTCCTAAGGTAAGAATTAAGCATAATATTAAACAGATAATTCTTTTCATTGTCAACACTCCTTAATAAGCTTTACAGCTTCAGTTTAAATAAATACAACAGGCTTGTCAATAAAGAGTTTTCCAAAAATTAAGTTTTTTGTCCTAAATATGACAAAACGGTTACAAAACGGTTACAAAACGGTTACAAATAAAAAAACCAAACTTAAAAAAGTTTGGTTTTTTCTTTAAAATAGCAAGGATTTCATAAGTTGCTTAAAATTAAAGCCGAAGGTAACTCTTTCAACGTTTTCCTTGGCGGTAAGATCAAAGGTTGCAACGTTTTGTGAAGCAACAAAGAATTTCACACAGCCTAATTTTTGCCCTTTGTTTACGGGTGCAACGAGGCTTTCCTCCAATTCAATTTCATAAGTTACCTGACCTTTTTGCGCTTTATTTATAAGCAGGGTGGTTTCACCCTGTTTCATTTCGGGGGTGGCGTAATTTGTTTTGCCTTTTAATACTGCTACGTTCTCAAAGCTTTCTATTTCAGGCAGGGTAACTGTGGCATAATTGGCAAAGCCATAGTTTAAGAGAGCTTTGGCCTGTTCGTTGCGGTCGCTTACGCTTTGGGCGCCTAAGACTATGGCAATAAGATGCATGCCGTCTCTTTTGGCGGTGGCGCAGACGCAATATTTTGCTTTATCGGTGGAGCCTGTTTTAAGGCCGGTAGTACCGCTGTAAAAGCGCACCAGCTTATTTGTATTGGTGAGGCCGAATTCGCCGTTGCGGATGGTATCAGTCCAGATGGTGGTATATTCAAATATTTTCTCATGCTTCATTAATTCTCTTGCCATAACGGATATATCCTTAGCGGTAGAGATGTTTTCGGTACCCATATCGTCAAGGCCCGTAGCATTCTGAAACACGGTATCCTTCAGCCCTAATTCCTTTGCCTTTTTATTCATAAGCTGAGCGAAAGCTTCTTCACTTCCTGCAATATGCTCGGCAAGGGCAACCGCCGCATCATTGCCCGAGGCAACGGCTATACATTTTAAAAGCTCATCAACGGTTATTTCTTCGTTTTGAGAAAGATACACCCTTGAGCCGGGCTGAGAAGAGGCGTTTTCCGAGCAGGTTACAATATCGCCTAAAGATATTTGCCCGTTTTCAATAGCCTCAAAGCCTAAGATCAGAGTCATAATTTTGCTTATGGACGCAGGAGAGGTTTTTTCATTTTCGTTCTGCGCATAAAGCACCTTGCCTGTTTTCTCCTCTAAAAGCAGACAGGAGCGGGCGCTAAGGTTAAGATCTACCATGGCGGAGGCTTCAACCGAGTCATCGGCCAGGATAGGGGTAATAAAAATAATCACGGATAAAAATACTGCAAGAAAACGTTTCACAGGGCGCTCCCCTTTCTATATTACTACCATAATATATGAGAACGCCCTGTGAAAAATTACTCAAAATAGCCTTTATAAAATTCTTCTTTTTCGGGGGCACCAACCACCGAAATACTTATATTATCATAATTCAGAATACTGTTAGCGAAACTGTAGATATCAGATAAGGTTACGCTTTCAATTCTTGAGATTATATCATCCTCGCTTAAAATACCCGTATTGAATATTTCTTTGCGGGCCAGAAACTTCATTTTAGAAGAGGTACTTTCCATATCCATAACAACGGCACTTTTAAGCTGCTGTTTTGCGCGAACCAATTCCTCTTCGGTTATGCCGTTTTTCTTAATATCATCCAGTTCTTTTCGAATGATCTCAAGGCATTTATCCTGAGATTTAGGGTTAAGAGCGGTATAGATACTGTAAAGTCCTGCATCACTGTAAGAGGAAAACTGAGCGGAGACGGAGTATGCAAGGCCCGATCTTTCCCTTATTTTCTGAAACAGACGGGAGGACATACCGCCGCCTAAGACTGAAGTAAAAAGAGACTGATGATACTTGCGCTTATCGAACATATCTATACCCTTAAAGCCGATGCACATATGATTCTGCTCTATAGACTTTTCGGTTAAAATAATACTGTTATGATACTGAGTATCCTTGGCGGTCTTAACCTTATTCCCTTCAGGAGCATTGGAAAACAGCTCCTCGCACTTTGAAAGAAAGTCGCTTTCGTTTATATTTCCGCATGCGGCAACAAAAATATTACTGCCTGTATACGCCTTCAGAAGCTCTTTTCTGAGATTTTCAGGGTTAATTGCATTGACAGTTTCGGGCGTGCCTAAGATCTCCTTGCCTAAGGGTGAGGTTCGCCATACGTTTTCCGTAAGACGGCCTAAGGAAAGGTCATCCGGGCTATCTTCATACATTGCAATTTCTTCTAAAATGACCTTACGCTCATTTTCAGTTTCTTCCTCGTTATAGGCAGGGTTTAAAACCATATCTGCCAGAATGGTAAGGCCTTTATTAAGGTGCTCCGAAAGCATTCTGCCGTAATAGCAGGTTATTTCCTTGGCGGTAAAGGCGTTTATATCACCGCCCATACTGTCAAACTCCTGAGCAATAAGGTCGGTTGAGCGGGTCTTAGTACCTTTGAAGGCCATATGTTCCATATAATGGGCCATACCGGATATACTGTCACCAACACTTCCGCCCAAAACCCATATGCCAACGGAAACGCTTTTAACATAATTTAATTTTTCCCACAGAACGGTAACACCATTGCTTAGTATTTTCTTCATAAATTACTCCAAAAAAATGGGGTATCTTAAAGATACCCCAATAATATTTTACTGCTGTTCTTCTGCTGCTTTCTTTTCTGCTTCGCGTTCTAAGAGTACAGCCTTTCTGGACAGATTGATTCTGCCCTGATCGTCAATTTCAACAACCTTAACCCAGATCTCATCGCCTACGGTTACGCAATCTTCAACGGTAGGAACTCTCTTGGTATCAAGCTGAGAGATATGAACAAGACCTTCTCTGCCGGGAGCAAACTCAACAAATGCGCCGAACTTCATAAGTCTTGTAACGGTGCCCTTATAATTGGAGCCGATCTCAGGGTCCTCAACAATAGCCTTAATGGTAGCCATTGCGGTTTTGCCGCCTTCTGCATCGTAGGTAGCAATAAAGAGTCTGCCGTCATCTTCAATATCGATCTTGGTGTTGGTTTCGGCCTGGATCTTCTGAATTACACAGCCGCCCTTACCGATAACGTCTCTGATCTTATCGGGGTTAATGTTCATCATAAGCATCTTAGGAGCATAAGCGGAAAGCTCTTCTCTGGGCTTATCGATAGCCTTTAAAATAACCTCGTCAATGATTTTGAAACGTGCCTTTTCGGTTTTATCAAGAGCATCGGCAATGATCTCGGGAGTAAGACCGTCTATCTTAAGGTCCATCTGAATGGCGGTAATACCGGCCTTGGTACCTGCAACCTTAAAGTCCATATCACCGAAGAAGTCTTCAATACCCTGAATGTCAACCATAGTTACCCATCTGTCTTCATCGGTAACAAGACCGCAGGAGATACCTGCTACGGGAGCCTTAATGGGAACACCTGCATCCATAAGAGCGAGGGTGGAACCGCATACGGAGCCCTGAGAGGTAGAACCGTTGGAAGTAAGAACTTCGGAAACAAGGCGGATAGCATAAGGGAATTCTTCCTCGCTGGGGATAACGGGAAGGAGGGCTCTTTCAGCAAGAGCGCCATGGCCTATTTCTCTTCTGCCTGCGCCTCTGGAAGGCTTCGCTTCGCCTACGGAGTAACCGGGCATATTGTAATGGTGCATATATCTCTTGTTTTCTTCTTCGTCAATACCGTCAAGGATCTGAGCGTCGCCGATCATACCTAAGGTTGCGATAGTCATAACCTGAGTCTTACCTCTTGCGAACATACCGGAACCGTGAACTCGGGGAAGAAGGGAAACTTCTGCGTGCAGGGAGCGCATATCGTTCAGGGTACGGCCGTCTACACGCTTGCCTTCGTTTATGATCTGATGACGAACGATCTGCTTCTGTAATTTATAGAGGCATTCGCCCAGCATCTTGGTATCCTCATACTTTTCTGCAAAGTATTCGTAAACTTCATCGGAAACAGCCTTAATAGACTTATCTCTTGTGATCTTATCTGCAGTGTTGATAGCAGCGGTTATCTTTTCCTTAGCAAAAGCTTCAACGTCCTCATACATATCATGATCTACAGACATATCGGTATAGCTGAACTTAGGCTTGCCAACTTCGGCAACAATAGAATTAATGAATTCTACCATTTCGCGGCAAACCTCATAGCCCTTCATAATACCGTCATACATTTCCTTGTTGGTAACTTCCTTAGCACCTGCTTCGATCATTACAACCTTTTTTGCGGAACCTACAACGGTAGTAGCCATACGGCTCTTTTCGCGCTGTTCCAGGGTGGGGTTAATAATGTATTCGCCGTCAATAAGGCCAACGGAAACACCTGCAACAGGGCCGTTCCAGGGAATATCGGAAATTGCAATGGCAATAGAAGCGCCCAGCATACCTGCGATCTCAGGAGAGTTATCCTGTTCAACAGAAAGAACGGTAATGCTGATAGCAACGTCATTTCTCATATCCTTGGGGAATAAGGGACGTAAAGGACGGTCAATAACACGGGAAGCTAAAATAGCCTTCTCGGAAGGTCTGCCCTCTCTCTTTAAGAAGCCGCCGGGGATCTTACCTACAGCGTAAAGCTTTTCTTCAAAGTCTACGGAAAGGGGGAAGAAATCTATACCCTCTCTGGGAGCGGCAGAAGCGGTGGCGGTAGCTAAAATAACGGTATCGCCGTATCTTACGATACAAGCACCGTTTGCAAGCTCAGCCATTTTGCCGGTTTCAACTACTAAAGGACGGCCGGCGAAGGTTGTTTTGAAAACTCTGAAATTTTCGTACATCTTTATTTCTCCTTTTCTTTACGGAGAACGCCGAATGTTTAGCAGTTATGACAAGGGCCTAAGCCTTAAGCCCCTCTCATAACCGGTAAACATTTCTAGGCTTCTCCGCAATAATTTTTAAAAATTGGGGGCGTTTATTAAAACGCCCCATAATTTCTTACTTTCTGATACCAAGTTCAGCAATGATAGCACGGTATCTTTCGATATCTACCTTAATGAGATAGTTGAGAAGGTTTCTTCTCTTACCAACCATCTGCAGAAGGCCGCGACGGGAATGATGGTCATTCTTGTTGCTCTTAAGATGTTCAGTAAGAGTGTTGATTCTTTCGGTAAGAATAGCAATCTGTACTTCGGGAGAACCTGTATCGGTATCATGTCTCTTATGAGCGGCAATTATGGCCTGCTTAGCGTCTTTCTCCAGCATTGTTTGTTCCTCCTTTTTAGTATTTCACGGCCAAGCACAGCAGGGGGAAACAGGAATTCCTGAAAACCAGGCATACTCCACCCAACCGAGCATAGCGTGCGCCTTTACGGACTTAGCTATTATACCACAACTGTTTTTAGTTGTAAATAGTTTTTTCAAAGAATTTAATAGCTTTTTCTCTGTCTGCCAGAACCGTACTTTTCAGTTCCTCAATGGAGGCAAATTTCTTCTCTTTTCTTAACATTTTAATAAATTCCACCTTTACAGTTTTTCCGTAAAGATCCTCATCTATACCTAAAACGTTGGTTTCAACGTTACAGCTAAGGGTATTTTCCACAGTTGGCCTTACACCAACGTTTGTAACACCACCGAGAATTTTGCCGTTTAAGGTGACCTGAGTAATATAAACTCCCCTTTGCGGAACAACACCGTATTGGTCGATAGCCTGATTGATGGTAGGAAAACCAAGCTGACGGCCTAAGTGTTTACCTTGAAGTACCTTGCCTGTAATAAAAAAGGGGCGCCCCAATAAGGACTTAGCCTTTTCCATTTGCCCTGAAGCAACAAAACCTCTTATGAGGGTTGAGCTTATAACCATTTCATCTTTAATTACAGGCTCAACACAAACAAAACCCAAATTGTTTTCCTTACAAAGCTTTTCCAGAAGAGCGGCGTTACCCTTGGCGTGTTTACCGAAACGGTAATGGAAGCCGCACACCAGAAGCTTTGCGTTGTAATTAGTTATAAGAAGATTTAAAAATTCTTCCGGTGAAAGGTTACGGGTATTTGGAAAGCTTATATAAAAAACCTTTTCAAGGCCCATAGACTCAAGTATTTGGGCTTTCTCCTCATTATTTGTAATACGGGGAGAAACGCAGCTTCCTGCAAGATAGTTTTCAGGATCGGTCTCAAAAATAACCGCCGCAGGTGTAAGCCCTGAAGCCTTTGCGGCCACCGCCTGCTTTATAAGCTCGGCATGGCCTAAATGCACCCCGTCAAAATTGCCTAAGGCTATAGCCAGAGGTTTATCGGGGCTGTATTTATCATTTGGATAATATACCTCCATAGCTTACTCCTTTATGTTTACCCAAACCGCCTTTAAAGCGCCGTTTTTTCCTGCTCCTAAGCCTAAGAACTCTTTCTTCTTATTATAAACGCTAAAAAGTTCATTACCAACTTTACAGGAAAGCCTTTCTTTATTAATTACTCCGCCGTTGCAAAAGTAATTTACACCGGAGTCTTCTATTTCCACTTTACCTAAATGGGAAAATAATTCTTCCGGCCCAATAACAAGGCTTTGAGGGTTGCTGTTATTTTCAAGCTCATTAAGGCTTACGCAAAGGGATAAGGGTATACCCGCATCCATAGTACGCTCAAGGGCGGTCATTGTGGCAAGGCAGGAACATTCCTTTGCAATATCTTCGCAAAGGGTACGAATATAGGTTCCGCCTCCGCAAGCTACCTTTATTTTTGCTTCATTGCCTTCAAAGCTTAAAAGCTCTATACTGTCTATTCTTACCTTACGGGGGGCTGTTTCAACCTGAATGTTTTTTCGGGCATATTCATAAAGAGGAACTCCGTTTTTCTTTAATGCTGAATACATAGGGGGCTTTTGCATTATTTCCCCGCTAAATAGGCCTATGGCACTATTTATTTCCTCTAAAGAAGGAACCTTTGCTTTTTCTTCAAGAACAGCACCGGTTATATCGCCTGTATCGGTGCAAAAACCGAACCTGAAGGTAGCAATATACTCCTTTTTATCCGGCAGAAACTGAATAAGCTTACAGGCGCGTCCCAGCATTACAGGCAAAACGCCGGTTGCCAAAGGGTCTAAAGTACCGGTATGTCCCGCTTGCTTCGTACCTAAAATACGGGATACCTTGCCTGTAACGTAACGGGAAGTAGGGCCTTGCTCTTTATTAACGGCAATAAGTCCTGTAATACCCATTTATGCCTCCTCTAAAGCCGCATACTCTGCGTTTATTTCGGCAAGGATTTTTTCAATCAGCTCATCAACGTTACCCTCTAAGGTACAGCCTGCTGCTCTTACGTGACCGCCGCCGCCCAAACGCTGACATACCTCAGACATATTGACCGAACCGTCGGAACGGGCGGATATTTTATAAACGTTAGGCTTTATTTCCCTCATTGTAATACCAACGTCCACACCCTCTATTTTTCTGGGCAGGGTCGCAATACCGTCGGTATCGTCGGTATCGGCGCCGGTTTCGTTCATCATATCAAGAGAAATAACCATAACCGCAATTGTTTTTCTTCTGAAAAAGCGAACACTTTTTATTGCGCGACTTTCAAGATCAAACTGTTCCCAGGACTTTTTTACGAACAGATGCTCGTTTAAGTAAGGGAGGTTTGCGCCCATTTCCACAAGCTTTGCAGCTTTTTTCAGGGTAGTCGCGGTTGTGCTGTTATGCATAAAGCAGGCGGTATCGGTTGAAACCGCTGTATACAGCGCATTGGCAATTTCACTGCTCAAATCGGTTTTCATTGCAAGAATAATATCCAGCATGATTTCGCCGGTAGCGGCTGCCTTTGCATCTACAACGTTGTATTTACCGAAGCAGGGATTGGAGGGATGGTGGTCTATATTAAGATCCACCCTTTCGGCATACTTCATAAGAGGTTCGCCGAAAAGCTTGGTTGCGCCAACGTCCACAGAAACTATGAAATCGGGCTCAAACTGAGGCCTAAGAATACTCTTACCGCCCGAAAGGAAGCAATACTTAGGTGTTATTTTATCGGCATTTACCACACAAACTCTTTTACCTAAGGTAGAAAGAGCATGGTAAAGGGCAAAACAACTGCCTAAAGTATCGCCGTCAGGGTTGGCATGGCCGATTATCATAATTCTGTTTTGTTCAAGGAGTAATCTGGCTGCGGCAGATTTACTGATCTTCTTGCTCATCCTGCTCCTCCTTACTTATCTGCTTTAATATGTTATTGATTTTTGTGCCGTATTCAATGGAATCATCAAGCTCAAAAATAAGCTGAGGAGTATTCCTTAGATCCAGCTTTTTTGCAAGCTCTCTGCGGCAATAGCCTGCCGCGGTTTTTAATGCCTTTATGCAATCCTTCTTAGCCTGATCTTCGCCTAAAACCGAAATATACACCTTTGCAAATTTAAGATCTTCGGTTACTCTGACGGACATAACGCTTGTCATTAAAGGAATACGGGGATCCTTTAAAGTACGGATTATCTGAGCCAGCTCCTTCTGGGCATCGGCATTTATTCTGTTAAGTCTATGACCTGCCATTTAAAACACTCACCTTTATTCGGGTTTTACTTCGTCCATTACAAAGCCTTCAATAACGTCATTTTCTTTAATGTCGTTATACTTTTCAATGGACATACCGCATTCGTAGCCTTCGCTTACTTCCTTAACGTCATCCTTAAATCTCTTAAGAGAAGCAAGGTTGCCTTCAAAAATAACAATATTATCTCTTAAAAGACGAACGCTGCAGCCGCGCTGGATCTTACCGTCGGTTACGTAGCAGCCGGCAATAGAACCAACGCCGGAAACTTTAATTACCTGACGGATCTGAGCATGGCCTGTAATTCTTTCCTGGATCTTGGGAGCAAGCATACCCTTCATAGCAGCTTCAACCTCTTCTATGCAATCGTAAATAATTCTGTAGGTCTTTATCTGGATCTTATTACGGTTAGCGGAATCGGTAGCAGCATTATCGGGGCGAACGTTAAAGCCAACAACAAGCGCATTGGAAGCGGCAGCAAGCATAATATCGGATTCGTTTATACCGCCTACACCCATATGAATAACGTTGACCTTAACTTCCTCATTGGAAAGCTTTTCAAGGGACTGCTTAACGGCCTCGGCACTGCCGCGAACGTCAGCCTTAACAATAATATTAAGATCTTTTGCGGTTCCTTCCTGAATACGGGAGAACAGATCCTCCAGGGAAACTGCATTGGCAGCCTTAAACTGTTCTTCCTTCTCGTTGAACTTTCTTTGTTCAACAAGCTCTCTTGCCATTCTTTCGTCCTCTACTGCGTGGAAAATATCACCCGCATCGGGAACTTCAGAGAGGCCTACTATTTCAACAGGATCGGAAGGACCTGCTGTTTTAACAACTCTGCCCTTATCGTCGGTCATAACTCTTACACGGCCAACACAAGTACCTGCAATAATTGTATCACCGTGATGGAGAGTACCGTTCTGAACAAGAACTGTAGCAACGGGGCCTCTGCCCTTATCCAGCTTAGCTTCTATAACAATACCCTTAGCGGCTCTTTCGGGGTTAGCCTTAAGCTCTTTCATTTCCGCAACAAGAAGCACGGACTCAAGAAGGGTATCAAGACCTTCGCGCTTTATTGCAGAAACGGGAACGCAAATAACGTCGCCGCCCCATTCTTCGGGAATAAGCTCGTATTCGGTAAGCTGCTGCTTGATTCTGTCAGGATTTGCAGTAGGCTTATCCATTTTATTGATAGCAACAACGATTTCAATACCTGCAGCCTTTGCATGGTTTATAGCCTCAATGGTCTGGGGCATAATACCGTCGTCAGCCGCAACTACCAGAATAGCAACGTCGGTTGCCTGAGCGCCGCGCATACGCATAGCGGTAAATGCTTCATGACCCGGGGTATCAAGGAAGGTAATATCCTGACCTTTCAGGTTAACCTTGTAAGCGCCTATATGCTGAGTAATGCCGCCTGCTTCACCGGAAACAACGTTGGAATGACGCAGAGCGTCAAGCAGGGATGTCTTACCGTGGTCAACATGGCCCATAACAACAACAACGGGGTTACGGGGAACGAGGTTTTCATCGGTATCTTCGCTTTCGTCAATAAGCTGTTCTTCTATGGTAACAACAACTTCCTGTGTAACCTTTGCGCCAAACTCTTCAGCAACAAGAGCAGCCGCATCGTAATCGATTACCTGGTTGGCAGTTGCCATAACACCAAGGTTCATAAGCTTTTTAATTACTTCGGCATTGGTTGCATGAAGCTTTGCAGCAAGGTCGTTAACCGCAATATTTTCAGGCAGAATAACAGAAATCTGAGGGCGCTTTGCTCTTTCGGCTTCTAAGCGCTTGATCTTTTCTGCTTCTGTTTCCTTTCTGCTTCTCTGGAACTTACCGCCGCCTTTCTTTAATTTCTGGAACTGACGGCCAAGATCCTTTGCTCTTTCCGGAGCAAGATCTTCAAGCTTCTGATCGTACTTGGAAAGGTCAACGTTTACACCCTTGGTGTCAACAATGCGCTTTTCAACAATGCCTCTTTCCTGGCGCTGACTACCGTCCTTCTTCTTGGCAGAGAAGGGCTTAGGATCGCTTACCTTATGCTCTGCAGGCTTATTAGCCTTGGGAGCTTCCTTCGGCTGAGGTTTATTGGACTTAGGCTGAGCCTTGGGGGCTTCCTTAGGCTGAGGCTTGGGCGCTTCCTTAGGTGAATCCTTTTTAGGCGCATCCTTCTTGGGTGCTTCCTTCTTTGGAGCCTCCTTCTTAGGCGCTTCTTTTTTCTCTTCCTTTACAGGCTGAGCGGTTTTGGGAGAATTAAGTATTTCGGCATACTTATCAAAGTTCTCCTGTGCCTTATTTTTTGCATAGTAAGCAAAAAGCATATTAAGGTCATCATCAGTAAGAGCGGCCATATGGTTTTTAGGCTTTTCGCCGTACTTTTCCATTACTTCCATTACGGCAGTAGACTGCTCTCCTATATCTTTACCGAATTCGTAAATTTTATATTTTAAAACTGTACTCATATATCTGCCTCCTCATGTGCGGCCTTATTTTTAAGTAGGTTCAAAAGACCGTCATTTCCTACCGAGAAAATAGCCATAGGTTTTACCCCTGCGGCATATCCCAGTTGTTCTTTAGTATATTTTAAAGAGATAATGCTTATATCGTTTCCAAGAGAATTTATAACCTCTTTTTTTGACCTTTCGGATATATCCACGGCAATAAACACCGTATTGATCTTCCCTGCAGATACTGCGCTGAAGGTCTCATCTCTGCCTCTTACAAGAGCGCCGGCCTTTTTGCAAAGGCCCAGGGCTGACAAAAAAGGGCTATTCAAGGCTTAACAACTCACTTTCCAATGCATTATACATCTCTTCGGAAATCGTTACTTCCAAAGAACGTTCTATGCGCTTTTGCTTACGCGCCTTTTTAAGACATTCGGCACTTTTGCAAATGTATGCGCCTCTGCCGGGCTTTTTACCCTGCAGGTCTATGCTTATTTCCCCTTGCGGACTTCTTACCACCCTTACAAGCTCAGCCTTAGGCTTAGACTCATTACAGCCGGTACACATACGCATTGGGATCTTGCGTGTCTTCATAAAAGCACTCTCCCTAAAATTATTTTACGATAGCGCCTGAAAGGGGGCGGATATCAACCTTATAGCCTGTAAGCTTAGCCGCAAGACGGGCATTCTGACCTTCCTTTCCAATAGCAAGGGAAAGCTGATCGTCGCTTACAATAACTGAACAGGTTTTTTTCTTTTCATCTGCGTCTGCGCTGAGAACTACTGCAGGAGATAAAGCGGCAGAAACAAACAGAGCAGGATCGGAATTATATTTAATAATATCTATCTTTTCGCCGTTTATCTCATCTATAATAACAGAAATTCTGCTTCTCTTGGGGCCTATGCAAGCGCCTACGGGATCTACGTCGGCATCGTTAGACATAACCGCAATTTTGGTTCTGGAGCCTGCCTCTCTTGCAACGGACATTACTTCCACAGTACCGTCGGCAATTTCGGGAACCTCCATTTCAAATAAGCGGCGAACGAGGCCGGGGTGCTTTCTTGAAAGGGTTATTTCATCATAAACCTTACCCTTGGCGTTCTCTTTTTTGGTAACGTCGGCAACGTAAACCTTAAGGGAAGCGCCTTCTCTTATAACCTCTCTGGGTATCATTTCTCTTACGGGTAAAAGCATTTCGTATCTGCCGATAGAAAGAACTGCGGCTTTATTTCTAAGATCGATTCTCTCTACAACACCGGTAACGATCTCACCCTGCTTTTCAGTAAACTCCTGAGCAAGAGAGCCGTAAACAGCTTCGTTAATACCCTGAACAATAACGTTTTTACCAACCTTAGCAGCGATCCTGCCGAAATTCTTGGTGTCGAGTTCAACCTCGGCAACGTCGCCTACCTTATATCTGCGGCTTATTTTCTTAGCTTCTTCAACGTATATCTGGGTAAGAGGATCTTCAACTACCTCAACTATATCCTTTCTTACAAAGAAGCGCACCTTCCTTTTAACCTCATCAAATTCGGCATCAATATTTTCAGGCTGCATATCAAGGTTTTTTTCCTTTTTAACTGCGGCGGTAATTGCTGCCTTAATTTTTTCGAGCACGTATTCCTTCTTAATGCCCTTTTCCTTTTCCAAGAGGGTTATTGCCTCATAGAATTCGCTGTTATTCATTTTGACTGTTCCTCCCTTAAAAATCAAATGCAATTCTGCACATGCTTATGTTTGCTTTTTCAATTTCAATATCATTCTGCCCGTCATTCAACACAAGGCTTTGACCGTAGGATATGAGTATTCCCACATGTTCCTTTTTGCCTTCTACGGCCTTAAAGCATTTCACCCTTACTTTTTCTCCAATGGCCTGTTCGTAATGCCATTCAAGACGGAGCCTTCTTTCAATACCCGGTGAGCATACTTCAAAAACATAATGGTTATCTATAAGGTCAGCCTCGTCCAATACAGGGTCCATCGCTCTGGAAAACAGAGCACAATCGTCAGAGGAAATACCCTCTTCTTTATCAATATAGATCCTCAGGTAGTTTTCACTGCCTTCTTTTACATATTCGGTATCATACACGTCAAAGCCCATTTCTTCTGCTACAGGCAAAGAAAGTTCCAATACCGCATCGCTTATCTTAGACATAATTTCCTCCAATCAACATTGAAGAGCAGGGCTTACGCCCTGCTCTTTCTTGTGCTGATATTATATTACCACTTATTTTATTAAAAATCAAGTGTTTTGCAAAAAATTAACCCCAATTAATTTTTAAAGAGTTAAACTGCGCAGCCTCGTTCTGATCAACGTCGTTACCGGAAATATCAAGAGAGGTAAGAGAGGTAACACCCCTTAATGTCTTAATAGTATTAATATAGTTGTCTGCCGCGTTAAGCTCACTTATATAAGGAAGTTCTGCTACAGGTGAAAGACTGCTTATATTATTATCGGAAACGTCAAGGCTTCTTAAAGAGGTGATCCTGCAAATGCTGGATATATCCTCAATACCGCAGCTTCTTGCAGTAAGAGAATTAAGGTTTGTACCGCTAAGAGGAGAGAAATCCTCAATAGCATTATTGGAGAGATCCAGTGAGCTGACAGACTTAGCGCTTGCGATACCGGTAATATCCGTAAGGGCATTTCCGGAAAGATCAAGAGTCCTTAAGGAAGTAAGGAAGGAAAGTCCGGAAGCGGATTCTATAGCATTATCCTTGGCAGTAAGGGTATCAAGCTTATTAAGCTTACCTATATCGCTCAGCCCTGAAATGTTATTTTCAGATACGTCAAGATTTCTTAAGGAGGTTATTTCGCCAATACCACCAAGAGTTTTAATGCCGTTATTTTTAATAACCAGCTTGGTGATCTTACCATCCTTTAAAGCGGCAAGGCTATCGGCGGAGCCGTTTTCTCCTCCCAGGTCATTATCGTTTAAGGTAAGAGTCATAAGGGAGGTCATAGGAGCAAGGGCCTCAACTGAAGTTAAAGAACACTCGGAAAGATCGAGGGTCGTCAAAGACACACATCCTGCGATCTGCTTAAGATTATCCTCGCTGAGCTCAACACGGTTAACGGTTAAGGATTTAAGCTTGGGCACTTGGTTCAGGGGGCTGTAATCGGCGATAGTATCACCGTAAAGCTCAACCTTTGAAAGATTCAAAAATTCAGAAAAGTCAGCCAAAGTAGTGATCTTGCCGGAGCTGTTCTCGCTTGAGAAGCTTTCAAGCTCATCGAGATCCTTATAGGTCAGTTCCTCATAAATGCCTAACGCATCACGGACAACACTTTCTACAGCCTCATCAACAAATTTATAAATAGCGTTTTCATCTCTTACTCTGAAATCTCCCGCCTGTTCATCTGTAAGAATGCCGGTCTCGGAAATGGCAAAGGCACGGATAGAGCATTTATCAGTTATTTCAATAGGAGAAGAGAATACTTTGGAAGTAAGATTAGGTTCAGAACCGTCGGTCGTATAATAAATAACCGCATTGGAAGAGGATGAAAGTGAAAGGCTGATTTTCTCACCGTAGGTACCGGGCTGAGAGGAAAAACTGATTTTTGAAGGTCTGCTGTTTTCCATTTTAAGAAGCACGTAATTATTGGTGCAGCCGGCGAGGAATTCTCTTGCTTCGGACATTTTGCCCTGATAACACAAAGCTCTTGAAGCAATACCGTAAAACTCGTAAGTTGCAGGGGATTTTTCTATACTTTCAATTGCAAAATCGTAAGCCTCTTCATAAAGACCCAGATTTTCATATGTTTCACAAAGAGCTATTCTTGAGCCAACGTGTTCGGAATCCTTTTCCAAAGCTTTAAGTAAATATTCCTTAGCTTCTTCATAATTCTGCGCCTGAACAGCAGCAACTCCCTTTTCGTAAAATTTATCTGCATTGCCGGGCTCATTGCCTGTAATAAACATTACCATACCTATAATAAACCCAATAAGCACAGTAACACTGAAGGTCATAAAGAAAAGACGCACACGGCTTTTAAATATTTCCGGGTTCTTTTTTTCCGCCTTTTTAGATTCCTCTATTACAGGTTCTTCGGTTTGAATTATTTTATTTTCGTTATTTTCCATTATAATTCTCCCAATAAATTTTTTCTTATATCATTTTACCACATAGTGCTATGATTTGCAAAGGCTTTTGGCTTTAATTTATATTTTTTTCATATTAGGGACAAGTTGTTCATATATTTTTTACGAGGTGAAATTTAATGACTTTAAAAAAAATTATTATTATAATGATCCTTATTTCCCTATTGCCGCTTTTGCCTCTGCTGATATCATATAAAAGCATAGGTGCTTTGCCTTACCCATCAAAGGTTGCAACAGATAATGATTCCGTTACCCGCTATGAAAACGTAAAAATTAAGCTGTTACATAACGGACGGATCATTGAAGTGGGACTTTTTGATTATTTATGCTCTGTTGTAAGCGGAGAAATGCCTGCGTTATACGAACCTGAAGCCTTAAAGGCCCAGGCTGTCGCGGCCTTTTCTTATGCTCTTTACAGGATCGATGCAAACGATTTCCCTGAGCATCAAGGTGCTCAGCTTTGTACCGATCCTTCACATTGCAAAGCCTATATAGACCAGAAAAGCAGAAAAGAAATCTGGAAGGAAAGCTTTGAGACCTACAATAAAAAAATAGAAGGAGCAGTAAGCGAGGTTCTGGGAGTTACGGTAATCTATAATGAAAAGCCGGCAAATACGGTATTCCACGCAATAAGCTCCGGACAAACCGAAAATGCTAAGGATATATGGGGCCAAAACGTGCCTTATCTGATCAGTGTTGACAGCTCCTGCGATCTGAGTGCTACGGAATTTCTTACGTTAACCACCGTAACAAAAGATGAATTTTCAAAAAAACTTTCCATTAATGAAAACGAGATAGCTATTAGTAACGTTTCAAAAACCGCAGCGGGCTCGGTAAAAGAAATTAATATCTCAGGGAAAGCCTTTACCGGTGAAGATATTCGCCTTGCCTTTGGCTTGCGCTCGGCCAATTTTGAAATCGAGATCCTGGAAGAAGAAATTACTTTTCACGTAAAGGGCTACGGACACGGAGTTGGCATGAGCCAATACGGAGCCAACGAAATGGCTAAAGAGGGCTTTTCCTACCAAGAAATTCTGCAAAAATACTATCCCAATACCGAACTTACTCTTATTTCCCCTTCCGTACTTACAGAACAATAAATATTTTTGTGTCTGAAATTCAGGTTTATTAAATGCACACTTGCAAATAATCGATTTTCTTTATATAATATTTATAAATAAAATCTAACGGAGGAAGCGTTCCTATGAAACAGTTTTTTGTAAGACCTGAAATTCACACTTTTAAAACCTGCAAAGAGTTTGCCGCTGAGTTCAAAATTGGCGAAGGTGACCTTGTATTTACCAACGAATATATACTTCATCCCGGTTTTGATGAGTGTTTAAACGGTGCAGATGTATTATTCCAGGAAAGATACGGCAAAGGCGAACCTTCAGATGAGATGGTTGAAGCCATTATGAGGGATCTTACCAAAACCTATAAGCGCATTATTGCCATTGGCGGCGGCACGGTTATTGATATTGCAAAAATACTTATACTTAAGAAGGTATTCCCTTTAGTGGACCTGTTTGATAAAAAGGTCCGGCCTCAAAAGGAAAGTCAGCTTATAATTATCCCTACCACCTGCGGTACGGGAAGTGAGGTTACCAACCTTTCAATTCTTGCTCTTGTTTCAAGAAACACTAAAATGGGCCTTGGCTGCGAGGAAATGTTTGCAGACCATGCTGTGCTTATTCCCGAGCTTTTACAGTCACTCCCCTTTTACGTTTTTGCCACAAGCTCTATTGACGCCCTTATTCACGCAGTAGAGTCTTCGGTTTCCCCAAAGGCGACCACCTACTCAAATCTTTTTGCTCATCACGCCATTGAAATAATACTGTCGGGCTACAAACGCCTTGTTAAGGAAGGTAAAGAAATTCTCCCCGAGCTTTTGGAAGACTTTCTTGTTGCCAGCAATTACGCCGGGATCGCCTTCTCCAATGCAGGTTGCGGCGCAGTTCACGCCTTGAGCTATCCCATAGGCGGATCCCACCATATTCCCCACGGAGAAGCCAACTACGAGGTATTTACAGGAGTATTAAAAAAGTATATGGAATTAAAGCAAGGCGGTGCTCTTGAGGTTTTAAACAAGCGGCTTTGCAGAATATTCGATTGTACCGAAGACAGAGTCTACGATGAGCTTGAGAATCTGCTCAACAACCTTATACCAAAAAAGCATCTTCAGGAATACGGTATCACCCATGAGGAGCTTAAGGAATTTGCTCATTCGGTAATGCATACCCAGACAAGGCTTTTAAATCAGTCATTTACAAAAATGACCCAGGATGACATTCTTGATATATACGAAAAGCTTTATTAATAAAAAAACTGCGGAAACAATTCCGCAGTTTTTTTATTCTGTTTCGTTTGCAATGCTTTCTATTACCGAAACAAGGTTATATGTCTGTTCGTTATTATGCCAGTCGTATTCAATTATTGTATCTTCATATTCAACCGTAAAGCTGTAATTATCAGTACCGTCAACCACCGCCGAAGGGAATAACTTATTTATAAGATTTTTTAAATGGTTAGGTTTTAGGGGCTCCAAGCTCTCTGCCGCACAAATAGATGCAGAGCTTAGTCTTTGCCACTGCTCTTCGCTTAACGGCAGGTTTTCTTTTACTGTAAACTCGCCGCCTTCTTCAGGGAAATAGGCCAGATAATATACCTTACCTTTTTCTGCGCTGATAATAAGTTGCCGCCCCCAAACCGATCCGTTTGTACGGCTGAAGCTTACAGAAACGATACGACCCGGATCTTCTTCATTTTGAGCACAGCCGCAAAACGCAAACAAAACCGTTACCGCTATAATTAAAAAAGCAATCACTTTCATTTTATCACCTCTTTTAAATTATAACTGAAATACATAAAATGTCCCCACACTTTAAATTAAAAAAGTGTGGGTAATTAAAAAAAGACACATCGAAATGATGTGTCTTCGTTGGTGGGCCTTCAGGGACTCGAACCCCGGACCAACCGGTTATGAGCCGGTAGCTCTAACCAACTGAGCTAAAGGCCCGTAGCTAAGTTGCTTACAGCTATATTATATTACCACAAGCGAGCCGATATGTCAAGAAAAACTTTGATAGATTTTACCTGAAGGATTCGCCGCTTTCGTGAATGAATTCAACCCTTGTATGTCTGGCAAACACGTCTTCACCAACAAAATCCTTAAAGGCGTCCATTAAAGTTACGGCGGTAATTGCACCTGAGGTAGTACAGGGCAATACGCTGTTTATTACAAGCTTACCGTCTTTAGCCCGGAAAGTCAGTTCTTTGGCCTCAGCCTTAAGATCTATTTCCTTTTGTCCACGCTTACTTTTCTTTGTAACCAAAACCTGTTCCTTTGCCCACATTTCTTTGAATTTTTCTGCATATTTACCGTCTATCTCGGTTTTAAAACGGGCAAAAGCAATTTCCTTTGCTTTAAACACAGGCTCTCCTACGCTTACGATCTCTATGCCTGAAGGAAGCTGTTCATTAAGCTTGGCTATAAGCTCGGTATCCGGCATATCCGAAAGAAGCTTTACATCCAAAAATTCTCTCTCACCTGCCATACCCAAAGGCAAGGGCTGTCCGAACACCATATAGGGATGCGGGTGAAAACCTTCCGTAAACCAAATGGGCAGTTCCTTTGCAAAGATCGCACGGGAGAAGGCCCTTGTCATATCAAGATGTGAAGTGAAGCAGGATATATCTTCTTTTTTAAATAAAAATCTAACGTTATTCAAAGCATTTTACCCCCGTTAGCTTGGTTATTCCGCAGGCAGAACAATTACCCATACAATCGGGTGTTGTTTGGCTTAAGTAGGCTTTTTGGTTCTCTTTTTGCAAAAACCTTTTGCTTACACCCGCGTTTATCATATCCCAGGGAAGGATCTCCTCAAGGTCACGTTTGCGGTAAGCATAGGCATCGGCATTTATATTAAGCTCATTAAATGCCTCTTCCCATATTTCGGGCTTAAAGGTCTCATCCCAGCTATCGAAGCGGCAACCCTTTTGGTAGGCCGAAACAATGGCGGGAGCAATTCTTCTGTCACCTCTTGCCATAATGGCTTCAAGGCGGCTTACTTCAGGATCGTGCCACTTTAAGGAAATTTTCTTGGTAGTAAGGCTTTCTTTAAGAAGCTTCTGGCGGCGGGCAATCTCCTCTCCGGTTATCTGGGCTTCCCATTGGAAAGGAGTAAAGGGCTTAGGAACAAAGGTTGCAAGAGAAATGCTTATTTCCACACCCTTACCTTTTCTTCTTGTTTCAAGATGGTAATAAAGATTCACAATTTTCTGGGCAAGAGTTGCAATAGCTACAATATCCTCATCGGTCTCGGTAGGAAGACCCATCATAAAATACATTTTTACCGAGGTATAGCCCTGTTCAAATGCGGCTTTGCAGGTTTTTAAAATATCTTCTTCGGTAATGTTTTTATTTATTGCATCACGAAGGCGCTGAGACCCTGCCTCCGGCGCAAAGGTAAGACCGCTTTTTCTTATTCCGCCAAGCTTTTCAAGAAGAGTCTTGGGGGTATTGTCTATTCTTAAAGAAGGCAGAGAAAGGCCTATATGGCGAGGCCTTGTATATTCCGAAAAGCTATCGAACAGCCCCTCAATATCGGGGTAATCACTTGAAGAAAGTGAAAGAAGGGATATTTCATCATAGCCTGTACATCTGCACTGCTCTACTGCGTTATTCTTAAGAAGCTCCTTGCTTCTGAATCGGGCAGGGCGGTATATCATACCGGCCTGACAAAAACGGCAGCCTCTTATACAGCCCCTGAACAGCTCAATAGCTACACGGTCATGGATAGCCTGAATAGTGGGAACAATGGGCTTTTTAGGAATAAAGCAATTTTCAAAATCGGAAATAATATATCTGTCAACCTGTTTTTCGGGGCTTATGGACTTGATTTTATCTCCATCATATTCAACTTCATAAAGAGAAGGAACGTAAACGCTTTTAATGTTGCTTGCCTTTTTTAAGAATTCTTTTTTAGATATACCCTTTTCCTTGCATTCTTTATACAGATCAAGTATCTGCATCATGCTCTCCTCGCCGTCACCTATGGAAATAAGGTCAAAAAAGGGTGCAACAGGCTCGCTGTTAACGGCGCAGGGGCCACCTGCTATTATAAGAGGGTATTCCTCACCTCTGTCCTTTGCGTAAAAAGGGATACCCGCAAGGTCGAGCATTAAAAGAATATTGGTGTAATTAAGCTCAAACTGCAAAGTAAAGCCTATAATATCAAAGGCAGTCAAAGGGTCCTTACTTTCAAGGGCAAAAAGAGGGATATTGTTTTCTCTGAGCTGAGCTTCCATATCCTCGGGAGGCGCAAAGCATCTTTCGCACCAGGAATCAGAACGGGAGTTTATAAGCTCATAAAGAATTTTAAGGCCTAAGTTGCTCATACCCACTTCATACATATCGGGATAACAAAAAGCAAAACGAAGGGATACTTCGTCTTTATTTTTCATTACCTGATTTTTTTCGCCGCCGATATAACGGCCGGGCTTTTGCACCTTATAAAGAATTCTTTCTATTTTTTCATCAAACATTTTCTACTTCCTTTTTATAAGCAACGGCAAAGCCTGCAGATAAATAAATACCTATAAGCAAAACCGAAATATTATAGCCTGTTTTAATAAGTACAACTGCGCCGAGACACCAAAACAATAAACTGCAGAACACGCCCGTTATAATAAGCACTTTGTTTCTTACCTTGGGCGCATACATATATAGTATACCACGAAGTATACGGCCCCCGTCAAGAGGTAGAAGAGGAATTAAATTACCAAAACCCAAAATAAAATTACAAACGGCTGTTTTACTTAAAAAATAGGGCAGTTTTACGGCAAAAGATAAAATATACAACACTGAAAACACAAAAATATTTATTATTGGCCCTGCCGCCGCCACTGTTACTTCGTCCTTATAGGATATAGGACGGGTAGGGGTTATCCTCATGCCCAAAGGGCTGAAATTTAAGTTCTTTATTTTTAAGCCTTTTTTCTTCATTACAATAATATGCGCGTATTCGTGAATAAAAGAGGACAGTATTATTATAAGCATATAGGCAGTGCTGTCAATGGCTACAAGAAAGGCAAGGTAGCCTAAAAACAAAGGATTCAGGCTTATTTTTTTCATGACTGCATATCCAGATAATAAAAGGGGTTTTCAAACTTTCCGTCTTTTTTGACAGCAAAATGCAGGTGGGGGCCGGTTGACCTCCCCGAATTTCCCGAAAGGGCTATCCTGTCTCCTTCACTCACAAACTGACCTTCAGATATCAACGGGCACAACAAATGCCCGTAAACGGTTTCAAGACCATCCTGATGTTCAAGAATAACGTAGTTTCCCAAGCGTTCATCACAAGAGACCTCCTTTACTCTCCCCTCAAAACATGCAACCACACAAGTACCTATGTTCACACCTATATCCACACCGGTATGGTTTGTTCTCTTGCCGGTGAACGGATCATCTCTCAGGCCGTAGCCGTCGGTAACGGTGCCGCCGAAAACGGGCAGGACGCCTCCTTCTTTCGCGTCAATGCTCATCCCTACTTGAATCATTGGCTCGTTTTCTTTTATTTCTACAGGCGCATCCTTTTCAAATAACGGAGAAAATACCGGCAGTTCCTCCACATATTCGGCGCATTTATCAAACAGACCTTCAAGCTGAGCCTTGGCATCCACCTCACCTGCGAAGGCCTCCTTGACCGCTGTGTAAATATTTTGTGAAACAAGTTTGGTTACAAGCATCAAGGCCAGTAACGTAAGGCAGGTAACCGATTGCAAAAACATATACCTACCGAAATTCGACTTTTTTTCGGGCTGTTTTTTATCTGCGGGTTTGCATTCCGATCTGTTTCTGTAATAATTTCTTTCGTCCATAAAAGATCCTCCCGACACAGTATACTGTGCGGGAGGATCTTTTATTACATTTATTTTTTTATAGCAAGGATCCTTAAAGCCTGAGAAAGATCACTTACGCGGATTACGTTTATATCGGAATTTTCGTATTCTATCTTACATTTATCCGAGACAATAAATACTCTGAAGCCAAGTCTTGCTCCCTCTTTCAGACGGCGATCAATGTCCGAAACGGGACGGACCTCACCGCAAAGGCCAATTTCACCTACGGCAACAAGATCCTCAGGAATAACAAAATCCTTCATACCCGAAGCTATAGCCAAAGCAACCGCAAGGTCTGCCGCAGGATCGTCAAGTCTAAGGCCGCCTGCAACGTTGATGTAAGCATCATAATGCCCTAAATTTATGCCTGCCCTTTTCTCTATTACAGCCAAAAGCAAGCAAAGCTTATTGTAATCCACACCCGAAGCCACTCTTCTGGGTGCTGGGAAATAGGTTGGGGTTGTAAGAGATTGTATCTCCGCAAGTAAAGGCCTTGTTCCTTCCATTACACATGCGGCGCATACTCCGCTTGTTTGCTCCGGTCTTCCCGACAAAAACAGCAGTGAGGGATTATCTACACCCCTCAAGCCGTTACCCGCCATTTCAAAAACACCTATTTCGGAGGTAGGACCGAAACGGTTCTTAACGGTACGCACTACCCTATACATATTACGCTTTTCACCTTCAAAGTAAAGAACGGCATCCACCATATGTTCAAGGATCTTCGGGCCCGCAAGAGAGCCTTCTTTATTTACATGGCCAACTAAAAACACAGCTATATTGTTCTTTTTTGTGTAACGGACGATTCTCGAAGAACATTCCTTGACCTGAGAAACGCTGCCTGCCGCAGAGGTTATATCAGAGGCACACAGAGTTTGAATGGAGTCTAATATCACAGTTTTAGGCCGGACCTTTTCCATAACGGCAATAATTGCATCCATATCCGTTGCAGACAGCACCAGCATTTCAGGATTATCAACCCCTAAACGTCTTGCGCGCATACCGATCTGCTCCTTGGATTCCTCACCTGAAACGTAAAGGATCTTTCCGTTTGCCTGCAAGGTCTTGCACATTTGCAAAAGCAGGGTAGATTTTCCGATACCGGGATCACCGCCAACCAAAACAGCAGAGCCCGGTACTATACCGCCGCCCAATACCCTGTCAAGCTCAGTAATGCCCGTAAGCATTCTGGAATAGCTTATATTTTCTATTTCACTTATTGGAGTTGGAGCCAGATCCTGTACGGCAATAAATCCGCTCCCTGAAGCGGGAGCAGATACTACTTCTTCCACCATAGTGCTCCATTCCTTACATTCAGGGCATCTGCCCATCCATTTTGGGGAAACGTATCCGCATTCCGTGCAAACGTATGCTGTTTTCTGTTTTGAAGCCATTTTACTGTTCTCCTAAAAATTCTAAAACGCCGCCATAAATTGCAAACGCCATTCTTTTTTTATATTCATCGTTTTTCAGCAATGCAAGCTCTTCATAATTACTCATAAACCCGCACTCTACAATTATTGCAGGATTTTTTGCCATACTTAATACACAGCTGTTATTATTCCCGCCTTGAGTTGCCCTTTGGTTTTGGGGCTGAAGAGAAGAAACTATACTATTTTGTACGAAGTTGGCAAGGTTTCTGCTATGGGGGATATTTTCGCTGTAAAACACCTGCGTGCCGCAACAGGAAGCATCTTCATACTTATTCTGATGAATGCTTATAACTACACCGTTATTAAAGGAATTCATAAACTCAAGCCTTTTATTCATATCCTCGGCTTTATTAAAATTATCCCAATTTATATTTACAAGATCGTCTTCCCTTGTCATATAAACGGGAATTCCCGCTATTTCAAAATATGCCTTAAGCTGCTTTGCTATTTCCAGATTAATATCCTTTTCCTCAGTACCGTCGTTTGCAACCGCTCCTGAATCCGGGCCGCCGTGCCCGGCATCAATTATAACCGAACAATTTTTGTAATTCGAAAAAACCTCTTTTTTTTCTTTCAAACTGCAAACCGTAAAAATCACCGCGGCAATTATAACAACTGCACCCAGAAGCCGCAAAAAAAGCTTTATTTTCAATACGCATCACCATTTAAGGTTATGCGTTATTTTTTCAACATATTAATAATACTAAGAATAAATATTTCCATTTCCCTGCGTTTATCCTTTGCAAAGCGTTTTAAGGAATCATCAACATCAGCGCAACGGGCAATTATTTTTCTCAGATCCTCAAGGGATATGCTTTTTAACAGTTCAAGGTTTTTCCCAACCGCGTATGGGGATATTTTCCCTATTTTTGAGGCTATCTCATTTCGATTCAAGCCCTGCTTATTCAAAAGAGCTATTCTGTACAGCCTTGTAAAGCAGGAATAAACCGTTCCCATTATCATTACGTCGGGAACCTTTAAGTAAAGATCGGAAAAAAACTCCATTGCAAGGGCGGCATTACGGGCTAAAATTGCGTTTGTAAGATCAAACACCCCTGCATCAATGGTTTTTATAACCATCTTATCAATAAGCGCCTCATCAACAGTATCAGAAGCACAAAAGAGCTTACCTATCTCGCCGGTTAAGTTATACATACTGTTATCCGTTACCGAAAGCAGATATTCCGCCGACTGTTTTGTCATATTGACCCCTTCTGCCTGCGCGTGGCGTAAAAGCCATTGAGTAAGCTCGGCGGTAGTCCTCAATGGAACGTCTACCCTGAGGGTATTATTTTTTGCATTGTCCAACACGCATTTTACAAAGTTGTTACCTAAGGGATTTTCAGTACTTTGCTCGTTTATAACGATAACGCACCACTGAGGAAAGCTTTCCTCCAAAGCGCAAAATGCCGCGTTAATATCGGCTCTTGCCTCATCGCAATCAAAAACAGAAATATAAAGAAGCTTCTTTGGGGCAAAAGCAGGCGCACTGTAACAATAATCCTCGATCTGAAGACCGGTAATAGTTGCATCTGCAGAAAGAAAATTAAAGGCGTCATCCTTAGACAGACCCAAGCAGTCTGTAATTTTCCCAATATAAAACTTTTTTAAATAGTCCTCCTTGCCGGTAAAAACGTAAATACCGGAAACGTTTTTTTCGGCAAGCTGCTTTTTTAATGTTTCAAGGCTCATAGATTACTTTCATACACCGTATATCTGCTGTTTTTATTAACAGCAACGGTTATGTCTCCTTTTTGCTCGAATATGCCGTAGCTTTTATTTTTGCTCTCAAAACGGAATTGCGCAAACTGCTTATTAGTATTGTTATAAATTCCGATATAGGAAGGCGAAACGTTACTTAATTCGTTAATATTTTTAAGGCTGTTTCCTGATATCAATAAAATATCTGACTTAGGAAGATTTTCGGGAAGGGCCCGGGAAAACTCGGGCAAATACAAAAACCCGAAATCTCCGCAATTGATCCGGCTTACAATGCCTTCCTCGGTGCCGTAAAAAGACAGTGCCACGTTACCCATAACAAAAGAATTCCCGCCATTTGAAAAGATCAGTTCACAGTCAGGGTCGGTTATCAGATCTATTATATCATATTTTAGTCCGTGAGCAACATCGCCTACTATTATCTTTTTTATTTTATAACGTTTCAGGAAATATTTTAAGGCCTCAATACGCTCTTCTGTTGCCCTGGGGATAACGTACAGCTCTATTTCCCCTATACCATCCTCATTTACCTTGGGATTTATTTGTTTTATTGCTGAATTTGAAGCGCAATCTATTATTCCCAGACCTTCGCTGTTTTCCACCGTTATAAACATTTTATCCTCGCCGTAAACATTAACAAAGCTATCGGAAAAATCAGGGCTGAAAGCGCAGGAAAGAGATACTGCAAATAAAACCGTTACACAAGAAATAACCAAAGGCTTTCTTAATTCCTTCTTCTTTATATAGGATCTTGCAATAAAGAAAATCAAAATGGCGCCGCAGAAAATAAATAAGGGAGCCGCCTTAAGAGTAACGGTTGCATATTTAAACCCGGAGCAGTAGGTTACCAGGCTGATAAAGCCTTTACAAATATATTTTACAATAAAAATAATGCCATGAGAAATACCGGGAATAAACCAAACGGCGCAGAGCATTAAAGTCAGAACCATTATTAAGCTTACCGCAATATTTACAAAAACACACAGCAAAAAACCAACCAGAGAAACCTTTGAGAATATGTAAGCGCTGAGAGGTAAAATAAAGGCGGTTGCGCTTAATGAAACCGCAAAGCATGTTACAAGGTACCTTATTGGCTTAAATTTTATTTTATAAACGTACTTGTAAATAAGGGGCATAATAACCAGAATTCCGAAGGTAGCGCTGACAGAAAGAGCAAAACCTATATTGCCTACGGCAAATGGGTTTCCTATGCATATAACGGTCACCGCAACACCAAGGGAATTTACCGAATCGTTTTTACGGCCCAGTAAGTAAGAAATTATTAAAACTACCCCCATGATCCCTGCCCGTAATACAGAAAAGGAAAATGCCGCAAGGGTCATTACAAATAAAATCAGAAGGAAGCTGAGCGCGATCCTTATTTTTCTGTTTAGTTCAAACCTATCGATAATAAACAGCACAGCTCCCGTAATTATTGACAGATGCAATCCTGAAACCGCCATTATATGAGCAAGGCCGCAATCTCTGAAAGCGTTTACTGTTTGAGTATCCATATCGGTTTTGTTACCGGTCAATAATGAAAGAGCCAGCCCGCCTTCATTTTCACCGATCCTGCGACATACGCTTTTTACGTAGGCTCTTAAATGAGCGCTGACATTAAAGACAGAAGGCTCCTGCTTACCTACAACCGAAAACTCTTCTTGCGCATAGCCTATCAAATAGGCGCCTTCCGAGTAGCCTCTTGCAAAGAAGGATCTATCCGCTTTGGACTTCAAGGTGAGACTGCCTTCTATAATATCCTGTTCGTTATATTCTTTTTCGGAGTAATCATAAAAGTCAACCTTACCGTTGATATTAACGTTACTGACCGAATAGTTTGCAGAATTAATTTTTAAAAGATAGCTGTTTTCATTATATTTTCGTTCAACAGTAGCGTTTACTTTCAGTGTAAGGCCGTCTAAAGCGCCGTCATGCTCAGGCCCCAAAAACATAAATAAGGTACAGGAAAGGGCTGCGGCAAACAAAAAGCCGAAAACAAAAACCAATTGTTTCTTTTTGAAAGCAAAACCTAAAATAAAGGCAACAAGAAAACACCCTGCGGCAATTGCGCAGGCTATACTGCCTGTACTTTGTAAAATTATCAGCAGGGGCACAACAAGTGCCGCTGAAACGACCGCGCCTCTTTTCATAAAAACCTACTCTGTATAGTATTTTGTTTTATTTTAGCAGATTATTGTATAATTTTAAAGTATTTTAGTGCAAAAACGAAAATTATGCTATATAATTATAAAAAAGGAGGCGTTTATATGAGAATACTTAAGAAAACAGCCATGACCTTCCCTATCCTTATCAGTCTTGCCGTAACAGGGCTGTTTATTGCCCTGCTTTCCTATTCCCATTTATTCTTGCAGTATATTCCTTGGGGGTTGGAGGGCAGTGAATTCAGGTATCAGCTTTTAGGCGAAACAGTTACCTCCCTGTTTGCGATAATTATTATTTTACTTTTCGGATTAAAATACGTACTCAAAAGAAAAGGCACAGGCTTTTTTAAGGGGCTTATTCCCTGCCTATACGTTCTTGCTACTCTTATATACTCAGGAATACTTCAGATATCAAACAGTTTGTTTTCCGGCCACGAGCTCGCCGGAATCGAGGACATTTTAGTTTTTATAGCCACCATGGTGCTTATAGGAATAACCGAGGAATTTATTTTCCGAGGCTTTATTGCCGAAATAATATTCCAAAAATATGCTTATAATTATTCGGGCATATGGTTTTCGGTAATTGTTTCAGGAATTATTTTCGGCTTTATGCATATGTCTAACGCGGCGTCTGTTGATAATACCGCCTCCGTTTTAATTCAAAGCCTTTCCGCCACGGCCATAGGTATGACCTACTGTGCAATTTTTTATCGCACAAGGAACGTTTGGGTATGTGTATTTTTACACTTTTTAAATAACCTTTTTGCCCTTGCCCCCGCAGGCATTTTTAAAGCATCCTCTATTTCCGAATCCCTCGGCTCTTACACCTCCCTAAACCTTATTGGTATAATCCCTTATATTATAGTAACCGCGGTTTTACTGCGGCCCGAAAAAGCAAACGACCTGTTTATTAAAAAACAGGGCAGAAAATTTAATTTCACTTACGTTAATGTGGCTTTAGGTGTTATTCTGTTTTTGGCAGCGGCCGTTACCGCCTTTATGCTTTTGCCCGAAACAATAGAATATTTTAAGGAAATAATACAGGAATCCATGAATTTTTAGAAAAAATAAAGCACTTCATTTGAAGTGCTTTATTTTTGGGACCGACACTCAAAATGGAACCGGCCTAAAATCCTTAGATTTTCTTAATAAATACATTACAATCTTTACAATAATGCATATTTTTAATTTTAGCTACTTCAGACCATTTAATTTTATCTGAAATTCTCACCTTTTTCTTATCAACTAATGAAACCCATTTTAGGACGAAAGGTGAATTAAAAGGAACATACCCTTCTTCCATTTCTTTTTGACAATAAGGACATTTCATACAATATCACCTCTTAAATTTATTATAGCATAAAAGCGGAAAAGCCGCAATACTTCTTCACTATTCACTTTTACCTCTTACTTTCCAAAAATCCCGTTACAAGGTTATATTTAGTGAAAAGTGAAGAGTGAAAAGGTAATAAGTAAAAATCCCGTCCACTTGCGTGAACGGGATTTTTGGAGCTGATAACCAGATTTGAACTGGTGACCTCATCCTTACCAAGGATGCGCTCTACCTACTGAGCTATACCAGCATATGGCAGGGGCAGAAGGACTTGAACCCTCGGCACGCGGTTTTGGAGACCGCTGCTCTACCAACTGAGCTATACCCCTATATTCATTTCCTCGCCGAGGTGCTTATGTATTATATCGCAGAGAAGAGAAAATGTCAATACTAAATTTTAAAAATATTAAAAAAGCAGAGCATTTTTATGCTCTGCTTTAAATTATTTAAGGTTATGTGTTTCGGCATCGAAGGCTTCGTTTGCATCCCATGAAGAATATATATCGCTTGTGCCACGCTTATCGGTAAAATTATAATTTTCCATAAGATACTTGCCCATAAAATGGGTCATTTTAGTGGCGCCTTTATAATTTAAATGCTGATCGTCGCCCATATCGGCACCGTAATCTATTCCCACAAGATCCCTATTGGTATTGCAGTTAATAAGAGGTATTCCCTCTTCCTTTGCAATATCCTCTACCGTATTATAAACATACTGCTCCACGTTTGAGCAACAGTAAGGAATACTTACAAGAAGAAGTTGGGTATCATTTTCCCTGCAAAGTTCAATAATTTTATAAAACCATTCTTCTGTTTTGGGATACATCGGCTTACGGTCTACTGAATTGCTAAGATCGGTCGGGCTGAAAAACTGATGCCCTGTATGCTCAACGTAGCCTTTCCAATGTTCGGGATATCTTTCCCAGTAGCCGGTAAAATCCTGAGTACCAAGCTCGTTGTAACGGGTATGATAAGAGGGGAAGCCCAGCATAAGTTCTAACCGATATTCCGGAGATGCGCCCACATTAACGGCATTCCACTTGTCCGCAGAAAGCCTAAGGCCCATAAGGTTTTTAACCATACGGCTGTAGTCTGTACCAAGATCATCATCCCTTTGAAATTCCTCATCGAAATAGGTTGAGTCTATATCCAATACAATAACCTCAGGATCCTGATATTTAAGGGCTTCTTTAATATAATAGTAGGTACTCCAAAGAGGTTGTGCGGAACCAGCCATTACATACCCGGGAATACCGTGTTCACGCCAAAGAATAGCGGGATTAATACCCTCAAAGGCGTGTGATGAGCCAAAAAACATTACGTCACAGCTGTTTTTTGGCAGTTCGTAAAAAATGCTTAAGGGATAAATACCGTCAACATGCTTAAACTTTAAAATATTGCAAACGCCGGAAAGCGCAAGGGCCAGAACCAGAATAAACGCTATAATTTTTATTGCTTTTTTCATTTACACACACCTCCTTTAGAATTGGAAATAAATAAAGTCGGAAGCTACGTAATCGGGGCCGTACATGCCGAATACAAACACCGCAATTATTATGCATATGTAGATCATCCAACGGAACACCAACGGCTGTCCTTCGATTCTTTCACGGATATCAAGCTTTTTAGAAAGCAGACTTATAATAAACAACACTGCAATACTTACAAAAAGTATGTTGAACTCGCTGCGGGCCATTAAGGCAAACATAGTTCTGGTGTTAAACAGAGTACCTAAACTAAAATTGCCAAATATATTTCCAATGACTGCAAAAGCATCTTTTAAAGTATTTGCGCGGAAGAATATCCAGGCAAAGTTAACAAGGGAGTAGGTTACACCCATCTGCAATAATCTTGTAGAAAAGCGTCCGTCTTCAATATGTAACAGCTTTTTAAAAAACTCTCTTACAGGCTTTAAAATATCGCCCAATATCTGATACAGGCCGTGAAGAGCGCCCCAGATAATAAAGGTAAAGTTTGCGCCGTGCCACAAGCCGCTGACAATAAACACAATAAAGGTATTTAAATACTTTCTAATGGTGCCTTTCCTTGAACCTCCCAAGGGGAAATACAAATAATCCTTGAACCAGGAGGAAAGAGAAATATGCCATCTGCGCCAGAAGTCCCTTACGGAAACGGCAAAATACGGGGTATTGAAGTTTTTCATAAGGTTAATGTTCAGTATTTGAGCGGCGCCTCTTGCTATATTGGAATAACCGCAGAAATCGCAATAAACCTGAATACCGAAAAGCAGGGTTGCTAAAAGCAGCACAGAGCCGGACTGTGATCGTATATTACCGTTATATACCGTATTTACAAAAATAGCTATTCTGTCGGCAATAACCATTTTCTGAATAAAGCCGTAGCCCATAAGCAAAAGACCCTTGCGAATATTTTCGCCGTTGGGACTTGTAGGCTTTTTAAGTTGAGGAAGCAAATTAGAGGAGCGTTCTATAGGCCCTGCCACAAGCTGGGGGAAGAATGAAACGAAAAGAGCGTAATAGAAAAGATTCTTTTCGGCGGGCAGGTCTTTTCTGTAAACATCCATTGTGTAGCTTAAGGCCTGGAAGGTGTAAAAGGAAATACCTACAGGCAGAAGAATATCAAAGTTCAAGGTAAATATTTGGGTACCGGCAAGGGCGTTTATGCTTTCAACGGCAAAACCAAAGTATTTAAAGAAGAAAAGAATTGCAAGGTTGATGCCAAATGAAAGCCCCACCCAGAGTTTTTTCAAATTCTTGCTTTTCCTTTTATTTTCAATACCGTCAGCCTTTTCAATAAGCAGGCCGGAAAGCCAGGTAACCAAGGTTGAAGTGGCTATGAGAAGTGCATAGGAAGCATTCCAGCACATATAAAAGAAATAGCTGGAAACAAGAAGCCATACCCATCTTACCTTTTTAGGCAATGCAAAGTACAACAGAACCACTATCGGCAAAAAGAGCAAAAATTCATAGGAATTAAAATTCACAGTTTAGTCCCCCTTTTTATAAAAAAACCGCAGGGAACCCCTGCGGTTTAAAATCACTTTTCGTAGCAGATAATAACTTTTCTGAAAGGTTCTTCCCCTACAGAACGTGTTGTAACACCCTTGTAATCCTGCAGAGTTGCATGGATAACACGGCGCTCATAAGCCTGCATACATTCCAAAGTCATATTCTTTTTATTTTTAATAACCTTTTCGGCCATTCTGACAGCCAGCTTTTCCAAAGCGGCAGTGCGTTTAGCACGGTAATTTTCAACGTCAAATTCAATTCTTGCAAACTGACCGTCTTCTTTATTAAGGGCAAGAGACGTAAGATACTGAATAGCATACATAGTATCGCCGCGCTTACCTATAAGAGTGCCCATATTTTTGCCTGTAACGGAAATTTTAATGGTTTTGCCGGAAGAAACAACGTTGATCTTATACTCATTGATACCCATAAGCTTAATAAGATTTTCAACAAAATCCTTAGCCTGAGTCTCAATTTCGTTAAGGGGTTTTTGATCCTCTTCCTTTACAGCAACAGCTTTTTTAGGAGCTTTAGCCTTCTTTTCGGGCTTCTGCTTTTTAAGGGGGGCCTTTATTTCTTCTAAAATATCATCATCTTCGCCAACAGTTGCTTTAATTTTAGCAAGGGTACTGCCTATACCAAGAAAGCCCCTGAAGGGAGTATCTATAATTTCAATAGAGAGCTCATCTCTGTCAACACCTAAAGCCAAAGCAGCTTCGTCAATAGCGGCGTCAATAGTTTTGCCCTTTGCTATATATTCTCTTTTCATTTGGTATACTCCTTAATTATCTTCACCGGGAATATCTTCTTTGTCGCCCATCTTGTTTTTATTGCTTGCTGCCAGCTTTTCAGCGCGTTTCTCTTCGGCAATGCGCTGCTGAGCCTTCTTGCGCTTGGCCTTGCGGGCTTCCTCTTCGGCCTTCATTTGCTCAATAAACTTCTGAGGACTGTAGATCTTGTTGATGATAACAGTCTGTAAAAGCATAAGCAGGTTGGAGAATATCCAGTAAAGACCTAAGCCTGCGGGCATAGACATAGCGATAGTATAGGACATATAAGGAGTTAAGAAGTTCATAAACTTCATAGTTGCCGCATTCTGCTTACTGTTTTCGTCCTGCATATAGGCATTGGGGCCTATCTTCATAGAAATGAGAGCATAGATAAGCGCAGAAAGGCCGGAAAGTATAGGAATTATAACCAGAATGGAGGAGAATGTGGGAATAGGAAGGATGCCGCTTAAGAAATACTGAACCTTTTCGGGAACAGCCGCTAAATTAAGGGCATCAATACCTAAGAAATTCAGGTTAAAGTTCTGAATAACTTCAAGCTTGTCCGCACTGATAACCTCTGCAAAAGCAGAAGCGTTTTCTTTTATCTGGGTAATTGCGTTGATCTCAAAGTTAGGATCCTTAAGGGTAACAGCCTCAAAACCGGGAAGCTTCTGCATTACGCCGAGAACACCTTCCAGAACCTCATCGGAAAGACGGATGATGTACTGCAGGGGATGACGGATAACGTTATAAATACCAATAAGAATGGGGAACTGAATAAGCATAGTAGAGCAGCCGGCTGTAGGGCTATAGCCTTCTTCCTGAAGCTTAGCCATTTCGCGCTGCATTCTTTCGGGCTTATCCTTATATTTTGTCTGTATTTCCTGAATACGGGGTCTGAACCTAAGCTGGGAAAGAGTACCCTTATGCTGTTTGATGCCAAGGGGTACCATAAGCAGCTTTGTAATAACAGCTATAAGAATTATAGCCAGACCGTAATCGTTTACTAAATCATAAAGCCATTGAAAAAGATATCCTAAAGGAACATTAATTATATCCATTATGCCGTTAAACATAATAATTTACCTCCAACGTTTGTACTCGGGCACAGGGTCATAGCCGCCCTTGGAAAAAGGATTACATCTTAAAAAACGCCACAGCGCAAGGATACCGCCTTTAAGTACACCGTGAATTTCTATAGCCTGCAAAGCATATTCAGAGCAGGTGGGATAAAATCTGCACATAGGCGGTTTATTTGGGGATATTCTCTTCTGATAAAACCTGATCAAAGCCATAAAGAGCTTTTTCATAATAAGCCTCACAATACAGGTTTTGCCGAAACCTATTACAGAGTTCTCAGCCCTGTACAGTTCCGGCTAATAAAGCGTGTTCCTTGGCTATTTTACAAAAATCCTTGTAAATATCCTGGGTTTTTAAGTAGGGAGTTTTGCCTCTTGCAACAAGGATAAAATCATATCCTCGGATAAGGCACGGATCAAGCTGGGTAATTGCGGCCCGCATTATTCTTTTTGAACGGTTACGTAAAACCGCTCCGCCTATTTTCTTGCTTGTGGTAATACCGTAACGGTTTATACCCTTCCGATTTTTAATATAATACAAAGCAAGACAGGGCGTAACGACGGAAGTCCCTCTTTTATACGCCCTGATAAAGTCTCTGTTCTTATTTAATGCGACAAATAATTGCATACAAGCTCCTTAACGGGCCTTAATACACCTTAGTGAGAAAGACGTTTTCTGCCTCTTGCTCTTCTGCGAGCCAGTACTTCTCTGCCGGAAGCACTACGCATTCTTGCACGGAAGCCGTGAACCTTACTTCTCTGTCTTTTCTTGGGCTGATATGTTCTAACCATTTTTACACCTCCAATACGGTTTTTGTATAACACCCCTTGTAAGGGGCGAATTTTTAGACAATAATGCCTATATATTATACATAACCGAAACGCTAAAGTCAAGCATTTTATTTTTTTTAGTCTATTGCATTTTATTTATTATTAAAGTAAAATATTATAAGAGGTGTATATTATGATACTTACGATAGATATTGGCAACACAAACATCTGTGTTGGCGCTTTTGAAAATGAAAAATTAAAGTTCTGCGCCCGTATGAGCACCGACAAGCAAAAGCTTACTGATGAATACGCTATTGATCTTAAGGATATTTTTGCTTTATACGAACAGGAGAAGAAGGTTGAAGGCGCAATACTTTCTTCGGTTGTTCCCGCGCTGACTCCCTGCGTTGCTCAGGCAATAAAAACTGTATTTGGCATAAGACCAGTTATTGTAGGCCCCGGGATAAAAACCGGAATGAATATAAAAATAGATAATCCCGCCCAGCTCGGCAGTGATATTATTGCAGACGACCTTGCTGCTCATACCCTTTACAAAGGCCCTCTTATGGTATTTGATATGGGTACGGCAACAACCATTTCGGTGGTTGATAAAAACGGTGCTATTTTAGGCGGCGCCATTATGCCGGGCATTCGCCTTTCACTTAACGCCCTTTCCCAAACAGCGGCTCAGCTGCCGGAGATCGGTCTTGAAAACGCGCCGGATGATATTATCGGCACCAATACCATTGATTCCATGAAAGCCGGCGTAATATACGGAAACGCCTCTATGGTTGACGGTATGATAGACAGAATGGAAGAGCGTATGGGCGAAACTATTAAAGTTATTGCCACAGGCGGACTTTCCGGCTCAATTATCCCCCACTGCCGCCACAAGATCATTCACGATCCCGATTTGCAGTTAAAAGGCTTATACATTTTGTATAAGAAAAATATATAAATTTTATTAAAGCGCTGTATCCTTTACGGAACAGCAGCAGGAGGTAATCTTTATGGCAAAAACAAACACTAAGAAGGTAGTAGGCTTAGGGCTTATTACGGCAATCGTAGTAGTACTGCAGTTTTTGGGAAGCGCAATCAAGCTTGGTCCCTTTTCGGTATCATTGGTGCTCATTCCTATTGTTGTAGGCGCCGCACTTTACGGCTATAAGGCAGGCTTATGGCTTGGCTTTACTTTCGGCGCGGTAGTACTGCTTTCGGGAGATGCGGCCGCTTTTCTTACGGTCGACGTTTTAGGTACCGTTGTAACGGTTCTTTTAAAGGGCTCTATGGCAGGCCTTTTAGCAGGTCTTACCTATAAACTTCTGGAGAAGAAAAACACCTATCTTGCAGTTGCGGCTGCAGCTATTATTTGCCCCGTTGTAAACACCGGCATTTTCCTTTTGGGCTGCAGAGTATTCTTTATGGATACTGTTGCAGACTGGGCGGCAGCGGCAGGCTTTGCTAATGCAGGTACTTACATGATAGTTGGTCTTGTTGGACTTAACTTTATATTTGAGCTGTTGGCTAATATTATTATTGGGCCGATAGCTGTAAGACTTATTAACCTTGGCAAAAAAGATTAGCAATAAAACTTCATTTTGGAGGCAATCTTATGAAAAAGTTCCTATCAGTTCTTTTGGTAGTCATTACTCTGCTGTCAATTATCCCCGGAACTATATTAAGCGTTTCTGCTGCAACAATTGACAATGAAGCATTTAACGCTAAGATCACCGAACTTAAAAAAGTTTTCAGGGACGGTGAATATTGGAATGCATATAACTCGGTTAAATACGAAGGTACCGGCACAAAAAAATGTCCCTGTACAGGATGCTGCAATAACTGCGCATGCAAATGCGGCCAGTTTTACTATGACGGCAAATGGTATGCAGGACAGTGCTACGGCTGGGCACAGAAGATCGGCCATTTAATATTTGGCGGTATTCCCTCTCATGACTGGACTAAGCATTACAATGCAGCCAACCTGAAACCCGGCGACATTGTTCGAGGCGATTTATCTTCGTATAATAAATATTGGACTAACCACGCTATAATAGTTACTGCCGTTACCGGCAATAAAGTCACCTTTGCGGACTGCAACAGTTCAGGTGCTTGCCAGGTAAAATGGGGCAGAACCACAACAATTGCCGTAATTAAAGAAGCTGTAGCTGATAAAGGCGCTTTTATTCTCCATGCAAAAAACAGCACTACCACAGCATCCGATGCCCCTGTAATTAAGTATTCCACCATTACTGCCGGTGAATATTATTTAAAGAACGTTGGCACCGGAAAATATCTTACGGTTGACGGCGGCAAAGACGTTAATAAAACAAACGTAAAGGTTGCAGCTAAGGCAGAAACAAAAGCCTTTAAAATGAAAATAACCGCCGCAACTACAGGCTATAAAATAAGACCTCTTTGCTGTGCTTCCCGCCTTGTGAATCCTTTTGCAGATATTGTATCAAACGGAGTAAACGTTAATATTTATACAGACTCAAAGGATCCCTCGCAGTGGTGGCGCTTTGAAAAGACAGACAAGGGTTATATAATACATAACACCCAAAACCCCGACTGTGTGCTTACTGCCAACAGCAGTAATAACGTATTGGTTTCAACCAATAAGAAGACTGACAGTCAAATATGGATACTGGAATGTGTAGGCGAACACAATTACAAAACAACCACCACCAAGGCTACAGCAGACGCCAACGGTAAAAAGGTAACAGCCTGTACGCTGTGCGGGAAAGTTAAAACCACCACCGTTATTTACAAACCCGAAACCTTTACTCTTTCGGCCACCTCTTACAAATATAGCGGAAGCGCTAAGAAGCCCACTGTTACAGTTAAGGATTCTCAGGGCAACACTCTTATTAAGGACACCGATTACACTCTTACCTACGCAACAGGCAGAGTTAAGCCGGGCAAATATAAGATAACAGTTAATTTTACCGGCAAATACAGCGGTTCCAAGCAATTATTCTTTAATATCAAGCCCCTTGCTCCCGCTAAAGTAAACGTTGCAAGCCGAAGCACAAGCTACATTAAGCTTTCCTGGCCTGAGGCTGTAGGCGCTACCGGCTACAGAATTTATAAATACGATTCTGCAACCGGCACCTATAAGACGGTTGCAACAACAACTAACCTTTCTTATACTATCAAGAGCCTTAGCTCTGCAACCAATTATAAATTTGCAATTAAGTCTTATACCGAGCTTTCTGACGGCAGCCGTATCTGGAGCGGCAGAAGAGCAATAACAACCTCAAGCCGCCCCATTGCTCCTCTTATCAATTCTGCAGTCTCCTACGGCAAAGGTAAAATAACAATTAAATGGAACGACGTTGCAAGAGAAAGCGGCTACAAGATTTATTACAGCACTACCGCAAACGGAACTTACAAGTTACTGCGCACTCTTAATCCCAACGACGTATCGGAAACCTGCACAGGCCTTACAAGTGGGAAGACCTATTACTTTAAAGTAAGAGCATTCAAGACCGTTAACGGCACCAAGATATATAGCTCCTACAGCCCCGCAAAGGCCGCTAAAATTAAGTAAAATTTAAAGCAGACAGATTAGAAATAATCTGTCTGCTTTCTCATTCAAGAGATTTATTTTACTTCATATTCTGTTCGTACTTTTCGACCATCTTCTTAACCATCTGGCCACCGACGGAACCCGCCTGCTTTGAAGTAAGATTACCGTTATAACCCTGCTGAAGGTTTACGCCTACTTCATTGGCACATTCCATTTTGAACTGCTTGAGAGCATCTTTATTTGCCTTGCTGTTCTTGCTCATTTTTTTCACCTCCGTTATCCCGTGATTTGAATTTGCGTTGTTGGGATACGAAAGTATTTTTACCTTAAACGAAGAAAACATACCTTGTTTTTATATGTAATTAAAGGAAAACGGCATTTAAGCTTAAAGCCTAAATGCCGTTTTTGTTATTCAGTTATGCTTCTTTTTGTAAATCAAAAATGCGCTTAATGCACTTACCAAAAGAACCAGGATCACAGGAAGAAGAATCATATTATCGCCTGTAAAAATATTTTCTTCCTTCTCGCTTTCAGGTTTATCCTCTTCTTCGGGATCGGGCTCAGGAACTACCGTTTCGTCGGATAAGGTTATAGGCTCAATTTTAACCGCAAGATCATTTGCAACAGACTCAAAGGCCTGACCTTCGGGAGCATCCAAAGAAAGAGATTCAACGGTAAAATCAAACTTAGGATCAGCTTCCTTTAAAACCTTAAACTCAACGGTGTAAATAACACCTTTTTTAAGGTCAACGCCTTCTGTGGCGGTACCACCGTAATTGGCATAGCCTTCGGTGTTATTGCCTGCACAGAGCATTGTGAAGCCTTCAAATACCTCTTTGCCTTCAATATTATAGTTTCCGTTTTCCTTAACTATTTCAAGAACCTCAGGGTCAAACTTTAAGGAGAAGGAACCGTTTATTGCATTTTCAATTTCGGTTTCAAGGCAAATATCAACCAAAACGGTTTCGCCTTCTTTTGCGTCAAAGCCTTTAACAACAATATCAGCATCGGCAGCGCAAACGCCCACAGCCAAGGAGAATGCCATTACAAGAATTAAAACTATAGAAATTATACGTTTTTTCATTTTTCCATCCTCCTTATATTAAGCCTTCGGATCTGAGCCAATCAAGAAGCTCGTTTGCATAAACCTCATTATCTTCCACACGGGGATGACCGGGATGAGAAAGTGTTCTTTCCATATGGAAGTATACGTTAAGATCACCGTCCTCATTTCTAACGGTATTAACCGCCTCTTCTATAAGATCAGAGGGGCTGGTAATTATAATGCCGTAGGTACATACAATAGGAGCGTTGGGATAACGTTCCCTTAAATATCTTAACAATTCAACGTAAGAATCAACAAAGGCTTTCTTTCTTACGGGGTTTGCACCGATATAGTCGTTATCGTTAGTACCTAAGTTAATTATAATAAGATCGGTACGGGTATTGTCAAGGCCAAGCTCGCCTTCATAACCCCAGAACAAGTCGGTATATCTGTAACGTGCGGTTATATTTCTGCCTACCTGAACGTCTCTTCTTACAGGACCCGCAGATTCGTTACAAGCAGCGCCGGAATTTGCGAATACGGTAAAGTCGGCATCCAGCTTTCTTGCAAGCATAGCATAAGCGGTATTGTAAGAGTTTTCTTCTTTCAGAACATAAGGACCTTCATACAGGCCGGGGGTTTCATTATACATACCGGCGGAAATAGAGTCACCTATTATCTGAATACCAATATCCTTTCGGGAATTGGGAGCAAGCAGCTGACCGTCAACCTTAATGCCGCTGATAAGAGCAGAGGAATATGCGGTCTGATTCTGCTTAAGGATCTTAACGGTATGTTCACCTTCTTCAAGGCCTTCGGCTAAGGTATACCATGCCTTGGAGCCTGTAAGGGTGAGTACCTTGGAGGGAGTATCTTCACCGTCAACGAATACCTGAATTAAGGGATAGGTTGAATTATCAAAAATAGTATTGCCTATAAGCTCAACCTGAGCCTTGGTGCCCTTGAAGTTAAATTCAACACCGGAGCAGCTCCAGTTAAAGTTATAGCCTTTAAGGGTTTCGTTGTAATAAGTTCTGCCTATGTGACGAACGTTATTCTGTGTTACGGTTATAACGCCCTGCTCGTTGGCTGTAAGTTCTTCCTCGGTAGGATCAACCTCGGGAGCAAGGGACATCTCGGGAGCGGTAAGCTCCTTGCCCTGCGCTAAAGCTTTAGCTAAAACAGTGGCGTCATCCATTGTAATACCGGCTACACCGTCAAGCTCGGCTACTGCAAGGCCGCCTTCGGCAACAACGGTGTTTTCTTCTTTAATGAGATAATTAATAAGAAGAATAAGGTCATCGTCATCAACGTCACCGTCGCAATCAATATCACCGTATTTGCTTATAAATAAAACATTATAAGAAAAGTCCTTATCAAGATAGGAGCATTCCACCTCATACTCGGTGCCGCCTGTAATATTTGCAGGGAAGCCGGAGGTTATCATAGAAACCTTAAGAAGCTCAGTTGCAACAGGCTTATCCTCAACGGTATCACCGCCTAAGATTATTGCTATCTCACCGCCGGAGGTAACGAAATGATCATCACTTAAGCTGTATTCGGTTTTAGGAAGCTTGGAAATTTCAATACTGTCTACAGAATAATAAACTATAGGGAGAACAAATTCATTGCCTTTGTAGGTACAAATGATTTCCTGTACAGTATCGGGGTTTTCGGTAGAAACATAGTACTTGCCGTTTCCATCCGGATTAAGGTTAATGCCAACGGACTTTAAGTTGGGCTCGATAATATAATTATCATCACCGTTTGCCTTTAATTTTAAACCGGTAAGGTCAAGCTCGGTATTCTCGCCGTAATAAAGCTTTGAGGGCATCTGTTCTACTTCAAGGGAAAGGATCTCGCCGCGGCTATCCACAAGATCGCCGTTAAGAACGCTTACGCCGTAGAAATAGAATTCTTCGTTATTACCGATAACATTATCGCCGTTGGTAATGGTAACCTTATGATCTCCTTCGCTGAGGCCGGTTACGGAATACACGGCGTAATCTGCAACAACACCTTCAACCACCATTTCCATAGGAACGGGATCAGAGCCGTCAATGCTGATATAAGCAACGTCGTTATTATAAATTATCCAGCCGCCTTTTCCGTCAGACTGAACGTTTACCATTGCATAAACCTTGAAGCCGTCACCGTCAACGTTGAAGGTAACTTTATCGCCTCTTGCTACAGCTCTCATATAAGGAGAAAGCTGGCCCCAGTTGCCTGTATATTCATAATCGGGATGAATAACACCCTTATCGTCTACAGCGCGGATAATGTCGCTCCACTGAGGGGGCTCGAGCATATAGCCACCGCTTGAAAGCTGAACGCCGTGGAAGAAGAACTGAGCGCCCCACTGGCTTTCTCTGCCGCGGTTTTCTATTGTTACGGTATGTCTGCCTTCTTCAAGGCCCTTTGCTTCGTAAACGATAGCAGCTGTACCGGGAGTTGCTTCAACCCACATATCGGCCTTTACAAACTCGCCGCCGTCAAGGCTTACGTAAACCTCATCATTGTTCCAGGACTGGCCGTTCTGAACGTTAACACAAGCAATCAGACGAACGCCTGTACCGTAAAAAGCAAAGTCACATACGCCGCCTGCTGCGCCGGAATGCATATATTTTGTAATACCGTCACCAAAGATATTCCATGCAACGCCGGTAAATGCAAAGGCAGTGGAGGGAACGTCATTTTTATCAACTGCAACAATTTCCTCATCCCAGCTTACAACAGGCTGTACGGAGCCGTTTTCAACACTTACGCTGTTCAGATAGAAACTGTTTGAAATAGCGGGAGCGCTATACTGGCCGCAGGTTATAACCGCAGTATGGTCACCTGCAGTAAGGCCCGTAATTTCAAATACGTCCTGATGCGCAATGGTGTGGGTCTCGGCTACCATATTAAGAGGCATTGCCTCTCCACCGTCGATGCTTATCTTCACGTCATTATTAACACAAGAGTCAAGAACACCGTCACCGGTAACGTCCTGTGTATTAACGAATGCGTTTACTTTAAGGCCTGTACCGTTAAACTTAAAGGAAACTTTTTCACCGTTAAGCCAGCATTCATAGGAATTGCCTGTCCATACGTCGGAAGGATTAAGCACTCTCCAGTTAACAGAAAAGTCAAACTTTTCGGTATCGGGATTTTGGGAGGAATTAAGTACCTTGTATACGGACCAATTTGAGGTATGCCCCATCTTGCCGTTAAGAATACTTACACTGTTTAAATAAAAGCTGTTTGAAATGGCGGGAGCGCTGTACTGGCCGCAGGTTATAACCGCAGTATGGTCACCTGCAGTAAGGCCCGTAATTTCAAATACGTCCTGATGAGCAATGGTGGTGGTCTCGGCTACCATATTAAGAGGTAACGCTTCACCGCCGTCTATGCTTATCTTTACGTCATTATTAACACAAGAGTCAAGAACACCGTCACCGGTAACGTCCTGTGTATTAACGAATGCGTTTACTTTAAGGCCTGTACCGTTAAACTTAAAGGATACTTTTTCGCCGTTAAGCCAGCATTCATAGGAATCACCTGTCCAAACATCTGAAGGATTAAGAACGCGCCAGAGGCTTGACCAAGTAAAATTCTCGGTATCGGGGGCCTTGGTGGCAGTATCGGCAATAACCTTATACTCTGTCCACTGATCAGCCGCCATAACCGGCATTATACCCAGCATAAGTATTGCAACCAAAGTTAGTGCAAGTACTCTGAGGGCGGAACGTTTTTTCATTATACTCTCTCCTTTTTTAAATATTCTTTTCTGATTTCATTATATAGCATAATTTTTAAGAAGAAAAGAATATTTTAGTTTATCGTTAAACTTTCTACCTTTTGCACAAAAAATGCCTGATCTGAATTTTTTATTTTAGGTGTTTTTGCATATATGAAAAGGACTTATTTGACAAAGTTATTCGAAATATGTTAGTATTAATAGAAGAGGTGGTTTTTATGGAGAAGCTTTTTTCTGTGGAAAGCATAGAATCGGGCAAGGTCACAATTAAAGATATTGCAAAAATAGCCAACGTTTCGGCAACTGCTGTCAGTAACGCTTTGTCGGGCAAGCCAAATATAAGCGCCAAAATGAGAGAGCTCATTATGCAAACGGCTGAGGAACTTGGCTACACCCCGAATCTTACAGCCCGTTCTCTTAACAGGAGCAATATCCGCATCGCTCTGATTTTACCGGATAACCCCACTGAGATCTCACAGCAGTACATAAATGGGATGAAGAAGGCTATCAAAAGTTATTCAGGCGCTAAGCTTGAATGTGATATTATAACCTATGCCACCACCGACGATCACGCACGTCATGCTCTTTTGCATATTGCGGAAAATCCTTACGATGGAATTATTATTTCATTTCCCAACATTCATGAATACAAACATAAGGATATTTTTAAAAAGATCAACGAAAAGAATATTCCCGTTATTTCTATAGTTGACGCTCTCAGTGAGTTAAATACCTGCGCAAATGTAATGGTTGACGCCAAAACGGGCGGCGCCTTAGCAGCAGATATTATAGGAAACTGTATAGGTGAAGAATCCTGCGCTGTATTTACGGCAGTCAACCCCTTGCAGATCGTACATAAAAGCTACATTGAGGGCTTCAAGGAAGAGCTTAAATTTTACAACACAAAAATAAGCGAGATCTTTTATTCTACCGACGTAAACAACACCGCCTACTCCAGAGCTAAGGACTGTTTTTCTCAGAAAAACCCGCCTAAAGCCGCATTTGCAACCTGCTATAACGCCTTTGAAATATGCAATGCTTTAAAGGAGCTCGGCCTGGACAGAAGTATTAAGGTAGTTGGAGTGGACACCACAGATAAAAACTACACCTGTCTTTCTAACGGAAGCCTTACTGCAACCATATATCAGAGGCAGGATGAGCAAATAAGAAGAGCATTTTTAACGCTTATTGATTGTATTCTTACCAATAACGCCGAGCGCAGAGAAAACATTCTTGTTACGCCTAATATTATTACCAAAAGCAGAGCCGGTCATAAATAAAAAAACAAGGGAGCTAAATGCTTCCTTGTTTTATTTTGTTTTCTGCCATATATTTTGTAAGGTAATTTAATACTCTTTTTTTATCTGCACTCCATAACGGAGATATAAGCTCTTTTTTATTGCCGTCTCCGGTTATGCGGTGAACCGTAATATTCTTATTAAGCCTTTGAATGCAACCGCAAAGAAGCCTTGTATACTCATCTAAAGACAATGCATTATACTTCATTTTCTCCATAGCGGTATTTTTCAGTACGTGGAGAAGCTGCAATTTTACACCGTTTACAGGTAAGGAATTTATATGACCGACAGTATTGTAAAGTTCTTTTTCGGTTTCGCCGGGTAAACCTATTATTACGTGGGCAATGACCTGCTGACAAAACGGACTTAGGGCCATTACCGCCTTATCAAAAACTTCGGTTTTATAGCCTCTGTTTATTAACAACGCGGTGTGATCATTTGATGATTGCAGCCCAAGCTCCACCCATAAAGGCTTTATTTGGCTTACCCGCTTCAGAATATCCAATACATCCTGCCCAAGGCAGTCAGGGCGGGTGGCAACGCTTATTACCTGAATGTCCTCCCTGTTTGCCGCTTCAAGAAGAGCTTCTTTTAAAAGGGCAGGGCTTACGTAGGTAGTGGTAAAAGACTGAAAATAGGCAATATAGCCTACGTTGCCTTTGATTTTTTTTGCAACCGATTTCTTCGCATTTTCAATTTGCCTGTGGATATCGCTACCCTTTTGGGCGAAATCACCGCTTCCGCTGCCGGAGCAGAAAATACAGCCACCCTTTGATAAGGTACCGTCACGGTTAGGGCAGGTATTTGCAAGAGAAAGGCTCAAACGGTAAAGCTTTCTGCCGTAGTTTTCAAGGCAGAAAGCTGTTATATCTTTATAAGGTTTTTCCATTAGTCCACAAGCTCAATATTATCAAGCTGAGCCTTGACCTGACCGCGAATGGCGGCAATGTATTCTTTTCTCAAAGCGGCCTGTTCTTCCTTTTCCTTTTCCGTAAGGCCTTGAGGAGTGCGGCTTTTTTGAGCAAGTTCGTTTATTCTTTTAATAAGCTCTGTCATTTTCTGCCCTTCTTTCTTAAGGATCTGAGTATCTTCACCCTCAAATACTGCAAAAGCAGCATTATAATAAGCGCCACGATGATCGCCCCAATGAAGATCAAAAGGTATTGCCAACCGGAAACAAGCTTTAAGCCCTGCAATACAGATTTAAAATTACTGTATTCGGCGTCGGCCACAGTCACAACATCGCTTGAGCCGACAAACTTATCTTCACAGTCATAATAATTGATCGTACCTACAACGGTACCTGCTTTCAAAGGCGCTATGTACTCACCAATAATATCAATTTCACCTGTAAAACTTTCGGCGGTTGTACCGGTATCACAAACCACGGTCAGCGGCTCGGATACTGCAATTTCAACCTCATCCCCACCCTTCATATTGGTTACGGGAAGAGTACCGACTACCTGTCCGTTTTCATTTACTTGGCAGACGGCGTAAGAATTGAACGCATCCTCCAAAAGCGACCTTGTGTCTGAATAAGTATAAGGTATCTTACCTTCTTCGGGGTAATCACAACCTAATACCACCGCAATATATTCCAAACCGTTTTTCTCGGCGTATGAAATAAGGCAGCTGCCGGCGTAAACGTCGGTCCCGGTTTTGGAGCCTTTGATGGGCCCGTAATAATACTCACTGTCCACATTCATCATACGGTTCGTATGATGATAGGTTGTACTGTAACCCTCAATATCAAGATCGTATTCGGTTGTGGATATCATTTCAAGGAATTTTTCATCCTCGAGACAATACTTAAAAATAGTTATAAGATCGGAGGCCGAAGAATACTGGCCGATCTCATCAATACCGTGAGGATTAACAAAGCCTGTATTCTCACATCCAAGCTCTGCTACCAAACGGTTCATTTCCCCTGAAAATGCATCGACTGTGCCCGAAACCGCAACCGCAAGGGCAATGGCCGCATCGTTACCTGAAGGCAGAAGCAAGCAGTAAAGAAGCTGCTCGTAGGTATAAACCTCGCCTACCGCAAGACCCGCCGTAGAGGAATCAAAGGGCACGAGGCTCAGCATATCTTCGGTTATTTCAACCTCCCGGGAAAGATCATCTATTTTCTCAAGCACTACTTTGGCGGTAACTATTTTAGCAACAGATGCTATGGAACATTCCTGTGTGGAATTCTTATCATACACTATCCTGTCTGCATCGATCGAATAAACAGCAGCTCTTTTTGCGTTGGTTACGGTTTCAAGAGGTGTGTATGCAAAAGCAGGCAGCTGTGCAAAAAGCACAGCCACCAGCAATATAACTATAATTCTGCTGAATTTTTTCATAAAAGTTCCTTTTTACTGACCTAAGTTTGTCCAGATATCGTTATACATAGCGTATATTTCATCGGGAAGGGCAGAATACATCTCGCATTTATCCAAATACTCATCGGAAGGATAAAGAGCGGGATTATTTTTTATTTCATCGGAAAGCATTTCCTGAGAAAGCATATTGGGGGTAGACGCATAGATCATTTCGGTATTACGCTTACCGCTTTCTGCTTCCAGCATAAAGTTAATATATTCTGCAGCCTCATCCTGATTCTCGCCTGTTTTGGGAATAACAAAGCTGTCAACGTAATAGTTGGTTCCTTCTTCAGGAAGGGCGAATGCTAGAGCAGGGTTATTTTCCATCATAACCATAGCATCACCTGCATAATAGCAGCAAAGGGCAGCGCTGTTGGATTCCATTTTGTTATAGGACTGATCCATAACGTAAGCCTGAAGAATATCCTTTTGCTTAACGAGCTGATTTTCCGCGCCTAAAATTTCGGTTTCATCTACTGTATTAAGGGAAAAGCCCAGCTTCTTTAAGGCAACGGCCACAGCGTCACGCTGATTGCCCACCATAAGGATATTACCTGCATAATCCTCATCCCAAAGAATGTCCCAGCTTGTTACGGGCTCTTTTACCATTTCAGTATTATAGATTATGCCTAAAACGCCCCAAACGTAAGGTACGCTGTATTTATTCTCAGGGTCAAAGGGAAGATCTTTAAACTTAGGATCAATATTTTCATAGTTGGGGATAAGAGAAAAATCTATTTCTGCGAGCATATCCTCGTTTATCATTTTCTCTATCATATAGTCGGAAGGTACTACTACATCATACTTGGCGCTGCCGTTTTTAATGGTTGCGTACAAAGATTCGTTAGTATCAAAATAATCGTAAACCACCTTGATACCCGTCTTGGCGGTAAATTCATCGTTGAGGCTTTCATCAAGGTATTCGCCCCAGTTGCAAACGTAAACAACTCTTTGGTCTGCAGAAGAGCCGCAGCCGCTAAAGATCGCGCAGATTAAAAGCGCCGAAAGTAATAATGCAAGTAATTTTTTCAACTCATGTGTCCTCCAAAAATTTTATATTCTTTTTTCGGCCCGGGCCGGTTTCTTTACACGGTCCTGCCGTAAATTAACTATAATAAGCAATACAAGCACCACCACAAAAAGTAAGGTTGAAAGTGCGTTTATTTTGGGGGTAACTTTACGCTTTGTCATAGAATAAATTACAATAGGCAAAGTCTGAACGCCTGTACCTTTTGTAAAATAGCTTATAATAAAATCGTCAATAGACATGGTGAATGCCATAATAAGACCTGTTACAACACCCGGCTTAATAGAAGGATATACAACCTTTCTTAAGGCGGTGAAGGGCCTTGCGCCAAGGTCAAGCGCCGCTTCGTATTCACTCATATTAAGCTGACGAAGCTTTGGCATTACCGAAAGGATAACGTAAGGGATATTAAAGGTGGTATGGGATATTATTAAGGTCAACAGCCCGAACTCCAGGCTAAGCATCTGGAAAACCAGCATAAGGGAAATGGCCGTAAGGATATCCGGATTAAGGACCGGCAGGTAGGTTATATTCATAATAAGATCCTTGGGCTTGCTCTTCATACAGAATATGCCTACAGCCGCAAGAGTACCAACAACAGTTGCCAGCGCCGAAGAGATAACACCTACAATAAGGGTATTTTTCAAAGCAATAAGAATGGATGAATCAGAAAAAAGATCCGCATACCATCTTAAGGAAAAGCCCGAAAAGGCTGTTTGGGAGTTGGCCTCGTTAAAGGAGAAAAATATAAGCACAAGTATAGGTGCATATAAAAACAAGAATACGAAAATAAGGATAAGCCTTGAGAATAAACCCGTTTTTTTCATCCTATAAGCCCCTCCTTTGTTTCTTCATCCATATTTCTCATTAAGAACAGAGAAATAAATACGATTATCATCATTACTAAGGAGATGGCCGAGCCAACGCCGGGGTTGTAGGTGTTGCCCAAAAACTGCATTTCGATATAGTCACCGATAAGCATAAACATACCGCCGCCCAGCATTTTAGAAATAATGAAGGTACTTACGGCAGGAACAAACACCATTATTATGCCGCTCATTACACCGGGCATACTTAAAGGCAGTATAACCTTTCTGAATACGTACATTGGCGGAGCGCCAAGGTCCTCTGCGGCCTGGATAACGTTTCTTTCCATTTTGGATAAAATAGAGTAGATAGGCAGTATCATAAAGGGCAGGTAATTATATACCATACCTATAAGCACCGCAAAAGGAGTATTTATTATATTCATTGGCGGAAGGCCAATGGCGGTTATCAGCTGATTTAAAATACCGTTGGTGTCAATAAGGGTTATAAGGGAATATGTGCGAAGCAGAAAGTTCATCCACATAGGAAGAACCACCAGCATCATAATTATAGACTGACGGCTTCTTTTTATTCTTGATAAAGCAAGAGCGGCAGGATACCCTAACAGCAGGCAGATCACAGACGCCAGAATTGAAAGCCAGAAGGAGCGTAAGAATATTGTAACAAGCTCCTCCATTGCGCTGAAATTGCCAAACGTAAAGTTACCGTTTGTATCGGTAAAGGCAAAAATAATAACCAGCACAAGGGGTACTACAATAAACAGCACCATCCATACAAGGTAGGGGGCGGCAGTTATTTTTTTCATTCTTCATACGCCTCCGCTACAGGCAGGTCTTCAACCATTTTATGCATAACGTGAATACCGTCGGGCTCTATCTTCAAGCCGACCTGTGTACCGTGAACAGCCTCTTTTGTGGAGCGGATCTGCCATTTATAGCCGCCGCTGTCCACAATAATTACGTAATGCATACCCATAAAGGTAACAGCTTCAACAACGCCTATTATCATACCATCAGCCGGGGAAGTAATTTCTATATCCTCAGGGCGAATAACTACATCCACAGTTTCATTAACTTCAAAGCCTTTATCTACACATTCGAACTTCTTACCGGAGAATTCAACGCATTTATCCTCCAGCATATGGCCGTCAATAATATTGCTTTCACCTATAAAATGAGCTACAAAGGCATTCTGAGGCTCATTATAAATATCCATAGGACTGCCTATCTGCTGAATAACGCCGCGGTTCATTACCACTACCGTATCAGACATAGTAAGAGCTTCTTCCTGATCATGGGTTACGTAAATAAATGTAATACCTGTTTGCTTCTGAATCCTCTTAAGTTCGATCTGCAGTTCCTTACGAAGTTTTAAGTCAAGAGCGCCCAAGGGTTCATCAAGCAAAAGCACCTTAGGGGAATTAACTAAAGCTCTTGCAATGGCAACGCGCTGCTGCTGGCCGCCTGAAAGGGTATCCACTTCCCTTTTTTCAAAGCCTTCAAGGCCAACCATTCTGAGCATATCGGAAGCCAAAGCATTCATTTGATCCTTAGGCATCTTTTTAAGGCGCAGGCCGAAGCATACGTTTTCAATAACGTTCAAATGGGGAAACAGAGAATACTTCTGAAATACAGTATTAACGTTACGTTTATAGGGAGGAAGCTCGGTTATATCCTCGCCCTCAAAAAACACACTGCCCTTATCGGGAGCCGCAAAACCGCCTATAATTCTTAAGGTGGTTGTTTTGCCGCAGCCGGAAGGACCGAGCAATGTTACAAATTCCTTATCTTTAATGGTAAGGTTAAGATTATTAAGTATTATTTCGTCATCAAAGGAAATGCTTATATCCTCCAGACGAATAATATCACCGTTTGGCATATTCTTTACCCCCTCAAAAAAAATTGCCTGAGAACCAACACACCTTTTTTAAAAACTGTACCGGCACCCAGACAAATGTTACACATAAAATATAAGAAAAAAAATGCGATTTGTCAATAAATTTCGCAAAATTTCCGCAAAAGTCTTTAAAATTTTTATAATTTCCCGTTAAATTTGCGTTTTATTTTAAAATCCTCGGTTTTTTTACAGCATATCTTTAAAATAAACCGATTTGGCCTCAAAGACTTTTCCGGCTAAATTTTCAACGGCATTCCCCGAAATATCCTTTGCAAATTCTATTTTATACGAATACAATGCCTGATATTCAAAGGGGCATTCTTTGTTTTTCTGCCTGTTGCCGTATTTATTATCTCCTACAAGAGGAAGGCCTGTTGCGGCCAGCTGAGCCCTTATCTGATGAGGGCGGCCGGTAAACAGTTCAATTTCAAGCAGCGAGGTTTTTCCGTTTGTTTTCAAAAGACGGTAGCCTGTTTTTACAGCGCGGGAGTTTTTTGAAGGGTTGCTTTCCAGGAATACTTTATTGATATTATTGTCCTTTGTTAAATTGGATTCCAAAACCGCCTTTTCCTTCTGCGGCTTCCCCCAAACAAGGCACAAATAATATTTATTTACCATGCCCTTTCGGATATTTTCGTTCATTTCCCTTAATGCAGCGGCGTTCTTTGCTCCTATAAGCAGGCCCGCCGTATTTCTGTCAAGACGGTTACACAGCGCCGGAGCAAAAGAAAGCTCTGTTTCGGGAGAGTATTGGCCTGTATTTATAAGATAGGCGGTCATTCTCCTGACAAGAGAATCCTCCTCTCCTTCTCCGTGGCATAAAAGCCCCTGAGGCTTATCCATAATAATTATATTTTCGTTTTCAAAAACAATATTGATATCGCTGTTTTGCCCAACGGACCTTTCTTCTTTTTCCAAAAGCTCATCATTTATATAAAGCTCCAGCTTATCGCCTAAAGAAAGCAGGGTGTTCCCCTCACATCTTTTGCCGTTGAGCTTTATTCTTTTTTTGCGAAGATACTTATACATTAAGGAGACGGGCATATTAAAGCTTTTTTGCAAAAACTTATCAAGCCTTTGTCCTGCTTCGTTATTACCTACTGTTATGCTCTTCATTTTTTCGCCTCCTTTTGTATTTATATTTTATAATAAATTATTAACAAAGTAAATAGCATTTTTGTTTGACAATATATTTAGCCTGTGTTATAATTTTAAAGAAGAGATCTTTAAGCTCGATGCGGGACATCGGCAAGGTTGACTATACAGGCGGCGGGAAAAATGCGCCGTAATTTTCTGTGTATAATTATGTCTTGCCGTAGCTGCAAGACTTTTTTGTTTATTTAAAGGAAATTGCCTATGATACTTGAATTTATTAACTGTATTAAATACGAAAACGGGGTTTTCAAGGCATTTGAGGGCTCTTTGGAAATTGAAGGCCATGGCAAGAAGGTTTTTGAAAATTGCGCGGTGATGCCTTCCTTTTGTGACGTGCACGTTCATTTCAGGCAGCCCGGCTTTGAATATAAGGAGACCATTGCCTCCGGCTCAAGAGCTGCAGCAAGAGGCGGTTATACGGACGTTTGCACCATGCCCAATTTAAACCCTGCCCCTCACAGCCTTGACAATTTAAAAATCCAGCTTGAAGCCATAGAGAAAGATTCGGTTATTAAAATACACCCCTTCGGCACCATAACCGAAAACCAAAAGGGGCTTACCCTTTCACAAATGGAGGCTATGGCACCTTACGTTTGCGGATTTTCCGATGACGGTAAAGGTGTGCAGAATTCTGAGATGATGGAGAAGGCTTTAATAAAAGCTAAGAGCCTTAATAAAATCATATCCGCCCACTGCGAAGACGAAAGCCTGCTTTTTGGCGGGGTTATACATAAAGGCGAATTTGCAAAAGAAAACAATTTGCCCGGAATTTGTTCCGAAAGCGAATGGGGCCCTGTAAAAAGGGATATTGAAATTATCAATAAAACAGGCTGTCCTTATCACGTATGCCATATTTCAGCAAAGGAAACGGTTGAAATAATAAGAGAAGCCAAAAGAAACGGCACAAATATTACCTGCGAAACCGGCCCCCACTATCTTGTTTTGGAGGATACTCTTCTTAATGACGAAGGCAGATTTAAAATGAACCCTCCAATAAGGGCAAGAGAGGACCGTATGGCCTTAATAGAAGGAATAAAGGACGGCACGGTGGATATGATTGCAACCGACCATGCGCCTCACTCTTTGGAGGAAAAAAGCAAAGGGCTTTTAAAGAGCGCCATGGGCATTGTTGGCCTGGAGACCGCCTTCCCGATATTATACACAAAGCTTTGTAAGGAAAATATTATTTCTCTTGAAAAGCTTGTTGAGCTTATGAGTATTAACCCCAGAAAGAGATTTAACATTAAAGATAGCGGTGATATTACCGTATGGGATCTGAACTGTAGATACAGTATTGACCCCAATGAATTCCTTTCCAAAGGCAAGGCGACTCCCTTTGAAGGTGATGAAGTTTACGGAAAATGCATGCTTACCATATGCAACGGCAAAGCGGCATATATAGATTAACGGAGGATAAGAAAATGGCAAAGAGAACAGACATTAAAAAGATTCTTATTATTGGTTCCGGTCCTATTGTTATAGGACAGGCGGCTGAATTTGACTATGCGGGCACTCAGGCCTGCTTAGCTCTTAAGGAAGAGGGCTACGAGGTTGTGCTTTGCAACTCCAACCCTGCCACTATTATGACCGACACTACCATTGCCGATAAGGTTTATATGGAGCCCCTTACCCTTGAATACATTGCCAAGGTAATCCGCTATGAAAGACCCGACGCTATTGTTCCCGGCATTGGCGGGCAGACAGGCCTTAACCTTGCAATGCAGCTTGAAAAGAAGGGCATTTTAAAGGAATGCGGCGTTGAGCTTTTAGGCACCTGCTCTGAAAGTATTGAAAGAGCGGAAGACCGCGAGCTGTTTAAGGAGCTTTGCCAGAACATAGGCGAGCCCACCATTCCCTCTGAGATCACTTATAACTTAGAAGAAGCAAAAGAAGCCGCAAAAAGAATAGGCTACCCTGTAGTACTGCGTCCTGCATTTACCTTAGGCGGTACCGGCGGCGGCTTTGCCTATAACGAAGAGGAGCTTATTGAGGTTGGCGTAAATGCATTTAAGCTTTCCCCTGTTTCTCAGGTACTTATTGAAAAGAGCGTTAAGGGCTACAAGGAAATTGAATTTGAGGTTATGAGAGACAGCTCAGACCACGCCATTACCATTTGCGGTATGGAGAATATTGACCCTGTTGGCGTTCATACAGGTGACTCTTTGGTTGTAGCGCCTATTATGACTTTGAACGATCATGACCTGAAAATGCTTAATGACAGCGCTATAAAGATCATTCGCGAGCTTAAAATTGAAGGCGGCTGTAACGTACAGTTTGCTTTAAACCCCTACTCTTCCGAATATTATCTTATTGAAGTTAACCCCAGAGTTTCCCGTTCTTCTGCTTTGGCTTCTAAGGCAAGCGGATATCCTATTGCAAGAGTTACTGCAAAAATTGCGGTTGGTATGAATCTTGAGGACATTGCTATTGCAAACACAACTGCATCTTTTGAGCCCAGGCTTGATTACGTTGTTGCAAAGCTGCCCCGCTTCCCCTTTGATAAATTTGCTTCTGCCCCCAACGTTCTTGGCACACAGATGAAGGCTACCGGCGAGGTTATGGGTATTGGCTCCAACCTTGAAGAATGCTTATTGAAATCTGTTCGTTCTTTGGAAATCGGTGCTTGTCATTTCCATCTGCCTAAGTTTGACGGCATGAATGACGTTGAGCTTAAAGATTATCTTAAAGAATTTAAAGATGACAATATTTTTGCGGTGACCGAGCTTATACGCCGCGGTGTTACGGTTAAAGAGCTTCATGAAATAACCAAGATCACCCCGTTTTTCTTAGAAGCAATTGAGAATATTGTTAATATGGAAAATGCACTTAAGGAAAACAAGGGCAACGTTGAAATTCTTAAGGCCGCCAAGAAAATGGGATTTGGCGATAAATACATAGCCAAGCTTTGGGATGCTTCTGAACTGAATATTTTTGATATAAGAAAAGAAAACGGAATTATACCCGTATTCAAGATGGTTGATACCTGCCATACAGGAGCATATATTCCCTATTTCTATTCCTCCTATTCGGGAGAAAACGCTTCTAAGCTTACAGACAAGAAGAAGATAGTTGTTTTGGGCGCAGGCCCTATAAGAATAGGCCAGGGTGTTGAGTTTGACTATTCTACGGTTCACGCGGTATCTACTATCAAGCGCTCCGGTTACGAGGCAATTATAATTAACAATAACCCGGAAACCGTTTCTACCGACTATACTACTGCCGATAAATTATATTTTGAGCCTCTTACTCCCGAGGACGTTATGAATATAATTGAATTTGAAAAGCCTGAAGGTGTTATAGCAACCTTAGGCGGTCAGACTGCCATTAACCTTGCAGAGCCCTTAATGGCCAGAGGCGCAAAGCTTATTGGCACAGACTGTGACGCTATTGAAAGAGCAGAAAACCGCGACAGCTTTGAAAAGATACTTGAAGAGCTTAATATACCCCAGCCTAAGGGTAAGGCAGTAACCAGGATCGAAGACGGTATTAAGGCTGCTGCAGAAATAGGCTATCCTGTACTTGTACGCCCCAGCTTTGTTTTAGGCGGCAGAGCAATGCAGATAGTTGCAAACGAAGATCAGCTTCGCCATTACCTTAAAACCGCAGTTGAAATTGATGAGGACAAGCCTGTACTTGTTGATAAATACATTCAGGGCAAGGAAACAGAGGTTGACGCTATCTGCGACGGAATAGACGTATTTGTTCCCGGTATTATGGAGCTTGTAGAAAGAACCGGTGTTCACTCCGGTGACTCCATAAGCGTTTACCCCTCATTCAGCATTTCCGATAAGGTTAAGGGCACAATCTTACAGTACGCCAAAAAGCTTGGCTTAGGCCTTGGTATAGTTGGCCTGTACAATATTCAGTTTATAGTTGATAAGGACGAGAACGTTTACATTATTGAGGTTAATCCACGTTCCTCCAGAACCGTTCCCTTCCTTTCCAAGGCTACCGGCTACAGCCTTGCTGATATTGCTACAGAGGTTATTATGGGCAAGACCTTAAAGGAACAGGGCATTTTCGGTATTTACCCCGATGAAAAGAAGCGCTGGTACGTTAAGGTGCCTGTATTCTCCTTTAATAAAATAAGAGGGCTTGACGCATATCTTTCTCCTGAAATGAAGTCTACCGGTGAGGCTATAGGCTATGACGATAAGCTTAACCGCGCCCTTTATAAGGCATTGCAGGCTTCGGGTATGAACCTTAAAAATTACGGCACTGTGTTTGCAACCATTGCAGATAAAGATAAAGAAGAGGCCCTGCCGCTTATACGCCGTTTTTATGAGCTTGGCTTTAATATTCAGGCAACCTCCGGCACAGCCGCATTCTTAAAGCAGAACGGTATACGCACCCACGTGCTTAAAAAGATTTCCGACGGAAGTGATGAGATTATTGACGCTATTCGCCAGGGACATATTACATATATTATAAATACCCGCGATATCGGCGCTCAGGGACAGGCAAGTGACGGCCACGAAATACGCCGCCACGCAACCGAGAATAACGCTAATATGTTTACCTCTCTTGATACGGTTAAGGTGCTTCTTGACGTACTTGAGGAAACCACCATTTGCATTTCCACAATAGATGCGTGAGGTTAAAATGAAACAGGAATTTTTAAAAGTAATATCAAATAAAAACATAGCGCCTTTGATATACGAAATGAAATTAGAAGGTGGCTGCGAGGCGATAACCGCTCCGGGGCAGTTTGTAAACCTGAAGATAGACGGCTTTTATTTAAGACGACCCATTTCAGTATGTAACTGTGAAGGAAATATCCTAACTCTTATTTATAAGGTTGTAGGCCTTGGTACAGAGGCTATGGCCAATATTAAAGAAAGGCAGATAATTGATACCCTTATAGGCCTTGGCAACGGATTTGACACAAAAAAGAGCGGCCAAAACCCTGTTCTTATTGGCGGCGGTGTTGGTATACCCCCTATGTATATGCTTTGCAAAAAGCTTATTGAAGAGGAAAAGGCCGTTACGGTCATACTTGGCTTTAACAAAAAAGAAGAGATCTTTTACAAAGAAGAGTTTGAAGCTTTAGGGGCTACCGTATACGTTACCACGGTTGACGGTTCTTACGGTATACCCGGCTTTGTTACCGATGCTTTAAAAGGCCTTGTATACAGCTATTTTTACACCTGCGGACCTATGCCTATGTTTAAAGCTATTGAAAAGGAAGCCAAAACTTCCGGCCAATACAGCTTTGAAGAAAGAATGGGCTGCGGATTCGGCGCATGTATGGGCTGTAGCTGTAAAACAAAATACGGCAACAAGCGAATTTGCAAAGACGGCCCTGTATTAGAGCGGGAGGAGATAATATGGTAAACACAAAAATTGATCTTTGCGGTATTACAATAGATAACCCTGTTATTCCCGCCAGCGGCACCTTTGGCTTTGGCTATGAGTTTGCTGATATTTACGATATTAACACTCTTGGTACATTTTCCTTTAAGGGCACTACCTTAGAGCCAAGATTCGGCAACCCTACTCCGAGAATTGCCGAGTGCGAAATGGGTATGCTTAATTCCGTTGGGCTTCAGAACCCCGGTGTAGATAAAGTAAAGGCAGAAGAGCTGCCTAAGCTTAAGCAGGTATTCAATAAGCCTGTTATGGCAAACGTAAGCGGTTTTTCCGTTGAGGAATACGTAAGTACGGTAGAAAAGCTTGAAAATGAAGATCAGATAGGCTGGTTTGAAATTAATATTTCCTGCCCTAACGTTCACGGCGGCGGCCTTGCCTTTGGCACAAGCGCCGAAAATGCGGCTCTTGTAACAAAGGAAGTAAGAAAGGTTACTAAAAAGCCTGTATTTATAAAGCTTTCCCCCAACGTTACCGACATTGTTTCCATTGCCAAGGCCTGTGAAGATGCAGGGGCTGACGGCATAAGCCTTATAAATACCCTGCTTGGAATGAGAATAGACTTAAAAACCCGAAAGCCTGTACTTGCAAATAAAGCCGGAGGCTTCTCCGGGCCTGCAATAAAGCCCGTAGCACTGAGAATGGTTTATCAGGTATACGATGCAGTTAAAATACCCATTATTGGTATGGGTGGAATACAGAGCGCCGAAGACGTTCTGGAGTTTATGATGGCAGGAGCAAGGGCTGTGCAGGTTGGCGCTGCAAATCTTGTTGATCCTTTTGCCTGCAAGGATATTATTGATAACCTGCCAAAGGCTATGGAAAAATATAATATTAAAGATTTAAACGATATAATAGGAGGCGCACACTAATGGGAAGAGACGTTATTGTTGCCTGTGACTTTGCAAGTAAGGAACAGGTTATGAATTTTCTTGATAAGTTTACCGAGGAAAAGCCCTTTGTGAAAATAGGTATGGAGCTTTTTTATGCTGAAGGCCCCGAAATTGTTAGAGAAATTAAGGCAAGAGGCCACAAGATATTCTTAGATTTAAAGCTTCACGATATACCCAATACCGTTAAAAAGTCTATGGCTGTACTTTCACGGCTTGACGTTGATATGACAAACCTTCACGCAGGCGGCACCTGCCGTATGATGGAAGGGGCTATTGAAGGCTTAACAAGAGAAGACGGCAGCCGCCCTATTCTTATTGCGGTTACCCAGCTTACCTCTACCGATCAGGAAAGTATGGAAAACGATCTTCTTATTAAAGAACCTATTGATAAGGTTGTTATGCATTACGCTTCCAATGCCAAGAAGGCAGGGCTTGACGGTGTTGTATGCTCTCCCCTTGAAGCAGGCAAGGTTCATGAAACCTGCGGCAAGGACTTTTTGACCGTTACCCCCGGCGTTCGCTTTGCAGACGGCGACAAGGGCGATCAAAAGAGGGTTATGACCCCTGCACAGGCAAAGGAAATAGGCAGTGACTATATAGTAGTTGGCCGCCCAATTACTGCAGCAGAAGACCCTGTTAAAGCATACAGAAGATGTGTTGAAGAATTTGTGGATTAAGGGAGAAGAAAAATGGAAAGTTACAAATTAGAGTTTATTAAGTTTTTAGAAGGCGCAGGCGTACTTAAATTTGGTGATTTTACCGCAAAGAGCGGCAGAAAGATCCCTTACTTTATTAATGCAGGCGATATTAAAACCGGCGAGCAGATCTGCAAACTGGGCGAATTTTACGCAAAGGCTTACTTTGAGAAAATAGGCAAGAAGGAGACCGTTCTTTACGGCCCTGCATATAAAGGTATTCCCATTGCGGTTTCGGTTGCTGTTGCATTGGCCAAGGAAGGCCTTGACGTACCCTTCTTCTTTAACCGCAAGGAAGAAAAGGATCACGGTGAGGGCGGTGTATTTGTAGGCTATAAGCCTATGGCCGGCCAGGAAGTAGTTATTGTTGAGGACGTTATAACTGCAGGTACAGCCATAAGAGAGAGCATGAATATTCTTTCTTCCTTAGAAGGCGTTAAGGTTAAGGCTACCTTCGTTATGGTTGACCGCAAGGAAAAGGGCAAGACCGAAAAGAGCGCTATGGCTGAGGTTGGCGAAGAATTCGGCTTCCCTGTATATTCTATAGTTGACGTTTACGATATTATAGAATACCTTGAAATGGACGAAAGCAATAAAGAGAATGTTGAACGCATTAAGAAATACCTTGAAGTTAACGGTGCAAAGGAGTAAAAAATGAGAAGCCTTATTGATATAAGAGAGCTGGATACAAAAGAAATTGAGCAGCTTCTTAATACAGCTCTTGATATTATAGATAATCCTAAGAAATACGCCAAGGTTTGCGAAGGCAAGAAGCTTGCAACCCTTTTCTTTGAGCCTTCTACCAGAACAAGGCTTAGCTTTGAAGCTGCTATGATGGAACTGGGCGGCAATGTTTTAGGCTTTTCCGAAGCTAAAAGCTCTTCTGCCTCCAAGGGCGAGAGCGTTGCGGATACAGCAAAGGTTGTTTCCTGCTATGCAGATATTATAGCAATGCGCCATCCTAAAGAAGGCGCTCCTCTGGTAGCCTCTATGAACGCTTCCATCCCTGTTATAAACGCAGGTGACGGCGGCCATAACCATCCTACTCAGACTTTAGCTGACTTACTTACCATCTACCGCGAAAAGGGCCGCCTTAATAATTTAACCATAGGCTTCTGCGGAGACCTTAAATTTGGCCGTACCGTTCATTCTTTAATTGCGGCTATGGCCCGCTATGAGGGTATTAAGTTTGTACTTATTTCTCCCGACGAATTAAAACTTCCCGATTACACCAAGAAGGACGTTTTAGATAAAAACGGCATTCCTTATGAAGAAACATCTGATCTTGAAGCGGCTATGCCTTCTCTTGATATTCTGTATATGACAAGAGTACAGCAGGAACGCTTCTTCAACGAGGAAGATTATTTAAGGCTGAGAGACAAATATATCCTCAACGTTGAAAAGCTTGAAAACGCAAAAGAGGACCTTGCTATTTTACATCCCCTGCCCCGTGTAAACGAAATAAGCGTTGGTGTGGATAACGATAAGCGCGCTTGCTATTTTAAGCAGGTCTTAAACGGCAAGTATATGCGTATGGCCCTTATTTTAAAACTGTTGGAGGTTGAAGTATGAATATAGATTCTATTCAGAACGGCTTTGTAATTGACCATATTACCGCCGGCAAGGCTATGGATATTTACCGCCTTTTAGGTCTTGAAAAGCTGGATTGCCCTGTTGCTTTAATAAAGAACGTTGTAAGCAACAAAATGGGCAAAAAGGATATTATAAAAATCGATGCGGACATTGAACTTAACACCGACGTTTTAGGCTATATTGACCCTGGCGTTACCGTAAACGTAATTAAAAACGGCGAAAACGTTGAAAAGAGAAGAATTGAGCTTCCCGAAAAGCTTACCAACGTTATTAAATGTAAGAACCCAAGATGCATAACCTCCACCGAACAGGAGCTGCCTCATATCTTTACCCTTACAGATAAGGACGAACACGTTTACCGTTGCCTTTACTGCGAAACCAAAGCTGAATAAAAATAAAAGCTTGAGCAAATTGCTCAAGCTTTTTATTTTATCTGTAAAACGTATAAGTAAAACCGCAAATGTCACAAGTACCCGTGCGCTTTTCAATAAAACCGCCTACTGCGTTAACTGACGGCAAAGAAGCCGCAGTAATACTTTCAATGCAAAAACATCATATAAGTATTATAGTAATAAATAAATTACGCTTTCGGTTTGTTTTCATTTTCTGCTAAATCCTCATTATATGCTATAGAATAAAGTTGTGGATGGTCAAATTGAGTAATTGTGCCGTCAATTAATTCTACTACAGAATATTCATATATCCAATCTGTGTTTTCGGGGCCTTCGTGGTTCATTGGGTTATCGTCTATAAAGTTGCCTTTTTCGTCAATAGAATCAAAATTTTCTGTTCTATATAGCAGTTTGTCTTTGTAATACTCTTTTGTAATATAAACAGTGTTTGAGTCTGCAGGCAAAATACGTGTAATTTCCCCTATTTCGCATATTTCTTTAATTTCGCTCGCATCGAGTGTCATAATATTCAAATAGCCGTTTTCAACAAAATATATGTAATTTTTCCTTACAAAAATAGCATTTATCTTTTCCCCGTCCGGTGACGTATACAGTGTTTTTATCTGGCCATTATATAACACCTGTAAAATCTTATCATCACTGGCTATAAACGCGACTTCATGATAATACAGATAATCAGTTACGTTACCATTAAAAATGTAGTCTACTGTTACCTCTCCTGATGCCCATTTGTTATAACGGCAAACGGTATCTCTGGCAATCTCAAGATAGTGTTCTTCATCTTCTCCCCAAGTAGGTTCCATTAATTCTTCGTTTGGATAACCTTGTAAAGCGTAGTCATTGGCAATAAGCTCGTCAATGCTGGGGATATTTTCATCCATTCCCGGCTCAACCATTACAATTTCTTCAGGATCATGCTTGGAATCTTCCTCTGCGGAAGGTTCTTCCGATTCATTGCTTTCCGGTGTGCTGATTTCCGGAACGGAGCTTTCAGGCTTACTTTTGGGAGTGGAGCTTTCAGGCTTACTTTCGGGAACCGAGCTTTCCGTGATAGTGCTTTCGGGTTTGCTTTCCTGGGGCTTTGCCTGCCCGCAGCCAAGTATAGAAAAAAGCATTATTACACATAAAATAAGGGCAAAAAATCTTTGGGTCTTTTTCATAAAAAGCGTCTCCTTTATGATATAAAAAATGGAAATACTGTAACTTAAAGATATCATATTATAAAGCCTTAGTCAATAGGCAATATCCACAAAAATATGGGAATTTTCAAAAATTTTCTGCAAAAATGACAAAGAGGTAACAACCTGTTACTTTTTCAGGCAGCATAACAAAAAAGTGATGCTTTCGCATCACTTTTTCTTTAGAAACTGCCGCTTCGGCCGCCATGGCTTCTGCCGGAGGAACTGCTTCTTAAGGAAGAGCCTCCGCCTGAGGAAGAGCCGTTGTCCTTAGGACGGGCGGTACGGGTAACGTTGCGGTAAAGGAACCTGTCGGTACTTACAGCCATTTTAAGGCTGTTATTTTCAACGTAATTTGCGGCGGAATTATTCATTTTAACATTGTTAAGCTGAGCCTTAAGGGTGCCTGTATAGATGAATGCAACCACAAGGCCTGAAGCCAGCGCAATAAGGATCCACATTGGTTCAAAGGTGAACTTTTCATTGCCAACTTCGTAAGCTTGGCCGTTTCTGGCGGCTTCAAGATATTCATCGCAAAGAACGGCGAAGGTTAAAAAGGCTTTGTTATAATCACCGTCGGAAAGGTAAGGCACAACCTCTTCTAATATCATATCCTGACCGTAATCGGTAAAGGCTTCAATACCAAAGCCAAAGGTGGAGGTTGCAAACTGACGTTCCTCCATTGAAATAAGGAAGAGTATGCCGTCATAATCGGGGCCGTAGCCGTAATAATTATAATCATAAAAATCGTCAGCCGCGGCGGTGACCTCTTCTCCGTTTAAGGATTCTACGGTTACGATAACAACGTCACATTCCCTTTCCTCGCTGATCTGATCGAGCTTCTCAAGAAGAACTGTCTCTTCACTGTCGCTGAGAAGATCTGCCTCGTCAACCAGGCGGGGTAAGCTGGCATTGGAAGCCAAAACACCTATACAAACAAGGAAAAGGGCTAAAACAAAAGCAATTATTTTCTTCATGATCCGCCCTCCCTATATAAGATTTATAAGGCAAATAACGCCTAAAACCGCAGCGGCAACTGCACCTGCTACACCGAAAAGCCATTTAAAGTAAGCTCCCTTATCCATAGGCAGATTACCAACGAACTTGCCTGTCTGACCGTTCATAGCGAAGGTGTATTTATTGCCGTTCCAGCTTGTATTAAGAAGCCAAACGGGGAACAGAGCATATTTAGCCTTGCTGTTTGCAAGCTTAACAGATGAGCTTTCGGTTACAAGAGAAGCGTAGCCGCCCTGAACGGTGCCGCGGAAGGTATCTTCTGTGCTTTTCTTGATGCGGGCGTTTGCTCTTTCAATACTGTCCTTATCGGTAACATCATATTTATCGGCAAAATAGCCTGCCAGATAGGCGGTCTGAAAATCAACCGCTTCGGCGTAATTATAGGGCTCTATAGACTCCATAAGATCATCTGCCATTTTGGAGGAACCGTCTACGGGCACCTTCGAAAAGGAAAGTGATCCGGCACGTCTTACGGCATAGTAGCTTGTTTCTGTGTAGTTATAGTTACTGTCACTCCACATACGCACTCTTGTGCCCTTAAAGGAAATATCGGCATCGGCATCGGCGTCAAATAGCCAGAAGGGAACGTATACACCTTTAATTTCGTCTATATGATTTTCATCCTTAAAAACTTTAGGAAGAAGCTTTTTGCCCTTAAGATGACGGAGCAAACCTTCCTTGGCTGCTTTCTTATCGAGCTTAAAGGGAATTACAAGGTCGGGACGCAGATCCCCTGCCAGCTGACCCGAGAAAACAACAGGGTTATCACAGAAGGGGCAGCTTGTTGCGGCGGTAGTTTCATCACCCACTATTTCGCCGCCGCAGGATTTACATATATAAACCTTTAAGCCTTCCTGCTCACCATCCTGCCACTGAGAGCCCGCTTGGGACTCCCAGGACATGGAATCGCTGTTTTCATTAAGGGCTTCATCATGAGAACGCAGGGCTTCAACGTCAAGCTCACTGTCACAATAGGGGCATTTTAAGTTTTGACTTGTCGGGTCAAACTCTATTTTGCCGCCGCAATTAGGACATTTATACTCTAATAACGTGCTTTCCATATTACTTTATATCATCCTCATTAAAAAGATCTCCGCATTCGGGGCAGAACTTAGGAGGCTTGGTGGGATCTTCAGGCTCCCAGCCGCACTTATCACATTTATAAAGAGGAGCGCCTGCAGGCTTCTTAGAGCCACATTCTGCGCAGAATTTACCCTTATTTACTGCGCCGCAGGAGCAGGTCCAACCGTCCTCAGGCTTTTTTGCGCCGCATTCGGTGCAGAATTTGCCTGTAACGGTAGCGCCGCAGGCACATTGCCAACTCGCCTTTGCAGGAGCGGCAGGAGCAGGAGCCGGAGCGGGAGCTGCAGTCTGTTGTTGCTGAGCCATCTGGAAAAGGCCCTGAGCGTTCATACCGCCGGCCTGCTGAGCCATACCCAAACCCATAAAGCCCATCATGGCGCCGCCTTGATTAGAAGCAGCAGCCTTCATGGCATCAGCCTGGGCGCCAACTAAAGTAGCGGCCGCCATAGAAGGATCACGCATCATAGCGGTGCGCTGTGCATTCTTAATAAGCTCGGCATCCTCTTCGGGGAGAGTAATAGGGTTAAGAGCAACGGCAACAATTTCAATACCGCGAAGCTCGCCCCACTTTTTGGTTAAGGTCTCATTCATAAACTGAGCCAGCTCTTCGGCATGACCGGGAAGTGCGTTAGGGCGTACTTCCATTTCGGATATCTTAGCGAAGGAGGGCTGTAAAGCGCTTATGAACTCGGTTTTTAACTGAGGCTCGATCTCGCCTCTTAAGTATTCAGACTGAACGTTACCGCAAACGTTGGTATAGAACAGTAAGGGGTTTGTGATCTTATAAGAATATAAACCGCTGCAACGAACGGAAACGTCAATATCCAGGTTAATGTTACGGTCAACTACTCTGAAGGGGATCGGATTGGGAGTACCGAATTTATTATCCATAATTTCTTTGGTGTTGAAATAATAGATTCTCTGATCCTTACCGGTATCGCCGCCGTATGTAAAACGCTTGCCTATGGTCTTGAATGTGTTGAGGATACCCTGGCCAAGCTTGCCGGAGAATATTGAAGGCTCGGTAGAAGCATCATAAGTAAATTCGCCGGGCTCGGCACAAACTTCAACGACCTTGCCCTGTTCAACGATGATCATACACTGACCGTCTGCAACGGCAATGCCTGATCCGCTTGAAATGATGTTATCACTACCCTTTGTATTGGAAGATCTGCCTGAAGTGCGTTTCTGTCCTTTTGTAACAAGAACGTCTTTGTCTAAAGCTTCGCAGTAGAAAAACTCCTTCCACTGATCTGCTAATGTGCCGCCTAAGGCACCTAAACCTGCTTTAATAAGTCCCATAATTATTTCTCCTTTCGGATATAAATTTACAATTTTATTTTATAATAAAACTTATGGGAAATCAATAGTTTTTTATACTACGGGTATATTAAAAGCTTTTTTTCAATATTTATAGGCATATTCACATAAAATTTAGAATTAAAATATGGAAAATTTATTGTTTTACATTGAAGGAGTATAATAAATTTGGTAAAATAATTTATATATTTTTTTAGGAGGATGAAAATTGTCACTTCACAGTAAGTCTGCCAAAGAGGTTTTAGAGATCCTTGGCTCAGACCAGAATACAGGTCTTGGCACCGAGGAGGTTATTAAAAGACAAACGGAATTCGGCGAAAACAAGCTTAAGGAAAAGAAGAAAAAAACGCTTTTACAAAGGTTTTTAGATCAGTTTAAGGACGTTATGATCCTTATTCTTATTGCTGCTGCAATTATTTCCTTTGTAATTGTTTGTATAGAGAAAAACTGGGGTGAGCTTTTTGAGCCTGCCCTTATACTGCTTATTGTAATACTTAATGCAGTAATGGGTGTTTATCAGGAAGGCAAGGCAGAGAAGGCTCTTGACGCATTGAAGAATATGTCGGCGCCCCACGCAAGGGTATTAAGGGACGGTGAGGAGAAAATAATTGACGCCTCTCTTCTGGTCCCCGGCGATATAATACATCTTGAAGCGGGAGATTTTGTGCCTGCAGACGCATATCTCTTACACAGCGCAGGTTTAAAATCCGAAGAGTCTGCTTTGACCGGAGAATCTGTACCTTCAGAAAAGAATCATACTGCCGTGATCTCTGAAAACGCGCCTTTAGGAGATAGACAGAACATGGTATTTTCAGGCTGCAGTATTACCTACGGCACTGCGACGGCCATTGTTACCGCAACCGGTATGGAAACCGAAATGGGCAAAATTGCGAATCTTTTAAACGGCGAACAGGATAGCCAGACGCCGCTTCAGCAGAAGCTCAGTCAGCTTGGGAAATATTTAGGCATTGTTGCCTTAGGCGCCTGTGCAATTATTTTTGTTGTAGGGCTTTTAAACAAGATTCCTGTACTTGAAATATTTATGACAGCAGTTTCCCTTGCGGTATCGGCTATACCCGAAGGTCTGCCTGCTATTGTTACCATAGTTTTATCTATCGGCGTACAGCGCATGGTAAAGAAAAATGCACTTATTCGCCGCCTTCCTGCTGTTGAGACCTTAGGCAGCGCCTCAATTATTTGCTCTGATAAAACAGGAACACTTACCCAGAACCGAATGACGCTTACAAAAGCTTACGTTGAAGGTAAAGAGCCTGAGGATATAAGCGAAGAAAACTCTGAACAAATTAGGAAACTGCTTACCTACTCTACCCTATGCTGTGACGGATCGGTTGTTTTTGAAAACGGTAAGGAGCAGCATTTAGGTGATCCGACTGAGACCGCCATTGTACTTGCCGCCCACAAAAACGGGCTTACAAAGGATGAGCTTAATAAAAAGTATCCTCGGTTGGCTGAGATTCCCTTTGATTCTGACCGTAAGCTTATGACCACGGTAAACGATATTGACGGCAGGATCACGGTTATAGTTAAGGGCGCTTTTGATATGCTGGCAAGCCGTTGCACAAAGGGCGATATTGAAAAGGCAAAGGAACTTACCGAAAGCATGAGCGAAAACGCTTTGAGAGTTCTTGCAGTTGCTTATAAGGTCGTTGATAAGGTACCTGAAGAAATAACCTCGGAAAGCCTTGAAGAAGAGCTTACCTTTATGGGCCTTGTTGGAATGATAGACCCACCCAGAGAAGAAGCAAAAGAAGCGGTTGCTCTTTGCGAAAGAGCGGGGATCAAGCCGGTTATGATAACAGGCGACCACGTTGTTACCGCTTCTGCCATAGCTAAGGCCTTAGGCATACTAAAAGAGGGAGACAAGGCAATTACAGGCGCTCAGCTTGATGCTATGACAGAAGAAGAACTTGATTCTCAAGTGGAGAACATTGCCGTATACGCCCGGGTTTCACCCGAAAACAAAATAAGGATAGTTAAAGCATGGCAAAAGAAAGGCCAGGTAGTTTCTATGACCGGCGACGGTGTAAACGACGCTCCTGCACTAAAGGCGGCAGATATTGGCTGTGCTATGGGCATTACCGGTACGGACGTTGCCAAAGGCGCTTCGGACATGACCTTGACCGATGATAACTTTGCAACAATTGTTGATGCAGTAAAGGAAGGCCGAGGCATTTACGCAAATATCAAGAAGGTTGTCGGCTTCCTTTTAGGTACCAATATAGGCGAGGTCATAACCGTATTTGTATCAATGCTCTTATGGCATGTTACTCCCCTACTTTCAATGCAGTTATTATGGATAAATCTTGTTACAGACTCCCTGCCTGCAATTGCATTGGGTATGGAGGCGGTTGAGCCTGATATAATGGATAAGAAGCCCCGTGCTAAAAACGAAGGCATATTTGCCAACGGTATGGGCGTGAGAGTAATACTTCAAGGTATAATGTTTGCTCTGCTTACCCTTATTGGTTTCAAGGCAGGACAAATAGTAACAGGCACGTTAGAGGGCGGTCAGACAATGGCCTTTATGGTTCTCTCACTTTCACAGATTATTCAGGCATTTAATTTAAGAAGTGATAAATCAATATTTAAAATAGGTGTTTTTTCAAATAAAAAGCTGAACGGTGCAGTGCTTATTTCGGTTTTACTTGTATTCCTTGTACTGTTCACTCCCGCAAGAATCGCATTCGGCCTTGTTATTCTGCCCTGGCCTTTATATCTTCTTGCTTTAGGCTTAATAATTGTACCTTTGGTTATAATGGAAATCTGCAAGGCGATTGGATTGATCAAGTGATATGACAAACAAAAAGAAAGCTAAATGGATAATAGGAATAGCGGCAGCCTGTATTGTGCTTTATTTAGGGCTGCAGAATTTAGGAGTGGTGGCAAAGGCCGTATCATGGCTGTACTCTTTAGTGGCGCCTTTGATGACGGGTTTGATAATTGCACTTATAATAAACGTGCCAATGAGTTTTATTGAAAAACACCTTTGGCCAAAGGCAAAGAAAAAAGGCGCCGTAAAAGTTCGCAGACCGATTGCTATTATCTTATCATTTATTGTAATATTAGGCATTATTGCAGGTGTTATTGGCCTTGTTGTACCTGCTCTTGTTGATGCCTTTAAGCTTATTGCAAACACAATAATTGACTTTGTAAATACCTTAGGGAAAATGTCCGCAGAAGAAATTTCCCAGATGCCGTTAGGTGAACTTATACTGGATGTTGATTGGGATAATATTTCCGCTCAGGCGCAAAACTGGATCAAAAATCAAAGCGGAAATATTATGAACACTGCCTTTGGTACGATCGGATCGGTATTCGGCGGAATAGTTGATGCTGTTTTTGCTATTATTTTTGCTGTTTATATGCTCTCCGGCAAGGAAAAGCTGAAAAGCCAGGCTAAGCGCATTATACTTGCCTGGTTGCCCGAAAAATTTTCTCTTTGGTTTATTCACGCATTCAAGGTTCTGAGCAGAATATTCCGAAATTTTGTTTCGGGGCAAACTTTGGAGGCTCTTATTTTAGGCACTCTTTGTATGATAGGAATGTTTATTTTAAGAATACCTTACGCACCGATGGTTGGTGCGCTTGTGGGAGTTACCGCCCTTGTGCCGGTGGTTGGCGGCTTTATCGGAGCGATAGTCGGAGCATTTATGATACTTACGGTATCCCCCGTAAAGGCTTTAATATTTATTGCATTCCTACTTATATTACAGCAAATAGAAGGTAATTTAATTTACCCGAAGGTTATGGGAAACAAGGTCAATCTGCCTGCCATATGGATATTGGCTGCAGTGACCGTCGGCGGTGCTCTTGCCGGGCCCTTGGGCATGTTGCTTGGAGTACCTTTATTTTCTACAGCCTACGTATTGATCAGAGAAGCAACCGAAAAAAAGGAAGCTGAAAAAAAGAAAAGTGACTGCTAAGCAGTCACTTTTTCATGCAGAAACAATATTATTTATAATACTCAAGCTCTGTAGGTAAATACTCTACGGTAAACTCATTGGTATCCTCATCTATGCTCACAGCAACCGAGCCCAGCATAGAAGAAGAGTGGTAATCGTAGGTGCCGGTTTTGAGGCCGTAGGTCACCCTGATACCGTCACAGATTATGCTTGTTGCAATTTTATGCTGATGGCCCACAAACATACCCTTACAGCCTATTTCCTTGCAAAGGCTCCAGAAACCTTCACCGGAAAAGCCACCGTATTTTTCGGAGGATTTTCCCGTATCTCCCTCCATATCGGGGCGGAAGGTAACAGATGAGTAAACCGATGGGTATTTTTCAAGTACAGCCTGGGCGGACTCTTTGGGAGGGATATGCATAAACGTCATTACAGGTACCTTACCATACGTTTCAAAAACACTTTGACTGCTCTCCTTTATCCAATCAAGCTGATCGGGGAAAATGCCTTGAGTCTGACATATTTTATCTATATCAATATTATTCGGGTCCATTGCCTCACCCGGGTTGCTTTCAATTACACGGCAGCCATTTGTGTCCAGCATATAAAACAGATACTTAGCCATTCCTCCCTGTTTTACAAGAACGTTGTAATTACAGTTACCTGTAACGCTGCCCTGCTTGAAAATGCCGTATTTTGAGTTTTGTATTTGTTCTATCTGCCACATTACACCCTTATTGCTTTCATTATCATGGTTACCAAAAACCAAAAGCCAGGGGGTCTTATAAGAATCCAGCCTCTTTATAAGCTGTGTCCAGGTCTTGCCGTCATCATCCATTTCTCCGTAAATATTATCGCCCGTAAGAACTATAAGATCGGCTCCTGCCTTTTCTACCGCCTCGTCCATGTACTGCCAAACACGGGTTTGATGATCGGTAGGAGCATTGGTAAAGAACGCTCCTGTGGTTTGGGCAATACGGTTTTCGTTTCTGCCAACCCCGTAGTTCTGAATCTGGGTATCGGTTATCTGCAAAATTTTTATATCCTTACCCTCAGGAAATTCTATAACAAAATCTGCTCCGCTTTCCCCTTCTGTTACGGTATATTCAACCTTAGCCTTACAAGCGCTCATACCTATAAGCATTACCGCTGCAATAATAAACACTAAAAGCTTTTTCATTTTCTTTTCTCCTTTACAAAGAATCCAACAGTAATCAATACTACTATAAGCGCCCAGAGGAATATGTTTTCATTAGGTACGAAGGAGGCAGTACCGTCATTATTAATTATTGTTTGGGCATTCTCCAAAACCTTTTTGCCTATCATTGGGCCTATAACACCCGGCAAAAGCACCTGAGAGAATATTCTTACTCCCTGAAGACGGCCTGCTTTGCCTTGGGGAGTATTATCCCTTATAGCGGCGCCAAATGAGGCCATACCTGCAAGGTAACCGCTCATCATAAACAGCGAGCCTATAAATACAAGGGCTGTATTTTTAAACATATACAGAATAATATAACCTATGACCAGCATAACGACCGAAAGGAAGCCTGCAAAGCCAAAGCCTTTTTTATCATATACCCTGCCCCACAATGCCGTTACAACTGAAGCAATTATTATTGCAGGGGCCATTATAAGCACGTAGTTACTCATTTGCAAAGAAACCTCATAATAAATTATAAGGTAGGGCATAAATATCTGAATGGAAATATTAAAAATAACAAAAGCCGCAAGGTATATGTAAAGCTTTTTATTTTCTTTTACGGTCTTTGGTTTAAAACCGTAAATTATATTACCTATAAAGGAATCTTTATTAGGTTCAATATCCGGCTCTTTTATAATAAACAAGCCTATAACACCAATAAGAGTTACAACAACGCCGATAACTATGAATATAACCGTCCAGCTTTCTGCTTTATCCAGATCGAAAAACATAAATGAGCCGAAAACCACAAGAATACTGACAAGCGGCATCATAGCGTTAATACCTTCCGCCGCGCCTCGATTGGTGCTGTCAGTAGAATCCGTAAGCCATGCGTTAAAGGCCGCATCGTTGGCGGTAGAGCCAAAGAAAGTCATAACACAGTCTAAAATTATGGTAAGACTTACGCCTAAGGTCAATGCGTTTATTCCCAGACCGAAGGTTTTGGAAATAATATTTTCCTTTAAAAATACAAAGCTGAATATTGAAAGGCCCCAAAGAATATAGCCTGAGCACATAAACAGCTTCCTTTTTCCTATTTTATCGGAAAGCGAGCCCATAAACACGGTGGTGAGCGTAGCAACCACCGCCGAGGCGGAGACCATAACAGAAATATCCGCCGCAGTTGCATTGAACATCTTATAAATGAACACGTTGAAATACATATTTTCAACCACCCAGGCCACCTGCCCAACAAGGCTGAAAACGGTTAAAGCAAGCCAGAACCTCGGTGAAAGCTTGGTTTTCATTATTAAACGCCCCCTTTTTTCGTATTATAACATACCTTGTTTCCAATAAAAAGGACTTTGCAAAGAAAAATCCGCCCGATTTTTCGGGCGGATAATTTTGCTTTATACGTCGGTGTTTTTCGTTTTGGAATCTGCATCGCTTTTTTTATCAGTTTTAGCAAGTGGAAGTTCTTTCCACTCGTCTTTTTGCTCAGCATAATCGGACATAATGTCTGCAACTGTTCTTTTTTCAATATAATCTTTAAAACTTTTGTAATTATTATCGCTCATAAATTTATCCTTTTTTATTTTATTATAACATACAGTTAGCAAAACGCAATATCCCTCTGCCGATTTCTCGGCAGAGGGATTGACTTCCTTTATAAATCTAATTATTTAGATTCCTTAATTGCAGCCTGCGGTGCTATCAGCAAAAGTGGGAAATTAATTGTAATTTATTTTTGGGTTGCTATCGAGAGTGCGTACCATCTTTTTATATAAGTATCCGTCAACAATTCTTTGTCTTGCTCTACTAATTTTATAAATAAATTAGTAAGTCCATCCCATTCTGTGTAGTCGCCAGCAGGATATAGTGTCCATTGCAACTGCTCTAAAGTCCAGTTGCTTTTTATTGAGTTATGTAACATTGATGTTGTTGCATAGTTTTCTTCGCTATCTGTACCACCTAATGCCATAGGATGAATATGGTCAATAGTTGGTATCAACTCCCAATACGCATTGTGACACTTATTCATTTTCCAATGCGTATGATAAGGGAAAACATCGGGCAAATAATATGAAATAACTTTTAATAACCCTGGATTCACCAAACGTCGTCCTGAGTATCTGTCAATAAAACCATCCGCGATAAATTGTTTCATTTTTTGTTTATCACTACATGTTCTTTTATCTCGCTCTAAACGAACAAAAGGATAATCATTTTGTATGATTTTTATTGCCTCGCTTTTATTTTGACTTAATAGGTTAATTGCAACCCTTTTTAAAACTTCACCTTTCAAAATTCCGCTTCTCCTACAACTATTTAATCTTTAGTCATTATATCACATAACAACCAACAATTAAAGAAAAATCCGCCCGAAGAAATTCGGGCGGATAATTTTGTTTTATAAAGTCAGCAATTACTTGCTTTCTTTGATAGCAGCCTGTGGTGTTATCAGCAAAAGTGGGAAATTCACTCTTCCAATAATGCAATAGCTTTCTGATATTTTTCTTTTCTCTGCAACGCCTTTTCATTTATAACATCCAATCTCGATAAATCGGAATTGTGCTTTAAGTCAGCGAGTTTTACTGCTTTTGCAATAGGATTTTCTTTGATTGCGCAGACATAGTCCATATATTCCACACCGTCTGCATGGGTCAACAAAGCAATTGCGTTTGTAATATCCTTTCCAAATCCCATGCTTGTTAAATCGTTAATTGTGTACTCTGTATCTTCAACCAAATCGTGTAGCAATGCTACAATCGTTGATTCTTCTGTTTTCATTTGCTCTGCCAAGTGAAAAGGGTGAAACACATATGGCATACCGCTTTTATCAACTTGCTCCTTGTGGGCTTCAAAACACAATTTTAATGCTTTCTTCGTCATAGGAGTATAAATCATTTTCTCACCTCTTAAAATTATTATAACAAAAATCAAATTTCTTTGCAACAGGTATAGAAAAATCCGCCCGAATTTCTTCGGGCGGATAATTTTTCTTTATAAATCTAATTACTTAGATTCTTTGATTGCAGCCTGGGCAGCGGCGAGTCTTGCGATAGGTACGCGGAAGGGAGAGCAAGAAACGTAGCTGAGGCCAACCTTATGGCAGAATTCTACGGAAGAAGGATCGCCGCCGTGTTCGCCGCAGATACCGAGCTTAATGTCGGGTCTGGTCTGCTTACCTAAGGTGCAAGCCATTTCAACGAGCTTGCCAACGCCGGTCTGGTCGAGTTTAGCGAAGGGATCGTTTTCGTACATCTTGGTATCATAGTATCCATCTAAGAACTTACCTGCGTCGACTCTGGAGAAGCCGAAGGTCATCTGAGTTAAGTCGTTGGTGCCAAAGGAGAAGAATTCAGCTTCCTTAGCAACCTGATCTGCAGTAAGAGCAGCTCTGGGGATTTCGATCATAGTACCTACTTTGTAGGTGAGTTCGATGCCTGCTGCAGCGATTTCAGCATTTGCAGTTTCGCAAACTACCTTCTTAACGAAAGCAAGTTCCTTGATTTCGCCAACGAGGGGGATCATAATTTCAGGAACGGTGTTCCAATCGGGATGAGCCTTCTGAACGTTGATAGCAGCGCGGATAACAGCCTTAGTCTGCATCTTAGCGATTTCAGGATAGGTTACAGCCAAACGGCAGCCACGGTGACCCATCATGGGGTTAAACTCATGGAGAGAGGTAATGATGTTCTTAATATCGGTAACAGTCTTACCCTTAGCCTTAGCAAGAGCTTCGATGTCAGCTTCTTCGGTGGGAACGAACTCGTGGAGAGGGGGATCCAGGAAACGGATAGTAACAGGACGGCCTTCCATAGCTTCGTAAAGTGCTTCAAAGTCACCCTGCTGATAGGGAAGGATCTTATCTAAAGCAACTTCTCTTTCTTCTAAAGTATCGGAGCAGATCATTTCGCGGAAAGCAGCGATTCTGTCAGCTTCGAAGAACATATGTTCGGTACGGGTAAGGCCGATGCCTTCAGCGCCGAGCTCAAATGCACGGATAGCATCCTTAGGAGTATCAGCATTGGTGCGAACGCCGAGCTTCTTATACTTATCAGCCCAAGCCATGATTCTGCCGAATTCGCCGCCGATGGAAGCGTCAACAGTGGGGATAGCACCGTCATAAATCTTACCGGTAGAACCGTCAAGAGAGATAACGTCGCCTTCGTTATAAACCTTGCCGCCTAAAGTAAACTGCTTGTTTTCTTCGTCCATAATAATTTCGGAGCAGCCGGAAACGCAGCAGGTACCCATACCGCGGGCAACAACGGCAGCGTGGGAAGTCATACCGCCGCGAACGGTGAGTATGCCCTGAGCAGCCTTCATACCTTCTATATCTTCAGGAGAGGTTTCAAGACGAACGAGGATAACCTTTTCGCCCTTAGCGCCCCAATTCTTAGCATCTTCTGCGGTGAATACAACCTTACCGCAAGCAGCACCGGGGGAAGCAGCAAGAGCCTTGCCGATAGGTTCAGCAGCCTTGAGAGCCTTAGCATCAAACTGAGGATGTAAGAGAGTATCAAGGTTTCTGGGATCTATCATAAGAACTGCTTCTTTATCGGAGATCATACCTTCATCAACAAGATCGCAAGCTATCTTAAGAGCAGCAGCAGCGGTTCTCTTGCCGTTTCTGGTCTGAAGCATATAGAGCTTTCTGTCTTCAATGGTGAATTCCATATCCTGCATATCTCTGTAATGATTTTCAAGAGTATGGCAGATGCCAACGAACTGTTCATACACTTCGGGCATAACCTTCTTGAGTTCATCAATATGCTGAGGAGTACGAACGCCTGCAACAACGTCTTCACCCTGAGCATTCATAAGGAATTCGCCCATAAGCTTCTTTTCGCCTGTAGCCGGATCACGGGTGAAAGCAACGCCGGTACCGGAGGTTTCGCCCATATTACCGAAGGCCATCATCTGAACGTTAACAGCAGTACCCCAGGAATAAGGAATATCGTTATCACGACGGTAAACGTTTGCACGGGGGTTGTCCCAAGAACGGAAAACGGCCTTGATAGCGCCCATAAGCTGTTCTTTAGGATCGGTGGGGAAGTCAGCGCCGATCTTGGACTTATATTCAGCCTTGAACTGATTTGCAAGTTCCTTAAGATCTTCAGCGGTGAGCTCAACGTCCTGAGTAACACCCTTAGCTTCCTTCATTTCGTCGATAAGCTGTTCAAAGTACTTCTTACCAACTTCCATTACAACGTCAGAATACATCTGAATAAATCTTCTGTAGCAGTCCCAAGCCCATCTGGGGTTACCGGACTTCTTAGACATAACTTCAACAACCTCTTCGTTAAGGCCGAGGTTGAGGATAGTATCCATCATACCGGGCATAGAAGCGCGAGCGCCGGAACGAACGGAAACTAAAAGGGGATTTTCCATATCGCCGAACTTTTTGCCGGTGATAGCTTCCATTTTCTCAATGTGTTCCATGATCTGAGCCTGGATCTCATCATTGATTTTCTGGCCATCTTCATAATACTGAGTGCAGGCCTCGGTAGAAATAGTGAAGCCCTGAGGAACAGGGAGACCGATTCTGGTCATTTCTGCGAGGTTAGCACCTTTACCGCCCAGCAGTTCACGCATAGTAGCGTTGCCTTCGCTGAACAGGTATACAAACTTTTTACCCATAAGTTTTTCCTCCTGTTTATCCATAAATAATTTTGGAAAATTTATTATCCTTTTAAATCCAAATAATTATACCACAAGTTGGCCGACTTGACAAGTGAAATTTACCTTTTTTGTTTTTATAGGACCGTATTTTTTTGATTTTTAATAAACCCTTAAAATTTTTGCCTGTAAGTATTGCAAAATTTCTAATTTTAAGTAATAATATATATAGAAATAATGTGCTACGTTTAAACGGCATATAAAGATGAATAAAACAAAAGGCAAGAGGAGGACGTACTGCAATGATTACTCATGGCAGAAATATTCAGATTTTCGCAGCTAACGCATCTAAGAAACTTGCAGAAGCTATAGCTGACGATCTGCATTTGGATTTAAGCAAATGCGACGTTAAGAAATTTTCCGACGGTGAAATTTCCGTTTCTTTGGGAGAGACCGTTAGAGGCAGAGACGTATTTATTGTTCAGTCTACCAGTGATCCTGTAAACGACAATCTTATGGAACTGCTTATTATGATGGACGCTTGCAAGAGAGCTTCCGCAGGCAGAATTACTGCTGTTATCCCCTATTTCGGTTATGCCCGTCAGGACAGAAAGGCTAAATCCAGAGATCCCATTTCTGCAAAGCTGGTTGCTGACCTTATTTCCACTGCAGGCGCTGACAGAGTTCTTACTATGGACCTTCATGCAGCACAGATCCAGGGCTTCTTTAATATCCCTGTTGACCATATGCTGGGCGTTCCCCTTTTAGCTCCATACTTTATTGAGAAGTTCGGCAAGGAAGACGATATTGTTGTTGTATCTCCCGACCTTGGTTCTGTTACACGTGCACGTAACTTTGCAGCTAAGATCAATGCTCCCTTAGCGATCGTTGATAAGCGCCGTCAGATGGCTAATCAGTGCGAAGTTATGAATATTATAGGCGACGTTAAGGGCAAGAAGCTTATTATTGTTGACGATATGGTTGACACCGGCGGAAGCCTTTGCAACGCTGCTCAGGCTCTTATTGATATCGGCGGTGCTTCCGAAGTATACGCTTGCGCTACCCACGGCGTTCTTTCCGGCCCTGCTTTAGAGAGAATTGAAAAGAGCCCCATTAAGGAGATCGTATTCCTCGACACTATCGAGCTTCCCGAAAACAAGAAGATCGATAAGATCAAGACTATCAGCACTGCCCGCGTATTTGCTGAAGCTATTGAAAGAATTTACGATGACCGCCCTGTATCTCCCCTGTTTGTATGATCCGGAGTACATAGGATATGTTATTTCTAAAACAGCGGCCTCAGGTAGATTTCCTTGTTGTAGGCCTTGGTAACTACGGAAAAAAATATGAAGCCACCCGCCATAATGCAGGCTTTATGGCCATTGACTATATGGTCAAAGAACTGAATTTAGGCAAAGGTAAGCAGAAGTTTCAGGGGCTTATATACGAGAAGAATATAGACGGCAAGAAATTCTTGTTCGTTCAGCCATACACCTATATGAACCGCAGCGGAGAATGCGTTTTAAAGATTGCCAATTACTATAACGTTCCTTCGGAGAATATGGTAATGATCTATGATGATATGGATCTTGATACAGGCAAATTAAGAATACGCATTAAAGGAACCGACGGCGGACATAACGGAATGAAGAGTATTATCAGGGCTTTAGCCACATATAATATTCCCAGAATACGTATTGGTATTGACCGTTCACCTAAAGCGGAATATGATCCTGATTATGATATTGCCGATTGGGTGCTTGGCAATTTTTCAAGAACTGAGCGTAAAATTATTGATTCAGCGCTTCCCAACGTAATGGACGCAGTAATGCTTATAGCTGACGGTAAAATTGAGGAAGCTATGAATAAGTATAACTGACGGAGCTTTTAAATGAAGTTTGCTTACAATGCGCTTCTGGGTTCTCCCTCTGCAAAGAGGGTTTTAGAATCGGTTGAGCGCAACGAAACCCCCGTTTATTTAACGGGAGTTTGCGAGACCTACAAATTAATACTTACAGCCACGCTTTGCAAAGACAGGCGTGGCTTTTTGCTCTTGCCGGACAGCACAGCAGCCGACAGAATTTACGATATGCTGTGTGCAGTTACTGAGCCCGAAGGTATTTTACGCTTTGAGGCAAGGGACAATATTTTTTATAAGATGGAAAATATGTCCCGAAAAAGTGAGCTTGAGCGCATAAGAACCTTAGACCGTATAAGAAGCAAGGATTATAAAATTGCAATTATAACCGCCGATGCATTAATGCAGCGGTGCCCCGATGAGGATTACTTTAAAAAATATACTTACGAAATAAAAGCAGACGAATGCTATGACATGGCCGAACTGGCCGAGGTTCTGGTCAACTGCGGCTATTGTTCCTGCGAACTTACGGAGGTCCCCGGGCAGTTTTCCAAGCGAGGGGGAATTTTAGAATTTTTCTCACCTGCCTATAAAAACCCTGTAAGAATTGAATTTTTCGGTGATGAGATCGACAGTATTTGTTTTTACGACAAAGCCACTCAGCGCAGAATTGAAAATATAATGAGTGCAAAAATATTGCCGGTGCTTGAGGTCATATCGGATAGTGAGGCTAACCAAAGAATTACTGCCCACCTTCAGAAGGCCATAAAAAAATATGCGCCCGAAAGCAAGGAGACCTTGAATTGCAAGGCGGATATAGAGGCTATTGAAAATAAACGTTTCCCTGCTATTGACCGTTACTTGCCCCTTATCAGCCCTATTGGCAATATTCTTGATCATGATAAAGAAGCATTGGTTATTTCATTTGATCTTAGTGGAGTTAAGAGCTCATTCAACGGATTTGAATACCGTATAGGAGAAGACCTGACAGCCCTTGCTAATACGGGAATTCCCTTATGTAAAGGGGATTACTATAACAATACCCCTTCCCTGCTTTTAAATTTAGAGCAAAGAGGCCTTATTCTGTTAGAGGATTTTTTACGGCAGGAAAACGATATTAAATTCAAGCTGGTTGACACCCTTAAAATAAAGCGTCTTTCTCCTCTTACTACCGAGAGCGCAATAATTGAGGAACTTGGCTATTATAAACAAAAAGGATTTTCCGTTGCCTTTTTTGCAGGGAGCCCCACAAGGGCATCTGCTATGCCTCAGATGCTGAGTGAGCACAATATTTCTTCGGTTTATATGTCTAATATACCCGATAAGTTACCGCCGAGAACTATATGTATTTTCGGCAGCTCATTCCCCGAGGGTTATGAAGATACCGAGGCTAAATTTGCCCTGATGGGAAGCGGAAGGCTGGGGATAACCCGCAAGAAAAAGAGCCGCTACGAAAAAGGCGAAAAGATATCCTCGTTTAACGACATAAAGGTTGGAGACTATATTGTTCACGCCAACTACGGCATTGGAATTTACGACGGTGTTCACAAAGTTGAAAACCAGGGCATTATTAAGGATTTCATAAGAATAAAATACGCCGGTACTGACGCTTTGTTTATACCCTGCGGGCAGTTTGACCAGATAACAAAGTATATCGGAGCCAGTATTGACGTAAAAGTCAAATTAAATAAACTTGGCACAGGCGAATGGGCAAGGGCTAAAAGCAGGGTCTCTGCCAACGTAAAGGATCTTGCCGAGCAGCTTATAAAACTATACAGCGCCCGACAGCAGGCGCCCGGCTTTGCTTTTTCTCCCGACAACGAATGGCAAAGGGAATTTGAAAACTCATTTGAATATGAGGAAACCGAAGACCAACGCCGGTGTTGTGAAGAAATTAAGGCGGATATGGAAAGAAGCGCCCCTATGGACCGACTTCTTTGCGGAGACGTAGGCTTTGGCAAAACCGAAGTTGCATTAAGAGCGGCCTTTAAGTGCGTTATGGACGGCAAGCAGGTTGCGATTTTAGTGCCCACTACCATACTTGCCTGGCAACATTACAATACAATACTGAAAAGACTTGGCGAATACCCTGTAGTTACTGAGCTGCTTTCCCGTTTCAGAAACACAAAACAGCAGGAAAAGATCTTAGGCAGATTAAGACGGGGAGAGATAGACATTATTGTCGGTACCCACCGTCTTATTCAGAAGGACGTTAAATTTAAGGACCTTGGCTTACTTATAGTAGACGAGGAACAGCGTTTCGGGGTTGCACATAAGGAAAACCTTAAGGAAATGTTTAAGAACGTAGACGTACTTACTTTGACCGCCACACCCATACCTCGAACGCTTAATATGGCAATGAGCGGAATAAGAGATATGTCGGTTATAGAAGAGCCGCCTATGGACAGACATCCTGTATCCTCCTACGTATGTGAGTATGACGACGGCATTGTTATAGACGCCTTAAGAAGAGAAATTGCAAGGGGCGGACAGTGCTATTATCTATATAATAGAGTTGAAAGGATATATAAAGTAGCCCAAAAGCTTCAGAGCGCCCTACCCAACGCCTCCATTGAAGTGGCCCACGGGCAAATGAGCAAGGATGAGCTTTCTTCCATTTGGGAGCGAATGCTTGAAGGGCAAACTGATATTCTTATCTGCACCACAATTATTGAGACCGGCGTTGACGTACCAAATGCCAACACTCTTATTATTGAGGATGCCGACAGGCTTGGACTTGCGCAACTTCATCAGATACGCGGCAGAGTTGGCAGAAGCTATAAGCGCGCTTATGCTTATTTCACCTACCGCAAGGGGAAAAATCTTACTGAGGACAGCCGACGCAGACTTGAAGCTATTAGAGAATATACAGAGTTTGGCTCCGGATTTAAAATAGCCATGAGGGACCTGCAAATAAGAGGTGCAGGAAACCTGCTTGGCGCTCAGCAGCACGGGCATATGGACAGTGTTGGCTACGATATGTATATGCAGCTTTTATCTCAGGCCATTGCCGAGCAGAAGGGTGAAGTTAAGGTTCGGCCGGCAGAATGCACTGTAGATATAAACGTAAACGCATATATCCCCGAAGAATATATATCTTCTTCTGCACTAAGGGTGGATATTTATAAAAAAATAGCCCTTACCGAAAACGAGAAGGACAAAGAGGAGCTTATTGACGAGCTGTGCGACCGTTTTTCCGAGCCGCCTGAAGAGGTGCTTACCCTTATTGACATTGCTCTTATAAGGGCTTACGGCGCAAACCTTCAAATAACTGAAATTTCCGCAAAAAACGGATACTTGCTCTTTTATTTAAAGGATAACGATATTCAACATATTTCTCAGATCGTTTCTATGTTCAAAGGCAAAATGTTTTTTAATGCGTCTTCCCGCCCATATTTAAGCTACCGTACTGATGAGCCGGTAAAATGTGCTCTTACAGTAACAAGAAAGCTTTATGAGGAAGCCCAAAAACAATAAAATTTTAAGATCCCACAAAAAATTGTGGGATCTTTCTATTGACAAGCTGAAATTAATATGATATCATTTTGATATCATATTAAAGGAGACTGTGATTATGAAAGAAATTGTACTTAATAACAAAAAGAACGGTATGGCAATGCTGTTGCTGTATGGGCTTTTATACGCAATAAGTTTTGCACTTACAATTATAGGAGGCATAGGAACAGAAGAGGGCTTTATACGCTACGGCCTTGCGATTGCTATGCTGGTTGTAGGAATCATCTGGATATGTATTGGCTGGGTACCATTTTTAGGTTTGAAGGTGCTAAAGCCGCAGGAGGCTCTGGTCCTTACTCTCTTCGGCAAATACGTTGGAACTCTAAAGGACGACGGTTTTTATTTTGTTAACCCCTTCTGCGGCTCTGTTAACCCTGCGGCAAAAACCAAGCTTGGTCAGAGCGGTGATGTTGACGGCGGGCAGAAACATGCCATTGTATTAGGCTCGCCCAGTCCTCAGGCACAGGCAGAGGCTATGAATAAAAAGATCTCCTTAAAGATAATGACCTTAAGCAACAGCCGTCAGAAGATCAACGACTGCTTAGGTAATCCTATTGAAATAGGCATTGCGGTTACCTGGAGGGTGGTAGATACAGCCAAGGCAGTGTTCAACGTTGATAACTACAAGGAGTATTTATCCTTACAATGTGACGCTGCCCTCAGAAACATTGTTCGCATTTACCCTTACGACGTTGCTCCTAACGTTGACACCACCGGCGACGGAGTTGCAGACGAGGGCTCCTTAAGAGGCAGCAGTGAGATAGTTGCTGAAAGAATACGCAATGAGATTCAGGAGAAGGTAAGTGATGCAGGCCTTGAAATTATTGAGGCAAGAATAACCTATCTTGCATACGCGCCTGAAATTGCGGCTGTTATGCTTCAGAGACAGCAGGCATCTGCTATTATTGACGCAAGAAAGATGATAGTTGAAGGCGCTGTAGGTATGGTTGAAATGGCTTTAGAGCGCCTTAACGAAAAGGATATAGTTAACCTTGATGAAGAAAGAAAAGCCGCTATGGTTTCAAATCTTTTAGTTGTTCTTTGCGGCAATAAAGATGCTCAGCCTATAGTTAATTCCGGCTCGCTTTACTGATATGGCAGAGAAAAAACAAGTGCCATTAAGGCTTTCGGCAAAGCTATACGACGCCATAGCCGCCTGGGCAGAGGACGATTTCCGTTCGGTAAACGGGCAAATTGAATATCTTCTTACAGAATGCGTAAAACAGCGCAAGAAAAACGGACGTCCTGTACCGCACGAATTGGACGTACCGCCTGAGTTTGATATAGAATAAAAAGATCCCCGCCATTAAGGCGGGGAATTTTTTATTCTATATCAATGTGTTTATGTCTTAACCGTTTTGCAACATACTCTCTAAGCAGACAATAAATTACCGAGCAAAGAGGCACCGCAAAAAGCATACCCACAACGCCAAAGGCGTTGCCGCCTACGGTTACAGCGAAAAGCACCCAAAGACCGGGCAGACCAACAGATTTTCCAACAACTTTAGGGTAGATCAAATTGCCTTCGAGCTGTTGTAACACAATTATGAAAATAATGAAAAACAGCGCCTTCAGGGGATCTACAAGTAAAATCAGAAATGCGCCTATGCCGGTACCGAAAAATGCGCCGAACACGGGGATAAGGGCAGTAAAGCCTACGAGCACCGAAATGATACCCGCATAAGGGAAGCCGAATATAAGCATACCTATAAAGCAGAGAACGCCTATAATAACCGCTTCTATAAGCTGGCCTGTAACGAACTTATAAAAAGTATAATTGGTAAGCTTGATAAATTCACAGATCCTCTTGGCTCTGCCGGGCTTAAACACTGCGTAAACTATTCTTCTGCACTGCCGGGTAAGAGTTTTCTTCTGAGCAAGAATATAAGCCGAGAAGGCTATTGCCAATACTCCGTTTACAATTCCGCCGAAAATACTTGCGGTTACGTTAACGGTAGTATCGAGAACACTTTCACCGTAATTGCTGATAAAGGAATTAAGAAGATTTTTTATTTCATAACCGTTCAGATCGATCTCAGGCAAAACAATATTAAACTGACTGAGCCAACCGGCAACACTGTTAAATTGTTTTTCCAGCCCGTCTATATAAGAGGGGATCATATTCACAAAAGATGATACCGTTTCTATAAACTGAGGGGTTATCATAAACACAACGGCAAATATTATTGCAAAGCAAATAATAAAGCTCAACGCAAGACAAATCCCTCTTCTGAGACGGGGGTGCTCCTTGCATTTTTTAAATATTTTATTCCAAAGGCTTTCAAGGGGCACCAGCAGGGTATTTACTATAAATGCAACGCAAAGACCTGCAACAAAGGGCAATATAAGCCCAAAAAACCATTTTACGACCTTTAAAAGAGCTGAGCTGTTGGTTACACCCCAATACAAAACTACCGCAAAAGTAATTATTATAAGTGCGTATTTTAAAGCTTTTTTTGTTACGGGAATATTTATATTATTCTTATTTTCATTATTATCCATAGAGTTTGCCCCCTTCCGATTTTATTGTAACAAATAATTATAAAAAAGGCAAAGGTTTTATTCCTTTGCCTTTTTTGAATTAATACTGGCGGCCCCACACAACCATATGCTTTGCCTTTTTGCCACAGCAAACACATACGTCGGAAAGCTGTTCTTCTTTAAAGGGAATACAACGGGATTTAACGCCGCCGGTTTCTTCCTTAAGCTTTTCTTCGCAGGCAGTTTCGCCGCACCACATAGCCTTAATATAGCCGGGCTTGTTTTCTGCAATATCAAGAAATTCTTCGTGGGTAGTAGCCACATAGGTTTTTTCCTTAAGATTCTTTTCTACTCTGGCAACAAGCTCATCATAAACCTGCTTGAGCATTGCCTCAACCTCTGCTTCAAGATCATCAAGAGAGATAAACTTCTTTTCTCTTGTTACACGGCTTACCAGAACACACTGGTTGGCTTCTATATCCTTAGGACCAATTTCCAGTCTTACAGGAACACCCTTCATTTCATACTGGCTGAACTTCCAGCCGGGAGACTGATCGGAATCATCAACCTTAACTCTGAACTTCCCGGAAAGAGAATCGCGAAGGTTGTAAGCCTTATCCAAAACGCCTTCCTTATGCTGAGCAATAGGAACGATAATAACCTGAATGGGCGCAATTGCGGGAGGCAGAATAAGCCCGTTATCATCACCGTGGCACATAATAATTGCGCCGATAGAGCGGGTAGAAACACCCCAGGAAGTCTGATGAGGATACTTGATGCTGTTATCACGGCCGGTAAAGGTAATATCAAAGGACTTGGCAAAGCCGTCTCCGAAATAATGGGAGGTACCGCCCTGAAGAGCAACACCGTTGTGCATCATAGGCTCGATAGTATAGGTTTCTTCTGCGCCTGCAAACTTTTCCTTTTCGGTTTTCTGGCCGGTAATTGCGGGAATAGCAAGGGCTTCTAAATAGAAATCCTTATAAACCTCAAGCATCTGCTGAGTTTCTTTTCTTGCTTCCTCGGCGGTCTCATGCATAGTATGGCCTTCCTGCCAGAGGAATTCGGAGGTGCGAAGGAAGGGGCGGGTAGTTTTTTCCCATCTTACAACCGAGCACCACTGATTATATAATTTAGGAAGATCTCTGTAAGAATGAATAACGTTTCTGTAATGCTCACAGAAAAGTGTTTCGGAAGTGGGGCGCACTGCCAGCCTTTCAGCCAGCTTATTTTCGCCGCCTAAGGTTACCCATGCACATTCAGGAGCAAAGCCTTCAACGTGACCCTTTTCCTTTTCAAGTAAGGATTCGGGAATAAACATAGGCATATATACGTTTTCATGACCTAACTTTTTAAAGCGGGCATCCAGATCCTTCTGAATGTTTTCCCAAATTGCATAGCCGTATGGGCGCAGGATCATACAGCCCTTAACAGATGAGTAGTCCATCAGTTCGGCTTTTTTAACAACGTCCGTATACCACTGCGCGAAATCCTCTTCCATAGAGGTAATTTCTTTTACAAGCTTTTCTTTACCCATAATGGCCTCCTGTAAATAAACATAATTTTATTCATTTTACCACATTACTGCTTAATTTTCAATATAAAACAAAGCAAAAAGGCGGTAAAAACCGCCTTTTATTTTAAATGGACACCCCGAGGGTTATCGGGCAATTTTAACCCACCTTACGGCAGGTGGGTATTCTGTTCACGGTTTATGGGCTTCCAACGTCCTGCAAAATAACAGGGAGGCCTGCGCGCTGCCGCGAAACTCCGAATTCCCTTTAAAATTGTGTAGGTTTAAATGAACCGATAACACAAATAAAGCCCGGGGCCACTTATATTATACTATATGCAAAATGCCTTGGCAAGTACAATATTGTTCCAATTTAATTTTTATTTGTATTGCAAAAAACTTGATTTATAGGCAGCCTATAAATATAATATACTTAAAAACACCAATAAGAGACCGGATATGAGTATTCAGAACTTAATTTTACTTATTATAACCACTCTTATTGCCTCGCTTTTAATTTACAAAGAGAAGCTGAAAAAGAAGGATATTGGTATTTTAGTGTTTTCCATAGCATCTATTTTAGTATTAAATATATAAAAAAACAGCCTTGTGAAAATCACAAGGCTGTTTCTCTTTAATTAAGAAATGATTTCAAAGTCTTCGCTTAAGCGCTCTTCAAACTGAACCCAAACCGCATTGAATTCTTCCTCATTATCAATGGAAACCAGCATATCTTCGCCGTTTACGTTTTCAAACTTTAAAATAACGCATTCATAATCGGCATCAAGAACACTCTTTTCATCCTCACCCACCAGTGCAGGTAAAAGACAAACGTACTGGGTTCCCTTGTATTCAAGAGCATCCACCATTTCGTATTCAAGTTCGTTGCCTTCTTCGTCCATTAATACTACAAAATCGTTTCCGTATTCTTCACTCATTTTAATATATCCTCCTGTTATTTTTCGTTTATTAATATTGAGTCGGTAAGAGCGCCGGTAATTCTTCCGTTTGAAGCCGCAGCTCTCTTATCAACGGTAACACTTTTTAATACTACCTTTACTGTAACCTTGTCACTGTTTAATATTATGCTCATTTCCTCTACGGGGAAATAGACTATCTCGTTATTATCCTTGGCTCCGGCATACACCTTATTGGCAAGAGCGCCAAGTTCGTCGGTTATTTCCGATTCTAATATAGTATAACCGTCTTTGGTTACAGTTGCAATAGTAATATTCTCATTTTCATAATCTGTAAACTTAACGGAATAGGTACCTTTATTACCTATTATATTATCCATAGAGAAATTATAAAGGTTATAGGAAGCAAAATTAGTAAGTATAATATCGTATTCAGCCACAGAATAGTATGGTGAAGCCAGTTCACCTACGAGTATTTGATTAACAAGGGTTGAATTACCGCTTGAATCGTATTCGCCCAAAACTTTAAAAACACTTTCATAATCTTTATAGAAATCAAAGTTTACAGGAAGCCAGTTCGCCATAAGCTCCTTATTATTTTCACATAAATACTCAATTGCACGGGATAGCTCCAGCCTATCACTTTGGGAAATGCTTTTTGGGGCGGTTATCTCATTATTGTGAAGCATATTGTTGCTGTTCATAATTCTTTCGGCTCTTGCTATCTGGCTGTAAGCGGCAACGTTTTCATAATGGACCGCAGGGAAAACCGAAACCACCGAAAGAACCGCAACTGTTACAAGTAAAGGTACGCCGCTGTGGCGAGGGTTGAAAACCATAAATAGCTGGCCGATTATAAGCAGAAGGAAGCCTAATAGGGCGAAATATCTTCTGCCGGTAAGGCCATATTCCAATGAAAGCTCAATAAACTTCCAGCCGCCGAACACAATCAAGGGAATACCTAACACAGTATAAACGTTTCTGTAAATACGAAACAGGATGTTATCCTCTAATTCGTAGGTAAGCATAGCAAGTATATAGCCGGTACAGCAAACAGGGAAAATATGAAGAAAGATATCGTAAGCGCCTGCAATACCGTTCCACCATATACTCTTAATAAACCAAAATGCAGTAGCTGAAAACCAAATTGCCATAAGGGGAATAAAAAGCACAGCAACTGTTCTGTTCAGCATATGAGCATCCAGTATCTCACTGCCGTCTCTTTTATCGGTCAGTTCCGAAACTGCGTTAAGGATAAACAAAAACAACGCTAAAACTCCTGCGGTCAACGCAACTGAACAATGACCAAGAGCACCTCTCCAGAGGGTGAATCTCAGAATAACCAATATCAGCATAATTGCGCTGCAAACAATTATTCCAAAGCCTGTACCTATAATGGCATTTTTAAGTACGTAACGGGCTATTTTGCCAATATTACAGTCCTCCCTCTTATATACAAGCAAAAAAACCGAAGCCAGAGCCTCAAGCAGGATAAAAACAAAAATTCTTGCATGTATAAGGCCGTACGTTTCAGGACTGTTTATGGTGTAAAGATATAAAAACGCACCGAATGGCATTGCAATGCCAATACCTGCAAAAGCTAAATTCCAAATATCCTTTATTCCGAAGCGAAAGCTTACTATAGGCATAAGAATATTGGTTATAACACCTAAAAGCAGGGCTACCTGTATGGCGGAGCTATAGGAATCCGGGGCGGTAAGGCCTGTAATTGCTGTATATACCGCAAAAAAGAAGCCAAAAGCAACAGCTGCAGGGTATTCCACTACCACAACGCCCATATTTTTTAAAGCCAAAGAAAATCTTTTTGAAAAATCCTTCACTTGTCCGCCTCCTTTTTCAGTATATTAAACGTAAACCTCCATAAGAGCTTTCATATAAGCAGCTCTGTCCTTCCACCTTACAGCACAGTTAACTTTCCTGCCGGAGGGATCTACCTTAATAAAGCCTTCACTATCGCAAACCAACGGCAGGCTTTCATATTCTAACAGCGAATTATCAAAAAGCATATACACAGGCTGAATATCGTATTGAACCGAGCTTTTATCCGTATCCTTATGATAGCCTAAGGTGAGCCATTTTTTATAATAAGCAACAACGATATTATCGGAAGCCATAAGCTGTTCATAGGCCTTATTTTCAAACCGAATAAGGCCGCAGGTATCAAGGGGTGCTATAGTAAGGTTCTTGTAAAATTCCAAGGTCTTCTGCGAAGCCTTTATATCGGCAAAAACATTCCATTCCTTATCGGGTGTATCCGAGCCGAAATAACCCTTATAAATACTGCCGAACATTGCATACACCGGCACTTGCTGCGCCTTTTTGCAAATACTTGCAAGGGCGGCAAGGTTGGTTGCAGGGCCAATGGCTATTATTACAACGTCATCGTAAGTTTCAATTAATTCTTTTGCCTTTTCAAGGCCGTTTTCATATAAATTCCCGTAATGGGGCTCTTCTTCAAGGAATTTATACATATACGGATCCCTGTACTCTTTGTTTTCAAGGCCAATACCAACGGGAATATGGTCCATTTTGCACTTATTTAAAAATTCGCAAATAAGCGCAGCTCTTTTTTCTGTTTGACCAAAGTCAGATAATACAAGGGAGATCTTATCACTTGCCTGTTTTAAAAGGTAATACAGAGCAAAGGTATCGTCGATATCGTCACCGAAATCGGTATCAAGTATAATTCTCATATTACTTCATAGAATTGGCTCTGTCAGACACGTTCTGCTTAAAATTCATAAGATCGTGGCTATACTCACCGTTCATATAAGGGCTGGTAATAATAAAATCCGCAGTAGCCTTATTGTTGGCAATGGGAATATCGTAAACCTGAGCAATTCTTAAAAGAGCCTTAACGTCAGGATCATGAGGCTGGGCAGTCAAAGGATCGGAAAAGAAAATAACAAGATCGATCTTGCCGTCAACGATCCTTGCGCCTATTTGCTGATCGCCGCCTAATGGGCCGCTGTTAAAGCCGCGAACAGGCAGGCCGGTTTTATCGGCAATTACCTTTGCGGTAGTACCTGTCCCGCAAAGGAAATGACGCTCCAGAATAGACTTATTCTTTTTACACCACTCAACAATGGCGCCCTTCATATTATCATGGGCAATAAGGGCAATATTTTTCTGTGAGGGCATTGTATATTCAATATATTCAGACATTCTGATTCTCCTTTTTTTCTTTAATTATATCTGTTTTAAGGGTGCATTTCAAGTACACAAAAATATTTTACAAAATAAAAGGCACGGAACTGCTTTTCCGCGCCTTTTTTAATTTAATAACTTCATTTAAGAGAGTTTTATTTTTTACCGTCTGTTTTGGTAGCTGCGGCGCTGATGATCCCGAAAAGGAAATTGGCAGCCGAAGCACACAGCACAAGTATTGCAATTATTTTTGCTATTTTTAAGTTTTTATTTTTCTCTTCCTCATTTTCGGAACACTTCTTTACTGTAAGGAAGCAAAGAATACCGGACTTTCAGCGCCAATCACCCTATCTGTATCTTTTTCTGTATTCACCCGGGGATACTCCGAATGCATTTTTAAAAACATTGCAAAAGTAGGCGCTGTTTGCATACCCTACGTTCCGGCTTATCTCGCTGATGCTGCTTTCCGTATCACTCAACATATCCTTTGCATGCTCAAGCCTTATGTTGTTTCTGTATTCAATGGGAGCGTACCCTGTAATATTTTTAAATACCCTTGAAAAATGATATTTACTTATACAGCAAATTTTCGCGTAATCCTCAAGGGAGTAGTTTTCATAATACTCTTTATTCATTTTCTGAATTATAAAAGAAATCTTATCTGTATACTGGCCCAGCAGTCCTGAGGACTTTTTATATTTTCGTTTAAGCAGGAGGATAATATTGAACAGTTTTGAAGCGCAGATATTCTCATACTCGGGCTCCTTTGATTGAAGCTCGTTTATTATTTCTTCAAACATATCCCTTATTTTTGTGCTGGGGTTATTAAGGTAAGCAACGGAGCTTTCAAAGCCAAACAGATCAAATTCTGCAGGGGCATTAAAATGAATAAAATAAAACTCGCTTACTTTTGAGGATCTTTGAACGTGCATTTGCTTTTCATAAGGCCGAAAAAACACAAATGAACCCTCCTGCAGTTCAACCTCGTGATCTAAAAACAGATGCTCACTGCCCTTTGCCACGTAAAAGAGTAAATGATCCGCTCTTCCGTTTGGTCTGAAGACAGTTCTGCCCGTATGGGCAAAAATATGCCCGGCACTTACAACCGAAAACCCAAACAGATCCTTATTTGTATCCTGATATGCATTATAGATCATTTATTTTATCTCCATAAAAAAGCAATAAATTATAATAGTTTAGCAATATACCCCATTGTTTTGTTTATATTATAGCAATAAACTATAAGTAAATCAAGAACATAACAAAAGGAGCAAAAACAAGCCTGTTTTTATGTGCTTTTTGCGGCATACTGCCTCAAGCATTAAAAAGGTACTTAAGGAGACTGTATAATGTTAAAACAAAAGATAGTAATTACCCCCAGGGGATTTGCAAAATGCGGCCTTGATAACGCAAGAACAATTGAAGAAGCAGGCTTTGAACTTTTTTACAATAACACGGGCCTTGCCTACACAAAAGAAGAATTCTACGAAGTTACAAAGGATGCAGACGGCGTAATTGTCGGTGTGGAAACGGTGGATAAAACCTATATTGATGCCCACCCTAAAATTAAAGCTGTTGTAAAATTCGGTGTAGGTACCGATAACATAGATTTAGATTACTGCAAAGAAAAAGGTATTTTTGTAGGAAGAACCGTAGGCTCTAACGCAAGGAGCGTAGCAGAGACCGCCATAAGCTTTGTTTTTGCAGATTCTAAAAATTTATTTGAAAGTATTATAAACACCCGCCAAAACGGTTGGGCTAAAATGACCGGCTACGAAATTATGGGAAAGACCATAGGCATTATAGGCTTTGGAGCAATAGGTAAGCATGTTGCAAAAATGGCTCAGGGCCTGGGGATGAACGTTTTAGCCTACGATATATACGGTGTTGATGAAGCTTTTGGCGTAAAAGCGGCAGAATTCAATGAGATTTTATCTGAGTCAGACTTTATTTCTCTCCATATTCCTCTTACCGAACAAACCGAAAACCTTATAGGCGAAAAGGAATTTGGCAAAATGAGATCCAATGCCGTACTTATAAACACGTCAAGAGGCTCTATTGTAAACGAGCACGACCTGTACGAGGCTTTGAAAAACAATACTATCAGGGCGGCGTATTTCGACGTATTTTCAACTGAACCTCCAATGAAAGACGAACCGCTTCTTTCTTTGCCTAATTTCTACTTAACTCCGCATATTGCTTCCCGAAGCAAAGAAGCAGAGAAAAACACGGCGGACATGGCAACAAAAATTATTATAGACGCCCTGAAATAAAAAAAGACACATCGCAAAAGCGATGTGTCAATTTTTTTAAATTAATTACTTGGTAAGAGCTTCGTATGCAGCAACTGCAACTGCAACGGTTGCGCCAACCATGGGGTTGTTGCCCATACCGATAAGGCCCATCATTTCAACGTGAGCGGGAACGGAAGAGGAGCCTGCAAACTGAGCGTCACCGTGCATACGGCCCATAGTGTCGGTCAAGCCGTAGGAAGCGGGGCCTGCAGCCATATTATCGGGATGCAGGGTTCTGCCTGTACCGCCGCCGGAAGCAACAGAGAAGTACTTGAAGCCTTCTTCATAGGAAACCTTCTTATAGGTTGCGGCAACGGGATGCTGGAAGCGGGTGGGGTTGGTGGAGTTACCGGTAATAGAAACGTCAACCTTTTCGCTCTTCATAATAGCAACGCCTTCATTTACGTCATTAGCACCGTAGCAACGAACCTTTGCTCTTTCGCCGTCGGAAAATGCCTTTTCGCGAACTACCTTAAGCTCGCCTGTATAGAAATCATAATCGGTCTGAACGTAAGTAAAGCCGTTGATTCTGGAGATAATATAAGCAGCATCCTTGCCTAAGCCGTTAAGAATAACGCGAAGGGGCTTTTTACGGGCACGGTTTGCGGTTCTTGCAAGGCCGATAGCGCCTTCAGCAGCTGCGAAGGATTCATGGCCTGCCAAAAAGCAGAAGCACTCGGTGTTTTCATCAAGGAGCATTGCGCCTAAGTTACCGTGACCTAAACCAACCTTTCTGGTTTCGGCAACGGAGCCGGGGATGCAGAAAGCCTGAAGGCCCTTGCCTATAAGCTCTGCAGCCTTGGAAGCGCTCTGAGCGTTTTCTTTAAGAGCAATAGCGCAGCCTAAAGTATAAGCCCAGCAAGCATTTTCAAATGCGATAGGCTGAATACCCTTTACAATAGCAGCTACGTCAACGCCCTTTTCAAGGCAATAATCTCTTGCTTCTTCAATGGACTTGAAGCCGTATTCGGGAAGAAGCTGATTAATTTTTTCTATTCGTCTGTCATAACCTTCAAATAATGCCATATCAGTTTCCTCCTTATTCATTTCTGGGGTCAATATAACGAACTGCATCGTTATATCTGCCGTAAGTACCAACGTTCTTTTCGTAAGCTTCGGCAGGATTTACGCCCTTTTTGATCTGTTCCATCATCTTGCCCAGATGAACGAACTTATAGCCGATAACTTCGCCGTTTTCGTCAAGACCGGTGCTGAGGATATAGCCTTCAGCCATTTCAAGGTAACGAACGCCCTTAGCCTTGGTACCGAACATAGTACCAACCTGAGAACGAAGGCCCTTGCCAAGGTCTTCAAGGGAAGCGCCTACAGGCAGGCCGCCTTCGGAAAATGCGGTCTGGGTTCTGCCGTATGCAAGCTGCTTGAATATTTCTCTCATTGCAACGTTGATAGCGTCACAAACAAGGTCGGTATTCAGAGCTTCAAGCAGAGTTTTGCCCTGCAGGATCTCAGCTGCCATAGCAGCAGAATGGGTCATACCGGAGCAGCCCAAGGTTTCAACCAAAGCTTCTTCTATTATACCCTCTTTTACGTTAAGTGTGAGTTTGCAGCAACCCTGCTGGGGAGCGCACCAGCCGATGCCGTGAGACAGACCGGAAATATCGGAAATCTGCTTGGACTGTACCCACTTGCCTTCTTCGGGTATGGGCGCAGGGCCGTGATCACAACCCTTTGCTACAACACACATGTTTTCAACTTCATGTGAATAAATCATATCAAAAGTAACTCCTTCCTTTTATATCTTTAATATTATACTATCTATATTGGGTTTTTTCAAGACAATTCTATATTATTTAAAAGTTTTTTGAAAAAAAATTTAAAAATACTATTGACAAACAGAAAGTTTTGTATTAAAATAATCAAGCGTTGTTCAGTATGCATATGGCGGAATAGCTCAGTTGGCTAGAGCATCCGGTTCATACCCGGCAGGTCGTAGGTTCAAGTCCCACTTCCGCTACCAAGAGTCTCCGCTAAACCAACCTATATGGCCCGGTGGTCAAGCGGTTAAGACACCGCCCTTTCACGGCGGTAACACGGGTTCGATTCCCGTCCGGGTCACCAAACCTCGTTCTTTGGAACGAGGTTTTTTCTTGTTTAAAATTTCTCTTTAATATTTTTTAAAACTATGCTATAATGCTGATAAACAATTTACCGGGAGGCCGAAATTATGGAGCATTTAAGCGAATATGAGCGCTTTTGCGAGGCGGTTGAAAACTGCGATACAGAAGATAACGTAAAAGAACTTCAAAAAAAGGCCGCGGTCCGCACCCTGAAAAACGAGTTTTTCAGGCAACGAAAAAATTATTTTAATGCGGCAACTGCTCTTGATAAGCAAAAGGCGCGGGCTAAGCTTCAATGGATACAGCAGTTTTTCGGCTGCAGTATTCCTTTAAAAAGCAACGTAAGCCGATTTAATGCACCTGAGGGGCTGTACGGTATTATAATTTCCCCGTTATCGCTTATAGGGGCTGACTGTACCATTAGCCGAAACGTTTCAATTATCGGCAGTGCAAACAGCGGGGCTGTTGGAGCTCCGGTTATAGGAAATAACGTTTTTATCGGCGCCGGGGCGGTTATAAAAGGGAACGTTCATATCGGCGCCTTCAGTGAGATAGGCGCAGGCTGTGTTATAACAAAAGATATTCCGCCTTACAGTGTTGTTGAAACGGACGGACTGACTGTCGCAAGCAAAAAACCGGAGGAAATAACCGAGGTGCTGACCTTGGAAGAACAGCTTGAACGCAGATTTTCTCAGGTTTATTTTGATTATAACGATCTTGGCAATAAGGAGCTTACAACCAAAAAGGCTAAGCTGAACGAGCTTGATGAAATATGGGATATGTATAAAGAAAGAACTCTTTGGTTCAGATTCAGAAAGAAATCTCAGTGGCTTCATTATCTTGACCGTCATCCCAGATCGGAATTTGCCGGGAAGATCGATAACGGCGAATATTACACAGTGAGGCTTAACGGAAAGCTTATTGGCGGATTTGCCCTTTCTTCTGACAGCGAAAACTGGGAGGATGATGATACCAAGGCCCGCTATTTATGCAGGGTGGTTTCCCGTATCGGATACAGAAATTTAGGCAACTATATGGTTGAACAGGCAAAGAAGATAGGCGCAAAAATGAAGCTTAAATATTTGCGGCTGGAATGTGTATATTCCAACTCGAAGCTTAATGAAATATGGGAGAGCCTTGGTTTCGAGTTTATTATAGACAAGGAAGCCGACTACCATTGCTCTTTAAGACAATTACGGCTGTAAAAAGCGATATTTTCGGTACGTTATTCTTTTTTATTCAACTTTACAAAAGATCTTATTATAAAGTATAATATATAAGTAAGGAGTGATCTAATGGAATATATGAGCGAATTTGCATCTGCTGCAAAAGATGAATTTATTGGCATATTTACAGAAAATATAACCCGTCAGGGCTGTGATAAGCTTCTTGACTGGCTTAAGAAAAGCGATTTTTTTACTGCGCCTGCTTCAACAAGATATCATTTATCCTGCGAGGGCGGTCTTTGCAGACACAGTATTAACGTATACAAGCGTCTTAAGCAGATATACGAGGAGGTTGGCGAAAAGTACAGCGAGGAATCCCTGGCTATATGCGCTCTTCTGCACGATATCTGCAAGGCCAATTTTTACAGCGTTTCTATGCGCAACAAGAAAAACGAAATGGGCCAGTGGGAATCGGTCCCCTATTACACCATAAGCGATTCTTTCCCCTACGGTCACGGCGAAAAGAGCGTTTTTCAGATAATGCATTTTATGCACCTTAATGCCGATGAGGCTATGGCTATAAGATGGCATATGGGCCCCTTTGATGAGGCGGTAAAAGGCGGCAGCTTTGCTTTAAGCGAAGCTTACGGAAAATACCCTCTTGCGCTTCATTTACATACGGCAGATATGCGCGCCGCATACCTTGACGAAAAGTAAATAATATTGTATAATACTAATGCTAAAAATTTTATAGGAGCGTGAATTTATCATGAAACTTTTTATTGATACCGCGAACGTTGATGAAATAAGAGAAGCCAATGATCTTGGCGTTATCTGCGGCGTTACTACCAACCCCTCCCTTATTGCAAAGGAAGGCAGAGACTTTGTTGAAGTTGTTAAGGAAATTACCGAAATAGTTGACGGCCCTATTTCCGCAGAAGTTATCTCCCTTGAAGCTGACGGCATGGTTGCAGAAGCCGAAGAACTTATTAAGAAGATCGATAACCCCAATCTTGTTATTAAGCTTCCTATGTGCGCTGAAGGCTTAAAGGCTTGCAAGAGACTGACCGCTATGGGCGTTAAGACAAACGTTACCCTTATTTTCTCCGCTGCTCAGGCTTTACTTGCTGCTAAGGCAGGCGCTACCTTCGTTTCTCCCTTCGTAGGCAGAGTTGAAGATATTGGCTGGGACGGCATTAACCTTATTTCCGAAATTGCTGACATTTTTGCAATTCACGGCATTCAGTCTGAAATTATTTCCGCTTCTATCCGTACTTCCATTCAGGCTACCGAATCCGCTAAGGCAGGCGCTCATATTGCAACCGTACCTTACAAGGTTATTAAGCAGATGATCGCTCACCCCTTAACCACCGCAGGCATTGAAAGATTCTTAAAGGACTGGGAATCCGTTTCCAAGAAGTAATTCTTAAAAATAAAGCTTGAGCAAAAAATGCTCAAGCTTTTTTTTAGTTTGCAGGCGGGTAGTCCTGCGGAAGGATTGTCATATTATATGCATAATCACCGGTCGGATCATCCAGGTAATTATTGGGCATGATAAAATCTTCTCCGTAGAATATTTCGGTAATATTGAAATTATCATCGTACTCAAAATATATTACTCCATCAGCCAATAAGTGATACGAGTAAGGAAACATAAATTTTTTCGAATTTACTTTTACGTATTCTGCACCTTTGTCTATAGCAATTACTTTATCTATACTGTCACCTATCTTTATATCACTGAAGTCCTTATATTCCATATACTGAGGAACGTATACTGCATTAAGAGCGGCAGTATACCCAGACTCTACAGTATGTTTCAGAAAGATATATACATATCCGCCCAATTCTGATTTATATACTGTATACCCATCTTTTTTTGTAAAATCACCCTGAGTATATTCTCTTATCTGCCTTACAAATCTGATTGGAGAATCAACATTAGGATATAACGTTTGTTCTACGCGACTGGTGCCGTTATAACCGGTTATGCCCAACCAAGGCACCATAAACCAGGTACTGGCGCTGCTTATTGCCATTTTTTCGGTCAACTTTTCCAAGGGTGATTCATTATCAAGCAAATCATTCCATACAATATAATCCTCTATTGTTTCGTTTTCATGAATAACAGGCTCATCAGACTCCAATACTAAAACTCCGTTTTCGTTCTGCTTATACTCTTCTCCTTTATTTTCTGAGCCCATGTAATCGGGAACTGATACTTCTTCTTGAGAAGCAATTTCTTCACTTTCTTTTTTTGTATCCGCATTGCTGCCATTACTACAGGCACCTAAGCCTAAAATGACCGTTATGCTCAATAATACACATATTATTCTTTTCATATTATTCCTCCAATGATAAGTAAAGAGTGAGACCTTCATAATACAATAGTTTCTTTTTCATTATTTAAAACCTATGAACGGATATTAAATTAACCAATGGACTGTAACTCCTTTTATTTCTTGTTTTTAATATACCATATTTAGGGTGCAGTGTCAATGCGGTTATGGAAAAAATGCCTTGTTTTTAATAAATAATAGAAATTATGACAAAACGGTAACAGATTTAATTGGTTTATTTTGGATAAAAAAAGCTTGAGCAAAACTGCTCAAGCTTTTTTTATTTGCTTAAAAAGGGATCTCATAGCAGGGTAAATTTTTGAGAATTTTTCATACTGCTCATTATAACGGGCGGCAATTTCTTTATCGGGGGTAAGGGTACTTCTTAATTTTACAAGGCTTTTGGCGCAATCCTCAACGGTTTCAAATTGGCCTGCGCCGACCATAGCCAGCATAGCGGCGCCATAGCCGGGGCCCTCTTCGGATTTTGGAAGGTCTATATTAATATTAAGCACGTTACAGAATATTTTCTGCCAAAGGGGAGATTTTGCGCCTCCGCCGCAAAGGCCGCCTGCAGTTATTTCTATTCCCGAAGCCTTTATTATTTCAAGGTTATCCCTTATGGCAAAGGCAACACCCTCCATTACCGCAAGGAGCATATGCTTTCTTTGGGTGTCTATACCAAGGCCGGTGAAGGTGCCGCGAGCATCAGGGTCATCCAACGGAGAGCGTTCGCCCATCAGGTAGGGCAGGAAATAAACATGGTTATTGCCAAGCATATCATCGGTTATTTCAGATTGAAGCTTATTATAATCATTACAAAGGAGAATATCCTCGCTAAACCATTTATTACAGGATGCGGCGCACATTATTCCGCCAAGCAGGTGGTAAGCACCGTTTGCGTGGCAGAAGGAATGGATAGTGTCACACTCAATTTTTGCAAAAGTTTTTGAAGAGATGAAGACAGTTCCCGAGGTGCCTACGGAAATATTGCATTTTCCTTCGGAAACGGTATCTGAAGCTACAGCGGCAGCGGGGTTATCCCCTGCCCCTGCCACAACCGGTATTCCCTCTTTAAGGCCTAATTCTGCGGCTACAGAAGGAAGCAGCCCGCCTGTTACCTGAAAGCTTTCAAAAAGCTTTGGCATCACACTTTCTGTTATGCCGCATATTTCAAGCATTTTTTTTGACCAGCATTTATTTTTTACGTCCAGTAGGAGAGTGCCCGAGGCATCGGAATAATCGCAGGAGTGAACGCCGGTCAAAATATAATTTATATAATCCTTAGGCACCATTATCTTGCTTATTTTTGCATAATTTTCGGGTTCATTTTCCTTGAGCCAAAGAATTTTGGGAGCAGTAAGGCTTGTAAAGGCAATATTGGCCGTAAGGCCTTTTAAGGTTTGTTTACCTATTACGCCGTTTAAATATTCAACCTCTTTTTCGGCACGGTTATCATTCCATAAAATCGCAGGGCGGATAACCTTATCCTCTTTATCAAGAATAACAAGGCCGTGCATCTGCCCGCCGACACCTATGCCGCAAATATTTTCCGAAGCTACTGTTAAAGTAAGCTCCTTTACCGCCTTTTTAAAGGCTGCCCACCAGATTTCAGGGGCCTGCTCACTCCGGTTTGGATCGGGACGGCTTAGGGGTAAGGCCAAGGAAACTGAGTTTATAATTTCACCGTTAAGGCCAACCAACAGGGCTTTTAAAGCGGAGGTGCCAAGATCTACACCTATAAAGTACTTCAAATCTAACCCTCCTTTTTACAGCTGCCAGTTTATTGGCTCAAGACCGTTGGCAGCAAGGAACTCATTGGTCTTGGAAAAATGCTTACAGCCGAAGAAGCCGCGGTAGGCTGAAAGGGGGGAGGGATGGGGCGCTTCTAAAATAAGGTGATTGGGGTTGGTTATAAGCTCCTTCTTTTTACGGGCAGGAGAGCCCCATAAAAGGAACACCATTGGCTGTGATCTTTGGTTTAAGGCTTTGATAACAGCGTCGGTAAACTGCTGCCATCCTATTGTACTGTGACTCATAGGGGAATTTTGCCGTACAGACAATATTGTATTAAGAAGAAGAACACCCTGCTGTGCCCAGGGGGTAAGGTTGCCTGTTTTAGGGATAGGCATACCTATATCTTTATTAAGCTCTTCATATATATTCTTTAAGGAAGGGGGCGGTTCCACACCGTTTTGAACGGAAAAACAAAGGCCGTGGGCCTGGCCGGGGTTATGGTAAGGATCCTGCCCTAAAATAACCGCTTTGACCTTCTCTAAGGGGGTAGTACGCAGGGCGTTAAAAACAAGCTCGGGAGCGGGATAGCAGGTATGAGCCTTATATTCCTTATTCAGAAAACCAATAATATTATTAAAATATTCGGCACTCAGCTCCTTTTCAAGAACCTTATCCCAATCATTGCCCAGTTTAACCATAAAGGCTACCTCCGAAATTAAACAAAATAATTTTTATTAAGAAAATGGGACTTGACTTTACTTTATTAAAATTATACACTATCAGTATAAATACTTCAATATGTAAGGCGACGAAAAAAGCAAAATGTGTGCCGCCCACAAAAGCGCGGCAGAAAGGTTGTTAGCAATGATTAATTTTACCTATTCCATGCCTGTTGAGCTGGTTTTCGGCAGAGGTGGAGAGCACAAGGTTGGTGAGCTTATACGCAAGTACGGCGGCAGCAGGGTGCTTATTCACTACGGCGGCGGCTCGGCAAGAAGAAGCGGTCTGCTTGATAAAATTGAAGCCAGCCTTAAGGAGGCTGACCTTTGGTATATTGAGCTTGGCGGTGTTGTACCCAACCCCAGACTTTCCAAGGCAAAGGAAGGCATTGAAATTTGCCGAAAAGAGCATATTGACTTTATACTGGCAGTTGGCGGCGGCTCGGTAATAGACAGTGCCAAGTGCATTTCCATAGGCGTTTACTATGAAGGTGACGTTTGGGATTATTACATAAAAAATGATATGCCAACAGCAACCAAGGGTGTTATGCTTGGCACTGTATTAACAATTGCCGCAGCAGGAAGCGAAAGTGATAACGGCTCGGTTATGACCAGGGACGAAGACAGCCATAAAATGGGCTACAGCTGCCCTCCTATGTTCCCTAAGTTTTCAATTCTTAACCCTGAGAACACCTATACTCTTAATGCGTGGCAGACAGCCGCAGGCGCAACCGACTTGATAGCCCATGTTTTCGGCGCTTATATTGTTAAAGATTGGGACAATATTCTTGCAGAATCTTTAATTGAAGAGATCATAAAGAACACTATGAAATACGCGCCCATTGCCATAAGAGAGCCTGAAAATTACATGGCAAGAGCGCAGCTTATGCTTGCGGCAACCGAATGCTGCAACGGTTCTCATACCATGGGCATTAAAACCGACGGTGTTTCCCACACTATAGAACACGAGCTTTCTGCTCTTTACGATATTACCCACGGCGCAGGTCTTGCTATTGTTATGCCCGCTTGGTTCAAGTATCTTGTAAAATACGCACCTGAGCGGTTTGCTAAATTTGCACATAACATTATGGGTGTGGAATACGATTATGATGACCTTGAAGGTATGGCTTACGAAGGCATTGCAAGATTTGAAAACTGGCTTAGATCCATTGGTATGCCAACCCGCTTAGGTGAGCTTAATATAGACGACAGCCGCTTTGAGGAAATGGCTGAACGTATTGACAAGCACACCGGCACGACCCCATTCTACAGCCGCATTAAACCGTTTACAAAAGAAGATACCCTGGCTGTTTTGAGACTTTGTCTGTGAGGTGAAAGTAATGCATGATCACGTTTTTCATACACAAACCATAATTGAATTCGGCAAAGATGCCGAAAACAAGGCAGGCAAATACGCTGCCTCCTTCGGAAAAAGAGCCCTTATACATTACGGCGGCGGCTCTGTTAAGAAAACCGGCCTGTTTGACAGGGTAAAAAAGAGCCTTGAAGACGCAGGCGTTGAAGTTTTTGAATTAGGCGGTGTTGTTCCTAACCCAAGGGTAGACCTTTGCAGAAAAGGTATCGAGCTTTGCAGAAAAGAGAATATTGACGTTGTAATAGGTCTTGGCGGCGGCAGCGCTGTAGACAGCGCTAAATGCATTTGCGCCGGTATGTATTATGAAGGCGACGTTTGGGATATATGCAACGGCACAGCCCCTGTTCCCAAGAAGCTTCTTCCTATAATTGCGATCATTACAATGGCAGGCAGCGGAACCGAGGTTTCTATGGGCGCCGTTATTTCCAATGAGGACGGCTCTTTAAAAAGAGGCTTTGGCTCAAATCATTCAAGACCGAACGTTTGTATTCTAAACCCCGAGCTCACCTACACCCTGCCTCCCTTCCAGGTGGCTGCAGGCGGTGTTGATATTGCTACCCATTGTATTGAAAGAGTGCTTTCAGAGCATGTAGACAGCGAGCTTACAGAAAGGCTTGCTTTGGCAACCGCGAAGAACGTTTTTGAAAACATCCCAAGAGCCCTTAAGGATCCTACAGATTATGAATCTCATTCTCAGCTTTCTTATGCTTCTATGTATGCTATGCTGGGCTGGATGTATTTCGGAATTGTAACCGACGGATGGCTTCACGAGGTTGAACACGAGCTTTCAGCCGCTTATGATATGACTCACGGTGCCGGTCTTGCAATTATGATGATAGCCTACTTTAAATATCTTGCCGATAAGCGCACAGAGAAGATCGCTAAAGTGTTACACGAGCTGTTTGACGTTCCTTATGATTTTGCCAATATGGAAAATACCGTTTGGGAAGGTATAAGGAGACTTGAAGATTACATTGAATCCATTGGCTTGCCTACCCGACTTTCTCAGTACTGTGTGCCTGACCAGAGCCGCTTTGAGGAAATGGCAAACAGGGTTTTAGAAGGCAGAAACAAAGAAACTGTTGGCCATATTTATCCTATGACACCCGATCAGATAGTTGAAGTTTATAAGCTTGCATTTTAATAAAAAAAGGGTTTCGAATTGATCGAAACCCTTTTTTGTCCCCTTTTTGGTGCAATATCCTTGTTATAATAAGGACAATGAAAGGGGTATTGATCATGAACAAAACAATTACTAAAACCAAAAATCGTAATCGCACAAAGCTTTTAATGCTCACCCTTATAAATCATTTTGCGGCCGCTTTAGGCTCTTTGGGAATAATTATAGCCTTGGGGCTTATTGGGCTCGGCCACTCCTTTTTACAGGTTATTCTTTTTGTTTTTGCAACCTGCCTTCCTGCAATTCTTCTTTTGATATTCAAAGCCGTTAGATAAAAAATGCACCCTATGGGGTGCATTTTTTTTATTAATCAAGTTCAAAAGCGCCGGTGTAAAGCTGATAGTATTTTCCCTTCTGAGCAATTAAGTCGTTATGGTCGCCGCGCTCAATAATACGGCCCTGTTCCAGAACCATAATTGCGTTAGAGGCCCGAACTGTAGAAAGGCGGTGAGCAATAACAAATACAGTGCGCCCCTGCATAAGGGTATCCATACCCTTTTCAATAAGAGCCTCTGTACGGGTATCTATAGAGGAAGTTGCCTCATCAAGAATAAGTACCGGCGGATCGGCAACAGCGGCTCTTGCAATAGCCAAAAGCTGACGCTGACCCTGGCTTAAATTAGCACCGTCGGCAGTAAGCATTGTATCGTAGCCCTGAGGCAGATGGGTTATAAAGAAATGGGCGTTGGCTATTTTAGCTGCCTTTTCTATTTGCTCGTCGGTGGCATTCAGGTTACCGTAACGAATGTTATCTCTTACGGTACCGGTGAACAGATGGGTATCTTGCAAAACTATACCGCAGCAGGCTCTTAAGTCGGCCTTCTTTATTTTATTGATATTAATGCCGTCAAAACGAATCTTTCCGTCTTCAATATCATAAAAACGGTTAAGGAGGTTGGTGATAGTGGTTTTGCCTGCGCCGGTAGAGCCTACAAAGGCGATCTTCTGACCGGGCTTGGCGTAAAGGGATATATTGTGAAGAATGGTTTTATCCTCATTATATCCAAAATCCACGTTATCCAATACAATATCGCCTCTTAAGCGAGTATAAGTCAAAGTACCGTCATGATGAGGGTGTTTCCAGGCCCACATACCTGTATGCTCAGGAGTCTCAATAATATTGCCGTTTTGGTCCTCTTTTGCGTTTACCAGAGTTACGTAGCCTTCATCAGTTTCGCTTTCTTCATCAATTAAGTTAAATATTCTTTCTGCGCCTGCAAGAGCCATAAGAATAGTATTAAACTGCTGGGCTATCTGGCTTATGGGCTGAGAAAATGATCGGGTACACATAAGGAACGAGGCAAGTGCACCAACACCGAAGTTGCCTGTAACGATCAGAACAGAGCCCACAATAGCGGTTATGGCATACTGAACGTAAGACAGGTTGTTCATTATAGGGCCCATTACGTTGGCGTAAATATGGGCGTTGGTGGCGCTTTGGCGAAGATTTTCATTAAGGGCCTCAAACTCCTTTGAAACGGTATCTTCGTGGTTGAATACCTTAACTACCTTCTGGCCTTCTATCATTTCCTCAATATAGCCGTTTACCTTACCTACAGCCTCCTGCTGCTTGCGAAAGTAATTTCCGCTTCTTTTGCCTAAGGTCTTTACTATAAACACAATGCCAACTACTGCAACCATTACTATAAGAGTAAGCAGAGGGCTTAAATAAAGCATAAGAGAAAATACGCCGATTACCGTTAAGAAGCAGGAAATAAACTGAGGGATAGCCTGAGAGATCATTTGACGCAAGGTATCCGTATCGTTAGTATAGCAGCTCATTGTTTCGCCGTGGGCGTGAGTATCAAAATACTTTATGGGTAAGGTCTGCATATGGGTAAACATATCATTTCGAACCTTAAGCAGGGTCGAGTTGGTTATGTTTATCATAATACGGCTCTGTATATAGCTTGTAATAACACCCAATATCATTATGGAGCCTACAGTAAGGAGCATTGAAGCAAAGCCCGAAAGGTCGGCATTCTTACTGCCGATAAGCGGACCGATGTATTCATCTATCATAGGCTTTAAGAAGTAGGTGCCCGCAAGAGAAGCAAGAGAGGTCACAACAATGCAGAAGACTACAATAATAAGCTGCCATTTGCTTTTGCCCATATAGGCAAGCAGGCGTTTTACTGTTTTTTTAGCGTCCTTCGGTTTTTGGGGCGCTTTCATATTTCTAGGTCCCGGCGGCATTACTGTTCATCTCCCTTCTGCTGAGATTCATAAACGTCCTTATAAATTTCATTGGTTTTCAAAAGCTCATCGTGGGTGCCTACGGCGTTGATCTTACCGTCTTCAAGAACTACGATACGGTCTGCCTCCTGAACGGAGTTTATACGCTGAGCTATAATAATAGCGGTAAGGCCTTTAAGGGTGGTCTTTAAAGCCGTTTGTATCTTTGCGTCGGTAGCGGTATCAACAGCACTGGTGGAATCGTCTAAAATAAGTATCTTAGGGTTCTTCAGCAGAGCCCTTGCAATACAAAGACGCTGTTTCTGCCCTCCCGAAACGTTGGTGCCCCCGCGCTCTATTCTGGTGTTATAGCCCTCCGGGAATGACATTATAAACTCATGGGCCTGAGCGTTTTTGCAGGCCTCAACAAGCTGTTCATCCGTAGCATTTTCATTGCCCCAACGCAGATTTTCGGCAATAGTGCCGGAAAAGAGAACGTTTTTTTGCAACACCATTGCAACGTTGTCTCTCAACTCCTTAAGAGTATAATCCTTAACGTTTCTTCCGCCAACCAAAACTGTACCAGAAAGGGTATCGTAAAGCCTTGGAATAAGCTGAACAAGGCTGGACTTGGCACTGCCCGTTGCGCCAATAATACCTATTTTTTCTCCGGACTTAATTGAAAGATTAATATTCTCTAAAGTAAGGTTATCTTTATTGCCGCTATAGCTGAAGTTTACGTTTTTAAATTCAATATCGCCGTTTTCAACCTTTAGGTCTTTGTCTGCGTTTTCATCGGTAATGTCAATTTCCTCATCCAGCACTTCGCAGATACGGCCCAAGGATGCCCTTGCCATAACTATCATAATTATTATCATTCCCACCATCATAAGGGAGGCTAATACCTGCTGAACGTAACTTAAATAGCTTATAAGCTGGCCTGTAAGCATTGTTTCGGAAATAATAAGCTTGGAACCGAACCAGGCTACTGCCAACATACAGGCAAACATAGCAAACTGCATAAGGGGGCTTGTAAGCACCATTATTTTTTCGGCGGCCATTGAGGTTTTATAAACGTCCCCTGCGGCAGAGCCGAATTTCTTATTTTCAAGATCTTCCCTTACAAAGGCTTTAACTACACGCATGCCCGTAAGGTTTTCCTGAACTACCGAATTCATCTTATCATATTTTTTAAACATCCTCTGAAAAAGAGGAAAACTCTTTTTTACAAAGAACACCATTGCCAAAAATACTATCGGTACTGCAATAAGCAGAATAATTGAAAGCTTGGCGTTAAGAGAGACCGCCATAACCGAAGCCATAATAAACATAAAGGGTGAACGCACACACATACGGATTATCATCTGATAAGCCATTTGCACGTGCATAACGTCGGTTGTAAGACGGGTTATTAAAGAAGAGGTTGAGAATTTATCGGTATTCTTAAAGGAAAACTGAGAAACCTTATTGAATATTCCTTTTCTTAAATTAGAGCCAAACCCCATGCTTGCCTGACTTGCAAATTTTGCCGAAAGCATACCGCACATAAGAGAAAACAGGGCCATACCAACCATTAATATGCCCATTTTTACAATATAGCCCGTACCTTGGCCACCATCAATACCTTTATCCACTATTTTAGCCATAACAAGGGGAATAAGCACTTCCATAAGCACCTCGCCTATCATGGTTACAGGGGCTAAAACAGTATCCTTTTTGTACTTGCCTATAAAGGGAAGTATTTTCTTTATCACTGACTCTCACCTCTTACGTTATTATACATTATATTTAACATTCTTTTCAGTTCTTTTACTTCACGCTCACTAAGACCTTTTAAAATTATTTTTTCCTGAAGCTCTATATTGCTTCTCAGCTCTTTGTCTAAATTCTGTGCCTGATTTGTTAAGGCTACTATTTTATTGCGCTTATCCATATTATCTGCAAAGCATTCCAAATGGCCGCTTTTTACCATTCGGGATACTATCCCCACAACAGTTGGATGGGAAACTCCAAGATGTTCTTCTATAGCTTTCTGTGTTGCTTTATTTCCGTTTTGGGCAAGAAACTTTATTACCCTTACCTGCGAAAAGGTCAGATTATGCTTTTTTAGTTGAGCATCCGCATTACAACGCATTTTATCGCTTATTTGTTTTATTATATGCCCTATATGCTCCAAACTATCACCGCCTCATTCTGTAGCATACTACATATTTTATCACTGCAGCTCTTTTCAGTCAATAGAATTCACAAAAGTTTAAAAAAGGAAAGCCGAAAAACGGCTTTCCTTTTGCTTAATTGTTATTTGATTTTTAAAGCCTTTACGGGGCTGAAGGAGCTGTAAACCTTTGTGCAGTTTACAGTCTTATATGCGCGAACCTTGAAATAATAGGTCTTGCCGCTCTTAAGCCCTGAGCAGGTTTCACTTACGTCGTTTGCGCTTACGGTATCAAGTAATTTATAGGTACCTGTTTTGGAGGTAGCGTAATAGATCTGATAACCGTTTTCTCTTGCAACGTCATTCCACTTTAAGGTTACCTTGCCCTTAGCGGAGCTCTTTACAGAGCTGATAAGAGGAGCTACGGGTCTTGTGGCGGTGGTAAGGGATCTGTAGCCGCTCCAGATGGTGGTGCCGTCGGAAAGCTTCTTGTAGGACTTGATCCTGAACTTATAGGTAGTTGCAGACTTAAGGCTCTTTACGGTATAAGAAAGGTTGGTGGTGGTTGCTACTGTCTTATAAGTGCCTGTAGAGGAATCGTATCTGTAGATTCTGTAGCCTGTTGCTCCTGTTGCT
>JAZQIZ010000028.1:0-59319 GCA_045541395.1 Eubacteriales bacterium
TTACCGTGACATCGGTGAATGGGATTACGACGATGCGGCAGAAGCCGAACAGCAACAACCGCAGATCGTAGCAGTGACCGTAGCACAACCGGAACTGCTCATAAGCATAAACACCGCACAATGCGGGATAAACGCAGTAACTGCGGATGACTAACCGCCAACCGCCGTTACCACACCTACATACTGTCAGAAAATGTCCCTATGAACACTAACAGAAGGCTTTAGCGCTTTTTTGCGTTATTATAACACGAGCCTCTATTATACGAACTATTCCTGTTGTTTTCAAAGGAATAAGTTTTTTTATTCTTTTTTTTGAATAATGAATAAAAATTCAAACGGCACTTGCACAGAAAATATAGGTATGGTAAAATAAATGCGATATTTGATCGTGAGAGTAATTATATAAATACATTTTTTATTGATATAGTAAACGCATACCGTTTGGGAAGGGGAAAACAGTTTTGTCACGCGGGTCTAAAGATATTCTGATTGAAAGTGCCATAAAGGTAATTGCCCGGGATGGCTTAGATAAGGCTACTACCAAAGCAATATCCAAAGAAGCAAATTTAAATGAAGTATATATTTATAGGTATTTTAAAGACAAGGAAGACTTGCTTGTAAATGTGTTTAACTGTCTTGATGAAGAACTTGTAGGTGTAATTGAGGATCAAATGCCTGTTTTCAGAATGTTTTCTATAGATCTGGGAACAAGATTTCGTATTGCGTTTAATAAATGCTGGCGTTTTATGCTGGCCAATGAGGAAAGATTGCGCTCTTACGTAACCTACTATTACTCGGTTTATATGCAAAAAAATTCATTGGAGGAACACCTTAAACGGTACGGAAATATTATTAATAGGCTTACACCGTATTTTTGCGATAATTGCAACGTTGCAATGGTTTTAAAGCATCTGCTTAATTCTATGCTTGACTTTGCATTGAGCGTTCATAACGGTATTCTTACCGATTGTGCCGATACTGAAGAACACGTTTTCCGTGTGGTATTTTCAGCGGTAAGGTCCTACGTTGAAGAAAATAAAAGCAACAAAGAAGAATAAAAGAAAAATACTGCTCGTCTGAGCAGTATTTTTTATTAGAATTCAGATTTTGGAGTACGGTTCATAAGGTACTTCATAAGCGCCTCAGGAGAAAGCCCCTTATAAAGAATATTGTAAACGCCCGTAAGAATAGGTGCTTCAATTTGCATCTGATTTACAAGCTTGTAAACTGAAAGAGTAGTGGTGTAACCTTCAACGGTTTTGCCTACCTTCTTTATGGCACCTTCCGGTGTCATACCCTTGCCTATATAAAAGCCCGCTTCGTGGTTTCTTGAGTGGGAGCTGGTGCAGGTAACTATAAGGTCACCAATTCCCGCAAGGCCTGCAATGGTTTCAGCTTTCCCTCCGAAGGCTAAGCTGAGGCGGGTCATTTCTGCAATTCCTCTTGTCATTATGGCCGCCTTGGTGTTATCGCCCAGGCCCATACCGTCAATTATTCCAACGGCAATGGCCATAACGTTTTTAATTGCACCGCCAAGTTCTACACTGACAACGTCGTCAGATGAATATAAACGGAAATTGGAATTGGAGAAGTTGTCTCGCACGTATTCCGCATATTTAATATCTTCACAGGCAGTGACGCAAAGTGTGGGGATATCCTTGGCAACTTCTTCGGCGTGGGAGGGTCCGGAAAGAACAACTACCGTGCTTTGCGGAAGTTCTTCCTTTATTGTGACCGACATGCGCTTTAAGGTTTTATCGTCAAACCCCTTTGACAGGCTAACAATAAGCTTGTCATCTCCAATACCCTTAAGACTGTGGGAAACAGATCTTACCGCAACAGAGGGAACCGCCATGATCAGTATTTCACTATCTTTTGCACGATTTATGTTGCCTGTTACCTCAATACTCTCCGGCAAATAAACCCCGGGAAGTAAATTCGGGTTGCAACGCTTGGTTTGAAGCTGGGATACTTCACTTTCAAAGGCGGACCATATTGTTATTTTATGTCCGTGTTTTGCTAAAGTAACGGCCATTGCTATTCCCCAGCCGCCTGCTCCTAATACGAATATATCAGCCATTTTTCTTTTTCCTTTTAATCAGTTTATTTTCCGTGCCGTTTAAAAGCCTTTTGATATTGGCTCTGTGTGTGAAAATAATAACAGCACCAAGTAATGCGCCCAATGCAGCACCGGTCAGACTATAAGGCATGGAAAAGTTATAAACAAACCTATTAATAACAAAAATGCAGGTGGGTATGATCAGAGAAAGGGAAAGGGATGCTACCGACATATATCCCGAAACAAAAAGTATAATTAAAAACAGGCAAAGTCCCAACAGAAAGCTTCTCCAATCGTTCATAAGCAGCATTCCCGCTATTGTTGCAACGCCCTTGCCGCCCTTAAAATTAAACATAAAGGGGTAGATGTGGCCAATGGCAACAAAAACGCCGGCTAAAAACCCACAGATAAGATCCGGTTCTGCCATTATTACGTATTTAGCCAGGAATACCGCAAGGGAGCCTTTTGCAAAGTCGCAAAGGAGTACAAGTACTCCCAATTTAGCTCCAAAGGTGCGCAGGGAATTTGTAAATCCTGCGTTTCCGCTTCCGTACTCACGTACGTCCTTTTTAAGGAGCACCTTTGAGAAAATTATTGCAAAATTTAAATTTCCCAGTAAATATGAAACAACAGCAATCACGGTGTAACCTAAAAAGCCTTCCATTATTTGCTCTCCTTATTGCTCCGTTCTCTTGTTATGAGCCTTACGGGAGTACCCTTAAGGCCGAAATTTTCACGAATGCAGTTTTCAATATAACGTTTGTATGAAAAATGGAACAGTTCAGCATCATTAACAAACACAATAAACGTTGGCGGGCGGGTAGATGCCTGCGTAATGTAAAACAGCTTAAGCCTTTTACCCTTATCGGAAGGAGGCTGAACCTTTGCTACGGCATCTGCAAGCATTGTGTTAAGGAGGCCTGTGCTTATACGCATTGCGTTCTGCTCGTTAACTTCGTTGATAACTTCATAGATCTTGTCTACTCTCTGACCTGTAAGGGCAGAAATAAAAAGAACCGGGGCATATGCCATAAAGCCAAGGCGCTGGAGGATTTCCTTGCGCTTTTCTTCCATAGTGTTGGTTTCTTTTTCTGTTATATCCCATTTGTTCGCCACAACAACACAGGCTTTGCCTTTATCGTCGGCATATCCGGCGATCTTGGTATCCTGTTCTGTAACACCGTCACGGGCGTCAACCATTATAATTACAACGTCGGCCCTGTCGACCGCCATATAAGAACGAAGCACAGAATATCGCTCGATATTCTCTTCAACACGGCTCTTTCTTCGGATTCCCGCTGTATCGATAAATAAATATTTACCCCATTTATTTTCATGCATTACGTCTATAGCATCTCGGGTGGTGCCTGCGATATTTGAAACAATGCTTCTTTCTTCACCGATTATGCGGTTAATGAGAGAGGATTTCCCTACGTTAGGCTTGCCTACGATCGCAACCTTGATTACGTCATCATCTTCGTTTTCAAAAGCATCATAATCAATAAGCTCGAAGGCTCTGTCAAGCAGGTCGCCCGTGCCGTGGCCATGTACTGCGGATACTGCAAAAATATCCTCAAAGCCTAAATTGTAAAACTCGTAAAACTCAGGGGGATTTTCACCTATAGAGTCAATTTTATTAACTGCAACCAAAACAGGCTTTCTGCTTTTTCTGAGCATATCGGCTATTTGCATATCAACAGCAGTAACACCGGCGTCAATATCAGTAACCATAACTATGACGTCAGCGCTTTGTAAAGCAATGTCAGCCTGCTGCTTTATCTTGCTTAAAATAAGGTCATTGGAGTCAGGCTCAAGTCCGCCTGTGTCAATAAGTGAAAATTCCTTATTGAGCCAGGTACAGTCCGCATACAGCCTGTCTCTTGTAACTCCGGGAGTATCTTCAACAATGGAAAGACGCTTGCCGGCTATTTTATTGAATAACGTGGATTTGCCCACGTTAGGTCTGCCAACAACGGCAATAATGGGTTTTGCCATTTGAACCCCTCCTTTTCAAGTAAAAAAAGAGAGAAGGAAACATAATTGTTGCCCTCTCTATCCTTTTTTACGCTTCTTCCTTTTTAATGACCTGCTTGCCGTTATAGTAGCCACAGTTATCGCAAACTCTGTGGGGCATGATCAGCTCGCCGCACTGGCTGCACTTGGTCAGGTTGGGAGTTTCCAGCTTCCAAACGCTTGAACGACGCAAGTCTCTTCTGGATTTTGAAGTTTTTCTCTTGGGAACCGCCATCTATAGACACCTCCTACGTATTTGGGAAAGTTTATTTACTAAAAGCGGCCGGGAGGTAAATCCTACTCGCTTATAAGACATTTGCACTCTGCATTATTTAAATTGGCGCCACACTCAGGGCAAAGGCCCTTGCAATCCTCTGTGCAAAGGATCTTCTGTGGGTAAGCCAATATCAACGTTTCAAAAACAGCATCGTCCAGCTCAATAAAACGATCCGCCTTAAGGGTTATAAGCTCGTCCTCACTAACAGTCTCACCGTCATCAATGAAACCGTATAATGGGCAACTCAGCTCAAACTCAACCGGAGTAAGACATCTGTCACATAAAGCGCTGCAGGATGTTGTAATTTCTGCGTTAAGCTCAATACCTCTGAATTTGTTTTTAACTGTACCTGTAACAATAACAGGTGCGTTAAAGGGCTTCTGCCCATCAGCTACGTCATATTCCGAAAAATCTGCATTCAGCTCAAAATTCAGAACGTAATTTTCACTGGAAACAACTCTTCCGATATCAAGTCTCATAAAATTACCTCAAACAATGCATAGAATATTATACATATATATTTCGCTAATGTCAAGAAAAAAAACGCAATACGCCAATGTTTTTTTCTTTATTATACTTATATTATACATATTGCAGAAAAAATATCAATAACATTTTTAAATTAACAGTTGATTTATTCTTTTGACAGGGCTATAATACCTTTACTAAGAATTCTATGGAGGCTATTATGCTCTTAAAACGTATTGGCAAAATGGTTAAGCACGCTTTAACCAGCCCTAATGCACCAATGTTTATTTACTGTCTTGTTGCTGCCCTTGGAGTTGGCGCACCAATGGCGTTTTTATCCACTTATCTTGCAAGAGAAGGGATGACAGAAGGACAAATCAGTTACATAATGGCAGTTCGTCCCGTTGCTCAGATTTTAGGCCAGTATATATGGGGCATAATTGCCGATAAGTCAAAAACCATAAACCGCATACTTGCAATGCTTATGATCGGCGTTTCCGGTTCAGCAGCATTGTTCTTTTTCGGAAATGGTTTTGCCATGATGCTGCTTGCCACCGCGACTTATTATTTTTTCTATGCTTCGTTGTATCCTTTGATGGATACTATCTGTCTTGATATGGTGGCAAAGGGTAAACTGAGAAGTTACGGAGATATTCGTCTTATGACCTCCATCGGATATATTATTTCGGTTTGGTTCTCCGGTATTATTTCCGAAAAAATGCCCGCCTCCGTATTTATTGTAATGTTTGTATTCACCACCATCGCAACCTTTACGATGATAAAGATTCCAAGAGTTGCGGGTCTCAGAAAGAAAGGTGAAAAATTTAATTCACTTAAATTCTTTATTCAGCCAATAGTTCTCATTCCTTTACTTTCTTACCTTATTCTTCAGTTGGTTTATGCATCTTTTGATGCGGTATTTCCTATTTACTTCTCCATTGATCTTAATGGAGGTGATGCCCTGTATGGTCTTTCCATGGCAATTCGTGTTGCGGGAGAGTTCTGCGTTCTGCCCTTCCTTGGTAAGATACAGAGAAAGATATCCTTTAAGGTTGCATTTGCGCTCTTTATGATCATGTCTGCCATTCGCTTCTTTATATGCTGTATTACCAAAAACGTATGGATACTCACGTTTACTCCCATTATTTCCGGTATCGGTAATATCGGCGCCTTTACCTGGCTTATAAACTACTGCGGAAATCTTGCTCCTGACCACGGTAAGGCAACTGTTCAGTCTCATTTGTGGATGACTTTCTCTATAGTTCAGATATTAGGTTCATTAAGTATTCGTTATTTTACCCCCTCGGTTGAATCTCCCGTATACTTCCTTGTGTGTGCACTGGCAATGGTTGGTGCGGCACTGGTTATGGTATTCGCTAAGATCAGTAAAGAGGCTTCAAAATTCTAAAAAAAAGCTGACCAAAAAGGTCAGCTTTTTTAATGCTTTGTATTGCTTTGCTGTATTATTGAATTTGCAAAATACAGGGAACATACGGAAAAAATAATGTCTCCGCATACATAGTACAATGGTGCGTTTTCCGTGAAATAATGGGATGAAAACAGGGGTGTTAATAAACTGGGCAAGGAGTATATCATTAAAAATGAAAATGCTGTGATGCCGAAAAACGCGGCTGATTTGGCGGTCGTATTATTAACTGAAGATTTAATGTACATTACAATAAACAGAAGCAAGCAGCAAATACCTATTATTTCGTATCTGAAGGTGTATAGAGAAATATTTCTTGAGTACACGTTGAAAATTCTGATTATTCTGAACATCAAATAAGAAAAAGGACCAACCGTAAGGATAAGCAGGGTGTTTTGCTTAACCTTCTCTGCGTCAACAGCAAGGTAAATAAAAAATACCGTGCAAATAATAGCAGTTACCGTAACAATAAGCTCCATTTTATTGGAAGTGCGAATATAATCGAGGGCAGCGCCTACGGCACTTATGGATGAGGCAAAAGCACTTAAAATAAAAAACGTTGTAGTTCCTGTGCTTTTCTTAAGGTTTGTTTTGTAATCCACAAGCTTATTGTGGAAGCATAACAACCCGGACAATGCACACAACACCATTATCACAATGCTTACTACCTCCCAAACAGGAGATGAAAATTTACCTGTTGCCGGAGAAACAAAATAGATGTTTGTATATATTCTTATTGCACAAGCGGCAAAAGTAAGAATTAAAGTTGGCGTAAAGTTAAGTCTTTTTTGCAATTTAAGTCACCTCTTATCTATAATACAATATTTTTTTGCAAAATCAAATAGTTTTTTGAAAATAATTGAAATGTGTCGCCTGTTTTTGTTATAATACCTTTAATATATCAAAAAAGGAGGTGCAGGTTATTGAAATCGAATAAGAAAAAGAAAGAGCTGGCTTTCAATGAGCTTTGGGAAAAATGGCATATGCCGGTTTATAAATATTGCCTGCATCGCCTTAAAGACAGCCAAAGGGCAGAGGACTGTATGCAAAATACCTTCTATACCCTTTACGAATCATTGGAAAAGCTTGATGTAAAAGAAAATATAGGATCATGGCTATTCCGGGTGGCAAATAACTTTGTTCTGAAAGAATTCCGGAATATAAAAAGGGAAATGAAAAATACACCCATTGAGGATGTTGCCGAAAACTGGGCATTGGGCTATGAACCTAACCTTTACGAAGAGGTGAGTGACGAACAGATACTTGAACTCAGGGACAGGCTGATAAAAAGTATAAGCCGTGAGGATTCATTGCTCATTAAACTTTGGTACGACGAGAAAAAGAGTGTTTCAGAAATTTCCGAAACACTGGGCATAAGCGAATCAGCAGTTTACAAGCGACGGGCGGTGCTTTGCAATAAAATTAAACTGCTTGCAAAAAAAATTACAGAAAATTTATAAGTTTATTTTCCAAAAATCAGATCTGAGGGTATATACCTATAGATGAAGTTCAAATAAAGGAGGTTTATAAAATTGAAGAAAAAATTTTCCGAGTCTTCTTTGAAGAGAATTCTTAAAGAAGAAAAGGCGTTTGATATTAACAGTCTTGAGAAAATAATCTTCGAAGAAGCTGAAAAACCTGCCGGTGAATCGGATGTTGAACTTATAGATTCTGCTTTGGATATGCTCCTTGAGGCGGACGGCCTAGAGGTACCTGAAATATCCCACGAACCCCATTTCCAAGTTAAGCCTGCTGTTGTGGACCGATCCCGTGACAGGTTCTTCAGTTATCGCGTTCCTAAGAAGTGGAAAAGTATTGCATCCGTTTGCGCCGCGCTTATGGTCGTTATTGCTGCTAACGCAGTATCAACTATGGCTTTCGGTTTTAATTTTACGGAAGAGCTGATTAAGTGGACCGAAAAAGAGGTGGTCATTTCGGTTGAGGAAGCAACGGAAGAGGATAAAAATTCTGCCTATAAAGAAATTGTGGCGCAGATGGCGGCTCTCGGTAATTGGAATTTCCTGTTGCCGGAATATTTGCCTCAGGAAATGGAACTGGTAGGTTACAGCGTCACTCCCAATGAGGCCGACGTTACGGTTACGGTATTTCTAAAAAGTAATACCGATGAGATAGTCAGCATTGTTTCCCATAATTATGTGAGCAGGGAAATAATGCAGCAAAACAGCACCGTTGCAATAGAAGGCCGTTATGAATTGGGAACAAAGAAAACCTTGGGCGGCTATACTGTCTTTGAAATTCAAGGTGAAGAAAACAACTGTGCTTTATTTAAAAACGATCTCAGCGTTTATATCGTTACCACTTCGTACAGTGATTTGGAACTTGATAAAATAGTAAGAGGAATGATTTTTTAAAATTTTATTTTCCAAATTTCCGTTTCAGTGGTATATATAAATGTAAGGTTATTCTGTTTTCCTAATTTTAATGTGATCAGACCCTTCACATTAAAATTAAGATATAAGGGAGCGCATGCAGAAGTAGGCTGGTTGCGCTCCCTTTTTTACATAATTTGCGTAACCGATACCGCAATTTATACTAAAATGGTATGGGATAATAAATACCGATTAAATAATAAGAGAAATAGGTTGAAAAATGTGCATAAAAATGTTAAACTAAAAATGTATGTGGATAATGAAAAAGTTCTTATATTGAGGAAGGAGATAATACTTTGAGTAGACTTAACGTTACTGTCCCCGGAAAAGCAGAGCAGATAGCAGAGTCTCTTTATAAAGACATAGAGCGCAGAGCTGCAGGCGGCCCTGTAAATCAGTGCCCGGTAGATCTTATGCTTGCATTTTTAAGGCTCAGCCATGCTCAGACCTGCGGTAAATGTGTTCCCTGCAGAGTGGGTCTTACCCGCATTGCAGATATGCTTGAAGCTGTTCTCAATGGCACAGCCACAATGGCTACCGTAAAAAAAATTAAGGATCTTGCGCAGACCATTACCGATTCTGCCGATTGCGCTATCGGCTATCAGGCAGCAGATATGGTGCTTCGCGGTGTTGCAAATTTTGCAGATGATTTCAAATCTCATATTGAGAAAGGTATATGCACCTGTTCTACAGAGCAGAAGCTGCCTTGCGTTTCCCGCTGCCCTGCATCTGTTGATATTCCCGGCTACATAGCTTTGGCAGGTGAAGGCCGTTATGCCGACGCGGTTCGTCTTATCAGAAAGGATAATCCGTTCCCCACAGTTTGTGCTTATGTATGCGAACATCCTTGTGAACATCATTGCAGAAGAAATATTATTGATGATGCTGTTAATATCCGCGGCATTAAGAAATACGCAGTTGATAATGCAGGTGTTGTAGAACCTCCCAAGCCTATGGATAAAACCGGAAAGAAGGTTGCTGTTATCGGCGGCGGACCTGCAGGTCTTACCGCAACCTATTTCTTAGGACTTATGGGCCATGATGTTACTGTTTATGAACAGAGAAAATCCCTTGGCGGTATGCTCCGCTATGGTATTCCCAGTTACAGATTACCAAGAGAACGTTTGCAGCTGGATATAGATGCTTGCCTTTATAACGGCGCTAAGGTTATAACCGATATTTCCGTTGGCAAGGATATCAGCCTTGAGCAACTCAGAGAAGAGTATGATGCGGTTTATATTTCCATCGGTGCTCATGCAGATAAAAAGCTTGGCATTGAAGGCGAGAACAGCAGAGGCGTTATTTCCGCTGTTGAAATGCTCCGCAGCATAGGTGATGAAGTTTATCCCGATTTCAATGGCAAGAAGGTTATTGTAGTTGGCGGTGGTAACGTTGCTATGGACTGCTGCAGAAGTGCGGTTCGCCTCGGTGCTGAAAGCGTAAGCGTAGCTTACAGGCGCCGTCAGTCTGATATGACTGCCCTTGCAGAAGAAGTAGAAGGCGCTATTGCAGAAGGCTGCGAAATGCTTACTCTGCAGGCTCCTGTTCGCGTTGAAGCCGATGAAGAAGGCAATGTAAAGGCTCTTTGGGTTCAGCCTCAGATGATCGGCCAGGTTGACAGAGCCGGTCGCCCCCGCCCTGTAAAGGCAGATGCTCCCGAAAAGAGATTGGAAGCTGATATTATCATTGTAGCTATAGGCCAGAATATTGAATCCGATTACTTTGGTGAAAAGGGGCTGCCCCTTAAGTGGGATACCTTAAATGCTAAAAACGATCTTACTTTTGCCGAAATGGAAGGTGTATTTGCAGGTGGTGACTGCGTATCCGGTCCCGCAACCGTTATCCGCGCAATAGAAGCAGGTAAGGTTGCTGCTGCAAACATTGATAATTATTTAGGTTACAATCACGAAATAAATTGTGACGTAGAAATTCCCGCACCTCGCTTTGCGGATCAGCCTGCCTGCGGCAGAGTTAATATGACCGAAAGAGAAGCAAGCGAAAGAAAACACGATTTTGTTCTTTGCGAAGGTTCTATGTCCGAACAGGAATTAAAGCAGGAAGCAGGCCGTTGCCTGCAGTGTGACCATTACGGTTACGGTTGCTTCAGAGGAGGGAGAGAAGTAAAATGGTAAAACTGACTATCGACGGTATTGCCGTTCAGGTAAATGAAGGCGCTACCATTCTTGAAGCCGCAAAACAGGTTGGCATTAATATTCCTACTCTCTGCTATCTTAAGGAAATAAACGAAATTGCCGCTTGCAGAGTATGCGTTGTGGAAATCAAAGGCGTTTCCAAGCTTGCCGCTGCTTGCAATACCAAGGCAGTAGAGGGTATGGAGGTTCTTACTAACAGCCCCAAGGTTAGAAAAGCCCGTAAGGCCAATGTTGAACTTATTCTTTCTCAGCATGATTGCAACTGCGCTTTTTGCGTAAGAAACGGCAACTGCGCACTGCAGTCCTTATCTGCACAGCTTGGCATAACCTCCTTAGATCTTAATAACGATTATGAGAAGTTTGATTGGGAAAAGGATTTCCCCCTTATAAGAAACGCTTCTAAGTGTATTAAATGTATGCGTTGCATTCAGGTATGCGATAAAGTTCAGAACCTTCACGTATGGGATGTTACCAATACCGGTGCAAGAACTACCGTTGTTACCAAAGGCGGCGTGAATATTAAGGATTCCAATTGCTCGCTTTGCGGCCAGTGCATAACCCACTGCCCCGTTGGCGCTCTTTATGCAAGGGATGATGTTTCCCGTGCATTTGAAGCTCTTGCAGATGAAGATAAAATTACCGTTGTTCAGATAGCACCCGCAACAAGAGGTGCTTGGGGCAAGGAATTTGGCCTTGATATTAAGGATGCAACTGCTGAAAAAATGGTTTCTGCAATAAGAGCTATCGGTGTTGATTATGTTTTCGATACCAACTTCAGCGCAGACCTTACTATTATGGAAGAAGCAAGCGAATTTCTTGAAAGAATTTCAAGCGGCAAGGAATATAAATATCCTATGTTTACTTCCTGCTGCCCCGGCTGGGTAAGATTTATTAAGTCTCAGTACCCTGAGCTTGTAGAAAATCTTTCTTCTGCAAAATCTCCTCAGCAGATGTTCGGTGCAGTTATTAAGAGCTACTTTGCTCAGAAACTTCAGAAGGATCCTTCTGAAATCTGCGTTATTTCTGTTATGCCCTGCGTTGCAAAGAAGCACGAGGCCGATATCCCCGAGCTTGCGGATAAAGCAGGTAATAAGAATGTTGATATTGTTCTTACAACCCGTGAGCTTGCAAGAATGATAAAGGCTGAGCATATTGATGTTAATAATCTTCCCGAAGGCGGCTTTGATACTCCCTTTGGTACTGCTTCCGGCGCAGGCGTTATATTCGGTACAACAGGCGGCGTTATGGAAGCTGCTCTCAGAACCGCCTATAATATGGTATGCGGCGAAAATGCAGATATTAATGCATTCAGCGCCGTAAGAGGCGAAAACCCCTGGAAGGAAGCTCAGGTCAACATTAACGGTACAGAGCTTAAGGTTGCCGTAGTAAGTGGCCTTGGCAATACCCGCAGTTTAATTGATGCAATTAAGGCAGGTAAGGTTAAGTATGATTTTGTTGAAGTAATGGCTTGTCCCGGCGGCTGTGCAAACGGCGGCGGTCAGCCCATTTCCTTCAATGAAGAACGCGGCTGCGAAATAGGTCTTAACCTTCGCGCTTTAGATGAGGCTTCAAAAATAAGATATTCCCATGAGAACCCTGATATTCAGGCTCTTTACAGCGAATTTTTAGAAAAGCCCCTTTCCGAAAGAAGCCACGAGTATCTTCATACTCATCATACAGTATAATATAAAAAGGCCGTCTTTTTAAGGCGGCCTTTTTTGGAAATGAAAAATGGAAAAAGAAGAATTATTAAAAAAGCGCTTATTGGAAAAAGCACAAAGAGCATATAACAATAACGTTTATACCTATACAGAGTTTCTGGATATGTATGAACAAAGCATTTACAATTCAATGAAGAGAGAGCTTAGCTTTGTGCCAAATACCGTTTTCGGCGGGATAGAGGATTGCGAACGAGCAATGGTGAGATTCGGCTCAGAGGAAGTCTTTGGCTACGAAGGCGAATATCCTATAAGCTGTATAAAAATAAGCCCCCTTTCTGAAAAGTTTTCCGATAACCTTACTCACAGGGACTTTTTGGGCGCTTTAATGAGCCTGGGCATTGAAAGAGATCGACTGGGCGATATTGTGTTTTTGGAAAACACTGCATGGCTGTTTTGCCATGAAAATATAGCTTCGTTTATTTGCGATAATCTTTTTAAAGTGAAACACACCTCGGTTTCCTGCCAAATTTGTAGTGACGGGCCAAATGAAATAGTAAGAAAAACCGTTTGCTCGGTCGTTCAGGTGTCCTCTTTGCGGCTTGATGCCATTATTGCAAAAGCTTTTAATATGGGAAGAAGCCTTGCATGTCAGTATATTTCAGGGCAAAAGGTTTTTCTAAACGGCAGGCTTTGCGAAAGCGTAAGCCAAAGCCTTAAGGCGGGGGACAGTATAACCTTAAGAGGTAAAGGCCGCTTTAAAATTTTAAGAGAAACAGGCTTATCAAGAAAAGGCAAGATAAACGTAGAAATAGAGAAAGACGCTTAAGGAGGGTTAGAATTGCCATTAGAAATAGTTAGAAATGATATAACCTTAATGGACGTTGACGCCATAGTAAACGCCGCAAATCCATCGCTTTTAGGCGGAGGCGGAGTGGACGGTGCAATTCATAAAGCCGCAGGGCCGGGGCTTTTAAGCGAATGTAAAACCTTAGGCGGCTGTAAAACAGGAGAGGCAAAAATTACAGGCGCATATAACCTGTCATGCAAAAATGTTATTCACACAGTAGGCCCCGTATATAAAGACGGGCAAAGCGGAGAAAAACAGCTTCTTGAAGCCTGCTACAAAAACAGCCTTGAATTGGCATTGAAGAATAACTGCGAATCGGTTGCATTTCCGCTTATTTCTGCGGGAGTATACGGATACCCTAAGGATAAAGCATTGAGGGTCGCAATCGATACTATCAGCGGCTTTTTAATTGAGAACGATATGACGGTCTATATTGTTATATTCGATAAAAAAGCCTTTCAGATAAGCGAGAAGCTGTTTTCCGATATTGCCGAGTATATAGACGATAATTACGTTGACAAGCATACCGATTACCGCCGCGGTACCTTAAGATTGAATTTGCCTTATGCGTCTTCTGTTTGTTTTGAGGAAGAGGAAAAATCAATTTCCTTTGAAAGTGAACTTGATTATAAATTAAAGGAGATCGATGAAAGCTTTTCTCAAATGCTTCTGAGAAAAATTGATGAAAGCGGAAAGGCTGATGCTCAGGTATATAAAAAGGCTAATATTGACCGTAAGCTCTTTTCAAAAATACGTAACGATATAAACTATAAGCCCAGTAAGCCAACCGCACTGGCATTTGCTATTGCTTTGGAGTTAAGCCTTGCAGAAACCGAAGAAATGCTAAAAAAAGCCGGTTTTGCCCTTTCCCACAGCAACAAGTTTGATATTATTATTGAATACTTTATCAGCAAGAAAAACTATAATATTTTTGAGATCAATGAGGCTCTGTTTGCCTTTGATCAGAGTTTATTGGGGGCGTAATTATGAAAAAGCTGAAAATTACCGTAATGAGAAAAGCGCAGTATAATGACCTTATTGAAAAATACGAAAACCCTATAGAACATGCATGTGAGGTTACTGAAGGACAAGTATTTTATTCTGCAAATATGAAAATGCCGGAAAATTTCTGCGAAAGCGCATGGCAGAATCTTTATCCTTATGTAATGACATTGGCTAACGGAGGAGAGGATATTTACAGCGGATGGATGAAAAATAAAAAATCTGCAATGATATCCTGTAATGACGGCTTTCGTCCTGTAAGTTTCCTTCTTGAAGTTGTTGAATAAGGAGTTTGTTATGTTAAAATTTATTTGCTACCCCAAGTGTACCACCTGCCAAAAAGCAAAGAAGTGGTTGGATAATAACAAAATTGAATATGAACTCAGGGATGTTAAACTTGATAACCCTACTTCAGAAGAATTAAATGAATGGTATAACAACAGCGGATTGCCTTTAAAGAAGTTCTTTAATACAAGCGGCCTGCTTTATAAATCATTGGATCTGAAAAACAAACTCCCTGTAATGAGCGAAAACGAGATGCTGGAACTTCTTGCTACAGACGGTATGCTTGTTAAAAGACCGTTGCTTATCGGTAATGACTTTGTGCTTGTAGGCTTTAAAGAAGCAGAGTGGGAAAAAACATTAAATGCTCGAAGGTAATTAAATGAAAATTCATTATTTCCAAAGATCTCATCAAAAAGAAAATGTTGAGACAGCCAATACTATGTTATAGCTCAATTGCTTAGTTGCTTAGAAAAAAGACTTGGAAATAATTTGTCGCATGGGAAGCGACCAAACCTCTTTTTCAAAGTTGTATAATTAGGGCATCAAATGAAAGAGAGGTTTTTTATTATGAAAAATAGTATTACAGAACTTGTATTTATTCTGGATGCAAGTGGCTCTATGGCAGGCCTTGAAGCAGATACCATAGGCGGCTTCAATGCAATGATAGAAAAGCAGAAAAAAGAGGATGCGCCCTGCTATGTATCTACAATTCTATTTAACGGCGAGAGCAAAGTTAAACATGACAGGGAGAAGCTTGCCGAGATCAAGCCACTGACCGACAAGGATTATGTTGTTGGCGGTTGTACCGCACTTTTGGATGCTGTAGGAGGCGCAATTCACCATATAGGTAAGCTACACAAGTATTTTGGCGAAAGTGCGCCGGAACATACTATGTTTGTAATTACAACCGACGGCTACGAAAACGCGAGCCATAAATACTCAAGTGATGCGGTTAAGAAGATGATAGCTCGTCAGAAGGAAAAATACGGTTGGGACTTTATTTTTATCGGAGCAAATATAGATGCGGTCGAAACCGCCGCCCGTTACGGAATTGATGAGAAAAACGCCGTAAATTATAATGCCGATCAAAAGGGTACCCGTATAGTTTACGAGTCTATTGGTAAGGCGGTTTGTCAGGTTCGCGCCAATGCTCCTCTTTGCGCCGACTGGAGTAATGACATAAAAGAAGATTATGAAAAGCGCACAAGAAAGTAAGCATAAATAATTAATGTCCCTCATATCCATTATTAAGGAATGAGGGATTTTTTATGAAAGGTATTGTAGAAGAAAGAGCACAGCTATTAGCCCTTTACATAACCGAAAACGGCGCTACAGTAAGACAGGCAGCAAAGGCATTCGGAATAAGCAAATCTACTGTCCATAAGGATATTACGGTGGTCTTACCTAAGGTCAACAAAGCCCTTGCTCTGGGGGTAGGGGAGGTATTGAAAATCAATAAGGCAGAAAGACATCTTCGGGGCGGAATGGCAACAAAGCTTAAATATTCCTCTCTTCAAAAAAGATAGGTATTTACAAATCTTCAATTTAGGGCTATACTAATGACAAATACTTATCGGAGGTAGTTATTATGTTAAAAGGCGGTATTTTACATCCCCAATTGGCAAACGTTCTGGCAAGGCTTCGCCATATGGATACTCTTGTAATAGGTGACGCAGGCCTTCCTATTCCCAAGGGCGTTGAGAGGGTAGATCTTGGCTGGCGGCCCGGTGATCCTGCGTATCTGGACGTTTTAGAAGAGATACTTAAGCATATAGTAGTAGAAAAGGCAACCTTCGCCTGCGAAGCAAAAGAGGTTTCTTTGGATTTCCATGAAAAAGCTCTTGCGCTTTTACCTGAAGGTATTCCTGTTGAATATGTTCCTCACGTAGAGCTTAAAAAAATGAGCGCTGATGCTCATGCTATTATTCTCACAGGGGAATTTACCGGCTATACTAACGTGATCTTGCAGGCAGGCTGTGCGTACTGATAATGAAGCTTACTAAAACCGAAAGTCTTTTAATTATTTGTACCGTCTGCATTTGCGTGATCTGTGTTCTCTTTGTATTTTGGGACAGTAAAAATATAAAGTACGGCAAGGGTGAAAGTGACGGGCCTCTGCCTTCTTATGAATATAAGGATGCTCCTGTTAATATAAACACCGCGTCCTACGAGCAGCTCCTTGCCGTGGAAGGAATAACCGAAGAAATAGCCGCCTCTATTATCCGCTACAGAGGAATAACTCCTTTTGTTGTAAGGGAAGAGCTTATGGATATAGAGGGAATTGACAGTCAGGTGTTTGATTTTATTAAGGATAAAATAACTTTGGTGAAATAGAAAAAAGTTCATCTGTATTACAGATGAACTTTTTATGTATAAGGAGAGGAAATTACAGTGCATTTATAAAAGCATATAAGCTTTCAAAATCACCGTGGGGATAGCGGTTTATGTCAACACCGTCTTTGTTGATCAGACAGTCTGTTAATAAAAATACCTTCATACCAAGAGCTTCTACGATCATATCATCCCCAACGTCATTGCCCACCATAAGGCACTCCTCGGGCTTGATCTTAAGCTGATCCAGGATGTCCAGGTAGTACTTGGGGTTGGGTTTTGAGTAACGGCTGTTTTCGTAAGTAGTAAATATTTCAAAGTCCTCTTTCTTGAGCCCGGCCCAGGAGATTCGCTTCTCGGTTGCTATAGAAGGGAAGATAGGGTTTGTTGCAAGGGCTGTCCTTAGTCCCTTTTCTTTTATAAGCTCAACTGTTTTTTTTGCGTATTCACTAAAGCCGCAAACCTCACGCACCTTATCAAAATCGTTACGGTAAAAAGCATCAAAGTATATAATGTCTTCCTTTGCCTTGCTGCCGTAGTGGGTGCAAAAATCTTCCCAAAATATCTGCTCGTTGGTTTTTTCGCCTTTATTCATTATCATTGCTTTGGTGCCCGACCATATTGCACCGATAAGCTCCTTTGGCTCGTATCCGTAATGGTAAAGGGCTCCTGAGATTCCCGAAAAGTATGCTTTTGTGAATTCATCCTGGTCCATAGGGAGTAAAGTGCCGTCCAGATCGAATAAAACTGCCTTAATGTCCATATTTTATAGCGTCCTTTTTACTTATTTTTAAAAAATGCGACTGCGATAGCTCCCGGTCCGGCGTGAGTGCCTATAACGCTTCCAATGGGTGTATAGCTTAAGGCTTCAACGTTGTTGTTCCATAAATCACGGCTGTCCTCGATGTATTTTTTTAATAGGAGGTCGGAAAGCCCGGTGTAACCTAAAAGCAGAGGCTTTGTGAAATCAACTCCGCCGGCTTTTTCGATCTCACATACAAGCAAGTTATTGCCCTGCTTTGAACCTCTTGCTTTGCCGAGCATATTAATATGGCCTTCTTCTATGCTTACAACCGGCTTAATGGAAAGTAAACCTCCGGCAAAAGCAACTGCGCTTGATATTCTTCCGCCTTTTTTAAGATATTCAAGAGTATCAAGAAGTGCAACAACGCAAATCTTCTCTCTCATTTTTTCAATTTGCTTAACTATCTCTGTTGCGGTACGCCCCTTTTCCTTGTATTCAAGAGCCAGAAGGGCTAAAATACCTGTGCCTATTGCGGCAGTTTTGCTGTCTATAACGTAAATATTCTCGTAATCCGCAGCGGCTATCAGGGCGCTCTGATAGGTTCCGGAAAGCTCGGAAGAGATAGTTATTACCACAGCGCTTTCGCCATTTTCTTTAACCGATTCAAATACGTCGGCAAAGGCAGCAGGTGTTGCCTGGCTTGTAGTTGGCAAAACGTCGCTTTCTATCAGCTTTTCGTAAAAAGTTTTGTGGTCGATGGTTACTCCGTCAATATATTCTTCCGCACCAAAATTAAGGGTGAGAGGCACCACAGTAAACTTTTCTTTGGTTTCCTGCTTCATATCGCAGGTGGAATCTATAATAATTCTAATGCTCATAATTTATCCTTCAGTTTTCAGGCAAACCTTCTTTGCAAAGGTTTTGCAAATTTTTCATTATTAGATCAAGGGAGTTATACAGAATATTTCGCTCTTCTTCGTTTAAACCCTCGCTGCCTTTTTCAACGGCTGTTCTGGCCCTTTCGTTTACCTGCAAGGCCGCTTTTATGCCTGCATCTGTAAGCATAAGCCTTGCGCGATATAGGTTCTTTCCTGCGCCTTCTTTTAAAACAAGCCCCTTTTTTTCAAGAATAGATATCATTCTGGAAACGTCGGATTTATCCCTTCCGCATAATTCACAAAGCCTTGGCGCAGTTATCCCTTCGGGGAATTTATACATTATTGTAAGATAGGTTGCATGAGGGCCTTTAAGACCATGCTTTTCCATTTCCTCGGAAGCAAGCCTGTGCCAGCAGCGGGATATTTCAAATATGCAATATGAGAACTTTTCAAATCTTTCTATCATAGTACTCCTCCGGATGTTGCATTTTCAACATCTGTATTATATATCAAAGAAGTTGAAAAGTCAACATCTAATTTATAAAAAGTTCATTAATGGGTGTTTATTCATTAATAATTTAGTGGTATAATTAACTAAAAAATTATTGGAGGGTTAAAATGCTTCAATTAAAGAATATAGTAAAAACCTACGTAACAGGTGAGCTTAAGCAAAATGCCCTAAACGGTGTAAGCATAGCCTTCAGAGAAAATGAATTTGTTTCAATTTTAGGTCAGAGCGGCTCCGGCAAAACAACAATGCTGAATATTATAGGCGGTCTTGACCGATATGACAGCGGAGATCTTGTTATTAACGGTATTTCAACAAAGGAATATAGGGATTCTGATTGGGATCATTACCGTAACAGCTCCATAGGCTTCGTTTTTCAAAGCTATAATCTGATTCCGCATCAGTCGGTGCTTTCCAACGTTGAAATGTCACTTACCTTAGCGGGTGTTTCCAAAAGAGAACGAAAAGCCAGAGCGAAAGAGGTTCTTAAGAAAGTAGGTCTGGGGGATCAGCTTCATAAAAAGCCCAATCAGATGTCAGGCGGTCAAATGCAAAGGGTTGCCATAGCCCGTGCTCTTGTAAATAATCCTGATATTCTGCTTGCCGACGAGCCTACAGGTGCCCTTGACAGCGAAACAAGTCTGCAGATAATGGAGCTTTTGAAGGAAATAGCAAAAGATAAGCTTGTTATTATGGTTACACATAACCCGGAACTGGCGCAGAAATATTCTACCCGTATTGTAAAACTCCTTGACGGTAAGATTATAAGCGACTCCGATCCCTTTGATATAAAAAATGTCAAAGCTAAGCCCCGGCGCTCAAATAAGGTCTCAATGTCTTTTTTTACAGCGTTGGCTCTCAGCTTTAATAATTTAAGCACCAAAAAGGGCAGAACCCTGCTTACTGCTTTTGCGGGCTCTATTGGTATAATCGGTATTGCTCTTATTTTGGCTCTTTCAACGGGAATGAATGAATATATAAACGATATTCAAAAGGAAACCATGACCTCCTACCCCATATCCATAACCTCCGAAACTGTTGATATGTCGGGCTTTATGGGAATGCAGGGTGAAAAGATCGGGGAGGAAATGAGTTACGTTCCTTTGGATAAAACAGCAGTTCATGCAGATTACACCGAGCTTGAAGCAAGCCAGATGATGGTATCCAGTATTGTTGAAAACAACCTTACTCAGTTTAAAAAATATCTTGATAATGAAAACAGTGAGATACATCAGTATATAGGTGAAAACGGAATCAAATACAGCTACGACGTTGACTTTTCCGTTTACTCCTATAACAGTGCGGATGTTTTTGTAGACAGCTCGCAGGATCTTGAATCTTCCTCTTCCGTTTCGCAGGGCAGTGAGAATATGGGCATGATGGCTCAGATGTCGTCATCCTTTATGGGGTCCTCTGCTTCAGGTGCAGAAAACTTTTCTGAAATAATGCAGGGTGCGGACGGCAGTGCAGTAAGCCCTATTATAAAGGACAGTTATGACGTGGTATATGGAGCGTGGCCTGAAAAATACGACGAGGTTGTGCTGGTTCTGAATCGCAATAACGGTATTTCTGCGGGAGATATGTATCAGCTTGGCCTTATAACCGGAGAACAGTATAATGATGCAGTTGAAAAAATAGAAAAAGAAGAAAAAGCCGAAAATATTGATATAAGCTTTGAGGATGCTCTTGAACATACCTTTCATCTTTTGCCAGCTGCCCTTCATTATGAAGAAAACGAAGACGGTACTTTTGCCTTTATTGAGAATAACGTCATTAATGAAGAAAAGCTTTTGGAAAATGCTCTTGAACTTAAGATAACCGGTATTATCTGTCCTAAGGAAGACGCCGATAATGCCATAATAAATACTTCTGTTGGATATACCAGTTTACTTACAGATTATGTAATAAAAGAAACCGATAAAAGTGATGTAATAAAGGCTCAGGAGAAAAATAAGGAGATCAACGTACTAAACGGGATGAAGTTTGAGTCACCGGACGATGAATCCAAAATTCAGGATTCCAAGGATTACTTGAAGGGGCTTACGGTTTCCGAAAAGGCTTCATTTTATAAGCTTATGATGTACTACGCTCCTCCCGAGGAACAAGCGGGTGCCTATATGCCTACAGATGAGGTCTCTATGGCCGCTTTCCTTGATATGTGGCTTGATAATGAGCCGGACAGGGAAATTCTCTTGAATATTTACGAGGAATATATAGCCGGCGCTTCTTATGAAGATAATATGCAGGCCTTCGGTAAGGTAAGCTATGATGCTCCTTCCGCAATAAGCATTTACACCGACAGCTTTGAAAACAAGGATTCGATTTCGGCTTGCATTGAGCATTATAACGAAACTGCCTCGGAGGAGGACCGTATAACCTACACCGATTATGTAGCACTGTTAACCTCTTCTATAACAACGATCATTAACGGTATTTCGTACGTACTGGTGGCCTTTGTTGCCATATCACTTATAGTTTCCTGTATAATGATAGGTATTATAACCCACATTTCGGTTATGGAAAGAACCAAAGAAATAGGTATTCTGAGAGCTCTTGGCGCATCTAAAAGGAATATTTCTCAGGTTTTCAATGCCGAAACGTTTATAATAGGTTGTGGTGCGGGTATTCTCGGTATAGGTATTTCGCTTTTGGCGATGATACCTATAAACGCCATTATACGTAACCTTACGGATATCCCTGAATTGGGCGCTGTACTTCCAATGGAGGCCTCGGCAATTCTTTTAGTAATAAGTATAGTAATTACAATACTTGGCGGTCTTATCCCGGCTAAAAAAGCTGCGAAGAAAGACCCTGTGATCGCCCTGAGAACCGAATAAAAACAAAAGAGAACCGAGTTGATTACAGCTCGGTTTTTTTGTTTGATTTATCATTCCTGATTTTTGCAGATTTTTTAAGAAAAATCTGCTTTTTTTATTGAAAAACTATTGATTATTTTCTGAAATGTGCTATAATGTGGTTACTAGTGCCACTTTGTGGTTTTAAGTGGCGCGAAGTGGTGAATTTTCAGGCAAGGAGGTGCGAAAATAATGTTATTAGGGTTATACCGTCATACTCTTGATGCAAAAGGGCGTGTTATCGTTCCTGTTCGTTTCAGAGAAGATTTAGGCGAAAGCTTTATTATAACAAGAGGCCTTGATAACTGTCTTTCGCTGTACTCAATGTCTGAATGGGCATCCTTAGAAGAAAAAGTAAAGAGTTTGCCAATGGCTCAGTCCCGCTCGATCCAAAGGTTTTTATTTGCAAATGCTTTTCCTGTTGAGCTTGACGGCCAGGGGAGAATAGTTGTTCCGGCAAACCTTAAGATTTACGCAGGTCTCACCAAGGAGGTTGTTATAACCGGCGTTTCCACCAGAGCGGAAATATGGGACGCTGCTCTTTGGGATTCTTCTCAGGAAGAAACCTCTTCAGAGGACGTTGCAAATCTAATGTCTGAATTGGGGTTCTAAGAAATGTTTCATCACGTAACTGTTTTGCTCAACGAAAGCGTAGATGCTTTGAATATTAAGCCTGATGGTATTTACGTTGATTGTACTGCAGGTGGCGGTGGGCATTCTCTTGAAATAGCCAAGAGGCTTTCCTCTAAAGGTCTGCTCATTTGCGTGGACCGTGATACTGCAGCCCTTGAGGCTTGCAGGGAAAGGCTTAAGGAGCATCTTGATAAAGTAAGGCTTGTTCATGCACGTTTTTCTGAAATAAAAACCATACTTTCAGATATGGGGATAGAAGGGATAGACGGCGCATTAATGGATCTTGGCGTTTCTTCTCACCAGATAGATACCGCAGAAAGAGGCTTCTCCTTCCGGTATGACGCGCCTCTTGATATGCGAATGGACAGGGATGCAGATCTAACAGCCTATGAAATAGTGAATTCCTATTCTCAGCAGGAAATATCCGATATACTTTGGAGATTTGGCGAAGAAAAATTCAGCCGTAAAATAGCAGAGAAAATAGTAAAATCAAGGGAGCAGTCCCCTATAGAAACTACAGGGCAGCTTGTGGATATAATTAAAAGTGCAATGCCCGGTGCTGCCAGAAGGGAAGACCAGCACCCTGCAAAAAGAAGCTTTCAAGCGCTTAGGATAGCCGTAAACGAGGAACTTTCCGAAGTAACCGAAGCGGTAAATGAGATCCCTAAGCTTTTAAATAAGGATGGCAGGATAGCCATTATAAGCTTCCATTCCTTAGAGGACAGAATAGTTAAGCAGGCTTATAACGAGCTCAGTTTAAAATGTTCCTGTCCTCCCGATTTTCCCGTCTGTGTATGCAACAGACAACCAATTTTAGAAATACTGACAAGAAAACCGATTTTGCCTACTCCCCTTCAGATAACCGAAAACCGAAGGGCTGCAAGTGCTAAGCTCAGAGTGGCAAAGCGTATATGAGGACAAATAATGAAGGCATCTAAGAAGAAGAGGAAGAAAAATAATTATTTTATATTTTGCATCATACTTATGTTGATGTTCTCCCTTATGGGATATAAGATCTACTGTGATGCCTGCTATAACGAGCTTTCAAATGAATTGGCTCAGTTAAACAGTGATTACGGAGACCTGCTCAATGAAGAAAAAAGGCTTAATATTAAGCTTGCCGAAAGAGCCGACCTTAGTAACGTTGAGAAAATAGCAACCGATAAACTCGGTATGAGTAAAATAGAACAGTATCAGATAGAATACGTTTCACTTGACACCAAGGATAAGGCAGTGGTAATTGATAACAGCGGTGAAGGAGTATTTACTGAGCTGTTTCAAAACTTTTCTGTAATATTGGAATATTTAAGCTGACAGCCGCCTACACATATTATTATGGAAGGCAGCGTAAACTTTTGCCGCTGTATATAAGGACAGCGGCAATTGTCGTACTAAGGTGAAGAAAAAAATTTGTATTTTTCACCCGAAAAACATCATTTTCTCGGAGGAATTTATGGGGCAGGGGCCAACAAAATCAATGACAAACAGAATGTTTCTGTTTTTTATAAGCGTAATAATACTTTTTGTTATGCTTGTGGGAGTATTGTTTAAGCTGCAAATGATAGAAGGGGAGGAGCTTCAAAGCGGCGCTTTGGGGCAGCAAACCAGCGATATAACCATCTCTGCATCCCGCGGTACTATTTTTGATTGCAACTATAAAGCGTTGGCGGAAAGCGCTTCAGCATACAAAATAATTCTTTCTCCCATTACGGTTACCGAAGAGGCCGACCGTACTCTTATAGCAAATAACCTTCCCTCAATTTTAGGAATTGAAAAAAGTGAAGTAGAGGAAGCACTTAAGGAAGAAAGCTATTACGTTGTTCTTGCAAGAAGGGTAGAACAGGACGTTGCCGATAAAGTAAACGAATTTATCAGTGCCAACGGTTTTGAACTTCATATTTCCGTGCTTGACGATCCTAAAAGATACTATCCTCTCGGTGATTTCGCGTCTCAGGTAATAGGTTTTGTAGGCGCCGACAATCAGGGACTGGCAGGTATTGAAGCTCAATACGAGGATTATCTTTCCGGCGAAGAAGGCCGTGTTATTGCCATAAAGAACGCAAACGGCGCAGATATGTCGGTGGAATATGAGAAATATATTGAGCCAACCGACGGCTACGATCTTGTGTTAACCTTAGATGAAACCATTCAGCATTATCTTGAAAAAAGACTTAAAACTGCTTACGTGGACCATAAAATAACCGGATATGCCGCAGGCATCGTGATGGACGTTAAAACAGGCGGTATTCTTGGCATGGCTCAAATACCCGGCTTTGATCTGAACGATCCCTTTACTCTCGTTGACGCCAATTCCGTAAAAGAGCTTGAGGAACTTTCCGGTGAAGAATACGATGCTGCTTATGTGGAAGCTCTTAACCGTCAGTGGCGTAACGTAAACGTTTCTGACCAGTATGAGCCCGGTTCCACTTTTAAATCCCTTGTAACATCAGTTGTTGTAGAAGAAGGACTTGCAAATGACAGTACCTCCTTTTACTGCCCCGGTTATACCGACGTTTACGGCACGATAATACATTGCGACTACGTTCTCGGTCACGGAATGCAAACCTTTCAGGATGCTTTCAGTAATTCCTGCAATCCTGCCTTTATGGAAATGGGAGGACTTATAGGAAAGCATATGTATAAGCGCTATTTCAGCGGCTTCGGTCTCGATTCCGCCACGGGCATCGATCTGCCGGGTGAATCAACAGGTATTTTCTTCAGCGATGATGCTTTGGGGCCGGTTGAGTTTGCCTGCGCTGCTTTCGGTCAGGGTTTTAAAGTTACTCCTATTCAGCTTATAACAGCCGTAAGTTCCATTGCAAACGACGGAAAAATGATGCAGCCGTATCTTGTAAGTAAAATAGTGGACGATGAAGGAAACGTGGTAAAATCCATAGAGCCAACCGTAACAAATCAGCCTATTTCCCATCAAACAGCCAATAAAGTCGTTTCAATGATGGAGGAGGTAGTTGCTACCGGAGGCGGTACTAACGCTTATATCAAAGGCTACCGTATCTGCGGAAAATCAGGCACCTCCGAAAAACTCGGCGAATATAAAGAAGACTCGGATATTTATGAAAGCATAGCTTCGTTTGTGGCTTATGCTCCTGCAGACGATCCTCAGGTTGCGGTTTTGATAGTTCTGGATGAGCCTCAGACCTACCCTCCCTACGGCGGTGTTATTGCGGCTCCTATTGCAGGTAACCTGTTAAAAGATATACTTGATTATTATGATTATACACCCCAGTATTCTTCCGACGACGTAAGCGAGACGGTAACAGTACCTTCTCTTGTAGATATGGATTCCGATTCCGCCCGTATGCATCTCGGCGATATGAATCTTAACTCCAAAGTTATTGGCGGCGGAGGTAAGGTTGAACAGCAGGTTCCTGCTCAGGGACAAACGATCCCCGAAGGCGGTACTGTTATTTTATACACCAACGGCTCGGAGCCTGAGTCGGAAGTCAGTGTTCCCGATCTGATCGGACTTACAGCCTCCGAAGCTAATTACGAGCTTATAAATGCAGGGTTGAATATAAGAATAGAAGGTTCTGACGTAGAAGGAAGCGGCGTAACGGCTATCTGGCAGAGCGTGGAACAGGGTACAAAGGTTACTCCCGGTACGGTAATTACCGTTGAATTCAGGGCAAAGGAAACAGTAGCAGACTAAACTTAAATCTTTTGCAGGGTAAAAAATGAACGTAACACTGCAGGAAATTGAAAAGGAAGCAGAAAAACTAAGGTCCTTGGGGCTTGATCATAAAAAAGCTTTGAGTATCAGCAGTTCAAAACTGTTTTGTGAGCCGCAGAAAAGCTTAAAGCTGATCGGCGTTACGGGAACCAATGGGAAGACTACCGTTGCAAACCTTATTGCCCACGTATTAAATACGTGCGGAAGAAAATGCGGGTGTATAGGAACAATGGATAACAGCGGTTATACTACCCCGCCTGCACCAATACTGTTCAAAAGATTATGTGATTACAAAGAAAGTGGCTGTGAATTTGTTGTAATGGAGGCATCCTCTCATGGCCTGTCTCAAAATAGGGTTTACGGCCTTGAATTTGAATTAGGAGTGTTTATAAATCTTTCAAGGGATCATCTTGATTATCACGGCAGTATGGAAAATTATGCTTCAGCCAAAAAAAAGCTTTTTGAACAAAGCAAAAAGGCTGTAATAAATGTTGATGATCCTTTTGCAAATGATTTTTTAAGTGTGGCTCCGTACAGCATAGGATGTGCAATAAAAAGACCGGCAGAATATAAGGCTGAAAACCTTTGTCTGACCGAGAATAAAGTGGAGTATGAACTAATGGGGCAACGGGTCGTGTTTCCCGTTATAGGACGCTTTTCGGTTTATAACTCAATCCTTGCAATAGCCTCATGCAATCAGTTGGGAGTTAGCTTAAATGATTGCATACAGGCAGTAGGATCCTTTAGTGGCGTTGAAGGCAGAGTGCAGAAATTAAGCCTGGGATCAGGGTTTGAAGTATTTATCGATTATGCTCACACTCCTCATGGTATGGAAAACCTTCTTAGTACTCTTAAGCCTTTATGCAAAGGCCGTTTGATAACGGTCTTCGGGTGCGGCGGTGAAAGAGACCGGGGCAAACGTCCGTTAATGCTGAGAGCGGCGGCAAAATACAGTGATTATATTATCGTTACTTCCGATAACCCAAGGAATGAGCCGCCTTATAAAATAATCAAAGAAATACTTTCGGGTGTACATAGCATTAACACACCCTTTGCAGTAATTGAAAACAGAAAAAAAGCAATAGAATTTGCAGTGGCAAATTGCCTTGAAAACGATATTCTTGTTTTGGCAGGCAAAGGTCATGAGCAATACCAAATAACAGCTTTAGGTAAAGAACCCTTTAATGAAAAGGAAATACTCGAGAATGCCGTAAGGCGTTTAGCAGCTGAAGGAGAAGTGTATGAAAGAATTAACAGCGTTACAGGCAAGTCTTTTTTGTGACGGCGAAATTATCTGCGGCAACCAGGAAGCCGTATTTAACGGAATATGTATCGATTCCCGCCATGCTCAAAAAGGTCAGCTTTTTGTTGCGCTTAAGGGTGAAGCAACCGACGGACATAAATATATTTCCAAGGCCGTTGAAGGCGGTTGTACGGTGGTTTTGTCTCAGAAAAACGAGGTATTTGAAAACTGTACCGTTATTAAAGTTCATAATACCCTTAAGGCCTTCCATAAAATTGCCGAGGGCTACAGAAAAATGTTTTCCTTAAAGGTTATCGGTGTTACGGGCAGCGTCGGTAAAACCACCACAAAGGAATTTATTTATGCGGTTCTTGCAGGTAAATATAATACCCTTAAATCCTTAGGTAATTATAACAGCGAAACCGGTATGCCTATAACCGCCTTTAATATTGAAGACAGCCACGAAGCGGTTGTATTTGAAATGGGAATGGACGCAAAGGGTGAAATTGCCGCTCTAACAAAAATTGCCCGTCCGGAAATTGCTGTAATAACCAATATAGGCGTTATGCATATTGAACATCTCGGCAGTAAGGAAAATATTCTTCAAGCTAAGCTTGAAATTGAAAGAGGCCTTAATCGTAACGGCATTATGGTGCTTAACGGTGACGACGAAATGCTCTGGGCCGTTAAAGGTAAGCTTAAGCATAAAACAGTGTATTACGGTATTGAAAATAAAAACGTTCCCTTCGGAGCGGAGAATATTACAACAGGTCAGAATTTAACCTGCTTTGATATAATAACTCCTGTTGGCAGTATGCCTGTAAGGATCAACACCGAAGGAAGGCATAACGTGCTAAACGCTCTTGCGGCTGTGGCGGTCGGTATGTACAACGGGATATCTTTAGAAGACTGTGTAAATTATCTGCTCTCTTTTGAAAATGCAAAGATGCGCCAAAGAGTATTTGATAAGAACGGTGTGACCATTATTGACGATTGCTATAATGCAGGTCCCGATTCCATGAAAGCGGCTTTAAGCCTTATGGAAAATAAAAAGCATAACCGTATAGCCGTGCTTTCGGATATGCTTGAGCTTGGTGATTTTTCAGAAAGATATCACAGAGAAATAGGCGAAACCGCGGCAAAATGCTGTGATATACTTATAACCTTCGGCAATGAATGTAAATTCACTTGTGAACAGGCAATAAACAGCGGTATGAGTAAGGAAAAAGTATTCTGCTGTGTAGACAGCAGTGAAGCAACCGCGAAACTGTTATCGGTTGCAAATAAAGGCGATACGGTGCTTTTTAAAGGAAGCAGGGGAATGAAAACCGAAACCGTATTGCAAGGTTTTGAAAAAGGATGGATGTAATGATGGATATTTTAAAGGTAATTCTAGCTACAGCTTCGGCTCTTGCCATTACGGCGTTTTTAGGTCCTGTGCTCATCCCCGCTTTAAGAAAACTCAAGTTCGGACAGAGTATTCTTGAAGAAGGGCCTTCTTGGCATAAATCAAAACAAGGCACTCCCACAATGGGCGGTCTTATGTTTATAATCGGCATAGTTATTTCCTTTGCTGTTTGGGGATTTCCTTATTACACTAACGGCGATTATAAAGCCCCTGCGGCTATGGTTCTTGCGGCAGTTTACGGCCTTATAGGTTTTTGCGACGATTATATTTCCGTTAAAAAGAAGCGCAATCTGGGCCTTACTGCAAAGCAGAAGATAGTTCTTCAGACTCTCGCCGCAGCAGGCTTTTTGGTGTTTTTGGCTGTCAAATCGCCTCTTGATACTTCCATTGGTATCCCCTTTACAAATAAGGTGTTAGAGCTTGGATACGCATATTATTTCATAGCTCTTATAGTTATGGTCGGCATGGTAAACGCAGTTAATTTAACCGACGGTGTTGACGGCCTTGCTTCATCCGTAACAGTGCCTGTCGCTCTTTTCTTTGTAATATGCGCAAACCGTATCGGTGCAGGCGGAGCAGGGGTTTTAGGCGGTGCTCTGCTTGGCGGTATGCTTGGATTTTTAATTCATAATTTTCATCCCGCAAAGGTATTTATGGGTGATACAGGCTCATTATTTATTGGCGGTGCGGTAGTCGCCCTTGCTTTTGTGGTTGATATGCCCTTTGTTATTCTTTTTGCAGGAATCGTTTATCTTTTTGAGGCAGTATCTGTTATGATGCAGGTGCTTTGCTTTAAGCTTACCGGCAAGAGAATATTCAAAATGACCCCCATCCATCACCACTTTGAAATGAGCGGCTGGAATGAGGTAAAAATAGTTTACGTATTTACCCTTTGTGCTTTGATCGCATGTATTATTGCATATTTTGCAACAGGCGGGGTATATATTAAATAAATAATCTATTTGGGAGCAAATAATGACAGCAGAATCTCCAAAAAAGACCAAAAAGGAAACTTTGTTCTTTCATTCAAGCCAACGGCAGGACACTGTCTTTTTAGTAATGGTGTTTATAGTCCTGCTGGTGGGACTAATAATGATGTTTTCCGCAAGCTATATAACTTCATATTTTGAAAATGACGGCGACAGCTATTATTTTATAAAACGTCAGCTCATTTTTGCAGTTCTGGGAATAGCGGCAATGCTTGTAATGTCGAAAGTGAATTATAACAAGCTGTTTAATAAGGGTACAATAGGCTTTTACTATATAATATGTCTTATGGCACTTGTTATGGTTCTTTTTATAGGCGAGGGTGACGGCGTAGAGAAACGGTGGTTGCAAATAGGTAATATTACAACGGTGCAGCCTTCTGAATTTGCCAAGCTTGCTGTAATTTTAATTTTGGCCTATTATTTTGCCGCAAATCATAAACGGCTGAAAAAGCCTGTTCAGGGTATATTTATACCGATCGTCATTATAGGTCTGGTTGCAGGCCTTGTTCTTGCAGAACCTCACCTTTCAGGTACGATCCTGATTTTAGGCGTTGGTGTAGCAATGATGGTGGTTGCGGGTAGTAATTTTATATGGATATCAGTTATGGGTGTTGCCGCGGCAGGTATGCTGTGGTACGTTTGTATGAACGTTGAATATATGGCTGCACGTGTAAATATTTGGAAGGACCCTTGGGCTGATGAGTTGGGTAACGGATATCAGACTATCCAGTCCCTTTACGCAATAGGCTCAGGCGGTCTTACGGGTCTTGGATTAGGTCAAAGCCGTCAGAAATATCTTTATTTACCTAAGCCTCAGAACGATTACGTTTTTTCCATTGTAGCAGAAGAACTTGGTTTTATAGGCTGTGTTATAGTACTTGGCTTATTTTTGTTTTTAATTTATCGCGGTTTTGTTATCGCAATGCGCTGTAAGGACAGATTCGGTTCCCTGATCGCCTTTGGTATAACCTTCAGATTAGCTCTTCAGGTGTTGCTTAATATTGCTGTTGTAACAAATGCGATCCCATGTACGGGAATATCCCTGCCGTTTTTCTCTTCAGGCGGTACTGCCTTGTTTGTACAGCTTGTTGAAATGGGCATAGTGCTTTCAGTCTCGCGGAATTCTAACGTAACCAAGGCATAAATTGTTTAGGAGTGTATTAAATTGAAATACGTATTTTCCTGTGGCGGTACAGGCGGGCATATTAACCCGGGCCTTGCCATTGCAAAAGAAATTCAAAGAAGAGATAAAGAGGCAGATATTCTTTTTATCGGCTGTGAGGATGGAATGGAAAATACTCTCGTTAAAAGAGAGGGTTTTCCTTTGGAGAATATCGATCTCGGCGGCTTTATGCGCGAAAAAAGCTGGAGTGCCATCAAATACAATATTTATAACGTAAAGCGTGCAGCAAAAGCCCTTGCACATTGTAAAAAGGTAGTAAAGAAATTTAAGCCCGACTTGGTTGTCGGTACAGGCGGTTACGTAAGCGGCCCGGGTGTTATGGGCGGTGTATTAAACAAAGTTCCCGCTGTGATCCACGAGCAAAATGCTTTTGCAGGCTTTACCACCAAGCTGGTAGCAAAGAAGGTAAATAAAGTATTTTTATCTTTCCCAAATACAAAAGGGGTGGAAGAGCTTAATAATACAATGCTTACCGGTAACCCTGTTAGAGAAAACCTTCTTACTGCCGACCCTCAAATGAGCCGTTTGCAGTTAGGTGTGGATAAGCGTCCCCTAGTGCTGTCCTACGGCGGCTCATTGGGTGCAGAACAGATCAATAACGCTATGGTCCGCGTCCTTGAACTTTCTCAGAAGGATGGCCTTTTAAATCATATCCATGCTACCGGTGAACTGGAATATAAGGGCTGTATGGAAAAATTGAATGAGGCAGGGGTAGAAACCGATGGCCGTAACGGCATTTCCGTAATGGAATACATTTATAATATGGATCAGTGTATGGCTGCCTGTGATATTGTAATTGCCCGCTCGGGAGCAATTACTCTTGCGGAAATAGCATGTTTGGGTAAGCCTTGTATCCTGATCCCTTCTCCCAACGTTGCGGAAAATCATCAGTTTTTTAATGCCGCAGTATTCAGAGATGCGGGCGCAGCGGTGCTTATTGAGGAAAAGGATCTTACAGGCGATATGCTTTATAAGGTGCTTTTGGATACGGTTTGTGATTCCGAGACCTTAAATAAAATGGCAAAGGCTGCAAAATCTTTGGCTTTGCCCGATGCAACAAAAACAATAGTTGATGAAATATTCAAAATAATCAGATAAAATAACAACCTTCGAAATAATTGCATATTATAAAATGTATAATTTTTCGGAGGTTTTTATATGAAAAAAATTGTAATTACGGGCCGAAATGAACTGAACGGTGTAATCCCCGTTCAAGGTTCAAAAAACAGTGTACTTCCTATTCTTGCCGCAACGTTGGCTGTAGAAGGGGAGTGCTGTATAGAAAACTGCCCACAGATAACCGATACCGACGCCGCCTGTGATATCCTGATAGAATTAGGTTGCAGTATAAAAAGGGAAAAGGGTGCTGTAATAGTAAAAAACGGCGGCAGTAATAACCGCATACCTGAAAAGCTTATGCGTAAAATGCGCTCCTCCGTAATGTTTTTGGGAGCTATTTTATCAAAATGCCAAAGCGCCGTAATAAGCTTCCCCGGTGGCTGTGAATTGGGTCCGAGACCAATAGATATACATATTTCAGCCCTTGAAAAATTAGGTGTAAAATTTTATGAAGAGGGCGGATATCTTTACTGTGACGCAAAAAACGGCCTTAAGGGTGCGCAGATAACCTTGCCGATACAGAGTGTTGGAGCAACGGAAAATATTATTATGGCCGCATTAAAGGCCAAGGGCGAAACGGTTATAATTAACGCCGCAAAAGAGCCGGAGATCGAAGATCTTCAAGCCTTCTTAAACAAGTGCGGTGCAAAGATAAGCGGTGCAGGAACTGATAGGATAATCATAAAAGGAGTCGGAAAGCTTTCAGGCTGTGTTCACAGGGTTATTCCCGACCGTATCGTTGCCGCAACCTACATAATGTCAGCGGCTATTGCAGGAGGCAAATGTAAAATAGAAGGTCTGGTTCCTTCTCATATGCATAGTATTCTTACTGCTCTTGCAGAAATGAATATTGATTTGACAGTTGAGAAAAACAGTGTTATTGTATTAAGTAACAAAAAGTTATCTGCTCCGAAACTTATAAGGACTGCCGTATACCCCGGTTACCCAACCGACGCTCAGGCTCTTATTATGGCTCTTTCCTGCGTTAGCAAAGGCTCGTCAATGTTTATAGAGAGTATTTTTCAAAGCCGTTATAAGCACGTAAGCGAGCTTATGCGTATGGGTGCCAATATAAAGGTAGAGCAAAGGGTAGCCGTAATTGAAGGGGTACCTTCTCTTTGGGGGGCCAACGTTGAGGCGACCGACCTTCGCGGAGGCGCAGCTTTAATGATAGCAGCTCTTTGCGCAAAAGGTGAGACCGTAATTGATAAAGCAGAGCATATTTATCGGGGCTATGAAACTCCTGAACTGTTTTTGGGCAGTGTGGGTGCAAATATTAAAAGGATAGAAAGTTATGAATTATAACAAAAGGCAGTTACAAAGAAAAAAGAAAACAGAACAGTATCTGCAGCAGCTTGTAGATGAACAAAACGGCAGAAGCTATGAGTCTGCACCCAAAAAAAACACCGCAGGAACACCTGCGGTCAAACGCCGTGTTTCTAAAACCGGTTCTCAGGATGCAAAAACAAGTATCAAAAAAAAGGCTGTGTCAAAGCCTGTAAAAAAAGAAAATACCTTTACCCGCTTTTCCGATACAATAGAAAATTACAGAACAAAACCCATGTCCAAGAAAAAGAAAAAACGAAGAAATCGTTTTTTCTATTCTTTAATGGCAATTATGTCCGTAGGCCTTATAATTTGTTCGTTAACCATATTCTTTAAAATAACAGCCTTTAAGGTAAACGGCTGCGCAAAATATTCCAATGACAAAATAATTGCTTCAAGCGGTATTCAGTATGATGACAACATTTTTCGTATGAATAAGTTTGAAATCCAGAAGAAAATAGAAAAAGAACTTCCTTACGTAAAAAAAGTTGAAATAAAAAGAAGTCTTCCGTCTACTATAGTTTTCAATATAACCGAAACCGAGCCGGCGGCAGCTGTGCCTGTTGCATCCGGATTTGCAATTATAGACAGCGAGTCTAAGATCCTTGAAATAGTTTCTCAGGATTCAGGTCTGCTTGAAATAAAAGGTGCCGTTATAAGTAATGCTCCCGAGCCGGGCGTTACCGCCCAATATACAGACGAGAACGAGCAAAACCTTATTTACGATCTTCTTACAGCCTTGGACAATGGGGGGCTTGTTAATAAGGTTACGTCTCTTGACGTAACCAAAAGATATGAACTAAGCTTTGTTTACAACGGTAATATAACCTGCGTTTTAGGTGATTCCCAGGAGCTTAATACCAAAATTGAAATGATAAATGTTGTTATTGAAAAAAATCCGGAAAGTGTAGCTGCAGTAATTGACGCTACTGATGCCGATAAGGTGTATTACAGGCCGGAAAATCAAAAAAATTAACAGTATTTTTCTTTTTCCCTATTGAATTATTGTCAAAAAAATTATATTATATATATAAGTAAATGATAAGGAGAACAAAAATGCCGTTTCAGATTTCCGAAGAACAAAATCAAATAGTTAATATAAAAGTAGTTGGCGTTGGCGGTGCAGGCAATAATGCTGTGAACCAAATGAAAGAAGCTAATATTCAAGGTGTAGAGCTTGTTGCTATTAATACCGACCTTGCCGTGTTATATAATTCTTCTGCAACTCATAAGATCCAAATAGGTGAAAAGGCAACCCGCGGAAGAGGCGCAGGCAGTGATCCTTCAAGAGGCAAGGTTGCTGCTGAAGAAAGCAAAGAAGCTATAATCGAAGCCCTTCAGGGGACGGAAATGGTATTTATAACAGCAGGTATGGGCGGCGGTACCGGTACAGGCGCAGCTCCCGTTGTTGCTGAAATTGCCAAGAGTATGGGTATCCTTACTGTAGGTATCGTAACCAAGCCCTTTAACTTTGAAGGCCGCAAGAAAATGGAGGTTGCAAAGCAGGGCATTGAAAACCTTAAGGAAAAGGTTGATGCTCTTGTTGTTATCCCTAATGATAGATTAAAGGATGTTGTTGAGCAGAAAATAACATTCCTTAACGCCTTTAAGGTAGCGGATGATGTTCTTCGTCAGGGCGTACAGGGCATTTCCGATCTTATTAAGGTTCCCGGTCTTGTAAATATTGACTTTGCTGACGTTACTGCAATTATGAAAGAAGCAGGTCATGCACATATGGGTATAGGCAGAGCAAGCGGTAAGGATAAGGCAGCCGAAGCTGCAAGAATGGCTATTGCAAGTCCCTTACTTGAAACTTCTATTGCCGGTGCCCGCGGTGTTATATTTAATATCACCTCCTCTTCCGACGTAACTTTAGAAGAAGTTCAGCTTGCTGCTGATATGATAGAGAAAGAAGTTCATCCTGATGCAAATATTATCTGGGGTGCTACTTTTGATGATTCCATGGAGGACGAGCTTCAGATTACCGTTATTGCTACCAGCTTTGATTACGGTTCTCAGTCAGGCTTTGGCTCTGATGATAATACTGCTGACGATATAGTCAAGGGTCTTATTGATATTTTCCCGAATGTTACCTGTGCAAGTGCAGTATCCAACCCTCCTGCGGAAAACATAAATAACGAAGATCTTTTGGATCTTATAAACGGACTCAGCTCTTCTAAGAAAGACTGATCATAAGCCCGAGTAAATTCTCGGGCTTTCTTTTTTTTAGTTTGATCGTCGACAGATTTCATCTTGACAAATAAACATATAATTGGTATTATAATATAGAATTTTTTATTGGGATGTCGCCAAGCGGTAAGGCAAAGGACTTTGACTCCTTCACCCGTGGGTTCGATTCCCGCCATCCCAGCCAGAAAAAGCGACTTGTTTCGACAAGTCGCTTTTTCAATGAAATTCGCCTTACGGCGAGTGAAATAGCTTCGCTATGAAATACGCTGTGCGTATGAAATATTTGCTTCGCAAATGTTTAAGAGGCGAATTTTATTTCACTTTCTGCGTCAGCAGAAAATTTCATAATCTGCTAGGATTATTTCATATTGCGTAGCAATATTTCATTGAATGTGTTATAATGTTTGCAGAGGTGATATATTTGAAAGAAAATAAACTTATCGATTTATCAATGGACTTTTCTGTAAAAATTATTAAACTTTGTGAAAATATAAAAGGACATTACTCTCTTATTAATCAATTAGAACGTTCTGCAACAAGCATTGGTGCTAATATCCACGAAGCAAATTATGCTCACGGAAAACCAGATTTTGTTGCCAAACTTCAAATATCTCTTAAAGAGTGCTATGAAACAGAATATTGGATTGAATTATTTGTAAAGTCTGAGTTAATAGATAGAGAAATTGTAAAAGATTTAAATAATCAATGCGGCACAATTCGCAGAATTTTAATAGCCTCTATCAACACCGCAAAGGAGAATAAATGATAATTAAAGCTATTACCGCATCTGACGAAATGTGGAACAAAGTGAAAAGTTATGCATATAATTGCTCGTGGAAAGCAGGCAAGTCATTAGCAAAGGCTATGATGAACAATGATTTTAAAGATTGGGAAAGAGTTATCGTTGCCTTTGATAATAATGATATTTGTGGTTACTGCACTGTTGCAAAGACCGATTGTATTCCAAATCTAATTTATACACCTTATATCGGTTATTTGTTTGTTGATGAAGAATGTCGGGGAAACAGGTTGAGCCAAAAATTAATTGTATATTCAATGAAATATTTAAAATCGATTGGTTTTGATAAAGTATATCTTGTAAGTGACCACGAAAATTTATATGAGAAATATGGGTTTAAAGTTATTGATAGAAAAATGTCTCCTTGGGGTTCGGAAGAAAAAATTTATATTCAAGAGTTATAAATATATAATGTAAAATATGTAGGGGTGCGAACACATAGGTTAAAAATTCAAAAGGGTTTGAATTTGTGCTTCCTTTCCAAATAAAAAACACCCGTAAGGGTGTTTTTTGTTTGTAAATTAAGAGGTTGACTTGGCGGGGCTAATAATGGTATAATCTATTAACTCAATAAGGAAGTTGCTTTTATGATAAAGATATATTATGCCGATATTTCATGTCTTGAGGTTTCGGATCTTGTATTTAATAAATTGTCCTCTCTGCGGAAAACCAAGGTCAATAAAATTAAATCATATAACGGCAAAAAGTCATCTGCCTTCGCTGAAATTCTTCTTTGGTTTGCAATAGGGGAAAGGGCAGAGTATTATTATAACGAAAAGGGAAAGCCATACTTTAAAACAGTCCCCCTTTATTTTAATCTGTCTCACTCCGAAAACTTTATTGCTTGCGCCGTTTCAGATGAACCTGTAGGTGTGGATATTCAAACCATAACTTCCCGTAATGATATTATAGAAAGATTATTTTCCGAAGAGGAGAGTAAGTTAATAGATGACAGCCAAAATAAAGATAAAACTTTTACGGCCGTCTGGACCTCATATGAAGCGTGTGCAAAACTTACGGGCAACGGTATAACCGAGATCCTGAAAGGCACTTCAAGGCTTAAGTGTAAGGTTCTTGAGAAGGAAGGCTTTATAGTTGCGGTTTGTCCCTGCAAAGGGGATTTTATTAAAGTCGATCCCGAAACGTTAATGGAATTTTTAAATAAGGTGGAATAGTTTATGAAAGATAAAAGCGGAATGTTTAATGCAGATATAACCAAAAGCTGCGCACTGTGCGAACACGCTAACCATCTGCAGGATGCAAACTTTGTGCTATGCGCGAAAAAAGGTGTTGTTAGCGCCTCTTTTTGCTGTAAAAAATTCTGTTACGATCCCCTTAAAAGACAGCCTAAGCGTATTCGTGTTCTTTCAGAATATAGCCCTGAGGATTTTTCAATTCAATAAGAAAGTGCTATCGGTTTCGGTAGCACTTTTTAAATTATTACAGCGTTGTAACCGTTTTGTAACCGTTTTGTAACTATTTGAGCAAAAAGTTTTTTAAATGTGTATTTTTCTTGTTTTGCCCTATTGACAGTATTGTTTTTTTCTGTCTATAATGAGCCTGGAAGTAATTATTTGGAAAGGCGGAATTGTTATGAAAAAATTTATTTGTGTTTTGTTTGTAATCGTTTTAACGTTCAGCCTGTTTGCAGGCTGCGCAAAAAAAGAGCCAGCACCTGCCCCTGCTCCTTCCGAGCCGGAAGAGTTGCAGGTTCAGGAAGAGGTAATTGATATTTCCGGTAAAAAGATTGCTATTTGTATGGGCTCTATAAACCATCCCGTTCACAGGATAGTCCAATACGGATTTGTAACAAAAGCCGAAGAGCTTGGGTTAACTCCCATTATTTCAGGGCTGGATGATGGCAGTATACAGGATCACATAAATACCTGGAATTCCGATATTATAAATAACGGAGTTGAAGGTGCCGTTATATGGACGGGAGATGATTCCTGCTTTGAAATGATGAAAGAGCTTAAAACTATGGGTGTGAGCTGTGTTGTTCCTCATTTTTTGCATTCTTTTGAAGAGACCAAGGATTTTATAGACAGAAATATTGCCGCCAGCCAGGCAACATATTGTGCCGATGTGGCAAAATTCCTTGTGGATACCCTTGCCGAAAAAGGAATTACTAGCGGTGTGATAGTTCATATGATACATGGCTCCAGCGTAACTCCTCCTGCCGTCGAGTTATTTAAGGCCGCAATGATAAACCTTAATACCGACTTTACTGTTATAGAAGTAATTGAAGGCTATGATATTGAAACAGCCGTAGGCAAATGCGTTGATACAATAAAAAACATTCCGGATGTCGTAGCCGTTTTTGGTTCTACAGGCGCATCTCCGCAGGCCTGGAACAAGGCAATGGAGCTTACCGGAAAAACCGATCTTGTTGTTGTAGGTATGGATTATACTGCGCTTAATATAGATACAGTTAAAAACGGCCATATTACAGGCCTTGTATGCCAGCCCCTTTTTACGGAAGGTCAGGAAAGTGCCGATTCCTTAGCCAAGATTTTAGGCGGACAGATATTTAACGATACCTACGAAAATTGGTACAAGGAAATGGAAGCGCCCATTGCCGTTTTAGGCGGTGAAGGAGAAAACGGAATTGAGCATTACCAGAATATTTTAGATCTGTCGGAGGCCTATTTTAAGGAGTGACCTATATGAAAAGAATACTTAGTCTGTTATTGGTATTGTGCCTTGCTTTCAGCCTGTTTGCAGGCTGTGCAAAAAAAGAGCCTGCCTCTGAGCCTTCCGGGCCTGAGGAGTCTCAGGAAGAAGCAATTGACGTTTCAGGTAAAAAGGTCGCCATTTGTATGGGCTCTGTAAACCATCCCGTTCACAGGGTAATTCAGTACAGCTTCCTTACAAAGGCTGAAGAATTAGGTATGGAGGCGATTATATCCGGCCTTGATGAAGGCTCGATTCAGGATCTGATATATACCTGGGAAACCGATATTGCTCAGAATAATATATCAGGCATTGCGCTCTGGTCAGGCGATGACTCCTGTTACGATATGATGAAAGGGCTGAAGGAAGAAGGGGTTTATTGCGTGCTCCCTCACTTTAGCCATAATTATGAAGATACAAAAGATTTTATAGACCGAAATATTTGTACCGTTGGCGAAAAATACATAAGAGAAGCCGTGAGATTTATAGTTGACGAACTGCAAAGCAGGGGGATAGAAAACGGTACTATCGGTTATACAGCTAACGGCCCCGCTGCAATGTATCCTTACGAATACCGTAAAATAATGATTGAAGAGCTGCAGAATCTCGGAACAGCTTATACCGTACCTGACGTTGTTTTTGAAGGCGCTGAAATAATCGAAGCAACAAATAAGGTTACTTCTGTCATACAGGGCAATGAAGATATAGTAGGAGGTATAGGCATTACAGGGGGCTCAGCCCAAAGCTGGAAGAACGCCATGGAAAATACAGACCGTACGGACCTTGTTGTTGTAGCGATGGATTGCACCGCTACAAATATTGAGATATTGGATCAAGGCTACGTTACGGGGATCATTTATCAGCCCCTGCATCCTGAAATGCAGGAATGTGCTCAGACCCTGTATGATCTTTTTGGCGGAACTGTTTATAACCAAAGCGAGGATACCTGGTTTAAGGAAATGGAGAGCCCTATTGTAACCAAGGACGGCGAGGGCATATGCGGTATTGATTTTCATAAGCAGTTGTTAAGTTCAGCAGAAGCTTATTTCAAATAATAAAAACGGAGCGGAATATTCCGCTCCGTTACTTTTTAATATCAAAATAAAAAAATTCCAAAATAGTTCTTGACTAATTGGAAATCTTGTGCTAAAATGCTATATTGATATTATAATGCCTATTTGTACGCAAAAACTAACCTTATTGTGGATTATAGCACAGTATTGGGAAACGGTCAAGAGAAAAATAGGAATTTAGTATGTCACAATTTGAAACATAGGAGTGATTGCTTAAATGATCCCAAAAGTAGACCCGTCAGTACTGGGCGCGCACTACGTTACCTTGGGTAACAATCAGCGCGTTAGCTTTTCTAAGATCAAAGAAGTACAAGAAATGCCTTATCTTATAGAGGTACAGAAGTCTTCCTACGATCTTTTCATTAAAGAGGGCTTGAAGGAAGTGCTGCGTGATGCATCCGGCGTTACCGATCATACCGGTAACCTGGTATTGGATTACGTTGACTTTTCCATAGACCCTAACCCTAAGTATACCATTGACGAATGTAAGGAAAGAGACACCACCTATTCCTCCGCTATGCGCGTTAAGGTAAGACTTACAAATAAGTCTACAGGCGAACTGCAGGAGCAGGAGATATTCATTGGTGAGATTCCTTTGATGACCGACACAGGTACGTTCGTTATCAACGGCGCAGAACGCGTTGTTGTTTCTCAGCTGGTTCGTTCCCCCGGTGTGTATTTCGGTACACAGTATGACAGAACCGGTAAAAAACTCTACAGCGGCACCGTTATGCCCAACAGAGGCCTTTGGATAGAATATGAAACCGATTCCAATGACGTTGCTTATACCAGAGTCGATAAAAACAGAAAGATCCCCGTAACCGTTCTTTTACGTGTTCTTGGTCTTCATTCAAATGAACAGATAATTGATATGCTCGGCAACGGCCCCAAGATCATGGCTACCTTAGAGAAGGACATTACAGACGATTATCAGTCTGCTCTGTTCGAACTCTACAGAAGACTTCGCCCCGGCGAGCCTCCTACAGTAGACAGTGCCGAAGCCCATATCAATAATATGATCTTCAACGGCAGAAACTATGACCTTACCCGCGTAGGCAGATATAAATATAATAAGAAGCTTATGCTGGAAGACAGAGTTGTTGGCTTCACCCTCACTCAGGACGTTATTTCTCCTCTTACCGGTGAATTCTTGTTCAACGCAGGTCATACCCTGTCTCTGGAAGACGTTCATGTTATGGATGCAAACGGTGTAGATACCGTTTATATTGATGCCGCAGGCACCGAAATTAAGGTATTCTCCAACGGAATGGTTAACCTTTCCGACTTTGTATCCTTTGATCCCCTTGAAGTTGGTATTAACGAAAAGGTTCGTTTCTCCCTCCTTAAGGACATTCTTGAAAGTGCTGAGGATGAAGCTCAGCTTAAGGCAATGATCAAAGAAAATAAGAACGATCTTATTCCTCTTTATCTGCTTCCCGAAGATATTTTCTCTTCTGTTAACTATATGCTTGGTCTTGATTACGGCATCGGTACCGATGATGATATAGACCATCTTGGCAACAGAAGAATCAGATGCGTTGGTGAACTTTTACAGAACCAGTTCCGTATCGGCTTTGCCCGTATGGAAAGAAGCATCAGAGAAAGAATGAACATTCAGGATACCGAAATAGTTACTCCTTCCGCCCTTGTTAATACAAGACCGGTAATTGCAGCTATCCGTGAATTCTTCGGTTCTTCACCCCTTTCTCAGTTTATGGACCAGACCAACCCTCTTACAGAACTTACTCATAAGAGAAGACTGTCTGCGTTGGGCCCCGGCGGTCTTACCCGTGACCGCGCATCCTTCGAGGTTCGTGACGTTCATTACACCCATTATGGCCGTGTATGCCCCATCGAGACCCCTGAAGGTCCTAACATCGGTCTTATTTCCTATATGTCTTCCTTTGCACGTATTAATGAATACGGCTTCCTTGAAGCGCCTTTCAGACGTATAGACAAAGAAACCGGCATCATTACCAAAGAAGTTGTGTATATGACTGCCGATAAGGAAGATGAATTCATCGTAGCTCAGGCAAACGAGCCTATTGATGAAGAAGGCAGATTTATTAATAAAAAGGTTGCTGCCCGTTACCGCGAAGAAATTCTTGAAATTGAACGCGAAAAGGCAGACTTTATGGATATATCACCTAAGATGATAGTTTCCATAGCAACCGCAATGATCCCCTTCCTTGAAAATGACGACGCTAACCGTGCCCTCATGGGCGCTAACATGCAGCGTCAGGCTGTTCCTCTTATTAAGCCTGAGGCTCCTATTGTTGGTACCGGTATGGAATACCGCATTGCGGTTGACTCCGGCGTTTGCGTTCTTGCCGATGCCGACGGTATTGTTACCGATGTAAGCGCACGTTGCATCAATGTGCTTAATGATGACGGTATTAACGTTGAATACAAGCTTGCTAAGTTTATGCGCTCCAACCAGGGCACCTGCGTAAACCAGCATCCTATCGTAAGCATTGGCCAGAGAATTAAGAAGGGTGACGTTATAGCTGACGGCCCTGCTACCGAAAACGGCGAGCTTGCTTTAGGCAGAAACGCCCTTATCGGCTTTATGACCTGGGAAGGCTATAACTACGAGGACGCTGTATTAATTAACGAGCGCCTTGTTAAAGAAGATATTTATACTTCCATTCATATTGAAGAGTATGAGCAGGACGCCAGAGAAACCAAGCTCGGCGCCGAGGAGATCACCCGCGAGATCCCCAATGTTTCCGAAGAAGCACTTAAGGATCTTGATGAAAACGGTGTTATCCGCATTGGTGCAGAGGTTCGTGCAGGTGATATACTTGTTGGTAAGGTAACACCTAAGGGCGAAACCGAACTTACTGCCGAGGAAAGACTGCTCAGAGCCATTTTCGGCGAAAAGGCAAGGGAAGTAAGAGACACCTCCTTACGTGTACCTCACGGTGAATACGGTACAGTTGTTGACGTTAAGACCTTCACCAGCGAGAACTGCACCGAGCTTGCGCCCGGTGTAAATAAGGTTATCCGTGTTTATATCGCTCAGAAGAGAAAGATCTCCGTAGGCGATAAGATGGCGGGCCGTCACGGTAATAAGGGCGTTGTTTCCAGAATACTTCCTCAGGAAGATATGCCTTTCCTTGAAGACGGTACGCCTTTGGATATCGTTCTTAATCCCCTGGGCGTTCCTTCCCGTATGAATATCGGTCAGGTGCTTGAAGTGCATTTAGGTTATGCGGCTAAGGCTCTTGGCTGGAAGATAATGACCCCCGTATTCGACGGTGCAAACTATGATGACATCAAGGGTGCCTTCAAGCTTGCAGGTATTGCAGAAGACGGCAAGAGCGTTCTCCGTGATGGCCGTACCGGCGAACCCTTCGATCAGCGTGTTACCGTTGGTTATATGTATTACATTAAGCTCCATCACCTTGTTGATGATAAGATCCATGCACGTTCCACCGGCCCGTACTCTCTTGTAACTCAGCAGCCTCTGGGTGGTAAAGCTCAGTTCGGCGGCCAGAGATTCGGCGAAATGGAAGTTTGGGCAATGGAAGCTTACGGTGCTGCATATACCCTCCAGGAAATACTCACCGTTAAATCCGACGACGTTGTGGGCAGAGTTAAGGCTTATGAAGCTATTGTTAAGGGACAGAATATCCCCACTCCCGGCATTCCTGAATCCTTTAAGGTTCTTATTAAGGAACTTCAGTCTCTCGGTCTTGATATGAAGGTTCTGGATAAGAACAAGGAAGAGGTTGATCTTAACCAGGGTGTTGATGATATGGGCGGTATGGATATGGACGTTTCCGATAACTTCGCTGCTCCCGACTTTACCGAAGAAGATATGGCTTTAGGCTTCACATTCGAAAGCGAAGATGACAGTTTGGATGACGACAGCGAATTCTTCTCTGCCGGCGAAGCTTTCTTTGCAGACGATGATGACTATAAGGAGGACTGATTGAATGAGTACAGAATTCAACGAATTTGATTCTATTAAAATCGGTTTGGCTTCACCTGAAAAGATCAGATCCTGGTCATACGGCGAAGTAAAAAAGCCCGAAACAATTAACTACCGCACATTAAAGCCCGAGAGAGACGGTCTTTTCTGTGAAAAAATATTTGGCCCCACCAAAGACTGGGAATGCCATTGCGGCAAATACAAAAAGCTTCGTTACAAGGGTAAGGTTTGCGAACGTTGCGGCGTTGAAATAACCCTCTCCAAAGTAAGAAGAGAAAGAATGGGCCATATTGAACTGGCTGCCCCCGTATCTCATATTTGGTACTTCAAGGGTATCCCTTCAAGAATCGGCCTTGTGCTTGACGTTTCTCCCCGCCTTTTGGAAAGAGTTCTCTATTTCTCCTCTTATATCGTAACCGACGTAAGCGAAGATATTACCGAGATCCAGAAGGGTCAGGTACTTTCCGAAAAGGAATATCAGGATTATAAAGAAAAATACGATGAAGACTTTACCGCTGCTATGGGCGCTGAGGCAGTAAGAAAGATGCTGGAGGAAATAGACCTTGCGGTTATGTCTAAAGAACTTCGCGAGGAGCTTGAAAACTCCACCGGCCAGAAGCGTACAAGGCTGTTAAAGAGACTTGAGGTTATTGATGCTCTCTTGCAGTCCGGTAACCGCCCTGAGTGGATGATACTCACCGTATTACCCGTTATTCCTCCCGATATCCGTCCTATGGTACAGCTGGATGGCGGCAGATTCGCCACCTCCGACCTTAACGATCTTTACAGAAGAGTTATTAACCGTAATAACCGTCTTAAGAGACTTCTGGAGCTGCGTGCACCGGAGATCATTGTAAGAAACGAAAAGAGAATGCTCCAGGAAGCTGTTGACGCCCTTATAGACAACGGCAGAAGAGGCAGAGCAGTAAGCGGTCCTAATAACCGCCCATGGAAATCTCTTTCCGATATGCTTAAAGGTAAGCAGGGCCGTTTCCGTCAGAACCTTCTCGGTAAGCGTGTTGACTACTCCGGCCGTTCCGTTATCGTTGTAGGTCCTGAACTTAAAATATATCAGTGCGGCCTTCCTAAGGAAATGGCGCTTGAATTGTTCAAGCCCTTCGTTATGAAGAAGCTGGTTGATATGGATATATCCAAGAATATCAAAAACGCCAAAAAGATGGTTGAAAGAGCTAATGACTGCGTATGGGATGCCCTTGAGACCGTTATTAAGAATCACCCGATTCTTCTTAACCGTGCTCCGACACTCCACCGTTTAGGTATTCAGGCGTTTGAGCCCGTACTTGTTGAAGGCAGAGCCTTAAAGCTTCATCCCCTTGTATGTACTGCATACAATGCCGATTTTGACGGTGACCAGATGGCCGTTCACGTACCTCTCTCCACCGAAGCACAGGCAGAAGCAAGATTCTTAATGCTTTCCGCAAATAACCTTCTTAAGCCTCAGGATGGCAAGCCGGTTACCGTTCCTACTCAGGACATGGTTCTCGGTTCCTATTACCTTACTCTTACCGATCCTAACGCCGAAGGCGCAGGCAGCATTTTCTCTTCCGAAAATGAAGCTATGCTGGCTTATGATGCTCATTACGTTCACATTCATGCTCCTATTAAGGTTAGAGTAACCAAGGTTATAAACGGTGAGGAAGTTACCGGCCTTGTCGATACCACAATAGGTAAAATGATATTCAACGAAGATATTCCTCAGGATCTTGGCTTTATAGACAGAACCAAGCCTGAAAACCTTCTTGTTCCTGAGATCAATCAGATCTGCACCAAGAAAGAACTTGGTAAGATCATCGATAAGTGCATAAAGGTTCACGGTATCTCCGAAGCAGCTAAAATGCTTGATATTATTAAGGCAAGAGGCTATAAGTATTCTACTAAGGGCGCTATCACAATGTCCGTATCCGACATTGAAGTTCCTCAGAAGAAATACGAGCTTATTGCCGAAGCAGAAAAGAAGATCGATACCATTACCCGTAACTTCCGCCGCGGTCTTATTTCCGAGGAGGAAAGATACAGACTGGTTATCGGTATCTGGGACGAAACTACCAAGGCTGTTACCGCTGCTCTGCAGGGAAGCATGAGCGAGTTTAACCCCATCAATATGATGGCTAACTCCGGCGCCCGTGGTAGTATCAACCAGATAAGACAGCTTGCCGGTATGCGTGGCCTTATGGCTAATACCTCCGGTAAGGTTATCGACATTCCTATCAGAGCTAACTTCCGTGAAGGCCTTAACGTTCTGGAATACTTCATTTCCTCCAGAGGCGCCCGTAAGGGTCTGGCCGACACTGCCTTGAGAACCGCCGACTCCGGTTATCTTACCAGAAGATTGGTTGACGTTGCTCAGGATGTTATTATCCGTTCTTCCGATTGCGGTACCGATAACGGTATTTGGGTATTTGAATTTAAGGACGGAAATGAAAGAATCGAAGGTTTGGCCGATCGTCTTATTGGCAGATATACCGCAGAAGCAGTTGTTGCTGCAGACGGTACCGTTATTTGCGAAAAGGATGTCCTTATGGATGACGTAATGGCTAAGACTATAGTAGCTGCAGGCGTTGAACGTGTAAAGATCCGTTCTCTGCTTACCTGTAAGTGCCATCACGGCGTTTGCGCTAAGTGCTACGGTCTTAACCTTGCAACCAGCACACCCGTTCGTTCCGGTGAAGCGGTTGGTATCATTGCGGCTCAGTCTATCGGTGAACCCGGTACCCAGCTTACAATGAGAACCTTCCATACCGGCGGTGTTGCTCTTGCTGCGGATATTACACAGGGTCTTCCCCGTGTTGAAGAATTGTTTGAAGCAAGAAAACCCAAGGCTATGGCAATTCTTTCTGAAATAGCAGGTAAAATTTCAATAGAAGATGTTAAGAATAATAAGGTAATCACCGTTACCAACAATGAAACTCTCGATCAGAAGAGCTACGTTATTCCTTTCGGTGCCCGTGTTAAGGTAGTTGATGGCCAGGATATCGAAAAGGGCGGAGAGTTTACCGAAGGTTGGGCTAACCCCCATGATATTCTTGAGATCCTAGGCCCTGAAGCCGTTCAGAACTATCTTATGAAGGAAGTTCAGCGTGCTTACCGCCTGCAGGGTGTTGATATTAACGATAAGCATATTGAAGTTATCGTACGTCAGATGATGCGTAAGTACAGAGTAGAGGATGCAGGTTCTACAGACCTTCTTCCCAATAAGGTTGTAGATATTGCTGATCTCGAAATTGCTAATGAAGCAATACAGAAGAGAATAGACGCCGGTGAAGAAGGCCTCAGCCTTGCTGTTGCCAGCCAGACTCTCTTAGGTATAACCAAAGCCTCCTTGGCAACCGACTCGTTCTTATCCGCTGCGTCCTTCCAGGAAACTACAAGAGTTCTTACCGAAGCTGCTATCTGCGGTAAGGAAGATCCCCTTATCGGTCTTAAGGAAAATGTTATCTTAGGTAAGCTTATTCCTGCCGGTACAGGTCTTCCTGAATACAGAAATGTAGAAATTGTAGAAAAAAATGTGGAAGAACCAGAAATCATTGATGTTGAGTATTGACATTTTGAAATAAAAATTATATAATAAACAGCGTATGTGATTGGAGTGGTAGCATTGTTGCCTGAAGATATTCGCAAGTGTAAAATCGTAGTAGGCAAGAGGCAAACGCTTCGTGCTCTTGTGCGAGGAGAAGTGTCCTTCGTGTTCATTGCGGATGATGCGGCTCCCACCCTTACAGAGCCTATAGTGGCTTCCTGTAAGGAAAACAGTGTTCCGGTCCACCGCGTTGATACTATGAAAACTCTGGGTGAATACGCAGGGATCGAGGTCAACGCAGTCGCATGCGCTGTTTTAACTTAGTTTAATATATTTCATATATTAAAAATATTTTATTGAGGAGGTGTCATATGCCAACCTTTAACCAGTTAGTAAAAACCGGAAGAGAGAGAAAAGTAGTTAAGTCTACCGCCCCCGCTCTTAACAAGGGTATGAACACTCTGAGGCAGACTCCCACTGATCAGCATTCTCCCCAGAAGAGAGGCGTTTGCACAGGTGTAAAGACCACTACCCCCAAGAAGCCTAACTCCGCGCTCAGAAAGATCGCAAGAGTTCGTCTCACCAACGGTATTGAAGTTACCAGCTATATCCCCGGCATCGGTCATAACCTGCAGGAACATAGCGTAGTGCTTATCCGTGGTGGTAGAGTTAGAGACCTTCCGGGCGTTCGTTACCACATTATCCGTGGTACCTTGGATGCACAGGGCGTTGCTAACAGAATGCAGTCCCGTTCCAAGTACGGCGCAAAGAGACCTAAAGTTAAAAAGTAAAACAAAATCCTTAATGCACTAAAAAAGGAAAGATGTGCTTTATCGGTTTTTAATTATATATATATTAAAGAACCCGATAAGCACTGACGGAAGAAAGTAACAACTTTCGAGTACCTATGAGAGCATTATATGTGAAGGAGGGAAGTAAAGTGCCTAGAAGAGGTTCAATTTCTAAAAGAGACGTTATACCTGATCCTATGTATAACAGCAAGCTGGTAACCCGTCTTATCAACAACATCATGCTTGACGGTAAGAAGGGTGTAGCCCAGAAAATTGTTTACGATGCATTTGAAGTCGTAGGCGAAAAGACCGGCGAAAATCCCCTGAAGGTTTTCGAACAGGCAATGGAAAACATTATGCCCGTTCTTGAGGTTAAGGCAAGAAGAGTCGGTGGTGCTACCTACCAGGTTCCTATGGAAGTAAGACCCGAGCGTCGTCAGACCTTAGGTTTGCGTTGGTTAACAGGCTATTCTCGCAAACGTTCTGAAAGAACTATGAAGGATAGACTTGCTAATGAAATCCTTGATGCAATCAACAATCAGGGCGGCGCAGTTAAGAAGAAAGACGATACTCATAAGATGGCTGAAGCCAACAAGGCATTTGCACATTACCGTTGGTAATCGGCGCATCAGTCATTCCGTAGGAAAGGAGGAAACACCATGGCTAAAAAGAATCATGACATCAGTATGTACAGAAATATCGGTATCATGGCACACATTGACGCCGGTAAAACTACCACTACTGAAAGAATCCTGTATTATACAGGTGTTAACTATAAAATAGGCGAAACTCATGACGGTTCTGCAACCATGGACTGGATGGAGCAGGAACAGGAACGTGGTATTACTATCACTTCCGCTGCAACAACCTGCTATTGGCAGGATCACAGAATCAACATCATCGACACCCCGGGCCACGTTGACTTCACCGTTGAAGTTGAACGTTCCCTGCGTGTTCTCGACGGTGCTGTTACTGTTTTCTGTGCTAAAGGCGGCGTTGAACCCCAGTCTGAAACAGTATGGCATCAGGCAACTAAGTACAGAGTTCCCCGTATGGCTTATGTAAATAAGATGGATATTATGGGCGCAAACTTCTACAACGTTGTACAGATGATGAAGGACCGCTTAAAGTGTAAGCCCGTTCCCCTGCAGCTCCCTATCGGTGCTGAGTCCGATTTCAAGGGCATCATCGATCTTCTTGAAATGAAGGCTTACATCTATAAGGATGAACTCGGCAAGGATATTTCCATTGAAGATATCCCCGCTGATATGCAGGACAAGGCTCAGCAGTATCACGATGAACTCGTAGAGGCTGTAGCTGAAACTTCCGATGAGCTTATGGAAAAGTTCTTTGAAGATCCCGAATCCCTTACGATCGAGGAAATTCAGGGCGCTATCCGCAGAGCTACTATCGATAACGAAATCGTTCCCGTTGTTTGCGGTACCTCTTATAAAAACAAGGGTGTTCAGAAGCTGCTTGATGCTATTGTAGCATATATGCCTTCTCCCCTGGATGTACCTGCTATCAAGGGTATTGATCCCGATACAGATGAAGAAGTTGAAAGAAAGTCCGATGATAACGAGCCCTTTGCAGCTCTTGCATTCAAGATTGCTGCTGACCCGTTCGTTGGTAAGCTCTGCTTCTTTAGAGTATATTCCGGTCATTTGTCCACCGGCTCTTCTGTATATAACTCCAGCAAGGGCCATACCGAAAGAATCGGTAGAATACTTCGTATGCATGCTAATCACAGAGAAGATGTTGAAGAAGTATTTGCAGGTGATATAGCAGCTGCAGTAGGTCTTAAGAAGACTACTACCGGTGATACTCTCTGTGACGAAAAGAACGAGGTAATCCTTGAATCTATGGAATTCCCCGAACCCGTTATCAGAGTTGCTATTGAGCCTAAGACCAAGGCAGGCCAGGAAAAGATGGGTATCGCTCTTGCAAGACTTGCAGAAGAAGATCCCACTTTCAGAACTTATACCGATGAAGAAACCGGTCAGACTATTATTGCAGGTATGGGCGAGCTCCATCTTGAAATTATTGTAGACAGACTTCTTCGTGAATTTAAGGTTGAAGCAAACGTAGGTAAGCCTCACGTTGCTTATAAGGAAACTATCCGTAAGTCTGCTGACGTTGATATGAAATATGCCCGTCAGTCCGGTGGTAAGGGTCAGTATGGTCACGTTAAGATCATTCTTGAGCCTAACGAATCCGGTAAGGGTTATGAATTTATCAACAAGATCGTTGGTGGTGCTATTCCCAAGGAATACATCCCTGCGGTTGATGCCGGTATTAGGGGCGCAATGGAAACAGGCGTTCTCGCCGGATACAATGTTGTTGACTGTAAGGTTACTCTTTATGATGGTTCCTATCATGAAGTTGACTCTTCTGAAACAGCATTCAAGATTGCCGGTTCTATGGCATTCAAAGAGGCTATGAGAAAGGCTGATCCCGTTCTCACCGAGCCTATCATGAAGGTTGTTGTTACCGTTCCCACTGAGTATATGGGCGATGTTATCGGCGATATCAACGCAAGAAGAGGTATGCTCCAGGGCACCGAATCTATGAATGGTATCGAACAGATCAACGCATCCGTTCCTCTTGCTCAGATGTTCGGTTACGCTACCGACCTGCGTTCTAAGACTCAGGGCCGTGGCCAGTACGTTATGGAGCCCAGCCATTATCTTGAAGTTCCTAAGAGCATTCAGGATGAAGTTATTGCAGGCAGAGTTAAAAAGTAATTAAAATTTTCAAAAAATAAAACAAAGAAAGATTTTCTATTTAGAAAGGGGTAAACCAAAATGGCAAAAGCAAAATTCGAAAGAAGCAAGCCTCATGTTAACATTGGTACCATCGGTCACGTTGACCATGGTAAAACCACTCTTACCGCAGCTATCACTAAGTATCTGTCTCTGAAGGGCCAGGCACAGTTTGAAGACTATGCAAACATCGACAAGGCTCCCGAAGAAAGAGAACGTGGTATCACAATTAACACCGCTCACGTTGAGTATGAAACCGACACCCGTCACTATGCTCACGTTGACTGCCCGGGCCATGCTGACTATGTTAAGAACATGATCACCGGCGCTGCTCAGATGGACGGTGCTATCCTCGTTGTTTCCGCAGCTGACGGCCCCATGCCCCAGACTCGCGAACACATCCTTCTTTCCCGTCAGGTTGGCGTTCCTTACATCGTTGTATTCATGAACAAGGCTGACCAGGTTGACGACCCTGAACTTCTCGAACTCGTTGAAATGGAAATCAGAGAACTCCTTTCCAGCTACGAATTCCCCGGTGATGATATTCCCATCGCTATCGGTTCTGCTCTTAAGGCTCTCGAAGCTCCCGATGATCCTTCCGATGAAGCATATGCTCCTATCGCTGAGCTGATGAACAATGTTGACCAGTATATTCCTACTCCCGACAGAAAGGCTGATATGCCCTTCCTTATGCCTGTAGAAGACGTATTCACCATCACCGGTCGTGGTACTGTTGCTACCGGTAGAGTTGAACGTGGTCAGCTGAAGCCCGGCGACGAAGTTGAAATCGTTGGTCTTACTGAAGAAACCAAGAAGACCGTTGTTACCTCTATGGAAATGTTCCATAAGACTCTGGATTACGTTGAAGCTGGCGACAACGCTGGTTGCCTCCTCCGTGGCGTAGACAGAAAGGGTATCGAAAGAGGTCAGGTTCTTGCTAAGCCCGGCACTATCAAGCCCCACACCAAGTTCTCCGGCGAAGTTTACGTTCTTACTAAGGATGAAGGCGGCCGTCATACTCCCTTCTTCAACAACTACAGACCTCAGTTCTACTTCCGTACAACTGACGTTACCGGCGTAATCGAACTTCCCGAAGGCACTGAAATGTGCATGCCTGGTGATAACGTTTCCATTAAGGTTGAACTTATCACTCCTATCGCTATTGAGCCCGGTCTCCGTTTCGCTATTCGTGAAGGCGGCAGAACTGTTGGTTCCGGCGTTGTTTCTGCAGTAGAAGAATAATTAATTCTTTACTAAAAGGGTGCGGGTATTTTATGCCCGCACCCACAATATAATATTATTAAAATAAGTCTTCGGGGCGGGGTGCAATTCCCCACCGGCAGTATAGTCTGCGAGCCTTTTGGCATGATGCGGCGCAATTCCGCAACCGACGGTATAGTCCGGATGGTAGAAGATAAGGTTCCCGTTGGCTGTTTTTATAGTCAGCGGCTTTTTTGTGCCGCGGAAAGGTGTTATTACTATGAAAAACAGTTCTAAAACAAATATCAGAAATCTTGCAGTAACTGCTGTTATGGCGGCAATTGGTGCCGTTCTTATGTTTATTGAACTTAGCTTACCGATAATACCTTCGTTCATCAAACTTGATTTTTCTGAGCTTCCTGCACTTGTAACATCATTTGCTCTAGGCCCAATATATGGTGTTTTAGTGTGCTTAATTAAAAATGTTGTTCATCTTTTTGTTACAAACAGTGCGGGCATTGGGGAGCTTGCTAACTTTTTGATGGGCGCAGTATTTGTATTTACGGCAGGTATTATTTATAAAAAGAAAAAAACAAGAGTAAGTGCTTTGATTGCATGCATTATCGGTGCATTTTTAATGGGACTTATCTCATTACCGATTAATTATTATATTACTTATCCATTTTATACTAGAGTTTTCTTTGGCGGTGACGCAAATATCATAATTGCTATGTATAAAGCAATTTTTTCTGAAGTAGAAAACTTGTGGCAATGTTTGATGGTTTTTAATTTTCCGTTTACTTTTGCCAAAGGAATTATAGATAGTTTAATTTGCTTTATCATATATAAAAGAATTTCACCTCTTTTGAAAAATAAAGTGTAATCTATTGACAAAATCCCCTGCGTAGTATAAAATATTTATGAAATTGAATATTACCCTTATTCAGAGTGGTGGAGGGACAGGCCCTGTGAAGCCCGGCAACCTGCGTAATGTAAGGTGCCAAATCCTGCGGTAATAGCCGAAAGATGAGGTTTATATATGACGTTCTTTCGGGAACGTCATCTTTTTGTGAAAGGAGTTTTTTATGAACGATTATTTGTTTACCTCAGAATCCGTAACCGAAGGTCATCCCGATAAAATTTGCGACCAGATATCCGATGCTGTTCTTGATAATATTCTTGAACAGGATAAAACTGCCCGTGTTGCCTGTGAAACTGCAATAACAACAGGTCTTGTTCTTGTTATGGGCGAAATTTCCACCAGCGGTTATGTGGATATCCCTAAGGTTGTTCGCAATACCATCAATAATATTGGTTATAACAACGCTGAGTATGGTTTTGATTGCAATACTTGCGGTATTATTACTTCTATAGACGAACAGTCTGCGGATATTGCACTTGGCGTTGATAAGTCTTTGGAAGCCAAGGAGAATAACTATGAAGATATTGGCGCCGGTGACCAGGGAATGATGTTTGGATACGCCTGCAATGAAACCGAAGAGCTTATGCCTATGCCAATTTCCTATGCGCATAAGTTAGCTAAGCGCCTTACTGACGTTCGTAAGCAGGGTATTGCTCCCTTCTTAAGACCCGACGGAAAGACTCAGGTAACCGTTAAGTATGAAAACGGTAAGCCTGTATTCCTTGATACTGTAGTTATCTCCTCTCAGCACAGTGCTGATGTTAGCCTTTCTACCATAAGAGAAGCTATTATTGAAGAGGTCATTAAGAAAACTGTTCCTGCAGAGCTTATAAGCGAAGCAACTAAAATTTACGTTAATCCTACCGGCCGTTTTGTTGTTGGCGGACCTAACGGCGACTCCGGTCTTACCGGCAGAAAGATTATTGTTGATACCTACGGAGGTATGGGCAGACATGGCGGCGGTGCCTTCAGCGGCAAGGATCCTACAAAGGTAGACCGTTCTTCTGCATATGCTGCAAGAAGAGTTGCTAAAACTATTGTTAAGGCAGGCCTTGCTGACAGATGCGAGGTTCAGCTGTCTTATGCAATCGGTGTAAGCCGCCCTATTTCTATTATGATAGATACCTTCGGTACCGGCAAGGTTGGTGATGACAGAATAATTGCCGCAGTAAGCAAGGTGTTCGATCTTCGTCCTGCTGCTATTATAGACGAGCTTGGTCTTCGCAATCCTATTTACGCTCCCCTTGCCGCCTACGGTCATATGGGCAGGGAAGAGCTTGGTGTGATGTGGGAAAACACAGATAAGGCTCAAATGCTTTTAGATTTAGTAAAATAATTAAACATTTTCTCACCCCTCAGCATATTATGTGTTGAGGGGTGATTTTTTTGAATACTATTATATTGATTATTCTTTCTCTTTTTGCTACAATAGGTTTAGCCTTTATAATTGATTCAATTATAAAGTATATTCTGTACGACAGATCAAGCGTTTCCCACATGGAAATTATACTTGAGCTTGAAGACGGTATCGGTAGCCCCGGGGATATAATACATATTATTGCAGAAGCTACTGCAAAATTCACAACAAAAAACGGTCCTTGCCATATTACGGTAATAGATCAAGGACTGTCACTTCATAAGCGTAAGGATATTGATAATACCGCGCTACTGTATAATAATATAAAAATCATTAAAGGTACTAAAGAATAAATGGAAGAAACTGTTTGTATTGAAGGTATTGTTCAAACAATAATATATTCAAATGAAGAAAACGGTTATACCGTTCTGTCTGTTTTAGTGGAGGGTAATGAAGTCACTGCAGTTGGCGCATTACCCTTAGTCAGCGTAGGGGAAACTTTAACGCTCAAGGGCGTGTGGACAACCCATAGAATTTACGGTCAGCAATTGGCTGTGGAAAGCTATGAAAAAAAACTTCCGGTAACATCCGAAGCCATAAAAAAATATCTTGAAAGCGGTGCTGTAAAGGGCGTTGGTCCGGTAACTGCTTCCCGTATAGTAGGGGTCTTTGGTGAAGATTCCCTAAATGTAATAGAAGAGCGCCCTCAGGAGCTTACCTGTATAAGAGGCATCTCTCCCAAAAAAGCCAATGAAATTTCCGAATCATTTAAAAGTCAGTTTGGTATTCGTGCGATACTTCTTTTTTTGCAACAGTATGAAATTACTCCCGTTATTGCAATGCGAATTTGGAAACGATGGGGATTTAATGCTGTTGAAGTAATTAAGGAAAATCCGTACCTTATGTGTGAAGAAATAAGCGGAATAGGCTTTGAAAAAGCAGATTCTGTGGCTATGAGTATGGGTATGGGTGAGGCTAACCAATTCCGTATCAGTGCCGCTATAAATTATATTCTAACCGAAAACAGCTACGGCGGCCATACCTTTTTACCGCAGGATCAGCTATGTAATATTGCATCAGGGCTTATTGGATGTGAGCTTTCTGATGTTCGGCTTCAGCTTGAAAACTGCATAGATTCAGGCAAACTTGTGAGATGCCAGATAGGCGCGGTTACCGCTGTGTATCTTCGCCGTTATTATGAGCAGGAATTAAGGTGTGCCCAAAAGCTTTATTCAATGCTCAGAATATCAAAAAACACCAGTGTAACCGAAAAAGAAATTGGAAATATAGAGAAAAAACTTAATATTTCTTTTAATGATAAACAAAAAGAAGCACTTGTGCAATCCGCACAGGGCGGTGTAATGGTTCTTACCGGAGGGCCCGGCACAGGAAAAACAACCGTTGTGAGTGCCATCATTGAGTTGTTTTTGAAGGAGAACAAAAATTTTGCCCTTGTTGCTCCTACGGGTCGTGCCGCAAAGCGTATTTCTGAGCTTTCAGGTTATGAAGCAAAAACGGTCCATCGCCTTCTTGAAATGCAATATAATGCCGAAGGTGTAGCAGTTTTCGGAAGAAATGAATCCAATCTTCTGGATTTTGACGTTATAATCTGCGATGAGTCCTCTATGATGGATATTTCCCTTATGGATAGCTTTCTGCGAGCACTCTCTCCGAAGTGTTCGGTAATATTTGTAGGTGATAACGATCAGCTTCCTCCTGTAGGTCCCGGAAATCCATTTGGTAATATTATTTCCTGCGGTTTTATTCCCGTTATTCGTCTTACTGAAATTTTCCGCCAGGCGGCCGATTCTCTGATAGTTACCAACGCTCATGGCATTCTTCAGGGAAAAAGTCTTTGCCTTACCGGAGAAAACCGTGACTTTTTCTATATTAACAGCCAGAGCAGTCAGGACTGCGTTGATACAGTAACCGATCTTTGCATTCGCCGTCTGCCTAATAAATACGGCTGGAATATTAATTCCGATATTCAGGTTATTTCACCGTCAAAGCTTGGTATTGCGGGAACGGTCAACCTTAATAAACGTCTTAAGGATGCGGTAAATCCCTACGGCTATCGCACCTCCAAAATGCCCTTTGCTTTAAAGGATAAGGTTATGCAGGTTAAAAATAATTATGATATAACCTATGAACTTCCCAACGGCGAAATTGGAGTAGGGGTTTATAATGGCGATATCGGTATTATTGAATCTATTGACAATGAAAGTGAATTATTGTATATTCGTTTTGATGACAGACTTGCTCATTACCCATATGAAAATATAGATGAACTGGATTTTGCTTATGCTATCACTACCCATAAAAGTCAGGGCAGTGAGTTTGAATGTGTAGTTCTTGTTCTGTATGATACCCCCAATGCTCTTTTATATAGAAATCTTCTTTATACTGCCATTACCAGAGCAAAAAAAATGTTGGTCCTTGTGGGGGATATGGGCAAAGTGGAGGTAATGCTGAAAAACAGTAAAAAGGGCAATCGTTTTTCAGGCTTAAAATACCTGTTGATAGATGTTGCGGAGGGTAGAGTATGAGCTTATGGAATGACATAAAATGGTATCTTTGCCCATCCAGATGTATCTGTTGTGATGATCTGGTGGATAGGGACGTGGTCATTTGCGATGATTGTCGTCCGAATGTTCTCCCTAAACCCCATTATGCGCTGATCCCTAATAGCGATAATCACTTGTTCTGTTGCTTTTCCGGTTTCTATTACGGCGATCCTCTGATACGTCAAACTATAATCAATCTTAAGTTTAACGGAATGACTTCCATCGCTAAAATTCATGCAGATTACCTTTCTAAAATGAGTTTCTCCTACTTGAACTCTGTCGATATAGTTACTTGTGTTCCTTTATCAAAAGGCAGAAAACGTTGGCGTGGATTTAATCAAGCTGAGCTTATTGCAACAGCCTATGCAAATTTCACAGGGAAACCATATGATGATCTTCTGAAAAAGCTTCGCTCCAATTCAATACAGTCAACCATCTCAAACGAAAATGATCGAAAAAGTAACGTAAAAGGAATGTATGAAGTTCTTGATCCGGAGAAGATCAAGGGTAAGAATATTCTTATTATAGATGATGTTTTTACAACTGGATCAACCATGAAAGAGTGTGCAAAAATGCTTAAAAAAGGTGGCGCAGCCAATGTTTTCGGGATGACTGTCGCTTCGGCCAATTAGTAATTATAAAACCGAAAGGTGGTTAAAATAATGGAATTAAACAAATTCGGCAAAACTCATAAACCTTCTCCATCTCTTGAAAACGGCAAGAAATATATTCTTACCAATTGTGATACCGGCAGAAATATTTTTGTGAACGGCATCGGCCTCTTTGAGTACAATAACGGCTTTACCGTTGGCGAATATTTCTGTAAGGTTATCAACCTTTGTAATAATCGTTATAAGCTTAAAACTGAAGATTCTTTCCTTAAAGACAATGATAGCCTTGAAAGCCCTGAGGCAGCTGTGGTTCTTGAAAAAGAAGATGTCAAAGCTATTGAGTGTTGTTGGTATGCTACCGAAGAAGGCAAGCCTGAACCTTTGAGACTTATGTTTGTAGGTGACTCCATCACCCTCGGTGCAAATACTGATATTCCTGAGGATGAGTGGTGGGGGTGCCGTCCTGCGGTTACAAGCCTTATTGGATCTGATCCTGATAATCGCTTTGTTAGTGTTGGATCCATGAAAGCAAATCAGTCTTCGGAAAACGAAACAGCGCTCTTTCGTCACGAGGGTCATGGTGGCTGGATGGCTGTAGATATATGGGGTAAGTTTTACGGTAGATGGGAAGAAGACCGAGGCCTTGCTTCTTTTATGGAAGGCTGGATGTTAAAATATAAACCCGATACTATTATGATCCAGCTGGGTACCAATGATACCGCGTTTGCTTCCGGCAGAGATCCTCAGCATCAAGAGGCCTGGACTGAAGAAGGAATGCAGGGCGTGTTCGAACGCTATCAGACTCTGTACGATATTTTCTGGAGAGTAAATCCTGACATTCAGTTAGTGATTGCAACTGCACCTCCTACCACACGCTCCGACGTATTTCAGGATTGGCTGGTTGAATTTAACAGAAGACTTGCAGTACTTGTTGAGAAGTGGCAGAAGGAAGGTAAAAAAGTCATTTTTGCAAATACCTTCGAAGCTATTTGGAATGCCGATAGCCATCACGGCCTTTGCTCAGACCACGTTCATCTTTCCCATGCCGGTTATCATGCGATGGCAGGGGTTTATTATAAAAAATTCCTTGAATTATATCCTAACGGAGTTGGGAAATAAGCTTAAATATTGCCACCTTTTTGAGGGTGGTAATATTTTTAAAAAAAATAAAAAAAGTGCTTGACAATAAGGTAGTGTTGTGGTATTATTAATAAGCTGTCGGGAAGACAGCGAAGAAAACAGAATGTAACTTCCCATTGGGAAGCAATGCACGGACCTTGAGAATTGAACAACTTGAAAGAAGAGAACCTGTTAATTCAAAGAGTGAATAACTCAAAAAATTAAAGGAACACTTTGAACTAAAGTAATTTTAGTAAAGAAGTGAGCCTGGAAAAATCGTCTTTGTTTAATGT
>JAZQIZ010000029.1:0-3869 GCA_045541395.1 Eubacteriales bacterium
GCTGCTTGACACAACAAAGGTAAACGACGTATCAAAGACTTACACAGGCCTTACAAGCGGCAGGACCTACTACTTCAAGGTCCGCACCTACAAGCTTGCAAACAACGTTAAGATCTACAGCTCCTTCAGCCCTGCAAAGGCTATAAAAATTAAATAATAAAAAATACCGAGCTTTACGCTCGGTATTTTTTCATTTGTATATTGCATTATCATCTTTGTGCCAATATAATAAGAGATAATAGTGGTAAGGTAGGTTTGTGCTTATGAAAAAGATATTTACAATTATTTTTGCGCTGGTTACCGTTTTAGGATGCTTTCACGTGTCTGTGTTTAATACCGTTGATGCGGCATCGGCTGATACGGAAAACGTTGTAATAAATCCGAGTTTTGAAGCCGCAGGCAACTGGAGTCCTGCTGACGGAACCTGGCAGATAGTATCTTCCGAAAATAAAGTTACAGCCTTTGACGGCAATAAAATGATGAAGGTTTCTGCAAAAAATACAACCATTTGTCCGGGTACGGCAGTTACCCTTGAACCCGATACTTATTACGTTTACAGTGCAAAAATTTACCGTTCCGATCTTGCAGGTGTTGCTTACGTTAACCTTACAGACGGATATACAGGTGCTGATATCGGCGGTTCGGTTACAGGCAGTCATAAGGCAGGGGAGTGGGTTACTGCTACAATTATTTTTTATTCCGGAAATTATACCCTTGTTCGCCCCAGAATGGTTGTTGGGAACGCCCTTTCCGGAAAGCCTGTTTATTTTGACGATATTTCTCTGATCAAGTTGGATTCCTTGTATCCTGCATTTCCCGAAGGGGCGGAAGATGTTACTGTAAACGAAAGTTTTACCGCCGCTTCCGAAACCACCGAAGCAAATTTCTTTATCTCCGATGAAGGTGAACTTTATATAAACTCATTATGTTCATTGGGTAAAGACAGTACCGAGTATTTAACCGAACCGGTACCGGTTGCTTTAGTTGAACGGCTTAATAGCAAAAAGGTTAATTGGGTATATAAGGATTATGAGCCTGTAACCATAGAAAAGGGCACCGAGCATACCCTTACCTACAATTCTGACGACGGTAAATATGAGCTGAAGGTTAAAATAACCCAACGCGACGGTGTTGGCCCTATTGAGTTTAATCAGTATATAACCGGCATTACAGAAGGCTTTACCCTGAATTATAACGATACTGTGAGCGCGAACTTCAAATTGGAGCTTCAGAGTAATGATACTGCTGTACTTAACAGATTTAGCCGCTCCCGTGTAAACGACGGTACCGATCCGTATTTTTACGCAGGAGATATAAAGGATGAACTGAAGGACGGAAGTTCTGTATTTACCTCTGTTGAGAACCATTACCTGCCTATTGGAAGCCTTTTGCCTTATCAGGTAATTGATATTAATAACAATAAGGGCATTTATATTGGCCATTACTGGTCCTTTGGCAAAATACTTATAAGAAGAACCGGCAACGAAATTGGTATTACTACCTTCCTTGATACTGATACCGACAGAGTGATCGATCGCCAAAAAGGAGAAACTCTTTCTGTTCCCGGCTTCTTTATAGGCGCATATGACGGTGATATTGACGACGGTTCCAATGACATGAAGCATTGGTTCTGGGAATATAAAATTACCCGTTCAATTTACGAAAACGAAGCTGAGCCTTACATTTCTATGGGCATTATATCCGACCGTGTATCCAATATGGACACTCAGTTTAATATTTGGCCCGACTTTGCAGATTACGTAAACGTTATCAAACAAGATTACGGCTGGACGGTGCCTGACGGTGTGACCTTCCGGCAGGATATTGCTACCGAGGACCTTTGGCTTCCCGATAAAAAGTTTGGCATTAATGAGAAAACAGGTTTGCCTTACTTTGGCCTTTACGAGGCATTGCAGGAGCAGCTCAAGAAGGATGACAGCGAAAACCCCGTATACTTCTCCCTTTATATGGCCGACACCTACATGGGTGTTGATATCGGTACAAAAGAGGGCAGAGAATTACAGCTTCAGGCCCTAAAAGATCGTATGAGCCCTGAAACCAACGATTACGGCATTGGTTATGAATATTGGCGAAGTGATTTTGACACCGAGCAAAGTTACGATTTTGACGATCACGAAGGTTTGCTTTACATACTCGACAGTATGATGGAATACTCCGATAAATTCCGTTACGAGCACTGTATGGGCGCAGGATCGCTGAAGGAGTTTACCACCATGGAGCGTATGACCTTTATGACCAATGATGATACCTCCTTCCCACTGACCTACAGAGTATCTTTGTATCAGGGTTCCTATATGGTAAACCCACTGCAGATGAAGGCGGATCTTAACCTTACTTTGCCAACCCGAAATTATATGACAATTAAGCCAATTCCCGCTGAAACCATAGAGGGCGGAGATATACCGCATAAGAGTGAGGATTATTTTACATATTCCATAAGAACCTCACTTATGGGTTCCTCCATGCTTTGTATTTACCCTGAAGGCTACGTTTATAATAATAACCTTCAGCTTTTAAAGGATCATTTTAAGCTTTTTAATGAAACCTTACGCCCTATTCTGCGTGATACCAACGTTTATCATATCCTTCCTACTCCTTCAGCAAACAGCGCCGTGGAGCTTTGGTATTGGAATGATTGGGACGGTATTGAATATTACAACGAAGATCTCGATGAGGGCGTTGTTTATCTTTTTAAAGAAAACGCTTCCGCTCCCGGCTCTAAGGTTATAAGGTTAAAGGGCCTTGAAGAGACTAAGCTTTACGATCTTACTTTTATGGACAGAACAAACCTTAACGTTAGAATGACCGGCGCTCAGCTTATGAACGAAGGCATTAACGTTACGGGTATGACCACAAGATACGATTCCGAACTTATTCTTATTAAGGAATTAAAGAACAGCCTTGTATTAACTGCGCCCAACAGGACTGTGTTCCATAAGGGTGAGAGCCTTGACCTTACCGGTATGGAGATCACCGCTTTTTATGAAAACGGAACCTCCCAAAAGCTTACCGACTTCACTGTAGAAGGTTACGATCCCAATACTGTTGGTACTCAGAATGTAACAGTTAAGGCCGGAAATATTGAAGGTACCTTAAAAATCGAGGTTGCGGAGCATACCTTACTTGAAGTTTCCAAAACAAAGGCAACCTTTACTTCAGACGGCAGCATAACGGAACGTTGCACCTACTGTGATCATTCTCAGGACACAAAGATAAATAAAGTATCAGAAGCAGAAGTAAACCAAACTCAGTATACTTATAATACCACCAACATTCAGCCTTCGGTTACTCTGTTTGATTCACAAGGTAAAAAGCTTACGGAAGGCAGTGATTATACCGTTACCTATCCGCCCCTTAGTATGTTTATTGGTGGGTATACTCTTAAAATAAATCTTATGGGCAATTACAGTGGAACAAAAGAAGTTTTCTACGCCATAAATCCTATCCACCCTAAGAATCTTACTGTAACAGGGCAAAGTGGAAGCTCAATAACTGTAAGTTGGAAAAAATCTTACGACAGCACCGGCTACAGAGTCTCCCTGTATAACACTTCAACCGGCAAATACGTTGCCAAACTCTCCACAAACAACCTTACTGCAACCCTTTCAGGGCTTACTGCAGGCAATAAGTATAAAATAGGCCTTCAGTCTTATAAGGAAGTGGGCGGCAAGAAGTATTACAGCACAATGTCTGAAATTGAAGCTTTCACCAACCCCTTAGCCCCTTCCAAGATTACCGTAGGCAGCCGCAACGCAACGTCTATTAAGCTTTCCTGGCCAAAGGCAGTAGGCGCTACAGGCTACAGAGTATATAAATATGATTCCAAAACCGGAACCTATAAAACTGTA
>JAZQIZ010000030.1:0-2130 GCA_045541395.1 Eubacteriales bacterium
AGCAAGCAGAGAGATATTTTGCGGCTGACGATGCAGAGAAGCTTAGAATGGAAACGGAAGAGGACTTTAATTGTGATTGTGGCAGCTGCGATTATGCCTTAGACCGCTATTATCTTTCAAGAGAAGATGAATTAAGGGTAAGGAAAAAAGGCTTGCAGAAAGCCATAGAACGCTTGCAGCGGCAAATAGCTGAGATAGATAAAGAGTTGGAAGGGGTGGAATAATGGCTAATACAAATAAGCACATGGGTAAAGCCAAAGAGCAAAAGAAAGATGAGTTCTTTACTCAGATTGGAGATATTGAAAGGGAATTAAGACATTACAAAGAACACTTCAAAGATAAAGTTGTTTTCTGTAATTGTGATGACCCTGAATATAGTAATTTTTGGCTTTATTTTCAGCTTAACTTCTTTTCATTAGGATTAAAGAAGCTAATTTCTACCCATTATGAAAAGGATAAGCCAAGCTATAAAATGGAAATTATAGCGGCTGACCTACCAAAGAGCGGACAAATGAGCTTCCCTGATTATGTGAAAACACCCTTGCAGCAGAACGGAGATTTTAGAAGCCCTGAGTGTATTGAGATATTGAAAGAAGCTGATATTGTAGTCACAAATCCACCGTTTTCTTTATTCAGAGAATATATAGCTCAGCTAATAGAGTATGATAAAAAGTTTATTGTAATAGGAAGTCAAAATTCATTACATTACAAAGAAATCTTTCCGCTTATTCAAGAGAATAAAATATGGTTAGGGTATGGCTTTCCTAATAGTGTAGGCTTTTTTATCAATAGAGAGTATGAAGATTATGCTGTATCTTCTCAGCATAAAGAAGGTATGATAAGAGTTAATGGCGTTATTTGGCTTACTAACTTAGATATTCAGAAGCGGCATGAAGATATTATTCTATTTAAGCCATACATAGAGGAAGAATATCCAAAGTATTTTAATTATGATGCCATTGATGTAAAGAGCGTTAGTGATATTCCGATGGACTATTATGGAGATATGGGCGTTCCGGATAGCTTTTTGCAGCAGTATAACCCTTCACAGTTTGAAATAGTCGGTTTAGGCTGCGGAGATTTAGCAAAAAGAATAGGAATAACAAAAAACCATAGAGGAAGAACGGATATAGCATACTATGATAAAGCCGGCAATCCTAAGTGTCCTTATTCAAGAATAATAGTCAGGAGGAAGCAGCAATGAAAATAGAAATGCACGAAATACCTATAAGAGATATTTTTAATGGTTACTTAGATAGTGCTGAGAATGGTGTTGTTGCTTATGCCGGTGAGCTGAATGTCAGACCGGCGTTCCAAAGAGAGTTTGTCTATAAGGACAAGCAGCGTGACGAAGTAATAAATACCGTAAAGAAAAGCTTCCCTCTGAATGTTATGTATTGGGTTAAAGGGGATAATGGCGGCTATGAGCTGCTGGACGGTCAGCAGAGAACCATAAGTATCTGCCAATACTTAAACGGTGACTTCTCCCTTGATTATCAATACTTCCATAATCTGACCCATGAAGAGCAGCAGCAGATATTAGACTATAAGCTTATGATTTATATTTGTGAAGGAACAAATAAAGAGAAGCTTGATTGGTTTAAGATTATCAATATAGCCGGTGAGAAGCTAACAAACCAAGAGCTGAGAAACGCTATTTATACCGGCTCATGGCTGACCGAAGCAAAGAAATATTTTAGCAAAACAAGCTGCCCTGCTTATCAGATTGCAAGCAAGTATCTGAAAGGCACACCCATAAGGCAGGATTACTTAGAAACCGTGCTTAAATGGATAGCTGCAAAAGAAGATACAGAGATAGAGCTATACATGGCAAAGCATCAGCATGACCCTAACGCATCAGAGCTATGGCTATACTTCAATAATGTTATTACATGGGTTAAGACTTACTTCCCTAAGTATAGAAAAGAAATGCAAGGCGTTGAATGGGGCGTGCTATATAATCTGCACGCCGGTAAGCCTTTAGATGCAGCTGCCCTTGAAAAAGAGGTAGCTAAGCTCATGGCTGATACCGATGTAACAAAGAAAGCCGGTATTTATAGCTATGTGCTTGACGGTGATGAAAGAAACCTGAGTATTAGGGCTTTTGATGCAAGAATGAAGCGTGAAGCC
>JAZQIZ010000031.1:0-77452 GCA_045541395.1 Eubacteriales bacterium
CGCCAGCGTTCGTCCTGAGCCAGGATCAAACTCTCTATTTAATGGTTCTTTATCTAAACATTAAACAAAGACGATTTTTCCAGGCTCACTTCTTTACTAAAATTACTTTAGTTCAAAGTGTTCCTTTAATTTTTTGAGTTACTCACTCTTTGAATTAACAGGTTCTCTTCTTTCAAGTTGTTCAATTCTCAAGGTCCGTGCATTGCTTCCCAATGGGAAGTTACATTCTGTTTTCTTCACTGTCTTCCCGACAGCTTATTAATAATACCACAACACTCCCTTATTGTCAAGCACTTTTTTTATTTTTTTTAAAGTTTTTTTAATAAGATCTTGTTATGACATTTTTTTGCGTTAGCCTGTTTATTCTACTACTTTACGATTAAAATTGCAATAGCTTTTTAAGAAAAAAGAGTGGAAAATTCCACTCTTTATTCTTCTGCCAACGCAAAGGTTTTGCCTGCAATGATAACATTGGCGCCTGCCTCTGCAAAACGGTCACATATAGCGGTGACGATTACGGTCTTAGAAGAAAAATCTATTGTAAGCACAGACATCTTTTATATTTTTATATCGGCAATAAATTCGGGCTTACCTTTTATGCCGAGATTTATTTTATAAACGGGGCCGCCGATATCGGTCGTGTCCTCAAAATCATAATCTTTGGGGATCATATGGAGCCAGGCAGGCTTATAGGCAGTTGTAATATAGATATCGGAGAAGTCCTTCCCGCCGAACATAAGGGACGTGGTTTGCTTTGCGGGAGTTTCAAGGCACATATCTACAGAGCCGTCGGGGGCGTAACGCATAACGCACTTACCGTACCACTGAGCAGACCATACGTAGCCTTGGGAGTCTACGGTCATGCCGTCGGGCATACCTTCGTTAAGGGGAACGTCCACAAAGACGCGCTTATTGGAAACCTCGCCTTTTTCAACGTCGTAATCGTATGCAAATATCTTATGGGCAATGGTATCGGAATAATAGAGAATTTTATTATCGGGGGAAAAGCCCAGACCATTGGAAAGATGAATACCTTCATCGAGAATATGAACGCTGCCGTCGGTTTCCACCTTAAAGAGCTTACCCAAGGGGTAGGTATCGGAAAAGGCATCATAAAAAACGGAGCCAAAAAGAAGTCTGCCTGCAGGATCGGCGATACAGTCATTACCGGCAAGCTTATCCTCGCCTAAATGATCGGCAACCAGCCTGAAGCCGTTTTCCTTATCCCACAGAAAAATTCCCTGTAAGGTAGAGCAAACGTAGCCGCCGCTTTTATTCATTGCAAAACCGCCAACGCTTTTGCCTTCAAAGAGCACCCTTGCATTACCTTCTTCATCTCTTTCAAATACCTGACAAGGAAGAAGATCGCACCAATAAAATTTGCTGTCGCGGGTATCCCACAGAGGAGATTCGCCGCAAAGGTAATTTACGTCTGACACTACGGAAAAGTCTTTCATTTTAAATACCTCGATTCATATAAAACAGAATGGGGTCTTGCTTAATTATAATGTAACATATACACACAAAAAACACAATAAAAAAAGAGCAAATAAAATTGCTCTTTTATCTTGCGAATACGTGATCGCCTATGGTTACTATAACCTCCCTGGTGTATATCCAGGAGCTTGTGGTTTTGGCGGGGTTATAATAATAGATAGCACCACCGGTAGGATCCCAGCCATTGAGGGCGTCACGGGCGGCTTTATAGGCCGTATCGGTTATAGGCTCGTTCATTTGGCCGTCCACCACGGCAGTAAAGGCGCCGGGCTGATAAATAACCCCCGCAATGGTATTGGGAAAAGAGGGGTGTTTTACTCTGTTTAACACCACTGCCCCTACAGCCACCATACCTACGTAAGGCTCACCGCGGGATTCGGCGGAGATAATATGAGCAAGCAGGTTTACGTTATTCTCGTAATTGGAGGTGCCGGAAGAACCGGAATTTATGCCTAAAGCCGCAAGAGTAGCATTGCCGACTATACCGTCTGCTTTGAGGCCGTTTTTGCGCTGAAAGTATTTTACGGCCTCTTCTGTTTTTGGGCCAAAGATACCGTCTACCGATCCGGAGTAGTAGCCCCAGTTTTTAAGCTTTTGCTGTATTTGACGAACCTCCTGCCCTTGAGAGCCTCTTTGGGAAAGGGCAAAGGCAGACAGGCTGAAAAGAAACAAAAGGGCCAAGGACAGGACGAAAATTTTCATTGATTTTTTCATATGGATTACCTCCCGTAAATATACTTTATTTTTTGTTAAAGCACGGAGAATATTCCTTGACACAGCACAGTTCTTACATTAAACTAAAGAAAAAAGGAGGGGCAGACAATGATAATCAACGATATAAAAGACATTGTTTCGGTATACGGCAATTTCGCTCCTTTACAGGGAGCTCCCGAAAAGACCGAGGAAGGCTTTTATTTTAAAGGTGAAAAGATTGAATTCATAAGCGAAATAAAAAGACATCCTTCAGGGGTCATTTCAAGAAGGGACAGGCTTGTTAATATTTCAGCTGAGCCTGTTACGATCACAAGCGCAGCCTCCAGATTTATTTTTAACGGCGGAGAGCATGAGGTTTACACCCAGCACAGTGAATGGACCTGCGAAAGCGAAGGGCTTTGGACGCCTCTTAACCAGGAAATAGGAGCTACAGGCACCGGCGCCCGCTTCAATGACGGGGCAGTACCTTTTGTATGCCTTTGGAATTTGCAGACACAGCGAGGCTATGCTTTTCATATTATGGCTAAGAGCATGTGGAAATATAGGGTTTACAAGCTTTTTGAGCAGCAGGTAAGAAAGGATATTGCTGTTGAGCTTGGTTTTGACGACAGGGACTTAAACTACAGCCTTGCGCCTGAAGAAATTTTGGAGTTACCCGAAATACTTTACTACCCCATAAAAAATAAGGTTGACCTTGACGCTTATAAGCTTCACCGCTACTGCAACGATATTTACCCACAAAAGGCTTTTCCTATTATATATAATACCTGGATGAGCAAATTTGACGTATTTTCCTTTGAGGAGCTTTCTCAGCAGTTGGAGAAGGCAAAATATATCGGCGCCGACACCTTTGTAATAGATGCAGGCTGGTTCGGGCTACCAATTACCTGGTTTGACAACGTTGGGCTTTGGAAAGAGCACCCTAAGGCTTTGGATATGCGTCTTGAAGAATTTGCAAACAAGGTTCACAGTGAAGGTTTAAAGCTTGGTCTTTGGTTTGAAATTGAAAGGGCAGGCAAGAATTCTGATATTGTTAAGGAATACCCCCAACATTACATAAAGGAAGGGGAACAGTATTTTATTAACTTTGCAAAAAAAGAGACCTGCGATTATATTTACGATATGCTTGTTTATAACATTCGCAAATATAAGGTGGACCATATTAAGTTTGACTTTAACGCTTATTACACCTACGACCGTGACCGCACCGCTTTTATAGACTACTTCCGGGGCTACGAATACTTTATAGGCAAAATCTACAGCGAATTCCCCGAAATTTATATTGAAAACTGCGCCTCGGGCGGCATGAGAATGGCTATGGCCACCCTGCCTCTATCCTCAGGGTTCTGGATGAGCGACAATCACAGCCTTTACACACAGCTTCGCATTTATAAGGATACTGTAAAGAGAATGTCTTCCCGCGCAATAAAAAGATATCTGACCGTTCGCTCCCATGAAGGCTTTAAGCCTGTATACGGCACTTTAGAGCCTACGGAAAAGATAATTATGAGCGGCGACAACTGTTGGGATTATTTAGAGGTTGTAAATAAAGATTACATGCTTTACAGCGTAGTGGGAGCGCCTATTGGTATTTCCTGCGATCTGAAGCAGCTGTCTCAATCAACTCTTGATACCATTAGGGAATTTATTGTTTCCTATAAGGAAGACGAGGAGTTCTGGAAAAACAGCGAGTGCCACCTGCTTACGGACACGGAAAGTATGACGGTACTGCAGTTTAACGACAGAAACTTTAAGAAAATTAAGGTTTATACTTACGTTAACTTCCCTCATCAGCACAATATTACCCTTTACCCTGTTTGCGACAAAGAAAAGACCTACACCGTAAACGGGCAAGAGATCTCAGGCTCAGACCTTTGGGAAGAAGGATATAACGTTCCTATAGGCTGGATAAGAACCGCAACCCAAACGGTATTTGAGGTGAAGCAGTGAAGAAGTATATCACATATATAATAATAGCGGCTATTTATAACCTGCTTCCTGCGGTTTGCTTTATTCCCGCAATAAGATATGATATTGGCTCATTTATAATATTTTTATTTTTGATTTATCCCATAACGGCCCTGGTGTGCGCTCTTGTTCACGCAATAAAGCACGGATTTTCCTTTTGGATCATTTTATTTACGGCAATTTCGTTTGTTCCCGCAATGTTTATTTATTTTAATTCCTCTGCATGGGTGTATATGATACCTTATATTATATTAAGCGCTATAGGCAACGGCATAGGCGCGCTAATACATAAAAGGAACTCTTCGATATGAAGAGTTCCTTTTATATATTTAACATTGACACAAGGCATATTGTATGGTATAATAAAAACAATGGTAATAATTAATCTATCATCATTTCTAAATTAAACTGATCGAGGGGGGCTTGTAATGAAAAATATTTTTCCCGTACTTGTAATTATTGTACTACTTCTGGCAGGATGTTCCTCGGGATATACACATATTCTTCAAAAGCCGACTTCACCGCCTACCGCAGCAGAGATATCCGAGTTTGAGAACGCAAAAGCGAGATTTTACGATGAGAGCACCGGCAAGGTAATTACAAACGCCTCTGATATTTTTGACTTCAAAATTCACAAATGGGAAGCAGGCAAGCAAAATGGCGAGGAATCAAATACTGTAACTTTAGACATCGGCATTTGGAACAAAAGCGATAAGTTTCTAAAAAACATAGATTTTTCTTTCAAATGGGATGAAGAAGGTGTTAGAATTATAGGCAACGGAATAACACATGTTAACATTTTCGAGCCTGTAGACCTATATTGCGACAGGCTACCGGCCGCAAGTAGTTATGCAGTTCAATACAACCTTACACCCACCTATGAGCCGGCAAACAAAGGTCTTGATTCAGAATATTATTTAGACAGATTATCCGATTTAACCGTGCTTATTACTGTCGGCAATACCGATTACGAAGTAAATATCGATCTCGGCCCCATAAAATATTTAAATGAAATCACATATTGATTTTATTAAAAAACAAAATTGACAAAGAAAAATTAAAGTGATATAATTCATTTGTTAAAGGCTTTGAGAAAGAAGAGATATTTAAAAGGCACTCAGAGAGGGGCGCATTTGGTGTGAGCGCTCTGTGTACTCAGGTATCGGTACCACTTTTGAGCAGCTTGGGAAACCAAGACGGGATGCGCCCGTTAAAGCGCACATACAAGCGGCGTTTTTTTAACGCAAGCAGGGTGGAACCGTGGAATACAAGCAAGTATCCCACCCCTGAAAAAATTCAGGGGTGGGATTTTTATATTCTCTCCCCAAATAAAAAAGGAGGAACTTTTTATGTCCGAAGAAAATCTTTACACATTCGAAAACCCCGAATACCGCAAAACTTACTGGCACACCTGCTCCCACATAATGGCGCAGGCCGTTAAGCGCTTATGGCCTGATGTTAAGCTTGCCATAGGCCCTGCTATTGAGGAAGGCTGGTACTATGATTTTGATGCCCCCTTCTCCTTCGGTGCGGAACAGCTGACACAGATAGAAGCAGAAATGAAGAAGATATGCAAAGAGCGTATCCGCCTTGAAAGAACCGAGAAAGAAAGAAGCGAAGCTATTGCCTATATGGAAGGCAAGGAAGAGCCTTACAAGGTAGAGCTTATTAACGACCTGCCCGAAGATGCTGTTATAAGCTTTTATACACAGGGCGAATTTACCGACCTTTGCGCAGGCCCTCATTTAGACCACACCGGCAGAGTTAAGCATAACGGTTTTAAGCTTACGTCTGCCACCGGCGCATACTGGCGCGGCGATTCCAATAAGAAGATGCTTCAGCGTATTTACGGCATTGGATTCCCATCCAAGGAAGAACTTGAAGAATACATTCAGCGCCAGGAAGAGGCATTAAAGCGTGACCACAACAAGCTTGGCAGAGAGCTGGATTACTTTACTACAGTAGATTCTATTGGCCAAGGCTTACCTATTATGCTGCCCAACGGCTCCCGTGCGATTCAGCTTTTACAGCGCTGGATAGAAGATGAAGAGCAGAAGCGCGGCTATATTCTTACCAAGACCCCCTTAATGGCTAAGCGCGATCTTTACAGGATCTCCGGCCATTGGGATCATTACCTTGACGGAATGTTTATTTTAGGCGATCCTTACGATGAAGAGAAGGAATGCTTTGCTCTGCGACCTATGACCTGCCCCTTCCAGTACCAGGTTTATTTAAGCAAGGCCCGTTCCTACAGAGATCTGCCTTTACGATACGGCGAAACTTCTACCCTTTTCCGCAATGAGGATTCGGGCGAAATGCACGGCCTTATAAGAGTGCGTCAGTTTACAATTTCCGAAGGGCACCTTGTTTTACGCCCCGATCAGCTTGAAGAAGAATTCAGAGGCTGTTTGGATCTTGCCAACTATTGCCTTGAGACATTAGGTCTTAAGGAAGACTGCTCATTCCGTTTCAGCCAGTGGGATCCCGAAAAGGCAGGCGTTAAATATGAGGGTACTGCCGAGCAGTGGGAGCTTGCCCAGAGCACAATGAAGGAAATCTTAGATAATATAGGCATCAAGTATACTGTTGGTATTGACGAAGCTGCTTTCTACGGTCCCAAGCTTGATATTCAGATAAAGAACGTTTTCGGCAAGGAAGACACTCTTATTACTATTCAAATAGATATGCTTCTTGCCCAGAAGTTCGGCATGGAATACACCGACTCCGACGGACAGAAGAAGACACCTTATATTATTCACAGAACCTCTATGGGCTGCTACGAAAGAACCCTTGCGCTGCTTATAGAAAAGTATGCCGGCGCGCTCCCCTTATGGCTTATGGGAACACAGGTAAAGGTTATGCCTATTACCGACCGCGCTCATGAATACACCAAGAACCTTGTCCAGCAGCTTAAGGATGCGGGAATCCGCGCCGAAGGCGATTACCGTTCTGAGAAGCTTGGTTACAAGATAAGAGAAGCTCAGCTTCATAAGATACCCTATATGCTGGTTGTTGGCGACAGGGATATTGAAAACGGCACAGTTTCTGTTCGTACCCGTAAGGGGGATGACCTTGGCGCTATGACTCCCGCAGAGTTCTTAGCAAAGGTTGTAATGGAAAACGCAACAAAATCCAAAGAAGTATAATTACAAAGCGGCAGATAAACTCTGCCGCTTCTTTATTTAGCTTTATGCCTTATAAATGGTTTTGCCGCTCTTTATGGTTTCCAGAACCTTTATATCCTTGATTTCCATCGGGTCAATATCAACAGGGTTTTTATCTAAAATAACAAGGTCTTCAACAGCGCCTTCTTTAAGAATACCCTTGGAATCCTCCTCAAAGTAGGTATAGGCGCCGCCGCGGGTTGCAGCAATAAGGGCATCATATACATCTATACGGTTTTCTTCACCGATAATTATCCCGTTTCTTGTTATTCTGTTTACAGCACACCAAATGGAATGGAGCATATCGGGCTCGGTAATGGGGCTGTCCTGATGGAAGGAGAACACCATATCCCTTTTCAGGGCCTCTTTAAGGGGGCTTATACGGTAGCCGCGGCTTCCGAAGTTTTTAATATGGGTATCGCCCCAAAAGAAGCAATGGCCGATAAAGAATGAGGGCATCATACAAACCTTGACCATACGGTCAAGCTGAGGGTAGGTAACGGTTTGGGCGTGGATCATAACCGGGCGCATTTCCTTTGCGTCGGGATGCTTTTTGCAAAGCTTTTCCCAGGTTTTAAGATACTGCTCGCATGCGGCAGAGCCGTTGCAGTGAGCAAGGGGCTGCATTTTGTATTTATAGGCATTAAAAACTCTGTTTTCAACCTGCTCATCGGTTAAGGTAGGATAGCCACGGTATTCGGCCTCACCTTCATAGGGCTCCAGCATCCAGGCGGTGCGGGCCTGAGGAGAGCCGTCTAAAAACATTTTAACACCGCCTATTTTTAAGCGGTTTTCATAAGGCTTACCTATACGTTCCTTTTTGCTTTCCCAAAGGGGCTGAAATTCCTCGCCTGCTCCAAGATAAATTACAGTATCCAGCAGAAGCTTGTTCTCCTTAGAGAGCTTTTCAAAAACTTCATATCTTTGGGCGGTACTGGCGCTTCCCTCCTGTACGGTACAAAAGCCGTGCTTTGCATAATGATCCTGAGAAGCCAAAATTGCTTTTTCCATTTGCTCGGAGGTAAAGTCCTTATTGAAAATTGCGTTAAAGGGCTCTTTTGCATTTTCTTCAAAATAACCTGTAAGCTTGCCGTTTTCGTCTCTTTGGGCAACGCCGCCATCGGGGCAAACGTAATCCTCCTTTAAAACTCCCGCTATTTCCATAGCCTTGGTATTATAGCCTGCCACGTGGCCTGACTGGTGGGTGCAGCAAATGGGGTTATCAAAGCCTAGGGAGTCTAAAAGCTTAGCGTTAGGGTGTTTTCCCTCTTTCATAATTGCAAGGTCGTAGCCGTTGCAGAAAATAGGCTCGCCGTTAAAAAGCTCTCTTTCTTCTCTGAAGGCCTTTATTCTGTTAAGCATATCCTCAAAGCCTGTGCACCCGAAAAGAGAGCAGGTCTTAACTATATCTCTGCCAACAATAAGCATATGGCTGTGCCCGTCCACAAAGGCCGGCATTAAGGTTTTACCCTTAAGGTCAACTTCCCTGCAGCCGCATTTAAGGTTACTATAAGAACCCAGAGCAACTATTTTGCCGTTTTCACAAAGAAGCGCCTCTGTGCTTCTTTTGTTTTTATCCATTGTAAGAATATTGCCGCCGTAATACAAGGTCTTCATTTTAATTCTCCTTTATTTTGTAAGGGTACGTAAAACAGCATCTGCCCAGCCTAAAAGCAGCTCTTCGCGCAGAACAGATTCCATTTTGGGAGTAAAGCTAACGCCCTTAGGCTCTTTTAAAATTTGCTCCTCACTGTAAAAGCCAATTGCTCTGCCCGCAAGAAGAGCCGCGCCAAGGGCGGTGGACTCCGCAAATTCGGGGCGGAAAATGTTTATATTGGAAATGCCGCTTTGGAACTCCATTAAGAAGTTATTGCGGGAGGCGCCGCCATCTACCTTCAAGGCAGACATTTTAAGACCGGTTGAATCCTCTATTGCTTTTATAAGGTCGTTGGTCTGATAAGCCATAGATTCAACTGCGGCGCGCACAATATGCTCCTTCTGGGTACCGCGGCTCAAACCGAAGATACCGCCTTTGGCATACATATCCCAATAAGGGGCGCCAAGGCCCGTAAAGGCGGGAACGAAGTATACTCCGCCGCTGTTTTCCACCTTTAAGGCCAGCTCTTCGCTTTGGGCTGAATTTTCCAAAAAGCCCATTTGATCTCTGAGCCATTGGATAACAGCGCCGCCGATAAATACGCTTCCCTCTACGCAATAGCTTATGTTATCCTTAAGGCCTATACCTATGGTTGTAAGAAGTCCGGTGTTTTCCTTTAATGTCTCCCTGCCGGTGTTCATCAGCAAGAAGCAGCCGGTACCGTAAGTATTTTTAGCCTGACCTTTTTTAAAGCAGCGCTGACCGAAAAGGGCGGCCTGCTGATCGCCTGCAATACCGCAAATGGGTATTTCTGTGCCCTGAATATTATAAGTACCGTAAATTTCGCTTGATGAAACAACCTTAGGAAGGATGCTTTCGGGGATATCCAGAAGCTTAAGAATATCCTTATCCCAGGTAAGGGTATGAATATTAAAAAGCATTGTACGGGAGGCGTTGGTGTAGTCGGTTATATGTACCTTGCCGCCTGTCATTTTATAAACAAGCCAGGAATCTACCGTTCCGAAAAGAATATCCCCCTTAAGAGCTTTTTCTTTTACGCCCTCTACGTTATCCAGTATCCATTTTATTTTAGTAGCGCTGAAATACGCGTCAATAACAAGGCCTGTTTTTTCGCGGATAAGCTCACCCAGTCCCCTTTCTTTAAGGTCATCACAAATAGGGCCGGTACGGCGGCACTGCCATACTATTGCGTTATATACCGGCTCGCCGGTATTTTTATCCCAAAGGATGGTGGTTTCCCTTTGGTTGGTAATGCCGATGCCCGCAATTTCCTCAGGGGTTATGCCGCTTTTCAAAATTGCCTCCTGCAAAACTACCATCTGGGAGGTGAATATCTCCATTGGATCATGTTCAACAAAGCCCGCCTGAGGGTATATTTGCGGATACTCCTGCTGAGCAACAAAAACAGGATGTTGCTCTTTATTAAATACTATTGCGCGGGAGCTTGTGGTGCCCTGATCAAGGGCTATTATATATTTTTTCATTATCTTACCCTCAGCCAATTATTTAAGGTTTCCAGAATATCCTCATAAACCTGCTCTTTTATATCCTCATTCAGGATCTCGTGGCGTTTGCCTTCAAAAAGGCGGCATACCGTATTTGGATAAATAAGAGACAGGCGGTTTACTGCGCGGTGAAACTGTTTTCTGTTTACAAGGCAAGGATCCTCACTGCCGGAAATGAACTTTACAGGCAGAAGCTTGTTTTTGCAGACCCAGCCTTTTTTTGCATAGGCACCTTCCATTAATTCAAAGAGGGCCTTATAGCCTTTTACGGTAAATTTGAAGCCGCAGAGCCTATCCTCCTCATAATCCTTCTGCACCTGCTTCTGACTGCAAAGCCAGCCAAGGCTTCCATCATTTGCAAAGCTTTTTTCGTAAGCTCCAATGGAAAGGGAATATAAAAGAGGCGAACGGTAATTATCACCCTTGAATTTTGAAATAAGGGAACAAAGGGCCTTTGCAACGGGAGCAGCGCTGTTATAAGAGGGGCTGCCTGAAATTATAAGGCCGTTTACGGTATCATCGTAAAGCCTTGTATAGGCTCTTACTGCCAAAGAGCCCATTGAGTGCCCAAAAAGGAATATGGGCTTACCGGGGTAGCTTTCTCTTGCAAGGGCGTTTATTTGCTTCATATCCGAAAGAAGACCCTCGGAATCAAAATAGCCGAGCTCCTCGGAAGATCTTACGCTTTTGCCGTGGCCTCTATGGTCGTTACAAATGCAGGTAAAGCCCCTTTTTGCAAGGTATTCCATAAAGGAGAAATAGCGTTTACGGTGTTCTGCCATACCATGGTTTATAAGCACTACGCCAACACACTCTTCGGCCTCCACCACCGTAAGCCTTAAAGAAAGGCCGTCATACCCGGAAACAATACTGAAATCCTTAAGGTTCATTTTCAATTCCTCCTTTTTTCTTCATTATAACTAAAAAAAAGGCTCTTTGCAATAAGAATAAAACAAAAACGGGGAAGACCAAAGTCTTCCCCGTTTAAACAAAATTCAAATTAATCAGAATTCGATTTCGTCGATAGGAGTCTTAAGATTTTCCCAGCCGGGAGCAGTACCCATAGGAATGGTTACGCCGCCTTCAGCGAACATAGTCTGACCCTGAATGAAGGATGCAGATTCAGAGCAAAGGAATACAACGCATTCGCCGATTTCCTGGGGCTTCTGCCATCTGTGAAGGGGCATGCACTTAGCAGCTTCAGCGTAAGCAGCCTTAACTTCAGCAAGCTTTTCGGGAGTATCATACTTAGGAGCAGAGGACATATCAACATAACCGGGAGCAAAGCCGTTAACGTTGATGCCATAGGGAGAGAGCTCAAGAGCGATAGATCTGGTCATACGAACAACTGCAGCTCTGGTAGTAGCATATACGGTGTGACCCCAGAAGGTACCGATAGCATGAACGGAAGCGATATTAACGATAGCGCCCTGGATACCGGCCTTGATCATGATCTTAGCAGCAGCCTGAGTCATAAAATAAGTACCGCGGATGTTGATTTCGGAAAGATAGTTGAAATCTTCCTGGGTAACCTTTAAGAAATCGATAGTAGTGGTAATGCCGGTATTGTTAACCATAGCATCCATAGGACCGAATTCTTCAGCAAACTTATTAAGAGTTGCAACGGATTCATCAACGTTGCGGGTGTTCATATAATAGTAAGCACCCTTCTGGCCTAAAGCTTCGATCTGCTTAAGAGTATCCTTAGCGCCTTCTTCGTTGGAAGTGTAGGTGAAGCCAACATCATAACCAGCCTTTGCGAATGCAAGAGCAATAGCCTTACCTGTAACGTTGGAAGCACCGGTAACAAATGCAATTTTGGACATAGCGGTAATCTCCTTTTAAAATTAATATTTCTTTAATTATCTTTATAGTGCAAAGCACATACTTTACCAAATATATTGTACTGTAAATCTCTCCGTTTGGCAATATATTTTTGCAAATTAGTCGGCGGTTTTTTTAAATATACGAATTTAGTGTAAATTTACAATAATATTTTACCTAAAGCGCCTACGGAATCGGCTATATAGGTAGCTCCTGCCGTTTGCAATTCCTCTTTTGAGCCGTATCCGTAAAGGACGCCTACACTGTCCAGATCGCATTTTTGAGCGCCGAGGATATCGTGTTCCCGATCTCCAACCATAATGGCGTTATCTCTTGGGCAGCCGGTTTCTTTGAACACGTAATCTATTACATCGGCCTTATCAAGTCGGGTCTCGTTCATAAGGGCGCCGCCGATAAAGCTGAAATACTTCGAAAGTCCAAAGTGCTCTAAAATTTCCTTTGCAAAGATCTCCGGCTTGGAGGTGGCAACAAAAAGAGTCTTCCCCGCCTTTTTAAGGGCCTTAAGAAGAGGCTCCATTCCTTCATAAACCGAATTTTCATAAAGGCCCTTTGGCGCAAAATATTCTCTGTAAACAGTTACGGCCTCCATAGCCCTCTCCTCGGAAAAACCGTAGTATTTCATAAAAGATTCCTTAAGGGGAGGCCCAATAAACCTATAAAGGTTTTCTCTTTTATCTTCAATGCCGTAACGGTTCAAGGCGTACATAACCGAATTGGTTATGCCGAGCCCCGGATCGGTTAAAGTGCCGTCTAAATCAAAAAGTATTACATTGTAGTTTTTCATCGGGGGGATCCTCCTGTAGGTTTCCGACAAGAAGCTTTTTCCCATTATTATTTCAAGCTTGGTTTGTCTGGACTGCTTTTTTATAAGGGCCTCGGCCCTTAAGGCCTGTGATTTGGTTTCGCATTCCCAAAGGGCGCTAACTGCCTTTGGGGGATGGGAGGCGGTATATTTAGCCACGCCCCTTCCCTTTGAAAAATGCTGTTTCATTCTTGATTTATAGGAGCAGGTAATGCCCGTATACAACGAATTATCACATTCAAGAATATACACGTAATACATTATTTTAATACCAATTCTACAGGGCAATGATCGGACCCGAAAATATTTGTATGTATCTTAGCATCAAGGATACTTTCCTTAAGGCATTCGGAAACCACAAAGTAATCTATACGCCAGCCTGCGTTCTTTTCCCTTGCCTTGAAGCGATAGGACCACCAGGAATATACCCCTTCCAAATCGGGATAAAGATAACGGAAGGTATCTACAAAGCCGCTTTCAAGAAGGGCGGTGAACTTCCCTCTTTCTTCATCGGTGAAGCCTGCGTTTTTACGGTTGGTTTTGGGGTTTTTAAGGTCTATATCATTATGGGCCACGTTCAGGTCCCCGCAGAAAACCACAGGCTTTGTTTTTTCAAGACATTTAAGGTATTCTAAAAACGCATCCTCCCAATCCATACGATAGGAAAGCCTTTTCAGTTCGTCCTGAGAATTGGGGGTATAGACCGTAACAAGAAAGAAATCTTCAAATTCGCAGGTTATAACTCTGCCTTCCTTATCGTGCTCCTCCAGACCGATACCGAAGGTTACGTTAAGGGGTTTTATTTTTGTAAAAACGGCGGTTCCCGAATAACCTTTTTTTAAGGCATAGTTCCAGAATGAATGATACCCTTCAAACTGAAGATCCAATTGACCTTCCTGCATTTTTGTTTCCTGCAGGCAGAAAACATCGGCGTTCAGTTCTTTAAAAATATCCTTAAAGCCCTTTTGACAGCAGGCTCTTATTCCGTTTACGTTCCAGGACACAAGCTTCATAATAAAATTCCTTTCAGTTTATATTCTAATTATAACAAAAGCCCCTTGATTAAACAAGAGGCTTATATTTTTTATAAAGAGTATCAACTATACTTTGCATTTTATCCCAATTTTGCTCCATACTCAGTACCAGCTTTAACTGATTCCTTGCACGGTCAAGGTTATGATCCGGACGGGAGATCTTAAAATAAGTGTCACCGTTTAAGTAATCTGCAAGGAAGCGGATACCGCATTCGAAGGTCATCATCTTGGAGGCCATAGGCAAGGTTTTGATCTCAGTTTCGGTTAAAGAACCTGCGCAAACCGAAAGAAAGCCTTCGGCATAGGCTTCAAACATTTCAAGGCTTATTTCAACCTTGGAAAGATCGGCCTCATCCTCAGCGGCGGTATTTGCGCCAAAGCGGATGGAATCGCCAAAATCAAAGCCTATAAAGCCCGGCATAACCGTATCCAGATCTATTACGCAGACGCTCTTGTTTGTAGTACGGTCAAAAAGCACGTTATTAAGCTTGGTATCATTATGGGTCACTCTTAAAGGAAGCTTACCTTCTCTGTAAAGACTGTTAAAATAGGAGAAATCATTTTCTCTTTCCTTTACAAACTGCAGTTCCTTTTCAACCAGCCCTTTTCTGCCTGCAATATTTTGTTCCTTTGCATCGTAAAGCTGCTGAAGACGTGCTTCGTTATTATGAAAATCGGGAATTGTTTCACAAAGAATTTCGGCAGTAAAGCCTTCAAGGTCCTTCGCAAAGCGGCCGAAGGCCTCGGCAGACTCACGAAACATCTGAGGGTTTTCGGGGAAGTCGTAAGATACACTGTTGGCAACAAACATAAAGGCGCGCCAGTAATCGCCGCTATCATTTAAAAAGTAATACTCGCCTTTTTTTGTGGGAACCAGAGTTAATATCTCGTTACGGGCATTTACAGGGCAATGCTTGCTTTTAAGGTATCTTGTTACTTTGACCATATTATCCATAAGCCCGTGAACGTTTTTAAATACGTTATGGTTTATGCGCTGGAGAATATAAGCGGGAACAACCTCGTTTTCCCTTTTTACTGTTACAAGGTAGGTATCGTTAATATGGCCGCTGCCATAACTGCCGAGGGAAACGAACTCCCCGTCAAATTCAAATAATTCTACTGCCTTTATGGCATCTGACATTCTTTTTTGCATTGATTCCTCCGAGCTTTTTATGCAAATATATTGACACTTTAACAAGGTTAGTTTACAATAAATTGAAGGGTTTGTCTATATATCCCCGTATTTATTATTTATATAAAAGGATTTTTAATATGTTTACTGAAACGTTAATTGAAAACGTGTTTAAGATCGACGGTATTTACACTGTGCATTATTTTGATTACACAAAGGATTTTAACTTTGAGGGTGAGAGCCATGATTTTTGGGAGCTTGTTTTTATAGACAGCGGCTCGGCTCTGGTTACTGCCGAAAACCGATGCTTTGACATTTTAAGCGGTCAGGCTGTTTTTCACCGCCCCGGTGAGTTCCACTCCATTAAGGCAAACGGCAATTACGCAGGGGTAGTTATTATAACCTTCTCCACAAAAAGCCCCAACGCCAAATATCTTGAAGGGCTTTCCTTAAAACTGAACAGTGAGCAAAGAGATTGCATTTCCCGTATTTTAACCGAGGCCTCCAAAACCTTTGCAGGGCCTATGGATATTGTTGACCAGAAGGCACTTATTACGCTTTCGGACGCGCCCTTCGGTGCGCTTCAGTTAATAGGTCTTTCCCTGGAGCAGCTTGTTATAAGCATTATACGCACCCTCACTCAGAAGGAGAATACCGTTACTTCCGAAGCAAAAACCAAGGATAACGTAATAGTAACAAAAATACAGAAAATGCTGGAGGAGAACCTTTACGGGCAAATAAGCCTTGACAGAATAAGCGAAGAGCTTAACTTTTCAAAGTCTTACCTGAAGACCCACTTCAAAGCCGTCACCGGCTACAGCATTTATCAAACCTACATTCAAATGAAAATTTCCTTATCAAAGAAGCTTTTGGCGGAAGGGAACTGTACTGTTACCCAAATAAGTGATATGCTTTCCTTCAGCTCGGTGCATCATTTCTCAAAAACCTTCAGCAAGTACGTTGGTATGCCGCCTGTTGTTTACGCACGCTCTGTTAAAGGCCGAGCTCTTCTTTAACAAAAATACGGTTTGTTAAGGAAAGGCTTTGGCCGGGCTTTACTTCAAGTACGCCGTAATTACCCTTGCCTTCCTCCAGATAAACAGGAGCATTGGAAATGAAGGTCTGAGGTTCAAGGCCAATAAAGCCGCGGTTGGCATTATCATTCCAGATGACCCAATATAAATACTTTTCATCCGCCTTATAGCAAACGGATACGCCTTCTGATATATCGGTTAGAGTCAGAAGGTTTTCTTTTTTCATATCCCGATTATAAAGCATATCTATCTGCTTTTCAAGGGGAGCTACGCCCTCGTTTAGCATACCTTCTTCAAATGAGCTTAAAGGCTCGTTTTCAAGGGCAGGATAAAGCTTTTCGTTTAGCTTACACCTTGTGCTTACAGGAACCTTAAGGCGCAGATCCTCCTTTTTTGAGCCTTCAGAAAATGGGATATTAAATGCAGTATGATAAGAAAGGCCAAAAGGCAAACTGTAGCTTTCTCCGTTTTTTACGGTGAAGGTTTGAGTGAGGCCGTTTTCATTAAGGGAGTATTCAATATAAAACTCGCATTTTAAGCCAAAGCCTTTTTCTATTGCCTTGTTGTCCTTGGCCGTCACCTTAAGGCGAACAGAAGAATCGGTTTTACTTTCTACCTGCCAGGGACAGTTATGAAGCACTCCGTGAAGGCAGGCGCCGTCGGGCATATTTACAGGGTAAGAAAATTCCCTGCCCTTATAATTAAAGCGGGCGCCGCTTATTTTATTTGGAGGGCAAAGAATGGGGATGCCATAGGAGTACGGGTCATTTTTTAATATCTCGGCGCTTTCGGGGGTATGAAGAATATTATAATTCTTAAACCTGAGGCTTATTAAATTTGCGCCCATGTCCGGTAATAATGCGGCGGAATAACCGCCGCCGTTTATTGTTACTGTATTCATATTCTTAACCCAGCAGGCCTGCGGGAGCAGCCTTTAACATTTTGGGAAATTCGTCGGTTCCGAAAATGGAAACGCCCTGTTCAACACACTTTAACATTTCCTCTACGCTATGAGTGCCGCATCTTTTAAGCTTTAAGCTGCCTTCCTTGATTTCCTTTGCAAAGCGCTCAACCACAAAATCATGTTCGGTGTAATACTTAAAGTAATCGCCTTTGCCTTCCATAATATATTCGCCGAATCTTGTAAGCTCATCGGTAGTGGGGCGCAAGGGGTTTGTAGCGTCATACGGCATAAACACTATAAACTTGGTAACTGTATTGGGGTTGGCGTCTTTTGCGGCCTTTACAATATCGGCGATCTCTTCTTTAACGTAAGAATACTCACCGTTACGCATACGTGAAAAGTTTACCACAACGTCAATATCATCGGCGCCTTTCTTTATAGCGTCTACCGCTTCGAATATTTTAGCCTCCTTGGTACCTGCGCCCTGAGGAAAGCTGATAACCGCCGAGATCTTTGCTCTGCCTTCAAAATAAGATTTAACGTATTCTATTTTATCGCCGTTAACGCAAAGAGAACGAAAACCGTAGTCAAGCACCTCGTCTGCCCATTTCTTTATTTCCTCGTTAGGGAAGATATGGCCTAAGGGAGAATGATCCTGCATTGCGCATAGTTCTTTTAACGTAAGCATAATTAAAGCCTCCTTTTTTTACTTATATTATATACGGAGCTTTAGTTTTTCTCTTTAGATAAAAGGACTCCTGATTTGCACCAAAGGATAAAAGGCTCCGTAACGGAGCCTTTTATATTACATCTTGAATATAGCTTTGAGAATACCGCGCAGACACTTTGGGGATCTAAAAACCAGCACCTTCATATATGTACCTCCTAATGCTTTAAGAGGCAACAGCCCAGAGCCAGAACCAAAAGCGAAAGAACGAATATAACCGCCGAAGAGGGAACTACAGCCGACCCGATAACTCCTATGCTTATGCCTATTACAAGGCAGCCGCAACCCATACCCTTTCCTTTCATTTTCATTTGCCATCACCTCTACAATATACTATGCATAATGCCCTTATAAGGTTAATATACTTTAGTAAAACTTTAAAAAGGGTGTTGATAATATGAATACGGCAGATTTGGTTTTGAAGGACACTTTATTTGAGGCCTGTGTTGAACATATAAACGAATGCGAAGCGATAATCCCCGATTATTACCCTGAAATATTCAGGGTGGTGAGGGCTCAGGCACAGCCGCTCATACAAAAAGCTTCGCTTATTAACGGGCGTATTACCTTACAGGGGCAGATACTTTACAGCATTTTATATTTGCCCTCCGACGGCAAAGGGCTCTGTTCATTTTCAAAAAAGGAGCCGTTTTCCTGTACTTATAATTCCGACGCCGAAGGTCTTTATATAGGAACAGCCAAGGCGCAATACGTTGGCTGTAAGCTGATAGCGCCCAGAAAGGCGGTGCTGAAGGCAGTTTTGGGAGTAAGCCTCAAGGTTGAAGGAAAAAATGAAAAGAAAATAACACCTTTGGCCGACAAAAGCATTATTGCCCTTAACCGGAAAATAAGTATAAGCAGACCTGTTTCCCAGGGAGAAAAGCTTTTCAAAATAACCGATGAGCAGGAAATAAAGGATAACGTTGGTGCGCCGATCTACACGGACGTAATGCCGATCCTTAAGGAAACGAAGATACTTAAGGGTAAGCTTATAATTACGGGCGAGATGCTTATAAAGACCCTTTACGTTAACTGCAACGATGAGATAAAAGAGAGCTTTCAGTCATTTGTTTTTTCGCAGATCATGGACGTCCAGGGGGCTTCGGAAGGTGATTCGGTGGAGTGTTATATTACGGTTTGCGATATAGAAAGTAAGCTTGCCCACGGGGATAAAGAGGGGCTATCGGTAATTGAGTATGATATTACCGCCCTTTTGCAGGTGCTTGTTTGCAAGGATGAAGAAACGCAAATTATTGCCGACTGCTTTTGCATTGATAACGAGACGGAGCTTAAAAAGGAAAGAGCAGTTTTTATTAAAAATTGCGGGAAGGTTGAAGGCACCGTTAAAATAAGCTCTGCCTTACAGTTTCCCGACGGAATAAACTATCCTGTAGATGCAGGCGGGGTAGTTCGAACAGATACCTGCACTCATTCCGGGCGGTTACTCAGGATAACGGGGAGTATTGAGCTGCAGCTTTTATACTTCAACAGTGAAAATGAGCTTCAAAGCGCCCAGAGGCAAATTCCCTTTGAGGCAGAGTATGCTACGGATGAGCTTAACAATATTACCTGCCGCCCTTACTGTTTACTTACCGGCTGTACAGTAAGCCCTGTAAGTGAAAACGAAGCAAAGCTGAGCCTTTCTGTTTACACAAGAGGGCTCCTTGAAGAGAAAATTACAGGAGAATACGTAAGCAGCCTTAAGATACTTACCGAAAGCCCCCGAAAAGGAAAGGCTTTGCCGCCCCTCTCACTTTATTTTGCAAGGAAAAACGAGTCTCTTTGGGATATTGCAAAGCAATTTAACGTAAGCCCGCAGCGAATAAAGGATCTTAATAACTGCGGGGATATTCTTGAAACGGACGTAAGCCTGCTATTACCGCGAATAATGTAAAAAAAGCTCCGCCAAAGCGGAGCCTTTTTTATTCAAAAGAATATATTGTAGTGCTTTCGTAGGTTTCCCCTGCCTTCAGAACGCAGGAGGGGAAGTTTTTCTTATTGGGAGAATCGGGGAAATGCTGAGTTTCAAGGCAAAATCCCTGATATTGGCCGTAAACACAACCGTTTTTGCCTGATTTTGAAGAAAGGCCGTTGCCGGTATAAAGCTGAACGCCGGGTTCGGTGGTATCGCAATACATTGTTATGCCGCTATGGGGAGAATAAGCCTTTACTGCGCGGCGCATTTCATTATCCGGCCCTAAAACAAAGTTATGGTCATAACCGCCGCCAATAATAAGCTGCGGGTGTTTTCCTTCAATATCCCTGCCTATGGCCTTGGGGGAAGTGAAATCAAATTCTGTACCCTTAACGCTCATAAAATCCCCGGTAGGAATAAGAAGTTCATCTACGGGAGTAATACTCTCGGCGTTGATCTCAAGGAGGGTGGAAAGAACATTTTGGCCCGCAAAGCCATTTAAATTAAAGTAGGAATGGTTAGTAAGATTTATTACCGTGTCCTTATCGGAAGCGGCCTTATAGTTAAGAGAAAGTGCGTTACCGGAGACGGTAAAGGTAACAAAAACCTTAAGATTTCCCGGGTAGCCTTCTTCACCGTCCTTTGAAAAATAAGACATCCTAACCGAGTTTTCCGAAAGGATCTCACCTTCCCATATACAGTCCTTAAACCCTTTTTTGCCGCCGTGAAGATGGCCGCGGCCCGCTTCGTTACAGCCAACGTTATACTCCCTGCCGTTCAGGCTGAATATACCCTTAGCAATACGGTTTGCATAACGGCCCACAGTAGAGCCTAAATATCCTTCCTCGCTAATATAGGAATCAAGAGTATCGTAACCCAATACCACGTCGGTATCCTTAAAAATAAGGTTGGTTATGGCAGCGCCGTAGGTTATAACTGAAACAGAAAGGGAATTTGAAGTTATTGTATATTTCTCGGCATTGCCGAATTTGGTTATTTGAACAGACATAAGCACTCTCCTTTTTTTTCTTTATAATACGCTAAGAAGAAAGGTTTGTCAATGAACAGTTGCCTTTTCGGGTGAAATTATGTTATTATAATAATATGAAATACGAAAATATAAAAAAAGCAAAATTTATAGAAAGGCCAAACCGTTTTATTGCAGAAATTGAACTGAAAGGAAAGCGGATTTTTGCCCACGTTAAAAATACCGGCCGCTGCAAAGAGTTACTTATACCGGGCTGTGATATCTGGGTGCAGGAGCATAATGACCCTAAAAGGAAAACGCCCTGCTCTGTAATAACCGTATCAAAAAAGGGGCAGTTATTTAATATTGACAGCCAGGCGCCCAATGCAGTTTACGCGGAATATTTATTAAAGCAGAACGTGAAATTCAAGCAGGAGGTCAAATGGGGCACTTCTCGGTTTGATTTTAAGACCGACCAAGGTTTTACGGAAATAAAGGGAGTTACTCTTGATGAAGAAGGGATAGCCCTTTTCCCTGATGCGCCCACAGAAAGAGGTGCCAGACACCTAAGGGAGCTTACTGACCTTAAAAAAGAGGGGCTTGAAGCCAAGGTGGTATTTATATTGGCCTACAAAGGGGCAAAATACTTTACCCCAAACAAAAAAAGAGACCCTGAATTTACCCGCGCACTTAAGGAAGCAGGAGAGGCGGGAGTTGAAATTAAGGCTCTTGAATGCGAAATTACCCCTGAATCATTAGAAATTTCGGGGGAAATACCTGTTTATTATTGATTTTCCTTTTGAATAATTATATAATAACTTATTATGAAACAAATTAGGAAGTGATAAAATGAGCAAGCTTTTTATACCTGAAGGCTATAAGCCTGCCCTTTCTCTTTACGATACCCAGAAGGCTATTGGCCTTATTAAGCGTCTTTTTGCCGACACCCTTAGCGCCGCTTTAAATATAAGCCGCGTTTCCTCTCCCCTTTTTGTTGAAAGTGATTCCGGCCTTAACGATGACCTTAACGGTGTTGAAAGAGCGGTTGCCTTTGATATTAAGGATACCAACAAGGAAGCTCAGGTAGTTCATTCTTTGGCAAAATGGAAGCGCCTTGCGTTAAAAGAATACGATTTTCATATTGGCAAGGGCCTTTACTGCGATATGAACGCTATTCGACGCGATGAGGAGCTTGATAATATTCATTCCATATACGTTGACCAGTGGGACTGGGAAAAGGCAATAAACAAGGAAGACAGAACCGAGGCGTATTTACGAAAGACGGTTGAGGATATTGTTGATTCCATTTACCGCACCGCCGTTACCCTGCGCTCTATTTTCCCTCAGCTTGCCACCACCCCTATGATCCACCGAAACATTACCTTTATTACTACCCAGGAATTAGAAGATATGTACCCCGATCTTACTCCCAAGGAAAGGGAGAACGCAATTTGCAAGGAGCACAACACTGTATTTTTAATGCAGATAGGCAAGGTTTTAAATTCCGGCCAAAAACACGACGGCAGAGCCCCCGACTACGATGACTGGGAATTAAACGGTGACCTTTTATTCTGGAACCACACCTTAGGCCAGGCGTTTGAAATTTCCTCTATGGGAATAAGAGTAAGCCCTGAATCGTTAGACAGGCAGTTAACTTTGGCAAACTGCGATCACAGAAGAAATTACCCCTTCCACAAGGCGCTTTTAAAGGGTGAACTTCCCTACTCTATAGGCGGCGGCATTGGCCAGAGCCGTTTATGTATGCTCCTTATGGGCAGCGCACATATAGGCGAGGTTCAATCCTCCATTTGGGATAACGCAACCTTGGAAGGCTGTAAAAAAGCAGGAATACATATTTTATAATAAAAAACCTCCCTTAAAACGGGAGGTTTTTTATATATTACAGCGAATTGCGAATTATAAGCTCCAGGTCTGCGGCGGTGGGCACTTTAACATGAGTAAGCCAGATAGGATGGTCAAAGCCTAAGTTTTTATCAAGATAATCCATTATGGCGGGAATATCATTTTCAGTAACCCCGAAATCTGAAAGACGTTTATTAATACCGCACTGCTCTTTAATTTCGGTTATTACAGAGCTTAAAGCCTTGGCCTGTTCATCTACGGAAAGAGCGCCAAGCTCCGGCCTTAAGGCAACGGCAACGTCTGCAAGGCGCTGTTTGCCTTCAGGGTAGGTCCAGTTTATGATTGCCTCCAAGGTCACAGCCAGGGTTTGGCCGTGTGACATTTTGAAAAGACCGCTTAACTGCTGACCGATAAGGTGGCCGATGGTAGTATTGGTTAAAAGAAGATTATAACCTGCAAGATTTGATGCGTAAGCCAGATCTGTACGGGCCTCAATATCATCGCCGTTTTTAACCGCCTTAACAAGGGATCTGCCAATAAGACGTATGGCATGAAGAGCGGTTGCCTCGGATAAATTGGATGAGGTTGAAAGCATATAGGACTCGAAAGCATGGCAGAAGGCATCTATACCCGTATATGCGGTTTGCTCGGGAGGCAGGCCTACTGTCAGAGCAGGATCCACCAGCGACAGATCGGGGATCATACAGGGGCTTGATATACCCGACTTGACCTTCTTAACGTGATTGGATATAACCGCGCCCTTGGACATCTCACTTCCCGTGCCGGAAGTGGTTGGAATTGCAACAAGAGGAAGCTTACCGTTGGTTACGGCTTTAGGGCAACCTACAGTGCCGTCTTCCATAGTCTGGGCACAGTATTCCCAGCAAAGGCCCTCATTTTTTGCAAGGACTGCAGCGGCCTTTGCAGCATCGATACAGCTTCCGCCGCCGAAAGCGATCACAAAGTCACAGCCTTCTTTTTTTATAATCTCAACGCATTTATCGACTTCAGTACAATCGGGGTCGGGGTTAAAATCAAAGAAGAATACACTTTCGATCCCATTTTCCCTCAAAAGAAGTGATACCCTTTGATGATACTGAGAATCTTTAAAAAACTTATCCATCAAAACGCAGGCCTTTTTACCCATATCCTTTACGTAAAGGCCCAGATTATCTATCTCTCCTACGCCAAGATGCGCGTTATAATTAATTTGCAAGTCAGACATTTAAATTCCTCCGATCAAACAGGCTTATAAGTAAATATTTTGGCGGTGTATACTTCTTCTATATTTACAGTGAAACCATTTGTCATAAGCTCAAGCCCTGTAAATACAGCGGGCTCATTGGTATCAATATCGGTTACAATATAAGAAGCATTAGCATCAAGCCCCGAAAGGTAATAGGTTTGGGTGGTTTCGGTGCTTTCCCCTCTCTTAAACACCTGAATTATGCCTGTGGAGGTTTTATAATCGTTAAACTGCCAAGCCATCCAGGTATTTTCCGTATCATTAAAGGGAGTAAGGGGATAATAGTCCTGAGTAAGAAATGGGGCATAAGCCAGACTTTCATCTATAAACTCTTTTTTATAAGCAACCTGACCTTCATGATTCTGCTCCATGGGAGTGAAGGAATAGCCGTTAGAGGTAAAAAGCTCGGAACGGGAAGCGTATTTATCATTAACGTAAATGCCGTGGCCGGAATAGGGCATATAGAAATTAATACCCCAGCTCTGACACTGAGCAATTATAGGGCCTTTATTGTTATCGTCACGCCAAAGAGCAACCGAGCGCTTGGTGGATTCCAGATCAAGACGCTTGCCGCCGGAGGCACAGTTATCTATATAGGTACCGGTATGCTCAAGAATTGCATCGAAATACCTTAGATAGTTGATTATATAGCGGTTTTCAACGTAACCCTTACGGCCCTCTTCTTCTATAGATTGCCAATATGATTTAAGGGATGCGCCGCCGTTTAAATTACAGTCCTGTCTGTAAATATCAACGCCGTTTTCGGTAATATGATTGCAGATATAATCTATGAGCCAATCGGTAGCTTCATCGTTGGACAAATTAAAGCAATGCCAGCCCGAAACGTTCTCGATTATATAATCGGTACCCTTGAATCTGTTATAAAAATCTGAGTTGGTAACAAGTCTTTCAGGCTCATACCACAGAATAAGACCCAGACCGTTTTCATGGAGCTTATCTGTAATAGGCTTCAAAGTGCCGTTAAAACGCTCCTGTGAGGGGGTCCAGCTGCCTGTGTCGGTCCAGGATGTAGAATCGTTGGCCATATCATACCAGCCTGCATCCATTTGCCAATAGGTTATCCCAAGATCCTTCTGTGCCCACCATTCAATGGCCTTAAGCTGATTTTCGGTGGTGGCCTTTACCGTAAGGGCAGTATAGCCTGCGGTATTGCCGAATATGTTTGTTTTAATAGGTTCACCGTTGGGCTGAGGCATAGCAATATTATAAACCCATCTTCTCCAAAGGTTTTGGGAGCGCATAAAGTCCTTTTCCCAGAAAAGGAGAGTGATCAACGGGGAGCGTATCTGCTCACCGGGCTTAAGGTAGGTATTAAGGCTTTCCTGTTTTGCTACTACGCTTACGCCCTGGGCGGTATTTTCAAAATTAGTTGCCCATTGTCCGGACCAGCCGTTTGAAATAAACACGCCTTCCTTACCCCAAGCAGCCTTTTCATTTTCCCACTGCAGGTTTGCATAGGGAGCCCAGGTAACAGAGGATTTACCGCCTGAACCTGAAAGCATTTTTTTAGCGCCTTCCTCTAATATCCTTGCTTCCGCCTTAAAAGACTCGGTGGATTCATGGCTTCCTTCGAAGGTTGTAAGGGTGATATCGCCCTGATTATCCTGTGCGAAGGTGTCTGTAAGGCCGTAAAATTCGGATATTTGTTCAGAATTTTCATTACCCGTATTGGAGAGCCACACGGTCCATTCTATAATTGCATACTCTTTATAGAGAGTAGCATATACGGTAACTGTAATGGGGCAACCTTTCTTTACATAGGTTAAGGTCCAATCGGTTCGAACCTCGGTATCGGCGGTTTCTTCTGCGGTAAGATCCCAATTCTTTATATCCTCAGCAAAGGAGATTTCGCCTATTTTAAAATCAAAGGCACTGTCTTTGGTTCCGGCCGCTTTCAGAATATGATTTTTTAAATACTTTTCCGCTTTCCTCAGTTCATTTTTGGTTGTGTTTGTATGAGCAGAATCCAAAGCATATTCTCTATCCATAAAGAAATACTGAATATCTTCACCCTTATTTGCACTAAGAGCATAAGCGGTTTCTTCCGGTGCGCAGGCACCAAGGATTCCGACACAAACTGAAACCAATAGGATCATGGCTATAATTTTTTTCACTTTTCTTGCCTCCGATTTTGTTTTTTATAATGTACCATATTTTTTTGCAAAAGGCAATAAAAAAAGTTGCAAAGCATTTGCTTTGCAACTAATTTTTTAATATTACTTTTCAACAGGAGCGTAATGGAACATCTTGCACTCACGCTGGCCGATAGCATCGCCGTGAGGCATATTAATTGTAATGCCTTCGGTCATAAGCTTCTTACCGGAAACTTCATAGGTTTCTTCGGTATCAACGTCGGTAATAACGTACTTAGTGCCTGCATCAAGGCCGCTAAGCTTGTAGGTATGGGTACCTACGCCGTCACCTGCGCGCTTGAAGGCCTGAACGATACCGGAGGATGTTTCGGGATCGTTATACTGCCAAGCCATCCAGCAATATTCGGTATTATCCCAAGCAGTAAGAGGATAGTAGTCACCTACTAAGTAGGGAGAATATTCTTTATGCTCAGCAAGAACCATCTGGCAGCCTGCAATATCTTCATCGTTAAGATGGTCGATCTGGTTGTAAGCAAAGCCTGTATACTGCATCATATTAGAACGGTATACGTAAGGATCGTCACTTAAGGTACCCTGACCGGAGTAAGGCATAAAGAAGTTGATGCCCCAGCTCTGGCACTGAGTAAGAGAAGGCTCATAGCACTTATCGTCTCTCCAAAGAGCAACTGCGCGCTTGGTGCATTCCAGGTCAAGACGCTTGCCGCCGGAAGCGCAGTTATCAATAAAGGTACCTGTGTGTTCGTTAATAGCATCGAAGAACTTAAGGAAGTTTACAATGTAACGGTTTTCATTATAACCTGTTCTGCCTTCTTCCTCATATTCTTTCCAATATGTCATAAGGGAAGCGCCGTCGTTCAGGTTGCAGTCCTGTCTGTAAATGTCAACGCCGTTATCATCAATGCACTTGCAGATGTAATCCGTAAGCCACTGAGCAGCTTCGTCATTAGAGAAGTTGAAGCAGTGCCAGCCTGCAATGTGCTCCATATAATAATCCTTGCCCTTGAATTCATTGAAGATATAAGAGTTAGTAACAAGTCTTTCAGGCTCGAACCAAAGAATAAGACCCATACCTTCTTCATGGAGCTTATCGGAAATAGGCTTTAAGGTGCCGTTGAAACGCCTGATAGAAGGAGTCCAGGAACCGGTATCAACCCAGTCAGTAGAGTCGTTAGCCATATCGTACCAGCCTGCGTCCATTTGCCAGTTATCTACGTTAAGGTCATAGCCTAACCAACGGTCAATAGCTTCTAACTGATTTTCGGTATCAGCCCAAACAGTAAGGCCGGTTTCAGCTGCGGTGTTACCGTGGGTCATAGTGGGGATAGGTTCACCGTTAGGCTGAGGCATAGCTACGTTATATACCCATCTTCTCCAAAGGTTCTGAGAACGCATAAAGTCCTTTTCCCAGAAGAGCATAGTAATAAGGGGTGAACGGATAGCATCGCCGGGGTTAAGATATGTGTTCAATCTTTCCTGGTTTGCAGTAATAGCAATACCCTCACCGGTATTTTCAACTCTGGTTTCCCACTGGCCGGTCCAGCCGTTGGAAATGAATACGCCTTCCTTGCCCCATTCGGCATCTTCATTAGCCCACTGAAGGTTAAGGTAAGGAGCCCATGTAACAGAGGATTTACCGCCGGTACCGTTAGTACCCTTAAATTTGCCCTCTTCAATTACCATAGAGTTGGGCTTGAAGGATGCATAGTCTTCATGGCTGCCTTCGTAGAAGGTGCATCTAAACTCGCCATCTGCAAATTCTTCGCCGAAGGTATCATTAAGAGCTAAAAGCTCGGTGATCTGGCCGGTCTTTTCATTGCTGATATTGGTAATCCATACGGTCCACTCAATAACAGCATATTCTTTATAAAGGGTTGCATAAACGTCAACCTGAAGGGGGTTGCCGTCTTTGGTGTAGGTTAAAGTCCAATCAGTCTTAACTTCATCATCGCCTGTCTGCTCGGTCTTGAGAGTCCAGTTAGCAATATCCTCAGCAAAGGACTTGCCGTCCAGTAAGAAATCAAAAGCAGAGTCGCCGTTTTTTGCAGCTTCAAGGATCTTGGTGGTAAGATACTCTTCAGCCTTATCAAGCTCAGCCTGAATGGTGTCAACGTTGGAAGCGTCAAGAGCATATTCTCTGTCCATAAAGAAATAAGCATCTTTATCTTCGATCTCATTGGATATCTTTATAAGCTTACCTTCCTGAGAGCAGCCTGCAAAAAGGCTTAAGCACATAATAAGAAGTAAAAGCGCAGATACTATTCTTTTCATTTAGTTACCTCCTATAAATTTAGATTGTATTTTCTAAGCTCGCAGAAGGCTTAAAGCCTTCTGCGGCTTTTATAGATAAAACTCTAAGAGGAAATAATTAAGCAACGGGAGCGTAGTGGAAGATCTTTGCGCCGAATTCGTCCTGAATGTTGATCTGAACACCGTCCTGCATAAGCTGCTGGCCGGTAAGCTCAACAAATTCGCCGGTATCAATATCTTCAACGTGGTAGGTAGTCTTAGCATCAAGACCGTTCAGGTAGAATATTGCGCTGTCCTGATCGGATTCCATACGCTTGAACATCTGAACAATACCTGTAGAGTCGGAAGCATCGTTATACTGCCAACCCATCCAGGCAGTCTCTTCCTGAGAGAAGGGAGTTAAGGGATAATAATCCTGAGTGAGATAATGAGCGTAGGTCTTATGCTCCTCAATAACCTGCTTGTGTAAATCAATATTAGCATCATTGATAACAGTCAGTTTCCAGGGGAAGCCTGTGTAGGTCATCATATTGGAACGGAAGGTATAGGCCATAGTACCGCTCATCTGATCAAGAGAGCCCTGACCGGAGTAAGGCATAAAGAAGTTGATGCCCCAGCTCTGGCACTGAGTGAGAGTTGCTTCATAGCACTTATCGTCTCTCCAGAGAGCAACTGCGCGCTTGGTGGATTCAAGGTCAAGACGCTTACCGCCGGAAGCGCAGTTATCAATAAAGGTGCCTGTATGTTCAACGATAGCGTCGAAATATCTGAGATAGTTGATTATGTAACGGTTTTCAACATAACCTCTTCTGCCGTCCTCATCTAATTCCTGCCAGAAGGAGGAGAGAGAAGAGCCGTCGTTAAGGTTGCAGTCCTGTCTGTAAACGTCAACACCGTTTCTATCGATGTTATCGCACATATAATCAATAAGCCAATCGGTTGCTTCGTCGCTGGAAAGGTTGAAGCAATGCCAGCCTGTAATAGACTGAATTATAAAATCGGTATCCTTGAACTGCTTGTGCCAATCGGAATAGGTTACAAGTCTTTCAGGTTCGTACCAAAGAATAAAGTCGATATCGTGTTTATCAAGCTCGTCAGCTATAGGTTTAAGAGTGCCGTTGAAACGCTTGTCGGAAGGCTCCCAGGAACCTGTATCCTGCCAAGCGGTGGAGCCGTTGGCCATATCATACCAGCCGGCGTCCATCTGCCATGCATCGATATCGAAGCCCAGTTCAACCCACTGCTTAATAAAGTCGATCTGGTTTTCGGTGGTTGCCTTTACGGTAAGAGCAGTATCCTGAGCGGTGTTACCGTGGATCATAGTGGGGATAGGCTCGCCGTCAGGCTGAGGCATAGCTACGTTGTAAACCCATCTTCTCCAAAGGTTCTGAGAACGCATTAAGTCCTTTTCCCAGAAAAGAAGAGTCATAAGAGGAGAACGGATAGCTTCGCCGGGGTTAAGGTAGGTATCCAGTCTTTCCTGCTTAGCGGTTACTTCAACGCCGCCGCCGACATTCTGAACCTTGGTGGACCACTGACCGGACCAGCCGTTGGAAATAAATACGCCTTCCTTGCCCCAGTCGGCATTTTCGTTTGCCCACTGAATGTTAACATAAGGAGACCAGGCAACGGAGGATTTACCGCCGGTACCGCCAAGTAATCTGGATTTACCTAAATCAAGAGTCTTGGTTTCAGCTAAGAAGGAGGTATAATCTTCATGACCGCCTTCGAAGGTGGTTACACGGTATTCTCCGGAAGCTTCTTCACCGAATATATCATAAAGGGCGTTGAATGCATGGATCTGACCGGACTTTTCGCTGCCGGTGTTGGAGAGCCATACGGTCCATTCAATAATTGCGAATTCTTTGTAAAGGGTTGCATATACAGTAACTGTAATGGGGCAACCTTCCTTAACGTAGGTTAAGGTCCAATCGGTTTTGGTTTCGTCATCACCGGTCTGTTCGGTGGTGAGAGTCCAATTTGCAATATCTTCAGAGAAGGTGACATCGTCGATCATAAAATCGAAAGCAGTTTCACCGTTTTTAGCTGCTTCAAGAATATACTTTGTAAGATATTCTTCAGCCTTCTTAAGTTCTTTTTCGGTAGTGTCAACACTGTCGGCGTCAACCGCGTATTCTCTGTCCATAAAGAAATAAGCGTCTTTATCTTCAAGAACGTAGTTAAGCTTAATATCGCCGCCCTTAGCGCTACCTGCGGAGGAACAGCCTGCTATAAGGCTGAGAGCCATTATAAGAACCAGTATAATGCTTACTGTCTTTTTCATTCTGCTTTACCTCCCTTTTTCTTCTTAAGTATAACAACTACAACGGCTGCAATAATAACAACTGCTGCTGCAATGCCGCCTATAAGCGCCCAGTTTACAGGGGGCTTTTCGCCAATGGAAACCTCTTCGCCGGAGGGAACAACTGCCTGAATGGAAGGCAGGATCTCTTCGGGCTCTGTGTTTTCTTCTTCTACTTCTGTGGGAGTAGCACCAACTTCGCGGATCATAATATCATCGGCAAAGGCCTTCTTGCCGGAAGCAAGAGCGTTTGCAACTATTCTGACCTTAATGGGGGTATTAGGCGCAACGAAACGGAAGGAAACGGTTTCCCATTCTTCGTTAGTGGAGCATTTGCCTGCACCTAATCTGCCTTCGTTAATATCGATAAACAAGTTTCCTTCGTAATCTGCAGGGCGGAAGAAGGATGCGTCTACCTGATAGGTCTTACCGCTTTCAAGCTGTAAGTATGCTTCCTGACCTTCCTGGCCGGTGTAATACACGCCTGCGTTTTCGAAGTTCTGGCCGGTACCAGCGCCGGTAGCCTGAATACCGCCGGTGCCGTCAACGCCAACACCGTCCATAGGCATCCAATAACCGCCGTTCCAGTCAACTCTGAACCACCACTTGGAAACAGCCGCACTGTTAAAGCTGCCGTTATCAAGGAGGTTATCGCCTAAAAGCTGAGTTTCAAGGTCTGCAGCAGGGTCACTGCCGTTGCTTTCAGCCTTATGGTTGCCGGAAAGGCTAATAAGGCTAATATCGTCTACGGTGATCGTCTCATCTGCAGCAAGACCGTTTACAACAAGTCTTATTTTAAGCTTAGAAGCTTCTGCGGGAGCAGTAAAGGTAAAGGAAACGCCTTCCCAACCGCCTGCGCCGCCTGCGTGAGCAGAACCGAGCGCGCCTTCGTTTACGTCCATATATACGTCAGCTTCAACGCCTTCGTCATAATGAACCATAAAGGAGAGCTTATACTCCTCGTTAGGTAATGCTGCAAAGCCTGCTTCCTGCCCTTCGGATACTGTATAGAACAGGCCTGCGTTCTGATCTGCAGTTCCTTCGCCAACGCCGGTTACTGTAAGGCCGCCTGTGCCTTCATAACCGCCGGAGGCTGTGTGCTGCCAGGTGCCGCCGTTCCAGTCGGCTCTCATCCACCAGCCGGTAAGATTACCGCTGTTGAAATCGCCGTTCTGAAGCAGGCCGCCACCATCTGCACTAACGCCTACTACCACAAGGGACATAAGCATAAGTGCCGAAAGAATTAATGTTAATACCTTCTTCATTTACTTTTTCCTCTTTTTAATAAATTACATTAGGTTTGCCTTTGACGGCCCTTGCCGTCACGAATAATCAACTGCTTAAAAAAACAGTTGCTATAAGCCTGAGCCCTCAGGCTCATAACAACTATTTTTTCTTCAACGAGGGGGCTGGGAAATCCCAGCCCCCATTTAAGGTAGAATTATTAAATTACTTAGAAAGAACAGACTTCTTAGCAACAACAACGCCTACTACAGATGCGAGCATAAGAGCTACAACTGCGAATACGCTCATATTGTCAGCGGTCTTAGGAGCTTCTTCCTTCTTGTCTTCTTCCTTCTTGTCTTCTTCTACTTCTTCGTCTTCAACGGGTTCGTCTTCAACGGGTTCATCTTCAACGGGTTCGTCTTCAACGGGTTCGTCTTCGGGATCTTCACCGGGTTCTTCGGGATCTTCGGGATCCTGGCCGGGTTCTTCGGGATCTTCGGGATCAACGATTTCGTCTTCAGGAACGTCAACGATGATGTCGCCGAAAGAGGTACCCCAAGAGTTCATAGCTTCGAGAGCGCCGCCTGCACCGAGAACTGCGGGATACTGGGAAGGATCAATGTTCCAATCCCAAGAGAAAGCTTCTTCACCCTTTTCGCCGTTTTCATCAACTTCGTAGATAACTACGTTGTCAATATAGAAACGATCAGCGAATACGGTGTCAGCAGTATCAGCGATAGTGTAAATTCTGTAGCAGTAGCCGTTAATAATGTTGCCATCGCCAGGAGCGAAGTCTTCGTAAGGCTTATCCATGGTGAGGACAGGAGATTCTACGTGTTCCCAGTTGTTAGACTGGAATACATAGGAGCCCTTAGCGCCGGGAACCATGCCGTCAGAGAAGTCAAACATAATAGTTTCGCCTGCGGTACCCTTAACGTCAAATTCCATGATATACTGCTTGCCAGCTTCGATATTATAGTTATCGTCAGCATCCTTGCCGGTCCACTGATAGATAGCAGCATAGTTGCCGGGTCTATCTTCAGTTCTGTTACCCTGGAGCCAGATGCACTTTTCAGGAGCTTCTACTTCGGGATCTTCAGGAGGTTCGGGTTCAACGATTTCTTCGCCTAATTCATAGATAGCAATATCCTTGAGCTGGAAGGTTAAAGCGCCACTTTCACCGCCGATGGAGTATACACGAGCAGAAACGCCGTTGCCATAGTTAGGATCGGTTTCAGGGATATCTTCCCAAGTAATATTGGCAGTCATAGTTTCGGAAGTTACAGTTTCCCAAACGCCGGTTTCCTGGAAGGTGTAAGAACCGCCCATGCCAACGGAACCGTCTTTAAAGTCAAACATAATGGACTTGCCAGCTTCGCCCTTAGCCTGGAAGGACATAACATAGTCTTCACCTAAAACAACGTTAAAGTTGCCGTCAGTCTTGCCGGTCCAGAACATCTGAGCGCCGTAACCGTCAGTTGCGTCAAGAGTTACACAGCCGAGGCCGGTAGCACCGTCAGCCCAAGAGCCGAAGGGAGCGGATTCGGGAGTGGTAACGTCCCAAGAGAATACAGCAGTTTCAGTAGCTTCGTTAATGATAGTAACTTCGTCGAGGTAGAAGGTTAAAGCACCGTCAGTACCGCCGATGGAGTATACACGAGCAGAAACGCCGTTTACATAGTTGCCATCAGATTCGGGGATATCTTCATAAGTCAGATCAGACTTAAGACCTGTAAAGGTAGCAGTTTCCCAAACGCCGGTTTCTGCGAAGGTGTAGGAACCGCCCATGCCAACAGAGCCATCCTTGAAGTCCATCATAATGGACTTGCCAGCTTCGCCCTTAACCTTAACGGATACAGTATAGGTTTCGCCTAAAACAACGTTAAAGTTGCCATCGGGCTTACCGGTCCAGAACATCTGAGCGCCGTAACCATCAGCAGCATCAAGCTTAACGTAGTCAGCAGTAGTGGTTGCGCCATCGCCCCAAGAACCATAAGGACCAGCTTCAACAGTTTCGCAAGAAAATGCGAAAACCTGAGTCTGTTCACGAGCAGCAGTAACGATGCCGGTGAAAAGACCTACCAGCATTACTAATGCCAGTATGAACGCGAGATTCTTTTTCATAAAAAATTTCCTCCTTAAATAATTAAAATGAATAAAACGTCCATTTTGTATAAATATTATACGCAAACGATTGCGGAAAGTCAATATTTTAAGGCTTTTTTAAAGAATTTACCTTTATTTTTGGTGTTTTCACCAAAAAACTATTAGCAAAACCAGGTTGAAATGTGTGGTATTGCACAAAGGGTTGAAAGTTATCAAATGGTATACCATACTAATACGTAAAGACACCTGATATTTGCGAAAATTTTGCGAAAATTTTCGTGGTAATTTACGAAATAATTCACCTGCAAAAGCAATATTTATAAATAAAAAAAGACAACTTATGCTCTGCATTGCCAATAAAAAAAGAAGCCAAGCCGGGCTTGACTTCTTTTTTTATTAGTTGGTTAATTACTTGGAAAGAACGGACTTCTTAACAACAACGATAGCAACAGCGGAGATTGCCATAAGAGCAACTACAACGCCGATAACCATATTGTCGGAAGTAGCGGGGTTCTTGGTAGCGCCGCCGATAACTTCACCCTTTTCGTCAACGATAACGGTGTTGCCTTCTTCGTCCTTTTCAACCTTACCGATTACATTACCTTCTTTGTCAACAACAACTTCGTTGCCTTCTTCGTCGGTAGTGATTTCGCCTTCGAGCTGTTCGCCTTCGCCGTCTTCACCTTCGGGAGTTTCGATGATAACGTCTTCAGTGTATTCATAGATAACGATATCGTCTACAGTAACTTCGGAAGCTGCGAGGGGGTTGCCGTTGGGGTGAAGGTAGATACGTACGGGATAGCCGTTGAGGATGGACTGATCGCCAGGAGCGAGATCTAATTCATGATCAACGGTAACGGTCATAGGAGCAGACCAAACGTCTTCCCATTCGCCGGTGGTTTCGAAGGTGTAAGCACCGTTCATACCGATGGAGCCATCCTTGAAGTCATACTGAACTTCTTTGCCTGCTTCACCCTTAGCTTTGAAGTTAAGGATGTAGGTCTTGCCGTATTCAACAGCATAAACGTTTTCTTCAGCGCCTTCTTCTTTGAGGTTACCGGTCCACATATAATATGCAGCATAGCCGGTATCACCAGCATTGTCAGCAGGTCTGATAATAATATTGTTATCATCAGTAGCAGTAGCGCCGTAAGCCCAAGCGCCCCATTCAGCGCCGCCGAGGGAGCTGCAGTCCCAAGAGAATACTGCATCGCCGATGCCGGCAGAAACGATACCGGTGCAAAGGCCGATTACCATTACTAAAGCGAGTACTAATACAAGACTCTTCTTCATAATAAATTTCCTCCTAAATAATTTTAAAGACAAGTAGTCTATTTTGTATAATCATTATACGCAAACGATTGCTTAATGTCAATAAGTTTTATTTTAATTTCCTGAATTTATTTAAATTTTGTTATTTTGTACAAAAGAAAAAAGAAGTGAAGCTCACTTCTTTTTTGATTTATACTGATAGTATCTGTAATTACTTTTAAAGAGCAGCTGAGGGGGCACGACGATATTTTTCTCGGGCATTCTTTTCTCACCCAGCCAGAAATACATTGCCATAAAGGCCTTTCTTGCCTGTTTATAAAGGTCCTGATAGATGGTGGCGTGAACAATATTGTTTTCAAGCATATAAGCAAGATCGTCAAACATATCGGTGGCAACCACCTTTATTTTATCGGCAAGACCCATTTCCGTTAAAAGGCGGCAGATGGAGGTACTGTTGGCGGTGGTGATATAAATACCGTCAACCTCGCAGGTTTCAAGCACTTCTTTGGTTTCGAAATAGGCGGTATCGGCTTCGTCCAGGGTATCTACCATATGAGTCACTTTTACGCCGTATTTTTTAGAGTGATAGAAGAATGCGCGGGCGGTTTTAAAGTGGATATCCGATTTCATATCGCCTGTAACAAGAAGGATATTTTTTCTCGCACCGTGGATCATAAAAGAAAGCATCTGCGCGGCGGCCTCGGCGGCGGCTTCGGCATTACCGGTACAGGCAAAAAGATGCCTTGCTCTTTCCAGGTAAGAGGTAAGGCCCGCAACGGGGATACCGTTATCCATTGTGGCGGTTATTTTGTCCATAATAAGCTTTTCATCGTTAGCGGACATAACTATACCGTCACAGTTTTCTTCTATAAGCTCATCTATAAGACTGCAGTATTTTTCTGCAGAGGAGGAGCCTGCTTTAATAACCTTAAGAGATAATACCACCTTATAGTCAAAAAGCCTGTCATGAGCTTCACGGATACCTCTTATAAGCTCACGGGAGGTATGCTCGATATCACCTGCCAGGATAACGCCTATTTTTATTGCCTTTTTTGTAAGGCGGGAAGCCATACGGTTGGGGGTATAGCCGTATTCCTTGGCGGTTTTTAGTATGTATGCGCGCTTTTCTTCGTTCATTTTATAATCTTCCTTAAAAGCGCGGCTTACCTCCGAAGCGGAGATATTCATTATTTTGGCCAATTTTGTAATGGAAATATTATCGTCCAACTTATTCACCTACCTATACAATATAATACATAAAATTTACCAAGAAGTCAAGGATATTGACATATCTCTCCAAAGGGTTTAAAATTATTGCTATGGGTAATGAATATATTAAAAAATTTGACACGCAGTGTATTGAAAGCAAGGGCAAAAAGCTTTTGCTTCATTGCTGTTGCGCGCCTTGCTCTTCCGCCACATTAGAGGCCCTTTGCGAGCATTTTGAGGTTACGGTGTATTTTTATAACCCCAACATTCAGCCTTACGGCGAATTTGAAAAGAGGGCAAACGAGCAGATCCGCTTTATTAAGGAGCATTTTAAAAACAGGATCCGGGTAATAATTGCCCCCTATGAAGGGGAGCGTTTTTCAGAAATAGCACGAGGGCGGGAGCATTTGCCCGAAAAGAGCGAGCGCTGTTATCTTTGCTACAGGCTGAGAATGGAAAGCTGTGTGAAGTATGCCGGGGAGCATGGCTTTGACGCCTTTACCACCTCCCTTTCCATAAGCCCTCACAAAAACGCCCAATGGATAAACGAAATAGGCGAAGAATTAGAGAAAAGCTACGGAATAGAGTTTATTGCTTCGGATTTTAAAAAGAGAAACGGCTACAAGCGGTCTATTGAATTATCACGGGAATACGGGCTTTACCGACAGGACTGGTGCGGCTGCATATATTCCAAAAAAGAAAAACACGGCTGACGCCGTGTTTTTTATTTATCAGTAACCGACAGCGAGGCCCAGAAGAAGCAGAGCACTTGTTAAAACAAGGTTCAAAAGCTGGAACTTCCAGGAGTATTTTACCCATTTGCCGTAGCTTACGTTTACAAGGCTTAAGGCTATAAGCAGGGCGGCGTTGGTTGGATAGAAAACGTTGGAGAAGCCGTCACCAAAGGCAAAAGCCAAAATTGAGAGCTGAGAGGATATGCCGAACATTGTGGCTATAGGGCCAATAAGGGGCATAAGCAGAAAGGCCTTTGCCGAGCCTGAGCTTATAAAGAAGTTCATAACCAGAACTATCAAATAAATAAACAGGATGATCCCCCATTTAGGCATACTGCCTGCGGCGGTAACCGCGTAATGAAGGATGGTATCCAATATTTTAGCTTCGGTTAAAATATACTTAACCGAGCTTGCCATTAAAATAAGGAGCACGGCAGGCAAAATTGCAACGATGCCGCTGCCAAATCCCTTCAGAAGGCCTTTAAGGCCGATGCCTGCTTTAAGACAGGAAACAACACCTGCAATAAGGAAGGAGAGGGCAACTATTATCATAGTAAGGCTTTGCAATGCGGGAATAACGCCCGAAAGCAAAACGCAAACTATACCCAGACCTAAGATCAAACAGAAAAGAAGCAGGGCCTTATCCATATTTTTATCGGGGGTAAAGTTTTTCTCTTCGATATTAACGGGGCTTTCGTGTTTTTTGGCGTGATGGCGAACGTAAAGGGTAAGGGCTACGTAGATAAGCACAAAGCTGAGAATGCGCATAGAAACGCCGGAGAACATAGGCAGGCCTGCTATGCTTTGGGCAACGCCTACGGTAAAGGGGTTAAACACACCGGAGGCAAAGCCGCAACCGACCGCAAGTAAACTCATACCAAGGCCGGTAAAAATATCCCACCCTAAGGAAACGGCCAGGGAGACAACTATGGGCACCAGAGGAACACATTCTTCAAAAGAGCCTATAAAGGCACCCATTGCCATAAAGAAGAAAATAACGATATACATAAGCTTATAGCGGGCGTTACCGTATTTAACGGCTATACGCATAAGCATATATTCCATAAGGCCGCATTTTTCAAGGCAGGTAAACACACCGCCTATAACCAGCAAAAAGGCAATTACGGCAAGAAGAGTGCCGCCGCCTTCGGCCCCCAACACCAAAAAGGGAGAAAGGAGCCATTTCCAGAAAGGCAGACCGCCCTGAACCTCATTGAAGCCGCCTTCGGGAGAAATGACAAGATTACCGCTTTCATCCTCTACCCTCACAAACTCGCCGCCGGGCACAAAGAAAGTAAGAGTATATGTAAGCATAGAAAGAAGAGCTATAACCAAAATGGCAGTCAAGAAGGATCGCACATTAATATTCAAACCTTTTTTCTGTTCCATTATTTCACCTTTTTCGTTCATTTTTTATTAATATACCACAAATAAAAAGTTTAGGCAAGAAAAATAAAAATTGCCCGGTTTTAATGAATAAAATATTTTAATACTTGCACTAACCGCCCTATTTGCAACCTAAAACCAAGTTTTTTTGAATTAAATTGCAAGAATTTTATATTTTCTTGCAAGATACTATTGACAAGCTCTGTAAATAGGTTATAATAGAACCATAACAAACAAAGGAGGTACGTTTTATGCAGAACAACACCAATGATCTTCCGTTATTATTGCTTGACAACAGCAGTATGATGTCTGTGCTGAATCAGGGAGAATTCAAATGTGATAATCTTTCCTTTGAAGATGCTCAGCATATTCTGGAGATACACGATGAATCTATGACTTTGAAATGCTTTGCCAACCCCGATATTGAACAGGTTATATTCGGTCATCTTGGCGTAACAAAGCGCAATTACACCTACAAGCGCATTCGCAATATGCGGGCGGGCCAGCACGCTATAGTTTTTAAATTATACGTTACCCCCTCTGAAACCCAGCCTGTTATTCAGGCGGATGACGGCGTAGAGGCAAAGAAAATTCAAAACGTTTACGTTTACTGTCAGCACATTGTACGATTAAAATAACCCATACGTTTTCCTTTCCTATATGAAAGCAGCAGAGCTTTACCCACTCTGCTGCTTTTGCTTTTATCTTTCAAAAGGAATTGCTTCCTCGGGGCAAAAAGAGAGCCTCGCATATTACTGCGAGGCTCTTGGGCTAAATCAATTTTGCGGGTTTTTACATAGATTCGTGGATGGTTCTGCTAATAACATCATCCTGCTGCTCTTTTGTTAACTTGTTGAAGTTTACGGCATAGCCGGAAACGCGGATGGTGAGCTGGGGGTATTTTTCGGGATGAGCCTGAGCATCTAAGAGAGTCTCACGGTCAAAAACGTTTACGTTGAGGTGGAAGCCGCCATCGGAAACGTAGGCATCCAGCATATTAACAAGGTTATCGGTTCTCTGGGACATAATATTTCTCCTTTTTATTAGTCTTCCCTGCCTAAAGAAGCGGGAGTAATAGAGAAGGTGTTGGATATACCGTCTCTGGAATAATCGTAAGGGATCTTTGCAACAGATTCAAGGGAAGCCAAAGCACCGTTGCAGTCTCTGCCGTGCATGGGGTTAGCACCGGGAGCCAAGGGTTCGCCTGCCTTACGACCGTCGGGTGTGTTGCCGGTATTTTTACCGTAAACAACGTTAGAGGTTATAGTAAGGATAGAGGTGGTGGGGATAGAGTTTCTGTAGGTGTAATGAGAGCGGATCTTTTTCATAAATCTCTTTACAATATCTACAGCGATCTCATCTACTCTATCGTCATTATTGCCGTATTTAGGATACTCGCCTTCGATGTTATAGTCTACAACGATACCGTCCTCATTACGAACGGGGTAAACGGTTGCATACTTAATAGCGGAAAGTGAGTCAGCCGCGCAGGAAAGACCTGCAATACCTGTAGCAAAGAAGCGGCGAACTTCGCTGTCATGGAGGGCCATTTCAATTGCTTCGTAGCTGTATTTATCATGCATATAATGGATGGTATTGAGGGTATTAACGTAAAGGCCTGCAAGCCATTCCATTATATTATCAAACTTAGCCATAACCTCGTTATAATCAAGCTTATCATTGGAAACGATGGCCTGATATTCGGGGGAAACCTGTAAGGGTTTGCCGCTCGGATCCTTAACGATCTCATCCTTACCGCCGTTGATAGCGTAAAGGAGAGCCTTTGCAAGGTTTGCTCTTGCGCCGAAGAACTGCATATCCTTACCTATTCTCATACAGCTTACGCAGCAGGCAATGCCGTAATCGTCACCCATTTCGGGACGCATAAGCTCATCACTTTCATACTGGATAGAGGAGGTTTTAATAGATATTTCTGCGCAGAACTTCTTGAAGGCTGCAGGGAGCTTCTTGGACCATAAAACCGTAAGGTTGGGCTCGGGAGCGGGGCCTAAGTTTACGAGGGTGTGGAGAGTACGGAAGGAGTTCTTGGTAACAAGAGTTCTGCCGTCAACACCCATACCGCCGATCGCTTCGGTTACCCAGGTAGGGTCACCGGAGAAGAGGGCGTTATATTCCTTGGTTCTCATAAACTTAACTATTCTCAGCTTCATAATGAAGTGATCCATAAGTTCCTGAGCTTCCTCTTCGGTGATAACACCGTTTTCAAGGTCTCTCTCAATGTAAATATCAAGGAAGGTGGAGGTTCTGCCGATAGACATAGCCGCGCCGTTCTGATCCTTTATAGCTCCTAAATAGCCAAAGTAAAGGAACTGAATAGCTTCCTTGGCGTTTTTAGCAGGCTTGGAGATATCATAACCGTAAGCTGCAGCCATTTCCTTTAAGCCTTTAAGAGCCTTGATCTGCTCGGCAAGCTCTTCACGGTCACGGATCTTATCGGCAAACATTTCGCCGCCAAGCTGCAATTTATCTTCTTCCTTTTTCCGAATAAGGTAATCAACACCGTAAAGGGCAACTCTTCTGTAGTCGCCGATGATTCTGCCGCGGCCGTAGGCATCGGGCAGGCCGGTAAGAATATGAGACTTTCTTGCAAGGCGCATTTCGGGAGTGTATACGTCAAACACGCCGTCATTATGAGTCTTTCTGTATTTGGTGAAGATCTCGGTTACCTTAGGGCTGATCTCAAATCCGTACATATTAAGAGCGCCGGTAGACATTTTAATACCGCCGAAGGGCTGCAAAGAACGCTTAAAGGGAGCGTCTGTCTGAACGCCGACGATTTTTTCAAGGGATTTATCAAGGTAGCCGGGGCCGTGGCTTGTTAGGGTGGATATTATTTCGGTATCCGCATCAAGCACGCCGCCTGCTTCTCTTTCTTTTTTGGTAAGGTCACAAACCATATCCCAGAGCTTTTTGGTGGCTTCGGTAGCGCCTGCAAGGAAGCTGCCGTCACCCTCATAAGGAGTATAGTTTTTCTGAATAAAATCTCTTACTTCTACTTCATCATTGCTCCACTTACCGGGAGTGAAGCCTTCCCATTCGTTGTACCACATATATCGTTTCTCCTATCTTTTAAAGGGATATTAACCCTTATGTTCTTCTAATTTTGCATCCAGCCAAAATTCAAAGATCTCTTCAGGCTGATAGCCTGTTGCTTTTGCGAAGGGCACGCCGTTATCCGTAAGAAGCACTGTAGGCACTCTGTCAACCTCAAAATGCTCCAACAGCTCCATATTTTCGGGGGCCGCTTCTATATGTTTTAAAACAAAGTCGGTTCTTTTCTTGGCAATGGCGCCTAAGAGGTTCATCATGGAAATGCAGTTTGCACAGCCCTGGCCGCTTACCTCCACAACGCAGATGCCCGAAAGCTCCTGTTTGTAATTTTCCAAAGTTATCATTTTATTATACCCAAAATCTCCTTTGCCCTGTATACTTCTTCCTTGGTTGGAGTGGGAATACCCTTAAGGGGATATTCCATACCAAGCTTTTCGTATTTCACCTGACCGAGGGTATGATAAGGCAAAAGCTCTATTTTTTCAACGCAGCTGAGGGACGCCGCAAATTCTGCAATAGAACGCAGATGCTCCTCACTGTCGGTAATTCCGGGGACAAGCACGTGACGAAGCCACATTTTCTTGCCTGCAGAGTTAAGAAGCCTTGCAAATTCCAGAATATTTTCATTGCCTTCGCCTGTAAGCCACTTATGCTGCACGGGATCCATATGCTTTATATCCAAAAGAAACAGATCGGTATTGGCTATAAGCGTTTCATAGTTATGCAGTTCTTCCGGCTTAAAGCCACCGCCTGAGGTATCAAGGCAGGTATGAACCTTATTTTTTTTGAGTATCCTGAATAACTCAGCTACTGCTTTTGCCTGCAGAAGGGGTTCCCCTCCCGAAACGGTAACACCGCCGCTTGCAATATAATTTTTATAACGCAGGACCTGCACCGAAACCTCTTTGGGAGTAAGCTTTCTTCCCTCTTCCATATTCCAGGTATCGGGATTGTGGCAGTATTTGCATCTTAACGGACAGCCCTTTAAAAATACCACAAAACGGATACCGGGCCCGTCCACCGTGCCGAAGGTTTCAAAAGAATGAATTTTAAGTTTTAAAATTTCCTCCGCCACTGTCCCTCACCTCTCATTATATTTTATCATCTTTTGGGTTTTTCGTCAACCAAAAAGCCGAATAATTAATGACGAATTATACGAAGTTCTTTGTTATATTTAACAATATATCTTGCCAGTTCCTTGTAGTCCTTTATATTGGCAGGGAGCCACATACCCGAACGGCAGGCGGTATTAAAGGCGTGAGCGTCACTGCCGCCTGTAAGGGCTTTGCCCCTATGCCTTTTTGCGGCCTTTAAAGCGGCAGCGTTATGGTTATATTCTTCGCCTGAACCGTTATATACTTCATAGCCGTCAAGAAGGCGGGCGGGCATCATTTCAAGGTAATCCCGCATTGGGTGAGCCTGAATAAGAGGCAGATCCTCTTCTTTTGTGATCCTTCTGAGCTTATTTAAGGAGTAGGTATGGATCATAGGGTATTTTAAAAGAAACTCCTCGTCGGCACCCCAGATAAGATAATCCTCCGCACCGTCCTGCAAACAAAGCTCCACTCCGGGAAATACGGTTATGCCAATTCTGTCTCCCTCGGTCTTAGCGGCTCTGTAGCCTGCCTCATAGCGGTACACGAATTCTTCCCAGCTTATATTAAGGCGGTTCCAATCGCCGCCTTCGGGGGCGCAAAGGCGCTCGAAAGTGAATTTATTCATATGGTCGGTTATAAAAAGGCCGCCGTACTGAGACTGATAATAAAATCTGACCATCTGCTCCGCAGGGATCTGGGCGCAGCAGCTGACCTGATTGGTATGAACGTGAAGATCAAAGGGTGTACAGCCCTTTTCATCCAATAACATAAAAACGCCTCCCCTGTACGTTAATATATCCTGTTCAGGACATACAGTATACCATAAGCGGGCGCTACTGTCAACGGAGCGCAGAGGCGGTAAAATTATAATTTTATTAACAATTTTAATGTTTACAATTACATTTTTTGGAGATATAATAATTGAAGAATAAAGAAGGAGGCGCTTAAAAATGGGCAGAAGAATGTTACTTATAATTAACCCTAAGGCCGGTACGCAGGGTTCTTCCCGCGGGATATTTTCTATGGCCAACGTCTTTTGCGCGGCAGGGTTAGAGCTTACCTTAAGGGTGACCCAGGCTAAAGACGATGCTTTTCACACCGTTAAAAACACCGGCGCCGAATTTGACTATATTGTTTGTTCCGGCGGAGACGGTACTTTAAACGAGGTTATTTCGGGGCTTATGACTTTAGAAAAGCAACCTCTTTTAGGCTATATACCCAGCGGCTCCACCAACGATTTTGCTTCCAATTTAGGTCTTATAAAAAATGATTACAAGGGCGGCGCAAAAAGGATAGTAAAGGGTGCACCTAAAGCTATAGATATCGGCGCAATTGAAAACAGATATTTCAGCTACGTGGCCTCTTTCGGAGCTTTTACCTCTATTACCTACACCACTCCTCAGACCTACAAGAACGTTTTGGGAAGAATGGCGTATTTTCTTGCGGCGCCTAAGGATATTGCATCTATCCGACCTTACAAGCTGAAGGTTACCGACAAAAACGGCAACGTAACCGAAGGCGAATATATTTTCGGCTGCGTAGCCAACACCCTTTCCATGGCGGGAATACTTAACCTTGACGGACTTAAGGTCAATTTAGACGACGGGGTATTTGAATGTTTGCTTGTGAAAGTGCCTCATAACGCTTTGGAGCTTAACGAGATAGTTACGGCCCTTGTGACACAGGATTTTAACTGCCCTTATTTTGACATTATAAAAAGTTCTGTCTTTGATTTTGAATTTGAAGAAAGCGTTAACTGGACTATCGACGGGGAGCACGGAGCATTTGGGGAAAAGGTAAGTATCAAGGCCCTTAACAAGGCAATAAAAATAGTAATATAAAAACAGCAGGAAAAGTTACCTGCTGTTTTTATTTGAGTAGGGGTTTTTATTTTCCCTGTATTCCTCCTCTTTGGTGGGCTTTGGCAAAGAGGAAAAGAAGGTTATTACAATAAGCCTTACTGCAATATAGGCTACCCATGCCCCGAGGGCAATGAAGGTCCATTTAAGAGGGATATGAAAAACGAAGTGGAGGGTAAGCAAAACAAGGGCAAAAACAAGGCCCCACAAATTAAGAGCAAGATTTAAAAGAAGGTTTTTTAAGAAATTTTTCATTTTACCGCTCCTTACTGTTACTTAGGCTATAATACCATTATTTTATTATTATTTCAACAATAAAGAAATTAGGCCCAAGCGTATTGACTTTGGTTTGTAATTTGCTATAATCAATTTCAAAGGAGGCGCTTATTATGTATACGGTAAAAACACTTGATACTACGGTTATCTTTAATTATGAAGACGGAATAGTTTTAAAAAGCATTTTATTAAACGGCACCGAGAGGGCTGTTGAGCATAAAATTGCTTTACCCAAAAAATATATTTGCGATGCTTATAACCTTGCAATGCCGGACCTTCAGCCTTCCCGTTCGGGGGATATGAAGTTATTTAACTGGGCTTTTCACAGCGCAAGGCAAACCGAAAACGGTTTTGATATTTTGCTTATAGATAAATATGCAAAATGCCGCTATTTATTTAAGGCCAAAGGCAGAACAGATATTGCAGGGCCTGTTGAAATAAGCGGTGTACTTACAAACACCGGCCATTATAACGTAAGGGTTGTACCCGAAAACATTTTCTCTGCCCATTTTAAATTTGAAGGGGAATTAAACACCTTCCACGTAATGAAGGAAAGCGGTGTTGCAGAGAACGTTAAATGGCACCTTGACGAAAAGATCTTCTTCCCCGGCACAGGCATTTATGAAAAGGAGCTTACGGACGAGCATTTTATTTGGACCTCCACCAATCAGGATTTTAACTCCGGCGGTATGATACCTATTATGTATTTAACTCAGCCTCAGTGCGGCGCTTACCTTGCACTTGAATGGACTTCCTGCAGAATATTTGCAAAGAAAACAGAAGAAGGCGCCATTCTTTGGGCTGATCTGAGAGAGGATTTTTCCACAAACCTTAAGCCGGGCAAGGCGTTTTACATACCGCCTATGTATTTAGGCGCGTATGAAGGGGATCTTGATGACGGCTCCAATATATTTAAGCGCTGGTTTTTCCTTGAAAAGACACCCAAGAGCTTTCTTAACGATGAAAACGAGCCCTATACCCAGATGGATATGCAGCTTGATCTGAACGTTGAAGGGCTTGGAGTACAGTCTATTAAATGGGACTACGGCTGGTGGGGTGCCGATGAGCACAAGATACCCACCCCTAAGGATGACGGCGGCAACTACGATATCTGGAAGTACTACGAGGGCTCCTGGAAACTGAGAAGTCAGGGGATGAAGGAAGCTTTGGAGCGTATGGGCTGTAAGGATATGGCCGAGTTTGGCAAAAAGCTTAAAGAAGCAGGGCTTCTTAACTGGACCACTTACGTGCTTTTACACGACAGCATGCAGGCCCTTTCTTTGGGAGACGAGCTTACTTCTGTTGGCGCCAACGCTCATCCCGAATGGTTTACAGGCCGCCTTATCGGTGACCGTTGCCCTACTGCAGACCTTGGTAACGAGGAATGTGTTGAATATTTAAAGCGCAAGCTTTACGAGTACTTTACTGAAAACAACGTTGATACCTGGCGAAGCGATTTTGAGCCTATTGCCCGTTCCTCCGACAAGGCCAACCGCCACGACCCCAACGGCACCGACGTACAGTATTGGTGCTCTGTAGGCTTTTACGAGCTGGTGGATTATCTTATAGAGAACATCCCCGGATTCCGTTACGAAAGCTGTTCTTCAGGCGGCTCTATGAAGGATTACGCCACTATGCACCGCACCTGCGCTTTTAATAATGACGATTCTTCCAACTACGCAAGCTTGCGCACCACCTTCTACGATTCCACCTACTGCTTCCCTCCCGCACAGCTGCAGGCGCCCACCAACCCGGATACCTGCTGCCCCGACAGCGAAAAGTTTTACCAGGGAGTGGGCAACAAGGATCTTGGCTTCAGAGCACTTATTATGGGCGGTGTAATGTTAGGCTCCTGGAGCGGCGCTATTGACCACAAGGAGTTCCATTACAACCTTAAGGAATACTATAAAGAATACCTTAACCTTCATAACGAGAAGGTTAAGCATCTTATAAGGCACGCCAACCTTTACCATATACTGCCCCGACCCGACCATATTCACTGGGACGGACTTCAGTACGGTATGGATACGGTTCCAGAAAACAAAATTTGCGGCGCTTCCTTCTTATTTAAGCCTACAAAGGAAGCGGGGGTTACAAAGCATATTCCTGTTCGAGGCCTTAACCCCGGCATTACCTATTCCTGCGAATTTTACGAACATAAAGACCAAAGCTTTACCGCCACAGGAAAGGAGCTTTTGGAAAAGGGCTTTGATATTACAATTAACGAAGACTGCGGCAGCGATATTGTATTCTTTGTTGCAAAATAAGGAGAGCTATTATGAAAGTTTATGATGACAGCAAGTATATTAACCCCGATACCCTGCACCTTTTTGCAAACACCAACGAGAAGTTTCTTGAAGGTGAAATTAAGGGTATTGTTGTAGAACTGCCGGGCCTGGGCGGTGGCTCCTGCCTTGGGGGCCTTATGGATTTTATGGATTATGACACCTATTACACCAAGGATTTTGCAAAGTGCGGAATAATTGTGGCTTATATGTTCCCCGGGCCCTGGAGCTGGGGCAACAAGGCCGCTATAAGATATACCGATGCGGTTGTAAGAGCCATAAAAGCAAAGTACAATTTAGGCGAAGATACTCCCCTTGTTGTATGCGGCGGCAGTATGGGCGGCGTTGGCGCTCTTATGTATGCGGCAGATACTACCCTTAGGCTTACAGCCTGTGCAGCGGCCTGCCCTTGCATTGACAATATAGACTGTCTTGACTCTAACCCTGCTTTCCCCCGCACCTACCTTAGCGCCGCATTTATGTATGATATGGATGCAACCGAGGCGTTAAAAGCCTTTTCGCCCATATACAGAGTTGAGGATATGCCCGATATTCCTTACTTTATTTCCAACGACGGCGAAGATGAGGTCTTCCCTGAGGCTCAGTGCGATGCATATGTTGAGAAGCTGAGAGAGAAGGGCCTTAACGTTGAGTATAAGCCTCAGCCCGGCCTTAAACACGGCGACTTTTACCCTGAGGTTCGCCTCGAGCTTCACAGCTTTATTAAAAATCAGATTTTAAATTAAAATTAAGCCCTTCTTAAAGGAGGGCTTTTTGCATTAATCTATTGATTTATTTAATTGGATTATGGTACAATAAACTAAATACTGATATATATTTTTAAGGAGATACATATATGAAGAAATCTGATCACAACTTCTTTGATGTGTTTTATCAGCCCGGTGAAAACCCCGTATTCTGCTACCGTACAGGTATGGCTGTATATGAAGAAGCCCTTATAAACGGCTCCTTTGTTGCTCAGGGTTGGAACGCTGCAGGTTATCCGCTCAACGTACTTACAAACTGCCCTTCCCGTATTGATCCCAAGAGGTTTGCAGAGCCTTATGCTTTCAATCTTGAAGTAAACGGCGCTTGTATTGACTACGATTTAAAGTTTGTGGATTTTAACACCGAAAAGACAGAAAAGGACATTCACGCGGTAATTACCTTAGAAAGCAACCTTGCTCCCGTAAGAGTTAAGGTTCATACTCTCCTTGACGGTACCGCTATGTTTACCCGCTTTTTAGAAATTGAAAACATTTCCGATAAGCCTCTTAACATCAGCCGTATGAGCATTATTGCAGGCGGCATGGAGGTTATGAACAGAACTCCCATGACCTACTCCAACGATATAGAAAAGTTCTATTCCGTAGGTTATTTTGATGATGACAGCTGGGGCAGAGAGGGCGACTTTGCTTGGCATGACCTTGCCCCCGATACCCTTTCATTTGAGACCCGCTTTAATCGGGCAAGATACCGCCATCCCCTTATGTTTATCCGCAATAACGTTATGGGTACTATGTGGTTTGCCCAGATAGCTTATTCCGGCGGCTGCCGCTTTACCGTTGACTATAACGCAAAGAAGGAATCCAACGTTTCCACTCTTGCATTCAAGGCTGAAATTGCCGGTTACAACCCCCTTGTTGTATTAGGCGCAAAAGAAAGCTTTACTACACCTGAGGCTCATATGGGCGTTGTTAACGGCGATCTTGATATGGCGGTTAACGAAATGCACGCTCACGCAAGAAAGTCTGTTCTTAACCTGCCTGAGGCTGATCCTTCTGCTTGTCTTATTGGCGCAGGTATGGGCGCAGAGCACGATATGGGCGTGGAATGCTCCAAGGCGTTTATTGATCAGTTTAAAGAAATGGGCGCAGAGATATTTATTATTGACGCAGGCTGGCAGAATCCTCCTCACAGAGAAATGGAATGGCTGCCCTATAACGGTATGAACCACCCTGACCCCGACCGTTACCCCAACGGCATTTCGGAGCTTTCCGATTATTGCCACGAAAAGGGCATGAAGTTTGCAATGTGGGTTGAAATTGAACGTTTGGGCGAATATTCTCCCGAGTTCCAATCCCATCCCGAATGGCGTATTAACAACACCTACGGCGAACAGGCTAAGGGCTATATAGATTTCACCAACCCTGAAGCTGCAAAGTGGGCTGAAGATGAGCTTGCAAGAATTATTGAAGAGTACAAGTTTGATATGCTGAGAGTTGACTATAACGTTGACCACAGAGATTACCACGCAATGAAGCCTTTGGCTCAGGGCGGCAAGGAATACGTTGCTTTGAGACATTTTGAGGCTGTTTGCAAAATGTATCAGAACCTTAAGAAGCGCTTCCCCAACGTTCTCTTTGAGAACTGCGCAGGCGGCGGCGGCAGAACCGACTGGGCTCAGATGAAGGCCTTTAACCATACCTGGGTTTCCGACTGGCAGAAGAACCCCCGCTCCATTACCATTACCAACGGTATGACAATGGCACTGCCCCCCGAAAGAGTTGACAGACTCTTTGCAGGTATGGGCTGCCATGAATACGGCAACTTTGATTCACATATGAGAAACACTATGTTCGGCCATATGTCAGTTAACGTTGTTGCTCCTGCAATAACCTACGCTAACCCCGAACAGATGAAGTTTATAAAGCACAGCATTCAGCTGTATAAGGACTTTATCCGTCCCTTCCTGCCTGAGAGCAAGATATTCCACCCCACCCCCGAAGCTAAGGAGACCTTAAAGCAGGGCTACTCTATGCTGGAGGTTGCCGCAAAGGATTCTACCCGCGGTATTTACGGCGTATTTACTCTTAGTGAAAGCAAGGACAAGGAAGTTTCCTTCACCTTAAAGGGTGTGGATCTTTCCAAGACCTATAAGGTAACCTACGATAACTCCGGTTACAGCTTCACCGCCACCGGCGCTGAGCTTTACAACAAGGGGCTTACAGTAAAGATACCCTCTTCTATGAGCTCTGAATTAATTACCTACGAAGCTATATAATAAAAAAAGAGAAGCGAAAGCTTCTCTTTTTTTATGCGATGGATTATTTTTGGTTATTTGAGGCTATTATTTCTTTTAAGGTAACCTCCGGATGGCGCCAGCGCTTTTCGGAAAGCTGGGTAGAGGTACAGATATTAAGCTTAGGGCAGGCGTGAATACAGGCATAGCAGGTTTCGCATTTTGTGCTGAAAACAGGGCCGTCATTCACTGTAATATTACCTGCAGGGCAGACTTTAACACATGTATTACATTTAATGCAGTTGCCCTTTATTACAAAGGCTTCGCATTCTTTGCCTTCGTCCTGCTTGGGGATATATTTCATAGCGTTTTCGGAATCCTTCATATCAAGCTCTGAAACGGGCGCAATAAAGCTTTTGCGCTCTTTTATATCCTCAACAATGCAGTTTAAGGCGTATTCGGTACACTTTACCGAAAGCTTGTTTATCTGATCTTCAATTTCAAAGGCAGGCAGGTAATTATCCACCATAAGCAGGGTATTAACGTAATTGAAATTCAGGCCTAAAGATTTAGCGAATTCGTTAAAATAGTAATTGCAGGCGCCGTCCTCATTGCCGTAGGTACCAACGGCGAAAAGGTAGTTTGTATTAAACCTTGCCTTTTTTAAAAAATCTCTTACCATCTTAGGGGCATAGCGGCAATATACGGGGTATATAATACCAATAGCATCATCCGTATACTCAGGGGATCTTTTGCATATCTCCTGTGGGATAGAATAAAGCTTGCCGCCTAATTTTTTAGCAACAGCAAGGCAGTTGCCTGTGGCGGTAAAATAAAATACAGTCATTTTTCTCACCTCGGAATAATTTTAGCATAAAAGACGGCTATTTACAATAACATAAAGCCGTGATAAAATATTTAAAAAGGAGTTGATAAAATGGCTACTGCTCATATAAATGCGAAGGATGGGGATTTTGCCAAAACTGTTTTAATGCCCGGAGACCCTTTGCGCTCACAATTTATTGCGGAAAATTTTCTTAGCGACATTCGCCTTGTTAATAACGTGCGCGGCATACAAGGATATACAGGCCTTTATAAGGGCAAGGAAGTTTCTGTTATGGCAAGCGGAATGGGTATGCCCTCTATGGGGATATATTCTTACGAGCTTTTTAACTTCTTCTCGGTTGAAAATATAATAAGAGTAGGTTCTGCAGGTGCCTATTCACCAAAGGCTAAAATAAAAGATATTGTAATAGGAATGGGAGCCTGCACCGATTCCAACTACGCACATCAATACGGCTTACCGGGCGCATTTGCACCTATTGCGGATTTTGGAATTTTAGAAAAGTGCGTTGCTAAGGCAAAAAAACTGCAGCTTGATTTCCACGTTGGCAATCTTATTTCTTCGGACACTTTTTACAACGAGCCCGACAGCAGATATCTTGAACTCTGGGGCAAGATGGGTGTGCTTGCAGTGGAAATGGAGGCGGCGGCCCTTTATATGAACGCCGCAAGGGCAGGTAAAAAGGCTTTGGCTATTTGTACCGTATCCGATCAGCTTGTATTTGACGAGCATCTGACCGCCGGGGAGCGCCAGAGCTCCTTTAACGATATGATAACACTTGCACTTGAAACGGCAGTTGAATTATGAAAAGAGTATTTTTAATTGTATTGGACAGCTTAGGCATAGGCGCTTTGCCCGATGCAAAGGAATTTAATGATGAAGGGGCAAACACCTTAAGGAGCATTTCTCAAAGCCCCAATTTTAATATACCCAATTTAGAAAGCCTTGGCTTAGGCAGTATAGCTCAGGTGGATTACCTTAAGAAGCCTCAGCCGAAGGGGGCTTACGGCAGAATAAAGGAGCAATCGGGCGGCAAGGACACAACGGTTGGCCATTGGGAAATAGCAGGGCTTATATCTAAAAAGCCCTTGCCTACCTACCCCGAGGGCTTTCCCGAGGAAATAATCAGGGAATTTGAAAGGCGCACCAAAAGAAAGGTTATTTGCAATAAGCCTTATTCGGGCACGGCGGTTATTGCCGATTACGGCAGGGCGCATTTGGAAACGGGAGCGCTTATTGTTTACACCAGCGCCGACTCGGTTTTTCAGATTGCGGCTCACGAAAGCATAGTACCCTTAGAGGAGCTTTATAACTACTGCAAAATTGCAAGAGAGATGCTTGACGTAGGAAGAGTAATAGCCCGCCCCTTTACAGGAGAGCACCCTTTTACCCGCACCGCCAACCGCCACGATTTTTCCCTTGCACCCCACGGCAAGACTTTGCTTGACGCCCTGTATGAAAACAAAAAGGCGGTTATTTCCGTAGGCAAAATAAACGATATTTTCGCCTCAAGAGGAATAACCGAAAGTAACCCGACCCAAAGTAACGATGACGGAATGGCCAAAGCCCTTTTACTTCTTGAAAGGGATTTTGAGGGCCTTGCCTTTATAAATCTTGTGGACTTTGATTCCAAATACGGCCACCGCAACGATGCCGAAGGCTATGCCCTTGCCTTAAGCGAATTTGATAAATGGCTTCCCTCTTTTATGTATTCCTTAAAGGAGGAGGACCTGCTTATAATTACGGCGGACCACGGCTGTGACCCTGCAGACATAAGCACCGACCATACAAGGGAGTATATTCCCCTTTTATGCTACGGGAAAAATATACGCTCTGTAAATCTTGGCACACTTTCTACGTTTGCGGATATTGGGCAGACGGTGGCGGACTATTTGGGAGTTGAATTTAAAGGCGCAGGAGAGAGTTTTAAAGAAAGGATATTAAAATGAACGAGCTTATAAGTTTAGCCTTAAAGGCAAGAGAAAACGCCTACGTACCCTATTCGGGCTACAAGGTAGGCGCCGCACTTAAAGTAAAAAGCGGCAAGGTTTATACCGGCTGTAATATTGAAAACGCCTCCTTCTCCCCTACGGTTTGCGCTGAAAGGACCGCCATTTTCAAGGCAATAAGCGAAGGCGAAAGGGAATTTGAGGCCATAGCCGTTGTAGGCGGCAAGGATGAAATAACGGATTTTGCTCCCCCTTGCGGCGTTTGCAGGCAGGTAATGAGCGAATTTTGCTCTCCCGAATTTAAAATTATTCTTTATAACGGCAAGGAAGAAAGAATCTTTAAGCTGAAGGAAATTTTACCCCTTGCATTTTCCCTTTAAAAAAGGTGTGCGTAAAAACGCACACCTTTTTTATATTAAGGGATGAAAATCCAGCACGGTCTCGGCTGCTATAAGCTCATCTTTACTGTTATACACATAGGCAACATCATCTATAATGCCCGTATAACCGTTAGAAAATATTTCATGAGCAGCGTATTCACCTGTTGAGACGCCGGTTTCCAAATTATAAATACGGTAAAAAGCGGCTCCGCTTTCATTGATAAATTCTGTAGCAAACTTATCATTTACAACAGATAGTTTACTGGGGATTTCATAAGCTTTTCCCGTTTCTACATCATACAGAATATCCTCTTCTTCACCGTTAAATCTAATTTTTCCGTTCGAAACGTAAGACGATACTTCGTAACCGCTGAAATTATTTATATCAACAATTACTTCTCCCTCTAAAGTGAATATTTTTCCGTCATCTTCAGGGCAGCCCGTATGGCATATATAGGGGCACTTATTTAATTCTGTACCGTTAACAGAAAATAAGACCATTTGCTCTTCATCCCACTTTGCTTTACAGGCGGGACATTTAATTGATTTTTGGGTTTTTAAATCAATTATTTTGCCTTTGGATTTAATAACGTTTCCATACAACGTTATTTTATGCTTGAATTTTTCATCTTCGGGATCTCCGTCATATTTATAGGTAAATACTTTTTCGTTGGATTTATTTATAACTGCATTGTCGCAATTGCCCCTACCAAACGACCCCTCCTGCATAAAAAATATTTTATGCTCATTAACTGTAGCATAGCCGTATTCATTAAAATGAGAAGCGTCATAGTATTCAAGGGGAATAACTACCTTGCCGGTAGTATCTATAAATCCGTACATCCTGCAGGTTTCGAAGTCGCTTAAACGCTCTCCCCAATTCCATACACGGGCATAGCCGTTATGAAATTCACCTAAACCATCAAAGGAATCGGTTTTTACCTTTACCTTGCCGGTATTATCTATATAACAGCCATAGCCGTCACATTTTACCGACATAAGCCCCTCGGAAGGCATGCCTACCTCTAAACCTCCGCCTTTATAACTGCCTACTACCTTAAGCTCGGTATCAAGCATATCCACACAAAAATACAGTTGGCCTGTTCCTGCGGTCTCGTAAACTACGGCAATATTACCGTCAAACTCATAAACTCTGTCTACCATACTGTAGGAAACTACCTTGGAGCCGTCAATATTAGTAATAACGGTATCGTTCAGATCCAGACGGACGGAAGCGCTTTTATCTTCCCACGGTTTATCTTTATACTGTTGCCCTTTATCATAATCCATTGGGTATTGGAGAACATAAAAATCTTTATTGTTTACGGTTAATTGATTTGCTCTATCGAATACCGACTCCACAACCACCTGCCCTTTCTCATTTACAAGGCCATAGCGTGGCTGCAAGTGCCAACCACTGCCGCGGGGATTTGTTTTACCTCCCGCAAAGACAAATAGCTCACCGTATTTTTTTGAGGGCTTAAGCTCTTTGTTGTAATAATCAAAATAACGGGACGCCGTAATAATTTCCTTTTTGGGAGCGGGCTCAAGCTCCTTTATTTCATCAACAGAGAAGCTGTAATTATATTCGTATATGATCTCCGGCTCGGGCTCAGGTTCGGGCTCGGAAGGGGCAACCGACTGAGAGGGCTCAGGCTCGGGTTCGGGTTCGGGATCAGCAACTTCTTCAACTACTTCAAGGATAGAAATATCGCTGAGGTAAAAGCTTAAAGCGCCACTTTCGCCGCCGATAGTGTAAATACGAGCGGAGATACCGTTTATATAGTTAGGATCGGATTCAGGGATATCTTCCCAAGTTAATTCGGAAGTCATAACTTCAGAAGTAACGGTTTCCCAATCGTTAGTCCGGAAGGTATAGGAACCGCCCATGCCAACGGAGCCGTCTTTAAAGTCAAACAGAATGGACTTGCCGGCTTCGCCCTTAGCGCGGAAGGTCATAATATAACCCTTACCAAGTTCTACGTTGAATTCGCCGTCGGTCTTGCCGGTCCAGAACACCAGAGCACCGAAACCGTCGTTAGCGTCTACTTTAAGGAAATCACCTTCAACAGCAGTTGCGCCATTACCCCAAGAACCGTAAGGGCCGCCTTCTACAGTTTCAGCGCTGAAATCAAATACCTTTTTGAAAGTGATTTCTTCAGGTTCGGGCTCGGAAGGGGCAACCGACTGAGAGGGCTCAGGCGCAGGTTCGGGAGCGGGTTCTTTTTTTGCGCAGGAGGACAGAAGCAAAATCAACGCGAGCATTAACGCTATTTTCTTCATATGAACCTCCTTATTCTTCGGCAGCAGCACGGGCATAGCCTTCGTTTACGGCAATCTGTTTGCCCTGCTCGGAGGCTATCCAGTTAAAAAGAATCCTTTCGGGCGAGTTCTTTTCGGCGGTCTTCTTAATTACCACGTAAAAGTTCTGCGAGAGCTCGTAGGTGCCGTCTTCTATGGCCTGATTAGAGGGCATTACTCCGTTGTAGGAAAGAATTTTGCTGGTCTCTAAAGTCCAGTCCTCCATTTGGGTAAGGTAATAATAAACCGTGTAACCAATGGCTTCATCGGTTCCTTTGTAATTGGCTATAGCCTCCAGAAGGCCGCCCATGGAACCAACAATGTAATCATTGCCCATATAATAGTGATCTCCAAAATTGAAGAACATATCAAATAAGGTCTGGGAACCGCTGTCATGGTTTCGCATATAAGGCACAATGGCTTCATCGTTACCGCCGAGATCTGCCCAGTTTTTAGTTTCCCCACTAAATATGCCTATAACGTCTTCATAGTTTACGTTTTCAACAGGGTTATCCTTGCCGGTAATAAAAACAAGGGCATCCTGAGCAATGGGAATGAATTCAAACTCATTGGCATACTCTGTTTTTACCTCCTCGGCAGGCTCGTAAGCTAAAATAATATCGAAGGTGCCGTCTCTTAAGCGTTCGTAGTTTGAGGTCGTAGAGCCGTCGAAGGTTAAAAGCTTGGTGGCTTCTTCTCTTGTAAGGCCAAGAGCATTTGCGGTAAGGGCCTCACCTAAGGGCAGCGCCGCCAATGAGCCGCCCATTTTAGGGTAATTATCCATAGTGAACTCAAACTCTTCATCAACTGTTACCGTTACAGGTTCGGGAGGCAAAGAGGGCTCTTCCGAAGAGGATGGGGCCGTAACGGAGGGCTTGGGTTCGGGGGTCACGGAAGGCGAGGGTTCTTCCTTTTTGCAGGCGCAAATAGAAAATAAAAGTATAAGGGAAAGTATAAATGCTAAGAATCTTTTCATATTGGTTTCTCCTGTGAGTAATTATTTGGGAGTTACATATCCTTCGTTCTCGGCAATCTGTTTGCCTTGCTCAGAGGATATCCAGTTATATAGCACCCTTTCGGGGGAGTTTTTCTCGGCGTCCTTACGGATGACCACGTAAAACTGGTTGGTAAGCTTGTATTTACCGTTTTCTATGGTTTCAAAGGACGGCATTACACCATCTACCGCAAGAAGCTTGCTGGTTTCAAGGGTTGATGCCTCCATTTTGGTAAGGTAATAATGGACAGTGTATCCTATGGCCTCATCAGTGCCCTTGTAATCGGCAATGGCCTCAAGAAGCCCCGCCATAGAGCCTACAACGTATTCGTTTTTTATATGCTCTGTATCATTGAGATCAAAGAATATCTCAAAGAGGGTATGGGAGCCGCTTTCGGGATTTCTGATATATGGAACTACAGCTTTATCTTCTCCCTTGACCTGGCTCCAGTTAGTTATTTTTCCGTTGAATATATCGCTTATCTCTTCGGAGCTCAATCCATCTACACTGTTGTTTTTGCCGGTAATGAAAACCAGCGCATCCACACCTATTGGGGTAAACTCAAACTCATCGGTATAAGTTACCTCTTCGGCAGGCTCGTAAGCTAAAATAATATCAAAGGTTCCGTCTCTTAAGCGTTCGTAATTGGAGGTGGTAGAGCCGTCGAAGGTTAAAAGTTTTGTGGCTTCCTCCCTTGTTAAATCAAGGACGTTGGCAGTAAGCGCCTCACCTAAGGGCAGGGCCGCTAAGGAGCCTCCCATTTTAGGGTAATTATCCATAGTGAACTCAAACTTTTCATCAACTGTTCCCGTTACAGATTCGGGAGGCAAAGAGGGCTCTTCCGAAGAGGATGGGGCCGTAACGGAGGGCTTGGGTTCGGGGGTAACAGAAGGCGAGGGTTCTTCCTTTTTGCAGGCGCAAATAGAAAGGACAAGTATTACTGCAAGTAAAAATATAAGCAACTTTTTCATAAATATCCTCCTTAATCCATATGAATTCCTATGCTCATTATTTCATTCAGGTCTGTATCCTTAACGTAGCACATACCGTTTTTGCAGTATGATATGCCGTTGCCGAAGGCTATAAGGTATTCACATTTCGTTATGCTGCCGCAGGAAATGTCGTATATAAAAGAGATATCTTCGTTACTTTCGTAATCGTAGCCGAACATACGAAATTCGGTATCACCTACCCGCATATAGGTTGAGACGCCGTCAAGCACATGCATTTTTTCAGTTTCCCGTTCATAAATAAACCCTTTTATCTTGGTTGGGTCATACTCCTCGGATTCCATATACATACCCATAACGTAATCTTCGTCCACACCGTACATCGCGCTTGTATAGGAAGCAGGAACGGTACATAAAAGCTCACCATCTGCTGATATCATGGAGGTGACACCCTCGCAATCATTATGAACGTAGCCAATGAAAGAGCTTTCGCCTTTTTTCCACCGTAAATCATTTGAAGGGTAATCCACAGAAACGGTTTTCTTGCAGCCGGGGCAATATATCTCATAAGGGCCTTCTTCCTTGCTATCCTCGTAGCTTAAGGACATATCCTTCTGCAGGTCCTCATTGTAATATTCGGAAACTCTCTTATTCCCCTCTTTAGCAGGTGTAAGAATTCTTATTACATTTCCCTTAGCTTCAATATAACCGTAATACTCCAGCACATTACGGCCGTCATCTCTTATAAGTAGAAAAGGAGAATCGTAGAGATCAAGGTATTTATCTTCAATATACGCCTCATTCAGGCCTGTAGGGCGCACAAGATAATAAACATAGTTTTCTGTACTGAGAGCTCCACAGAATTCATAAACGGGATCGCAGATGATCTCACCGTCTAAGGTGCAAAAGCCTACCCGATCTTCCTTGTGACAGTAATTACCCTCCATGCCGCTTGCAAAACGACCGATATAGGGCATAACCGTACCATAATCATCACTCGGAATAAACTCGCCTACAAATTCACCGTAATAGCGGGAATAGTTTTCCTGCCGCGCTTCCAGCTTTTTTATTTCATTCACGGAAAATACTATATTTCCGTTTTGGTCTTCGGTTACGTTCTGGGAAGTGGACGTTACCTGTTCAGGGTCCTGGGAAGTGGATGGGGCCTGTTCAGGCTTATTCCCAACACAGGCGCAAAGGGAAAGCAATAGCAATACCGCAAGAAAAAGTACTAAAATTTTTTTCATTATTACAGCCCCTTTCGGACACTTTTTTGGAGAATATTCCCTTGTTTGATTATATTTTATATGAAAGAAAATTTGCTGTCAACAAAAAAAATTTTATATTTTTACTTTTTTTCTTTAAATATGACAAAGCAGTTACAAAACGGTTACAAAACGGTTACAAATTCAATTGTATTATTTTGCCAAATGTATTTATGTAAAAAAATTACCCTGCCGGTAACAGCGGCAGGGTAAAGCCTTGGGTTTAAAAGAGGAAATAAATTATTTTACGTTTTGTTTGTATTCGGGATTAAGAAGGGTTTTTAATTCCTTGCCATCTAAGAAATCTACAGCGTTGCGAGCGGCGAACATACCTGCATACATAACCGCATCGTTGGTATTGGCGCCGATATGGGGCTCTAAGATACAGTTTTTAATGCCTAAGAAGGGGCAATCGGGGGAAACGGGCTCTACTCTCAGAACGTCAAGGCCTGCGCCTGCGATAGTACCGTTCTTTAAAGCTTCAGCCAGATCCTCTTCAACAATAAGAGCGCCGCGGCCTGTATTAATAAGGAAAGCGGTATCTTTCATTTTGGAAAGGAACTCTTTATCTACCATATCCCTTGTTTCATCGGTACAGGGGCAATGAAGAGAGATAACGTCGGACTCTTTAATGAGGGTCTCCATATCAACCGACTTAACGTTATACTGCTTGCCTATTTCTTCGTTGAAGTAAGGGTCGTAAGCAATAACGTGGCAGTCAAAGCCCATAAGCATTTTTGCCAAAGTCTGAGGAATACCGCCGAAGCCTATAAGGCCAACGGTTTTGTTATAAAGCTGAATACCGTTGCGGGATTCCAGGAAACGGCTCCAGTCACAATTATGAACCTCTTCGTTACCGGGAACGATGTTTCTCATAAGGCAGAGCATTAAGGTCAAAGCGCATTCTGCAACAGGGCGGTTAAAGGAACCTGCGGCATTGCATATAGCCACACCGTTTGCATTTGCGGCAGGGTAATCCATTTCGTCGGTGCCAACGCCGAAGCGGGAAAGGAGCTTCAGCTCGGGAGCGAGGTAATTGATAGTTTCAGCAGGGAGCTTTTCGCCTGCGGAGATAATTACGTTATAACCCTTTAAGCCTTCTTTGAAATCGGCGGTGTTGCGGGTCGCGAAATCGAGTAATACTGCCTCGTGGCCTGAGTTATTTATAAATTCACACATTGCTTCTCTGATGAAGCGGGGCTGCTGTTTGCCTATTATAGCTACTTTACCCATTGTTTATTCCTCCTTAGGGGATAATAGGAAGGTCTTTTTTAGCTTCCTGAACCTTTTCAATGAAAGCGGCAACCTGCTTGGTGATCCAGCCGAGACCTTCTTTTTCGATCATATCAAAATTCATAAAGGTACGGGCACCGCTTACTGCGCAGGCACCTGCCTTAATGAAATCGGCGCAGTTATCAAGGTTGATACCGCCGGAGGGAATGAGGTTTACGTCGGGGAACACCATTTTAAGGTTGGTCATATACTTAGCGCCGCCAACGCCGCCGGGGAATATTTTAACCATAGTAGCGCCTGCGCGCATTGCGGTGAATACTTCGGTTGCGGTAAATGCGCCGGAGAAGGTAGGAACGTTGTAACGGTTTGCAACGTCTAAAACGTCCTCAACGATGCAGGGGTTAACAATAATGCTGCCGCCGTGTAAAATAACTTCTCTTGCAGTTGTTGCATCCAGAACGGTGCCTGCGGCAACCAGCATCTCCTTGCCGAAATGGGAGGAGATAGCTTCAATGGCGTCTAAAGCATAAGGGGTCGTCATAGTAACCTCAACGGCTCTTGCACCGCCGTCATACATAGCCTGAGCGTATTTGATCCAATCTGCCTTTTCATGGAGCTTGATGCAGGGCAGAACGCCTGTTTCCTTAATGCGGCGGACGGTATATTCTCTTAAGGTTTCATCACTTCTGTTCATTTTCATATCCTCACTTAATTTTTATTTTAACAATGAGCTTATTAATAAAGCAGGGCTCATCATTTACGGCAACACAGGGCTGATGGGAATCATCAGGCAGGGTTATCATAAAGTAATTTACGGGCATGGTTAAAACGTCACCCTTGCCTTCAAGAAGGTAAGCGTCGGCCTTTTCATCATAGCTTACTTCCTTAAGGGTGGCTTTATGGGCATAGCCAATACCCTCAAGGCCTTCGGCAACAAAATGGATATCCACGTAATCTCTGTGAGCTTCAAAGGGGCAATCCTTTAAAAGCTTGGTGTTGCAGGGACGAACGCGAACTAAAATATCTTCATTAATAACAATATCTTCTTCCTTGGGGTTTTCATCCTTATACTGAGCAAGAAAATCCAGTGCGGTTTTATAATCTTCGCCTAAGCCGTAATAAAGATGACGGTTATCTATATGGTCTATAATCATTTTAATATCTCCTTTATCTCTGAACTCTGCCTGAGCCGCCGCCTGCAAGCATTGCATTTACTTCGTCTAAGGTAACCAGGTTATAGTCGCCCATAATTGTCTGCTTCAAAGCGGAAGCGGCAACCGCAAATTCACCTGTACGCTCCAAGGAATAGCCGGAAAGGAGCCCGAAGATCATTGCTGCGCTGAAGGAAGCGCCACCGCCGCCTCTGTCTACAAGATGGATGGTATAGCGGGTGGTCTCATAAAATTCCTCGCCGTTATAAAGCAGAGCTGCCCAGGTATTTTCCGAAGCATTGGAGCCTTCTCGCAAAGTAGAGGCAATAAACTTAAAGCCAAAGCGCTCCTTAAGCTCCTTAAAGGCCTGTTCGTATTCTTCGCGGCTATGGTTAAACATACCGTGGCCTACCTTGGCAAACTGAAGGCCCAGCATTTTATCCGCATCCTCAAGGCCGCCGATGCAAACGTCAACGTACTCCATTAAAGGAACCATTACCTCTTTGGCCTTTTCTACTGTCCATAATTTAGCTCTGTAGTTAAGGTCACAGGAAACAGTAACACCGTGTTTCTTTGCACATTTTACAGCTTCCATTGTAAACTCAGCGGCCGCATCGGAAATAGCAGGGGTAATACCTGCAAAATGGAACCAATCGGCACCTTCAAAGGCAGAGTCAAAATCAAAATCGGAAGCTTTGGCGGTAGATATTGCGGAATTCTTTCTATCATAAATTACAACGGAGGGGCGTACAGCCGCGCCGTTTTCATAAAAGTTAAGGCCCAGTCTTTCACCGCCGCGGGCAATATAGCTTGTATCTACACCCTGCATTCTTAATTTCTGAATACAGATATCGCCTAACTGGTTTTCGGGCAGCTTGGTAATATAAATACTGTTTGCGCCGAAACGGGCAAGTGAGGTTGCAACAATGCTTTCATCGCCGCCGTAATAGGCTTCAAAGCTGTCTACCTGCTCAAAGCGCTTGTTACCTGCGGGCATAAAGCGGATCATCATTTCCCCTAAGGTTACTACTTTCATAAGCGTTCTCCTTTTATTTTAATTAAAATTAATATCAGGTCTTGCCGTAGCCTTCTTTAAAGTAAATACGGCCTGCTTTAACCCAACGGTCCTCTATTTCGATCATTTTTTTGGTATCCTTTATGTGCAGATACATATTTGCCGCCTTTTCCACTACCTGAGCGCAAACCTTTGCTTCTGCAAGGGAGGAACCAACACAAACGGGGCCGTGATTTCTTATTAAAACTGCGTTGGCTTCGCCGATAGAATCGGTTACCACCTCGCCTAATTCAACGTGCTTTTCGGAAGGCACGAAGCGGTAAGAAAGAGGAATTCCGCCGCCCAAAAGCTGACACATTTCTTCCGACATAGGAGGAATGCCACCTTCAATACAGCAGCAGGCCATTGCATAAGGGGAATGGCTGTGCACTATTGCGTTTACATCTGCACGGCGGTTCATAATGCCTCTGTGAAGCTCCCTTTCGCTTGTAGGAAGCCTGAAACCGTCTACAATCTTACCGTCCGGCGCCATTACTACAAGATCTTCCGGCTTCATTACGTGATAGCCTACCTTGGAGGGGGTAATTAAAATATTGCCGTCATTAAGACGAATACTTACGTTGCCCCAGGTACCTATTGTAAGGCCCATTTGCTCAAGCCAAAGGCAGGTATCTATTACCGACTGCCTTGTTTCTTTAGAATCCTCAGGAAGGGCCTTGGCATCCTTTGCGGGCTCTTCAAATTCTATTTTAATTCCATGGTCTGACGCCCAGTCCTTTGCCGAAGGGGTAAGGATAGTACCCTTAGGCACCACTATTCTGGGGGCAGACGAAAAATGCTTTATATCTTCTAAGGTTATAAGTTCCGCCATTTTTTATCTCCTTTTTTTATTTTTGCGTAACCGATTACGCAAAGCGTACAATTACAATATAATACTTTGTAATTCTAACACAACGGGGCTCTTATGTCAATACGGCTATTGACTAAATACGGGAGGATAAAGTATAATAAAATCACAGTATTTTACGGAGTTAAGCAATATGACAAAAACGGGTAAGGTTACAATTTATGATATAGCCGAAAAATCGGGAGTCTCGGTGGCCACGGTTAACCGGGCATTGAATGACCGCGACCGAATAAGCGAAAGCACCAGAAAGAAGGTGCTTTTGGCGGCGCAGGAATTAGGCTATAAGGCAAATAGAGCGGCGCAGTCTCTAAGGCGCAACCCTATTCATATAGGGGTACTGCTTTGCTGCCCGGTAAGCAACTGCCTGAATGAAATTAAAAGAGGCATTGTAAGCGGATTTGAGGCCCTTGCCCAGTACAACGTATTTTCGGATATACGCTGTATTGTTGGCTGTAATGCTTCGGATAAATATGAAGAAGTAAGCGGCATAATTTCCGAGTTTGAAAGCAAGGGTTACGGCGGAATGATACTTTTCCTTTCGGGTGATACCGCCCTTTTTGAAAAGCAGATAACTGCCGCCAGCACCAAAATACCCGTTGCCTCTATTGCCAATGCCACCGCTTCGGGGCAGATATCCGTTACAGCAGACGGGTACTGTGCAGGCAGGCTTGCGGCGGAGCTTTTAAACCTTGCGGCAAAAAAGAGGCGCACTGCGGTTATTGCAGGCAACCTAAGAACACCTATTCACGCCTCCAACATTCAGGGCTTTCTTTCCTTTGGGAAGGAGCATAATTTTGCCCTTACGGATATTTACGAGCACGATGACGAGCCTAATAAATTTGAAAGGACCGTAAAGGAGGTATTCAATAAAGAGTACGACGGAATATATATTACCTCCTCGGTTGAAAAGACCACCGCCGATATTATAAAAGCAGAAGCTAAGGGCAAGGATATTTCTATAGTATGTACCGACCTTTACCCTGAGACCCGCGCACTTTTAAAGGAAGAGATAATAAGCGCCACTATTTTTCAGGATCAGTTCAAGCAAGGGAAAACCGTTGTTAAGCGGCTTTATGAATATATTTGCGATAAGACCGGCGAAGGCAACCTGCTGTTGCTTCCGGGCCTTGTTTTCTCTTCGGATATGGAGAAATACCCGCAGGATGAGCTGTAAAAATAAAACCTCTCTTAAAAAGAGAGGTTTTTTATTATGCTATAGAAATTACGTCAAAGCCTAAATCTTCAACGGTCTCCTTTAAAAGGGCTTCGTTTTCAACACCCTCTACGGTGGCGGTTGCGCTTTCCAGGTCTACCTTTACGGTGGCACCTAAGGCAGTCAGAGCCTTTTCAACTCTTGCAACACAGTTCATGCAATGCATGCCTTCGATTTTTAAAGTTTTCATATGCTTTCTCCTTTATTTGAGTATTTTATATAATCTTAACGCATTGGTTACAACAAAAAGTGAGCTTAGGCTCATTGCGGCGGCGCCTATCATTGGATTTAAAGTTATGCCGATAAAGGAGAAAACTCCTGCCGCAAGGGGGATACCAAGGGTATTATAAAAGAATGCCCAGAAAAGATTTTGCTTAATATTGCGAATAGTCTTTTTACTGAATCTTACCGCCCTTGCTACGTCCAGAGGATCATCCTTCATTAAAACGATATCGGCGCTGTCTATGGCAATATCAGTGCCGGCCCCAAGGGCAATGCCTATATGAGCGCGCATTAAAGCGGGAGCATCGTTTATACCGTCACCTACCATTGCTACCTTCTTGCCGCTTTCCATTAAGGCGGCAATATTCTTTTCCTTATCCTGCGGGAGGACCTGAGCAATTACCTGAGAAATACCTAAGGTTTTGGCAATAGCATTGGCGGCGCCTTTGGAATCTCCCGTAAGCATAACGGTTTCTATGCCCATACCCTTAAGGTCCTCTATTGCCTTCAGGGCGGTTTCCCTTACGGTGTCTGCCACGGCAATAAGCCCTAAGCTTAAGCCTTCACAGCCAAAGAACATAACAGTCTTACCCTGAGAGGAAAGCTCCTCTGCCTTTTGGGAAAGGGCGCTGATATCAATATTACATTCTTCCATAAAGGCTTTATTGCCGCCTACAACGGTTTTATTTAATATTACGCCCCTTACTCCCCTGCCGGATACTGCCTCAAAGGCTTCTACCGGAACAAGCTCCCCTTCAAAGCGATTTGTTACTGCCTTGGAAAGAGGATGTTCACTGCCCGCTTCAACCGAAGCGGCAAGCCTTAAAAGGGCGCCTTCTTCAACGCCTGCCGCAGGGAATATATCGGTTACCTGAGGCTTGCCTTTGGTAAGGGTGCCTGTTTTATCTAAAACCACTGTATCTACGGTATGGAGCCCCTCAAGGGCCTGAGCGCTTTTTATAAGAATGCCGAAGGAAGCGCATTTGCCCGAAGCCACGGTTATGGCAACGGGTGTTGCAAGGCCTAAAGCGCAGGGGCAGGAAATAACAAGAACGGAAATTGCAAAGGAAAGGGCTTGCTCAAAAGAGGCGCCTATTATAAGCCATACAATAAAGGTTATAAGGGCAATGCTCATTACCACCGGCACAAACACACCGCTTATTTTATCGGCCAGCCTTGCAATAGGGGCTTTGGAGGCCGAAGCGTCTTCCATAAGCTTTATTATCTGAGAAAGGGTAGTATCGCCGCCGACCTTAAGAGCTTTGATCTTTAGAAGGCCGCTTTGGTTTATGGTAGCGCTTATAACGTTATCGCCAACGGTTTTATCTACAGGAATGCTTTCGCCGGTAATGGCGGCTTCATCTACAGCGCTTGCGCCTTCTGTTACAATACCGTCCACAGGTACAGAGGCGCCGGGTTTAACGGTAACAATATCGCCTACTAAAATATTTTCGGCTTCAATTTCCATTTCAATGCCGTTTCTTTCAACTACTGCGGTTTTAACCGAAAGGTCCTTAAGCTTATTTATAGCCTGACCTGTTTTGCCTTTGGAACGCTCCTCTAAGGTTTTGCCGACTGTAACAAGGGTTAGTATCATTGCCGCAGACTCGAAATACAAATTGGAAATATACTTTGCGGTAATTTCGGGAGCGTTGTTGCCAATACCGTAGGCTATCATATAAATAGCGAAAACCCCGTAAAGCAATGCGGCAAAAGAGCCTACCGCAACAAGGCTGTCCATATTGGGGGACTTATTCCATATAGCCTTAAAGCCAACAATATAAAACTTACGGTTTAAATAAATTACAGGCAAGGTAAGAAGAAACTGCGTAAAGGCAAAGGCAACGCCGTTTTTCTCGCCATGCAAAAAGGAAGGCAACGGAGCGCCTATCATATGGCCCATAGAAACGTACATTAAAATTACAAGAAAAACAACCGAAAGAATAAGCCTTGTTTTCATATTCCCAAAGGCCTCTTCCTTATTTTCCTTAGGAGCTTCTTTTTTCTTTTCTGTTATGGGAGTGGCGCCAAATCCTGCCTTTGCAACGGCGGTTATAATTGCTTCTTCCGTAACCAAAGCTTCATCGTACTTGCAAAAAAGAACCTTTGCAAGAAGATTTACCTGGGCGCTTTCCATACCCTTTATTCTTCCTACAACTCTCTCAACCGAAGCCGAACAAGCCGCGCAGCTCATTCCCTCTACATTAAACTTCTGTTCTTTCACTTTACCACCTCGAATTTATACCTAATTTAAATACATTTATTGTACCACATATCTATTTTATTTTCCATAACAAAATAAAATAAAAAGACGGAATTTCTTCCGTCTTTTATGTTATTTATTTTTCAGGTCTGCTTTGGGGAAGTAGGTAATGCGAAGATTTGTACAGCCATAGGGTACTAAAGTCAGCGGCAGCTTATCGGTTACATACTGGTATTTTCCGTAAGGCTCGGTTGTTTTTTCGGGGTAAAGGGCGGTAAGGTAGGGCGCCTTATAGCAATGGGTATGAAGCTTTATGGGCGGGTTGCTCCAAACATAACCGTTTGGCTCGGTTTCTTCTATTTCAAAATCCTTTTCGTTTAATGCTTCGTCTAATGCAATATTCCAACTGAACTGATATCTTCTAAGACCTAACATTATATTATAATCGGTAACATCGGCTTCCTCGTATTTAGGATAAACATTGTACCAGCTCCAACCCTCAGTCAAAGGCGTATTGGGTCTGCCCGCGGTTTTTTGCCAATCCTCGGGAATATGATAGGAATAAGTAAGAGGGCCGTATTTTATGGCAAGGGGGTATTTTGCACCTGCATCGGTATCATCTACGGTAATAACCTCAACGCCTGCCTTAAAGACTATTTTAACGGTATCGCCGCTATTCCACAAACGTTTAATTTCGGCATAGCCGCTCATATTTTTATTGGCGGTTACTTTCTCACCGTTTACATATATTTCATAGTCTTTTGCCCACTGAGGAATTCTTAAATTCAAGGAGAAGGACTTACTACAGTTTATTTCAAAGGCTACGGAGTTTCTGAAGGGATACAGGGTCTTCTGAGTAATGCTTATATCATTATACTTTAAAGCAGAAGGTCCGTATGCCGTAATGTAAATATTCTCTTTCTTATCGTACATATACATTGCGCCGATAAAATCAGGAACTATGCCAACGGCGTTGGTAGGGCAGCAGGAGACCCAATAGCAAGGGGCATATACCTGCTCATCATACAGATTGCTCTGTGCTTCGGAATGCTCGGTTGCGAAGATCTGGTTAGGCGCGCTCATATAGGCAATGGCCTTTTCATCCTTTTTGCGGGCGCCTTGGGCAGCATTATAGAATATTTCCTCCATATAATCGCCGTACTCGGAACTGCCGGTAATTTCACCAAGGCAGGAATAGGCTAAATTCAGGTGAGTAAAGCTGCAGTACTCGCTATCGGCTATGGAGCTTATAGGGCCTAAGTATTCATTTACACAGGAAGGGCCGCCGGTTACGTGAACCGATTTATTGCGAAGCTTTCGAATATGTTTTATTGCCGCCTGCAAATATTCTTCCTTGCCCGTTGCGGTATAAACCTTAGCAGGGAAACGGGCTCCGAGAGCATAGCCTGTAGTATGGTTTGAATTATAGTGATAAACATCACTGAGCATTTCCTTGTAGGACTGGCCGAAAAGATTATTATTGCAAAGGTATTCTAAATAATCCTCGCAGAAATCCAGAAGATTTTTATCGCCGGTAAGGTGGTATACCCCAATCATCGGCTCTATAAGCAGGCCGCCTGCGTAACTTGTCTTTTTATCACCCGCCCAGGTCTTGCAAAACCAAAGCATTGCTCTGTGAAGAGCTTTTAATACATCCTCATTCTTTGTAGCTTCATAATAAGCAATAAGCGCATTGGCAAGCATACCGGAACCAACAGCATTGAAGTCATCGTAAATGGGGTCTCCTTCGTGGCAGAAGGTGCCAAGAAATCCGTCTTCAAGCTGATTTTTAAGAACGCCGTCTACCCAACTCTTTGCAACCTCTTTCATTTCGGGGTCGTCTAATACATAGGCCCACTGAATATAGCCGCGCCAGTAATTGGCTGCAAGCTCTGCGCCCCAGCCTAAATTATGACGGTCCTCCCAGGCAGGAACCTTATAATCGCGGATAAAGGGAGCGGCTAACATTTCGGGCTCAAGCTCGTGTAAATGCCCGCCTATTCCCTCTTTACCTATTTTAAGCTGATCTTTTAAGAAGCCCTCAGCCTTTATACTGCCTAACGGGAACTTATTTAATGCCTGATATTTTTCCATAAAGAGTGTCTCCTTTATTTTCTATAGCCAAAGTATAGCCTTATGCCTTTATAATGTAAATGCACGGTTAAAATAAAGTTGGACAATCCGAACATTATTTGTTAAAATAATTTGGGAGGGGTTATTATGATCTTTTATGAAATAGAGCTTTCAGGCATACCAAAGTTTGTATATGCCAGTAATGCGGACCTGCGTGATTTTAAAAATAAGTTCCCAAATGAACTAAGCGCCGATATATTGGAATTCGGGCTTATTGAAGAAGGGCGAATCTTATTAACCTACCCGAATAACAAAAGCCTTATTCTTGCGCCGGGAATGGTTACCACAATAACAAAAGACCTGGTTTGTGAGGTAACCGCCTACAACGGAGAACGGCAAAAGCATATCAGCATAGGTGCAAATATTCCATACAGCTTTACAAAATGGAATACCGAAAAGGATATTGACCTTAACGCTCTTCAAAGCAGAGTTTTGCAAAACGGCCGTTTTTTAGTGCCCTTTGGTATGCCCGCTAACGATAACGAAAACCTGCTTCGCCAAAAAATGCAGCGCATATTATACCTGTATTTTTCAAACAACCCCTCTGATGCCGCATACGCCGTAAGCGAATGGTTTTCTTTATTGGCCCTGCTTACTCAGCTTACTTTTAAGGAGATGGGCATAGAAAACAGCATCCATTCCCCATCCGCTTTGCGTTATATCCAAAAGGCTAAAATCTATATTCAAAACCACCACGCCCAAAAGCTCAGTATTGACTCGGTGGCCTTGCACGTAGGCATTTCTTCGGGGCATCTTTCCCGCCTTTTCCGCGAAGAAGCAAGCATAAGCGTTTTAGAATACATAAATCGCTTTCGCGTAAAGATGATGCTACAGCTTATAGAGCGCCATAAGCTACCCCTTAAAGACGCCGCCTTTGCCGTAGGTTTTGAAGACCCTGCTTATGCCAGCCGTATATTCAAAAAAATTACCGGGCTTAGCTTTCGCCAATACCTTGCCCAACAAAAAGAAAAGGTTTACAATATGGCTCAATTGGCAGATCTGTAATATATAATCTCCTCTTTAATAATCGCTTTACTTATGGTATAATTCAACCGATAAACTTGAATTTAACAGTGAGGCGCAAAAATGAAAAAGATTGGTATCGGTCGTATATTTTCTCTTATTGGAATATTGGTTTTGTCCATGTCCCACGAACATATACATTCTTCTTAATTGGCATTAATATACGCAATAAAATAAAAAAGACGGAATTTCTTCCGTCTTTTTTTCAGTTATTTAAACCAATATGTTTATTAACTTCACCTTCATAGTAAGCGAGGGTATCGGATATTATTTTCTTATCTTCATCGCTTACGGTTATTTTCTCGCGGCCGCCCTTGCCTTCAAATATTATAGTTGTTTCATTGGAATCGGCCACCGCCCTGAGCATTTGAATTTCCTCATGTTCCATATTTGCATTTGTTGTCAGAATATGATCGTAATACAGGGCAGTACCGCAGTCATTTTCAGTCACACCGGAGGGGTCAAAGTTAGTATTGTATTCCTTTTGATCAACAACAAGGGTTACATTTTCCCAGTCAGCAGGGATATCGGGGGTATAATACCTGATACACAGATTAAAGAGTTCATAATTAATAACTACATAAGGAAGCATATAGCTTCTTTGGCTATCAATACCGGGCATTTGCTTATGATAGGCCGTGCTGTCATTGGCGGTATCAATACGGGCAATATGATCAAACTTTGAATAATACTCCCGCGCAAGTCCACGGGCATAGTTTCTGTATAGCTTCAGATATTTATTCTCTGCCGAGACCAGGTCAGAGTAGTTACCTACCATTCCTCTCAGGGATGGCTTTAGTCCGTTATAAGATTCCCTTGCGGCTTCAATTGCATCCTTGGAATCTAAGGTTACCTTGCCTATTGAAGTTATAAGGTCGGCGGTTATTTGAACCTTTCCAAGGACCTGGGTCTTATACATCTGCTGAAGACGATCAAGCTTTGAAATGTCGGCAATTTTATGGCGGTGTTCTAAAGGAATATCGTTCACCATAGTAATAATTTCGAAAATATCTTCTCCCGAGTCGAAGGTTACCTCATTAAAATCCGCCAGGACTTGATTGATAACTTCTATTTTTTCTTCTATCTGCAAGACCGTTAACTGCTCTTTTGCTTCATATAAAACAGTTTCTTTTTTGGTTTGCTCCTTCTCTTCCTCGGTAAGTCTGCTGTAAGCGGCTTCGGCATCAACAATTGCTCTTTGGGAGCGCAAGGTTACAGTATCAATTTTATCAACCAAGGCTTCAAAGTTTTTTACGTTTTCGGTTTTTCCGCAGGCAGAAAGTGATACTGCCGTTATTAACACTAAAGCAATAGCCAATATTCTTTTCATAATCTTCTCCTTTCATTATTTAAAACCTATGAACAGATATTAAATTAATGTTGGGCCGTAATTTTTCCTTATTATTACAACTGTATAGTAGCATAGGGGGAAGGTGGCTGTCAACAGGTGAAATACACAAAATTATGGAAATTTTCAAAGAATCTCTGAAAAGGTTACAAAACGGTTACAAAGCGGTAACAAACTGTTACTTTTTCGGGGACATAACAAAAAAGTTCCCACCCCCGATTGTTTTCAGGGGTGGGAAATTAAATTAAAGGGTTACTTTCTTAAAGTTCTTTTTGCCGCGCTTTACAACCATACCGTTTTCAAAAGCGGACTTTTCGTAAGCCATCTTAAGGTCGGTAACCTTCTCGCCGTCTACCTGAACACCGCCCTGCTCAACAGCTCTTCTTGCTTCGGAGCGGGAAGCGCAAAGCTCTGCCTTAACCAGTACGGAAAGGATATCAATTTTACCGTCAATAAAATCCTCTTCCTTCAGGGAAGCAGAGGGCATATTTTCAGCATCACCTGAGCCAAAGAGCGCTCTTGCAGCTGCCTGAGCCTTTTCGGCCTCTTCCTTGCTGTGAACAAGGGCGGTAAGCTCATAAGCTAAAATTTCTTTTGCGGTATTAAGCTGGCTGCCTTCCCATTTATCCATTTCGTCTATCTGCTCTAAAGGCAGGAAGGTAAGCATACGCAGGCACTTTAATACGTCGGCATCGGCAACGTTGCGCCAATACTGATAGAAATCAAAGGGGGAGGTTTTATTTGGGTCAAGCCATACTGCACCGGACTGAGTCTTGCCCATCTTCTTGCCTTCGGAGTTAAGAAGCAGGGTTATGGTCATAGCATAAGCGTCCTTGCCAAGCTTCTTTCTTATAAGCTCGGTACCGCCCAGCATATTGCTCCACTGATCCTCGCCGCCGAACTGCATATTGCAGCCGTATTTCCGGAACAGTGCATAAAAGTCAAATGACTGCATGATCATATAGTTGAACTCCAGGAAGGAAAGGCCCTTTTCCATTCTCTGCTTGTAGCATTCTGCTCTGAGCATATTATTTACGGAGAAGCAAGCGCCAACCTCTCTGAGCATTTCAACGTAGTTTAAGCCTAAAAGCCAATCTGCGTTGTTTACCATAATTGCCTTGTCGTCGCTAAAATCGATAAACTTGCTCATCTGCTTTTTAAAGCATTCGCAGTTATGGTTAATAGTTTCTTTGGTCATCATCTGGCGCATATCGGTTCTGCCGGAAGGGTCACCTATCATAGCGGTGCCGCCGCCTATAAGAACTATAGGCTTATTGCCTGCCATCTGCAATCTCTTCATAAGGCAGAGCGCCATAAAATGACCTACGTGAAGGCTGTCGGCAGTAGGGTCAAAACCAATATAAAAAACAGCCTTGCCGTTATTTACAAGCTCTTTAATTTCAGCTTCGTCGGTTACCTGAGCAATAAGGCCGCGGGCAACCAATTCGTCGTAAATCTTCATATTTATTCTCCTTAAAAACAAAAATCCCTTCCATCCCAAAGGACGGAAGGACCGTGGTACCACCTTAATTTTTCCGCATAAGAACGGAACTATTTTCCCGTAACGTGTTTTACCCGTCAACCCCTACTCAGTTACCCTTCGGGATTGCCGCTCGGCGGCTGTATTCGTATACGCTTCAGCTTGCGTCTCTCATCAACCGACTGCTTTCTGTCAGCCTTTGCGCAACTACTTGCTCCGCTTCTTTGCGTTTTGTTTTCCGAACAATGGCTCTGCTCTTTTTGTAAAAACAAAAAGAGCACCGGCTTTTCTCGGTGCTCCGCTGGTGCGGATAAGAGGACTTGAACCTCCACCGAGTTGCCCCGACTAGAACCTGAATCTAGCGCGTCTGCCGATTCCGCCATATCCGCTGGTGCGAGTGACGGGACTTGAACCCGTACGCCTCTCGACACACGCCCCTCAAACGTGCCTGTCTGCCTATTCCAGCACACTCGCAAATGCAAGAACTATTATACAAGTAAAAAACCTTCTTGTCAATACAAATTTTCAAAAATTTTTAATTTATTATTGACCGCGCCCCCAAAACTGTGTATAATATAATTCACGCAGTAATATTCCCCTTCCCGTTACCGCTTTCTAAAACAAAAGCGTCAAATAGGGTCCTCGCAAACCGGGCGACTAAAGCAGTTGGTAATTCTGCTTGCAATAATTTAATATTTCGAGGTGTAGCGCAGTTGGTAGCGCGCCTGCTTTGGGCTTTGAGTCCGACCGCCGCCTGTGGCGGATGCAGGGAGGATGAAAAGGTGCTGCGGTCAAAATTTTTAAGGTGTGCTTGCGCACCGCCAAAAAATTTTGGGTACCGCAAACCGGGCGACTAAAGCAGTCGGTATATTGCCCGCAACAATTTAATATTTCGAGGTGTAGCTCACCTGGTAGAGCGCTAGATTTGGGTGCATGTGGCTGATTTTTAGCCCTATCCTCGCAAACCCGCATAAACGCTGGGTTTTTCACACTTTTTAATGGTCAAAAAATCATTTTGACCAACTATTTGACCACTTATGGGAAAGGTCACTTTTTGACCACTTATACACACATTTCGAGGTGTGGCGCAATTGGTAGCGCGCTTGCTTTGGGAGCAAGATGCTGCAGGTTCGAGTCCTGTCACTTCGACCAAAAAACGACCGTTTTTGAGGCTTAAAACCTTCAAAAAACGGTCGTTTTTTCGTTGTTTTGCATAAATTTCTGGAATTGTTAGATTTTTGACCAACTATCTGACCACTTATTTTTGCCCTAAAATCGCCCAATTTCCACCGTCGATTATCACCCCAAACTGACAATTAGATTGCAGGTTCGACCTCAAACATAATTTTATAGGTTCGAGCGATTTTTGAGCATAATTCAGATCAAATTTCGATCAAAATTTTTCCCGAAACCTGAAAATAAAATTCTAACTTTACTAAAATTCTATACGGCCTTTCTGACCACTTACAGTTCAAAAAACGCCCATTTTAGCCCCCTCAAACCCGCATTCTGCCGTGCTCAAATCCTCACCGCCCTTGTGGCCATAGGTTTGAAACACCAAATGCGCGCTTTGTTTATAGTTTGATTATGTTTGTGTTTTATGATATAATATTATTGAGGTGATATTGATGTCAAATATGAGTTTGTCCGAAAAACTTACATACTCCACCGTATTAATTCACTGTGATTATGCCGACGGCACATCTGGTAGCGGAACAGGCTTCATCGTTAATCTATGCAGAGATGAAAACAATAAAACCTGTGTGCCCGTCATTATTACAAATAATCATGTTGTAGCCAACAGTGTTAATACTAAATTTGAATTCTGCATTGCCGACGAGAACGGATTGCCGAAGGATCGCGAATCTTTTCAACTAAAATATACTGATAATAGTTGGATTCCTCACCCCGATAAAGAGATCGATTTATGTTGTTTATTATTAGCTCCCGCCTTAAAGCAATTAGAGGCAATCAACAAAACTGTTTTCTACATTCCTCTTGAAACCAGCTTAATACCCACACAAGAACAACTAAATGATCTTTCTGCAATTGAAGATGTTGTGATGATTGGATATCCAATAGGCCTTTCTGACCAGTACAACCACAAACCCGTAATACGAAAGGGTATAACTGCCACTCATCCTAAAAACAATTATCAAGGTAAAAGTCATATACTACTTGATATGGCTTGTTATCCCGGCTCTAGCGGATCACCAGTTTTTATTGTAAATCAAGGTTCATATGTAATTCCAACCGGCATAGCAATGGGGAACAGAATTTTTTTATTAGGAATACTTTTTGGAGGGCCTCAATATAATGCTCAAGGAATTCTAACATTTAACAATATCCCCAGTGCACCTAAACCTCTCGTTAGCATACCTATGAATTTAGGTGTAGCCGTAAAATCAACTAAATTATTAGAGTTTGAACAAATCTTTACTTCTAAAAAATAGACAAAAAAGCAATTGTCGCAGAGTGTGCGACAATTGCTTTTTTATTACTTAAATCCCTTCCGTTTCTTCCAACCCTTGCATCACTTCCGCCATTATGCGAGTTGCAAGAATGAACCCTGCGGTAAACGCTTCCCGCTCAGTAATGCAGGACAATTCGCTTGTGCAGTCCTTGAACTTGTCGAAGGTTTCTTTTTGTTTCTCTGTCAGACCAGAATTTAGTTCATCTTCGTTCTTGCATATCAGCTTGACAAGCTTGTCTACTCTCGTCCCTCGCTTAATATACCTTTCGTGCGGACTGATGTTACCATAGTACAAATCTTCAAGTGTTGTCATTTTAGCACCCCCCCACAAGAGAAGAGCGACTCTACACCAATCGGTGCAAAGCCGCTCTTTTTGATTGTATTTACTTTTCGTGCCATATCAGCACCTCCTTTGCAGTACAAACATATACCACAAAGGTTTTCATAAGTCCAGGTAATTATGCATTGATTTGATGTAGCCAGTCCCGAATATTTACGCCGACACGAATAATGTCCAATTCGTCTAAGACTCCACTATGCATTATAACATTTCTTGAATTCCCAATAACTTCAAATACAGTTTTCACCCATTCTTGCCCATTTTGAAAGCTGAAATAAGGCTCAAAATATTGCCAATTTTCTCTAGAACATATTGTTTTTGGCAAATCACCAAAATCCAAATAGGACATCATTGCATCGCCACGATGAACATGCCACTTCACTTTAGTCTCAGTTTCTTTTCTTGAACTTGCTTTATCTCGTATTTTTTCATTCACACCTTTAGTCCACCAATCTTTCCCATATGCATCAACCAAAGTTGTGTACACGAATTCTCTAGTAGCATTTTCAAATGCAGTTATTGTGGCAAATACGGTTATCATCGTTTTGGATTGATCGACGTATTTTTTGTCAATTTCATCATAATGCAACTTCTTTGCTAATTCTTCTGAAAAGAATATATCTTCTGTAGAATATAGTTTATGTCCAGCCTTATCAAGTGCTTCTTCCGCTAATTGGCCGCGAAAAACAAAAGAATATAAATCACTCATCTAATTCACCTTATTTCAAAGGAATATGCTTAGCCAAGCTAGCAAATAAAGCATCATATACTGCTTGGTCTCTAGTAACAGGCAAATGGATATGAATATTATAATTTAAATCAAATCCTGCTGTGCCACTTTGATTTATGTTTTGACGAACATCTGACAAACAAGTATTGCACTCCGAATCAGTTTTAACATTTTCCTCTTTTTGAATAGGTGTGGTAGAAGAGATGCTTGTGCTCCAATCAGCATAACCGCAAAGCCCTAAAAAGGTCTTTGCCATTTGTGTAATTGTTCCTGCTGCTTTTGCCCCATTTGTTAATGTTTTAAATTTTCCCTCTATTTCTGATTGTGTCATAGTGTGTGCCGAAACGTTTAAATTAAACAAATCTACATATGCCTCACGCACACCTTCAGCGACCATTAATTTTGAACAACTCTGGTCAAGAAACTTATAATACCGTTCTGTCGGGGTTCCACCCTCATCTAAAAATCCAATAGACTTCAATACATTGATAAATTGTCTATCATTTGAACTAGTGAAGGAAAGGTCAGAGAAAAATTTAACCGTAAATTTCTCGGGAGCTCTTGCTGTAAGTAAAGTGTCAAAATACTGAGGGATTTTAGAAAAACTTCCTGTCATATAACTCGTTGGTAATGCCATAATTAAATCTCCTTTTAATTTTAAATTAATATTCCATCACAATGGTCGGTTTCGTGTTGGATTATTTGCGCGGGCCAGCCAGTGAAGGTTTTGATACGGGTTTGAAATTCAGGGGTTTGCCATTGCACTTTGATGGTCTGATAGCGTTTGCATGGACGGGGGCCTCCAAGCAGAGAAAGACATCCTTCCTCCGCATCATACGGTCCTGATTTTTTGATAATTTCAGGGTTAAACATTGTCATATATGTAACCTCGTTATCAAAAACAATAATTTGCTTGCGCACACCGATCATATTTGCCGCCATACCAACACAGTCGTCTTTATTGGCAATAAGCGTGTCCAATAAATCCTGCGCCACCTGCAAATCTTCTTTTGTCGCCAACTCCGACTTGACTCCAAGAAAAATCGGATCGCGCATTAATTCTTTAACCATTATAATCCCTCTTTATAGTATTAAACTGCCTTTTTATAAACTTTAATTTTCAAACAAAGGCAGAATCTTTTCAATCAACGCTTCGCGATTCTTCTTTTTTAATTCGCATTCCCAAATACGAA
>JAZQIZ010000032.1:0-25538 GCA_045541395.1 Eubacteriales bacterium
CTGTTAATATAACTGCAAGCAGCAAAGCAATAAATCTTCTCATAATAAATTCCTCCAATATTAGCTTAAGCTAAAGTATATAGTTTCACTGTCAAAATAAAACGCTCCGTCCTGATCGTCATATACGAACCATTCAGCAACATTATCATTGGGGTTATCGGTAGATGTTATTAATTCCGATGGATTATCACTATCTTTATGTGCCCAATGCCCATCGCCTGTTTCAACCCAAAAGTGATAACAAGCAGACCAGTAAATACCAGGTCCCGTTGATCTCATAGCTACCCGTCTTTTGGTAGTGCTTATATATGAATTGTAATTATTTACGTCAATAACAGTTTTTCCTTTGGTTTGCAGGTATGGTTTAACTGCATTGTTGTAATATCCTCTGGAGTTAGCTGAAGGAACCAAACTACCCATATGACTGGGATTTACAAATTCATCTATGTCACAGGCAAAACCTAAACAATTTATATCTGTACTTGTCGTGGCAATATTAGAGTATGCCGGATTGCCCATACAGTAATCAGGATAATACTCTACGGCTACTCTCGGCTTCCTTTGCGATGAATTTGCTGAATTAATATAATGAACGTCATTTTGTTCTTCGGAGGTCATAAGAACCAAACCACGGTTTTGTTTTATTGACCTGACCATATCAGGTTCTAGATATTCTCTCATTAAAGCCGAAAAGAACTCTTTGCCTTCACCGCCGCTGTATGCAGCTGCTGCCATTGAAAATGAATTCGGAGCATTAACTTTATCCATTCTGGAATACATAGTTTTTGATGCAACGTTTGTCCACGTTAGTGTTTGTGCATCCCATAATAAGCCGGGTATACGTGGCAGAATGGTAGCAGTGCCATCGTTACTCGAACTCGGATAAAACTGAGGCGTTGCAGATATAATGGAATTAGGCTTTATGGTTGGTGAAAAATTAGAAATATGATACTGTAAAAATGCTCTCCATACACTTCCGTTAGGGTTAAGTGAGGTAGGGCCGGTTGCCTTACCGACAGTTAAATTAGGCGACGTTCCGTAATTCTGTGTAGGAGTTCCGCTGCATACGCAAGTATCATAGATTAAAGCTGCAGTAACGGTTGTTATTACGCTAGACGTAGCAGTTAAGGGATACTCAAGGTCTTCAATCTGAGATATATCCTGACTTAAGGTTACGGTTACAAGGTAATAACCGTTGCCGTAGGGGGCTATATCTATTGTACTGCCGGGAATGTATACTCCGTTGGCGTCACGTAAGGTTTCTGCGTTTATCTGCATTACCATTTTCCCTTGATTATTAAATAGGGGAATGTTATCTCCCTGAGAGTTGCCGGGTACAACGTTTTCAAGATATATTCTGAATGAGAATTTATTATCCGTATTGGCGTTTCTAACGGTCATCTGATTCTGGAAGCCGTGTAATACGGGTATTACGGTGTAATCCATATTGCTGAAGGTGTTTGCGTAGGTCACAGCATTTTTTGTTAAACCGTTTTCGGGGTTTTCTATTGTCTGCAGCTGTGCATTACCTTCAAATAACGGGGCAATTAACGTAAGAAGGGTTTCTTCCTCTTCTTCTATTATATTCTCTTCCATTTCGGAAAAGGGAATATTTTTTTCTATTACTTCTAAATCCGTTAATTCCTCTTCAATTACAGGCTCTTCTGTAATTTCTTCCGTAACGGGTTCTTCTGTAATTTCTTCAATCGCAGGTTCTTCGGGTATTTCAACAGGTTCTTCAATAACCTCTTCTGTTGTTTCCGTTACTTCTTCCGTAACAGGTGCTTCTTCAACAGGCTCTGTTATTTCGGGAACCGTTTCTTCAATAACGGGCTCTTCTGTAATTTCTTCAATTGCAGGCTCCTCGGATATTTCAACAGATTCTTCAATAATAGGTTCTTCTGTATTAAGAACTTCATTTGGTTCTTCATTTGTATTTGCCATTACAACAGCGCCGTTTATTACTCTGTCATTAGAAGGGAACATTGTAACAGCATAGCCGTTTTCGCTGTAACGAACACCGTTACTTGCTTTTGTAGAAAGGGTAAAGCATTTGGAGCCCTGTATGGCTTCATAGCTTATACCGGGAGTGGAGCTTTCCTCTATATTTGAGGTATAGTTATGTTTAACGCCGTTTGCATCCTTGTACCAAACGTCCTGAGAAAAGATATACATTGTATTGGTACCGTCTTCATTAAGATACACGGCGGTATTAGGTTCGGTTTCTTCTTGGTGGAGCCTTTGTATATGGCCTCCTTCTATAATATCCTGCTCACTTACAAGCTCACAGTAATCTGCATCCGGCTGATATACATCTTCACCGGGGATAACGGCCTGTACGGGAGTTAAACCAAAAAGCAGAACTGTTACAACTAAAAAAACAAATAATTTCTTTTTCATTATTTTCTCCTTTCATTACTTAAAACCTATGAACGGATATTAAATTAACCATTGGACCGTACCTCCTTCCAATTATTACATCTTCACGATAGCACATAAAAACAGGCTTGTCAATGGGGTTTTTGATGAAATTTCACATAAACTGCAATAAATTTCCAAAGTGATGACAAAACGGTTACAAATAGGGGGTAAAATAAATTGGTTTATTTTGGATAGGGGCTTATTTAAAAAAACCCGACTTTCGTCGGGTTTTATTCAGCCTATATTAAGTTGGCATTTGGCGTTTTCATCATCTATTATAATATCGTAGGCTTTGGGGGCGCAGATAGTGCCGCTGTAAGGGTTTTTAATGCTTAAGATGGGAGAATTAAGAGTTGCCTCAACATCCGAACGTTCAAAGGAAAGGTCGCAATCAACCATCTCGCAGTTAATAAGCTTTAGGTTTTTGCAGTAGCAAAGGGGCTGGGTGCCAAAAATTATGCAGTTTTCGAAGGTAACGTTTTCGCAATACCAGGCAAGGTATTCGCCCTTAACGATGCTGTTTTTCACGGTTACGTTCTTTGCGTGCCAGAAGGCATCCTTGGTATCAAAATTGCAGTTATCAAAAACCGAATCCTCTATGTACTGAAAAGAATATTTGCCGTTTAAGTACACGTTACTAAAATTTAAGTTTTTGGCTCTGAGCATAAAATACTCGCCCTGATTTTCGCAGTTTTCCATATTTATATTGGAAGAAAACCAGCCGAACTCAGGAGAGATAACGCTGCAGTTTTCCATTTTGATATCCTTACATTCTCTTAAGGCCTTTATGCCGTGAAGCTTGGAATCTTTAATTTCAATATTTTCAGAATACCATAAAGCGGCGCGGCAAAGGGAAGTCATTTCGCAGTTTTCAATTTTAACGTTGCTGTTATGCCAGAAGGGGTAACGCAGATTAAAAAAGCATTCCTTAGCAAGAATATTATTTGCTTCCTTAAAGGCGCTTTCGCCGTCGGCAGGGCCGTCAAAGGCGCAGGAGAGGACCTGAAGGTCATTCAGACCGTAAAGGGCTCTTTCTTCATCGAAGGTCTTATTCTCTATTTTCATAACAAAAAACCTCGTTTTTCTTTTATTATACAACTAAAACATTACGCTTGCAAGTTCTTCACCTGTTATTTGGCCTATAAAGGCAGTAAGATCCAGGCCTTCAAGGGCCATTAAAATAGCCTCTTCGGTATGGGGAAGGCCTGTAAGGATCTTTTCAAGGGGGGCTACTTCGCCGGTAGCCAGAAAATCGCCCTGAATGGAAATGGCCGAGATTATCTCATTTTCAATATTCATTCCCACTTCAATTATACCGCCCCCAAACTTTGCTTCCTTTTTAAAGGAATAGGCAGGGTTTTCTTTAAAGTTCCATTCCCAGGCCCCGTACTTTTCCTCTTTAATTTTTGCGAATGCGGTTTCATCCTCTTTTGTAAAGGAATAAACGGTGCCGTTATTTTTATTAAGGCTGTATTCAAAAAGGCTGTTCATAAATTCCTTTACCGTCATTTCCTTATTTATATGGGAAGCAATATTTGTTACCCTTGATCTGACCGACTTTATCCCCTTGCTTTGAATTTTCAGAGGGTTTACGTTTAAGGCACCGGAAAGGTTTGACATACTTGAGGAGAAAAGCAAGGTGCCGTGATGAAGAAGGCGGTTTTTATATACGGTTTGAGCGTTGCCGGAAATTTTTTGGCCGTCAATCACAATATCGTTTCTGCCGGCAAACTGAGCGTTGGCGCCTAAGGTATTTAAAAACTCGCATACCGGCCCTGTAAACTTTTCAAAGGAAATATCCTGTTCGTTCTGAAAGCCGGTTATATAAGAAAAGTTTACGTTGCCTAAGTCGTGGAACACTGCACCGCCGCCTGTTCCTCTGCGAACTACGGTTATGTTGTTTTCCTTAACGTATTCAATATTTATTTCGCTGTAAGCGTTCTGGTTTTTGCCTATTATTACCGAAGGGCCGTTTTGCCAAAGAAAGAAAATATCCTCTTTGAAATTCTTTAAAAGATATTCCTCTGCGGCTAAATTTAAGGCCGGATCGGTGTTTTCTGTTTTAATAAATAGCATTTTGTATCCTATTCGGTATTATTTGACTTAATAATACAATTTGTATATATTTTTTTGTTAGAATATTTACGGTTGTACTTGAGCTTTCTTTGAATAAAATTTTCTTATAAAGAAGAACAAATTTACTCCTGCCCTTAAAAGCTGGTCTCCCGTTATGCAGATAACCACCCACATTACTCCTAAGCCAAGAAGCCTTACGGTTATAAAGCAGCCTGCAACTCTGCAAAGCCAAAGGGATATAAGGGAGGCAATAAGAGGGTATTTCATAAAGCCCATTCCGCGCATAGCGCCGGAGACGGTCTGGTGAGTAAAGATACCGAAAAGCATAAGGCTGAATATTTTGCACATCTGCCCAACTAAGTTTGCAACCTCGGTTTCGCTTGTATACATCCAGGCAAGCTGTTTGCCAAAAAGGAAGTAAACCACAGCCAAAGCGCTTGCGGTAATTAAGGCTACCTTTAATATCATTGCAACGTAGCTTCTTGCCTTTGGCATATTCCTTTCGCCTTTTGCCATACCCGCAAGGGTGGTTGATACGGTTCCGTAAGAGCCGGATATTGCCCATACAAGGGATTCCATACTTACGGAAATGCTGTAAGCCGCATAAGGCACGGTTTCTATTACAGATATTATTTTGGTGGTAAGTACGTTGCCGCCCTGTAATATAAGCTGTTCAGCCACAGCCGAAAGCCCAAGGCGAACCGAGGGCATTACAACTTCTTTTCGGGGGCGCATTTTATCCTTAGGCTTAAGCTTAACTATGGAATCAATTTTGTAAATTGCAACTATGGCCGCAAGGAACATAAATACCTTGGAGATAGTTGTAGCAATGGCGGCGCCCTGGACCCTTAAAGCAGGGAAGCCTAAATTACCGTTTATGAGGCAGTAATTCAGAAATACGTTTACAACACCTGCTCCTATATTATAAAACATAGGCAGCTTTGTTTGCCCCACTCCGCGGAATGCCGAAGTAACGGCTATTGCCATTATATGGAAGAACATACCGTAGCCAATAATGCGCAGATAGCTTACAGCATCGCCGTAAATTTCCGCATTTGCCCCAACGAACCTAACAAGATAAGGGGCGCCTAAGGACATAATCAGTGTAACTCCAACACCAACGGCAAACAAAATGGGCATCATTTGCGCGGTTATTTCATGGCATGTATGATATTTCTGAGCGCCGTAATTCTGGGATATCTGCGCTGTAAAGCCAACGCAGAAGGCGGCAGAAAGAACTATAAACATATTTATAACCGAGCCGGTTATACCAACGGCGGAAATGGCCTGAGAGGCATTTTCTACTCTGCCTAACATGGCCGTATCCATTATACCGAAAAGGGTATTTATTATGCTTTCTATAAGCACGGGGATTACCATCTTTATAAAGAGCTTTCGGTCGGCCCCCGTTATTTTGTATTTTTCCATTTCACTCGCCTAATAAAATATCCGATAAGCTGTTAAGGTCCTCTAAAGACGTATACTCTATTGTTAATTTGCCCTTATTGGGGCTGCCGGTAATTTTAACGCGGCGGCCTGTAGCTTCTTTGAGCCTTGTTTCAAGGGCGGTAATATTAATATCCTTTTCCTTGGGAGGCTTTGGAGGAGAGCTTAATTTCTTTATTGCGGCTTCAAGCTCTCTTACGGTCAGGCCCTCGGCGCATTTTTTTGCAAGGTCAAGGCGCACCTTCTTATCTTCAACCGATAACAGCACCTTGCCGTGGCCTGAGGATATCCGGCCGTTTTCAAGCATATTCACAATCTCCTCGCCTAAGGAAAGAAGGCGCATAGCGTTTGCAATAACAGGGCGGGATTTGCCGACTCTTTTTGCAATTTCATCCTGAGTTAAGGAAAACTCTTTTTTAAGGCTTTCATAGCCCTTGGCTTCTTCTATAATATTCAGATCCTCACGCTGAAGGTTTTCTATAAGGGCAATTTCCGCCGCTTCCTGCTTTGAAAATTCCTTTACAACAACGGGAAGCTTTTTAACCCCCGCTTTACGGGCGGCGCGCCATCTTCTTTCGCCTGCAATAATCTTATAGCGGCCGTCTTCAATAGGGGAAACAATAAGGGGAGTTATAACTCCGTGTTCCTTTATGGAAGCGGCAAGCTCGTTTAATTTTTCCTCGTCAAACACCTTTCGGGGCTGATTTTTATCGGGCTCGATATCCGCAATAGGCACTTCATTAACCGGTTTGTCAGCGCCGGAAAGGGATTGCTCGTTATCTATAAACAGGGCATCAAGGCCTCTGCCTAAACCTTTTTTCTTTGCTGTCACTTGGTATCACCGTTCCTTTTTAAGAATTCTGTTGCTACCGCCATATAGGCTTCGGTACCCTTGCAGTATTTATCATAAAGGGTTATGGGCAGGCCGTGAGAGGGCGCCTCCGAAAGGCGCACGTTACGGGGAATGGCAGTAGCATAAAGCTTATCGCTGAAGAATCTTTTTATTTCCTCAGCCGACTGTATGCAAAGATTAAGGCGGCCGTCATACATTGTAAGCAGAACGCCTTCGATCTCGATTTTAGGGTTGTAATTCTTTTTAACCAGCTTTAAGGTATTTGTAAGCTGAGAAAGGCCTTCCAGCGCAAAATACTCACACTGAATGGGAATAAGCACACTGTCCGCACAGCAAAGTGCGTTTAAGGTTAAGAGAGCAAGGGAAGGGGGGCAATCAATAAAAATATAATCGAATACGTCCTTAACCTGATCCAAAGCTCTTTTTAAGCAGCTTTCGCGCCTTTCCACGTCCACAAGCTCCAGCTCCGCGCCTGCAAGGCTCATGCTTGAAGGCATAACGTAAAGGTTAGGCACCTGAGTACGCAGAATACACATTTTAGCCTGTTCGGGCTCTGCTATGGCATCGTATACCGAATTGGTTACCTGCTTTTTATTTATCCCGCAGCCGCTTGTGGCATTACCCTGAGGGTCCATATCCACAAGAAGCACCGCCTTATCCAGCTGGGCAAGGCAGGCGCAGATATTTATAACGCTGGTAGTTTTACCAACGCCGCCTTTCTGATTGGCAACTGCAATAATTTTGCTCATAAAATCACACCTTATTACGTAGTTTCTACATTATAACACACTATTTTAAAAATTAAAAGAAGAAAATGTTCCACATAGAACATTTTCTTCTCGGTTTAATCTTTTTTGCAGGCATTGTTCCACGTAGAACAATTTATTAATCTTTTAAACAGCAGACTTCCCAAAAGGGCAATAAGTATTCCCGTTATGATACCGACTAAAATGAGAATGGGCAAATAATAAATAAGTGTAAGGCTTCTCATAAGGATACAGGCTACGGCAATTTGGCCTATATTGTGAAACATTGCGCCCGGTACGGATATACCCAAAAGGGAAAGCCTTTTGGGATAAGCCTTAAACAGAAGGCTCATAATTAAAAGGGCAAGAAGGCCGCCGCCTAAGGAATATAAAAGATTTATTGGGTTTGCAAACAAAAGGGAAGCAAGAACGGTTCTTGTTATTAGCACTAAAAAGGCGCCCTTTCTCTGACCGTTTAAAAGAAGATACAGGGTTATAAGATTTGCAAGGCCTAATTTTATTCCCGGAACAGGAACAGGCATTGGAATAATACTTTCAATGTAGGAGAGCATTAAGGCCACAAGAGTTAAAAAGGAAAGCTTAACAAGGTTCTTCATACTCAGCCTCCTATTATAACCGTAGGGCCGTTACCCTCTAAGGAGAGAATAACTCCGTTGGGCAGACAAACGCTTTTTTGCCCTGCCATAGTTAACACGCCTGTTTTTACACAGGTCTTATCGGGACAGTCGGAAGAAAGAACAAAGGCTTCAAAGCCTTCTATTTTTATAATGACTCCTTCAATTTCAATTTCCTCATTGGCAGGCAGAATAAATTCCTGCCGTTGGCCGTTATGTTCAATAACCGCCTTTTTGGGGGCGCCTGTTGCTTTGGGCAGAAGGAGAAAACCGCAAAGGGAAACAAACAATGCGGTTATAATTATTAAAATGTCCCAAAGCTTTGGCTTCATTTATAAATTCTCGTTTCTGTATTTATTCATCATACTTTTAAAAATTTCCGCGGCAGATGGGGGAGTCCAGGAAATAACGTTGGCGCCTGCCTTTATTGTAGCCTTAATGGATTCACATGATGGGCCGCCGGTTGCTAAAATCGGAACGTCAGGATACTTATCTCTTATTCGGGAAACCACCTCGGGGGTATTGGCCGCCGCCGAAACGTTTAAAACAGATACACCTGCTTTAAGTTTTTCTTCAATAATACTGTCAAAGGAAAGTACGGTAGATATAATAGGAATATCTACAGCGGCTCTTATTTGCTCTATGACCTTCGGCTCCGTAGGCGCGTTTACTACAACACCCGTTGCACCCTGATGTTCAACAAACTTTGCCAGCTCCACACACCTTATGCCCCTTGTAGTCCCGCCGCCAACTCCCGTAAAAACAGGGGTATCTGCCGCGTGGATAAGGGCCTGGGAAATAACAGGCTGGGGAGTAAAGGGGTAGACCGCCAGAACACCGTCGGCATTGGAATTGCGAATAATTGCAAGGTCGGTTGTAAAAACAAGTGACTTTATTCTTCTGCCGAAGATTATCATTCCGCTGCAGGAATATATCTCTTCGGGAACCTTTAATATATGGTTACGCAGTTCACCGTCAAAATTAGGCACAAAACCTTCTCTCATATTATCACGCTCCTTTTTTATATTTTACCTTAAAACGCCCTTTAGGTCAACAAACATTCTGTTAACGTTACTTAATTGTTATTTTATTCCATTTATTGGTCATAGAAGAAAGGAAGCATAAAATGCTTCCTTTTAAATTATTCTTCGGTTTGTTCTTCGGCCTCTTCTTCGGCCTTTTCGGTGGCGGTGAAGTTTACAAGAGTAATATCATCAGCCAGCTTCATAAGGCGAACGCCCTGAGTTGCGCGGCCGATAAGGGAAATGCCCTCGGTAGCCATACGGATAATTACACCGTCGGAGGAGATAAGCATAATATCTTCCTCTTCGCTTACGGCTCTCAGGCCAACGACCTTGCCTGTCTTATCGCTTACCTTGTAGTTACGCATACCCTTGCCGCCGCGATTCTGAAGTTTATATTCGCTTATATCACTGCGCTTGCCGTAGCCCTTTTCGGTTACGGTAAAGAGGGTAGTATCCTCGGTAGGCTTAGCCATACCGACAACGTAGTCACCCTCACGAAGCTCAATACCTCTTACGCCGCGGGTAACTCTGCCCATGGGGCGAACGTCCTCCTCACTAAAGCGGATAGCAAGACCGTCGTGGGTGCCAAGCACAAGGGAATCGGAGCCGGTTGTAATTTTAACACCTACAAGCTCATCGCCTTCATCAAGAACAATAGCCTTTAAGCCTGAACGGCGAACGTTTTCGTAAGCGACAAACTCGGTACGCTTAACAACGCCGTTGCGGGTAGCAAGAGTAAGGAACTTTTCGTCCTTATCAAGCTCTCTGCCGCAGATCATGGCGGTAACCTTCTCGTCCTTTTCCATTTCAATTATATTAACTATATTCATACCCTTGGCGGTTCTGCTGCCTTCGGGTATCTCATAACCCTTAAGGCGGTAAACCTTGCCCTTGGTGGTAAAGAACATAATGTAATCATGGGTGGAGCCGGAGAACAGCTCTTCTACAAAGTCCTCTTCTCTGGTGGTCATACCCGTAATACCTCTGCCGCCGCGGCGCTGAGCCTTGTAGGTATCGGCAGGAACGCGCTTAATATAACCGTTGTGGGTCATAGTAAATACGCAGTCCTCTTCCTTAATAAGCTCTTCCATATCTATTTCGCCTGCAACGTCCTGAATTTCGGTATTGCGTTCATCACCGTACTTTTCGGAAATAGCCATTAATTCTTCCTTAAGAATGGAGCGTAAAAGCTCGGGCTCTGTAAGAATTCGGTTATAATAAGCTATCTTCTCCTGAAGATCGTTATACTCTGCCTGCAGCTTTTCTCTGTCGAGCCCCTGCAGAGCCTTAAGACGCATATCTAAAATAGCCTGTGCCTGAATATCGTCAAGCCCAAAGCGCTCCATTAAGCGCTCCTTGGCGTCATCATAAGCGGAGCGAATAATACGAATAACCTCATCAATATTATCCTGGGCAATAAGAAGGCCTTCTAAAAGATGGGCTCTTTCCTTTGCCTTTCTTAAATCGTACTGAGTTCTTCTGTAGATTATCTCTTCCTGGAAGGTAATATATTCGGATAATATCTGCTTTAAGGAAAGAATTTTAGGCTGCTTCTGATCATCTACCAGCGCAAGCATAATTACCGAGAAGTTAGACTGCAGTGATGTTTGAGTAAAGAGCTTATTTAAAACTACCTGTGCGTTGGCGTCTCTCTTAAGCTCAATTACTATTCTCATACCGTTTCTGTCGGTCTCGTCTCTTAAATCGGAAATACCGTCAAGACGCTTATCCTTTACCTGCTCGGCAATGGTTTTTATAAGCTGGCGCTTATTTACCTGATAAGGCAGTTCGGTTACAATAATTCTTGTACGGTGATCTCTGCCGTACTCTTCAAATTCTGTGCGGGCCCGAACGACCACCCTGCCTCTGCCTGTAGCGTAAGCCTGACGGATACCCGCTCTGCCCATAATTATGCCCTTGGTAGGAAAGTCGGGGCCTTTAATATGCTCCATAAGGTCTTCCAAAGTGGCATCACTATTATCCATAAGGCAAATGCAGGCGCCTATAACCTCCTTTAAATTATGAGGAGGAATATTGGTTGCCATACCAACCGCAATACCCGAAGAACCGTTTACCAGAAGGTTAGGGAAGCGGGAAGGCAGAACTCTGGGTTCTTTTCTGCTTTCGTCAAAGTTAGGATCCCAGTTGACCGTATCCTTATCTATATCCCTGAGCATCTCATTTGAAATTTTAGAAAGCCTTGCTTCGGTATAACGGTAAGCCGCAGGAGGGTCACCGTCTACAGAGCCGAAGTTACCGTGGCCGTCAACCAGGGTGTAACGCATGGAGAAATCCTGAGCAAGGCGCACCATAGCGTCATAAACGGAAGCGTCACCATGGGGGTGGTATTTACCTAAAACGTCACCAACGCAGGTGGCGCTTTTCTTAAAGGGGTTGGAGGAGGTAAGGCCGCTTTCGTGCATGGTGTAAAGAATACGGCGGTGAACCGGCTTCAGGCCGTCACGAACGTCGGGCAGTGCTCTGCCAACAATTACGCTCATTGCATATTCAATATAAGAGCGCTCCATTTCCCCTACAAGCTCACTGTTATGAATGACCTGATCGGGGAACATTATATCTTCAGGTTTGTAATCTCTGTTATGTGCCATACTTCCACCTCCTTATATATCAATATTAACTGCATATTTTGCGTTCTTTTCTATCCAGGCCTTTCTGGGCTCAACCTCTTCACCCATAAGCACCGAGAAAATACTGTCGGCCGCAACGGCGTCTTCTATTGTAATGCGGCGAAGAGAACGCTTTTCAGGGTCCATAGTAGTATCCCAAAGCTCATGAGGGTCCATTTCGCCAAGGCCCTTAAAGCGGCTGATATCTACTTTAGTGTTGGGGTTATCGCCTCTGAGCTGAGCGGATATTATATCTCTTTCCTCATCGGAATAGGCTACTCTAACAGTTTTACCTCTTGTTAATTTATAAAGAGGGGGAACTGCAGAGTAAACGTAACCGTTTTCAATAAGCGGTCGCATATAACGGAAGAAGAAGGTTAATAAAAGGGTTCTTATATGTGCACCGTCAACGTCGGCGTCGGCCATAATAATGATTTTATGGTAACGGAGCTTTTCAATATTGAATTCATCACCGATACCTGCGCCTAAGGCTACAATTAGGGGATATAGCTTATCATTGCCGTAAATTTTATCGGCTCTTGCTTTTTCAACGTTGAGCATCTTACCCCACATTGCAAGGATAGCCTGGAAACGGCTGTCTCTTCCCTGAATGGCGGAGCCTGCAGCAGAGTCACCTTCGACAATGTATATTTCGCAAAGAGACGCGTCCTTCTCATTACAGTCCTGTAATTTATCCGGCATCTGCCCGGATTCAAGGCCGGTTTTTCTGCGAACGGATTCTCTTGCTTTTTTGGCAGCCTCTCTTGCGCGGGAGGCCATAATTGCCTTTTCAATAACGTTCTTGGCAATGGAAGGGTTCTCTTCAAGCAAGGCGGCAAGCTTATCGTTTACTATTGTTTCAACCAAAGTACGCATGGAAGCGTTGCCTAATTTGGTTTTTGTTTGCCCTTCAAACTGAGCGTCCTGTAATTTAACGCTTATAACGGCGGTTATGCCCTCGCGAACGTCCTCACCGGAAAGGTTCTTTTCGTTATCCTTAAGGAAATTGAACTTTCTTGCGTGATCGTTTAATACCTTTGTTAATGCGGCCTTAAAGCCTGTTTCGTGGGTGCCGCCTTCGGTGGTTTTAATATCGTTGGCAAAGGATAAAATAACCTCGTTATAGGAATCGTTATACTGAAGGGCTATTTCCGCTTCGCAGTTTTCCCTTTCGCCGCGCATATATACGGTTTCGTGTAAGGGGTTTACAGCCTTCTTTTCGTTTATGTATTCCACAAAGGACCTAATGCCCCCTTCATACATAAACTGAGCCTTCTGCTCCTTGCCCTCTCTTTTATCTTCAAGAACAATGTTGATACCTGCGTTTAAGAAGGCCTGCTCGCGAAGACGCTGAGCAAGAATATCGAATTCATATTCCAGAACCTCGAAGATCTCACCGTCGGGCTTGAAGGTTACTTTGGTACCTGTACTTTGGCTTTCGCCTATTACCTTAAGATCGTTCTGTTTTACACCGCGGCGGTATTCCTGAAAATACAACTTGCCGTTTCTGCTTACTTCAACCTTAAGCCACAAAGAAAGAGCGTTTACAACACTTGCGCCAACGCCGTGCAAGCCGCCCGAAACCTTATAGCCGGAGCCGCCGAACTTACCGCCTGCGTGAAGGATGGTAAATACGACCTCTACTGCAGGAAGGCCTGTTTTCTGCTGAATATCTACAGGGATACCGCGGCCGTCATCCTCTACGGTTATAATATCCCCTTCTAAAATAGAAACGTAAATATTCTTGCAGTAGCCTGCCATAGCTTCGTCTATAGAGTTATCTACAATTTCATATACAAGGTGATGTAAGCCGGGGGAGGACTGACTGCCTATATACATACCCGGGCGCTTTCTAACGGCCTCTAAGCCTTCAAGGACCTGGATCTGCTCGGCGCCGTATTCGCCCTGTACTTCGGTTGTGTTCTTAATTTCTTCCATTAAGCTTTCTCCTATTCATTAAAACCTGCAAAATTACCCAATCTCTTTTTAAGAGTGGCGGCACTGAGCTGTGAAATGTAACACATTCTGCCTAACTCGTTTTTCACAAGCACCACGCTCTTGGGCAGCTCGTTTGATACGGTTATTACTCTTCCTTCCTTTTCACAAGCCTTAAAGAAGGACTTTGTTAAATGGGAAGACACCGTATCTATATCAAAAATGCCTACTATATTTTTTTCGCTTATTACGTAATCGCTTCCTAAATGTAAAAACATAATTACTCCGTTTTATAGCTTTGGCCGTTTTCAACCTTGTATTTTAAAATGTTGGGCAGGGTTATTTTCTGAGTACAGTCGGTTATAATAACCTGAAACTTATTTATTTTAGATAAAATATATTCTCTGCGCTCAGAATCAAGCTCACTTAAAACGTCATCCATTAAAAATACGGGGCGCTTTTCCATTTCCTTTTCCAAAATTTCGCCTTCCGCAAGTTTTAAGGATATTACCGCGCTGCGTTTCTGGCCTTCGGAACCGTATTTTTTTAAGGATACGCCGTTTATAATAATATCAATATCGTCTCTGTGACAGCCAATGGAGGTACTGCCGCAGTATATATCCTGTGTGCGGTTATTTCTTAAGTTATAAGCTAATTCCTCAATATTTAAAAAGCTTGTAACGTAAGATACGGCCGTTTGCTCCTTGCCGGAGGATAACTCATTATGAAAGCCCGAAAACAAAGGGTTCAGTTTACTTATAAAGCCTTCTCTTGCCTTGATTATTTTCTCTGCTCTTAAAATTAAAGACTCATCCCATATATCAAGTATTTCTTCCGGCTGTTCTCTTTTTGATATTTGCTTTAAAAGTAAGTTTCGGCCTTCTAAAATTTTGTTGTATTCCTTAAGGGCGGCAAAATAAGAAGGGGATTGCTGACAAAGGGAAATATCTAAAAACCTTCTGCGGTTTTCGGGGCTTCCTTTTATAAGGCTTAGATGATCTGGCACGAAAAGCACCGTTACAAGATTACCTAAAAGAGAGGAGTTTCTTTTAATTTTCTCTCCGTCTATAAAAACCTCTTTGCGCTTATTTTCAAAAAGCCTTGCTTCGTATTTATTTTCCCTTATTCCCTTTACAGTAAGAGTTACCCTTGCACTTTCCTTATTAAAGGCTATCATTTCCTTATCCTGTGTACATCTGAATGACTTTCCGCAGGAAAGGAGCCATACTGTTTCTAAAATATTTGTTTTTCCCTGACCGTTATCTCCGTAAAACAAAGTACATTCAGGGCTTATTTCAATTTTTTGTTCTGCAAGGTTTCTGAAATTGGAAACCTCAATTTGTTCTACCGTCATATTCTCATGGGAACAACGATAAACAGAAAATCGTCACCCTCCCTGGGTTCAATAACAACAGGGGAGATATTGGTTAAGATTTTAATGTTTATCTTTTCACATTCGCAGGCCCTTAAGGCATCCAGCATATAGCGGTTGTTTACACCTATTTCTACTTCCTTGCCTTCTATTTCGCAATCGGTGGTATCATGGACCTTACCTAAGGAAGAAGAACAGTCTATCTTAATTTCATTTTCCGCAAAGCGCATATAAACAGGGGTGCGAAGCCTGTCACTTATAATTACCGAGGCGCGCTCTACACTGTCACACACCTTGGCGGTATCCACCTTTATTACGGTGTTGTATTCCTTGGGAATAACCGATTCGTAATTTATAAACTCACCTTCAAGTAAGCGGCATACAAACCTTACGTTGGCCTTTCTTACAATAAGATGCTTATCGCATACGTCAAGATATATCTCCTCATCATTGGGAGTTATTATTTTTTCAATTTCCTTTATGCTCCTGCCGGGTACAACGAATTTAACCTTGTTTTCTGCAGGAGTTTTTAACTTCTCTCTGCAAAGGCCTAATCTGTAACCGTCTATTGCCACCCCTAAAATATTCTCATTTTCGGCCTCTAAACATACGCCTGTAAGTATTGGGCGGTTATCTACCACAGCAGTTGCAAAAGCAGTCTTACGTATTAAATTTCTTAAAGAATCGTAAGACAGGCAAAGAGAGGTATGATAATTTACTCTGGGAAGAGCAGGATATTCCTGAGGGCTTATTCCTAAAAGGGAGGAGCGGGTAGGACCGCAGGTAATGGTTGTAAGCATTTTTTCGTTAGTCTCAAAGGTTATAACGTCCTCCGGAAGCTTTCTTACTATATCCATTATCATTCTTGCAGATAAAACAATTCTTCCGGATTCATAAACCTGAGCGTCAATATAAGAGGAAACGCCTGTTTCAAGATCATAGCCTGTAACCTCTATACGGCTTACGTTGGCGTCAATAAGTATGCCTTCAAGGGCTTCGATGGTGCTTTTAGTTGAAACTGCGCGGCTAGCCAAATTAAGCGCTTCTGCAAAAGCAAATTTTTCGCAGGTGAATTTCATAAAATGACCTCCTTTAAAGGACAGTATATACAAAAGTATATTATTATTAATCAGTAGTAATAGTAGGGGCTGTTTAAACTGTGGATAACTTAAAAATTCGGCTTATTTAAAGGATATCTGAACCTAAAAAGCCTTTTGAATATTCTTTAGGTAAAATTTTTATTTTGTGAATAACCTGTTTTTAAAAAGGAAAACTTTGAAACTGTGAAGAGAAGGATTGTGGAAAACTAAAAGTTTTCAAAGTTTTGTTGATAACCTAAGTTTTGGGTTACATAAATAATAAGCCAATGTTGAAAACTGAAGGTTTTTTAAGTTTAAAAGTCCCGTAACCGTTGAAATATGAGGTTTTATTTTTTTCTTACGGAGTGGATAATATCGCTGATGGCATTTTTTACAGAAGCATTGGATTCTATAAGCCCCTCGACCCTCTTTATGGCGTGATGAACAGTGGAATGATCCTTGCCTGCAAAAAACTTACCTATTTCCGGAAGAGAAAGGCCGGTTATATCCCTTATTATGTACATTGCTATCTGACGGGCGTTGGAAATATTGGCGGGGCGCTTTAAGGACTTCATATCGTCTACAGAAACGCTGTAATAACGGCCAACTTCGGTAATAATACGGTCAACCACCTTATCAATAGGCTCGTTTTCGTTTAGAATATCTGCTACTGCAGATTGAGCCGTTGCAATGGAAGGGGGAGTTTTTGAAATTAAATTTAAAGCGTGGATCTTCTTTAAAGCGCCTTCCAGCTGACGAACGCTGTTTTTAAGGCGGTTAGAAAGAAAATCAATAACGTCATCAGGAAGATCAAGGCCTAAAGCCTCCGCCTTCTTTTTAATTATAGCCTGCCTTAATTCGTAATCGGGAGGCTGTATATCTGCAAGAAGGCCGCTTTCGAATCTGCCTCTTAAACGGTCAGTCAGCTTCTGTATCTCCTTGGGAGGACGGTCGGAAGCAATAACGATCTGCTTTCCGGAACGCCAGATATAATCGAAGGTATGGAAGAATTCTTCCTGAGTTTGTTCCTTGCCGCCGATAAACTGAATATCATCCACCAAAAGAAGATCTATATCCCTGTATTTATTTCTGAACTGCTCCATAGAAGCGTTTCTTAAAGATGAAATAAGCTCGTTGGTAAAATCCTCACAGGAAACGTAAAGAACTGAATATTCGGGATGGTTGGATTTCACAACGTTTATTATTGAATACATAAGGTGAGTCTTACCTAAACCGCTTTCGCCGTATAAAAACAAAGGGTTATAAGCCTTTGCAGGGTTATTTGCCACAGCCTGACAGGCCGCGTGAGCAAGGCGGTTGGAATTACCTACAACGTAATTCTCGAAGGTATATTCCTCGTTAATAGGCTTAATAAGAAGGGCATCAGTTGTTTTTTCAGGCTGACGCTCCTCTTCCTCTTGAGGAAGATCCTCCTCTATAACAAGATTGACCTCCACCTCAAAGCCCAATACCTTTGAAAGTGATTCGTGAATAAGAGTGCCGAATTTTGTTTTAATTATTTCCCAATAGAAGTAAGTGGGCACCGATAAAACAGCAACCTCACCGTTTATACTTATAGGCTTTATCTGTTTGAGCCAAACGTTTACCGAAACGGGATTGTTAAGCTCAGCCGCCATAATAGCCATACAATTATCCCATATTTCTTTTACTGCAGCCATCTTAAATTCTCCTTTATTTTATAAAAGGCGATAATACACCGAATTATAAACATTATATCATAATCTGTGGAAAAGTTCAAGTAATATAATTATAATATATAATATATATAATATATATAGCGAAATTTTAAGTTGACTTAAGGCGAAGGTCAGTATATACTAACTTAGGTGATATTTATGAGGGAGATTACAACCGAAAGGCTTATTTTAAGGCCTATAAAATGGAAAGATATTAACGATTATAACGAGTATGCAGTCTTAGAGGAGGTAGGCTATCCTTCGGGCTGGCAGCCTCACAAAACAAGAATGGATACCCTTTCGGCCATAAGCCGTATAAAAAATGCTCAGGGTATACATTTTGCGGTGGAATTTGAAGGAAAGATGATAGGTACCTGCTCTTTGCAGGAGGATGATAAAAGAAAAGATCTGCCGTCTTTAATGTTAGGCTATTCCTTAAACCCAAGGTTTCATAATAAAGGCCTTGGAACCGAGCTTGCAAAAGCCCTTGTAAGCTATGCCTTTGAAAGAAATATCCTTACTGTTGCAGCTTATTGCTTTCCCGAAAACGGCCCTTCCAAAAGGGTGCTTATAAAAAGCGGCTTTTCTTACGAGGGTACGTTAAAGAAAAGCTATAAGCAATATGACGGCCAACTTAAGGACGTGGAATGTTACCTTATAACAAGAGAAGCTTACGAAAAAGCATAAAAAAAAGAGCCTTGTGGCTCTTTTTTATTTGCAGTAATTTTCAATATAGCTTTCAAGAGATCTTTCAATAATATCCTGAGCAGCCTTACGGTCCTTAATTTCGTTTACGGAAGTTTCCTTTCCTTCAAGGGCTTTATAAACACGGAAGAAGTGCATCATTTCATCAAAAATATGAGCAGGAACCTCGCTTATATCCTTATAAACGTTATAGGTAGGATCGTCAAAGGGGATCGCAATAATTTTTTCGTCAGGATTTCCGCTGTCGATCATAGAAATAACGCCAATAGGGTAACAGCGCACTTCCGTAAGGGGATGGATATCCTCCGAGCATAAAACCAGAACGTCAAGAGGGTCATAGTCCTCCGCATAGGTGCGGGGAATGAAGCCGTAATTTGCAGGGTAATGAGTGGAGGTGTAAAGAATACGGTCAAGCTTCAGAAGGCCGGTTTCTTTATCAAGCTCATACTTGCATTTACTGCCCTTTTGTATTTCAACTATTGCAATAAAATCGTCCTTGGAAATTCTTTTAGGGCTTATATCGTGCCAGATGTTCATAATCATTCGCCTTTCATTTTTTACTTTTAATAAAGTAACACAGTTTTGCCCTAAATTCAATAAATATACATATGGTTTTTATAAATATTCAAAAAATTAGCCGTTTCTTTGCTTCTCGAATCTTTTGTAAAAGGCCATACCCAAAATACTTAAAAGCAGGGTTATACCAAAAACAATTACAGCAAAGGTGTAATTATTAAGGCCAAGGGCATCACCGCCTACAGTTGAGGTTATAACAGAGGGTATGCGGCCAAGGGTACAGATAAGAAGCCAATGGGAAAATTTAATTTTTGTAAGAGGAGCAAAGTAGGTTAAAATATCCTTGGGTGTGCCGGGCACGGCATAAATTATAAAAAACAGAAAAGTGAATTTTTTTTCATTTTTCAAAAGCTTCAGGGAGTTTAGCTTTTCCAGGGGAATAAAAAGCTCAATAAACCTGACACCCCATTTTTTTACGGCAAAATAAATTGCAAGGCTCCCCAAAAACATTCCTATTATGCAAAGGAGAGTGCCCTCCAGGGCGCCGAAGGCATAGCCTGCGCCTATTTCCAAAGGCTCCCCGGGGATTATTGCAACAATTACCTGCAATATTACCATACCGATAAACACAATGCGGGAAAGGAGCCCGTGACTATCCACCCAAAGGCGGAATTTTTCGGGTTCGTCAAAAAATTTTACCATTGGCTTTCCCACGTAGTAAAATATCAGACCCCAAAAAACAAGCATTATTATTAAGGATATAATTGCTCTTGCCCGCTTTCTTTTAAGTGAAGATCTTTCCATCATTTTTCTGCGGTGTTTATGCTCTTACCGTAAACAACAAAACGGCAGAATAAGAATTCGGTTATGAAGTTCATCAGCAGGGTAAATGCAAATACTATGTAATCGTTCCAGCCGTTATTTAAAAGGGCGGTGCTCCACCAAATAGAAAGGGGAGTAAAAACAAGATAATAACCAAACACCTTCGCCATGGCTATAGGTACGTTATTGGCGCTTTTGAAGGTGAATTTACGGTTAACTGTAAAATTAAATATTACAGAAAGTATTAAAGCAATAAAATATGCCAATCCGTAATCCTTAGCGTTTTCACCTAAAAAGTTGCTTACGTTAAGGTAATCGTTAAGGTGTACCCATTCGTTTAAAACGGTAAAGGCAACGGTTTGGATAATTCCCGCGCCTGCAGAGCAGAAAATAAATTTTAAGGTCATAACAAGGTTTTCTTTAAAAGTCAGCTTCTGTGCCATAATTTATCTCCTTGTAAAAATAAGTCTTTGTCCAAAGAAATTCAGAATTCCGTAAAGGCCCATACCAATAACCATAGCAATATTATCTCTTAAGGAAACCGAAAAGTTTTCAAGAAGGCTGTGGGCAAGGGGCTTTGCAAGGCCGTAAGCAATTGCGTAACACACCACCGTAACAAGAATGAACATAGGTAAAAACCAAGGACTCTTTTCTTTGTTTTTAAAGGTAATGTTTTTATGGGTAAAATAGCTTACTATCCCCCCAAGGCCGTAATTGGCGGCGCTGGAGATAAAATAAGAAAAATGAAGCAGGTTGTAAAACAAAAACATAATGGATGCGCCGATCAGGGTGTTTAACAGCCCAACAAATAAATATCTGATTGCCTGCTTAGTCATCTTTCTCACCTAAATATTCGTTAATAAAGTAGCGCGGTCTCCCTTTTGTTTCAAGGTACGTTTTCCCCACGTATTTTCCCACAACGCCAATACCTGAAAGCTGTAAACCTCCCAAAAGCCAAACAGAGCCCATAAGGCTTATCAGGCCTACGTCGGAATTTCCCATAAGGTGCCTTACAAGGGCGTAGATCAAAACAGCTAAACCTATAAAAGCAATAAATATACCAAGCTTAAAAATAAACTCAACCGGCCTGATGCTCAAGGAGGTTATGCCCTCAGAAGCAAAGGAAAGCATTTTTTTAAGAGGGTATTTGCTTTTACCCGCAAACCGCTCTCCTCTTTCATAGTAAACCTTATCGCTCTTAAAGCCAAGCATAGGAACAAGGCCCCTTAAGAAAAGGTTGACCTCCTTATATTGGCTTAAGGCCTCAAGGGCTCTTTGGGATAAGAGACGAAAGTCCGCATGGTTATAAATAAGCTCACCGCCAAAAAAGCCAACAGCCTTGTAAAATAAAAGGGCGGTGTTTTTTTTGAAAAAGCTGTCCTTCTCTCGGGAGGAGCGCACCCCGTAAACAATATGGCAGCCCATTTTGAACTTTTCAAGCATTTTTTCCAAAGCGTTTATATCATCCTGCAAGTCCGCATCCATAGAAATAACGCAATCTGCCTTTTCCCTTACCTCCATAAGCCCTGCAAAAAGGGCGTTCTGATGGCCGCGGTTACGGGAAAGATCAATGCCCTGAACGTAAGGATTTTGGGTATAAAGCTTTTTAATTATACTCCAGGTATTATCCTTAGAGCCGTCGTTAACAAAAACTATGCGGCTTTTGGGCGAAATTTCCCCGGCAAAAATAAGGCTGTCATATTTCATAGAAAGCCTTTTTGCGGTCTCTTCAATTACCTCCTGCTCGTTATAGCAGGGGATCACGGTGTAAAGAACAGTCATTTTGAGCGGATTTCCTTTATTTTTGCTTTAGCTTCTTTAATATATTCGTAGCCGGCTTCATCAAATACGTGGCCGAACTCCATTCCGTTGTAACGGAAAATTACCTGATATTTACCCACCTTATCTATTGTTTTTACAATAGAAACTGCGCCCAGCTTCATTGGCTGAGAAACAAAAAGATGGCTGTCGGAAACGGCGCAGTAGCTTGTAACCGCCATCATTAAAGGTACTATAGAAACACCCATAGGCGCAAGAGCCAGGCGGTAATCTACTGCCCAGATGCAATAATAGGTAACACCAAGCATTAAAGCGGCAATTACGAGGCATACTATAACACGCACCCTGGAAGAAACAAAGGCTTTGCCGCCCTTCTGAATGGCTACAAGCTGAGCCTTTCTTAACTGGCTTACTGCAAGAATTATTAAAAGCACGGGAATGCCCACGCTTAAGAGTATCTGAGTCATTATCATTATTCCCCTTAAAATATAATTTAATAAATTAATTATACTTTAAAAAGGTTGATTTTACAATAGAAAAGGTGTAAACTTTAGGTAAAGAGCAAATTTTTAAAAAGGAGATCTTATTATGAGCGAAGAATGTACCCACGATTGTTCAAGCTGCACCGCCGATTGCGGTGAAAGGCAGCAGAGTTTTATTGAAAAGCCCCATGAGGGCAGTAATATAAAAAAGGTCATAGGCGTTGTTTCCGGTAAGGGCGGCGTTGGTAAAAGTATGGTTACCTCCCTTTTATCGGTGCTTATGAACCGTAAGGGCTTTAAAACCGCTATTATGGATGCGGATCTTACAGGCCCTTCTATTCCCAAATGCTTCGGCATTAATAATTTAAGATGTACCGCCGAGGAAAACGCGGAAGTTATAAACCCCGTTAGTACAACTACCGGCATTAAGGTCGTTTCCTTAAACCTTCTTTTAGAAGAGGAAACTATGCCCGTTATCTGGCGCGGCCCTGTTATTGCCGGGGTTGTAAAACAGTTCTGGACCGATACCAACTGGGGCGACGTTGACTATATGTTCGTAGATATGCCTCCCGGAACAGGCGACGTACCCTTAACCGTATTCCAGTCTATTCCTCTGGACGGCATTATTATAGTTACCTCCCCTCAGGAGCTTGTTTCTATGATAGTTGCCAAGGCCTTCAATATGGCTTCTATGATGAACGTTCCCGTTTTAGGCCTTGTGGAAAATATGAGCTATGCTCTCTGCCCCGATTGCGGCAAGAAAATTGAAATTTTCGGCGCTTCCAAGGTAAAGGAAACTGCCAACGAATTCGGCATTTTCAATTCTGCACAGATGCCTATAGATACCAAGCTTGCTGCCGCCTGCGACGCAGGCGCAATAGAGCTGTTTGAAGGCGATTGGCTTGATAAAATGGCAGATATGCTTGAAATTTTAAGTAAGTAAAGGAGAAAAGTTATGAGTCAGAGATTTTTTATTTGTGAACATTGCGGCAATATTATCGGCCTTATTAAGGATGCGGGCGTGCCTATGCAGTGCTGCGGCCAGAAGATGACCGAAATTATCGCCAACACCAAAGAAGCAAGCAAGGAAAAGCACCTTCCTGCCGTTAAGGTTATAGGCAACGCCGTTAGAGTAAAAATAGGCGCAGAACCTCATCCCATGACCGAAGAACATTCCATTCAGTGGGTTTATATGCTTACCGATAAGGGCGGCCAGAGAAAGAACCTTCTCCCCGGTGAAGCTCCCGAAGTTGTTTTCTCCTTAAGAGGCGAAAAGCCCCTTGCGGTTTACGCTTACTGCAACCTTCACGGCCTTTGGATGACCGAAATACTTCATACTCAGGAGCCTAAGAAGGAAGGCAATTATACTGTATGCAATTGTATGCAGGTTACTTATTGGGATATCCTCGATACCTTAGAGGATAACAAGAATTTTTCCGACGTTCTCAATGCCTTCGAGCAGGTTAAGATGATGACCCAGTGCTCCACCGGCTGCGGCGGCTGCCATGATAAGGTAATGGAGATAATCTCCGAAGCAATGATGTAAAATCCCCAAAAAGTGAGCCGGACCGAAAAAAATAGTAATAAAAAAGGAGCCTTATTTAAGGCTCCTTTCTTTTTTTGTTTACGCATATTACTCACTGTAAAGCTATTACTCCTGCAGGCGGTTAAAAGCAGGGATATCGAATCCCTGCTTTTAACTTTTTCTTTTCGTTAAAATTGACCCTCACGTACCCTCGTACGCCGCGTCGGAACCGCATTTGCTTTTGGCGGCGCTCGTTTTCCCTCGCGCCTTTCGCGCCAAATGCGATTCCTCCTTTCCCCGCAAAAAACGCTTCGCATATTTTGCGGGGGCCCCTTAAGCGTTTTCGCAAATTCTGAACTCATTTTTGGGGATTTTAATTTCCCAAAAAGTGAGCCGGACCGAACAACAAGATGCGAAAACACCCGTAGTTTTTAAAACTGTGGGTGTTTTTAATATTCTCTTTCTTTGTTAGTCAAGTTGTGCTATAATGCAACTAACCGATAAATAAGAATTTGAACGCGAGGTGTTTTTATGAGAGATATAATTAAGAATAATTATAAATCATATTTAATTATAAGTATATTAGGTGTATTAGCAGGATTAGTAGTTTGGTTTTTTAGTCAGTTTCCATATACTGATTTATGGTCTTTTAGTTTATTTAGTTCGATGTCATTAGGGTTTTGGGTGTTCACATCTGCAGTTATTGTATTTTTTTCAAAAGAAAGAAAGAGTGCTGTAATATCCGAAATGTTATATGTATATTTTATGTTTTTCTTTACTGGTGTAGGAAAAATTACTAGATTAGTTCAAAGTGGAGCTGGTGTTTTAAATTTTAATAATGTTTTTTTCGATATTATATTTTATGGAGTGCCTTATGCAATAATTTGCGGATTATTAGCACATGTATTGTTTAATGCTAAAAAAAGAAATATTTTAGGGAATTTATTATTGTTGTTACCATTTATTTATATTTTAATTGAATTAATTGATTTTTCTATAAAATTATTTACTAATAAAACAAATTTATTTATGGTTATCATTGATTCTTTATGTTTAATTACATATATAATATTATTTAGAAAAGATTTTAAAATTGATAAATAGTAATACAAATTCTAATTTGACGGAGTGTATTATGGGAAAGAAATTATCGGAAATGAGTTTGGAAGAACTGTGGGTGTTTTTAATATTCTCTTTCTTTGTTAGTCAAGTTGTGCTATAATGCAACTAACCGATAAATAAGAATTTGTCGAATAGGCTAAGAAACATACCGCGCAGCCATGTATTCAAAACGCATGGCTGTTTTGTGCCTAAAAACTGTTGTCCCTAATGACAATCACTCGTGAGCGGCAGTCCCATCATCCAGGACGGAAAGCTGATTGGCGCGGTGACTCATGTACTGGTGACTGACCCGACGAGGGGATACGGAATTTTTATAGAGAATATGTTGGATGCGGCAGGATAAATGATTTGACAGGGGCATTTTGCCCCTTTCATTTTGCTTTTGTATGTGTTATAATTAAAAAAACTACTCTTCTGAAAAAGATTTTGTCAAGAGGGGAGGTCAACGAGCATTATGCACCAAACAAATGCGAAAAGAGGAAAAACAAAGAAGGGGAGATCCCTGGTAATTGGAAGTATATGCGGTGCCGTTGCAATTGCGGTAGTTGTTTTTCTTTTTATTATGACAGGAAACAGAGAACGTGTGGTTGGAGTAGATATTGCCGCAGAAGATATTACCGAGTTCTTTTATACATATTCTTCCTCAACATATCCACCTGATTATCAAAGATATCG
>JAZQIZ010000033.1:0-6881 GCA_045541395.1 Eubacteriales bacterium
CTATACACTCTGCTTTCGTGCCGTTTGGGTGCTGCTGCCGCCATTCTTTTACGGCTGCTTCCTTTGTCGGTCTGCCCTCTGGCTTCATTTCCCCGGCTTCTTTTAGAATTGCTTTGTTTGCTCTGGCAATCTTCAAATGTAGCTCTTGCCGCCTGTGATTTCTCTTGTTTTTCTCTATTGGAATGTCGGTTAGATTTACAATGCTATCAATGGGAAAAGTAATGTAGTTATCATTATACATTTCCAAAGCTGCTAATACATCTTCCCTTGTGAAGCGGTTTGTTTGCTCCTGCGTCAGCCTGTCAAACGGTTTTACAAGCTCAAAAGCTACACGCTCAAGCTCTTCTCTGTCTATCCCGGCTTTCTTTGCGTAGATTGCCAAAACCATAATACAAAAATACCGATGACCGACCGCCGCCCCGGTCTGTATCTGCCGCACCCACCAATAAAACAAATCTTGTTTTGTAGTCCAAACGCCCCTTGGCTTCTTCTCTACAATGCGGCTTTGATACCATTCCGGGTATTTCTTCTTTGCTGCTTCAAGCGTTAGTTTGCTTTTGTAGGTGTATTCCTTTACTCTTGCCTGTTCCTCTACAAAACCATTCAAATATTCAATGCTAACCGCTTTTCCAGTAGCAAACGCCCTTGTTCTGCCGCCGTCCTTTGTTATACCGCCGACCATTCTAAACCCTTGAAAAAGGCTTTCTATCTGCGGCTTGTCGTATAGTTCCGTTGTGTATTTGTTCCAGATCTTCTTTGTTAAAGCCCGCTTTAGGTCTGCTAGCTGCTTTACAATATTCTTGAAACAGGGAAGCGGCTTTTCTAGCTGATAATACAAGTGTATTCCGGTCCCGCTGAAAACTGTGTATGTCGGCTGCGGTATAAATCCGTTTTCCATCTGGAAAAACAAATCCCGCAAATAATGCTCTTCCGTTATTCCGTCAAGGTCTATTGCTATCGCATACATAAAACGAGCGTTGGCGGCTATACGGCTTCTCCCGGCGTAGCTGATCGGAGAAATGATTATGAAGTTTTCACTTTTCAAAAGCTCGTCAAGGAGCTTCAAATCATCCGTTATCACATGACGGCGGGCATTTACATTCTGCTCTGCTCTTGGTAAAAGCTCTACCGCAATAGCATTATACCGCCCTGTTTCTTGCCTGCCGTGTTCCTCTAGCTCCCCCCGGGGAAAGATTGATCTATAAAAATCCCTGGGCGGCAGCTCGTCATAGTAGGTCTGGAGATACTCGGCTATAAACTCACGCATAGATACGCCCCCTCTGCCCCTAGTTAAACTGGCGTTATATTATCAATAGGTTTATTTACCATAAAATATAGTATAACGCCGTTGCGAGATTGTCAAGGCTCTTGGGTAAGGCTCTAGGACGCCCCAGAACGGCTTTTTTATATCCGGGTAATATAAATCCCTTTCCAAAAGCAAAAAACGCTCACAACGGCTTTAAACGGCTCTCACGGAGATTTTGTATTTAAACACGAAAAACGGCGGGAGCTTTTAAACTCCCGCCGTCCTTTTGATTTACTGCTTTTTGCCTGCTGCGATCTGCTCGTATGCGTCCTTGTGGTTGATCTTGAACCACTTCAACGCAACGAGATACCCGGCTTTGCGTTCCTTGCCGTTCTTGTCGGTGATGGTCTTTTCTTTCTGGGCTTCGTAGGCTTTCTTGCCCTCTGCGTCCTTCTTCTCTTCAAAGTATGCGATAATGTCCTTGTCGCTCACTCTGGCAGCGGTGGCGGCTCTCTTCTCTTTCACCTTGTAGCCGTTGGTGATGTAAGTAGAGATAATACCACGCTCAATGTCGGTCAAAGCACCAGATACGGAAATAGTCTTGGATTTTTCATTTACTTTAAAGTTTGCCATAGCTGAAACCGCCTTTCAAATGATACGATAATCAACTTATACCACAAAAGAAACCGTAAATCAATAGGCAGCGGCGGTATAGCTTTACACTTTCTTTTGTGGTGTAAGCTGATTATCTCCCGCCGCTGCCCTCTATTAGCTATTTTCTTTTACAAGCTCAATGTATTTCTTTAGCGTGTTTCTGCTGATCTTGTGTTTCTCCATTAGATCAACCTGTTTAATACTTCTATCGCCCAAAAATGCTTTTATGTCTGCTTCAAGCTCTGCCGTCATTTTATCAAGCTGCCCCGGCTTTCTGCCCTGCTGCTTATCACTTGCGGAAATACCCTGCTTAATGCGGTTAATGAGTATCACTCTTTCTTGCTCTACTCTGTCAAGCTCTACAATAATCAGTAGTTTAACGGTGCTTTCAAGGCTAGTTCTTGCTACTATGTTCTGCTGTTCGGCAACATTCAAAAGCTGCTTAATGTATTCCGTGCTGATCGTGGGATTATCAATAAAAACTAGCTCAACCCCTCTTTCCAAAAGCTCCATATACTTGTTATAGCCGTTGTTTGCTTCTCTTGTAAATCTGCTGATGTCCTTAAAAACGATTGTATCTCCCGGCTGAACGAGCTTTTCAAGCCTTTTCCATTCTTTGCGGTTGTCAAAGCTCTTGCCGCTTTCGTCCTCTTGAAACTCTGCTACAAACTCTATACCGTGATCTGCGGCGTATTTCTTCAATGCTGCTTCTTGGCGGTTGTATTTCTGTAATCCTCTTTCCTCTTTGGTAGAGATACGCTTATAGCTGAAATAGTTTTCCATTGTTAATCCCCCTAGCGTCAAAATAACTAATGTTTATTTGATACTATTATACTACCATCAAAATAACTATTTGTCAAGCTATTTTGACACTTTTCTACTAATTATTTTCCGTTGGAGTTATTTTGACACTTTGCTTTTCTGCTGCTTCTCTACTCTCCCGGAAACCGTCATTGTATTATTATCTTGTAGTGTCTTGTAGTATTTCTTTATTTACCGTTAAATAACGGTGTTGTATTGCGGTTAAATAACGCTGTTGTATTACCGTAAAATAACGGTGTTAAAATACAAACTGCTTGCCGCTGCTGCTACTACTCACTAATTCCGCAATCTTTCTTGTTTCTAAAACCTTTTCTTCCGGGATTTCAATTATTATTTTATCTTCTGCTTTTCCTATCTGGGACTTGTCATAGAAAACAAATACTGTTTCTTTCTTTTTCCCGCTGTTCTTCGGTATCAAATATCCTTGTTCCTTTAGTTCTTCAAAAGCTGTATTGTATGCTCCTATTCCTAAACCACTCCATTCGCAAAAGTCAGCACTTGATAAAGCAAAACTATACTTGTCCTGATTTTTTGCGAAATACATATAAAGTTTAAAGCCGCCTTTACTTTGTAAGCGTCTGGCGGCTTCGTCTAATGCTTCTAAATTGTTAGCGGTGTATCGGTGTTGTTTATCCGTCTTTTCTTTGCTAACTGTTATCGTTCTCTAATTTGGCACTAATCCCATCGTTTAATACTCCTTTAGTCTATTCGTCGGCGGCGGTTTTCTGCTGCTTTGCCTATTCTCGCAACTTTCTATGTAATGCTGCGTGTTCTGCTTTCGTCAAACATAGCAGATTACACGCCCGGTTATCCCCTCTCCGCAAGTTCTTGTGATGGACTTCTTTTCCCTCTGCGTAGTTCTCGCAAAAATACTTTGCTACAAGCCTGTGTATTCTAAAATCTTTTGTAATATATCTTCCCTTTACTTCTGGCTATTTGCTTAACTTTACACGCAAATATCCTTTGCCGTCTGGCTTTGGCGTTAGTATCTTCTCTTCTCCTATTAGGCTCTTAACTCTGCCCCAGTTGCTAACCTAGTATCTAGGTAATTCTTCAATGATTTTCCAAAGTTCTTCATCTGCTGGCAAGCAAATACACTCCTTTCTATTTTTTTGCTCTGTGTAGCTAGCTAGAGCTTTATTTGCCAAAGTCCTTTAGAAGATCCTCTAACGCTTTTTCAATAGCCTTTTCTAGCTTCTTTTCCATCTCCGCTTCAAGCTGCTTTTCTTCTCTTGCTAACTGCTCGCGGCGGGTGCGTTCTGCTTCTCTCTGTCGGTATTGTTCCTAAAACTTCTTCCGCTGTGCGTTAAAGTTTTCTTGTGCTGATTTGCCGTTCTGCTGATAATATACCCAATCTGGCATAAGTCCTCTATCGTGTAAATACTCAATCTGTTCCAATGTGTAAGCCATTGTTAAACCCCCTATTCATTCAAGATAGCATTTAATCTCTGCTTGTTTTTATAGCCTAGCGAATAATAGCCGCCGAGCCAGTTATACAAGCTCTTCTCCGTCATTCCCAGCATTTCCGCTAGCTCATAATAATTCTTTACAAAACCCATAGCTTTAAATACTCGCACTCTTTTAATTAGCTCTTTATCATTCATTCTTTTAAACTCCTTTTCACTAGAATAATTCCATCTATTATGGCAAAATAAAACTCCCGCCGTCAGCGTGTGCTGATCTCGGCGGGAGATACTAAAAGAGTATATTTACCTTGCCATAAATACTTGAAAACCATTACAAGTAAATTTACTAGAAACGCCCAAAATTTTCCGATTGACCGAGCGGGAGACCTAGAACAATGGAGCGGGAATGCTAGACCCCCCGGGCGGTATTACGGGACTTTTAAAAAATCAACGCCCCATCTTCGTTTTGTGTGGTCTAAACTCCCACGAAACGCCCAAAAAATCGGCGTGGAATTTATCATTTCAAGCTCTCTAGCTCTTTATCTATTGCCGCAATTCTCCTTTGTAGGCGTTCTATACCTTTCTCTGCGGCTTTGCGTTGTAATGTCAATTCATCTTTGCGGGATAAATACCAACGCTCCCCGGCGTGTTCGCAGCTGCCGCAATCACAATTAAAGTCCTCTTCTTGCTCCATTCGCAGCTGCTCCGCTTCGTCTGCGGCAAAATAACGCTCCTGCTGCTCTTCGCATTTTTGGCATACAAGCGGCAGCGGGTTAGCTTCTATGTATTCTATCATTCGTCTTTCCCCTCTTCTTCCTCTTCTTTTGGTGGCTGCTCTTGCTCTTCCATAAACAAGTAAAAGCCTATTGTTTCAATGTCAAGCATCGTCAATCACTCCAAAAAATTCCGGGTGTGCCTTTTTAAACTCCATCAATGACCGTTCTGTTTCCTCTCGGTCTGCTTTTGTCTGCGGCGGGTAATGCTCTTCTATTGCCTTCAAAATATTGTTAAAGCTGATCTTGTGTTTCTCATTATTGAAAATGTCTATTCTATCAGCCATTATCATATAATTTTCAATTTTGTATAGACCATCAAGCCTGTATCTACGAGCCGCCCGCAGCGTAAAAACCTTTTTACCATCTTCTGTATTTGCGTCAAACAATACGCCGCCTGTTATAAAGTCTGCTTCTTCTTTTGGCGAACACATAGCAAGCCATTCTTTCTGTGTTGGAAAGTCTTTGTTTAAATCATACTTTTCCATTGGCTTAATCCTTTCCAAAAATCCGTTTTAAAAAACTCTTCTTCGGCGGCGGAGGCGGCGGAACTACTTCCCCGGCGGGCGTTTCTTTTACTTCTTCTTCTGGCTGCTCTGGCTCTACCACAATAGGGGCGGGAGGTTCTTTTGTATCAGCGGGAAGTAATGCTTTTACATTCATAGCGGTTAGTTGCTGCTGCTGATCTATAATTCTGCTGCTCTCTTCAAGCCGTGCCAAAAGGCTGTTTATCTGCTCTGTCTGTGCTGCTATCTGTTTATCTTTCTCTTGGAGCTGTCGCCGTTGTTCCTCTAGCTGCTGCTCCAAAATATCTAGTATTCTGTCGGTGCTGCTCTTCGGCGGCGGCGGTGTTTCAGCTTCTTCCCGCTGCGGTGGCTGCTGCTGTTCTTCCGGCTGCCGGTGATCTTCTTCCGCAGTTATTCCAGAAGAGCCGGCACTATACAAAATATCGTAGGCTCTACGCTCAATGTATTTAACCCCTTTAACCTCTTTTAAATAGCGTTGAATGGGGTTGTTTGCCTTGTTGATCTTCTTATAGACACTCTGGACGGAAACCCCCGCCAATTCGGCAAATTCCTTGACTGTCAAAAGGTCTTTACCCACTCTTAACCCCCCTTGAAACCCCGGTTGAATGTTAAACCCTATTATAAACCCGGTTGAACTATAAATCAAGCCTTGGGCGTTGCTAAATCCCAGTATTTATAAACCGTTGGCTTTGAAATACCAGTTTCCCGCACACACTCCGCTTTGCTGCCGTCCGGGTGCTGCTGCCGCCATTGTATAACGGCTGCTTCTTTGCTCGGTCTGCCCTCTGGCTTCATTTCTCCAACCTCTTTTAAAACCTGCTTTGTGGCTCTCGCAATCCTTAAATGCGTATATTGGTTTCTATAATTTCTCTTGTTTTTCTCTATTGGAATGTCCGTTAGATTTACAATACTATCAATCGGGAATGTAATGTAATGATCGTTATACATTTCCAAAGCGGCTAATACATCTTCACGAGTAAAGCGGTTTGTTTCCTCTTGTGTCAGCTTATCAAACGGTTTTACAAGCCGAAACGCTACACGCTCAAGCTCTTCACGGTCTATCCCGGCTTTCTTTGCGTAGATCGCCAAAATCATAATACAAAAATACCGATGACCGACCGCCGCCCCGCTTTCTATCTGCCGCACCCACCAATAGAACAAATCTGGTTTTGTAGTCCAAACGCCCCTAGGCTTGCTTTCTACAATGCGGCTTTGATACCATTCCGGGTATTTCTTTTTTGCCGCTTCAAGTGTCATTCGGCTTTTATAGGTGTATTCTTTTACTCTTGCGTTTTCCTCTACAAAACTATTCAAATGATCTATACTGACTTTCTTTCCAGTAGTAAAGGCTCTAGTTCTGCCGCCGTCCTTTGTTATACCGCCGACCATTCTAAACCCTTGAAAAAGGCTTTCTATCTGCGGCTTGTCGTATAGTTCCGTTGTGTATTTGTTC
>JAZQIZ010000034.1:0-28864 GCA_045541395.1 Eubacteriales bacterium
TTTTGGGTACCGCAAACTGGCGCCTGCGCTGAACAATATCCAATCACCGCACATACGCAGTCTGATCCCTTTATTATTTATTGCCCGTAGCTGTTAACCGCAGGGTCGTAGGTTCGAGTCCTACTTGAGGCGCCAAACAAAAAAGCACACCAAAAGGTGTGCTTTTTCTTTTTCCTAAATATAATTCTATCTTTAAAGCTTTTGCTTGCAACCATATTATGGCTTTATTATGTAAATGTTATAGGAGTGTAATGTATGTTTAATCGTATTATTAAACAAAAAACACTTTATAACAAATATTATATGGTGCTTATACATCATATAAATTAGACCACCAAATAGGAATTTGTTTACTTCTTTATATATTCAAATAAGCGATACAGCTTTTTTGAGAAGCTACCTGCATAAAGCTTTGCGAATATAAACCTGTCAAATCCTTTTAACTCGTCTATGTACTTTTGCGGTATCATCGTGTGTTCTTTTACATAAGAAAGTTCCTCGCTTTGATATGCTTGGGGATTATCTATGCCATAAACCTCAGTTACACCTACATCATTTATCGGGTTTCTGTGTTTCGACATTTTGGCAGCAAAAGAAGTATAGCAATCCACTAAAAGTACTACCTGTTCGAAGTGAGCACATAGACTATCTGCCAAATTTCGCATATCCTTAACTGTCATATACATGCTCACACCTTCCATCACAACAATTGCTGAGTGTTTCTCCTTTGTCGTTGTTAGCCACTTGCAATCTCTTGCATCGCCTGCGATCATTTTGTAGTTATCCGTTTCGGTATAGTATCGTTTTCTTTCTTCAATAACCTCTGGAAAATCAATGTCATACCACTTGTGGTTTTCGGTTCCAAGCCTTATGGCGCGGCTATCCATTCCGCAACCGATGTGAATAATAACCGCATCCTGCAATTTTCTCATTTGTTGCTTTAACCATTCATCAAACACGGCAGAACGAACACCCATATAGTAAGCAAGCCATTTGGACTTTGATTTTCCCTTAAGAGAAAATCCTTCGGCCTCCCAGATCTCCTCTGCTTTTTTATCCTCAAGAAATAATCCTTTTTTGCTCACATAGGACTTTCCATACAAAGGGATATATAATGTCTTATTCACGCTGTTCATATATTCACCTTCAAATTCTTATTTACCAAACTGACTGCATTATACTATAAGCTATTCAAAATTTCAATATTAGAAAAACCTCTGGAACACTTCTGCCCTGTTGCCTACCAATAAAAAAACACCTTATGACAAAAATCATAGGGTGTTTATGCATCGTATTTTAAACGCTTACTCTTCTAGCAATGTATTTAAAAGATTGCCAGGATCTCCATCCAACCACTCTACATCACAAGAGTCTATCATTTCAAAAAAAGCCATTGCTACTTCGCTAGTAATATTCATTTTTTGGCAAACTTGTTCAAGTGAAGAAATCTGTGGATGAAGTTCAAAGCTTGACCATGAGCCAACGAATACTTCACAATCAATTCCATCTTCAATGAATTTTCTCATATTCCCCAATTTTATATCAACACTAATAGGGTAGTCTTTTGAATTATATTCAATTTCAAAATAAAGAGGTAATTTATCTTCCATTGAGTATTTATATATTGCAGCCATTTTATTGCTAGAAGTATCTTTGTTACTATAAATACTCTCAGGTACGAGGCCATGCACACTAGCAATAGCCACAGGGCTACCTAATTTACCAGTGGCAAATGCATTTGCTAATGAGAGATACATTTCCTCTATCAGATATTGGTATGAATCACTGTTTTGGCTCGCGTTGATATATTCATCAAAAGCATTTTGTGGCCCTAGATCTTCTTTCTCATTTTCTTCAATGGTTTCTTCATTTTCTTTAGGGAATTCTTGTGGAATTTCGATAATTTTATCTGCAGGCGTTTCAGGGTTGTCTTTGTTACAAGCAACAAGTGACAACATCAAAAATAACACGAGAAACAGTGGAATGATTTTTTTCATATTGATACCTCTTTTAACCAAAATATAGAACACAATATATGTGGTTATTATATCGTATTATTAAAACAAAAGCAAGAAAATCTTCATATATTGCCTGTTTTTGGGCATCTACATTATGAATGGTAACAGCGTCGCTTTATTTTTTAAAAAAACCTCTGGAGTACTTCTGCTTTGTTGCCTATCAATGACTGTGCATACTCTGATAGCATTGCAAATCCGTCAGGTACATCATCGTGCTTGTTCTTACCTGCCACAGTATAAAAGCATAGCATTTTCATTTTTCTGCATATGATAAGGGGCGAAGTTAGCGGTCCTTTAAACGTTTATATATTGATTTCTTGCTGTGCATATGCTATTATTCACATAAGGCGGTGACAGTCATATGAAATCAATATTAGCGCTCATAAAAGAAATAACATTTGGCGCAGCCAGAATTGAAGATGATCCTGCGGGTATTCGTTTTTACAGGTTTACCGAAGAGCAGGAGAAATTATATAAGGAGCGTAGCTCTGATTTTTATTTAAAAACCTTTGCAACCTCAGGTGTTCAACTTCGGTTTACAACAAACAGTCAGGCGCTGTTTCTTAAAATAGATACAGCAAAAAGCACTAGCAGAACCTATTTTTCTGTTGACGTAGTGGTTAACGGAAAAAAGATTGACTCACTTAATAATTATTCAGATTTTGGATTGCCCAATGATTATACTATTTTGGATGCACCATTAGGAGAGTTTTCTAAATTAATTGATCTGGGACAGGGGGATAAGAAAGTAACCGTATATTTGCCTTGGTCGGTTAAAACAGTGCTTAAAGATATAATGTTAGATGATGGGGCTTTTGTTTTGGCAAATAATCCGGATAGAACTTTGCTGTGTTTTGGGGATTCAATTACTCAAGGGTATGATGCTTTAAATCCCTGTAACAAGTATTCTTCTCAGCTTGCAAATTTTCTTAATGCGCAGGAGTATAATAAGGCCATCGGCGGCGAAATATTCTTCCCCGAACTTGCGCAAACAAAGGAAGGATTTGAACCGGATTACATAACTGTTGCCTATGGAACTAACGATTGGAGCCATTGCTCAAAAGATGAGATGTTAACTAACTGCAGGGAATTTATTAAGAATCTGAGTATTAATTATCGGGATTCAAAAATATTTGTTATTACTCCCATTTGGCGTAAAGATAAGGATGAGCCAAAGGCTTTTGGTGAATTTAACGTTGTTAAAGAAATTATTCAGCAGCAGGCCGTAACGTATAATAACGTTTTTGTAATTGACGGTTCTGATTTTGTGCCACAGAATGAGAACTTGTTTGCGGATTTAAGATTGCACCCAAATGATGCCGGATTTAATTTTTATGCTAACAATCTGGCAAAAACTATTATAAATCTATTGGATAATAAATAAAAAGGGTTTCCTTAAAGGAAACCTTTTTTAAATTCCGTATCGGCGAGTTGTTGGGTCCATAAATAAGGGCAGTCTGAGAGGATAAAACGTAAAGAAAACAAATAGTAACGCTATAAAAATAAATAAAAGTTTTATTATTGTTTCGTTTACATTGAAGGCCCTGTTTTGTTTTATTATCATGTATTCAATATAAAAAGTTACCAATGCCCCTATGAAAAAGATAGCTATATTAAACCAATCTGCGTTTATTCCTAAGGCACCTGTATAGGTATAATACAGAATCGGGATGATTAGAACTCCAAAAAGTGTACCCATAAGCTTTGATGCCCAAAATCCGGGGGTTGTTGAACAGTAATATGCTTCTATTACTGTATATATTAAAAGCGGAACAAATAAAAGCTTCATATGTTCCCAAACAGACTCATTTACAGCGCAAAAAGGAGCCAGAAACATGCTTTTATTGCTCCATTCAAACACAAAATGCAGTAACGTTCCCATTATGGATGCGAAAATGAATCCGAATATTTTAAACGGTTTTATTAGCTTCATTATACTTTCCTCCAATATGAGTTTATTCCTTTTTTCATATCATATGCAAAAAAACACAGGAAATCATAATTCCTGTGTTTTTACATAAAGCACTAATATTGAAATAAACTGTGACGGTGTAGGTCTTTGCGTAATGGCCCCTCTTGATAAGTTTATAACATTTTCGCTGTTATGCTTCCATGCCTGAGAAAGGGCGGTACGAGTATTTCTTTCAACAGCCTCGCGGGAGGTCTGAAACTTCTTTGCTATTTTGGGGTACAACAGTTTTGTTATCGCAGTGAGAAACTCCATATCCTCTAAAGCGTATATGATTGCATATTTTATAAAATAAAAGCCTCTGCTATTGGGTAGGATACCAAGGCCCTGTAACAGCAAGTTAATTTGATCCATTGAGCTCACTCCTTTTTAGTATTATACAATAAAACAAGTAACAGTTCAATAGTTGTAAATTTGATAAAAGTACTTGACATTAGGATTAATTATGCTATATTGAAGGAGAAATAAATACCCTTGGAGGATACCATGGAAAATATGGTAGTAAATATTAAAAAGCACTATTCTCCCGACGTTCTTGTTTGCGGCCTTGGACCTGCAGGTATTTCCGCTGCGGTTGCTGCTGCCCGTTCCGGCGCAAATGTTCTTGCTGTGGATAAATGCGGCTATGCAGGCGGTAATATTACAGCGGCTAACGTAATAGGTATGTGTGGCTGTGTGAATATGCATACAGGCAGGTTGGTTACAGGCGGTATTACAGCCGAGCTTATGCAGGCAGCAGGCTATCAGCGTGACGCAGTGGATTTTGATCTTCTGCATCCACTTTCAAAAATGGATATTTATAATGAAATACTTCAGCCTTATATTCCTGCCGCAAAGAGAATGACTGCGGCAAATGCTGTCGCTCTTGTGTATGACGCTGAGGAATATAAGCTTGCGGCTGACCGTATATTGAAAAATGCAGGGGTTGAAGTTATTTTCCATACCTTTGTTGCAGATGTGGAAATGAAGGGCCAACGCATAGACAAAGTGATTATTACCAACAAAGACGGAATCGGAGTTGTTACTCCTAAGCTTGTAATTGACTGTACAGGTGACGGTGATATTGCCGCTTGGTCAGGCGCTCCTTATGAGATATTGCCCGATACAATGCAGGCCGGGACAACTATGTTTGTTATGGGTGGTGTAGAGTATACCGATTACGTGGATATGAAGGTAAAGGCTATAGAAGCATTCAAAAAAGCTGAGGAGGATGGCGTTAAGTGCCGTTATATGGGCCCCGGTGTTGGTCGCCTTCATCACGGTGTGATCAATTTTAATATGACAAGAGTGCCTTATAATCAAACCGTTGCAAAAGAATGGACAGAAGCGGAAATGGGCGCAAGAAACGATATTGAAGATTGTGTTAATATTCTTAAAAACTATACCGAAGAGTTTAAAAATGCGTATCTGCTGTACAGCGGCCCCCATATCGGCGCAAGAGAAACAAGAAGAATAAAAGCAGAATATGTTTTAACCTTAGAAGATATTTCCGCAAGAAAGAAATTTGAGGATACCATCTGCCTCGGCGGCAATCCAATAGATTTCCATAATCCTAAACTTTTTGGACAGGCTTCAAGATCAGCGGAAATTAAAGAAAGCGATCTTCTTAAGCCCTATGATATTCCATATCGAACATTATTGCCTCAGAAGGTTGAAAATCTTATTGTTGCAGGTCGTTGCCACGGCGCAGATCAAATGGCCGCTTCTTCTACAAGAGTTGCGTTGACCTGTTCGGCAATGGGTGAGGCTGCAGGGTACGCTTCTTACCTTTCTTTAGCAAATAAGTGTGCTCCTAATGAAATCAATACAAATACCCTCAGGGATATGATATTAAAAAATAAAGGTATTCTTTCCGAATAAAAATAATGCTCCCAATTTATTTGGGAGTATTTATTTTTTGTTTTATTTGTAGTATACTATTATTCAGGAGGTAGATCCTATGGAAAATAATTTTGATCTTGTAATTATTGGTGCAGGTGCGGCAGGATTAACTGCAGCGATCTATGCCTGCCGCGCAAATATAAATACTGTAATAATCGAAAAATCCGCTCCCGGCGGTCAGGCAGCAATAACCGACCTGGTGGAAAACTATCCCGGAATAGATAGTATAAGCGGCTTTGAATTGGCGCAAAAATTGTACTCTCAGGCCAAGAAATTCGGAGCTAAAGTAATTAGCGCAAACATTACCGATTTGGATCTGATGGCTAAAATTAAGAGAATTACAACAACAAAGGGAGATATAACAGCTAAAGCAGTTATTATTGCTTCCGGTGCCGCGCCAAGAAAACTCGGTATAAAAGGTGAATCAGAATATATTGGCAAAGGTATAAGCTACTGTGCAACTTGTGACGGCTTCTTTTTCAAAAACAAGGATGTTTTTGTAGTAGGTGGGGGGAACAGTGCCGTTCAGGAAGCAATCTTTTTAACAAAGTTTGTTAATAAGGTTACTCTTATTGTGCGTAAAAATAAACTCAGATGCTCTAAATCCCTTGAAACTAAGCTGAATTCTAATGAAAAGATCAAGGTGTTATTCAATACGGAACTTACTGAGGTCTATGGCGAAAATAAGGTTCAGAATGTTGTTTTGAAGAACAATCTTTCGGATGCTACCGAAACTTTTTCAACTGACGATATGTTCGGAGTGTTTATTTTTATTGGATATGCACCGGAGACCGAAATGTTTTCTCAGATTGAAAAAGATGAAAACGGTAATATTATAACTGACGAGAATATGCATACTGATCTGGAGGGCGTTTTTGCCGCGGGAGACGTTCGCCAAAAAAACCTCAGGCAAATAGTAACAGCAGCGGCAGACGGCGCTGTTGCAGCATACGAGACTGAAAAATATCTTGAGTTAAAAGGAGAATGATTATGGGTTGGAAGATAGCGTTGCTTGTATTGGTCGTGGTGGCTTTTGTTTACGTTACATATATGCTCATTAAAAGCATAAAGGAATTCAAGGCAATAACTCAGCAAATAACCTATAAAAAAGATGAGGAAGATTCTGAGTCTGAAGAATAATTATAATGTATATAATAACATGAGGCCTGTTTGGGAGCCGAAATGTATTTGTATTATTGGCGGAGTAAAATATGTTCTGTATTAATTGTGGATCGGATATTTCCGAGAATGACCGTGTTTGTCCAAACTGCGGTCACATTATAGGTGCGCCGAAAAATGAATTCAGAGGCGCGGTAAATGAAAATAACATTGCTTCTTTAGAAAAAAGAGCAAAGGCTTTTTTAGTGGATGCCTGCATTTGTGTTGCAATTTATTTGCTTATCAGTATATTCATTTGGAAATTCGCCGTATATGTTTGGCCTTTTGCGGTAATCGCTTATTTCGGCCTTTCCGTAGGCGGTGCTAAAAATGCAACCTGGGGAATGTTTTTTAAAGGCATCAAAGTTGTAAAATATAAAGATGGCGGAAAGGTCACAATACCCATTGCTATGCTTAGAGCTTTTTTGACAGTTATCTTTGCGTTTACATTCCTGTTTCTCATTAAGGATAAAGAGGGAAGACGTTTGAATGACATTATAACCGGCACAATGGTTATTGATTTAACCTAAAAAATATAAATTAATACTTGCAAATAGAGAATGTTTGTGGTATTATATCTCTATGTGAATTGGAGGTTGAAGAAATGGAAATTGCATTAGGTATTATCTATGTTATCATAGCTATAGCTATTGTTGTTGCTGTTCTTATTCAGGAAAGCAACTCTGCCGGTTTAGGTGCTATGGCGGGCGGTAATGAATTCGGTGCATTTGCAGGCGGCAAGAATAGAACTAAAAATGCGTTCTTCTCTAAAATTACCATTGCTCTTGCAATTGTTCTTGTTATACTTACCGTTGTTTTAAACGTTATTGCGTAAATTAAACTTATAATAAAAAACCACCCGGTGAGGGTGGTTTTTTGTTGCTTTAAAGTTCCTTCAGTTTTTCATTTTTCTTGTTAACAATGAAGCAGGTAATGCCGGTCGCCAATACAAACATCATTGCTATCAGGTTATTATACTGAATGTTCAGTATCTGCTGATTTCCAAGAGGGATAACAATACCTTCTGTTGCTTGTACGAAAAGCTTACCGCAGTAAGTAATGCAGAAGTTTACTATCCCTGCCGCCGCATTGTAAAACGCAAGGCAGGCAGTTTGATTATCCTTTGGTAAATTAACATAGCCTAAATTAGCGAAGCAAAGGTTAATGCCCGGGTTAATAAAATAACAGTAACAAACCGAAATAACGTATAAAAATGCAGTCGGTTTAAACATAAGGCAGTTTAAAATATAGGGTAAGAAATACACTGTTGTGGAAATACCTAAAGTTTTAAGCCAGCCCTTTTTGTGAACTACCTTGTTCCATAAAGGCATAAATATAGGCAGGGTTACAAGCTGAATTGCGCTGCAGGCATTAATAAATGTGTAAGAGAAATCCAGATGGTTCATAATGTATGAGTTCCAGTACTGGCCACAAAATGCAGTGCCCTGCCACAAGCAAACAATTAATATTATAGGCAGATAATCCTTCGCTTTAAAAGGAGAGGTAAATATTTTAACCAAAGAAACAGATTCCTCGGATTTAACATATACAGGCTCTTTTATCTGGAAATGCTGCTTCATTTCAAAGAATGCAAGAAGTACAAAAATACCCCTTAACAGCAACACGGCCGTCATATATTTTCCTTGCAATTCAAAGCGGTCCATTACCATGCTTGCAATAACAGCAGTGACTGCATTGATAATAGGTAATGCCATCTGCTGTATAGACATCCAGTCGGCTCTTTTTCCGTCGGGTATGTTGCTTACATGCCATATGCAAATTGCTGGGTTAACTATCATAATGCAAAGCTGCATTATAAAAATGCAAGCAATAAACAGTATAGCCTGAGGAATAGGCCCTACAGGAAGCAGGGGAATAAACCCTAAACCAAGAATATTAACAATAAAATAAATCAGCCTTGTAATAACTATCAGCCGCTTATAGCTTTTCAGTTTTGCTGTCAGCAGCGGGGTAAATATCTGTGAAACATTGGCAAGTACCTGAAGGCTGGCAACCAGACCAAGATATTCGTTCTGAACTGATGTAGGCTCGTTTCTTAATATGTAAAGAATAAGCCCCGTCATAAATACGCCACCTGAAAGGGTAGCTACTATGTTGTATGTTATATTTTCCTTTAGTATATTCCTTCGGTCTCTTGCTTTCCCGTCGTTATCTGCAATATAACCATTGTTAATAGAGTTTCTTATTGGATCGATTGCCGTTAAAAAGGCTCTTTTTAATGGGGGTACTGGTTTTTTTTGTCTTTCTTTCATTATATCACCTTAAATCTGAACGTTAACAATTATTTGCTGATTCCCATTTTTTTGTGTCGTTTAGCAATAAGCAGCGATGCAATACCAGAAATAGCAATAAAAGCAAAAGCTAAAAGATTAAGATACTGCTTATTAACTATTTCGTGTGAGCCGATAGGAATTGTAATTCCTTCTGTTGCACTTATAAATGCTTTTCCCAATGAAGAGAACAGTACAGCCGATATATTTGCGGCAACATTATAAAATGACATACATTCAGTTTGGTTCTCTTCAGGCATTTGAATATAAGCGAGGTTGCTTGCGGCTAGATTTATTCCCGGAACAGTAATATAGCAGTAAAGTAATCCTAAGGGATAAATAATATATGCCGTATTTTCAAATATTAGACAGTTAGTAAGAAATGGCGGTAAATAAATCAGAGCTGAAATTCCGAATGCAGTAAGCCATCCGTTTTTCTTTACAAATTTAGACCATAAGGGAATAAATACTAAGTACATAGGTATCTGCATTACCGTACAAGCATTCAGAAAAGTATAGCTTATGTTTAGATCGTCAATCAAATATGAGTTCCAATACTGTCCGCATATACCCGAGCCTTGATATAAACAATATGCAAGAACAACAAGCATAAACTCTTTATATTTAAATGGTGATATGAATATTTTTTTCAAAGAGGGAAGTTTATTCTCAGCTTTATATACCGGCTCAGGGATTTTACCGTGCTGTTTTAAGTCCCAATAAACAACTAATAACAACAATCCCCGTATAATAAGTATTCCCGATATATACATGCCCTTAAGTTCAAAATAGTCAACCACAAAACTGGCAAGCAAAGAAGCAACAGCATTGCATATAGGAAGAATTAACTGTGACATTGCCATCCAGTCACTACGCTTTCCGCCATTTTCCGGAAGATGAATAATATGCCATAGACATATAGCCGGGCTATAAACGGCTCCGGTTGCCGTCATAATAAAAATAGAAATTAAGAAGAGCACCGCCTGTGCTTTTTCGGATATAGGCAGAATTGGTATCAGTGCCAATACAACAATATTTATCAGAAAATTTGTTGTTCGGCAAAATACTATGTACTTTCTACGACTTATCATTTTAGCCGTAAAAACCGGTGTTAAAAACTGAAGTACATTGGCTATTTGCTGTAAAATAACAATCATGCCAATATAAGAATTCTGCACCGCCTGCGGTTCATCCCGCAATATATAAAGCAATAATCCGGTAAGAAATACTCCGCCGCAAACAGTTGATATTATATTTGCTGTAATATTTGTGTACTGTATCCTTCTGCGGTATTCTGCGCCGCCGTCATCATCTGCGAAATACGCATTATTCAAAGACTGTCTTACCGGTTCTGTAATTTTCATAACTACGCGCTTTGCTATAGTGATTATATTGTTGCTTTGTTTCATTGCGCCACCATACTAAGCCCTTAAATTAGTCTTTTCGTGCACATTGTAGCAGACTTATTGACAGAAATCAATAGTAAAACAGATTATTTTAAAATAAAGTTTTAGCACATAAATACTGTTCTTGAGTTAGCTGTTTTATGTTAAATCTAATTTGCTCTGCACAGGAGCAAAATTCATCTGTATTCTCCTGACTTAGTAAGGATCTTGCTCGTATGAGTGCTTTAGCAAGCTCATCTATGCTGCTTTTTTTGCACATAAAATACAGTAAGCTTTCATGCTGTGTTAAACAGTCAGATGCAGCGTATATAAAGCTGCTTGCCAAGTCCGTTTCGTTATTCAGTGCAGCATCTATTGCTTTTATTGTACTTTCATCTATTTGATTGTAAATATCTTTAATAAAGAATTCGCTCATATATATACCTGCTATCGTAATAACAAGCAGAATTATAGCTATAATGAACTTTTTCATAATCGTGGATCCTTTTTAATAAGTGTTTGTATCTGTTTGTCGGCAACCGTCATATAAAACACTCTTTTTTCCGATGCAATATTTTGTGCTTTTAAAAGTTTTTTTATCTCATGGGCGGATAAATTGCTTTTTTTAATCCCTTGTTTCAGTATTTTTCCGTCAGATATAACCGTAATGGGGAAGGGAATATCGGTACAGCATTTATTGAACATAATTTTAGTTACCGGTGTTTTGGTATTTTCGGGTATAACACTGAGCTTACCACTGCTTTCCAGTATTGCAATACTTACATCCTTAATATCAATGATCCCCTTTTGTCTTAAGGCCTCCATAAGGTCGTCTATTGTAAAACGTACTTTCTCCATCTGCTTTTGATCAATTATCCCTTTTTCAATAAGAATACAGGAGTTGCCGTCTATAAGCTTTTTAAAAGGCCCAAATTTCATACAAAGAAAGGATACAATTATTTCAAGACATATTAAAACGATTATAGAAATCACTCCGCTTATTACAGGTGTGTCGGTGTCCTGCATAGGTATTGCCGCCAGTTCCGAAATCAGTATAGTAACTACAAGCTCCGAAAGCTGTAATTCCCCAAGCTGCCTTTTACCGGAAAAACGCATTACGGCAATAATAACTATATACATTATCAGGGTTCTGTAAAAAATAATAATCATTCTCTGCTCCTCTCTTTGTAAAAGTTTTTGCAGATAGTTCTAAAATTATACAAAATAAAAGCACCCCAACGGGTGCTTTTATTTATATTTCCTCGGAAATAAGCTTATAAACGTATTCGCCAAGCTTATCTGAAACCCCTTGCATATTAGCCTCGTATTCAGAAGCGTCAACATTCTTATCGCAGGTATCGGAAATTATTTTATATATTTTGCAGGGCTTATTGTACTTGTAGCAAACATAAGCAACGCTGAAACCTTCCATTTCTGTAACGGTATCGGCAGGAATACCGCTGCCCGAAGTTATAAATTTATCTCCTGAACAACAGGTAGCAAGAGGGAAACTGTTATCTGCCTGAGCTTCCAGGTATATCGGTGTATTCGAAAGCTGGTTAGGCTCACAGCCAACCAGGGTAAGATCCACGTCGTTTTTATACAGGCGGTCAATGGATAAAATATCGCCAACAGAATATTTGGTTCCCGTACAGCCTGCGCAGCCAATATTATAAATAAGCTCACATCCGAATTGGGTTATTAGGGTTTGTGTAGCTATTGCTGAAGCAAGTGTTCCAACACCGCCTACACCAACACAAAGCTTCTCGCTGTCGTAAAAGAAAGCATCTTTATATACTTCTTTACGTCTGTCTGATAACCCAAACAGTGAAAGCAGATTATCCGCCTCTTCCTGCATTGCAATACAAATACCTATCTTCATTTTATCTCCGCCTTTATTTATGTATTATTTATTAAAATGATACACTAAAAAGAAGAAAATGTAAATAGAATCTTGTAAAAGTTAATATATATGAGTATAATATTATATTAGAAACGGAGATGATATTTTGGCTCAAAGAACCAATGCTCAAAGCTCTACAGGTCAGAGTTTTATAACCGGTACCTTAATTATTACTGTAACCGGTATAATAGTAAAAATAATCAGTATGCTTTTCCGCATCCCCTTAGATAACCTTATAGGTGCCGAGGGTATGGGGTATTATAGCGTAGCATATACAGTTTATAACCTTATGGTTGTAATAGCCACTTCAGGCCTTTCGGTTGCCATATCCAAAATCGTAGCAGAATCTGTTGCAACCAACAGCCCTAAAAATATTAAAACCGTTTTAAAGGTTGCCTTTTCCACCTTTATTATTATTGGAGCGCTTTTAACTCTGTTTGTATTTTTGTTCTCCGATTGGCTTGCGGTTTTACTTGATAATAACAGTGCCGGTATTGCCTTGAGGGCGGTTTCTCCCGCAATTATCGTTGTAACGGTAACAGCAGTTCTGAAGGGTTATTTCCAGGGCCATTCCGATATGATGCCAACCTCAATTGCCAATCTTATTGAGGTTGTTATAAAACTTATTTGCGGGCTTGGCTTTGCTTATTACTTACGCGCTCAGAATGCTTCCATAACTACAGTAGTGGCCGGAGCTATTGTCGGCGTAACAATGGGCTCGGTTTTGGCGCTTCTTTATCTGCTTATAAAATTCTTCCGTGATAAAAAACGCTATAATTCCTTGGATAATTCTTTGCCCGGCGACACCTATAAGCAAATGATGCGTCGCTTCCTTATTCTTGTTGTTCCCATTGCTATTGGCTCAATTACTTCAAACCTTGCAAATCTTATTGATACCGGTATGGTATTTAACCGTCTGCAGACTATCTCTTGGATCGATGAATCGATGGCAAATTATATGTTCGGCGTTTATTCCAGTAAAGCGGAAACCATGTTCCATCTTCCTGTAACGATCCTTCTTTCAGTTTGCGTTCCGGTCATTCCCGCTGTAGCTTCCGCTTACGTTGTAAACGATCTGCCTAAGGTGCATTCTACAATAAACGCTTCAATGAAGATATGTATGTTCCTCGCAATGCCTTGTGCTATCGGCCTTTGCGTTTTATCTGAACCTGTGCTTTCTCTTCTTTATTACGATCCTGAAGAGGTTTCCTTGGCCGCAAAGCTATTGACGGTTTATTCTCCGGCAATAATATTTGTTTGTGTAGCACAGCTTATAACTCCCATTTTGCAGGCAATTGGGAAGACCTATAAGCCGGTAATAAATATTCTCATTGCAAGTGTGATAAAAATAATTCTTAATTATTTTCTGCTTTCTATCGAGTCGGTCAATATAATGGGCGCAGTTATTTCAAATATTGTAATGTATGCTATTCTGATGGTCCTTAATTATGTTACCCTTTATCGTTTAGTCAAAGTAAAAATAGATTTTCTTAATGTTTTTTTGAAACCTTTGATCGGTGCTCTCGCATGCGGCGCTGCCGCCTACTTCACGTTTTACTTTACCAATTCCCGCCTGGGGTCAAGTATTTCCTGCATTTTAAGTATACTTGTAGCTGTTGTTGTGTATTTTGTAATCGTTTTAAGTATGCGAGTTTTAAAGGAAGAAGATATAGAATTGCTTCCTAAATCAAAAAAAATAAAGAAATTACTTGAAAAAATGCATTGGGTAGGTTAAAATGATAAATAAGGATATTGAACTAAAAAATGCTTATTCTTTTGAGGACCTTTTGGAAATAATGAGGGTCCTCCGCTCAGAAGAAGGCTGCCCTTGGGACAGGGAGCAGAATCATAAGTCTATACGTAAGAATCTTATAGAAGAAACCTATGAGGTGATAGAAGGTATAGATAAAGAGGATGATTCTATTCTTATAGAAGAATTAGGTGATCTTCTCTTGCAGGTCGTGTTCCATTGTCGTATTGCAGAAGAACGAAGCGCCTTCTCCATAAATGAAGTGACTGATGGGGTTTGTAAAAAGCTTATTCGTCGCCATCCCCATATTTTCTCTGCGGCCAACGCTGAAAATGCTCAGGCTGCCGTGGATAACTGGGAGAGTATTAAAAAGAATGAGAAAGGCGTTGAAACCTATACGGAGCAAATGAACAGGATATGCTCGATGCCTGCGCTTATGCGTGCGCAGAAAGTTGTTTCCAAAGCCGCAAAAAGTGGGTTTGATTGGGCTGATGTCGAAGGTGCTCTGAAAAAGGTTGATGAAGAAAGGGCGGAATTTTCCTGTGCTTTAGACAAAGCAGATAAGGAAGCTGCTTTTGAGGAGGCGGGAGATCTGCTTTTTGCCTGTGTCAGCGCCATCAGAAAGGCTGGCATTGAAAGTGAAGAGGCTCTTACCTGCGCTACAGATAAATTCATTAGCCGCTATGCCCTGGTAGAAGAATTGGCTGCTTCGAGGGGCGTAAAAATGTCCGAAATGCCGGAGGGTGATCTTGTTGCCCTTTGGAAAGAAGCCAAAAAACTTTAAAAATTCAGTTGAACTGGATATATAAAATTGGAGGAAATCAAAATGAACAAAACCGAACTTATCGCCGCTATTGCAAGCAAAGCAGAAATATCTAAGAAGGATGCGGAAAAGGCAGTAAACGCTTTTGTAGGCGAAGTAACCGAAGCTCTTAAGAAGGGTGAAAAGGTAGCTCTCGTTGGCTTTGGCACCTTCGAAGTTAAGGAAAGACCTGCAAGAACCGGCAGAAACCCCAGAACTAAGGAAGTTATCAATATTCCTGCTTCCAAGGCTCCTGTATTCAAGGCTGGTAAGACCTTTAAAGAATCCATCTAAGTAACGAATATTTTGGGCGGAGTTCTCCGCCCTTTCGTTTTTTTGAAAGGTGATAGAATTGAGAATTGATAAATTTTTGAAGGTGTCACGTATAATAAAACGCCGCACTGTTGCAAATGAAGCTTGTGACGGTGGCAGAATTGCTGTAAACGGCAAGGTTGTTAAGCCCTCTTACGACGTAAAGATCGGCGATATAATTGAGGTTTCCTTCGGTAATAAAACCGTTAAGGCTAGAGTTGAGAAACTAACTGAAACCGTCAGAAAAGACGACGCCTGTGAAATGTACACCATTTTATGAATAATCCCCCTTGACTCCTAATATAATTAGGTATAAATACAAGGGGGATTTTAAATATGGTAGATGATAAATCTTTAAACAAATTTCATAACGTAATTTTGGAAAACCGCAATCATATGAATATTTCCGGTGTTGACGACGTAGACAGTTTTGATGAACACTCGGTGGTGATGTTTACTCAGCTTGGAGTTTTGTCGGTAAAGGGGGAGAATCTTCATATAAATAAATTCAGTGTTGAGGGTGGGGATATCTCCATTGACGGTAAAATATATTCAATTAACTATACCGACGATTTTGCGCAGAAAAACGGCGGTTTCTTCTCAAAAATGTTTAAATAAAAGCCTATGGAAAAGCTTTTGGAGCAGGAACTGGTATTTCTCGTTTATTATTTTGCCTTCGGTGCATTTATTGGAGCTATTTACGACCTTTTAAGAATATTAAGACTTGTTTTTCGCCCCGGTGCATTGGTGACTTTTATAATGGATATATTCTTTTGGTTTATAGGTGCTGTGTTAACATATATCTATATATTTGTTTTTGCCGGCGGTGACGTCAGAATACTGTATTTACTGCTTACACTTATAGGTTGGGTAATATATTATATTTCTGTCGGCAAGGGTATAATGTGGCTGTGCGGATCAATAATTCATCCGGTAAGAAAAATGTTTCTTAAATTAAAAGTAATTATAGGTAAGCCATTTTTGCCTCTTATTGAAATTATAAGGACTAAGCAGGAAAAAAACAGAAAATTATTTAAAAAATTTATTAAAAATTTAATTTTCCTCTTCCATTTTGGCAAAAAAAATACTACAATATATAAAGATAAATATTCATACGCATGGAAACGGAGGCGATAAATATGACAAAGGCAACCAAAACAGCAATATGCATAATTGCACTTATTGTTTGTGTCTTTTTATTTATCAGCGTTGTTTCTGTTAAAGTTAATATAAACGAAAAGCTTAAGGAGATCGAAGACTTAGAACAATCTATTCAGAATAAGGTAGATTCTAATGCTGCCCTCGAGGAAATGATCAACAGTGATGATATTATCGATTACGTTGCTCAGGTGGCCAGGGATAAGCTGGGTTTTGGTCTTAACTCCGAAAAGGTGTATGTTAATATTACCGGTAAATAATTAATAGGAGTTAATTTTATGAAATTCACACCAGGTGAAATACTTGAAGGGAAAGTAAGCGCCCTGACAAATTTTGGCGCGTTCATTTCTTTGCCCCAGGGGGCTTCCGGTATGGTACATATATCAGAAATTGCGCCCCATTATGTGAAAGATATTTCTCAATTCTTGTCTGTAGGGCAGCAAGTTAGGGTGTGTGTATTAACAGAGGACGAAAAAGGTAAAATAAGCCTTTCTATTAAGAAGGTAGCAGAAATTGAAAGCGCCAAAGAGAGTAAGAATGAGTCGAAAAATTCTTTTGAGGATATGCTTTCTAAGTTTATGTCTGATAGTTCAAAGAAAATAAGTGATCTTAAGTTAGATACCGGTAAAAGAAATCGCAGAAGATAGTTTTAGCCCGACTTTAAAAGTCGGGCTATTTTTTATTGTGCCTGTTTAAGTTGCAGACAGAGACTGTCTGCGATCATTGCAATAAATTCTGAATTAGTTGGCTTTCCCTTTACAGTGTTAACGCTGTAGCCAAACATTCTGTGCAATGTTTCAAGGTTGCCGCGATCCCAGGCAACTTCGATTGCATGTCTTATGGCACGTTCTACTCTCGAGGAGGTGGTGTTGTACATTTTTGCAACCGTGGGATATAAAACCTTAGTTATTCCGCTTAACATTGTATTGTCCTCAACCGATAGCTTAATTGCAGCCCGTAAATAATGATAGCCTTTAATGTGCGCCGGTATGCCTACGTCAAGGATTATATCGGTTATCTGCCTCTCCAAATCATTTTTTCGGTTTGAAATATCAATTACCGGGTTGTTTGCAATACATTGTTTAATACGGTCAAGTAAATTTTCCTCCTCAAAGGGCTTAGGTATAAAATACGATGCCCCTGCCTTTGCAGCATTTCGCATGGCTTCATCATTAGCAAAGCTTGTGATCACTATATATTTCGGCTGTTTATCTATGTGAAGCTTTCTGGCTTCGCTGATAACTTTAAGACCGTCCATTATAGGCAATGCCGTATCCATACATACAATATCAGGGCAAAAATCCGTTATTGCCTTAAGCAGCTCATATCCATCACCTACGCCGGCACATACCTCATATCCGTTATTTTGTAATAAGCTTTTTATGCTCTGAGAAAATGCTTCGTTTGTGTCTGCAACTATAATTTTAATTTTTCTGTCCATATGCGTCATATCCTTTCAACAAAAAGAGTTTATGGACAAATAATACCATAAAATGGTAAGTAATGCAACAGAAAAATTACAAAGTTTACCAATTTTCGTTCGACAAAATCTGCAAAAAGAAATAAGCCCTTGAGTAAGGGCTTAAAAAGTATAATATTCTAATATCTGTGCGCATATTCCAAGTAAGAGCAGATGGGCAGGATAAAAGAAATAAAAGAAATATTTTGCGCTTTTTCCTTTATTGCCTTCATACCGATAAATTAGCGCAAGCCCCGTAAGGGCAAACAGGGTATGTATTGATCCGTTTATAGTAACCAACGCAAGTACGCAAAGTCCATAGCTCACAAGTGGCTTATCCTTAAACAAATAAGCAACCGTAATTGCGATTATTCCTGAAGCGCCGTAGTCGCACATTGAAATTTCGGCAATGTAGCAGAATGCAAGTACAGTGCAAATAATCCCCGGTATACGAATCAGAATTTTAACAGAATGTTTTAAATTATCGGTCAATTTTTCAAGAATACTTATGAGATAAACTGTAATTAACCCTAAAAGCAGTGTTATAAATACGTTATTATAATTAGGGTAAAAATAGGTCCCGAACAGAGCGTAGTTAAATGGTATTTCAGATATAAGCGCGAATACAAACAGCCGAAAAGCGTATTTTAATACGTTTCTTGTTCTCATAAAGCCTTGTATCAGCATAAATATATAAAGTGGGAATGCAAGCCTGCCTATGGTATGCAAAACTGTCTGAAAATTTTGAAGTGAAACAATATTATCTTTTATAAACTGCCCAAAGCCGTTATTCATATTCATTGCCATAATATAAAACAAATTAAGAACAATGCTGTTAAGATGGTCTATAAACATGCAAATAACTGCAATTATCTTAATATGAAAAGCAGTGATCTCTTTTTTCATAAAGCTTATCTCTCTTTTCTTTTAACAGCAATAAGTATGGCTCCGAAATACCTTCTTTTTTTTATAAAGTCCTCTAAGCTGTTTCCTAAGTAATCAGCGTGTTCTGATCCCTTGTATGTGTTATATCCGAAAAAGTCCCCATCCTTTTGCTCAACAGCTATGTAATGAGCGCCAAATTTTAATTTATTTCTCCAGTGATAGAATAAAATGCAGACTTCAGCTCTTTGGGCAAGAGAGTCGAATTCCTTTATGTTATCAGTTACTTTCACTTTTAAACCAAGCCTTTTAAGTAAAAATACAGGGCTTAACACAAAAGTGCCGAAATTCCCGTTAACCAAAGGGAAAGCCTTTTCGTAATACGAAATAAGCTTTTCAGGTGTTACGTTAAAGCCCATCAAAGTAAGGGCATTGTAGGTTGCGATCCAGCCGCATCCGGTTGCCGCGCTGGAACGAAACCCGTATCTGAGCTCTTCTTTAGGTATACTGTTCTGATTATATATTAGTTTGTCATTCATATTCATATCCACCAAATTATTTGTATATATATTTTACCACATTCAATAGAAATAAGACAAGGGCTGTTTGTTATTATATCCAATCAAATTCTCTGCAAAAAACCGACTGATTGGTTTATATTTTTAACAGAAAAAGCCTTCGAATATTCGGAGGCTTTTTAATATAGGTTAGGCTATGATGCCTTTCTCAATTGTTGTTCCGATACATCCTGCGCGATTTCGAGCATATTTTCTATAAAAATCCCGTATCCCTTATGCGGATCGTTTACCAGTACGTGGGTAACCGCGCCTACCAGCTTGCCATCCTGTATAATAGGCGAGCCCGACATTCCCTGCACAATTCCGCCTGTAGCATTTAGCAGATCCTCGTCAGTTATTTTTATGGTCATATTCTTTGAGCTTCCTGAAAACGGATTAATTGATTCGATTTGTACGTCATAATATTCAGGCGTATTTCCGCTAACGGTACATATGATCTGAGCGTCACCCTGGTATACTTCGTTTTTATATCCAACAGGTATGGGGGCGCCTGTTACGTTAGAGTTTTCCGAAATACTGGCGTATAAGCCAATTTCCGAATTAGTTATCAATTCCCCAAATAAAATGTTTTCATCAAAAGTGCCTGTCAATTGCCCGGGTTCGCCTCTTTTGCCAATTACTGCACCGGTGATTTTTGTACCGATGACCTGTCCTTTGGCCATGGGCATTAATATTCCTGTATCAATATCCGAAATGCCGTGACCAAGCCCCGCAAGAATATTATTCTCTCTGTCAAAATAGGTAACGGTTCCAATTCCCGCGGTACTGTCTCTTACCCATAAACCTATTCTGTAGCTGTTTTGTGATATGCAAAGTTCGGGATAAACGGTCGTCTCTAAAAATTCGTTATTTCTTTTCATCGTAATTTTAATCGGATATTCCGTTGCGGAATTAACAATATGGGAAATATCACTGTTTGAGTAAACCTTTTGGCCGTTTACGGCAATAATAATATCGGAAATCTTTATTCCTGCATCCTTTGCCGGTGAGACCTCGCCTTTATCTGATTCAAAAGAAGAAATGTCAATAACAATAACTCCATCGGTGTAAAATTTGACACCAAATGCCTGCCCGCCGGGAATAAGATATTTTGTCTCGGTGGAGTTTGCTGCAGTAGTAAAGTTGGCTAATTTGTTGAAAAACACCGTTCTGGAATCGATATTTAATAAACAAATTGTTATAATACAGATAAATATACCTGCAAATACTATATATTTTTTCAAACTGATCACCTCCGATTCATGCTCTATGTTTCCCCTATAAAAAGCATATATTCTTATGAGACAGAAAGGAATTTTGGCAATTTCACCAAAATTACTTCGTAATATTAGCCTGAATTTTATTGAAATTTGCTATTTAAAATTAAGTATAAAAATGTTATTATATTAATATAATTTAAACTGGAGGAAAGCTAATGGTATCCGGAAAAGTAACAGCAACTAATCAAATAGGTCTTCATGCACGTCCTGCTACTGCATTTGTACAGAAAGCAAATGAGTTTAAATCATCTATTTGGATAGAGAAGGACGAAAGGCATGTTAATGCAAAATCCCTTCTTGGTGTTCTTTCGATGGGTATTACTCATAATACTGAGATCACCATTATTGCGGACGGTTCTGATGAAGAAAATGCTTTAGCAGTTCTTACAGACCTTATTCAGAATCAATTAAAAGACTAAAAAATACCCCCCTTATATTTAAGGGGATATTTTTTATGTGGGGATATTATGAAGGATTTGACTTATTTGTCGCAAAAATCTCTGTCGCTGACAGAAACCCCGGGTGTCTATTTAATGAAAGACATTGACGGTAAAATAATTTACGTGGGCAAGGCTAAAAATTTAAAGAGACGTGTCCACAGTTATTTCAGCGCTGTAAATAAACACAACGAAAAAACAAAAGCTCTTGTTTCTAAAATTGAAGATTTTGATTTTATAGTGGTTGCCAGTGAGTTGGAAGCTCTACTTTTGGAAAATACTCTAATTAAAAAGCATAAGCCTCATTATAACATTCTTTTGAAAGACGATAAGGGTTATCCTTTTATACGACTATCTTCCGGTGATTATCCAAGAATGTCGCTTTCTCACAAGCGGGAAAATGACGGAGCCGAGTATTTTGGGCCTTTTTACGGCAGTCGCTCTGCAAAAAGTGTTATTGAAAGTGCAAGTGTTGCCTTTAAGCTTCCTGTATGTGCTAATCCATTGCCTAAAGCAGGGAAAAGGCCGTGTCTTAATTATTCAATCAAGCGCTGTTGCGGTCTTTGTGCCGGCAAAATTTCAAAAACAGAATATAATAAGCAAATTGCATCACTAAGAGAATTCTTAAAGGGTGATATAAACGAAGTTCTTATGCAAACGCAGGAACGCATGGAAATGGCTGCTGAAAACCTGGATTTCGAGGCCGCTGCTATGTATAGGGACCGTGCAAAGGCTATTATGGCAATAATTGAAAAGCAAAAGGTTTCTGCAGATATCAGACTTGCGGGTGACTTTATTAATATTTCAGAAAACGACGGCTATTATTCAGTTTCTATAATTTCTGTGGATAAAGGTCTCGTTATAGCAAATGAAAATTATTTAAGCCAAACCAATAAGTTTGATAGTATAAACGAGTTCTTTGAAGAATATTTGGCTAACTATTACGGTCAGGATCCATTAAAGATACCTTCTCGTATTTGCAGTGGTTTGCCTTTGGAAGGGAAAGAAGTATTTGAAAAATATCTTACTCAGCTTAAAGGCAAAAGCGTACGGTTTGTTGGCCCGCAAAACAGCACCGATAAACAAATATTGGAATTGGCCCTCAGAAATGCCAATGAGCAGATCATTCAGGTAATGGGAAAGACCAACCGTATCGAAAGGGCGCTTTTTGATATTTCGGGAATACTGTCGGTAGAGAATCTTGAAATGATCGAGATATACGATATCTCCCATCTTGCAGGTAGTGACGTTGTATGCGGAATGGCGGTTTATGGGACCAGCGGCTTTATGAAATCAAAGTATAAAAAATTTAAGATATCCGATGAAAACGCCGGTGATGACTGTGCATCATTGTCAGAGGCAGTTTCACGCCGCATAAAGCGATATAAAAACGGCGATGATGGTTTTTCTCCCTTACCTCAGGTCATATTCGCAGACGGCGGCCAAAGCCAGCTTAATGCAGTAAAAAAAGTTGTTATGCAAGAGGGAGTAAATATTGCTGTTTTTGGCTTAAAAAAGGACAGCCGTCACAGAACAAAATCACTTTGTTTTGAAAGCGGCAGAGAAATTCAGCTTTATCGATATCCAAACATTTTTGGTCTTTGCGGCAGAATGCAGGAGGAAGCACACCGCTTTGCTGTTGCTTATCATAATGCGGCAGCCAAAAGGCGCACTCTTGCTTCTGTTTTTGAAGAGATCGATGGGGTAGGCAAGGCTCGCGCCGCCGCTCTTATAAAGCATTTCAAAACCCTCACCGCCGTAAAAAATGCCTCGGTTGAGGATATTGCGTCAGTTAAGGGTATCAGCTTGGCTCAGGCTGAAAAAATTTATAAATGCGTCCGTGAAAATTTAATATGATCCTATAAATTCAATCACCTTTAAGCGCCTCCGTCATAAAATAGTAATGAATACTTAAAACTATTTACGGAGGCGTATTTTAATGGCAGAATTCAAAGTAATACCCGGTCCTCTTACAGGCCATGAATGTTTAAAAAACGCTGTGTGTATTAACACGTCCCAAATCTACGATTCCTGCAGAAGCAAGGAATGTGTGGATGATCTTAGAGTGTACTTAACCTCCTGCGGTCAGGCGATACTCGATAGGGCCGTAAGCATACGCGCGAAAAAATGCGAAATAATTCATACTCAGCTGGACGTGGAACAGGTCCCCTTTAATAAGGGCTTTTACAGTGTGGACGTAAAATTCTTCTTTAAATGCTCCTTTGATGCCTTTTGCGGCTGCTCAGGGCCTCAGCCAATAGAGGGTATTGCCTGCTACAGTAAACGTACTATCCTTTTTGGCAGCGAGGGTAATGCTAAAATATTCTCAAGCAACTGTAAGACTGATGACCTCGATGATAAGCTTCTTTGCAGGTCCAATCTTCCCAAGGCAGTGATCGAGGTGGTGGACCCTATAGCTCTTTCCTGCCGTGTAGCCGACCCTTGCGACAGATGCTGTAACGGGGAAATGGATATCAACGGCTTAGGGAACGGGTTTTGCCGTTTGTTCGGCGATGAGTTTGTTGATGGAGCAGGTAAGAATAAACTGTATATAACAGTTGGCTTATTCTCCGTGCTTCGTCTTGAAAGAGATGCTCAGCTTCTTATACCCTCATATGATTATTATTTGCCCCAGAAAGAATGCTGTTGCGGTAAGGAAGAGGATCCCTGCGATTTCTTTGGTAGGATATCCTTCCCGGCAGAAGAGTTTACTCCTCCTCAGATATACCAGTTAAAACAGGATGAGCCCTGCCGCATAAAGAATTGTGATTGCTCAAAATAAAAATTTGCAGACCCAGGTCTGCATTTTTTCTTTGTAAGGTTGCATTATAAATTTGAGGTGTTTTTATGGATAAAATATTGGATTTTTGCAATCTTTCAAAAGAATATATTTCTAAAGACGGAATTATAACCGCCCTTAACAAGGTCTCCTTCTCAATATACAAGGGTGAATTTGTTGCTTTTACGGGCTCGTCAGGGGCAGGAAAGTCTACCTTATTGAATATGGTAGGCTGTCTGGATAAGCCCGATAAAGGAAAACTATTTTACAGAAATAAAAACCTGTTTTCCTATTCGGAAAGACAGGCGGCATTTTACCGTAACCGTATAATAGGTTTTGTTTTTCAAAGCTTCAATCTTGATCCAAAACTTACGGCCGTAGAGAACGTAGCGCTTCCTCTTATTTATAGTTCAGCTTCAAAAAAAGAACGCCGGATCCGCGCCATGGAGGCTCTTGAGAAGGTAGGACTTTGTGACAGGGCATCTCATAAGCCCTCAGAGTTATCGGGTGGTCAGAAGCAGAGAGTGGCTATTGCCAGAGCCATAGTAAACCGACCTGAGATCATTCTTGCAGATGAACCTACAGGTAATTTAGATCCATCATCTGCAAAAGCCGTTATGGAACTGCTTTGCCGTATTAACAGGGAAGGCAAAACCGTTCTTATGGTTACTCATAACCCCTCTCAATTAAAATACTGCACCCGTGCCATTTCCCTTCAGGACGGGGTCATTGTTTCCGATACGCTTTTTTAGGCGTACATCCCCTCCGTCAATTCAATTGACTTGTATAATTTCCAGTTCTTATTGTTCACAATTTGTTCACATATTGAGAGATTAACTTGTTATAATTATTATGTATAGTTGTAAGTTTTTTGAAACTTACACACGAATTGCTTTATTTACCCTAAGGAGGATTACAATGAAAAAACTATTATGCTGTACTCTGTGTTTTTTAATGCTTTGGTACGTTGTTCCCGTAGGAATGCCTAGCGTAAGCGCACAGGAAATTGAGCCCAAAGAGTCTGTTGTTCCCGATGAATCAATTGGTGATATAGTATTCTCTTGGGACTGTAGTTCCCTCAGCGGCGCTACTTGGGGTTCCTGGGGGTACGGCGCAACCGCTGAAGATGGTTATATTACTCTTAGACCTGCTGATAACTCTATGGATACCGGCTATGCTGCATATTATATGTGGACCGGCAACTTCAAAGAAGAAGGCGCTGTAGAAAACGTTTATGCTGTTGAATACGGCAAGACCTACGTTCTTAACTTTAAGGCTATAGGCGAAGCAGGCAAGGAAATTCAGTATGACTTCAAGGATGGCTCCATTGGTATGAACGGTGCTTACACCTTTGAAACCACCGGTGAATGGGAAGACGTTTGGTCTGAACCCATGACCGTTACTGTTGATCCAGAATTAGATCTGGCTCCCGGCGATGCCTCCATCATAAACGGCTATCCCTTGCGTCTGTATCTGTATTCAAACAGTAATTCTTTCTCTTCTTCTTATGCATATATTGACGATATCGTTATCTATGAAGTAGATGAAGAAACCGTTGTGCCCGAGCCCGAAGAGCCTGAGAATTCTGAAGAACTCATCGAAAGCATTGAAGTCGAAGATGTAACCGTTGTTGATAATTACGATGGCATGAGGTATGGTCATTATGATGAAAATGATGAATGGATTGAGGACTCATGGTTTAAATATAATTATGATCCTGAAACTATAACAATAACCTGTAAGGACGGAACAGTCTTTTCTGGCGATTATTATGATATTTACTGGGATGTTGTAGATTTCTTTGGAAAAGGATCCTTTGACCTAACATCCGACCAATCATATGAAAATCAATGGTCTGTAGGCAATACATATAAAGCAACATTAAGCTTTTTAGGGTATGAATGTACATATAATGTAACGGTAACAGAATCACCCATAGAAAGCATTGAAATTGAAGACATAACCGTTATTGAAAATAATGATGGTTATTGGAATGGTCATTGTGATGAAAATGATGAATGGATTGAAAACTCATGGTTTGAGTATGATTATCAGCCTGAAACTTTAACAATAACCTGTAAAGACGGAACAATATTTTCCGGTGATTATTGGAATGTGTATTGGGAAGTTGAAGAATTATTTGGGGATAGCTTTAGTCGAACATCCGACCAATCATATGAAAATCAATGGTCTGTAGGCAATACATATAAAGCAACATTAAGCTTTTTAGGGTATGAATGTACATATAATGTAACGGTAACAGAATCACCCATAGAAAGCATTGAAATTGAAGATGTTTCAATCATTGAATTTTATGATGGATATTATTCAGATGGATATTTTTATTATAGTTTATACAATTTAAACGGCACTGTGACGCTTAAAGATGGAACTAAGGAGCATATAGATGGAAGTTTTGAAATGGACAATGTATGGTATTCAATCGAAACCAATGCATGGGACATGCAAAATGAACAGCCTTGGACTGCCGGTAATACATATGAGGTTACAGGAACACTTTTAGGTGTCAGTGACACATTCAATGTTACAACTATAGAAAACCCAGTAAAACGAATAGAAATTGATGATTTAGTTCTTATAGAAAACTGTAATGGCTATGTTGTACCTGTTTATGATGAATATGGAAACGAAACTGATGAAACTTGGTTTGAGTATTTATACGAGCCTGATTCAGTAACTATTGTATACAAAGATGGTACTACTGTTTCCGGTCCAGCATATAATATTTACGAGCAGACAGGTTATTTTTTAAATTTCAATTCAGACCAAGCCCCTGATAATCAGTGGATTGCAGGAAATACCTATCAGGTAACAGCTGAATATTTGGGTATTCAGGCTACCTATAATGTTACTATTGAGGAAACTCCCATAGAAAGCATTATATTCCTTGAATTCCCTGATGATACCGACTGTATGGTTGGCGAAGTTGCAGATCTTAAAGGTGCTAAACTGAAGGTGAACTATAAGGATGATCGTTATGATATTATTAATATTACTGACCATGCAGGCTGGATGTCCCCATTCTATGTAACTCTTGACAAGTTAGGTGTAAGCAAAGAAATAGAGGCAATAACAACAACATATACTGTGGCAGGAAAACAAAATGTAGAATTTAACCTAATGGGGCAAACTTTTAGCTTTCCTGTAACAGTAAAAGAGAATACGGTTAAAAAAGTAAATCTTACTACAAACGAAAATAAAGAATTAGTAATCGTACTTACTCATACAGATGGAACTGTAGAGGATGTTATTGTAGAAGGATTACGGTTTGTCAAAGGTGGAGATGAGCCTGATGGTACAATCCTTAGTGGTGCATTTGTATACTCAAATAACTATATTTTCCCATGCTCGTTCTACGAAACACCTGAAAAAGAACTATATATACAGACTGTATTTTCAGCAGAAGGCAGACCTATCAGTAACAGAATAACCGAGTATGATTATTTCCACATATGCAATAATGTCCTAAAACGATCAACAAGTGTCAGCATTGGTTGCAACAAAATAGATTCTTTTGACGGAACAATAACTGCAGACAATGTAAATAAAATTTTGGATATTGCTCTCAGAATCACCGGAACACGCTGGACTACAGAAGTAAATTCTGCGGGTATGGATACAATGGTTATTCCTATTGAGGATGCCGAAGCAGCAATAGAAGGCGCTTTCGCAGTGTCAAATATAGATCTCACTCAGTATGCAGGCTACGATTCTCAAAGCCAAACTTTCCGCTATCCTGTAGTTGGCAGAGGTGGAGACGCTTCTGATGTTATCAGTTTAAAATATGTGGATGGGATTTGGTACGGACAAACAGAATATATCAACGAACCAATATACTTTAAACTAAACGATGATATGAAGATTATAAGCTTTTCTAAAAAGCTTACAGTTACCGATGTGAAGGTTACCACCCTGCCTAATAAAACCAGTTATCATGTGGGCGATAAGCTTAATATTACGGGAATGGTTGTAACTGCAGATTATGATTATATGCCGTCGGTAGTTGTTACGGATTATATTGTAACTGGATACACCTCTACCGTCGGAAGCAAGACCGTAAAAGTAACTTTAGGTAATAAAAGTGATACTTTTAATGTTACGGTGTCTGACCACAGCTACAAAACTACTACCACTAAAGCAACAACCTCCGCCAACGGTAAAATAGTAACAAAATGCTCTGTGTGCGGCGATGTTAAATCTACAAAAACCATTGCCAAGGTTTCTAATATTAAGCTTTCCTTCACTAAGAAGAATTATACAGGCTCGGCTATTTCCGCGCCCACTTTAACCGTTAAGGATTCCAACGGCAAGGCCTTAGTTAAGGGTACCGATTATACCGTAACAGGCCTTGTAAAGAGAACCAACGTTGGCCGTTACAAGGTAACAGTAACCTTCAAGGGTAATTACAGCGGCACCAAGACTTTGTATTACACCATTACCCCCAAAGCGCCCTCTTCCGTAAAGGTAAGGCTTCGCACCGTTACCGGCGGATATGACGACGTTGTTTGCTCCTGGACAAAGGCAACAGGCGCTTCAGGCTATGCAGTATATTATAAGAAGGCTTCCGCTTCTTCCTATACCCTCTTAGGCAGAACCACAGGCACTTCTATGACAAAGAAGGATCTTGCCGACGGCGTTAAATACACCTTCAAGGTCGTTCCCTATTACACCTCCAACGGCACAAGATATACGTCCCTTGCTTCCAGAACCGCAAGTATTTACGCTCTTAAGAAGATAGCAACTCCTACCGTAACCGCTTCAAGCGGTAAAGTAAAGGTTAAGTAAGTCGGAGGCCAAGCGGTCTTAGGAAGACAATTGATAG
>JAZQIZ010000035.1:0-43423 GCA_045541395.1 Eubacteriales bacterium
GCGAGTGGGTGGATTTAATTTCACTTGATGCGATAGCATCAAATTTCACAATTTACGGAGTAAATTATTTCACCGTGAGCGTAAGCGAACGATTTCACTAAAAACGAACGGTTATGTAAGAGTTCGAATTCATACGCAAAAAACAGAAAAAATATCTTTTTCATAGCTCATAGACAAGGACAACCGTAATCTTCGGATTGCGGTTGTTTTCTTTATGTGCTATAATTATTTCAGCAACTATGAAAGGTGTCGCAATATGGATAATAATTTGATAGAAAATTTTTCGCCAATAGATGCCATCTATCTTTCAAAAAGTTTTTGTAAAATGATGAATTCTCAAAGTTGGGAAACCGTGGAGGAAGATGGCGAACTTATTATCCGTTTCAATGACAAATGGTATAAAACGAGAGAGGACTTCTTTGCCAAGGCCTGCATCGACGACCTACCACTGACACATGTTTATGATGCACTTTACGGATTTGAGGTGATTTAATGCAACTTATCAGAATAACCGGCGGAGACTACTCGCAATATGAAGATCTGCTTTTGCGCCGTGATGAACTTGAAAAAGAGGCAGAGCATATTCTGCTTGAGTATACTCGTGTTTTCGGTGATATTACAACCGAAATTTTCAAATTAAAGATAGACTGCATCGCCCTTAAAAAATCTATTTCTTATTGCGTTATGGCAAAAAACAGAGGCGAAGCGGTTGATCCCGAAAAAATACAGAAATTTATTGCAGAAAAGATGGCTGCGTACCAAGCCGAACTTGATGAAATGGTGCGTCAGAATGAGTTATCCAAGAAAGGTGAAAAAATATCTGCTTTTCAAGCAAAGGAAATAAAACGCATCTACAGAAAAATTGCAAAAGTGCTTCATCCTGATATCAGTAATGTTACAGAAAAGCATCCTCCTCTTGCCGATCTGTTCCAAAGGGTTCTTATTGCCTATCAATGTAACGATTATAAAGAAATTAAAGAATTAGAAGTTTTGGTAAATCGTGCACTGGAAGACCTTGGCGAGGAAAATTTTGAGGTTGTTATTCCTGATATTGAAGCTAAAATCGAAGAATTAGAGGAAGAAATAAAAGGCATAAAAACCACAGAACCGTATATTTATCATGAGCTTCTTGACGATACTGACCGTGTCAGACAGAAGATGAGAGAGTTTGAGGAAGAACGCGACTCTTATGTCAATTACAAAATTGAGCTTGAAGCAAAACTAAAAGAAGTACAGGAGCAATAAAAATGTCAAATAATGAATTAATCGTACATAAGGAAAACCTTGTTTCTGTAATTGAAAACAAGGGTCTTGATTCCGTAATCAAACCTCTTTCCCAAGAGATACACCTTTTTGATTCCTATGTTGCAGGGACCACACATTTGAAAGATAAGTCTGTGCTCGAAAATATCAAAGTCGGTGATAGCCTCTCGTTGCAAAGAGAAGATAATAAATTCGACAGCAATGCTATTATAGTTCTGAACAGTGAAAAGAAAAAACTCGGCTATGTTCCAGAAAAAGATAACATTGTGTTTGCACGGCTTATGGATGCTGGTAAGCTGCTTATGGCGAAAATCAGTAAAATCACGCAAAAAGGTTCTTTCACCCAAATCAGCATCGGAATCTATTTGGTGGATTTTTAATAATCAGTTTTCTCGCATCTATCTCGCAAATTTCTCGCAAAAATTCAAGTGTTTTTCAATTTCTCGCAGAACAGATGGAAATATTGCAGTTTTCGGGGACGAAGAGGGGCGGTGCGGTAGATACTGCCTTTTGCCCGAAATCAGTTAGGGAGCAATTCCCCCGCGGATTCGAATCTCGACGTCTATGCCAAAACTCCTTGAAGGAAAAGCCTTCAAGGAGTTTTTTCTTTTGATGTGTTAAGTAACTGCGATGGGGCGTGATGCCGGCAGTTTTTATTCAAATTTCAGGATAAGTTCTAAAATTCGCTTTGCGCAAACTTCCATATGCTCACGGGTTATAGTGCCGTTTTCGAGGGCTTCATAAAAGTCTTCAGGCTGGCCTAGCCACATTCTTATATCGTTACCTGCTTTGCAGGCGGCGGCATGGTTACAGGGAACGCCCCAGTCGGTGGTGATCATACCTTCAAAGCCCCATTCATCGCGCAGGATGCCCTGCAGCTGCTCGTAGCTTTCACAGCAACGTCTGCCGTTGATAATATTATAGGAGGTCATGATAGTCCAGGGCTGCGCTTTTTTTACGCATATCTCAAAGCCTTTAAGATAGATTTCCCTTAAAGCTCGCTCGGATATGCGGCTGTCGCTGTAATAGCGATCTATTTCCTTATTATTTGCGGCAAAATGTTTTGCGCTTGCGGCTATGGCCTGGCTTTGAATACCTTTTACTTTGGCTGCGGCAAACTCGCCTGAAATCAGCGGGTCTTCACTGAAATATTCAAAATTTCTGCCGCACAGGGGGTTTCTGTGAATATTCATAGCGGGAGTAAGCCAAATGCCCAAACCATTTTCTTTTGTTTCCAAAGCGCCTGCTTTGCCCATTTCATAAGCAAGGCTTAAATTCCAGGTACAGGCAAGCAAGGTGGCGCAGGGGAAGGCGGTGGTGGCTATGCCTGTTACAGGGGCAATGCGAACACCTGCAGGGCCGTCTACGGTCATTATAGCAGGGACTCCAAGACGCTCTATTCCGCCCATACCGCTTGTGTTTGCAACACCCCTATTGGGCACACCGCCAAGGAGGGATATGAGTTCATCATTTGTTAACTGGGCAATAAACTCATCGAGTGTTATTTTGCCGTTGGCTACATCAACGAACATATGCTCATTTTCAGGTTTTGCGCACTTATTAGCAGGGTAACTTACGTTATGTTCTTCTATTGCAAAAGCAGGCAGAACCTCAAAGCTTCCGTCGGCCACCATTCTTTTTTCCAGCTTGTTGGGAGCGCATTTTTGACTTAACTGTCGGGTTACGATATATTCGTCCTTGACAAGGTAACGAAAGTCCGCCGCTGTAAGGTTCCTGCAGTTATTGCCTACGTAAAAAACGTATTCGCCTTTTTCAAGCAGGTAGGCGCTTTTTTGAAGTTTTCCAAGGTCATCATAGCTTGCCATTGACGAAACTTCAAATTCAACGTTTATTGTTTGTGATTGCCCCGGCTCCAAGAGATCTGTTTTTGCAAATCCCGCCAGTGATATACTGCTTTTCCCGAGCTTGCCCTGAGGGGCGGAATAATAACACTGAACCACTTCCTTGCCCGGGTATGAGCCTGTATTTTCTACGGCAACCGAAACTGTAACAACACCGTTCTCTTCCCTTGCTTCGGGCTTGCTTATTTTGAAGCTTGTATAGGAAAGGCCGAAACCAAAGGGATATACCACCTTGTTTTTTGCTGTGGGAATAGTTTCAAAATAACGGTAGCCTACGTAAATATCCTCAAAGTAATTTACGTAAAGATCACTTTCATTATACGTATCAGCATTAGGATAATCGGAGAACTTCTCGGCAAAGGTATCAACAAGCTTGCCGGAAGGGTTAACGTCACCGCAGAGGATATCAGCAACCGCAAGGCCTCCTTCCATACCTGCCTGCCATGCCAAAAGAACACTATCTATTTTAGGATTATTCTTTATCCAGGAAACGTCGATCATACCGCCGACATCCAGCACAACTACGGTACGGTCAAAGGCCGCTGTAACCTTATCAACCATATTTTTTTCCGTATCAGTAAGGTAAAAGTCACCCTTATCGGCAATACGGTCGTAAAATTCGCAGGAGAAACGGTGAATAGTAATTACGGCAACGTCTGAATTTTCAGAGGCGCTCTTTATAAGATTTTCAGGAACCTCAATTTCCTCAAAAAGCGTGTTCCTTGTACGCTCAGGACGAAAATCCACATCGTAATCAGGCAGTTTGGGGAGCGCATAATTATAATAAAACTCAGTAAGGGGCTCATAAACCGAATAATCGGGAGCCTTTAAAAGAAAGCCCTCATAAATATTTCTTACGTATTCGGAATATACGGCTCCGCTACCGCCGCCACCCTTTACGTAGTCTATACTGCCAATACCGAAAAGAGCAACTCTTGTTCCCTTTTTCAAAGGCAGGGTGCCGTTGTTTTCCAAGAGAACCATACCTTCTGTTGCTATTTCTCTTGAAAGAGCTATATGTTCTTTGGAGCCTGTTATTCTTTCCCCGTTTTTTCCCAGGCCTGTGGTGATATTATATTTATATCTTGCCCACTTTTCAGCTTTAACCTTCTCATTTTCACGAAGTATATTCATTTTTGGCCTCCTTATACAGCTTATACACTCATTTTATCATTTTAACAGTGACCGGACAATACTGTTTTCATAATAAATTTAGTAATTCCATTATTTCATTAGATGGAGCGGAAAACCTGACACACTCTCTGCCCAGTGCACCGTATTTGTTTTCACCCATCCGATGATACGGTAAAAGCTCGATTTTCTCCGGCTTACCGCAGCTCATCACGAACTCTTTTATTTTTTTTATTTCTTCCTTGTTATCATTGACTCCTGTAATTACAGGTATCCGAACAATAATTTTAGCTTTAGAATCAAACAACTTTTTAAGATTATCAAGGATTAATGCATTATCCGAACCGGTATATTCTTTATGAAGGAGGCTGTTAAATAGCTTGATATCGTATAAAAAAAGGTCGGTATAAGGCAAAATTTTCTCAAAGCGCTCAAATGGCAAATTACCTGCAGTATCCACCGCTGTATGTATACCGTTATCTTTGCACTTTTTAAGTATATCCAAAAGAAAATCTGTTTGCAGAATACATTCACCGCCGGAAAAGGTAACACCGCCACCCGAATTGTCATAATAGGCTTTGTCCTTGATTACTTCCGCAAAAACTTCGTCCACGGTATATTCTCTGCCGCAAACCTTACGAGCATCTACAGGGCAGTAAATCGTACACTTTCCGCAAAGGGTGCACCTATTCGGCGAAGGACAGATCTCTTTGCATTTTCCGCAGCCTTTACATTTATCCTTGTAAAACATCATCTGCGGTTTAAAATCCTGACTCTCGGGATTATGGCACCATACGCATTTTAAATTGCAACCCTTGAAAAACACCGTAGTCCGTATGCCCGGACCGTCAACAAAGGAATTGCGTTCAATGTCAAAAATCAAGCCTTTCATTTTTGTGTTGTCCTCTCAATAATATCATCCTGTATGCTTTCGCTAAGCTTTACAAAGTAATCGGAAAAACCGCTTACACGCACACGCAGATTCTTATAATCTTCCGGTGTTGACTTTGCATTAATTAAATCTTCTTTTGAAACATAGGTGAGTTGGAAATGCACGCCGCCCATTTTAAAATAGGTTTCCAGCATATCCACTGTTTTTTCGAAATGCGCATCATTTTTTATAAGCTGTTCATCGAGCATAATATTTGTAACCGTTGAGCCGCACCCTATTGCGTTCGGATCGACATTTGAAATAGAATTCAGAAGGGCGGTAAGGCCGTTTCTGTCCTTACCCTCGCTTTGGCCGAGCCCGAATTTAAGGGAGTCGCCGCTGTATCTTCCGTCAGGCGTTGCGGCAGTTTTTTCACCGAACCATTTATGATGAACGTTATAGCCCATAAGGTCACCAATAAGCCAATGATATCCGAAAATATTCTTTTTATCTTTCAGAAATTCATACAGGCTTTGATATAACTTTTGGGCAATATAATTGGAACGGTCGGTATCATTACCAAAGAAATCACCTTTGTTGATAATGAGAGTACGAAGGTTTTCATATCCTTGCCAGTTACACTGTAACGCGTTGATCAATTCTGACATAGTAATGATTCTCTCATCAAATACAAACTGTTTTACAACAATAAGGGAATCTATTACGTTTGCAATACCCATATACGTGGGAGAAGCAATTACTATATCCCCTGCGCCCTGAGTAAGACTTTTTGCTTTTTCAATACAGCCCTGAAAGAAAATACTTGAAAGGTAGTTTATATCCCTCGCTCTTACAAGATTGTATTTATTATCATACTCGTAGGCTACAGTAAGATCGCTAAAAAGCTCATTTAAGAAAATATTATAAAACTCATTAAAGTCTTTTACGTTTCTTATTATATCGGATTTTTTATGGAAAACAGTTTCCATAGACCGAGCAAAATTGATTTTAGAATTACTGCCCGTAATCGCACCCAAAAATGCGGGTTCGTTGCAACCTACGGTAGTATACCCCACTGCCTTTTCAAAGGGGAAGCCGCAGATCTCGGTATAGCATTTCAATCTTTTTTCATCATTTTGGAAAGCAATACGTTTGTTAGGATCATTCCGTTCACAGTTGAGTACAAACCGAAATACCTCTCGGGGAGTTTTTTTGGTCCACCTCAACGTTACCTGCGGTATCCAGGTTGGAAGCTCCAGAAGGCTTTCAAGGATCAGTTTTGAAATATCGGAAAAGCCGTCGGTACCGTCCGGCAGATAGCCGCCGATGCAAAAATGGGATTCTGCGCCGCGGGTAAACCTAGGATCATTTGCGGGAGTAGCTGCCTGCAGCATTAAAAAAAGCTCCTGCAAATATTCCTTGGCTTCTTCCCGTGTGATTGCTCCGCTTTCAATGTCTTTTTCATAAAACGGACGTAAATATCTGTCAAGAGTTCCTACGCTGTCGGGGTCGGCAGAAAAGCATACATAAATTGTTAAAATTGCTTCATAAAAGGAATTCGGTTTATTTTCAGGCACATTAAGCAGTGCTTTAGATAGAGTTACTAAATTTTCTTTATATTCTTCTGCTTCTACCGTTTTTGAAAGTTCCAACGCCTTGTCGGAGCATTTATGCGCCCAGGCAATAAGGGTTTGGGCAACCAGCTTCAAGGCACAGAGAAATTCCTTCTGCTCCGGATCACTGTGTATCAACAACGAAAGGTTTATCTCTTCAATAATACCGTTTATACCTTTTTCAAGAACTGTTTTATAATCGGCTGTTGCGTGCTGCCATTCAAAGGTAGACAAATTATCTATTCCCTTTAAGTAAAAATCCTGAAGCAGCTTTTGCGTATTTATATGACCCATTCTTCTGAATGCATCACCTACAACCGAATTATCACAGTTGAAAAAGCCTGTCATTTTAGAGTATTCGGTTATTACAGGCTCTTGATTCAAAATAAATTCACACAGCTGTTTCGACTCTCTTTTTTGACGGGAAAGGAACATATCCTCTCTATGAAACTCTGTTTTTACCGGGTAGGCATACATTTTCCCTGAAAGGGTAAGCTCAGTTAACTTTTTTATTCGTCGGTTCATAAGACCACCCCTTTTTTGTTTTATACTTTTATTGTACAGGTGGTATGCAGGGAAAGTAAATAAACTATTGTTTCTGTTTGCACTTTTTGATACTGATTTACGTTAAAACAGTTGAAAAAGACACTAAATTGCTTTAAAATACATACAGGTGATAATATGGAAAATCAATTGGTCATTACTAAAATATCACGTGTTGTGATGGTAGACAAATACGAATATCTTGAAAAGTTTACTGCCTTTTCCGCAAAGCTTCCTTATAACGAACTGATCTTTCATTTTGAAGGGGTATCCAGGGTTTACTTTAACGATAACGTTTTTGACATACAGCCCAACACCCTGCGCTTTTTACCCAAAGGTGAGCATAGCAGATATTGCGTAGAAAGGGAAAAACCCGGCCTTTGTATTTTAATTGCTTTTGATTCCAACAAGCCTTTAAGCAATGAAGCCTTTGTTATACATAATGACTACACTTATAAATTAGCGCCTCTGTTTAAAAAGCTCTTTTCCTTATGGGTAGGGAAAAATGAGGGGTACTATTTTGAATGTCTTTCAATGCTGTATAAAATTCTCGGTGAGTTGCAAAAGAAAAACTATCTATCTGATGATCAGCTCAAATTAATTAAACCCGCAATAGAATATGTGGAAAAATATTTTTTAAATAAAAAAATACGAGCAGAGGAGCTTGCTGAGTGCTGCCAAATAAGCTACCCTTATATTAAAAAGCTGTTTGTTAAAAAATTCGGAGTACCGCCCATAAGATACAGCATTCAGTTAAAGATCAACCATGCCTGCGATCTGCTTAAAAGCGGGCGTTACAGTATTACACAAATCGCTAAGATCTGCGGTTATAATGACACATACTTTTTCAGCCGTCAATTTAAGGAGTATGTAGGCATTACACCCTCAGCTTTTTGCGAGAAATACAAATCTTCCAAATAATTTGAAAGATTTCGTACTTGACATAAGACTCTATCGGATACATAATTTAGATAAGATTTATCCTTTGAAAGGACAGAAAAATGAAAAAAATATTATTTTTATGCCACGGCAATATTTGCCGTTCGCCGATGGCCGAGTTTATTTGCAAGGATCTTGCAAAAGGAAGAGATATTTTTATAGACTCTATGGCTGTTTCCAGAGAGGAAATAGGCAACGATATTTACCCTAAAGCCGCCCAGACCTTAAAGCGCCATAATATTCCCTTTACTCACAGGAGTGCAAGGCAAATAACCAGATCGGATTATGAGGACTTCGATTACGTTGTTGTTATGGAAAGATACAATCTTCCTCGTCTTATGAACATTATAGGCAGTGACGATATGCAAAAAGTAAGCCGCCTGTTGGACTTTACCGAAACACCCGGAGATATTGAGGACCCTTGGTACAGCGGCAATTTCGATAAGGTGTTCAATCAAATTTACAAGGGATGTGAAGCCTTAATAAAAGACATAGAAGACTAAATTTATCTATAAAATATAGATTTTTTTGAGGTTATTATGATTTTTCGCAGGTTTTCAGAAAGTGATACACTTTGTTTTTACGATTATTTACAGGCGCTTTCGGATAAAACTTTAAGGTTTTTTACCCCTAATGAGCTTGATTTTAAAGCCGCAAAAAGGCTGACAACCAAAGAGGCAGTAAATGATACGGATATGATAAATTACGGTGCATTTACAAACGGGGAAATGGCCGGATATTGTTTCTTTAAATATTTTGAAAAAGAAATTCCCATTATTGCAATAGGTGTTTGCGATAAATACCAGAACCGAGGAATAGGCCGAAACTTATTGCAGTTTGCTTTAAATGAGGCAAAGGCGGCAAACAAAAAGGGTGTGCGCCTTACTACCTTCAAAGATAATTTCAGGGCGCAGCATCTTTACCGTTCCGTAGGTTTTATTGATACAGGCGATAAAAACGCACCTGAAGGCGAAATTGAATTATTTTATATGTTTAACAATAATCCTGTTCCCTCTTACTGGGACAAAGGAACAGGCACCTATTAAACGGAGAATGCTATGAATATTTTAGTTGTAGGCGGAACTGTTTTTCGGTAGTAGGAAGATTTATTTCAGGGGTTCATTGGTTTACAGATATTTTTGGCGGAATATTATTAAGCTCAGGCCTTTTTTTAATATACCGCGCTGTAATTTACAAAAAAAGAAATGAGGCTTAGAATAATTTGTTCTTTACATTTAAATTGAAATGCGGATGAATATGTGTTAAACTGTAAAAAATGCACAAGGAGGTTTTTTATATGAATACACCCAGATGCGAACACCCAAAGCCCCAATTTGAAAGAGAAAATTGGCTTAACCTTAACGGAAAATGGGCCTTTGAAATTGATAACGGCAGGAGCGGCCTTGCCAGAAAAATGAACGAGGCCGATTACAAGCCGGAAGGTGAAATTACCGTACCTTTTTGCCCGCAGAGCATTCTTTCCGGAGTTGAGCATAAGGACTTTATACATGGCGTATGGTATCAGAAAAAGGTTGTTTTGAATAAAGAACAACTGAATAAGCGCATTGTATTGCATATAGGTGCCGCTGATTACGAAACCTACCTTTACGTTAACGGCCAAAACGCAGGCTACCATAAAGGCGGCTACGTTTCCTTTAGCTTTGATATTACAAAGTTTGTTGCCGAAGGGGAAAACACAATTACAATAAATTGTACCGATGATGAAAGAAACAGGCTTATTCCCAGAGGGAAGCAGTGTGAAGAGTTTTATTCCGTTGGTTGCGATTATACCCGAACCACCGGAATCTGGCAAACGGTATGGCTGGAGTTTATGCCCCTTGATACTTACGTTGAAAGCGTTAAGTATTATCCCGATATAAATTCCTGCTCCCTTACTGTACAGGCTCAGCTTAAAGGGAAAGGCACATTTGGCTTAGCCGCAACCTATAAGGGTGAGGATATGGGAAGCCTTAAGGTTGAATCCCGTGGCGGACTTCTCACAGTAAATTTACCTCTCAAGGAAAAACATTTATGGGAGGTTGGTAAGGGGCGTCTTTACGACCTTGAAATAACCTTCGGAGAAGACAAAATTAAAAGCTATTTCGGCTTAAGAAACATACGCTTGGAAGGAATGAAGTTCCTTATTAATGAAAAGAGCGTTTTTCAGCGCCTTGTTTTAGATCAGGGATTTTATCCCGACGGTATATATACTGCGCCTACTGACAGGGACCTTGAAAAGGATATTGAGCTTAGTATGGCGGTAGGCTTTAACGGCGCAAGACTGCACCAGAAGATATTTGAAGAAAGATTCCTTTATTACTGTGATAAAAAGGGTTACATTGTTTGGGGAGAATACCCTGACTGGGGCTTAGACCATACCTATGCCGATAATATTTACGGTATTCTGCCTGAATGGACCGAAGAAATCAACCGCGATTTTAACCATCCCGCGATTATTGGTTGGTGCCCTCACAATGAGACCTGGGACAAAAAAGGCAGAAAACAGTATGATGACGCTATACGCCTTATTTACCGCACCACAAAAGCTATAGACAACACCCGCCCCTGTATTGATACCTCAGGTAACTATCACGTTGAAACCGATATTTTTGATGTTCACGATTACGAGCAAAACCCCGCAGTTTTCAAAGAGCATTACGATAAACTTATGACCGAAAAGGTTCTTCACGACCGCTACGATACAAAACAGCACTATGGCGGTCAGCCTACCTTTGTAAGTGAATACGGCGGAATTGGCTGGTCTCCAAAGGCAGAAGCAAGAAAGACTACCGACCTGCATAATGACTGGGGCTACGGAGTTCCTGAAAGCGAGGAAGAATTTATTTCCCGCTTCAAAGGGCTGACTGATGCGCTTCTTGATAACGATCAGATGTTCGGCCTTTGCTATACACAGCTTACAGACGTTGAACAGGAAAAGAACGGTCTTTACACCTACGAGCGCAAGGCTAAATTTGACTCGCAGATCTTTTACGATATTATGACCCGCAAGGCGGCAATTGAAGACTAACAAAAAAAGGCTTTGAGCTTTCGCTCAAAGCCTTAAATTTTTATTTTTTCTTTTTACCGTATTTAATAATTACAAATATTGCAGCGGCAACACATAAGAGATAGAAAATTACAGGAACGAGTATAAAACCTAAACCCATTGCTGCAATACCGGTAGCAGCATCCTTAATATCTTCCTCAGGCATATCGGAACCTAGTTCACCCTTATTGTTATTACCCTTATCTGCGCCGGGCTTATTCATTTCAGGCTTACCGGCTTCGGGCTTACCTTCCTCAGTGATACTTTCTTCCGGCTGTGACTGAGCAGAACCTGTAGCAGGGATCTTCTTGGTTTTCGTTTCACCGCTATCATAGCAGCAATAAACAATTTCACCATCGGCAGTTTCGGTTGCTTCTTTTTCAACGTAACCGTCATCCCGGCTATGACCATACTGCGGAATTGCCTTTACCTCTTCCTCACCGCACTTTCACTGTCTTACTATAGCTAAGAATAATGCAATTATTTTTTTTATTACACCTCTTATTATTCAACGCACACCATAGATTCTTTTGCATCCATAGTAAACACAACGTCATGCTCCGGCATTACAAACTCAAAGACGAATCCTCTCTTTTCATCGTAAGTACAGTTAAAATATTCTCCGTCCATATAAAACGAATAATTGGTATCCGTTGCTATAAGGTCAAAGTATAAGGTAACCTTTTTCCCGGGACGAAAAGCATATTCATCTCCAAAAAAATCAACCTTGTATTTTTCACCTGCACAACTGCATACAATAACCGCAATTAAAACAATTATCAATATAGCTATTATTTTTTTCATAATACTTTTCCTTTTTCACTTATGCGGCGGGATCAAACAGAGCGGGAAGGTCTTTACTTTTTTTCATAGGGTCTAAGATAAGGAACTGACACAACATCTTCATTTTACTCGTAACTTATTTTTATAAAATAAGCGCCTTGCACGCAATATCCCTCATCCTCATTTATAAAGAAGCCCTCTTTAATACAAATGCTCGGTCACAAAAAGTAACCGAGCACTTAATAATTCATATTACTTTAATTACTTTTTGAGAGCAACACCATTCTTGTCGGTAAACTTACCGGTAAGAATCTGGATAAGGTCAACAAGCCAGCCAATGCCGAAAAGACCGCCTGTTAATAAGAACAGAATGCCTGTGCCTATTTTACCAACGTAGAATCTGTGAACGCCGATACCGCCTAAGAGCAGTAAGAGAACTAAGGTTACAACCCAGCTCTTAGGTTCGCCTGCGGGAGCAGCCTTGGGAGCTTCTACGGGAGCTTCTACGGGAGCTTCTGCAGGAGCAGCTTCGGGAGCTTCTGCGGGAGTTTCAACGGGAGCTTCTACGGGAGCTTCTTCTGCAACAGCAAAATCTGCAACTTCTTCGCCTGCGATTATTTTCTTGATGGTTTCGGTTACTTCATCAACATAAGCGCCTCTCTGCATAGGGATATCCATAACGCCCTTAATACCCTTCTTTAACACAGAGTTTTTATCGGTACGCATACTGAAGCCGCCTACACTAACGCCTGACTGGTTTTCCTGAATTATAGGACTAACCTTAACGGTGTTTTCCTTAACTGATACGTGAATGATGGTATCAAGTTCTTTATCTTTCTTGAAAGCAATATGCTTGCCGGTAATACCGCCCTTAAGATCAAAAGGATGCTTAAAAGCAGCTGATTTAGCAGAAAGCTTTTCATAAAGCTCTTCTATAGTGAGTGCTGTTTCAATCTCAAATTTCCTGGGAGACTGGGCCTTTGCCATTTCATTAATACTTGCCATTATTTTTTCCTCCGTTTATGTAAAAGTTTATATGGAAGCGCCGCAGAATTCACAACAACCGTTTTCATCGGGAGTTGTTACTGCGCCGCAACAGGGGCAATTAACGGGAGTCTTAGGTGTTGCAGAAGCAATTTCTGCTTCTCTACCCTGTTCTCTGACGTTAAGGAGAACTTCTTTGATCTCTTCGCACATTTCCTTATAGTAAGTATATTTCTGATCCTTCTTAGGATCGAAACGGTTACCCAATGCGCGCTGAACAGGGTTTTCTTCTACCTCAACGGTATTGTGATTGACCTGAAAACACATATCGTCAAAATAGGGGTTTCTGACCTGAATGGTAATATGGAAATCATAACTGTAGGTATAGCGCGGCGGATTATAACTTATTTCTTCACCGTCAGGGCCTTCCTTCATAATTTCCTCACGGTCTTCATCAATATCTACAAGACAACCTGTAATATCGGTAAATGCAAGAACGTCAGGGTTTTCATCTAATAATCTGCTTGAAGAAGCAACCATAAAAAGGCCTGCATCTTCATCGATATGTAATTTTTTCTGTTCACCGTAAGTGCGGGTAGTTCTGAAAGCTTTAACCTTTTCCTTATTTTCCTCACGGTACTGTAACTGAGCGTTAATTTCGGAAATTGTGGAATTACGGCGCTCATCAAACCAGGGGGATAATTTTTCTGCGCAGTCCTTGCACATATTACCGTCTTCCAGTTTGCGGTTGCCTAAAAACTTAATTTCATTTCCGCAGATGTCACAATTTTTCTTTTTGAAAGCATCAAATAATCCCATAATTATTCTCCCTTCTTCCTCTTGGCGTTTTTAATAATTGCAATTATTGAAATGATCCAGGCAGCAACCCAGATAATTGCCGGCACTAAAATAAATACCAATGCGCCGCCTATAAGTTTATTACCCTTGCTCTCGTTTTCCTCATTAACACCAATGGTTATATCCTCAGCATTCTGACCGGGTTTTTCGGTTTCGGGGATATCTGTTTCATTGCTGTCTTCATTTGGAATATCCTGATTTGAGTTATTTGCCTGAGGCTTAGTTTCCGGCTTTGAAACTTCGGTTTCGGGCTTTGAAACTTCAGGTTCGGGCTTTGAACTTTCCGTTACTGTGCTCTGACTCTGCTGAGGCTTGGAGGTAGAGTTGTTGGTATTCTTGTCGGTAGAGTCTGAATTAGTGGCAGTTGCCATTTTGTAAGAACAGGTATCGCACACACCGTCTTTATTGGAATCCTTATGAGTATCCTTATTTAAAACTTCACCGCACTCGGAGCATTCCTTCCAATGGTCGGTTTTATCTGATTTCCAATCAGACTCGGAATGATCGTGATCTAAGGTATAAGTAAATTCAACTGCAACCGATTCCTCACTTATCCATTCCGGGGTAGTTGGAGTTGAATCAATTATACCCTTAAGGTTTTCATCAAACTTATATCCGTTCTGTGCAATAAGAATGACCCTTACAGTATAGGTATGGCCTTCCTTGAAAACGTCTCCCGTGCCGGGAGTCATACTCTTCTGATCAGTCTCATCGTACCAGTAAAAACCGTTCTTATACACTGCAGGATTATTTCCGCCGTTATCGGTATAATAGCCTAAAGTTGTAAAGACGTCATAATCAGGCTTGTTTCCTGCCTCCGGAGCGGTAACAGGGACGTTTACCGAAGTGATAGTAGATATAACCATAGGGAAATATATTCTGCAAAGACCTGAACGATAATTATTATGAGTTTCAAACGGAGCCTTTTCTCCATTTACAGTTGCTACGGTCTCATCTAAGAATCTATACTGTTTTGTACCGTTCATTGCACCCTCAACGGTAATTGACGCCCTGTAAATTGCGCCGGGGATAGCTGTATCGCCTTCGGAAGCATACCAGGTCTCATCCTCGAAAGATACAAACCAATCGATTTCCGTAGCCTCATAATTGGCGTTTTCCGTTAACACGTCAGCAGTAAAATCCAATCTGTTACCTGCAACGGGAGCGGTTAATTGCAGATCGACCTCTTCTACTATCATAAATTGTTCTTTTGCCGCAAAAACAGGTGTAACAAAAACTGAAACGAGCATCGCGACAGACAGCAAAAACAAGGTTAACTTTTTCATAAAAATTCTCCTTTTTGTTGCAATGTTTTCTTGGTCTTTTCTTGACCAAATGAGGACAATATGTTATATTAATATATAATTGGGTGGCCTTCCGCAGCATTGGCCATGGGGCGGAAGGCTATGAAAAAACGTATAGAGCACCCTTTCTTTCGAGACAAGTTTTATGCTCTCCTTTGTACCTGTACGTTCATTTTAGCACCGCTGATTTTTTTGTCTACACACTTTATTAACATTTGGGGTGGGAAAACCACACTTTTTATGTTTTTGGTGTGGGAAAAGGTGTGGTTTTTGCCGAAAAAAGTTCTTTGGAGAGAGCAATAATGAAAAAACCTTTATTATACCTTCTGCTAATAATTATGACTGTCACAGCCTTTACCGGCTGTGCAGGTGACGTTACGTCAAAAACTGCCAGTATTTCGGTTATTTACGGAATAACAGCAGCAATTTCTCTAATAATACTTATAACCTACTGTGCTTTTATAAAACAGATCCACCCCTGGTATCTGCTTCTGCTTATTTCGGTTTTCGTGGTTAATACAGGATATTTCTGTCTTTCAACCTCAAGCGGCCTGCAGGAAGCTCTGTTTGCAAATCGGATATCTTACTTAGGCTCGGTGTTCTTACCCTACTCTATGCTTATGATAACAGCCGAGACTTCAAAACTGAAACCGAAAAAATGGGTAAAAATTTCTTTGTTTATTCTTGCTATAGTGATGCTCTTACTGGCAGCATCCCCAGGGTATTGCGAGCTGTATTACAAGGAGGTATCCTTTAAGGTCGTTGAAGGGGCATCTACCTTAGTTAAAGTGTACGGCCCTTTACATATACTTTATATGGTTTATTTGTTGGCTTATTTTTTAAGCACCTTTGCTTTGACCTTATACGCACAGATCAAAAAGCTCCTTGATTCCGTAATAGAGGCAATTATGCTGGTTGGAGCGCTGTTTATCAATATTGGCTTATGGGGTTTGGAACAATTTATTGATATGGACTTTGAGGTACTCTCGGTTTCTTACATAATAAGCGAACTGTTTTTGCTTGGGCTTCACGTTATTGCCAATGAATACAGGAGGCTTAAGGATGAATCTGCCGACGCAAAAAATCAGGATGACCCCGCCCGGACCATTGACGTTAATCAATATGATTTCTTCTTAGATGGCATAAAACATCTTACAGCAACCGAAAACAAAATTTTCACCTTATATACCGAAGGAAAAAATACTGCTTTCGTGCTTCAATCCTTGAATATTAAAGAGAACACTCTGAAGTTTCATAATAAAAATATCTATTCCAAACTTGGTGTTTCCTCCAGAAAAGAGCTTTTGGAAATACATAAAATTTTGCAAAGCACAAATTTAAAGACCTCACATAAGTGAGGTCTTATGTTTTTCAGGAGGTACTCCGAAATGGCTTTTATATTTACGGGAGAAATTAGAGTAATCGGCAAAACCGCAAAAGGCTGCAGCCTGAGAGGCGGTGTAGCCCTGAGTTAAAAATTCTTTTGATTTTTCAAGACGTAGCCTTGTTAAATATTCGCGGGGGGATATACGGTATTTCTCTTTAAATACCTGACAAAGATAGTGGCGGTCGATATGCAGTGACGAAGCAATATTTTCAATACTTATTTTTTTCATATAGTTCAATTCAAAATAAGTTTTTGTATAGGAGGCATACCCCACCCTGCCCTGATCGACATTCTGAGACAGAAGCCACAGGAGTTCAAATACAAGGGAATAGATATAACCGTCACGGTTTGCGTTATCGCCAAAATACTTTAATCCTTCAAATATTTTTCTTACCGGGGCTTTTTCAATTACGTGGCTTTGCAAAAAAGGTACCTCCTCGCTACAAGAAAAAGCAAGCCAGCTATATTCCCAAGGCTCGTGTTTATCGGCAGTATATTTAGTTACCTCTCCCGGGTGGATAATAAATATATCCCCCTCGTTTACGATCTTTTTACCTTTTTCCCACTCAATAACGCCCTTGCCTTTTAGAACGTAATGAATTAAATAGCAAGTACGCACCGCAGGGCCGAAAAAATGGCGCTTTGAACATTTTTCATAGCCGTAAAACAAAGGGGTTATTTTTCGGTACAGGGAGTTTGTCATATAATACTCATACATTTTTCACACCTCCGATTATCTTCCATTTTACCATAATTCAATACCTTAAAACAATAGCAATGACAGTAATTTTCATTTATATTAAAGATACCAATATACGGAGGTAATAAAAATGCTTAAAATTACTTTTATGGGCGCAGGCAGCACCATATTTGCAAGAAACGTATTGGGTGACGTTATGTGTACCCCTTCATTGAGAGAATGCGAGATAGCTCTGTACGATATTGATGCGCAGCGCTTAAAGGAAAGCCAGCTTATTATTGAGACCCTTAACCATAATATAAACGAAAACAAGGCTGTTATAAAAGGCTATGTTGGTGTAGAAAACCGCAAGGAAGCCTTAAGGGGAGCAACCTTTGTTGTAAACGCGATCCAGGTTGGCCTTTACGAGCCTTGTACAGTCATAGACTTTGAAGTGCCTAAAAAATACGGTCTTCGCCAGACTATTGCCGATACCTTAGGCATAGGCGGCATTATGCGCGCTTTGCGCACCATTCCCGTTTTAGAGGATTTTGCCCGTGATATGGAAGAGGTTTGCCCCAACGCCCTTTTCCTTAACTATACAAACCCCATGGCTATGCTTACGGGCTATATGTTAAGATACACCGGCATTGACACTATAGGCCTTTGCCACAGTGTTCAGGTTTGCTCCGACGGACTGCTTACCTCACTTGACATGAAAGATAAGATCGAAGGCCGCAAGGAACTTATTGCAGGTATTAACCATATGGGTTGGCTTCTTGAAATACAGGATAAATACGGCAACGACCTTTACCCTGAAATAAGGAAAAGAGCCGCAGAAAAGAACGCTAAAGAAATACATACGGATATGGTACGCTTTGACTATATTAAAAACTTTGGCTATTACTGTACCGAATCCAGTGAACACAACGCAGAATACAATAACTTTTATATTAAGGATAAATATCCTGAACTTATTGAGAAATTAAATATTCCTTTGGACGAATATCCCCGCCGCTGTATAAATCAGATAGCAGAATGGAAAGAACTTAGCCAAAAGCTTCTTTCCGATAAGACCATGACCCATACACGCAGTAAGGAATATGCCTCCAGAATTATGCACGCAGTGTATGAAAACGATACCTATAAAATAGGCGGCAACGTACTGAATACCGGTCATATTATAGAAAACTTCCCGGAAGAGGCCTGTGTTGAAGTACCCTGTCTTGTTGACGGCAAGGGCATTCATCCCACCTACGTAGGACAGCTTCCCCTTTCTCTTGCGGCAATGAATATGACAAATATCAACACCCAGCTTTTAACCATAGAGGCCGCACGTACAAAGAAGCGCGAGGATATTTACAAGGCCGTATTCTTAGAGCCCCACACCTCCTCCGAGCTTTCCATAGACGATATGAAAAAGCTTACAGACGAGCTTATTGAAGCTCATGGCGAATATATGGCAATGTATAAATAATTATTATCCGACTCTTAATAAGGGTCGGATAATTTTTTTATTGTTAAAACATAAATTTTATGATATACTTAAAAAAATAATCTCAACGGAGGTATTTTTCTATGAGAGCGGTTATTTCTGTTATAGGCAAGGATATGGTTGGCATACTTGCCAAAGTAAGTGATAAATGTGCCAAATGCGGAATGAATATTACCGATGTTACACAGTCTATACTGCAGGACATGTTTGTAATGATAATGATAGTTGAATTTACAAGCACCTCGGTTCCCTTTGCGCAGTTTGCCGAAGAAATGAGCAGTATGGGTAAGGAATGCGGTCTTGATATTCACGTAATGCACGAGGATATTTTTAATTCTATGCATCGCATATAAGGAAGATAGAATATGATAAACTCCAAAGATATACTTGAAACCTTGAAAATGATAGAGGAAGAGCATCTTGACGTGCGCACCATTACAATGGGTATTTCTCTTCTGGACTGTATTGATCCTAATATTGATATGGCCTGCGCTAAGATCTACGATAAGATCTGCCGTTACGCTCAGAACCTTGTTAAAACAGGTGAGGATATTGCCTCTGAATACGGTGTACCTATTGTAAACAAGCGCATTTCGGTTACACCTATTGCAATGATCGCAGCAGCATGCCCCCATCAAAGCCCTGTAAAATTTGCCCTTACCTTAGAAAAAGCGGCGCAGAACGTTGGGGTAAACTTTATTGGCGGATATTCTGCCCTTGTACATAAAGGCTTTGGCCCCGGGGATCTTGCGCTTATTAACAGTATTCCCGAAGCTTTAAGCGAAACCGAGCATATTTGCTCCTCTGTAAATATAGGCTCCACAAAAACAGGCCTTAATATGGACGCCGTAAAGATGATGGGACAGGTTATAAAGCAGTCTGCCGTTCTTACTGCTGACAAAGACTGTATTGGTGCAGCAAAGCTTGTGGTATTTTGCAATGCCCCTGAGGATAACCCATTTATGGCCGGTGCGTTCCACGGTGCGGGCGAACCCGACTCAGTAATAAACGTTGGTGTTTCAGGCCCCGGTGTTGTTTGCGCGGCTATAAAGAAGGCAGGTAGCTGTGATGTTACCGGCCTTGCTGAAACCATTAAGAAAACTGCTTTTAAAATTACCCGCGTAGGCCAGCTTGTAGCAATGGAGGCCTCCCGCAGACTTTCAGTACCTTACGGTATAGTGGATCTTTCACTGGCGCCCACACCTGCCGTTGGTGACTCGGTTGCAAGAATTTTGGAAGAAATGGGCCTTGAACAGTGCGGAGCCCCCGGCACAACCGCCTGCCTTGCAATGCTTAACGATGCGGTCAAGAAGGGCGGGGTTATGGCATCATCCCACGTTGGCGGCCTTTCCGGCGCATTTATTCCCGTTAGCGAAGATGAGGGAATGATTGCGGCTGCAAGGAGCGGTTCGCTTACCATAGAAAAATTAGAGGCCATGACGGCAGTTTGCTCTGTTGGTCTTGATATGATAGTAATTCCCGGCGACACAAGCCCCGAAACCATTTCCGGCATAATCGCCGATGAAGCGGCCATTGGTATGGTCAACTCCAAAACCACCGCCGTACGCCTTATTCCTGCCATAGGGAAAGGCGTTGGAGAAGAATTATCATTTGGCGGCTTACTTGGCAGCGGACCTGTTATGCCTGTAAATACCGCCTCACCCGCAAAATTCATTGACCGTGGCGGAAGACTTCCTGCGCCTATGCAGAGCCTTAAAAACTAAAACAAGAAGTCCGTTTTTTAACGGACTTTTTTCAGGAGAAAATATGAATTATAAAAGAACCATACACACCTGCTTTTTAAGCTACGTGGTACAGGCAATAATAATTAATTTTACGCCTCTTTTGTTTGTTAATTTCAACAGGGTGTTTAATATCCCCTTCTCAAAAATAACCCTGCTTATTACATTGGTGTTCCTTTTGCAGCTGTTGGTTGACATTGTTTCGGTTAAAATTGCCGCAAAGGTAGGTTACCGTTTTTGCGCCGTTGCAGCCAACGTCACTTCTCTTCTTGGCCTTGTTTTAATGGCTACCCTACCATTTGTTATGGACCCATATACCGGGCTTATTATTGCAGTTGCAATATATTCGGTTGGCGGCGGGCTGTTGGAGGTTGTTATAAGCCCTATTGTCGAGGCTTGCCCTACCGATAATAAATCCAAGGTAATGAGCCTTTTACATTCATTTTATTCCTGGGGCGCCGCAGGGGTTATTTTGATCTCAACATTGTTCTTTGCTCTTTTCGGAGTTGAAAACTGGCCGATTCTTTCTTTGATATGGGCAATAGTTCCTCTTATTGCTTCCATTCTGTTTTTAAAAGTTCCGATTGTAATGCTTGAAGAAGACACTCAAAGGGATTCTTCTGTGATACAGCTTATAAAAAAGCCCTTATTCTGGCTGTTATTTTTGCTTATGATAGCTTCCGGAGCCTGCGAACAGGCGGTTGCCCAATGGGCTTCTACCCTTACAGAGCAGGGGCTTGGAGTATCCAAAACCGTTGGTGATATTGCGGGACCTGCAATGTTTGCCGTATGTATGGCTGTTTCCCGCACCTTTTACGGTAAAAAAGGCGAAAAGATAGACCTTAAAAGCTTTATGGTGTTTTCAGGACTTTTATCTATTCTGTCTTATTTGCTTATTTCCCTTTCACCCATCCCTCTTATAAGTCTTATAGGCTGTGCCCTATGCGGCCTTGCCGTCGGAATTATGTGGCCGGGCACACTGAGTATTGCTTCAGGTAAATTAAAGGGCACAGGCGCAATGTTTGCTCTTCTTGCGGTTGCAGGAGATATTGGCTGTACCGGTGGGCCAACCTTTACAGGCTTTGTTTCAACCGCCCTTGGCGACAATTTAAAAACCGGAATATTGGTGTCAATTATTTTTCCCGTAATACTTGTTTTAGGAATACTTTATTTAAAGAAGAAAAAAAATAACAGCTGACCGCAGTCAGCTGTTATTTATTTTATTTCGGGCATTAATTTTCTGTATACGGGCATAAGGCCTATTTTATCGGGAGTTTGCTCCGGAAGCTGCCAGAAATCATAACCGGGGTAGTTATTGCCTTCAACAATACAGGGGCCGTTTTCGGCAATTGCAACGTCCCATCCTGCAAAGCGGATCTGGGGAACGACCTTTGCGGCTTCAAGGCACATTTCAATAGCTTCGTTAATAAAGGGGAGCTTATAGCCTTCAAATACTACACCTGTCCAAGGGTGCTTATCAAGCACTTCAAGGCGGCTTGTATGGGCAACGCCTGTAAGACAGCTGTTTTCCCTGTCAACCATTACGCACATACCGCCGTTTTCAAGGTTATCTACAAACCTGCCTCCGTCACCCATTTTGAGGGTACAGTAAATGCAATGGGCCTGACCGTCATTATCAACAAGGGTAACTATACGCAGAGTATTAATAGCCAATGGATACAGCACGTTAATATCGGGGTGCTGTTTTATAGCCTCTTCAAAAAGGCCGAAATCCTTTTCGGGATTGGAGATATACTCTAAAAGCGCTTCCATTGATTCAAAATCCGCAACCTTCAGTTTTTCAATACCTCTGCCGCTTACACCGTTATTGGGCTTAGCAAAAAATATTTCTTTATCTTTGCAAAACTCAGTAAGAGACTCTAAATTCAGTTCATCTCTTATCAGAATGTCGCGGTGCATAAATTTTTCAAAACGCTTGGAGAATTTATCCTTATCGTCAAACATATAATCGCAATCGTCACGGTTAAGAACCGAAATGATCTTCTTATTGCGCATACGGGTAACGTAGGTATCCCTCTGTTTTGCATTCATATTATAAAAAGCAAAAATAGAATAATCATAATAGCCGGCGCCATAACGGATAGCACACCAGATAATATCGAAGAACATAAAAAATTTGGATTTGCCGCACCTTTCCTTGCACTGATCAAGAACGTCATTCATTTTCTTAAAACGTGCGCCGCAAAGCACCTTGAAAAGATATTTTATTTTATTCATTTATTTATCCTTCTTTCTGCGTCCGTTTTTAGCGGTGCGTATATCAGTGCCTACAAAAGGAACTGTCACAAACTCGCCGGAAAGGCGGGAAACTACGCTCTGGGGATAGTAGGTGCCCAGGGTTTCCCCGTTAATATTAGAGCTCACTATCATAGGCAGCTTTGAATTAATACGGTTATTAAGCAAGGTATAAATTACGGAAATGGAATACTGGGTAATGAACTCAGTGCCCAGATCGTCTATAATAAGCAGATCACACTCCGAATACCTGTCAAGGCTTTGGGGTGCATCATTTTTGCCGAATTTATAACTTTCAAAAGCATCGATTATATTCTGTGCGGAATCGTAAACTACCGAATAGCCTTTTGCAATGACCTCTCCCGCAATACAAGAGGAAAGGAAAGTCTTCCCCAGGCCGGTAGGGCCTGTGAAAAATAAATTTTTAGAGGCTACAGAAAAAGTATCTGCATAATTCCTGCAAAAATCCAAAACCTGAGACATTCTCTGTCTTGGAGATCTGCTGCCGCCCTCTGCTTCATCGCTGTAATATTCAAGCCTGAAATTCTTAAAGCATTCTGAACCCAGCAAAGAAGAAAGATTTGAATTTTTAGCAGAGAGCCTATTAAGCTCCTTCAAATAACAGGAGCACATCTGCCCTTTGTAAAAACCCTCGTCGGAACATTTTTTACATTCATATTTTAAGTCAAGATAATCAATGGGGAAACCTGCATTTACAAGCAATTCAGCTCTGGCGGCACGAAGATCCACCGAAATGCTTCTGATTTCGGATTTTTTCGTTGCCTTGCCGGAAAATGCCGCATTTATAACCTCTGCATATCTTTTTCTGGAAAGCTCGTCAATTTCACGGATACGGGGAACCTTCTTATAAACCTCGCTTCTGCGATTATATAAAGACTGTTCCGCATAATCCCTTCTTTGGCGCATTATTTCATTTACAGCGTCAATTACGCTTCTTTCATAAGCCATTTTATTCTTCCTCCTCTGCGCTCATAACCTCCCAGAAGGGAACAAAAAGATCATTCTCATCAATTGAGATCTGAGAATTGTTTTTAAGCTTTTTATCGTTAGCTTTAGGCGCAGGCTTCGGTTCGTTCTGCATTTCCTCGGCAGTTTTTAAACCTTTTTTATAAGCGCTTTCAAGAACCTTGTTCATATAAGGAAAAGAAAGCTTTCCGGTATTATCAGCAGACTGCTCGTAAGCATAGGTGATCTCATTTATGCCGTAACCAAAGGTATTTGTCCATTTATCAATAAAGTTTTTCTCTTTTGTTGTAAAGTTTCTTTGACCAATGCCCAAAGCAGAAGCAATTTTAGTTTCAAGCTGCTTAGCCTTATTTAAAGCCTCAACCTTTCTTGTAGCGGCGTTGAGGGTGTATATCTGCTCATCAGCCCAGGAGGCCGCCGTTTTTTCTATGTATTTCATACCGGTGGTGCCGTTGGATACGCAATATTCCAGCAGCACGCCTATAACCGTATCGGGCAACCCTAAATAATCGTATATGGAAAACAAAGTATTAATATCGTTTTCGTTTAAAAGCTTGCCTAATATCTGCTCCGCAGCATTTTTCAGCCTTTCCCACTTCTTATCGCTTTTAGCACGCAAGGCGATCGTAGCGCCGGTGTATTTAGGCAAACGGCCGCTGTCGTAAGACGGAGCGGCAAAAGAAAGAGAAGCGCCGCGCTTTTGAATAACACCGCATTTGATCCAATGCTCAACTGCATCTTCAATACCGGCAGAGCAAACCCCTGTATCCTCACATAAGGTTTCTTCGTCGATCTGCTTATCCTCATTGCGGATAAGATATAAAAGCACCTTAAGCTGATCCCCCGTGGCATCCTTTAAAAAACGATCGATCACGGCGTTGGGCAGTACTATAAAATTTTTCATTCCGCCGCCGGAAAACAAATAAGATGACACGGAAAAACCTCCCTATAGACAGAATAATCCGAAGCTTTTGCAAGGGGCTTCGGGTAAAAACACTATGATATGATAATATATCATAAAAATACACAAAAAACAAGGGGTTTCATATAAACCGAACAAAAAACTATTGTTTTGGTATACCAATAGTGATATTATATTTCTACTTATGTTATTATGGAGGTTTCCAAAATGGATATGTTGATTTACCTTGCACCTATAGGTGCACTGGCAGCTCTTATCTTTGCGGTTTGCCTTGCTCTTAAGGTTTTAAAGCAGCCTGAGGGTACAGACGAAATGAAGAGAATTTCCGCAGCTATAAGAAGCGGCGCAAACGCTTATCTTAAGCGTCAGTACAAAGGCGTTGCAATTTTCTTTGCAGTTGTTTTTGTTGTATTGTTAGTACTTTATTTCTTAGACCTTATGTCTATATTCATCCCCTTTGCATTTATCACCGGCGGTATCTTCTCCGGTCTTGCAGGCTTTGTTGGAATGAAAATAGCCACAGCATCCAATGCACGTACTGCTAACGCAGCAAGAAACAGCATTAACAGCGGTCTTCGTGTTGCTTTCTCTGCAGGCGGTGTTATGGGCTTCGTTGTTGTTGGCTTGGGCTTAGCTTATATTTCTGCTTGGTACTTTGGCCTTCGCGCATATTTCGGTACCGGCGCTGAAGCTGATCAGGCTATTGCCTCCGCTCTTATTACCTTCGGTATGGGCGCTTCCGCATTTGCTCTGTTTGCAAGAGTTGGCGGTGGTATCTTCACCAAGGCTGCTGACGTTGGCGCTGACCTTGTTGGTAAGGTTGAAGTTGGTATCCCTGAAGACGATCCCAGAAACCCCGCAGTTATTGCCGATAACGTTGGTGATAACGTAGGCGACGTTGCCGGTATGGGTGCTGACCTTTTTGAATCCTACGTTGGTGCGATCCTTTCCTGTATTGCTCTTGCAGTAAGCGCAGGCTTAGGCGCCGCAGGTATGGCAGTTCCCCTGGTACTTGCTGCTGTTGGTATTTTTGCTTCTATTATTTGCAGCTTCCTTGTCAGAACCAAGGAAAACACATCTCAGAAGGTTCTCTTAGGCGCTCTGAGACGCGGCACATGGATCTCCAGTGCGGTTATTGCTATTGCTGCTTACTTTATTGTACGCTTCCTTTTAGGCGCTGATCAGATCGGTGCATATATTGCAATTTTACTTGGTCTGCTCTCCGGCGTTCTTATTGGTTACTTTACCGAATATTACACTTCCGATACCTATAAGCCCACCCAGAAGCTTGCAGGTACTTCTACCACCGGTTCCGCTACTATTATTATCGGCGGTATATCCCTTGGTATGATCTCCACAATTATTCCTATTATAATTGTTGGCGTTGCTATTGTTCTTGCTTATAACTTCTCCGGCCTTTACGGTATTGGTCTTGCAGCAGTTGGTATGCTTTCCACTTTAGGTATTACTCTTGCTACCGACGCATATGGCCCCATTGCCGACAATGCCGGCGGTATCGCTGAAATGGCTCACCTTGAACCTGAAGTTAGAGAAAGAACCGACGCTCTTGACTCCTTAGGCAACACCACCGCTGCTACCGGTAAGGGCTTTGCTATTGGCTCTGCTGCTTTAACAGCTCTTGCCCTTATAGCTTCCTTTATCGATCAGGTTAAGCTTACCGTTACCGATTTCTCTCTTGAAAAATTAAACATTACCGATCCTTACGTTATGGTTGGTATTTTCGTAGGCGCTGTACTTCCCTTTATCTTTGCTTCTCTTACTATGGATTCCGTTGGTAAGGCTGCACAGTCCATTGTTATTGAAGTACGCCGTCAGTTTAAAGAAATTGCAGGCATTATGGAAGGCAAGGCTGAGCCCGACTATGCAGCTTGTGTAAATCTTTGCACAGTATCTGCTCAGAAGGAAATGATCCTTCCCTCCGTACTTGCAGTTTGCGCTCCTATTCTTTGCGGCTTCTTCCTTGGCGTATACGGCGTAGCCGGTATGCTTTTAGGTTCCACCGTAACCGGCTTCATTCTTGCTATTATGCTCTCCAACGCAGGCGGCGCTTGGGATAATGCCAAGAAGTACATTGAAGCGGGTAACCACGGTGGCAAGGGTAGTGACTGCCACAAGGCCGCAGTTGTTGGCGATACCGTTGGTGACCCCTTCAAGGATACCTCCGGCCCCGCCATTAACATTCTTATCAAGTTGGTTTCCGTTTCTGCTATCGTATTCCTTTCCTTGATAGTTAACATTTCCTTAGTATAAAAACGTTTTTTACGGTCCCGCAACAGCGGGGCCGTTTTTTATTGCAATTATAACCGATTTAGGATAAAATATAATAGAGGTGAGAGTATGGATCTTTATGAAAAAACGTTATCTTCCCAAAACATATTCAAAGGCAAAGTAATTAACCTTTGTGTAGATCAGATCGAACTGCCTAACGGTAATACCTCTACCCGTGAATTTTTAGATCACAGAGGTGCTGTGGCCGTTATTGCTATTACCGATGACCAGAAGATAGTTATGGTTGAGCAGCACCGTTACGCTCTTCATTCCAACGTTTTGGAGATACCCGCAGGTAAGCTTGAAAAAGATGAGAACATTCTTAAAGCGGCAAAAAGAGAGCTTTCCGAAGAAACGGGGATCGAAGCTAAGAAATGGAAGTCTTTAGGTTATATTCACCCTGCAATAGGGTACAGTAATGAAGTGATATACCTTTATCTTGCAACAGGACTGACCTTTAAAGAAAGCCATCCCGACGAAGATGAATTTATTAACACAAGGCTTATGCCCTTAAAAACCGTTTTGAAAATGGCTAAAACAAACAAGCTTACAGATGCCAAAACCCTGTCTGCCCTTTTAAGATACCAATTATTAACCCTGTAAGGAGCAAAGTAATGTACCCTACAATGACCAATAAAACTCTAAACCTAAATTACAAGCCCAAGGCCGTTCAATACCTTTTGGTGTTTTTCTGTGCTTTGATCATGGCTTTAGTAATTTTTATACCATTTGTTATTCATGACGGCGGTACGTTTAACTATATTGGTGATTTTAACTGTCAGCAGATCCCCTTTTATCTGGAGGCTAATGAATCTGTCCGCAAAGGTGAGATTTTCTGGAACTGGAACACCGATCTTGGCTCAAACCTTATAGGCTCTTATGCTTTTTATTTGATCGGCTCACCCTTTTTCTGGCTTACTTTGCTTCTGCCTTTAAAATGGGTGCCTGCCTCCATCCCATTTTTGATATGCCTTAAGACAGCCGTTGCGGCTCTTACTTCCTACTGCTATCTTAAAAGAATGGTAAGCAATAAAAACTATGCTTTTATAGGCAGCTTGCTTTATGCTTTTTCGGGCTTTTGCTTTTATAATATTTTCTTTAACCATTTTCACGATATTATTGCATTCTTCCCTCTTTTGCTTATTGGTATTGAAAAGCTTATGGGCGAAGGGAAAAAAGGCTTTATGGCCTTTGCAGTATTTATTAATGCTCTTACAAACTATTATTTCTTTGTAGCTGAGGCTGTTTTTATTGCAATATATTTTATTATAGGGCTTCTTTCAAAGCATTGGGAAAGAGTCACCTTTAAAAAGTTCTTTGCCCTTGCTCTTGAATGTGCCTTAGGATTTTTAGGTGCGGCTTTTATTGTTTTCCCGGCCGTTCTTTCAACCCTGCAAATAGGCCGCGCTTCCACCAAGCTTACAGGTTGGGCCTGGCTTACTTACTATGAGATACAGCGTCCAATGCAGATATTACAAGCCTTTTTTATGCCTCCGGAGATCTGCTCCATAACCAATATGCTCCCCGACGCAGGCGGCAAGTGGTCATCGGTTAACGCATGGCTTCCCCTTTTCGGTGCGGCAGGAACTTTTACCTGGCTTGGCAGGCGCAAGAAAAGAGATTTCTTTTCTTATATGGTAATAACTCTTGTAATAATGGCCTTTGTACCTGCATTAAACTCGGCATTTCAGCTGTTTTCCAATAACTATTACACAAGATGGTTTTTCTGCCTTGTTATGATGTTTTGCGTTGTTACAATTAAGGCTATTGAAGAATGCTCCTTTAAGGAATGGTGTTGGGGCACCTTAAAATACGGCGCCATAGCCTTCGGTATGGCCCTTCCCATAGCACTTATAAAGAACCCTGAAACCGAAACCATGGGGCTTGCCATTGAAAATGAGCTATTATGGGCTCATATAGGTATTGTTGCTGTAAGTATAATTCTTACCTTACTTGTAGTTTATCTTATTAAAATCGGCAAAAAACGGGCTTTAAGCGTACTTGTGGCGGTAACGACCGTATTTGCTGTATCCTTTGGCTGGTTTTATGTCGGCGTATCCAAAGGGCACAGTTCAATTGATGACGGTAAGGCTTACGCAAATATTAATGCATACGGCCGTTGGAATATGGAAACCAAGTTAAACGACGGCGAAAGAATAGATACCATTAACACCGAAACCAATGCGGGTATGCTTTGGAATATGCCTACCCAAAGGGCTTTCCATTCGGTAGTTCCCGGAAGCATATTCGATTTTTACGAATGTATTGGCCAAAAACGTGACGTTAAATCCGACGTGGATTATAAAAATTACGCTTTAAAATCATTGCTTTCGGTCAAATACGTTTTTGAAGGCACAGATAAAGACAGCGAAGATGCTACCGACTACACTCACCTGACTTACGAGTATACCGATAACGGCACCGACGTTTATTCTTACGACTACTACCTGCCTATGGGTTTTTGCTATGACAGCTACATTACCCAAACCGAGCTTACGGAAAATTACAGTGAAAGCTTAAGAGACGATATTATGCTTACTACACTAGTTGTAGAAGATGAGAAAGAAGCTGAAGTCTCAGAGATACTTCCCCACGAGGACACCGAAAGGATATACGCCAAGATCAATTTATTCGAAAACGTAGCTCAACGTAAGAAGAGCCTTTGTGAAAGCTTTACCGTAAACAAAAACGGCTTTTGGTCCCAAATTGATTCCGATAAAGAGAATTATGTATTCTTCTCTGTACCCTATGACGAAGGCTGGAGTGCTACAGTCAACGGCGAGGAAGCCCCTATAATACGCGCAAATACGGGCTTTATGGCGATTAAGATCAAAGAGGGTAATAATTCGATAAGCTTTAAGTATTTCACTCCGGGCCTGAAAATTGGCTTTATAATATCCTGTGCAGCCTGTATTCTGTTTGAAATATATATGCTGTGCGGCAAAATGATATCTGTTAAAAAAGTTATTTCTTCAAAAAAAGCAACCGCAACGGATGTTGAAAAAGAGTAGTTTTTATCTGATAATTATCATTGTAAAAAGAGCACTAATATTGTATAATATAAATTATGAGATTTGAATATAAAGAAAACGGTGTTTATTTAACCGAAACAAAGGATTTTAATATTGAGCGTTCCTGTGAATGCGGCCAATGCTTCAGGTTTGACAGAGATGAAAAAGGCTATATAGGAGTTGTTGGAAATCATATTGTTAAACTGCGCCCATATAAGGACGGCTGTTTTTTCGAAGGCGCAACAAAAGAGCTTTTTGAGCAGGTGTATATCCCATACTTTGATTTAGAAAGGGATTATGAGCCTGTTGTTGCCGAGCTTTGCAAAAACGATGCTGTAATGGAAAAGGCCAGTGAATACGGCAGAGGCATAAGGCTTTTTTGTCAGGATACCTGGGAGGCGCTTATTTCCTTTATAATTTCACAAAACAATAATATTCCCCGCATAAAGGGTATAATATCCCGCTTATGCGCCCTTGCAGGAAAAAAACTGAGTGAAGATATATATTCCTTCCCTACTGTAGAGGAATTATATAAATTTAATGCTGAGGACCTTGCACCCCTGCGGGCAGGGTTCAGAGCAAAATACATAGAAGATGCCTGCAGGAAGGTAAAAAGCGGCGCGGTAGACCTTGAAAAACTTAAAGAACTGCCTTACTCCGAAGCAAAAGAAATGCTTATGCAAATAAAAGGCGTTGGCCCTAAGGTGGCAGATTGTGTGCTGCTTTTCGGCGCAGGCCATATTGAAGCTTTCCCTAAGGACGTTTGGATAAAGAGAGCCCTCAATATTCTATATCCTCAAGAACCGGAGAAGGACTTTGGACGTTACGGCGGAATTGCTCAGCAGTATTTATTCGTTTATGCAAGAGAAAATAAATTAATTGATAAATAGGAGGAATTATTATGTTAGTATCCGGTGAAGTGATCCTTAAGCATGCCCAGCAAAACGGTTACGCCTGCGGCGCCTTCAACATTAACAACATGGAAATTTGTCAGGCTGTTATAGCGGCAGCTGAGGAAGAAAGGTCCCCCATTATTATTCAGACAAGCGAAAGCGCCATTAGATACGCGGGAATAGACTACCTGGCCATCCTTGCACTCCATGCAGGCAAGAAGGCTACTGTTCCTGTTTGCATTAACTTAGATCACGGCTTAAAAATTGAAACCGTTGAAAAATGCATAGAGCTTGGCTGGACAAACGTTATGATGGACGCTTCCAGCAAGCCTTACGAAGAAAACGTTGAAATTACTGCAGGGGTAGTTAAAATGGCCCATGAAAAAGGTGTTTCCGTTGAGGCCGAGCTTGGAAAATTAGTTGGTATTGAAGACGACGTTGTTGTTAGCGAAGCAGATGCAGTTTACACCAACCCTGCAGAGGCAGCCGATTTCGCAAAGAGAACAGGCATTGATTCCCTTGCCGTTGCAATCGGCACTGCCCACGGCAAATACAAAGGCGAACCTAAGCTGGATTTTGACAGACTTGCCGAGATACGCAAAGTTGTAGATATTCCTTTAGTGCTTCACGGCGCTTCCGGTTTAACCGAGGAACAGCTCAAAAAAGCCATTTCTCTTGGTATTTGCAAAATTAATATTGATACCGATATTCGCGTTGCTTTTTCCGACGGTATTAAATCTGTACTTAAAAACGATCCTACAGAATATGATCCCCGCACCCTTTGCAGGCCTGCAAGGGAGCTGATGACCAAGGTTGCAAGAAAGAAAATGCAGATCTTCGGTTCTTCAGGCAAGGCAGATCTTTTTTGAATAACTGAAAGGTAAGTAATTAATATGAATATAACCCTTGAAGCAGATTACGCTTTAAGAATTGTATATATCTTTTCGGGAAACAATGTAAAAACCGATGCCAATTCACTTTCCGAGCAGATCGGCGTTTCATTGCGTTTCACCCTGAAGATACTGAGAAAGCTTTTACTTGCAGGTATTGTACGCTCATATAAAGGAACCCACGGCGGCTATATGCTGGATAAAAAACCTTCTCAAATAAGTATGTATGACGTTATAACGGCTATTGACGGCGAATTGCCCGTAAATAGGTGCACAAATGCAGGCTATGAATGTCAGCACCCTGACGTTAAACAGGGGCTTCCCTGCGCCATGAAACATGTTTTTATTGAACTGAGCGTAGAGCTTAAAGAAAAGCTTTCGGCCATTACTTTCGATAAATTAATTTAAAATAAAAAAGGAGCAAAAGATTATGGAGAAATTCAGTTTCTGTTCACCTACCCGCATTTTCTTTGGTAAAGACAGTATTGAAAATCTTGCCCAAGCCTTAAACGACATTAAACCTAATGCAAAGCTGCTTTTAGTTTACGGCGGTGGCTCTATTAAAAAGCTTGGCATTTACGATAAGTTTTTAGCCATATGCAAGGAAAACGGCAACGAAGTTTTTGAATTGGGCGGCGTTGAGCCTAACCCCAGAGTTCAGTCTGTTGAAAAGGGCCTTGAGATAGTTAAAGCAAACGGTATTGACATTATTTGCGGCATTGGCGGCGGCAGCGCTATTGACGCCGCAAAGGCAATTGCCCTTGCAAGATATTATGAAGGCAATGCTTGGGATATTGTTGTTAATCCCTCTCTTGCGCCCAAAGTAATGCCCATAGTAGCTATTCCTACCTTAAGCGCAACAGGAACCGAAACCGATAATTTCTCCGTTATTTCCAATCCCGAAACAAACGAGAAGATCGGCATTGGCGATAACCGCATCCGTCCTACAGTTGCTATTATGGATCCTACCTATACCTACTCTGTAAGCAAGTATCATACAGGGGCAGGCACTGCAGATATTTTCAGCCATATTTTTGAAGGTTATTTCAATAAAAACAAAGGTGCTTTCCTTAAAAAGCGCATAAACGAAGCGCTTCTTAAAACCGTTATTAAATACGGACCTATAGCCCTTGAAAATCCCGAAGATTACGAAGCTCGTTCCAATTTGATGTGGGCTGCCTCCCTTGCTATCAACGGCGAAACCTTCTTAGGTAACGCTGCAGCAAGCTGGAGTTGTCATCCTTTAGAGCACATTTTAAGCGGTTATTATGATATTACCCACGGCGCAGGCCTTGCGGTTTTAACTCCCGCCTGGATGAAGTTCTGCTTAAAGGAAGAATATGCTGTTGAAGACTTTGCTGAATACGGCGTAAACGTTTGGGGTATTGACGCAAACCTTGATAAGCTGGAAATTGCAAATATTGCAATTGAGAAAACAAAAGAATTCTTAACCTCCTTAGGAATGCCCACCAACCTTAAAGATACCGGCATCCCCGATGATACCAAGCTTAAGGAAATGGCAGATCACATAGGCAACCTCACAAAAGCTTACGTTGAAATGACTCCCGAAGACATTTTGAATATATACAGATCCTGCTATTAACAGTAAACGCCCCGAATAATCGGGGCGTTTGTTTTATTCTTATACAAAAAAACAGGGACTTAAAAAGTCCCTGTTTTATATTAATTAACCAAAATTCTTTTTGAAGCACTCGTCAACTTCTTCTCTGGTGGGGATAGAAGGAGCGGAGCCCTGGCGGGTAACGGAGATACCTGCCATGCAAGTAGCGTACTTAATAGCGGTTTCATCATCAAAACCTTCTGCTAAAGCAGCAGCGAAAGCGCCATTGAAGGTATCGCCTGCGCCGGTGGTATCAACAGCCTTAACCTTTAAGGGCTTAATGTTGATTTCCTTTTCGCCGTTGTAGAAGAATGAGCCCTGAGAACCTAAAGTCATAAGAACAGCCTTGCAGCCCTTAGCGATAATGATCTTAGCAGCTTCTCTTGCATCATCTAAAGTTTCGATAGGGCCAACGCCTGCCAGAACAGCAGCTTCGGTTTCGTTGGGAGTTACGTAATCGATATCCTTATAAACTTCAGCGGGCATATCCATCATAGGTGCGGGGTTAACAATAAGCTTCTTGCCATGCTTCTTGCCTAAAGCTAAGAATTCAAGAACAGCTTCGGTATTGGTTTCATACTGAGTAAGAAGAACGTCGGAAGTCTTAATATCTTCTTCAGCATTGCGAATTTCGTCAACGGTAATTTCAGCGTTAGCGCCTAAAATAACAACGATTCTGTTTTCGCCGCGTTCCTTGTGAATAATAATAGGAGCTGCGCCGGTGGAAGCAGTTTCGGAATAGTAAACGTACTTATCGCTGATACCAACGTTTTTGTAATGATCAAGGCAGTTGGTAGCAAAAGCGTCTCTTCCTAATTTTGTGATCATAATGGTTTCTGCATTGAATTTTGCAGCAGCAGTAGCCTGATTGGAGCCTTTGCCGCCGGGGCCCATTTTCAGTTCATAACCAACGATAGTCTGACCGTCAACGGGGAATTCGGGGGTGTAGGTAGCAATATCCTGAATAAAGCTACCCATAACTGTTACTTTACCCATAGTAGTATCTTCCTTTCAATTACTTAACGATATCAATTTCAAAATACCATTCTTCCTTGCTGTTTGCCTTAAGCACGGAATACTGGTTTAATTCTCTTGCAGTGTCAGGTCTGTCAAAGGAGCCTGTTGCAATTTCCATAGCCGCATTGGAGTGGTTGTGGAATTCACCGTCATTCAGCCACATACCGCCGTAAGGAACCTTCTTTTCATCGAAGGTAAACTTCAGCATAGTGCCATCAGAGGGGTATTTATAGCCGATCCAACCTTCAGGAAGAGGATCACAGAAGTAATACTTCCATGCAGCGCCTTCGCCGGGAACGAACTTCTTGTTTTCGTCAATTCTGGTCTTACCGTCCTTACCGTAAGGAAGGGTAACCTTATCGTTTCTTACGCCGTACTTCTCAGCATCGGAAGCGAAAACGATCTCAGCCTTGGAGCCTTCAGGAAGAGGAGTAATAACTCTGCCGCCTTCTTCAGCCTTAGCCATAAAATGAGCAGCCCAGATATAATCAAAATCAGTATCGCAAAGGTTGGTAGCAGTAAAGTCAATTCTGATGCCGCCGTTAGCACCTTCGCTGATCTTTCTTTCGAAAGTATAGGGCAGGCACACAGAACGGGTGTATGTATAAACTGCATCCTCTGTAATAGTAAAATGATGGGGCAGACGGCAAACCTCGCCATGATCAAGATACTTACCGCCCTTTAAGGGACCTTCGGGAATCTCCCAAGGGTCAATGGTGGGGAACATATCGTCATAAGCGGCACATTCCGCATCAACATAGTAGGTATCAATACCAAGTCTTCTGTAGGTAGTTTCAGGCCTGCCCTGTTCCATATATTCTCTGCCGGATTCAAGGCAAATGAGGGAGCAAAGCTTGCCGCCCTGAGAAGGCAGGAAGGTTGCCTGAAGCTTTTCGGTTTTAACGATAACAGCCTCAATATCCTTATAAAGGCCTTTAGTTACATTAAAGCTCATGATAGTCTATCCTTTCATAAATTGTTGATTGCATAGTATTTATATTATAATACCACACTTTCCCCATAAAAGCAAAATATTTTTGCCATATTCTCTTGTTTTTTTGCAAAAATAAATTTCCTGTGCTGTAATGAGAGCAATAACACTAAATAAAAAGAGATCCCCGAACGTAAAGTTCGGGGATCTTATTGCAATTAGAAGTTGTATTTCTTTCTTGCAGTATAGGAAGTATGAAGCAGTTCGTGGGACTTATGAGAACCGGGCTTTTCGAAATATTCTTCGTAAAGCTTCTTGATGGAGGGGTTCTCATGAGACTTTCTGATAGCCTTGGAAGCATCCTCAGCATAGAGAGCCTTAGCACGTTCAGCCTTAACATCAATATACATACGATCCTTAGCGGAAACGATAGGCTGGCCGCCGCCTGTTACGCAGCCGCCGGGGCAACCCATAACTTCGATAAAGTCATAAGACTTTTCGCCTGCCTTGATAGCTTCAAGGAGAGCCTTTGCATTACCGGTACCGTGAGCAACAGCAACACGAACGGTTTTGCCTTCAAGATCAACTTCAGCTTCCTTAATGCCTTCCATACCGCGAACAGCGTGGAATTCAACGTTTTCTAAAGTCTTACCGGTAACAACTTCGTATACGGTACGAAGAGCAGCTTCCATAACGCCGCCGGTAACACCGAAGATAACGCCGGCGCCGGTGGATTCACCTAAAACGTCATCAAAGTCTTCTTCGGGCAGTCTTGCAAAGTCAATACCTGCCTGCTTGATCATTCTTGCAAGTTCACGAACAGTGAGAACTGCGTCAACATCCTGCATACTTTCATGGCCCAGTTCTTCACGGGCAGCTTCGTACTTCTTAGCGGTACAAGGCATTACAGAAACAACGTAGATGTTCTTAGGATCAATATTATTCTTTTCTGCATAGTAACTCTTGATTACAGCACCCAGCATTTCGTGGGGAGACTTGCAGGAAGAAAGGTTAGGAATGAATTCGGGATAGAAGGTTTCGCAATACTTAACCCAACCGGGAGAGCAGGAGGTGATCATAGGAAGAGCAGCTTCTTTGGAAGCAAGTCTTTCTAAGAGCTCGGTGCCTTCTTCCATAATGGTAAGGTCAGCAGCAAAGTCGGTATCAAATACCTTATCAAAGCCAAGTCTTCTAAGGGAAGCAGCAAGCTTACCGGTAACGGGAGTACCCATAGGCATACCGAATTCTTCACCTAAAGCGGCTCTTACAGCGGGAGCGGGCTGAACAACAACGTGCTTTTCGGGATCATTAATAGCAGCCCAAACATCATCAATAGAGCTCTTTTCTCTTAAAGCGCCAACGGGGCAAGCAGTAATGCACTGGCCGCAGTTTACGCAGGGAGACTCAGCAAGGCTCTTTTCGAAGATGCAGCCAACGGCTGTCTTAAAGCCACGGTTGAATGCGCCGATAGCGCCGATCTTCTGAACGTTGTTGCAGGTAGCAACGCAACGGCGGCAGTAGATGCACTTGGAAGCATCTCTAACGATGGAAGCAGAAAGATCATCAAACTTGGTGTCCATCTTAGCGCCGTCAAAGGGGTAATCATCAACGCCGTATTCTAAGCAGAGAGCCTGAAGCTCGCAGTTGCCGGAACGAACGCAGGAGGTGCATTCTCTGTTATGGGTAGAGAGAAGCAGCTGAAGGTTCATTTTACGCTGAGCGCGAATAGCGGCGGTGTTTGTTTTAACTTCCATGCCTTCGGTTACAGGCATAACACAAGCAGCACCAAGTGCTCTTGCACCCTTTACTTCAACAAGGCAGATACGGCAAGCGCCGATAGCCTGTACGTCTTTAAGATAGCAAAGAGTAGGAATATTGATATTTGCTGCTTTTGCGGCCTCGAGAATAGTAGAACCTTCGGGCACGCTAACTTTAATACCGTCAATAGTTAAGTTAATCATATTCTGTATCCTCCTTACTTTACTATTATAGCCTTGAACTTACAAGAATCAACACAAGCACCGCACTTAATGCACTTAGCCTGGTCGATAGTGTAGGGCTGCTTACGCTCACCGGTAATAGCTTCGGTGGGGCACTTCTTAGCGCAGAGAGAGCAACCCTTGCACAGTTCGGGAACGATTTCGTAAGTAGCAAGCTTGGAGCAAACGTGAGCAGGGCACTGCTTCTGATAGATATGTGCCTCATACTCTTCACGGAAATATTTAAGAGTAGAAAGAACGGGGTTAGGAGCAGTCTGGCCGAGGCCGCAAAGAGAAGTAGCCTTGATGGTCATAGCCAGCTCTTCCAGTTTTTCAATATCGCCGTCTTCGCCTCTGCCGTCGGTGATCTTTTCAAGAAGTTCATACATTCTTCTGGTACCAACACGGCAGGGAGTGCACTTACCGCAGGATTCATCTACTGTGAACTCTAAGAAGAACTTAGCAATGTCAACCATGCAGTTATCTTCATCCATTACGATAAAGCCGCCGGAACCCATCATAGAGCCGATAGCAAGCAGAGAATCGTAATCGATAGGAGTATCAAGGTGAGATGCGGGGATGCAACCGCCGGAGGGGCCGCCTGTCTGAACTGCCTTGTAAGCCTTACCGTTGGGGATACCGCCGCCGATATCATAAACAATCTCACGAACGGTTGTACCCATAGGAACTTCTACAAGACCGGTCTTATTGATCTTGCCGCCGAGAGCGAATACCTTAGTACCGTTAGACTTTTCGGTACCCATCTTGGTAAACCATTCAGCGCCGTTATTAATGATCTGTGCAATATTTGCATAGGTTTCAACGTTGTTAAGGATGGTGGGCTTATCAAACAGACCCTTAACTGCAGGGAAAGGAGGACGGGGTCTGGGTTCGCCGCGCTTACCTTCAATAGAGTTCATAAGAGCGGTTTCTTCGCCGCATACGAATGCGCCTGCGCCGAGACGAAGGCCGATATCGAAGCTGAAATCAGAACCAAAGATATTTTCACCTAAGAGGCCATATTCATGGGCCTGCTTAATTGCATGGTTAAGATGTTCGCAAGCAAGGGGATACTCAGCACGAACATAGATATAACCCTGGGTAGCACCGATGGCATAGCCTGCAATAGCCATAGCCTCTAATACTGCATGGGGGTCACCTTCAAGGATGGAACGGTCCATAAATGCGCCGGGGTCGCCCTCGTCAGCATTACAGCAAACGTACTTCTGTACATTGCCACGATTTGCACAAGCAAACTTCCATTTAAGACCGGTGGGGAAGCCTGCGCCGCCACGGCCACGGATACCGGAAGCTAAAACTTCCTCGATAACGCCGTCGGGAGTCATTTCCTTAATGCATTTACCTAAAGCGGTGTAACCGCCGGTAGCAATATATTCATCAATATTCTTAGGATTGATAACGCCGCAGTTTCTCAGAGCGATTCTCTGCTGCTTCTTAAAGAAGCTAACTTCTTCAAGGGGCATTGGCTCAGCGTCTTCGCCGCAATCGGGGTTTTCAACGCCGGTCATGGTGTATTTACCAATGGGAGCACCGCCCTTTAAGTGCTTTTCAACAACTTCAATACCCTTTTCGGCAGTCATTTCAACGTATGTAACCTTATCTTTGCCGGGAGCAAGTACTTCAACGATAGGTTCATACTGGCAAAGGCCAATACAACCAACTGCAATAAATTCGCAATCGGTAATACCCTGTTCTTCAGCAGCCTTCTTCATCGCTTCCATAACAGCGCCTGTACCGGAAGCAACGCCGCAGGTAGACATACCAAACAGTACTCTTGTGGTTTTTGCATCAGCAGGACGGGGGCCAACGGTATTCTTCAGCTGTTCCTGCATGGATCTGATTTCTTCCAATGTTTTCATCTGATATTACCTCCGTCTCTTAATACTTAGCAAGAATGTCTTTAACCTGATCTACGGTAACTTTACCGTATACATCATCGTTAATAAATACAACAGGTGCAAGACCGCAGCACCCCAGACAACGGGTACCTTCGATAGTGAATTTACCATCGGGTGTGGTTTTGCCGCATTCAACACCGAGAAGTTTAACAAATTCGTCTACAATTGCCTGCGCACCCTTTACGTAGCAAGCAGTACCGGTGCAGATGCTGATAATGTTTTCACCCTTAGGTTCAAGGGAGAACTGTGCATAGAAAGTAGCTACGCCGTATACTTCTGCAACGGGGATATCCAGAGCTTCAGCAATAAGCTCCTGAGTTTCAAAAGACAGATAACCAAACAGTTCCTGTGCCTTCTGCATTATGGGCATAAGCGGACCGGGATTGTTTTTGTTCTGTTCAATAAACTCTTTGAGCTCGATAGTCTTCTGCTCTATCTGTTCATTAGTAAGTGCCATTCGCTTTTCCTCCTAAACTTTATCTTAATTTCTTTAATTATTAAGGTGTAACGGAAAATTACACATTTCCGTACAGTATAACTATATCACAAAGACTCAAAAAAAACAAGAAATAAATATTAGGTTTATTATAATCTATACGAAAAAAGGAGAGAAAAAGCAAAATATACTTTTTCTCTCCTTTTTTTAGCTTAATTTTCTTTAAAAAGACACTTTATTTCAAATTTAAACATTGAAGAAATTATATTACCGGGAAACATACGGCAGGTTTTGTTATATTCCCTGGCACACTCATTATAATTAATCTTTGCATTGGCAATATCCTGTTTTAAAGCTCTCAGATAACCCAATAGCTCAAGATATTCCGACTTGGAATGAAGGGACTTGTCTTTCTCACCTAATTCAAAAACCTCTTTTACAAGCAATGAAAGCTCATTATCGGCCTCTTCCCTTTCCATTACGGTCTGCGCTGCCTGGCCATTTGAAGCCGCAACTTTAATTCTTTCGCAAAACTCGTTATCTTCTGTATGTTCTTTTATTACCTCTATTACGGAAGGAACCAGATCAAACCTTTTTTTAAGGAAAACATCCACTGTCGAAATAGCCTCTTCACAGCTGATACCAAGACTTATTATATGATTATATTTACCTACAAGATATAAAATTGCAGCCAGAATTATTACTAATACAGCAACAAGCCATAGCATATAAAACACGCCTCTCTATACCGAAATTATGACAAAACGGTAACAACTTTTTTATTATTATAACAAATGTTTTATTAAAAATCAAGTTAGTAACTCTATCATAAAAACAGCATAGTATATAGTGTACTACAAAAATAGGAGGTACTTTGTATGTGTTTTAACAATTTATTTAACGATGATTGCATTTGGTGGGTAATTGTAATAGCTATTCTTTTATTCCTTATGCAGAACAATAACTGCTGCATCGAAAGGTCCTGCTGCTAATAAAAAGATCGGCTGAAGTAATTCAGCCGATCTTTTTTTAAAAAATCAAAGTTTCAAGATTTTCAAGTATAAGCTTAAGCATATCAGGATCAAGATAGCCTAAAAGAAAATATCCTCCAACAATAAGCGCAACCACTATCAACTGCAAATAAATTACCGCCCTGGCAAGATTCCTGCGGTTACGGTTAAGGCAACCGCCCAAAGCCCATACAAGGGCTATAAGCTGCCCCATAATGGGAATGGAAAGCAATATCAGTGACCCCATAAAGCCCAATGAGGAAAGAACTCTGTAACGCTGATCTCCTCCTGCGTTTTTGGGAAGAACTATAGTGCCTGTCATAGATTTTCCGTCTTCGGTTATTTCCACAACGTCGGTGTCGGAGAAAACCATAGAGGCGGGCCTGCGATTCAAAACCTCCGCGCCGCAATTCGGACAAACGTCATCATCAAATTCAATTTCCGAGCCGCAAAAAACGCAGTAATCCATAACCCACTCTCCTTTGGTTTTTTATAACACTATTATAACATACAACAACACTAAGTCAAGTAATAAATGAGGATTAATTTTGTTAAAGCTTCATAAAAATTATTGCAAAGACCGCCCTATCCGCCTTTGCGCATATTACTTAACCGCTGACCTCCCCTATGCCATTTTTTCCTGTGTGGAATTCTATGGCAAATAAAAATACCGGACGATAAAACGTCCGGTATTTTTTTAGTTACTTTCTTACAAATTTAATAGGTGTCGACCAGGGACCGTAGATCTTATTGCCATCTACAACCTTATAAGCTCTTACCTTGTAATAATAAGTCTTGCCTTTTGTTGCGGTTATTGTCTTATATTTGCCAGAGGTTGTTTTGTAGGTGGATACAATATTGGTACCGGTCTTGGTGGTGGATCTGGAGATCTGATAACCGGTTTCACCGTTAATGTTGGTCCAGGATACCTTTGCCTTGGAATCAGATTTTACAACCTTTACGTTTGCAATTTTCTTTAATGTTGTAACGGTAACTTTTTTGCCTGCATTAAAACACTTATTGCCGTTAACGGTCTTGTATGCTTCTACCTTGATATCATACTTAACGCCATCGGAAAGATTGGCAAGCTTAATGTAATTACCTGTGATAGTTTTATACTGCCAAGTGTTAGAAGTAGAGGGTTTGTAATATACTCTGTAGCCGGACGCACCGGATACCTTAGTCCAGGTAACCTTAACATCATCATAACCATATAGCTTTGCGCTTACAGTAGTAGGATTCTTGGGACCTATGGTGAAATACAGAGTCTTGGAACCGGAGTAATCACCCATAAAGGTAACCTTTACATTGTAACGGCCAATAGCTGTTCTCTTGGAAGAGCTGTATGTTAACTTATAATCCTCACCGTTTGTAAGCTTATTACCCTTGGAGTCTTTTACGGTAACGGTAGGAGTCTTCTTGGAGCCGTTATAGGTATACTTAGTTGAAGAAAGGCTTACAGAGGCGATCTTATAGATAGTCTTTGTAGATTTAACGTCTCCGCAAACAGTGCATTTAGTTACCTTTTTGCCGTTAGCGCTTGTAGTTGCCTTTGTAGTTGTGGTTTTGTAAGAATGGGTCACAATTCTTGTTTCGCCACATTCATTGCAGGTTTCATCACAAGCGTTGTCATAGGTGTGTTCATGAACAACAGGAGCGCCAACGTATTCATAGATAACGATATCGTCGATAGTAACTTCGGAAGCTGCGAGGGGGTTGCCGTTGGGGTTAAGGAAGATACGTACAGGATAACCGTTTATTATAGAGTCATCACCGGGAGCAAGATCATATTCAGGATCAACGTTAACAGTCATAGGAGCAGACCAAACATCTTCCCACTGGCCGGTAGTCTCGAAGATGTAGGCACCGTCCATACCAATGGCGCCATCTTTAAAGTCATACTGAACTTCTTTGCCTGCTTCGCCCTTAGCCTTGAAGTTAAGAACGTAGGTCTTGCCGTATTTAACAGCATAAATGTTTTCTGTACCGTCTACTTCCTTCAGGTTGCCGGTCCACATATAATATGCAGCATAGCCGTTATCCATAGAGTTATCGGTAGGTCTGAGAATAATATTACCTTCTTCGGTAGCGGTTGCGCCGTAAGCCCAAGCGCCCCAGGGGGCACCTACGAGAGAGCTGCAGTCCCAAGAAAATACTGCATCACCAATAGCGGCCTCTTCAAGCTCAATTTCCTGTGCATTTACGCTAAGCATTCCAACAGGAACAACGTACCAAAGCATTAAAAGGCACAGAACACAGCATAATAGTTTTTTCATTGTAATCCTCCTTGTAGCTAATAGCTAATTTTAAGCATAAGTTTAAAAAACTTATAAATACATATTATGATTATATCAAGTTAACCTTGTGATATGTGAACAAATTGTAAACAAAAGCGCCCTGCAATAAAATGCAGATTGCATTTAAGTTATTATAGTTTTACTTGATCTTAATAGCCTTTACAGGACTGTATGAGCTGTAGATCTTATATCCGTCTGCAATTTTGTAAGCGCGAACCTTGAAGTAGTAGGTCCTGCCGCTTGTAAGGCCTGTGCAGGTCTCTGATACGTCGTTTACCTTTGTTGTGTCAAGCAGCTTGTAGGTGCCAGTCTTGGAGGTGGCATAATAGATCTGATAGCCGCTTTCCCTTGCTATATTTGTCCACTTCAAGGTAACTTTGCCCTTGGAAGGTGAACTGATAGAGCTGATGGAGGGCGCTATAGGTCTTGTTGCAGCGGAGAGGGATCTGTAGCCGCTCCAGACGG